>NC_008699.1:0-1246467 GCF_000015265.1 Nocardioides sp. JS614
AAAGTTGTGGACGCAACAAGACGCCGCGGGGCCACCGGTTCTCCGGCGGGGCCGGCGAGACGTCCCCCACGATGGGGATCCCCGGCGACGGGCAAGACGACCGGGAGATGACTCAGAAAGCAGGAGCGGTGGACCAGAGCACCTCGGACCTCGGCGTCGCCTGGCGCGGCGTGGTGAACGACCTGCAGCCCAACCAGCGGGCCTGGCTGCGCGCCAGCGAGCCGGTCACGCTGCACGAGAGCACCGCGATCGTCGCGGTCCCCAACGACTTCACCCGCAACCAGCTGGAGGGCCGGCTGCGCGCCCAGCTCGAGGACGCGCTCACCGTGCGCTTCGGCCGCGAGATCCGGATCGCCGTCACCGTCAACCCTCAGCTCGAGGACGCACCGGTCGCCCCGGGCGACCGCACCGACTCCGCCACCGGCCGCACCGACTCGGGCACCGACCTGGCCGGCGGCGGCCATCCGGAGGCGCCCGGACAGGCGCCGATCACCAGGCGAACCACTCAGTCTCTAAACCGATATGACGATATGTCGACAAATTCGGCTGCCGAGCGGAGCGCGGTCGTGCCGGTGCCGCCCGCGCCCGAGCCCGACCTCGGCGCCCGCCCCAGCTCCCTGGAGACCCGGCTCAACCCGAAGTACACCTTCGAGACCTTCGTCATCGGCTCGTCGAACCGGTTCCCGCACGCTGCTGCCGTCGCGGTCGCGGAGGCGCCCGGCAAGGCGTACAACCCGCTCCTCGTCTACGGCGACTCCGGGCTCGGCAAGACCCACCTCCTGCACGCCATCGGGCACTACGTGCGCTCGCTCTACACCGGCGCCAAGGTGCGCTACGTGTCCAGCGAGGAGTTCACCAACGAGTTCATCAACGCGATCCGCGACGACCGGCAGGACCGGTTCAAGCGCCGCTACCGAGACGTCGACGTCCTGCTGATCGACGACATCCAGTTCCTGGAGGGCAAGACCCAGACCCAGGAGGAGTTCTTCCACACGTTCAACACCCTGCACAACGCGAACAAGCAGATCGTGCTGACCTCCGACCGCGCGCCCAAGCGGCTCGAGGCACTCGAGGACCGGCTGCGCAACCGGTTCGAGTGGGGCCTGATCACCGACGTCCAGCCGCCCGACCTCGAGACCCGGATCGCGATCCTGCGCAAGAAGGCCGCCATGGACCGCCTCACCGCGCCCCCGGACGTGCTCGAGTTCATCGCCTCGAAGATCCAGACCAACATCCGCGAGCTCGAGGGCGCGTTGATCCGGGTCACCGCGTTCGCGAACCTCAACCGCCAGGAGGTCGACATGACCCTGGCCGAGATCGTCCTGAAGGACCTGATCCCCGAGGGCGGCGAGCCGGAGATCACCGCGGCGCTGATCATCGCGCAGACCGCGGCGTACTTCGGCTTGTCGATCGACGAGCTCACCGGTCCCAGCCGCGGCCGGCACCTGGTGATGGCCCGCCAGATCGCGATGTACCTGTGCCGCGAGCTCACCGACCTCTCCCTGCCCAAGATCGGCGCCCAGTTCGGCAACCGGGACCACACGACGGTCATGTACGCCGACCGCAAGATCAACCAGCTCCTCGCCGAGCGCCGGGCGGTGTTCAACCAGGTCAGCGAGCTCACCAACCGGGTCAAGCTGCAGGCCCGCCAGTCCTGACCCACCCACCGCGGCCCCACGGCGGCCCCACGGCGGCCCACAGCGGCTCCGTACCGCTCGCTACCGGTGACCTCGACGCCTGTGGATCGATTGTGGGCCACCGGCCCGATCCTGAGCACAGGGTGTGGACGAACGACGTACCCGCGGCCGGCCCGCCGCCGCGCTCCACACCACCGCCGATTCGTTCATTTGTCGTTCCACAGCCCCTGTGCACCGCGGAACCGGCCGCTGACCTGCACGAACCACACTTCTCCACAGAATCCACCGACGCTACGACTCCCACCTACCTCCAGACAGATCGATCCTCGGTGAACATCCATCCGGGCCCCATCCTGGGGACAACTCCCGCGCGCCGGCGCCGCATGGCAGGATGCAGAGCCCAGAACGTGCACTTCTCCCACCCCCGTTCAACCCCCGCTCAACCCTCGCTCCACCGAGCCGACCCGAAGGAACCATCGTGAAGTTCCGCGTCGAGCGCGACGTGCTCGCCGATGCCGTCGCCTGGGCTGCCCGCAGCCTCCCGGTCCGTCCCAGCGTCCCCGTCCTCGCCGGCCTGCTCGTCGAGGCGAGCGACGACGGCCTGGTGCTCTCCACCTTCGACTACGAGACCTCCGCCCGGGCCACCCTGACGGCCGAGGTGAGCGACGAGGGGCAGGCCCTGGTCAGTGGCCGACTGCTCGCCGACATCTGCCGGAGCCTGCCCGCGAAGCCCGTCGAGATGGTCCTCGACGGGGCCCGGGTGTCGCTGACCTGTGGCTCGGCGCGGTTCAGCCTGCAGACGATGCCGGTTGACGACTACCCGTCCCTGCCGAGCATGCCCGCGGCGACCGGCACCGTGCAGAGCGAGGCCTTTGCACACGCCGTCGCCCAGGCCGTGACGGCGGCGGGTCGCGACGACATGCTGCCCGTGCTCACCGGCGTGCGGATCGAGATCGACGGCTCGACCATCTCGCTGCTCGCCACCGACCGGTTCCGCCTCTCCCACCGGGAGCTGGAGTGGAGTCCGCGGACCCCGGACGAGTCGGCGGCCGCCCTGGTCCCGGCACGGGTCCTCGGCGACACCGCCAAGTCCCTGACCGGGGGCGGCGAGGTCACGATCGCGCTGGCGACCACCGGCTCCGGCGAGGGCATCATCGGCTTCGAGGGCCATGGTCCCGGCGGACTGCGTCGGACCACGACCCGGCTGCTCGACGGCGAGTTCCCGAAGGTCCGCAGCCTGTTCCCGAACGAGCACCAGACCACGGCGCTGGTCGACAAGGCCGCGCTCGTCGAGTCGGTGAAGCGGGTGGCGCTGGTCGCCGAGCGCAACACCGCGGTCCAGCTCGCCTTCAGCGACGGCGTACTGACCCTCGACGCCGGGTCGGGCGACGAGGCCCAGGCCTCGGAGTCGATCGAGGCGACCATCGACGGTGAGGACATCACCACGGGCTTCAACCCGCAGTTCCTGCTCGACGGCCTGACCGCCATCGACCAGCCGGTGGTCGAGCTCGCCTTCACCCAGGCCTCCAAGCCGGTGGTGATCAGCGGCGCGGTCGACGGCGACGACACCGACTCGTCATTCCGCTACCTGCTGATGCCGCGCCGCCTGCTCTCCTAGGGCCACGCGCTCGCTGGGCCGTTCGGGTACGGGCCCTAGGCTGGGGCCGACCGCGCCACGGCAGGGAGGAACTGCGATGCACATCGGACTCGTCGGCCTCGGCAAGATGGGCGGCAACATGCGCACCCGGCTGCGCGATGCCGGCCACACGGTGGTGGGCTTCGACCGCAACCCCGATCTCGCCGACGTCGACAGCCTCGAGGCGATGGTCGAACAGCTGCCCTCCCCCAAGGTGGTCTGGGTGATGGTTCCCGCCGGCGACCCGACACGGGAGACGATCCGCCGGCTGGGCGAGCTGCTCGACGAGGGTGACCTGGTCGTCGACGGCGGCAACAGCAAGTGGACCGACGACCAGGAGAACGCCGACCTCCTCGCCCAGCGGGGCGTCGGCTTCGTCGACTGCGGAGTCTCGGGCGGCGTGTGGGGCGCGAAGTTCGGCTACGCCCTGATGTGCGGCGGCTCCGACGAGGACGTCGCGAAGGTGCAGCCCGCGTTCGACGCGCTCAAGCCGGACGAGGGCGGCTTCGTGCACGCAGGCAAGAAGGTCGGCGCGGGCCACTTCGCGAAGATGGTCCACAACGGCATCGAGTACGCCATGATGCAGAGCTACGCCGAGGGCTGGGAGCTGCTGGAGAAGGTCGACCTGGTCGACAACGTGACCGAGGTGTTCGACTCCTGGCGCTCCGGTACCGTCATCCGGTCCTGGCTCCTCGACCTCCTGGTCACCGCCCTCGAGGAGGACGGGCACCTCGACCAGATCACCGGCTACGCCGACGACTCGGGTGAGGGCAGGTGGACGGTGCAGGCCGCGATCGACAACGCGGTCCCGATGCACGTGATCGCTGCGTCCCTCTTCGCCCGCTTCACCTCCCGCCAGGACGACAGCCCGGCGATGAAGGCGGTCGCCGCGATGCGCAACCAGTTCGGCGGGCACGCCGTACACACGGAGCCGCCGGTCGGCGGCGACGCCAACCCCGGCTAGGCCGACCGAGCCACCTGTGTACGTCGCGCACCTCTCGCTCCACGACTTCCGGTCCTACGCCACGGCCGAGGTCGAGCTGTCCCCGGGCGTCACGGCGTTCATCGGCCGCAACGGACAGGGCAAGACCAACCTCGTCGAGGCGATCGACTACCTCTCCCGGCTGAGCTCGCACCGCGTCGCCAGCGACGCCCCGCTGGTGCGGGCCGGCGCGGACCAGGCCGTGGTGCGGGCCGCGGTCGTGCGCGACGGGCGTACGGCGGTGCTCGAGGTCGAGCTCAACCCCGGCCGGTCGAACCGCGCCCGGGTGAACCGCTCCCCGCTCCCCCGGGCCCGCGATCTCGTGGGGCTGGTGCGCACGGTCGTGTTCTCCCCGGAGGACCTGACCCTGGTCAAGGGCGACCCGGCCGACCGGCGCCGCTTCCTCGACGACCTGCTGGTGCTGCGCGTGCCCCGGCTCGCGGGAGTGCGTGCCGACTACGACCGGGTCCTGCGGCAGCGCAACACGCTCCTCAAGACAGCACGCAAGGGGGGCTTCGCACGCAAGGGGGGCTTCGCACGCAAGGGGGGCTTCGCCCCCCTTGGACCCCCCGAAGGACGCCCCGAGGGACCCCCCGAGGGACGCACGGGAGGCTCTGCTACCTCTGGGCCCCCCAGTCGGTCGGTCGCCCTGGACACGCTTGCCGTGTGGGACGCGCACCTGGCCCGCACCGGTGCCGAGCTGTTGGCCGAGCGGCTCGCCCTGGTGGAGGCGCTGCGGCCGTACGTCGGTAAGGCCTACGAGACCGTCGCACGTGGGGCCACCCGCGACGACGCCGAGATCGACTACAAGCCGTCCTTCGACCTCGAGGGGCGCACTGGCCGCGACGACCTGGTCGAGGCGCTGCTCGCCGAGGTGGAACGGCGTCGCGGTGACGAGCTCGACCGCGGGGTCTCGCTCGTCGGCCCGCACCGCGACGAGCTGCTGCTGACGCTCGGCCACGGCAGTCCCGACAGCCGGCTCCCGGTGAAGGGCTACGCCTCGCACGGCGAGTCGTGGTCGTTCGCGCTCGCGTTGCGGCTCGCGGCGTACGACCTGCTCCGCGCCGACGGTGACGACCCGATCCTGATCCTCGATGACGTCTTCGCCGAGCTGGACACCGAACGCCGCGCCCAGCTCGCCGACCTCGTGGCCGGCGCCGAGCAGGTGCTCGTCACGGCGGCCGTCGCGGCCGACGTCCCGGCCGGCCTCGCCGGCGCCCGCTTCGCAGTCGGGAACGGCGAGGTCCTCCGTGAGCAGTGACGAGCCGCTCGGTTCGCAGCCCGCGGACCTGCCGGCGCCGGCAGGGGGGGCGGAGGCACCCGAGCACCACGACGACGGCCTCGACCTGGCCAAGGCGCTGACCCGCGCGACCGCGCGGTCCACCCCGGCCGCGCGCAAGAGGCTGCGCAAGAAGGACACCCCCCGGCGGGGCCGGGCCTCCGGGGCCCATCCCGACGACCGGGACCCGCAGCTGCTCGACGCGACGCTCAGCCGCCTGGTCGACGACCACGGCTGGGAGCTGGACCTGCGGGTGCACGGGGTCTTCGGCCGCTGGGCCGAGCTGGTCGGCGCCGAGGTCGCCCGGCACACGACCCCGGAGTCCTTCACCGACGGTCGACTGGTCGTGCGCACCGACTCGACGGCCTGGGCGACCCAGCTGCGACTGCTGGCCCCGACCGTGGTCCGCCGTCTCAACGAGGAGCTCGGCCACGGGACCGTGACCGTCATCGAGGTGCTCGGCCCGCACGGTCCGACGTGGAAGAAGGGCCCGCGTTCGGTCCGCGACGGTCGCGGGCCACGAGACACCTACGGCTGAGGTCCGCCCGGGGCGATCGGGGCTCGACCAGCCCGGATGTGCCGATCTGGGGCGCCTCCGGACGTATAGGGACCCACCACCACCCCTGCTCGGCGCTCCCGGAGGCCCTCACGAGCCGCGCAGGGCACAGTTTTCGCGCTGGTTGTCCCCAGCTGAGCGGGTGTGCACGTGGGATACGGCCCTCAGAGCGCTATTATGGACGTCGGGTCGTCAGCCTGTCGTGCGACGACCCTGCGCATGTTCAGTGCGTGTCCCAGGTGCGTGTGTGTCCACGCCTCCCCGACGCTGCTCGGGGCGGCCCGTCGCGAAGAGGTGTGTGTGTCGGACGAGACCCCGATCGAGAACCCGGCGGAGGGCGGCTCCGGCACAGCCGCCGCAGAGGCCACCGACCGTCGCCCCAACGGGGTCGACTACGACGCCTCGGCCATCCAGGTCCTCGAGGGCCTCGAAGCCGTTCGCAAGCGTCCCGGGATGTACATCGGCTCGACCGGTGAGCGCGGCCTGCACCACCTGATCTGGGAGATCGTGGACAACGCGGTCGACGAGGCGCTCGCGGGCTACTGCGACCGCATCGTGCTGACGCTCCTGGCCGACGGCGGCATCCGCGTCGAGGACAACGGGCGCGGCATCCCGACCGGCACCGCGCCGGGACAGGAGCTGCCGGCGCTCACGCTGGCCCTGACCGTGCTCCACGCCGGCGGCAAGTTCGGCGGCGGCGGCTACAAGGTCTCCGGCGGCCTGCACGGCGTCGGCGTCTCGGTGGTGAACGCCCTCTCCACCCGCCTGGTCGCCGAGGTCAAGAACCGCGGCCACCTGTGGCGGCAGAGCTTCTCGGCCGGTGTGCCCGACGGCGAGCTCGAGCAGGTCCGGCCGGTGGAGCCCGACGAGGGCACCGGCACCACGATCACGTACTGGGCCTCCCCCGACATCTTCGAGACCACGACCCACTCGCTGGAGACCATCACCTCGCGGATCCGCGAGTACGCCTTCCTCAACAAGGGCCTGGAGATCGTCGTACGCGACGAGCGCCCGGCGGCCGCCGAGATCGTCGACGCGGTCGAGGACGACACCGTCGACCCGGATCACCGCGGGGGGATCGACGACGCCGGGCACGACGCGATCAAGCGTGGGGAGGGCGGCGCGCTCGAGCAGATCTTCAAGTACGACCGCGGCCTGATCGACTATGTCGAGCACCTCAACCGCCGCAAGACCGCCGCGAACCCGACGGTGATCGCGTTCGAGGCGGAGACGCCGGAGTCGGTCGAGAACCACATGAGCCTCGAGGTGGCGATGCAGTGGAACACCTCCTTCTCGGAGTCGGTCCACACCTTCGCCAACACCATCAACACCCACGAGGGCGGCACCCACGAGGAGGGGTTCCGCGCCGCGCTCACCTCCCTGGTCAACAACTGGGGGTTCGAGTGGGGGCTGATGAAGAAGCCGGAGGACCGGGTCTCCGGTGACGACATCCGCGAGGGCCTGACCGCGATCATCTCGATCAAGCTCGGTGAACCCCAGTTCGAGGGCCAGACCAAGACCAAGCTCGGCAACACCGAGGCCAAGGGCTTCGTGCAGCGACTGGTCAACGACCAGCTCGGCGCCTGGCTCGAGCAGAACCCGGCCGAGGGCCGCGACATCGTCCGCAAGGCCCAGGCCGCGGCGTCCGCCCGGATCGCGGCGCGCAAGGCCCGCGACCTGGCTCGCTCCCGCAAGGGTCTGCTCGGTGGCGGTGGCCTGCCCGGCAAGCTCTCGGACTGCCAGTCGACCAACCCCGCCGAGTGCGAGGTGTTCATCGTCGAGGGTGACTCCGCCGGTGGGTCGGCCCGCCAGGGCCGGGACCCCCGGATCCAGGCGATCCTCCCGATCCGCGGCAAGATCCTCAACGTCGAGAAGGCCCGCATCGACAAGGTCCTGAGCAACCAGGAGGTCCAGTCGATCATCTCGGCGCTGGGCACCGGCATCCAGGACGAGTTCGACATCGAGAAGCTGCGCTACCACAAGGTGGTGCTGATGGCCGACGCCGACGTCGACGGCCACCACATCAACACCCTGCTGCTCACCTTGCTGTTCCGGTTCATGAAGCCGCTGATCGAAGGCGGCTACGTCTACATGGCCCAGCCGCCGCTGTACCGGCTGCGCTGGAACAAGCCGCACGAGCACGAGTTCGTCTACTCCGACGCCGAGCGCGACGCCTTGCTGCGCGCGGGCCAGGAGGCCGGCAAGAAGCTGCCGAAGGAGAACCCGGTCCAGCGCTACAAGGGTCTGGGCGAGATGAACGCCAAGGAGCTGTGGGAGACCACCATGGACCCGGAGCAGCGGCTGATGCTCCAGGTCACGCTCGACGACGCGGCGCACGCCGACGAGATCTTCTCGATCCTCATGGGTGAGGACGTCGAGCAGCGCCGCTCCTTCATCCAGCGCAACGCCAAGGACGTCCGATTCCTGGATATCTAGCCGTCTAGGAAGAGCGCTAGATACCAGTAGAAGCGACCAGAAAGAAGCATCGTGACCGAGACCCCCACCGACGGCGGCAGCACTCCCCCCTCGGACGGCGGCGGCCCGGGCGGCCGCATCGAGCCGGTCGAGCTCCAGACGTCGATGCAGCGCGCCTACATCGACTACGCCATGGCCGTCATCGTCGGCCGAGCGCTGCCCGACGTACGCGACGGCCTCAAGCCGGTCCACCGCCGCGTGCTCTATGCGATGTACGACGGCGGCTACCGCCCCGACCGCGGGTTCTCCAAGTGCTCGCGCGTCGTCGGCGACGTCATGGGTCAGTACCACCCGCACGGCGACACCGCGATCTACGACACCCTGGTCCGGCTCGCGCAGCCGTGGGTGATGCGGGCGCCGTTGATCCACGGCCAGGGCAACTTCGGCTCGCCGGGCAACGACTCCGCCGCCGCCATGCGGTACACGGAGTGCCGGATGGCGCCGCTGGCCATGGAGATGGTCCGCGACATCAACGAGGACACCGTCGACTTCCAGCCCAACTACGACGGCCGGTCCCAGGAGCCGGTGGTGCTGCCCGCGCGGTTCCCGAACCTGCTCGTCAACGGCTCGGCCGGCATCGCGGTGGGCATGGCCACCAACATCCCGCCGCACAACCTGCGCGAGGTCGCCGAGGGCGCCCGCTGGGCGCTGGAGCACCCGGACGCGACCCGCGAGGAGCTGCAGGACGCGCTGATCGAGCGGATCAAGGGCCCCGACTTCCCCAACGGCGCGCTAATCGTCGGTCGCCAGGGCATCGAGCAGGCCTACCGCACCGGCCGGGGATCGATCACCCAGCGGGCGGTCATCGAGGTCGACGAGGACGCCAAGGGCCGCACCAACCTGGTGATCACCGAGCTGCCGTACATGGTCAACCCGGACAACCTGGCGTTGAAGATCGCCGAGCTCGCCGACTCCGGCAAGGTCCAGGGCATCTCCGACGTCCGCGACGACACCTCCGACCGCACCGGCCAGCGGCTGGTCGTCGTGCTCAAGCGCGACGCGGTCGCCCGGGTGGTGCTGAACAACCTGCTCAAGCACACCGAGCTGCAGACCAACTTCAGCGCGAACATGCTGGCCCTGGTCGACGGGGTGCCGCGCACGTTGGCGATCGACCAGTTCATCAGCAACTGGGTCACCCACCAGATCGACGTCATCCGGCGCCGCACCGAGTACCGCCTCGCCGAGGCCGAGAAGCGCGCCCACGTGCTGCGTGGCCTGGTCAAGGCGCTGGACATGCTCGACGAGGTGATCGCCCTGATCCGGCGCTCCCCCGACGTGGCCGAGGCGCGCGAGGGCCTGATCGCCCTCCTCGACATCGACGAGGTCCAGGCGACCGCGATCCTCGACATGCAGCTGCGCCAGCTCGCCGCGCTGCAGCGCCAGAAGATCATCGACGACCTCGCCGAGATCGAGGCGCGGATCGCCGACCTCAAGGACATCCTGGCCAACGTCGCACGCCAGCGGCAGATCGTCGCCGACGAGCTCGCGGAGATCGTGGAGCGGTACGGCGACGACCGGCGCTCGCAGATCATCGCGGCCGACGGCGACCTGTCGATGGAGGACCTGATCCCCGACGAGGAGCTCGTCGTGTCGATCACCCGCGGTGGGTACGCCAAGCGCACCCGGGCCGACCAGTACCGCACCCAGCGGCGCGGCGGGAAGGGCGTGCGCGGCGCGACGCTGCGCGGCGACGACGTCGTCGAGCACTTCATCGCGACGACCAACCACCACTGGCTGCTGTTCTTCACCACGGCCGGCCGCGTCTACCGCACCAAGGCCTACAACCTCCCCGAGGCGTCGCGCGACGCCAAGGGTGGGCACGTGGCGGGGCTGCTCAGCTTCCAGCCCGACGAGAACATCGCGCAGGTGCTGGCGATCCGTGACTACGACCAGGCGCCGTACCTCGTGCTCGCGACCCGCGACGGCCTGGTGAAGAAGACCCGGCTGGGCGACTACAACAGCCCGCGCCAGGCCGGCGTCATCGCGATCAACTTCCGCAGCGAGGACGACGAGCTGATCGGCGCCGAGCTGGTCAACCCCGAGGACCACATCCTGCTGGTCTCCCGCAAGGGTCAGTCGGTGCGGTTCCAGGCCGACGACAGCCAGCTGCGGCCGATGGGTCGCGCGACCGGCGGCGTGACCGGCATGAAGTTCCGCGACGGCGACTCGCTGCTGTCGATGTCGGTGATCCGCGCCGCCCAGGTCGAGGCCGAGGAGGCCGCCGAGGCGTCGGGCGAGTCGGTCGAGGAGATGGCCGAGACCCGCGGTCAGTGGTTCGGCCTGCACCCGCAGTACGTCTTCACGATCACCGACGGCGGCTTCGCCAAGCGCACCCAGATCCCCGAGTACCGCGTCCAGTCGCGTGGCGGCATCGGCATCCGCGCGATGAAGCTCGCGAACGAGGACCGCGGCGAGCTGGTCGGCGCGTTCATCGTCGAGGACGGCGACGAGATCCTCTCGATCACGTCCGGTGGCCAGGTGGTGCGCAGCCCGATCGACGAGAACTTCCGGCCCACCGGGCGCTCGACGATGGGCGTGAAGTTCGTGACGCCCAAGAAGGGGGACTCGGTGGCGGTGGTCGCCCGGTCGGTCGAGGCCAACGGCGACGACGAGCTGGACGAGCTCGACGAGTCCGCTCTTGACGAGGGCGGCGCCGAGGGCGGCGAGGTTGACGAGTCGGCCGATGCGGGTACGGATGCAACAATCGACGGGTCTGCCGCGTCTGACGTGGCGAGGACCGAGGGAGACACCGAGCCCGACCCCGGGGAGAGTGACGGCTGATGACCGACCGCCAGGACACCGCCGTACGCGCACCTCTCGGCGAACGCATCTCGGCCAAGCTGAGCAACGCCGCCGACGAGCACCGCGCGAACGCGCAACCCGAGTCGCGCCAGGCCGCGGCGAAGGCGGCGGCCGGCGGCCGGCCGCCACGGCGGGCCCGGCTCCGCCTGACGCGGGTCGACCCGTGGTCGGTGATGAAGACCGCCTTCCTCCTCGCGGTCGCATTCGCCGTCGTCGCCGTCGTCGCGGTCTTCATCATCTGGTCGGTCCTCGCGGCCGCCGGCGTCTGGGACTCGATCAACGACACCGTCCGCGATGTCGTCGGCGGCGAGGACGCGGCGAACTGGGACGTCGAGAAGTACGTGGGCCTGTCCCGCGTGATGGGCTTCACGATGCTCGTCTCGGTGGTCGACGTCGTCCTGATCACCGCGATCGCGACCCTCAGCGCGTTCCTCTACAACATGTCCGCGGCACTCGTCGGCGGGGTCGAGCTGACCCTGGCCGAGGACGACCGCTGAGCCGAGACCGCTGAGGGCACCTCGTTTTGTCGGACCCGATCGAGGTCCGGTAGTGTTCCCCCTCGGTCCCGGGCCTATAGCTCAGACGGTTAGAGCGCTTCCCTGATAAGGAAGAGGTCACAGGTTCAAGTCCTGTTAGGCCCACTCACAAAGGGGGGCTTCGCCCCCCTTTGAAACCCCTCGGATCCGGCCACGGGGGGACCATCCCCGGAGCCATAGGGAGTCCAGATGAAGAAGATCCTGTTCCTCCTGCTGGCCGTCGGCGGTGCCGTCTTCGCCAAGCGCAAGCTCGACGAGAGCAAGCAGGAGCAGGCGCTCTGGGCCGAGGCGACCGACCCGGTCGACCGGGCCTGAGCCCAGCCCGCTCGGTCCAGCCAGCCTGATCCAAACCCATGGTCGTCGAGACCACCCGGGGCCTTGGCGCAATTGGTAGCGCACCTGCTTTGCAAGCAGGGGGTTAGGGGTTCGAGTCCCCTAGGCTCCACCACCCTCGCCCACGATCTGGATCGCGTAGCGGGGTCGAGGTCGTCCGCCCTGGCCACGCGGACGTCCGGGTCAAGACCGAGCCGATCGGCCGGCTCATCGCCATGGCCGCGGTTGAGTCGGGACACCTGCGTGCGCGGTGGTTGACTGTGCGGCGTGGCCGAACCGAACGACCTCCGAAGCCTGGGGAAGCAGCTGGTGGCGGACGCCAGTCCGGCTGAGGTGCGCGCGGTGCTCGATGCGCTGGGGAGTGGGCGGGTGTCCAGCATCTTCGAGAAGCTCGAGCGCGACCAGGCACCGACCCTGCTGACGGCTCCGGCGCAGGTCCGTGGGTTCCGTGTGCGGTTGGATCTGCACGGGGCCAAGCCTCCGGTGTGGCGGCGGCTGGAGCTGCCCGGCGACCTCAGCCTGCCGCGGGTCCATGCCGCGATCCAGGCGGCAATGGGGTGGACCAACAGCCACCTGCACCGGTTCCGGACGGGTTGTGATCGCAGCTCGGCGTCGTTCGTCACGCAGTTCGACGTCGATGAGGGTGACGAGGGCACGCTCGAGGACGACGTGCGGCTCGACCAGCTGCTCGCCGAGAACGGCGACGAGCTCTGGTACGAGTACGACTTCGGCGACGGCTGGGATCACGTCTTGGTGGTCGAGGAGGTGCTCGAGGAGCCGCCTTCCACCGTCCGCTGCACGGGAGGACGGTCGGCCTGCCCGCCCGAGGACTGCGGCGGTCTCGGTGGCTACCAGGAGCTGGCCGCCTGGGTCCGCAGCGGGTACGACGACGGGCAGCTCCCCGACGTCTTCGACGATGCGGAGGACGCCCGCGCCTGGCTGCCGCTCGACTGGCACCCGGACGAATTCGAGGTGGAGGACGCCGACGCCGCTGTGGCGGCCGCGGCCGCCGAGCTGGTCGCGGTCAGCGGCGAACTCGCCGGGCTGGCCGCGCAGCTCGATCGGCACGGCATCTTGCTGTTGCGGCAGGTGCTGAGCCGCCCCTCCTCCCACGGGCCGATCGAGGTCGCCGACGCCGAGGCCGGCCGGCTGACCGAGACCTACCGGACCTTCCTCGAGGTGATCGGCGACGGCGTCGCGCTGACCGCCGCCGGTCACCTCCCGCCCGCCGTCGTCGAGAAGTTCGCCGAGCGCAGCGGCATCGCGGACTGGTGGATCCGCAAGGCCAACCGTGAGGACGCCACCCCCCCGGTCGCGAACGTGCGCGCGGCGGTCCGCTTGCTCGGTCTGGTCAGCGTTCGCAAGGGCCGGCTCGCGCCGACGGCGGCCGCCATCCGATGCCACCAGGACCCGCAGGCGCTGCTGCGCCACATCGTCGAACGGCTCCCCGTGGGGACCCAGGAGTGGGAGCGCGAGGCGGGCTGGATGGCTCTCGCGGTGGCCGGCAGCGGCGTACCGGCCGAGGACTGGCGCGCCGAGATCAGCGAGCTGACGTTCGCTCTCGGGTGGCGCGGCGATCCCGGTGACGACTCGCTGCCGTCGCCGCGCAGCAGGACGCTGAGAGTCCTCGACGATCTGGGTGGTGCGGCGCGCCACCCGTGGGGCCGCAACGAGGGCGTCGACGCCGCGGTTGCGGCCGTCGCACGCGCGGTCACCCGCCGGGCGTGACGGAGCCGGGTCAGAGCCGCTCGCGCGAGTGCAGCGCCCGGACCGTCGGCGAGGTCTCGACGGCCGCCGGGTCGGGGTACGTCCCGAACAGCCGGTCGGCGGTGCCGGCCGTGGTCACCGTGAACCAGTAGTGCTCGCTCTTGTAGTGGTGCAGCCGGTGGTTGCGCCACACCGAGCGGTACCACCGCGAGCGCGGCCGGTAGTCGCTGTGCAGCAGGTAGTGGGTCCACTCGTAGCCCGACATGATCGCGTAGACGGCGACCAGCAGCGTGAGTGCGCTCGACGTCGTCGGCATCGCCAGCCACGCGATCGCGACGTACGACGGGAACAACCAGAGCTCGACCTGCCACGGGATGAACACCAGCGGGATCGCGCGCGGGTCGGCGTGATGGGCACGGTGCTTGCGGGCCAGCAGCGGGTCGAGCGTGACCGGGCCGACGTGGCGGGGCCGCCAGTGCAGGATCCCGACGTGCACCACCCACTCGACGACCGGCAGCGTGGCGACCAGGCCGACCGGGACCAGCAGCTCCCACCAGGCTCCGCCGCCCACCAGCACCCGAGCGAGGAGCGAGGCCACGATGCAGCTGGCCATCATCCATGGCGAGGGATGGCGCCAGAACGACCGCCAGGCCTGGCCGAGCGAGACGTTCGTCCGCCGGGAGCCGGTGATCCGCTGCTCGTCGGCGGCCACCCGCTGGGCGGCGAGCCGCTCGACCTCCCCCGAGGCAATCGGGCTCTGCGACTTCGTCATGAGTCCTCCTGGTCCGAGTCCAGTGCGGCGAGGGCGGTGAGCAGGCTGGTGGTGGCCGGGCGCAGCACCCGGTCGGCCGCCGCCCGCGCCGTCTCGGGATCGCCGGCCCCGATCGCGGCCGTCAGCAGCCGGTAGGCCCCGACCTGGCCGACCTCCTCGGCCATCAGCGCGGCCAGCGCCTCGAGGGCCGGCTCGTAGGCCGCCCGCAGGCTGTTGAACATCAGCCGGAACACCATCGAGTCGGCGGCGTCGACGACCAGGTCCCAGAACGCCAGGGCGTGCCGCTGCCGCTCGATGCCGTCCTCGGTGCCTTCGAGCGCAGCGACCGTCTCGGCGAGCACCGGCTCGAGGGCGGGCCCGCCGCGCTCGGCCGCCAGGGCGGCCACCCCGGGGCCGACCACCAGCCGGGCCTCGAGGATGCTGCGCGCCACGGCCGGGTCGAGCTCGCCGCGGCGCACCAGGAGACGGGGGAGCAGGTCGAGGCCGCCGTACCGCCGGAAGTCGCGCACCGTCGTCGCGCCGCCGTGGCGCACGTCGAGCAACCGGGTCTGCGCCATCCGCTGCAGCGCCTCGCGGACCGCGGGCCGGGAGACGCCGAGCACCTCCGCGAGGCGGCGCTCGCTGGGCAGCGCCTCACCCGCGCCGATGCCGCCGTCGACCACCTCGGAGAGGACCTGGTCGAAGACCTCGTCGGGAACCGAGCGGCGGTTCACGGGTTGCAGGGGCATCCCGGGCAGCGTAGGCACGGGGGTGGCCGGTGGTCAAGTGGTCAGACCAGATTGACCAATGCCGGCCGGCGGTCGCGTGGGGTGGCCCGCTGCGTACGCTGGCGTCGTGCCCCGGACGCTCGCCCCGCGTTTCTGGGCGGCGCATCTGCTCGCCCTGGTGCTGGTCGGCGTCGCCGTCGGCCTGGGCTTCTGGCAGCTCGGCGCCTGGCAGGAGCACCGCCGGATCGAGGCCCGGGACCTGACCCACGCCGAGCCGCTCCCGTTGGCCGAGGTGATCGGACCCGACGACCCGTTCCCGGGGGACAGCATCGGGCAGCCGGTGACCGTGTCGGGCACCTGGGTCGGCGCCGGCACCGTCTACGTCTCCGGCCGTGAGCACGAAGGTCACGAGGGCTACTGGGTGGTGACGCCGCTGGCGGTCGGGTCGGCCGACGCCCCGGCGCTCCCGGTGGTCCGAGGCTGGGTGGCCGACCCCGCTGACGCCCCCGAGGCGCCGAGCGGGACGGCGGACCTCCAGGCCTGGCTGCAGCCGCCGGAGGGCACCGGGCAGCCCGACGACGACCCCGCCGACGACGTCCTCCCGCAGCTGCGCATCGCCGACGTCATCCAGCACGTCGACCAGGACCTGTACGGCGCCTACGGCGTCGCGCAGACGCCCGGGCCCGGACTCGAGCCCGCCTCGCTCGAGCAGTTGCCCCAGGTCGACGCGCTCACCGGCCTGCGCAACCTGCTCTACGCGATCGAGTGGTGGTTCTTCGGCGCGTTCGCGCTGTTCATCTGGTGGCGCTGGGTGACCGAGGAGCCCGACGAGGTCGCCGGAGCCGGGGCGGCCGGGGAGCGGGCCGACGAGCCCTCGGGCATCGGTCCGTAGGGTGGCCTCGTGAAGAACCTGTTCAACACCTACCGGGTGCTCGCGACGATCGTCGGGGTGCTGCTCGCCTTCGCCTCGCTGGTCGCCGCGCCGCTGAAGTACCTCGCGACCGAGGACAGCGGGCTGCAGCGGTTCGGCGAGTCCGCCAGCATCGTGTGGCTGGTCCACGGCTGGGTCTTCATGATCTACGTGGTGGTCGCGTTCCTGCTGGCCCGGCGGGCGCGGTGGACGATCGGCTTCACCGTGCTGATGCTCGTCGCCGGCCTGATCCCGCTGCTGATCTTCTGGGTCGAGCGCCGGGTCACCCGGAAGGTGCGGGTCGAGAACCCCGAGCTCGTCGGGTCCACGGCTGGGTGAGCCGCCGGTGAGCCGAGGGTGACCCGCGCATGACCACCGCGTTCGTCCTCGGTGGCGGCGGCGTCCTCGGCGCCGTCGAGGTCGGCATGCTGCGGGCCCTGCTCGAGCGCGGCATCGTCCCGGACCTGGTCCTCGGCACCAGCGTCGGCGCCCTCAACGGCGCCCTGGTCGCCCGGCAACCCGACCTGGGCGTGATCGACAAGCTCACCGCGATGTGGCGCGGTGCCGGGAAGCGCGACGGGGAGGGCGACGGGCCGCAGCCTCAGCAGGTGTACGGCGACCGCCCGCTGCGGACCGTGCGCCGCGCGATGTCGACCGGCACCCACCTGTGGTCCGCCGGGCCGCTGCAACGGGCCCTGGCGGCGGAGTTCGGCGACCTCACCTTCGAGGACCTGCCGGTCCGGTTCCAGGTCTGCGCGGCCAGCATCGAGCGCGCGGCCGAGCACTGGTTCGACTCCGGCCCGCTCGTGGGGGCAGTCGTCGCGAGCGCCGCCGTACCCGGTCTCCTGCCACCGGCCCGGGTCGGCGACGAGCACTTCCTCGACGGCGGGATCGTCAACTCGATCCCGTTGGGCCGGGCGGTGCAGCTCGGCGCGGACCGGGTCTTCGTGCTCCAGGTCGGGCGCATCGACCGGCCGCTGACCGTGCCCCGCCGGCCCTGGGAGGTCGCCCGGGTCTCCTTCGAGATCGCCCGCCGGCACCGGTTCATCCGCGAGGTCGAGGAGCTGCCCGAGGACGTCGAGGCCTACGTGCTCCCGGCCCGCGGGACCTCCGCCCGCGACGACTCGCTGCTGGGGAGCCGCGACTTCGCCAGCGTCCAGGCCCGCATCGACGAGACGTACGACGCCTCGGTGGCCTACCTCGACGAGCAGCTCGGGCCGGTGTCTGCGAGCGAGCGGTGATCCGGCTACTGCGGCGGCTCGTGATCGCGCCGGCCGTCGTGGCGCTGACCGGGCTGCTGTGGTTCACGCTGCCGCTGTGGGTGATCGGCGCCGCCGCGCTCTCGCCGGTGGTGCCGGGCCGGCTGCGGCCGCTGCGGATCATGTGGGTGGCGATCGTCTACCTCACGTGCGAGGCGATCCTCCTGGTGGTGCTGTTCGGGCTGTGGCTCGCGTCCGGGTTCGGGTGGCGGCTGCGCTCGCCGTACTTCGAGGGCATCCACTACGACCTGGTCCAGGGCACGATGTGGGTGTTCTTCCGGGAAGCGCGACGGGTGCTGCGGCTGCGGATCGAGACCGAGGGCCCGGCACCGGACGCACACCCGGGGCGGCCGGTCCTGGTGTGTTGCCGGCACGCCGGACCGGGGGACTCCTTCGTGCTGATCCACACCCTGATGGCGTGGTACGCCCGGGAGCCGCGCGTGGTGCTCAAGGACACGCTCGCCTGGGACCCGGCGATCGACGTGATCCTCAACCGGATCCCGGCCCGGTTCATCACGCCGAACCCCGCGGACGGCGATCGGCTGGAGGACCAGATCGCCACCCTGGCGACCGGACTGGACGAGAACGACGCGTTCGTGATCTTCCCCGAGGGCGGCAACTTCACCCCGCAGCGCCGGCAGCGGGCCATCGACCGGCTCCGCCGGCTCGGCATGGAGCGGATGGCCGCGCGCGCCGAGCGGATGACCCATGTCCTGGCGCCGCGGCCCGGTGGCTTCCTCGCCGCGCTCGACGCGGCCCCGGACGCCGACGTGGTGCTGGTGGCGCACACCGGGCTCGACCACCTGCTCACCGTCGGCGACGTCTGGCGCGAGCTGCCGATGGACAAGCGGATCGTGATGCGGTGGTGGCAGGTGCCGCGCGGGGAGATCCCGGCGGATCGCGACGAGCGGATCGACTGGCTCTACGGCTGGTGGGAGCGGATCGACGTCTGGATCCAGCAGAACCGGCCCGAGGACCTGTCCCCGGGCCGGCGCTGACGGTGCTGCGACTGGCTCCGCTCAGCCCTTGTTCTCGTCCACCTCGACGACCTCGGCCGGGTCGTCGGGCGTGGTGACGGGGTGCGGGGCCTCGGCCTGGTCGGCGATCGCCTCGTCCGGCGACGAGCCCCCCTCGTCGTCGGTGGGCTGGGCCGGCGCGGCGGCGGGCGAGGCCGGCGCGGGCGCCGGGGTCGGCGTGTAGGAGGACTGCCAGTTCGCACTCTGGTCGCTGCCGCGGAGCTTCTTGGCCACGAACGCAGCGAGGGCGGCCAGGCCGGTCAGCAGGAGCAGCTTCTTGCCCTTGCCACGCTTCTTCTTCCTGGGTGTGGCGACCTCGGTGACCTTGGTGGCCGCGGCATCGGCGGCCTCCGCGGCCCGTTCCGCGGCGAGGCTCGCGCCGGCGGCGACCTTCTCGGCGGCCAGGGCGGCGCCCGAGGCGATGGCCGGTGCGGCCTTAGCACGGGCCTCGGCGATGACCGGTGCGGCCTTGGCCCGGGCGTCGGCGAGCACGGGGGCGGCCTTGGTGCGCGCGTCGGCGATCACCGGCCCGGCCTTCTCACGCGCCGTGGCGACCGCGGACTCGAGCTGCGGCTTGACCTGGTCGACGTACTGGGTGACGGTCTCGCTCGCCTGGTCGATCAGGGACTTCTTCTTGCGCAGACCCATCGTGGGGCACTTCCTCTCGTCGTGTCCTGCCTCATTCGATCATGTCACCCGGGGGCGAACCAGAGGCAAGGCTGCCGGGTGGGCTCCTTGCGGGCCGTGCGAGGATCGGACGGCACGTACACCGTGCCGTGTACCCATCTGACGTGAGAGGCACTCATGGCTGACCTTCAGGCCGTTCTCAAGACCAACCGGGGTGACATCACCCTCAACCTCTTCCCGGACCACGCGCCGGAGACGGTCGCCAACTTCACCGGCCTCGCCGAGGGCACCAAGGCGTACGACGCGGGCAACGGCAAGACCGGCCCGTTCTACGACGGCCTCGGCTTCCACCGGGTCATCGAGGGCTTCATGATCCAGGGCGGCTGCCCGCTCGGCACCGGCACCGGCGGCCCCGGCTACACCTTCAAGGACGAGCCGCACCCCGAGCTGACCTTCGACAAGCCGTACCTGCTCGCGATGGCGAATGCCGGCCCGGGCACCAACGGCTCGCAGTTCTTCATCACGGTCGGCGCGACCACGTGGCTGAACTTCAAGCACACGATCTTCGGCGAGGTCGCCGACCAGGCCTCCCGCGACGTCGTCGACGCGATCGCCACCACGGCCACCGGTCCGGGCGACCGCCCGGCCGAGCCGGTCGTGATCGAGACCGTCGAGATCGTCCGCGGCTGACCCAGGACCACCGAGCTTGTCCGAACACGCGACGCCCCCGGCCGGGGTGCCGACCTGCTATCGCCACCCCGGCCGCGAGGCGCACATCCGCTGCCAGCGCTGCGACCGGCCGATCTGCCCGGACTGCATGCGCGACGCGGCCGTGGGGTTCCAGTGCCCCGAGTGCGTGGCCGAAGGCCGCAAGAGCACCCGTGCCGGCCGCACCGCCTTCGGCGGGCTGCGGCCGGGCAACGCCGGGACGACGTCGTTCGTCCTGATCGGCATCAACGCCTTCGTCTGGCTGATGATCCTGGCCAGCGGGGGCAGCTCGAGCCGGGTGCTGGCCTGGCTGGAGCTGCGGCCGAACGGGCTGTGCCTCAACGCCGCCGGCGGCTTCGACACCACCCGGGCCGTGTGCTCGGGCCGGGGCGAGTGGCTGCCCGGTGTGTACGACGGTGCCTACTGGCAGCTGCTCACCAGCACGTTCACGCACGTCCAGCCGTTGCACATCGCGTTCAACATGTTCGCGCTCTACGTGCTCGGCCCCCAGCTGGAGCTGGCCATCGGCCGGATCCGCTTCCTGGCGCTGTACCTGCTCTCCGGGCTCACCGGGTCCGCGCTGGTCTACTGGGCGTCCCCGGAGTTCCAGGCCACCGTCGGCGCCTCCGGCGCGATCTTCGGCCTGATGGGCGCGCTGCTCGTGGTGGCCTACAAGATGCGGGCGAACACCCAGCAGATCCTGATGTGGATCGGCATCAACTTCGTCTTCACGGTGGTGGTCAGCAACATCTCCTGGCAAGGCCACCTGGGCGGGTTCCTCGGCGGCCTGGTGATCGCCGCGATCCTCGTCTACGCCCCGCGCGGGCCGAAGCGCCCCTGGTTCCAGGTCTCCGGGCTGGTGCTGGTCGCCGCCCTCACCGCCGTCGCGGTCGTCCTCCGCACCGCGGCCCTCGGCTGACCCGCGCCGCCCTGCGCCCCGCGGACGTCATACGGAGGGTGTCACCTGTGGCTCCGTCCGCATGACGTCCTGGGGCGAGGGCGCAGGAGTGTGCCGGAGAGCGTGCGAGAAGCGTGCACAGTGGCGCCCCGGACCGGGTTCTCCACAGCGCGGGTCGGCGCGGGTCGCGTCGCAGACTCCTGGCAGGGAGTGTGTCGGCCATGGCACGACGCACCCCCTCCGACGACCCTCGACTGATCAACGTCCGTCAGCTGGCGAGAGACCAAGGCGAGGTCGTGTCGCGCAAGCAGGTGTATGCGCTCGGGCTCACCCGGTGGGAGGTGCGCGCCGAGGTACGCGCCGGCCGGTGGCAGCTCGTCGGCGACCAGGCGGTGTGTGTCCACAACAGCGTCCTCAGCGACGTGGGCGAGCAGTGGGCGGCGGTCTTCCAGGGCGGACCGCGGGCCCAGCTGGACGGCGCCTCCGCGCTGGTGGCCGCAGGGCTCGAGCGGTACGAGGTCGACCGGGTCCGGATATCGGTGCCGCGCGGTGCGCGGGTACGCCGCAACCGGCGCTTCGACATCCGGCAGACCCGTCGGTGGGCGGCCGGCGACCTCGCAGCGGGCGGCATCCCCCGCACGCGGGTCGAGGTCGCAGCCGTCCGCGGTCCGTTGTGGGCGCGTACCGACAAGGAGGCGACGTACCTGCTCACCCTCGTCGTGCAGCAGGGGATGGCGCGACCGGAGGACATCGGGATGGAGCTCCTGCGGATCCGGCGTGACCGACGCCGCCTGCTCCTCCACGCCGTTCTCAACGACCTGCTCGACGGCGCCCGGAGCCTCGGGGAGATCGACGTCGGCAGGGAGCTGCGGCGGCGTGGGCTGCCCGCCCCCGATCGGCAGGTCCTCCGACGCGACCGGGCCCACCGGTACTACCTCGACCTGTACTGGCCGGACTTCCACCTGGTCGTGGAGGTCGACGGCATCCACCACAGCTGGGCGGAGAATGTCGTGGGCGACGCGCTACGCCAGAACGCGCTGGCGCTTGACGGCGACACGGTGCTGCGCTTGCCGCTGCTCGGGCTCCGGCTCGAACCGGACCGGTTCTTCGGCCAGATCGAACGAGCGCTGCGCACCGCGGGCTGGATGCCGGCGGCCGCGTGATCCCCGGACGTCAGACGGAGGGTGTCACCTGTGGCTCCGTCCGCATGACGTCCGGCGGCGCTACCCGCCGAGCCCTGGGACGGCCGTTCTCCCCAGGTGTGGAATGACCTGTGGAGAACTACATCGATGTAGTTCTCCACAACGCTGTCCCCAGGTGTGGATGAACCGCGCCGCCGGCCCCGTGGGGGTCCGGCGGCGTGATCGCTGCTGCTGTGTGCGGCTGGGGTCGGCGGTGGCTGAGATGGTGGCTGAGGTGGTGGGCACCTCACCGGGTCTCGACGCGGCCGTCGCGACCTCCTTCGTCGGTCGCGGCCTTGCTCGACCTTCACGGGCGACGCCGTCACCTCGTTCCTCGGTGACGGCTGCCCGCTCACTCCCAGCGGGTGGCGAAGGTGAAGCCGACGGCCATGAAGGCGATGCCGACGAAGAGGTTCTTCTGCCCCAGGTCGTTGAAGACCGGGATGTCGGACAGGTCGTTGCTGAAGACGTAGTAGGCGCTGATCCACAGCAGGCCGATGAGGAAGCAGCCCAGCATGCCGACGACGACGCCGCGACCGCGGCCGAGCGGGGTGGAGGGGTGGGCGGCGACGACCAGGCCCAGCAGGAACAGGCCGAAGCCGATCAGGTAGTTCCAGTCGCCGAGGTCGTCCATGAACGCCGGCGAGCCCGGGTCGGGCTTCGGGAACGCGGTCGGGTCCACCCGGACGACGATGTAGAAGTAGGCCATCCACGCGATGCCCAGCACGATCAGCACCAGCGCGATCACCGAGCGCACGGACAGCAGCGGGCCCCGGGCAGGGGCGAGAGGATCGAGCTTGGCCTTGGCCACGGGTGCTCCTGGATCGATCGTGAGACGGGCTGCGGGCTACCTTAGTCGGCATGCGCGGTCGAACCCATGCGAGGCCCCCGGAGCCGTCCGGTCCGGGTGCGCTGCGCACCCGCCTGGCACGCCGGTCCGTCGACCGCCCGCGCAGCCTGTGGCGGATCGGCACCCCGGTGGTCGTGCTGCTGTGCGGCGCGCTGTTCGTCGTGAGCGCCGCCAACAGCGACGGCACCGACCTGCGCCCGGGCCGCTACACCGACCTGGCCTCCCTGGTCCAGGACGAGGCGGACCAGTACGCCGAGCTGCAGCAGCGGCGCACCGAGCTCAACAACCAGGTCGCTGCGCTCTCGGCCGCGGTGAGCGACCGGGACGTGAACCGCTACCAGCGCCGGGTCGAGGAGCTCAAGGACCCGGCCGGCCTGGTGCCCCGCTCGGGACCGGGCATCTCGGTCACCCTCTCCGATGCTCCCGAGGACGTCATCAACTCCACGACCGGCGACATCAACGAGCTGCTCGTCCACCAGCAGGACATCCAGGCCGTGGTGAACGCCCTGTGGAAGGGCGGCGCGACCGCGGTCACCATCGCCGGTCAGCGGATCGTCTCGACGACCGGCATCAAGTGCGAGGGCAACGCGGTCCAGCTGCAGGGCGTCCCCTATCCCCAGCCCTACGTCATCCAGGCGGTCGGCGACCAGGGCGCGCTGCTGACCGCGATCGAGGGCGACGGCTACGTCTCGGCGTACCGTGAGGACGCGGCCGACCCGGACATCTCCGTCGGGTGGGAGCTCGACCTGGAGGAGCAGGTCACCGCACCGGCGTACGACGGCCTGCTCGACCTCAACTACGCGGAGCCGCTCGTCCCCATCTCCGGGAGCTGACCGAGCGCGGCGACACGGCGCTCCGGTCGAGCACCGGCGGCGGGGGCTCCGTCGGGTTGTCGGTCGGCGACTCGCTCGGCGTCGGCGACTCGGTCGGCTCCTCGTAGGTCGAGACGAGGATGGTCACCGTCGAGCCCTGGGACGGTGTCTCACCGGGCTCCGGGCTCTGGTCGGTCACCGTCCCGGCCGGCTCGGTGGAGTCCGGGTCCGCGATCACGCGCGGCTCGAAGCCGGCGGCCCGGATCTTGTTCTTCGCCTGCGGCTGCATCAGCCCGCGGACGTCGGGCACCTCCTCGGGACCGTCGGAGTAGAAGACCACCACGGTGCTGCCCTGCTCGACCGAGGCGTTGGCCGGCGGGTTCGTCTCGATCACCTCGCCGGCCGGCTCGTCGGACTCCTTCTCCTCGGTCCTCACGACGAAGTCGGCGGCCTCCAGCTGCGCCCGGGCGGCGTCCTTGTCGAGGCCGACCACCGGCGGGACGTTCACCTCGGGCACACCGAGCGAGATGACGAAGTCGACGGCGGTGTCCGGATCGACGTACCGATCCGGCTCCGGGCTCTGCCGGATCACGTTCCCGGCCTTGACCGTGTCGCTGTTCTCGCGGTCGATGGTCCCGACCGCGAGCTCCGCCTCGCCGATCAGCCGGCGTGCCTGGGTCTCGTTCTTCCCGACCACGTTCGGCACCGCCACCTGCTCCGGGGCCTGCTCGAAGAGCCGCGGCCACACGAAGTACGCGCCGGCCAGGAGCAGCGCCACGAGCAGCGCCCCGATGAGGACCAGCAGGCCGGTGCGGCTGCGCGGGGGTTCGTCATCGGCGGCCGGCACCGCCCCGACGACGGCGGTCCGGTCGGTGGCCGACGGGGGCGGCGGCACCGGCGCCGGAATCGGCGCCTGCACCGGCCGGCCGGCGAGGTAGCGCTCGATGTCGCTGCGCATCGCGGCTGCTGACTGGTAGCGGTCCTCGACGCGTTTGGCCAGCGCCTTCATCACGATCGCGTCGATCTCGGGCGGCAGCTCGGTGTCGTGGTCGGACGGCGGGACGGCGGGCTCGCGGACGTGCTGGTAGGCGACCGCGACCGGGCTGTCGCCGACGAACGGCGGGCGGCCGGTGAGCAGCTCGTAGAGCAGGCAGCCGGCGGAGTAGACGTCCGAGCGCGAGTCGACGGTCTCGCCGCGCGCCTGCTCCGGGGAAAGGTACTGCGCAGTGCCGACGACCGCCGCGGTCTGGGTCATCGTCGAGGACGCGTCGCTGATCGCGCGGGCGATGCCGAAGTCCATCACCTTCACGTCGCCGCTCGGCGTGAGCATCACGTTGCCGGGCTTGATGTCGCGGTGGATGATGCCCGCCCGGTGGCTGTAGTCGAGTGCCGAGAGCACGCCGCTGGTGATCTCCAGCGCGCGCTCCGGGAGGATCTTGCGGCCCTCGCGCAGGATGTCGCGCAGGGTCCGGCCGGCGACGAACTCCATCACGATGTAGGGCTGGGAGATCCCGGACCCGTCGGCGGCCGGCTCCTCACCGGTGTCGTAGACGGCGACGATCGACGGGTGGTTCAGCGACGCGGCCGACTGCGCCTCGCGCCGGAACCGGGCCTGGAAGGTCGCGTCGCTCGCCAGGTCGGTGCGCAGCCGCTTGACCGCGACCACCCGGCCGAGCCGGGTGTCGGTGCCCTTGCGGACCTCGGCCATGCCGCCGCGGCCGAGCAGCTCACCGAGCTGGTAGCGGCCACCGACGGTGGGCTGGTGGTTGCTCATCGACGGTCGACCTCGCCTTGGCTGCTCGTGGACGGGCTGGTGGACGGACCGCCGGGTCCGGCGACGGGCCTGCTGGCGGACGAGTCGGGGGCGGCCGGCTCGGAGGCGGCCGCGCCGGTGGCGGACTGCGACGGCGCGACCGGTGCACCGGAGTCCGTGGCCGTCGGCGTGGGCGTCGGTGTCGGCGTGGCGGAGGTGGGCTCGGAGGACGGCGGCGCCGACGTGGGCTCGGAGGACGGAGGCGCCGACGTGGGCTCGGAGGACGGCAGCGGCGACGTGGGCTGCGACGACGGGGGCTCGGAGGTGGGCTGCGTGCTGCGGCTCTGCTGGGGCGAGCGGGTGGGCTCGTCGGTCGGGCCGTCGGACCCGATGCCCTCCGCGACGAGCAGGACGACGATCACGGCGACGGCGACCAGGGCCAGCACCGCCAGCACCGGCCACAGGGCGTTGCGCCGGCGCACCCGCGGCGGGTCCGGGACATGGCCGGCGACCGGGCCGGGCAGCGGCGTGGGCTCAGCAGGGAGGACGCCGGCCACGCCGGGCAGCACCCGGGTGTGGTCGTGCTCGACCGGAGGACCGAGCTCGGTGACCGCCGTGGCCGGGTCGCGCAGGGCGGCGGCCAGGGCCGCGCCGTCGGCGAACCGGTCCTGGGGCAGCTTCGCGAGCGCGCGGCGTACGACGGCGGCCAGGTCGGCCGGGACCGACTCCGGCAGCGGGGGCACCGGCTCGCGCAGGTGGGCCAGCGCCGTGGCGACGGCCGTGTCCGCGACGAACGGCCGGCGGCCGGCGAGGCACTCGAAGGCGACCACGCCGAGGGAGTAGACGTCCGAGGCGGGCGTTGCCGTCTGACCCTGGGCCTGCTCCGGGGAGAGGTACTGCGGGGTGCCCATCACCTCGCCGGTCCCGGTCAGCCCGATCCCCTCGGCGGCGCGCGCGATCCCGAAGTCGGTGATCTTGACCTGCCGGTCGGGCGTCACCAGCAGGTTGGCCGGCTTGACGTCGCGGTGCACGATCCCGGCCGCGTGGGCGGCGGCCAGGCCGTCGGCCGCCTGGGCGAGCAGCTCGCGCACGGCGTCCGGGTCCATCGGCGCCCCGGGTCGCAGCAGCGCGGAGAGCGGCTGCCCGTCGACGAGCTCCATCACCAGGAACGGCCGCTGCACCCCGGACCCGTCGGCGGCGGGGGCCTCGCCGAAGTCGTAGACGGCGGCGATGTTGGGGTGGTGCAGCGAGGCGGCGTGCTGCGCCTCGGTCTCGAAGCGGGTGCGGAACGACGGGTTGTCGGCGTACTCGTTCTTGAGCAGCTTGACCGCGACCTGACGGCCCAGCGTGGTGTCGGTGCCGCGCCAGACCTCGCCCATGCCGCCGGTGGCGATCCGGGAGTCGAGGCGGTAGCGGTGCTCGGCGTCGGCGAAGCCGTGGCCCTGGTCCGGTGTCGAGGTCACTTGATCACCGCCTCCATCACGGCCTTGGCGATCGGGCCGCCGTAGGTGCCGCCCGCGATCTCGCCGCGGGGGATGTCGGCGGCCTGGATCATCACCGCGACCGCTACCTGCGGGTTCTCGGCGGGCGCGAACGAGACGAACCAGGCGTACGGCGGCTTGTCCGGCTGGCCGCTCTGCGCGGTACCGGTCTTGCCGGCCACCTGGAAGCCGTCCATCGCCGCCGGGCTCGCGGTGCCCTCGTTCACCGTCGCGACCATCAGCTTGGTCACCTCGCTCGCCGTCGAGGACGAGACCGCCTGGGAGAGCTTCTGCGGCTCGGTCTTCTGGATCACGTCGAGGTCGGCGGACTGCTCCTCGTCGACCAGGTAGGGCCGCATCACGGTGCCGCCGTTGGCGATGCCGGCGGTGACCATCGCCATCTGCAGCGGCGTGGCGGCGACCTCGAACTGTCCGATGCCGGACTGACCGATCTCCGGCTCGCTCGCGTCGGTCGGGAACACCGACTCCGCCTGCGGCGCCAGGTCGTCGAAGTAGTGGCTGTTGAAGCCGAAGCCCTCCGCGGTCTTGGCCATGTCCTCGGCGCCGACCTCGATCGCGATCTGGGCGAAGGAGGTGTTGCAGGACTGGGCGAGCGCCTGGGTGAACGGGATCCGGGCGTTGTTGGCGCCGCACGAGCGGCCCTCGTTGTCGATCTCGCCGGTGGGCCCGCTGGTCTGCGGCAGCTGGAAGGTGGCGCCGCCGGGCACCGGGTCGTCCGCCTTGTAGAGACCGTTGTCGATGGCCGCGGCCGCGGTGAGGATCTTGAACGTCGAGCCGGGCGGCAGCCGGGTCTGGATGGCCCGGTTGAGCAGCGGCTGGGTCGGGTCGGCGTCGAGGCGGTCGAAGGTGTCCTGCACCGAGCCGAGGTCGTGGGAGGCGAGCTTGTTCGGGTCGTAGGTCGGCAGCGAGACCATCGCCAGGACCTTGCCGGTGCTGGGCTGGAGCGCGACCACGGAGCCCTGCACGTTGGGGCCGAGCGCCTTGAGCCCGTTGTACGCCGCGTCCTGGGCCTTCGAGTCGATGGTCAGCGCGACGTTGCCGCCCTTGGTCGAGTCGTTGCTCAGCAGGTCGACCAGCTTGGTCACGAACAGCCGCGAGTCGTCGCCGGAGAGGATCGCGTTGCGGGTCTGCTCGATCCCGGTCGCGCTGTAGTAGCTGAACCAGCCGGTGAGCGGTGCGTACTCCAGCGGCTTGGGGTAGGTGCGCTGGAACTCGTACTGGTCGTCGGACTCGACGCTCTCGGCCACCGGCTTGTTGCCGACCAGGATCGCGCCGCGCTCGCGGGAGTACGACTCCACCAGCACCCGTCGGTTCTGCGGGTCGTCGTTGAGCCGGCCGGCCTTCCAGTACTGCAGGTAGGTCGCGTTCAGCATCAGCGCCAGGAACAGCAGCAGGCAGAACATCGAGATCGTCCGGATCGGCTTGTTCACGACAGGCGCACCACCTGGGTGGCGTCGTCGCCGATCGCGGCGGTGTCGTCGGAGAGCTGCGGTGTGGGGCGGCGGGCCTGGTCGGAGATCCGCAGCAGGATCGCGACGATCACCCAGTTCGCCACCAGCGAGGAGCCGCCGTACGAGAGGAACGGCGTGGTGAGCCCGGTCAGCGGGATCAGGCTGGTCACCCCGCCGACCACCACGAACACCTGGAGCGCGAACACGCTGCCGAGGCCGGTGGACAGCAGCTTGCCGAAGCCGTCGCGGCAGATCAGCGCCGTGCGCAGGGCCCGCTCGACGATCAGCCCGTAGAGGAGGACCACCGCGATGACCGCGGTCAGGCCGAGCTCCTCGCCGATCGCGGCGACGATGAAGTCGGACTCCGCGAACGGCACCCGGTTGGGGTCGCCGTCGCCGAAGCCGCGGCCGATCAGGCCGCCCCAACCCATGCCGAACTGCGCCTCGACCGGCTGGAAGGCCTGGTCGCCGTTCTTGTTGTAGTAGTCGAACGGGTGCAGCCAGATGTCGAAGCGCACCTGGACGTGGGGGAAGAGGTAGTACGCCGCGGTCGCGCCGCCCGCGAACATCAGGGCGCCGACCACCAGCCAGCCGCCCCGCTCGGTGGCCACGTAGAGCATCACCAGGAACAGCCCGAAGAACAGCAGGCTCGAGCCGAGGTCCTGCTGGCGGACCAGGATGCCGAGGCTGACCGCCCACATCACGAGGATCGGGCCGAGGTCGCGGCCGCGGGGGAGGTCGACGAACAGCACCCGCCGGCCGGCCAGCGCGAGCGCGTCGCGGTGCAGCACCAGGTAGCCGGCGAAGGTGACGACCAGCAGCACCTTGGCGACCTCGCCGGGCTGGAAGCTGAACGGGCCGAGGTGGATCCAGATCCGGGCGCCGTTGATGGTGCGCCCGATGCCGGGCAGCATCGGCAGCAGGAGCAGCACGATCGCGGCGAGCCCGCTGGTGTAGGTGAACCGCTGGAGCACCCGGTGGTCGCGCAGCGCGAGGAGCGTGATGACGAACAGCACCACGCCGAGCGTCATCCAGGTCAGCTGCTGCTGGGCGTAGCCGTGGAAGTTGCCGGCCTCGGCCTTGGCGAGGTCGAGCCGGTGGATCACCGCCAGTCCGAGGCCGTTCAGGGCGGCCACGACGGGCAGCAGCACCGGGTCGGCGTACGGCGCGACGAACCGGATCACCACGTGGGCGGCGATCACCAGCGCGGCCAACCAGCTGCCGTAGCCGATCAGGTCCGCGGGGACCTCCTGGTCCACGCCGAGGCCGACGGCGGCGTACGCGCCGATGCCGACGGCCAGCGCGAGGATCAGCAGGAACAGCTCGGCACCCCGGCGGCGGCGGTGCACGAACCCCATCAGGCTGGAGGACGTCTGGGACATCAGCCGGCCGAGCTCTCGGAGGCGGGGGACTGCCGGGCGGCGAGGTCGCGGACCTTCTGCTCGGCGTCCTCGAGATTGTCGTAGGCGATGCCCTCGCGGACCCGGTCGGCCTCGACCTCGCCGAGCCGGTCCAGCTCGACGTCCGAGCTCTCATAGGGCTCGGAGAGCGAGAGGCCGGCCAGCTCGGTGTTGACGCCGCGGAAGATGACGACCGTGCCGTCCTGCTCGCCGACGTAGTACTGCCCCTGGGTCCACGACCAGGCGGCGGCGATGCCGACCCAGGCGAGGCCGACCAGGAGCACGAGCGTCAGCAGCCGCTTGAGCCACACGAAGCGGCGCGGCGGGCGCGGCGCGTAGCGCGCCTCCTCCGGGTCGATCGGGTCGGCGGTGATCGCGTAGGGCAGGTCGAGGATCTCGGCCTGCACCGGCTCGAGCTCGCCGGTGTCGCCCGACCGGTGGCCGCGGAACAGGCTGCCCATGCCGCCGCGCTGGCGGTGCAGGCGCCGCTCGGCGGCCGCGCCGACCAGCACCGGCTCCTCCGCCTCGCCGGGGCCGGGCGGCTCGGCGGCGTCGACGGCGTCGGCGACCAGGCAGGTGACGTTGTCGGAGCTGCCGGCCTCGAGGCTGGCGCGGACCAGCTCGACCGAGGCGAACTCCGGGCTCCCGGTGGCGAGGATGTCGGCCAGCCGGTCGTCGTCGAGGACCCCGCTGGCGCCGTCGCTGCACAGCAGCAGCCGGTCCTTCGGCGCCAGCTCGATCATGAAGAGGTCGGGCTCGACGTCGCCGGGACCACCCAGGGCGTTGAGGATCAGGTTGCGGTGCGGGTGGACCCGGGCCTCGGCCTCGGTGATCCGGCCCTCGTCGATCAGGGTCTGCACGAAGGTGTGGTCGGAGGTGAGCCGGGTGATCTCGCCGTCGCGGAACAGGTAGGCCCGGCTGTCGCCGACGTGGCCCATCGCGACCCGCGCGCCGTCGAAGAGCGCGACCGTCGCGGTGGTGCTGGTGCCGTCGAGTGCGGGGTCCTCGGCGGCGAGCTCGTTGATCCGCTCGTGGGCCCGGTGCAGGGCGCCGGCGACCTTGGTGAGCAGGTCGTCGGCGGACTCGCCGCTCGGGGACACGTCGAGCCGCCGCAGCTGGGCGATCGCGGTGCTGGAGGCGATGTCACCGCGGGCCGCGCCGCCGACGCCGTCGCAGACCGCGACCAGCCACGGGCCGACGTACCCGGAGTCCTGGTTGTCCTTGCGGACCCGCCCGACGTCGGAGATCGCGGCGAACCGCAGGCGCAGGCTCGGCGCCGCTGCTGGCGTGTCGGTCATCGCGCTACTTCCTGAGCTCCAGGATCGTCTTGCCGATCCGGACCTGGGTGCCGAGCGTGATCGTGGTGGGTTGGGTGATGCGGACGGTGCCGACGTACGTGCCGTTGGTCGAGCCGAGGTCCTCGACGAACCACTGGTCCCCGGAAGCGGCGATCCGCGCGTGCCGGGTCGACACGTAGTCGTCGTCCAGGCGGATCGCGGCGTCGGCACCGCGACCGATCAGGATCGGCGCGCGGTCGAGGTCGACCCGCTCCCCGGCGTTGGAGCCCTCGGTCACCGCCAGGTGGGTGGGCGTGCCCCGGCGCTTGCTCGGCGGCTTGGCCGGCTTGGGGGCGCGGCCGGCGCCCCGACCGCCGCGCGCCGCCTCCGGCACGCGGGCACCGAACATGTCGGAGCGGATCACCGAGATCGCCGAGAGCACGAAGATCCAGAGGATCGCCAGGTAGGCGAGCCGGATCAGGAACAGCGTGAGCTCGGACATCCTCAGCCCTCCTCGAGGACCCGGACGGTCATGGTCGTGTTGCCGATCTTGACCTGCGAGCCGTCGCGCAGCCCCGTGTGGGTGATCCGGTGGCCGTCGACCAGCATGCCGTTGGTCGAGCCCAGGTCGTGGACCTCGATCGCGATCCCTGACCCGCCCGGCGATCCGGACCCGGTGACCGTGAACTCGACGTGCCGGCGGCTGACGCCGGGGTCGTTGATCCGCAGGTCGGCATCGGTGCCGCGGCCGACCACGAGGCCGGGCGGCTGGAGCGGGTGCCGGGTGCCGTTGACCTCGAGCACCGCCCGGGCCCGGCCCACCTGGGTGTGGGTGGCGCCGCTCGTGACCTTCGCCTGGGCTCGGCTGCGGATCCGGAACCGGCCGGTCGTCAGGTCGTCGGCGGCTTCGAAGCCGATCGTCACCGGGCCGGGGAACACGTAGCTCTGCTGCTCGGCGTGGTCGCGGAGCTGGGTGCCGAGCTCCTCGGCGAGCGCGGAGTCGTACGGCGAGAGTCGGTCCAGGTCGGTCTGCGAGAGCTCGACGTGGAAGTCGTTGGGCACCAGGCGCCGCTCGCGGGAGAGGATCTGGGCGTTGTTGTCGCACTCGCGCTGGAGGGCCGCGGCGATCTCGACCGGCTGGACGGCGGAGCGGAACGCGCGGGCGAAGGCGCCCGAGATCATCTGCTCGAGCCGGTGCTCCAACTTCTGGAGTCCGCCCACGCTGCCTCCTTCCGTCCACGTCCCGGTGGTCGTGCCCGCCAGGGCGCTCGCCGAATCCTCGGCGGCAGGGCGGGCACCCCGACCGGTGGGCCGGGCTGCGACCGATCGTAACGGGGTCGACCGAGCGGTGCGCGCGGTGCGGGCGCGGCGCTCCGGCAAAGGTGCGGAGGGTCGTGTGCCTGAGCACGCGCCCTGGCGCGTGCTCAGGCACACGACCTGTCGGGACCCGTCGGCGTGGTCGCGGGGGAGGCCGTCGTGAGGCGGCGGGCGACGCCGGAGCGCCGGTTTGGGGCAATCCTGGGGGCTGGGATAACCTTGGCCCGCTTCACGCGCGAGTGGCGGAATAGGCAGACGCGCACGGTTCAGGTCCGTGTGTCCGAAAGGACGTGGGGGTTCAACTCCCCCCTCGCGCACGCGTGACAGGCCCCGGACCCTTGGTCCGGGGCTTCGTCCATTTCGGTGGCTCCGTCGGAGGTCGTGCGCACCGGCTGGGCGGCGTCCGCCGCGTGGACGCGTGCGACGGCGGCCCGCGGGGCGGCTACGGTCCACGCGTGACCACCGACCTGACGGCCTCGTGGCCGGCGCAGTCGACCGACGAGCTGCGAGCCGGGCTCCAGGGCCTCCTCCGCGACGTGGTGCGCGCTGGTGGCGCGGTCGGCTGGCTGGAGCCCCCGGGCCGGGCCGACACCGACTCCTGGCTCGACAGGCTGACGGCCCAGCAGCAAGCCGGTGACGCGGGCCTGGTGGTGATCGGCGACCCGGTGGCTCCGCTGGCGATGGGCACCTGGCGCCGGGTGGACCGGCAGGTCCACCGGCACGTGGCCGAGATCGCGAAGGTGATGTCCCATCCACGCGCCCGAGGGCGTGGTCTCGGGCGGAGAGTGACGACCGAGCTGCTCGCGGCCCTCCCGGCCGCGGGCATCGAGATCGTCACCTTGGCGACGCGGGGGAACAACCACGCGGCGATGGCGCTCTATACCTCGTTGGGCTTCCGTGAGTACGGGCGGATCCCCGACGGCATCATGGTCGGCGACGATCGGTACGACGACGTCCGGTTCGTGCTCTCGATCGAGTGAACGACCGGGCGAACCGCACCGAGGCCGCGACGTTCAGATACCGTGCCCGGCGGCCGGCCGACCGAGCCGGCGCTGGACCCAGATGAGCACCGGGGTCAGCAGGCAGGTGACCCCGGCGGCCGCCCAGGCCACGGCGTAGGAGCTGTGCGCCAGGAGGACGCCGAAAGCGATCGGGCCCAGGACGCTCCCGACGTAGACCCCGAACTGCGCGATGCCGACGGCCGCGCTCGGCTGCTCGGGGTCGTGCCGGATCGCCGCGAGGTTGTACAGACCCTTCCACGCCCACCCGGCCCCGAAGGTCAGCGCGGTGGCGGCGAACAGGACGGGAGCGGTGTGGGTCACGCTGAGCAGCGCGAAGCCGACGCCTCCGCTGAGCATCAGGCCCGCGATCCACAGGCGCGGGTCGGCCCCCCTGCGGTCGATCATCCAACCCCACAGCAGGCGCGCCCCGATACCCACGGCGCTGCCGGCCACCAGCCACAGACCCGCGCCGGACCGGGAGATGCCGGCGGCGACCGCGGACTCGACGTAGTAGGCGCCGAGGGCGTTCGCGGGCGCGGCCGCGCAGGCGCCGGCGAGCGTGAGCAGGACGATCGCGGCGCCGCGGATCGGCCGGGACGCGCTCGGAGGGTTGGCTCGCCGCTCCAGACGGCGCGGTGCCCGGCGCAGCCCGAACGCGACGATCGGGATGGCGCCCAGCGCCAGGAGGCCGTAGGCCCATCGCCAGCCCCACGTGGCCCCGATCACCGGCACCGCCAGTCCGGCAGCGAGGGTGGCCACCGGGACGGCCGTCTGGAGCAGGCCGAAGCTCAGGCCGTGGCGGCTGTCGGGCTGGTCCCGTGCCACGAGCGCACTGGCGGCCGGCTGGACGAGCGCGGTCGCCACGCCGCCGACGACCAGGGCCACACACAGACTCCACCAGGCCTGCACGACCAGGGCGACCGCGAGCAGCGCCGCGGACGACACGCACACGCCGAGGATCAAGGACCGCTCGGCTCCCAGCCGGTGGGCGACTCGGCCGGCCGGGATCGAGGCGACCGCGGAGGCCGCGTAGAACGCCGAGGCCGCCGCCCCGAGTCCGACCACCCCGTAGTCGAGGTCGTCGGCGATGAAGACCGTGAGTCCGCCGAGGAGGTAGACGGGAAGCACGCTGAGCGCCACCCCGGCCAGGGAGGCGCTCATCGATGCGCGGTCGAAGCCGCCGGTGGGTCGCGGCAGCACCGCGCGGGAGCCCTCGGCCATCCGCTCCTCCTCAAGTCGTCCAGACAGTCAACAGTATTCTCTTGATGTCAAGTGTTTACTGTTGACAGACGGTCGACGGGCTCCCTAGGGTCGCGCCATAGCCCGCCCGCCCTGGGCACCCACGAGTCCGCGAGGTGACGATGACCCCCGTCCGTTACTGGGAGGACGTCGAGATCGGCGACTCCTACACGACTCCGGCACGAACGATCACCGAGACTGACGTGGTCATGTTCGCCGGGTTGACCGGTGACTACATGCCGTTCCACGTCGACGAGGTGACCGCGAGCCGGACGATCTACGGCGGGCGGATCGCCCATGGCCTCCTGGGCCTCGCCTACATGCAGGGCATGAAGACGTGGGTGCACACCGGGATCGCGAGCATGGGGTCGCTGGGCTGGACCGTCGACTTCCGAGCGCCGATCCGGTCCGGTGACACCCTGACCGCGACGTTCACGGTGGCGAGCAAGCGCGAGACGAGCAAGCCAGACCGCGGCATCCTGTTCGTGGCCTGTGAGCTGCGCAACCAGGATGGCGTCCTGGTGCAGGAGGCCGAGCACCGGCGGATGGTGCGGCGTCGTCCGGCCGACGGCGAGCCCGGGGCGCCCGAGGGCGGCCGCGGATGAGCGCGCCCGGAGTGGACCGGGTCGAGGTCGACCTGGTGGTCGCGGGTGGCGGTGTCGGTGGCGCGATGGCGGCATACCACGCCGCGCGCGTGGGCGCCAGGGTGCTCTACCTCGGTGGCTCTGGTGGCGCCTCCGCACGCATCAGCAGCTTCAACACCGCCCTGGGCTACGACGATCCCGACACCCCCGACGGGATCGTCGAGGACATGCTCCGGGCCGGCCGGCACGTCAACCATCCCGGCGTGGTCCGGGCGCTCGCCGACCGCGTCGCGGAGGAGACGATGCGCCTGGTCGAGATGGACGTCCCCTTCGTGCGCGACGGGGACCGGCTGGCCAGGCGGCAGGCGGCCGGCAGCACGTGGACCCGCGCCGTGTTCTCGCGAGGGATGATCGGCGCCGACATCGTCCGGGCGCTGACCGAGCGGCTCGTCGCGGACGAATCAGTGACGGTGGTGAACGGCGGCCTGCTGGTCGACGTCGAGACCGCGGACGGTGCGGTGTGCGGTGTCCTCGCCTGGAGCCCCCGCGACGAGCGGTGGATGCAGATCGGAACGCGCGCGGTCGTGATGGCGACCGGTGGGGCGGGCCAGCTGTGGGCGTCGACGACCAACCCGCGCGGCAGCCTGGGCACCGGGTACGCCGTGGCCCTCGAGGCCGGCGCCGAGCTGATGGACATGGAGTTCACCTCCTTCGAGCCGTTCATCACGTCGGCGCCCCCCGAGCACGCGGGTCACGACCTCCCCACGACCGTGTTGCGGGAGGGCGCGCGCCTGCTCAACGCTCGAGGCGAGGCCTTCCTGCCCGAGCAGAGCCCCACCAAGGACATCATCTGCCGGGCGATGGTCCGTGAGGTGCTGGAGGGGCGCGGCACCGCCTCGGGCTCGGTCGTCTTCGACCTGACGGAGATGGACCCGGACAACGCCGAGCGCTACGTCGGCATCGTCGAGGCGTTGCGCAAGCGCGGGATCACGAGCCGTGAGGCGCAGCTCGAGGTGATGCCGGCCCAGCACTACGTCATGGGCGGGATCCGGATCGACGAGCGCGGCCGCTCCACGTTGCCGGGGATGTACGCGGTCGGAGAGGCGGCCGGCGGGGCGCACGGTGCCCACCGGCTCGCCGCCGGCGGTGGCCTCGAGGTGGTCGCCGGGGGCGCGGTGGTGGGCGAGGCCGCAGGCCTGGATGCCCTGTCCGCGACCGGCGACCGGCGCTGCTCGCTGGCGCCGAACCCGGACCTGCTCAGCGTCCGGCTGGCGGCCGAGGCGCAGGCCGACCTCGGCCTGATCCGTGGGGCCATGGACTCGGGGTGCGGCATCCTGCGGACCGCCACCGACCTCGAGGACACCGTGACGGCCGTCGAGGAGGTCCACCAGCGGCACCGGGTGCCGGGCGGGCACCCGTTCGTCCGGCGGGCCGCGATGGTCGCACTCTCGATCGCCCGGTCGGCCGCGATGCGCGAGGAGTCGCGCGGCGACCACTTCCGCACCGATCACCCCCACAGCTCCGAGGAATGGCTCGCCAACATCGTGGTGACGGCCCCGGCGGGCGAGATGGAGTTCACGACCGCGCCCGTCCCGACCGCGACGACCGTGGCCTAGTGCCGCCGAAGGAGACCTGATGAAGCCCGAGGAGCTCAGACCCCACCTGGCGGGCGTCGCGTCGGTGGCGATCACGCCGTTCGACGAGGACCGGCGCGTGGACGAGCGGGGGACGCGCGCGGTGGTCGAGTACCTCGACCAGGGCGGCACCGACACCCTGGTGGTGTGCGGCGGCACCGGGGAGTTCTACGCCCTCACGCCTGCGGAGCGTCGGCAGGTGGTCGAGGTCGCCGCGGCCGCCGTCCAGCGTGCGCCGCTCGTCGTGTCCGTGGGACTCGACGCGGTCGGCGCGGCCGAGGCCGCCCGGCACGCCGAGGACGCGGGGGCGGCCGGCATCATGGTCCACCAGCCGATCCATCCCTACACCCACCCCGACGGCCTGCGACGGTACTACGACGAGATCTGCTCAGCAGTCTCCATCGGTGTGGTCGCGTACGTCCGAGACCCGCGCGTGGGCGCCGATCTGCTCGGCGACGTCCTGGCCCACGACAACGTCGTCGCGGTGAAGTACGCCGTCAACGACGTCCGTCGGTTCGCCAACCTGAGGCGTGACACTCCTCACAGCGGCACCGTCGAGTGGGTCTGCGGGAGCGCAGAGGCGTGGGCTCCCTTCTTCTGGGTGGCCGGCGCGACCGGGTTCACCTCCGGGCTGGCGAACTTCGCGATCGAGGAGGCGCTCGGCATGCGCGCCGCCCTCGTGTCGGGCGACGTGGAGCGGATCCGTGCGACGTGGGAGCGCCTGGCCGGCGTCGAGGACCTGCGCTCGCGCGGGGACGACGCGAACAACATCGCGGTCCTCAAGGCCGGGACCTGCCGGCTCGGTCTGACCACGGCGGTGGTGCGGCCGCCGCTCCGGCCGCTGCCGGAGGACCACGACGCGGAGCTGGGGCTCATCCTCGAGGGATGGAAGAACTCGCCACGACCGGGGGCCGGGTGAGCGGGAGCCCGCGCCGACCCCGTGTCGGGGTCGTGGGCGGCGGGATCGTGGGCGCGGCCGTCGCGCGCGAGCTGCTCGCCCGGTACGACGCCGAGGTCGTCCTCTGGGAGAAGGAGGACGGCCTCGGCCGGCATCAGACCGGCCACAACAGCGGCGTCGTCCACGCCGGTGTCTACTACACCCCCGGGTCTCACAAGGCACGCCTGTGCGTCCAGGGCGGTCGGTTGCTGCGGGCCTTCTGCGAGGAGCGCGGCCTGGTCTACGAGGAGTGCGGGAAGCTCATCGTCGCCACCGACGAAGGTCAGCGAAGTCTGCTGCACGACATCGAGCGGCGAGGTCGGAGCAACGGTGTGACCGGGCTGCGGTGGCTCGAGGGCGAGGAGATCGGATCGGTCGAGCCGCACGCTCGCGGTGTCGCCGCACTGCACTCTCCTCGCACCGCGATCGTCGACTACGGCGCGGTCACCCGAGCGCTGGGAGCCGAGGTCGTCGACCGCGGCGGCCTGCTCCACGTCGGGACGGCGGTCACGGGCCTGCAGACCCGGGGGCGTGAGGTCGTCGTGACCACGTCCGCGGGCTCACAGGTCGTCGACCTGGTGGTGGCGTGCGCCGGGCTCCATGCCGACCGGGTCGCCCGGATGGCCGGCGACGACTCCGAGCCGATGATCGTTCCGTTCCGCGGCGAGTACCACGTCCTGCGCCCCGACCGCAGCGCGCTGGTGCGCGGCATGATCTACCCGGTGCCGGATCCCCGCTATCCCTTCCTCGGCGTGCACCTGACCCGGCACGTCGACGGGTCGGTGTCGATCGGCCCCAACGCCGTCCTGGCACTCGCCCGGGAGGGCTACCGCTGGCGCGACGTCGCTGGGCGCGACCTCTGGGAGATGGCTCGGTGGCCGGGCTTCGCCCGCCTCGCGCGACGGCACTGGCGCACCGGCGTGCGCGAGCTCGCCGGCTCGGCCAGCAAGCGGCGGTTCGTGGCGGCGGCCCGTCTCTACGTGCCCGAGCTGCGGGTGGCGGACGTCGAGCGCCGAGTCGCGGGTGTCCGTGCGCAGGCCGTGGACCGGGACGGGACGCTTGTCGACGACTTCCGCATCGGCCGCGCCGGCCGGGTGCTGAGCGTGCGCAACGCACCGTCGCCCGCGGCGACCTCCTCGCTCGCGATCGCCGCCGAGGTCGTCGCCATGCTGGCCGACGATCTCCCGCGCCGGTCCGGAGGCTGAAGGCCCCACTCCGGCGTGTATTCTGCTGACAAGAGACAACTGGGTCTCGCGGGCGGCCGTGACGTCGCTACCTCAGGGCGGTCCGGGCCATGGGCCCACCCGCCGACGTGTGACAAGGGACTGCGAACGATGACGACCCCGACCGAGGTCCACGACGACAAGCTGTTCCACCAGCCGCCCCTGCGAGAGCGTGTCCGGGTCCGCCTCGAGCGGATGATCATCGACGGGACCTTCGAGCCGGGCGCGCATCTGGTCGAGACCGACCTCGCACAGCGCCTCGGCGTGAGCCGGGGGCCGATCCGGGAAGCGTTGTACCAGCTCCAGCTGCAGGGGTGGGTCGATCTGAGGCCTCGTCAAGGGGCGTTCGTCCACCAGCCCTCGGTCGAGGAGGTGGACCAGTTCTTCCAGGTCCGTGCCCTGCTGGAGTCCGAGATCTCCTCCCTGGTGGCCGGGCACGTGACGGCGGCCGACGTCGACGCTCTGCGTGCGATGATCGAGGTGGCGAATCGGCATATCGCGGAGGGCAACGTGGCAGCCCTGGTCGCCGCCAACGCCGAGTTCCACGGCTACATCCACCGTCTCGCCGGCAACCCCGTCCTGGTGGACCTGGTCCAGATGCTCGACAAGAGGCTGCGGTGGTACTTCTCCGCCGTCACGATGGAGCGCGCCGGTGACGCGTGGCACGAACACGCCGCCCTGGTCGACGCCCTCGCCGAGGGCGACCGCGCACGGGCCGTGGCCCTGACGCGCTCGCACAACGAGCGCACCCGCTCGGCCTACCTCACGCACCGGCGGGTGCTCCAGGCAGCGGACGAAGACTGAAACCCGGTCCGGGTCGCCGCGGGCTCAGGAGGTCTGGAACATCTCCGAGAGCCGGCCGGACGCGGTGATGAGGTCCGGGTCGGTGACGACGTCGACGACGGTGACCGCATCGCTGGTCGCGGCAGTGCGCATGGCCTCGTCGAGCTGACCCGGCTCCTCGACCGTGATGCCCTCCGCGCCGAGGCTGCGGCCGTATGCCGCGAGGTCCACGTCGCCGATGTCGACGGCCGACAGGCGGCCCATCTCCTGGGCCTGGTGCATCGCGATCGTGCCGTAGAGCCCGTTGCGCAGGACGACGATCGTCAGCGGCAGGCCGTAGCGCACGGCGGTCTCGACCTCGCTGCCGGTCATCAGGAAGCCACCGTCGCCGACCACGCCGAGCACGTGCCGGTCGGGGGAGGCAGCCTTGGCGCCGACGGCGCCTGGCACGGCATAGCCCATCGCGCCGTTGATGGGCGCGGCCTGGCTGCGGGGGGTCGTGAACCGCCAGTACTGGTGGAGGAATCCCGAGAAGTTGCCCGCGTCGCTGGTGACGATCGTGTCGGCGGGCCACGCGCGCTTCATGGCCTCGATCACAGCACCGGGGTCGCAGCCCCGGGCCGGGGTGCGCGGGGGGGCGCATGTCGACTCCAGGAACCGTCGGTGCGCGGCGTCCCAGGCCCGGTGCGGCGCGGTGGGCGGTTCGGCTAGCAGCGCCTCGATCAGCTCGCGCGGCTCGGCGACGACAGCCTCGTCGACGGGCAGGCCGGCGCCGAGGGTGAGCGGATCGGCGTCGACGTGGATCCGGTGCGCCGAGGCGGCGGGCAGCGTGAACTGCTGGGTCGTCATCTGGTCCAGCGCAGCGCCGAGGATCAGCACCACGTCGGCCTCGCGGAGCGCGTCCACGGTGCCGGGCGCGGGCGAGACACCGAGGTGGCCGAGGTAGAGCGGGTGGTCGTTGGGGAAGACGTCCTGCCGTCGCATCGCGGCGTACACGCCGAGACCGTAGGCCTCGCAGAGCGCGACGAGGCGGTCGGTGGCGTGGCGAACGCCCGCGCCGGCGATGACCACCGGTCGCTGCGCCCGTTCCAGGGTGCTCCGCAGCCGGCGGACGGTCTCGGGGGGACATCCGGCGGGCGCGACGGGCGCGAGCGGCGCCGGCGCAGGCCCGGTGAACTCTTCCGCGAGCAGGTCGGCGGGCAGCGAGATCATGACCGGGCCGGGGCGTCCGGAGACTGCGATCCGGAGCGCGTCGGTCACCATCTCGGGCAGCCGGTCCCCGCGGCGGGCGGTCATGGCCGCCTTGGTGATCGGCCGGTAGAACGCCGGCAGATCGACCTCCTGGAAGGCGCCGCGGAAGATCCGCGGCGTCTCCACGTCCCCGATCAGAACCAGCATGGGCGTGCCGTCCTGGTGAGCGGTGTGCACGCCGATGCTGAGGTTCGCCGCGCCCGGACCCCGGGTGGCCATCGCGACGGCGGGCACGCCGGACGTCTTGGCGTCCGCGTCGGCCATGAACGAGGCGCCCGACTCGTGCCGGGTGGAGAACTGGCGGAGCGCGGGGTGCCGGTCGGCGGCGTCGAGCACCTCCAAGAAGCTCTCGCCGGGCACGGTGTAGAGCCGTCGGACGCCTGCGCTCGCGATCGCGTCGATCATCGCGTCGCCTACATGGGGCATGAATGTGCTCCTCGGGACCTCGAAGGTGGTGCCGGCGCGGAAGATCGCGTCAGCTGGGACCGGTGCTCAGCGCCCCGTCGACGAGGCGGGGAGCGGCCAGGGGGTTGTCGGCGCGCAGCGGGGCCGGCAGCAGTTCGTCGGGGAAGTTCTGGAACGTGACCGGCCGCAGGAAGCGGCGGATGGCGGTCCACCCCACCGAGGTGTGCGCGGGGAAGGTGGAGGAGGGGTACGGCCCGCCGTGCATCATCGCGCCCGTCACGGACACTCCCGTCGGGTATCCGTTCCACAGCACCCGGCCGGCCTTCTCCACCAGCGCGGGCAGGAGCTGACGGACCAGGTCGTGGTCGTCGGGCTCGCCGTGCACGGTGGCGGTGAGGCTGCCGGGCACCTGCGCGATGACGTCCAGCACGTCGGTGGGGCTCGCGTATCGCACCACGACCGACAGCGGCCCGAAGTGCTCGACGAGGAGATCGGGAGCCTCGCGCACGCGCGCGGCGTCCACGACCACGAGTGCGGCCTCGCGCTCCAGACCCCGGCGGCGGGCCTGCCCGTGCACCACGGCGTCGTCTCCGAGAGCAGCCTCGAGCGCGCCGACCGAGGTGTCGAAGGCGCTGCCGATGTTGGCGGCCAGCACCGGCAACGCCTCCTGCTCGCGGACCGTCGTGGCGAGCAGGCCCACGAAGCGGTCGCCCGCGGGGCCCTCGGGCACGAGCACGAGGCCCGGCTTGGTGCAGTACTGCCCGGCGCAGAAGAGGAAGGAGCCGGAGAGTCCTTGCGCGATCGCGTCCGCGCGCGCCTCGAGAGCGGCCACGGTCACCAGGACGGGGTTCAGGCTGCCCATCTCGGCGTACACCGGGATCGGCGTCGGTCGCCGCGAGGCGAGGTCGAACAAGGCTCGCCCGCCGGCCTCCGACCCGGTGAAGCCGACCGCGGCCACCTGCGGGTGCTGCACGAGCGCGGCGCCCACCTCGTTCCGGGTGCTCTGCAGGAGGGAGAAGGTGCCGGCAGGGGCGTCGTGCTCGCGAAGGGCCCGCACGATGGCACGTCCGCACAGCTCGCTGGTCGCGGGATGGCTGGGGTGGCCCTTGACCACCACCGGGCAGCCGGCCGCGAGCGCGGCGGCCGTGTCGCCGCCCGGCGTGCTGAATGCCAGGGGGAAGTTGCTCGCGCCGAACACCGCGACCGGGCCGACGGGCACGTTGATCCGGCGCACGTCGGGGCGCGGGACGGGCACGGCCCCCGGGTCCGGCGGGTCGACGAGCGCGTCGCGGTGCCAGCCCTGCCGCAGCACCCGGGCGAAGGCGCGGAACTGCTCGGCGGTGCGGACCAGCTCGCCCTCGGCGCGGGCGCGGGGGAGCGCGGTCTCCGCCTCCACAGCCGAGAGGATCGCCGAACCGTCGTGCACGAGGGCCGCGGCGATCGCGTCGAGGAGGTCGGCGCGACGCGCGTCGTCCCAGTCACGGAAGGAGGCGAACGCATCCACGGCGGCCTCGACCGCTCGGTCCACCTCGGCGACGGTCGCCTCGGCGAAGGCCGTCGCCAGCTCCTCGCCGGTGCGCGGATCGACTGCGTGGAAGACACCGCTCGAGCCGCGCGTGGCCGCACCGGCGACGAGCTGGTCGCCCGTGACGGTCTCGGTGGTCTCGGTGGTCTCGGTTGTCATGCGTCTTCCTCCTGGGCCCAGCGCCGGTACTCGGCCTTGGCCGGCGCATCCGGCGGATAGGTACCCCGCAGGGGGGCCCCGGCGGCGACCTTGGCGAGGATGTAGGCCTCGTGCCGTTCCTGGGCGGCGGCCGCCACGGCGACGTCCTCGGCCAGGTGCCGGGGAATGCAGACGACCCCTTCCTCGTCGGCGACCATGACGTCCCCCGGATAGACGGCCACGTCGGCGCAGCCGATCGGCACGTTGATGTCCACGGCGTGGTGGAGGGCCAGGTTGGTGGTGGCGGAGACGCTCGCGGTGAAGCAGGGCAGCCCGGAGGCGGCGATCCGGTGCGAGTCGCGGACGGAGCCGTCCGTGATGAGGCCGCTGGCCCCTCGGACTTGCAGTCGGGTGGCCAGGATCTCGCCCGCGGACGCTGCGCGACCGCGGCCGCGGCAGTCCATCACGAGGACCTGCCCCGGCCCGACGGTCTCGATCGCCCGACGCTGCGGGTGGTCGTAGTCGTCGAAGGCGGAGAGCGTGTCGAGGTCTTCGCGGGCGGGCACGTAGCGCAGCGTGACCGCTTCGGCGACGAGGCGGGCGGCGGCGGGGTTCAGCGGCCGGAGGCCGTGCAGGAAGGCGTTGCGCAGGCCGCGACGGAACAGCTGCGTGGTGATCGTCGCGGTGCTCGCGGAGCCGAGCAGCTCCCGAACGTCGTCGTCGAGCGGTGTCATGGTCTCCTCCTGGGCCGGACCCTAGCGAAGACTGTAGACAATTTGCAACACTGGTGTTCGAAGAGAGGGGGTCGGCCATGGACGAGCGTCCGGGGGAGCTGCTGCCGTTGTCGGGGGTGCGGGTGGTGGACCTGACCCGGGCGTTGTCGGGTCCGTTCTGCACGATGCTGCTGGGCGACCAGGGCGCCGAGGTGGTCAAGATCGAGCGGCCGGTGGTCGGGGACGACACCCGGCGCCAGTCCAACCCGATGGTGGGTACGGAGAACTCCGCGTTCTTGGCGGTCAACCGCAACAAGCGCAGCGTGGCGGTCGACCTGCGCGCCGAGGCGGGGGTCGAGGTGGTGCGGCGGCTGGTCGCGGTCAGCGACGTGGTCGTGGAGAACTTCCGGCCCGGCAAGGCCGAGCAGATGGGGCTGGGCTACGAGCAGCTGCGCGAGCTCAACCCGGGGCTGGTCTACTGCTCGATCTCGGGGTGGGGCAGCGACGGGCCCTACGCCGCGCGGGGTGGGTACGCCTCGACCGCCGAGGCCGCCGGCGGGCTGATGAGCGTCACCGGCGAGCGCGGCCGGGGCCCGGTCAAGGTCGGGGTCTCCATCGTGGACTCCCTGACCGGCCTGTACGCCAAGGACGCCATCACCGCCGCCCTCCTGGCCCGCGTCCGCACCGGCGTGGGCCAGAAGGTCGAGACCTCACTGCTGGAGTCGACCGTCTCCATCCTGTCGATGTCGGCCTACGCCTACCTCCTCGGCGGCGTCGTCGCCGGCCGCTGGGGCTCCGAGCACCAGTGGCACGTCCCCTGGAAGGCCTTCCCCACCGTCGACGGGTTCCTGGTCATCGCCACCAACAACCAGGAGCAGTGGCGCAAGATCTGCGTGGGCATCGAGCGGCCCGACCTGCTCGAGGACCCCCGGTTCACCACCATGGCCGACCGCGCCGCGCACCGCGAGATCCTCTACGCCCTCCTCGACGAGGTCTTCGCCACCCGCACCACCCACGACTGGGTCGCGCGCCTGGACGCCGTCGGCGCCGCCGCCGCCCCCGTCAACACCATCGACCAGGTCTTCGCCGACCCCCAGGTCCTGGCCCGCGACATGCTCCAGAGCGTCGAACACCCCACCCTGGGCCCGATCGCCCAGGTCGGCCACGCCCAGAAGCTCCACGGCACCCCCCACCAGATCACCCTCCCCCCGCCCCTGCTCGGCCAGCACACCCGCGAGGTCCTCACCGACCTCGGCGGCTACACCCCCGACGAGATCGACGAGCTCATCAGCGGTCGAGTAATTCCTGCAAACTGTTGACAGAAAGCAGTCCGCGTCCCTTAGATGGGTCCCGGGCCGCCCGTGACGGCGGTCACATGCCCGTCGGATCCGACCAATGAGGACTGTCTTGAGCACCTACACCGAGCAGCTGGCCGAGTACGTCACCGCCACGACCTACGACGCGCTGCCCACCTCGACCGTGGCCGCCGCCAAGCGCGTGACGCTCGACCTGATCGGCGTCGTCCTGCCGGCCATCAACTACGGCCCCGGCAGCGTGATGAACCAGTACGTGCGGGAGACCGGCGGCCCCGGTCAGGCCACCGTCGTCGGCACCGACATCAAGACGAACGCCGCCAACGCCGCCCTCGCCAACGGGACGATGGCGGCGGACATGGAGCAGGACGACGTCCACCCCGAGTCGAACCTGCACGCGAGCAGCGTCTTCGTCCCGGCGATGCTGGGCGTTGCCGAGGAGCTCGGTTCCTCGGGCCGCGACTGGATCAACGCCCTGGCCGTCGCCTACGACGTCGGCTGCCGGATCTCCATCGCGATGGACAACGGCCGGCAGTACGCGAGCGGCTTCCACCCGACGGCAGTCTCCGGCACCTTCGGTGCCGCGGCCGCGGTGGCACGGCTCCTCGGCCTCGACGCCGCCGGTGTCAACAGCACCATCGGTCTCACCGGCTGCCAGGCGGCCGGCATGCTCACCTGGGAGATGGAGACCGAGCACTACACCAAGTCCTTCCAGAGTGGGGTTCCGGCGCGCAACGCGGTCGTGGCCGCGCAGCTCGCCGCCCGGGGCTACGTCGGCGCCAGCAACACCCTCGACGGGAAGTACAACGTCTTCGACGCGTTCTCCAACCACCGGAACTTCTCGCGGCTGGTGGAGAACCTCGGCGACCGCCACGAGATCGAGTACACCGGGTACAAGTTCTACTCGGTGTGCCGCTTCATCCACTCAGCCATCGACCAGTTGCTCGATCTGTCCGCGGAACACGGTTTCGCGGGCGCCGACATCGAGAGCCTCGACGTCTGGCTGCCGCACACGCAGGTGCCGATCGTCGACCACAACACGCTGATCACCCACAACCTCCAGTACTCGCTCGCGGTGGGTATCACCGACCGGGTCGTCGAGCGCGCACAGACCTCGAACGAGCGCTTCGCGGACCCCGCGCTGCAGGCGATCGCGGCGAAGGTGACCCTTCGCGGGGCCGACGACCTGGAGGCCCTCTACCCCGCCCACTGGCCCTCGCGCGTGCACATCCGCCTCACCGACGGCCGGACCTTCGACAGCGAGAAGCACGACCCGCGGGGCACCTCGTTCGTACCGGTGACCGACGCTGACATCGTCGCGAAGTTCGAGGGCATGGCCTCCCAGGTCCTGCCCGCAGAGCGGGTCAACCAGATCGTCAAGATCGTCGACGAGCTCGAGACCCTCGACTCCATCCGCGAGCTAACGGCCCTGCTGGTGCCGTGACCTCGACCCATCCGGGCCGCCGCCAGAGCCTGCTCTGAGCGAGCCCACCGTCTCGTCCTAGGAGAACGCATGGCACTACGGAAGCAGCACACCAAGGTCTCGGGAGTCACCAGCGGCGCCTGGTCGTCCGCCGCCGCCTCGCCGTTCTCGCGGCGCGGACTGCTCAAGGCCGGCGGGCTCGCTGCCGGTGCCGTCGCCGCCGCCCCGCTGCTCTCGGCCTGCGGCCGCGGGTCCGGCAGCGGCTCCTCGGGCAGCAGCTACAACATGTGGGTCATGTCGGACACCGTGCCGATCATGAAGCACTTCGTGGCCAAGTACCGCGAGAGCGAGGACAGCAAGTTCAACGCGAACATCACCGAGATCCCCTCGGGCATGTCGCTGCGCGCCAAGATCATCTCCGCCTCGGCTGCCGGCCAGCTGCCCGAGCTGCTCGACGTCTCGATGAACTACAGCTCGGACTTCGCCACCTACAACCTGTTCGAGCCGCTCGACTCGCTGATCTCGTCCGACCTGGCGTCGAAGTACTCTCTCTACGACCGCGTCTGGAAGTGGGCCGACACCGCGAGCATCCCGGGCTACGAGGGCGACCAGCAGGTCTTCGGGATCCCCTACGGTGTCTCCGTGTTCGTCCCGACGTACCGGGCCGACCTCTTCCGGGAGGCCGGTGTGGAGTTCCCGACGACCTGGGAGGAGCTGGTCACCGTCGGACAGGCGCTGACCCAGGCGCCCCAGCGCTACGCGCTGTCGGTGCCGACCTCGGGCGACCTGATGGACGAGTTCCACCCCTTCCTGATGCAGGCCGGCGCCCAGTACGTCAACGACGACCTCACCGAAGCCTTCCCGAACCGGGAGGCCGCCTACGACGGTTTCGAGTTCTATCGCGACCTCTCGGCGCGCTACAAGATCGCGCCGAAGGAGGCGCCGGACCGCTTCGCCGGCGACCCCGTGCAGCGCCTGACCTCCGGCCAGGTGGCGGTGACGACGCTCTCGGTGCTCAGCGTCAACGCGATGCGCAACGAGGCAACCGACCTCGAGTTCGGCCCCGACAAGGACTGGTACATCTCGAAGTTCTGGTCGGGCTCGGGCGGCCCGGGCGGCTACTTCAACGCCAACTGCATGCACATCCGCAAGGGCGTCAAGAACGTCGACGGTGCCATCGGCTTCATGGAGTGGATGCTCGAGCCGGAGCAGCAGGCGGAGATGTACAAGTCGTTCAACCGCCCCCCGATGAACACGACGGTGTGGGACGGCGAGCTGGGCGATGACCCGGAGTTCCAGATCTACCGCGAGTCGATCGAGCTCAGCGAGCGCCAGGGCGGGTTCCGCGGGTGGAAGCTGGCCGAGTTCACCATCGACCGAGGAGTCGAGCGTGTCGTCATCGACGGCGAGGACGTCAAGTCCGTCGTCGACTCGACCGCGACCGACATGATCCAAGCCCTGCAGAACGCCTGACGCCTCGGTGACAGGGCGGAGAGGTCACCATGAGAGCGCGCGCGATCCCAGAAGCTGAGCCCGAGAGCGTTGTCGCGGCTCCACCCGCGGACCGAAGTAGCGGACAGCTTCGGCAGCGGCGGGAGCGGCGGCAACGCCGGCAGCGGCCCCGTGGGGACTGGCTCAACCTCCTGCTGTTCCTCGGCGTCCCGATCGTCCTCATCGTGGCAGTCGAGATCATTCCCATGCTGGGCGTGGTCTGGATCAGCCTCACCGACTACAACCCGCTCGAGCCGGACAGCTGGACGGAGTTCGTCGGCGGCGAGAACTACAGTCGCATGCTCGACGACTCCCTGTTCTGGAAGTCGCTCGGGAACACCTTCTTCTTCGCGGTCCTGTACCTCCCGATCTCGATCCTCGGTGCACTCCTCGCGGCGACGCTCTTGAACCAGAATCTCCGCGGGAGGCTGGTCTACCGAGGCATCTTCTTCATGCCCGTGGTGGTGTCCTGGGTCGTGGCCTCCACCATGATCATGTGGTTCCTGGACCCCTCCTCAGGGTTTGTCTCGATGGTCAGCCAGGAGCTCGGTTTCGGCCGGCTGCCGCAGCTGCTGCAGGACGAGTCGACCGCCATGCCAGCGGTCGCGTTCGTCGCGATCTGGAAGTACTTCGGCTACAACACCGTCATCTACCTGGCTGGCCTGCAGTCGGTGAATCCTGCGCTGGAGGAGGCGGCCAAGGTCGACGGGGCTTCCGCGTTCGGCCGGTTCTGGTACGTCACGTTGCCGGCCCTGCGCCCCGTGACCGCGGTCGTGGTCATGCTCAACATGATCCAGGCGATCCGGATCTTCGACCCCATGCTGATCATGACGAACGGCGGTCCGAACTACGCGACCACCTCGACGGTCCTCTACGTCTACCGCATGGCGTGGGACAACCTCGAGTTCGGCTACGGCAGCGCCATCACCGGCGCCCTTTCGCTGATCATCTTCGCGATCGCGGGCCTCCAGTTCTGGTTCTTCAACCGAAGGAGCGTCGAGGGGTGAGCATCCTTCCCGTGAGTACCCGCCGGCCCGCGCGCCCGGTCCGCGAAACGCCGCGGACCTGGCTCTCGAAGGCGGTGACCTACGTCCTGCTGACCCTGGGCGCCGTGGTCATCCTGGGCCCGTTCCTGTGGATGGTCCGGTCCGTGATCACGCCGAACAGCGTGCTGTACTCGCGTGGGGGCGGCGGGGTGATCCCGCGGCACTTCACCCTCGACCACATCACCGGCGCGTTCACCGAAGGCATCCAGCCGTTCGACGTGTACTTCGTCAACAGCCTCATCGTCACGGCCATCGCCGTCGTCAGCAACGTCTTCTTCTGCGGCCTGGCCGGCTTCGCCCTCGCCCGCTTCGAGTTCGTGGGACGGCGTGCGTTGCTGATCGTCATCGTCCTCATGCTGGCCATCCCGATCGAGTCGCGAATCATCCCCTTGTACATCCTCGCGTCTCGCTCTGGCTTCTCGAACACCTACTTCGGCATCGCTCTGCCACTGCTCGTGACATCGCTCGGCATCTTCCTCATGCGCCAGTACGTGATGACCATCCCCAGGGAGATCGACGAGGCTGCGACTGTCGACGGGTGTTCGGCGTGGCGGTTGTACTGGCAGATCATCTTCCCGATCTGCCGCCCCGTCATCGCGGCCATCGCGATCTTCACCTTCATCACCGCCTGGAACGACTTCCTCTGGCCGCTGGTGATCACCCAGACCCAGGACATGCAGACGTTGCCGGTGGCGGCCGCCAACCTGGCGGTGGTCAAGGATCAGCTGCGGTGGGGCACCCTGCTGGCGTTCTCACTGCTCTCGGTGCTGCCCGTGCTGATCTTCTACCTGTTCATGCAGCGCCAGTTCATGGCCGGGATCACCGGGGGAGCCGTCAAGGAGTAGAGCGCAACGCGCCAGAGAGGATCCATGAATGCACGTAACCTGGACCGCCGACGGACACGTCGCCCGCGTCGCGCTCTGCCGACCGCCGGTCAACGCGTTCAGCCGGGAGATGATCGCGGACCTCGAGATGGTCCTCGCAGAGGTGGAGAGCAGTGACGCTCGGGCCGTGGTCGTCACCGGGGGGTCGCGGTTCTCCGCCGGGGTCGACGTCGGGCTGCTGGCTCAGGCCCCGCCCGAGGACGCCATTCCGCGCAACGCGTCCTTTCAGCGCGTGTTCGACCGGATCCAGCACCATCGGCTGCCGTTCGTCGCAGCCGTGAACGGTTACGCGCTCGGCGGGGGGTGCGAGCTCGCCATGGCCTGCGACATCCGGGTCGCCGCCCGTGACGCCTTCTTCGCGCTACCCGAGATCGGCCTCGGCGGCCTGCCCGGTATCGGAGGCATGGCTCGCGTGCAGCGACTCGTGGGGCCGGGCAAGGCGCGCCAGCTGGTACTGACCGGCGACCGGATACCCGCCGAGGAGGCGTACCGGATCGGGCTGGTCGAGGAGCTCGCCGAGCCCGGCTGCGCCGAGACAGTGGCGCAGGAGGTTGCCGAACGGATCGCGGCCCGGCCACCTCTCTCCGTCCAAGCCGGGAAACGGGCTCTCGACCAAGGTGCGGACGTCAGTCTTGTGGCAGCGCAACAGATCGACCTTCGGTACTGCGGCGAGATCGCGGGTACCGAGGACCGCCAGGAGTCGCTCCGGGCGTTCCTCGAGAAGCGGCCGCCCGTGGTCGTCGGCAGGTGAGTGCCGCGCGCGGCGTCGACGACTGGTCCCGCACGCCGGACCGGGCCGCCCAGAACGAGACCTTCGGCCCACGCCGGGTCGTCGTGAGCGATGCGCTGGTGCGGCGCCACGCCTTCGTCCACGACGCCGCGGTCTCGGCGGTGAGCCTGCCGACCGGCGAGGTGTCGCCCCTGGTCGTGGGCAACGACCTGCTGCGCATCTACGAGGAGCGTCACCAGCGCCACGCTGACGTCGGTGGGCTGCACCTGCGCGAGTCGCTGCAGCTGCTGTCGCCCGTGTGGACAGGGGAGGTGCTGGAGCTCTCCGGCCGGTACGCCGGCTGGTTTCCGCGGGGCGACGTGGCGTGCCTGGTCGTCGATGCCGAAGCGCACGGCGAGGACGGACGCCTGATCGCGCGGGCGCGCGCGACGGAGTCGCTGCCGGCCGCTCCCGACGGTGTGCCCGAGCGCCCGCCGCTGCCCAGCCTTCCACGCCGGGTGTCTCCTTCGGCGGGCCCGGTGGGCGAGGCCGCACACCCGTGGCGCACACCGATGCCCGGCGCACGGCTTCCCGAGCTCCGCCGCCGGCTGGAGCAGGAGCACCTCTCGGTGTACTCCGGGGGCGCGTCGTTCGAGCGGAACCTGCACACCGACCCCGACAAGGCGGCCGAGCGTGGCTACGCGCGTCCGGTGGCGCAGGGCATGCACCTGTGCGGCTTGGTGGACGAGCTGTGCCGCCAGCACCTCGGCGTGCGGTGGTGGCTCGGGGGCGAGCTCGACGTCCGGTTCGTGGGACCGGTGCTGGCCGGCAGCCCCTTGGTGGTCGGCGGTGCCGTGGTCGCTACCGACGAGCGCGGCGGCAGCCGGGTCGAGATCGACGTCTGGGTCACCTGCGGTGAAGACGCCGTGCTGGTCGGAGTGGCCTCCGCGCCGCGCTGAGCCCGGCCGCCCCGGGAGCGACACCGGCCGGACGCGGCACTGCAGGCTCAGAGCGCTTTGGCGATGATCTCCTTGTGGACCTCGTCGGCGCCCTCGATGATCCGGAACACGCGCGCGTCCCGGTAGAGACGTTCGACCGGGTACTCCCGACACCACCCCATGCCGCCGTGCACCTGGACGGCGACGTCCGCCACCCGGTTCAGGGCGCGCGTGGCGTGCAGCTTGGCGATCGAGATCTCGCGAGCGAACAACCGTGACAGCTCGATCTCCGACCGGCCGGCAGCGCGCGCCTCGTCGCACAGGCGGGCTGCCTTGTAGGTCGCCTCGCGGGCGAGGTACGGCTCCATGGCGGCTTCGGCCAGCATCCAGCGGATGCCCTGCTTGTCGAAGAGAGGCTCGTCGAAGACGACCCGGTCGCGCGTGTAGGCGATGCTCAGCCCGAGCAGCCGCTCCATGGCGCCGACGCAGTAGGCGGCCATCTGGAGCCGACGCTGCGCAACCGACGCCAGCCCGAGGCGCAGGGCCTCGCCGGGGGTGCCCAGCACCTGGTCGTCGGGCACGAAGCAGTTCTCGAAGACGAGCTCGCACTCCTCCATGCCCGACCAGCCCATCATCCGCTGGGCCTTGCCGACGGTGAAGCCCGGCGTCCCACGGTCGACGAGGAACGCCGTGACCTGCGGCGTGCGGCCGCGCAGCGGGGGACCCGTGACGGCGAAGACGATCGCGAAGTCGGCGTTGCCGTGACTGATGAAGTGCTTCGCGCCGTTGAGGACGTAGCCTCCTTCGACCTTCTCCGCGCGGGTGCGCATCGCGGAGTTGTCCGACCCGGCGCCGGGCTCGGTGAGGGCGAAGCACTGGGCCCGCTTGCCCGCGAGGACGGGGTCGAGGTAGCGCGAACGCTGCTCCTCGGTGCAGGCGAAGAGCACTCGGTGCGGCCGCGCGAGCAGGTAGCTGAACGGCCACGAGGTGTGGCCGAACTCCTCCCACAGGCGGGTCTGCTCGGCGATCGTGAGACCCGGCCCGCCGAGGGTCTCCGGCACGTTCGCCGTGTAGAGACCGAGCTCGACCGACTCGTCGACCAGGGACTGCCAGACCTGGGGATCGATGTGGTCGGTGTCGTCGACCTCCTGCTCGATGGGGTGGATACGCTCCCGGATGAACCGCCGCGTGGTGGCGGCCATCTCCTCGAGCTCGTCGGGTGCCAGCGTCATGGTCGTCCTCTCACGCCGTCGCGGCGGGGTGGTCGGCCACACCCACCACCCCGTCGCGGGCGAGCTCGTCGATCTCGTCGGGGGTGTAGCCGCCGAGGTCGGTGAGGACCTCGCGGGTGTGCTGGCCGAGCAGGGGCGGGGGGAGGGTGATCTGGTGGGGGGTGCCGTGGAGCTTCTGGGCGTGGCCGACCTGGGCGATCGGGCCCAGGGTGGGGTGTTCGACGCTCTGGAGCATGTCGCGGGCCAGGACCTGGGGGTCGGCGAAGACCTGGTCGATGGTGTTGACGGGGGCGGCGGCGGCGCCGACGGCGTCCAGGCGCGCGACCCAGTCGTGGGTGGTGTGGGTGGCGAAGACCTCGTCGAGGAGGGCGTAGAGGATCTCGCGGTGCGCGGCGCGGTCGGCCATGGTGGTGAACCGGGGGTCCTCGAGCAGGTCGGGCCGCTCGATGCCCACGCAGATCTTGCGCCACTGCTCCTCGGAGCTGCTCGCCACCACGACGTAGCCGTCGGTGGTCTCGAAGGCCTTCCAGGGGACGTTCCACTGGTGCTCGGAGCCCCAGCGGCCGGCGACGACGCCGCCGAGGAGGTAGGCGTAGGCCGACATCGACAGGATGGAGACGGTCGACTCCAGCAGTGAGGTCTCGACCTTCTGGCCCACGCCGGTGCGGACGCGGGCCAGGAGGGCGGCGGTGATGGCGTCCTTGGCGTACAGGCCGGTCAGGGAGTCCACGATGGAGACCCCGACCTTGACCGGGCCCCGGCCGCGCTCGCCGGTGACGCTCATCAGCCCGCCGGCGGCCTCGGCGGTCGAGGCGTACCCACCCCGCGCGGCGTAGGGCCCGTCGCTGCCCCACCCCGAGATCGAGCAGTAGACCAGCCCCGGGTTGAGCTCGCGCAGCTGCTCGTAGCCCAGCCCCATCTGCTCGGCCTTGCCGGGCCGGAAGTTCTCCACGACCACGTCGCTGACCGCGACCAGCCGCCGCACCACCTCGACCCCCGCCTCGGCGCGCAGGTCGACCGCCACGCTGCGCTTGTTGCGGTTGACCGCCAAGAACGCGGAGTTCTCCGTACCCACCATCGGGTTGGACTGGCGCCGGGTGTCGTCCCCGACCACCGGCCGCTCGATCTTGACCACCTCGGCGCCCTGGTCGCCCAGCAGCATCGTGCAGAACGGACCCGACAACGCCCGGGTCAGGTCCACCACCCGCACCCCCGACAACGGCAGCACAGCGGCTTCGGCCTTCACCATGGTCGCCTCTCTCATTTGTCTACAGTCTACGAACGAGTGTTGCAGGCCTGGGTTTCCGTCGTCAAGGCACCCGGTCGGGTATGGCGTCGGTCACAGAAATGTCGGACGATCGAGTGGTGCTCGTGCATCTGCTGCCGGAAGACCTCAATGTCATTGCGGTGCTGTGCCGCCCCGGAGAGACCGACAACGGCGGTGCGGGGACCGGCCCACGGCAGGGATCCGTGCTGGCGCCGAGCTCCGGGCGGAGTCGCCCGCCGTCCTGGCGCCGACGTGTGGCGGCGATGCTCCGCGCGCGCCTCGGGTCACCCCGGGCCGGAGGCTAGGCCTCTCGCCTGCGCCCCCGTACGGACGGCTGTCGCGGTCCGGCCGCTGCGCTACGCGCTGGCCGTCGCGTGGGCGACGAGCCGGTACGCCTGGACCAGCTGCCGCTCGGCGCGCGCCAGGTAGGTGTCGAGCAGCGCCGCGGCCTCCTCGCCGCGGCCGGCCTGGACGAGGGCGCAGATCCGGGCGTTGTCCTCGAGGTAGGGCGCGTGGAACTTCTGGGGCGCCGCCATCACGTGGAAGACCAGGCGCAGCTCCGCCATCAGCTGCTCCATCAACTCGTCGATCCGGGGGCTCCCGGCGAGGGCCCCCACCGCGAGGTGGAAGTGCATGTTGGCGGTGCCGACCTCCTGCCACTGGCCCTCACGGGCGGCCGTCTCGCCCTCGGACACCGCCGACCGGAGCCGCGCCACCGCGGCCTCGGGCGGTTCCGGGGTGCGGACCGAGGAGCACTCGAGCACCCGGCGCAACCGGAACAGGTCGGCGACCTCGTCGAGCGACGCCTCCCGGACGAAGACGCCCCGGTTGAGCTCGTGCACGAGCAGCCGCTCGTGCACGAGGAGGCGGAACGCCTCGCGCAGCGTGTTGCGGGAGACGTCGTGTGCGCTGGAACTGAGGTAGCGCCAGAATCCGAACATCAGTTGCGCGACGATCTTGCCAGGTGCGGCCTGGCGCCCGCCGGCCTCGCGGATCGCCCGGTCCAGGTGCTCGCGGGGCTTGGTGTTGACGTCGACCTGAACTTTGACGTTCCGCCGCAGCGTGGGATCCCAGCGCCTCTTGGTTCTCCACACCGGAGCGAACACCTGGGTTCCGCACAGGGTCCAGTGCTGCGGGTAGGCGGTGTGCTGCTCGAGGGCGGTGTTGTAGGCGTTGCGTAGTCCGACCTCGACGTGGGCGAGGTCGTGGAGAATGGCTGAGCTCGTTTCGGTGTTCCACTCGTACAGCTCGAGCGCAAGGTCTTGGTCACCGCCGGTGGCGGTCAGATAGACGCCGAACCGAGCGGGGCTCAGCCAGCGCGTCACCCAGGCGCCGGCGGCGAGTGGCTGCGGTGGCTGCGAACTCGTCATTGGAGCCATTATCGGGTAGTCTTCTTCTCGATAAGCCCCAGTGGACCTCTGACCTCACGGTCATGTCGCTGGGGCTAAGAACGTTTTCAGGGCCGATGTGGCCCGAACCCACTTGCGCCGACGCACGGGCTAACCAAGAGCGCGCGGCCTTCCAACTGGGTGCGCGTCATACGGTTTGGGGGCTCACCGGCGCGCGCGAGCAAGGATCGGGTGGACCGCCGCCACCAACTCGCGGAGAACGTCGCGGACCCGGGGATCCTCAGCCGGCGCGTACTCTGCCACCGCTCGGGCCTGCGCGAGCGCCTCGCGAGCAGTGGCGAGCGCCGCGTCCCGATCTCCAGCCGTCATCACGCCAGAGTCGCCGCTGTCGCCGCCGTCAGGATTTCGACCGAACGCCGCCACGTCCGCCCGCGCCAGCTCGAGTGCATCCTCGTAGTGCGCGACGACGGTTCTCGCGGCCCGGTACTCCCGGTCAGCGTTTCCGCGACACGTTTCGGAGCAGTACAGCTGCGGTCGTCCCCGGGTGACCTCGCGACGGAACTCGCGGCGGCACGCCGGTCGAGCACACCGGCACGTCAGGCTCGCAACCTCTTCGAGGCGTCCATCACCTACCGGAGGCGTGATAGCTGCCGACTCAGTCATCGGCGCTCCGGAAAAACGTCGAGAAAAGCAACTCCAACGACGGTGGGCACGCCTCATGCTCCAGTGCGCGAGGCGCCGATCGACCGGAGGCGCGCCGAGAAACCCCCGAACAAATCGGGATCGTCGCGAGAAATCGGCAGGAAACGTGATCGTGAGTCGGAGTGTCGGCGCCTCCTGGTCCACTGGTGCCGATAACAGTGGAGGTGGGCCAACAGGTCCAAGCAAGCCGAACGCCCGGCACTGGAATGCCGGGCGTCGGTGGCACGAGCCGAGGGTGTCGACCCACACCGGTGCTACCAGTGGATGACACCACCCGGCTCGTGTCCAGCGCAAGCGGACACGAGGAGGTAGACCCCGCCGGCCAATGTTCTGACGGCGCACCTCGGGCGACCCCGCCCACGGCTCTCGTGCAGTGCTCCAGGGTTGCTGCACTCATTCCACGACCGCCTCTAGGAGGCATCCCATGACCGAGCAGCACCACAACCCCACCGAACTCACCGCCAGCACCCCTGGTGCGGCCAGACATGCCCGCGGGGTCGTCCCCTTCCAGCCGGACGACCCCGTCATGAAGTCGCCCTACGCCCACGGCGCATTCGTCTTCGCGACCCTTCCCGCCGAGTGGGACACCCCCGCCGTGACCACCTGGCTCACCACCATCGACACCGCCCGACAGGCCCTGCGTGCTGCGTGCACTCCTGACGTGGTTCGCGTCGCGACGATCGCCGTGGGGTTCGGGCCTTCGTTCTTCTATCGGCCCGACGCCACTGTGCGCTTCGCCGGGGTGACTCCGCCGGCGGGATTCGCTCAGCTGCCTCCGATGCCGCACGGCGCGGCGGTGCCGGCCGACGTGTGCTTCTACATCGTGGCGATCGCCGAGGCAGAGATCGCCAAGTTCGTCAACGCGCTCGCGGCCAGCGGCGTCACCGGCCTGGCGATGGAGCACGGCTACAAGTCCTATCCGGACGAGGAGGCGTTCGGGTACCGAGACGGGGTCCGCAACATCCCCGTGTCCTCGCGCAACGATTTCGTGTTCATTGACGCCGACCGCAACGCCGAGGAGCCGGACTGGACCCACCACGGCACCTACATGGCCTACATGCGCATCGCCCAGAACCTGGCCGCGTTCCAGGCGATCCCGGCCGCCGAGCAGGACCAGGTCATCGGCCGGGACCGGACGGGCCGCCGCCTCGACCTCCCCGAGGGCACCAAAGCAAAGGACGAGCCGTCCTTCGCTACCGACGACCCGCGCCTGGACTCCCACGTCCGCAAGGTCGGTCCGCGCGGGTTCGAGCACCGCGACGAGACCCAGATCTTCCGTCGCGGCCTGCCGTTCTTCGAGGTGCGCGACGGCCAGGTCGTCCAGGGGCTGCAGTTCGCCTCCTTCCAGGCCTCGCTCGACCAGTTCGACGCGGTGTTCAACCGGTGGATGCTCAACCCCGACTTCCCGCGGTCCGGGACAGGGGTCGACGCACTCGTGGCGCGCGGCCTGATCACGATCGAGAAGTGGGGTTTCTACTTCGTGCCTCCCGACACCGACGGCCCCATCGGGATGGGCATGTTCGCGCCCGCCAAGGAGACGCGGAAGCCGAAGACGGGCAGAGTGGCGGTCCGCAAAGAGCTGGTCGACGCGAACGGGACACGCGTCAACGGCGACCTGGGCGGCTTCACCTTCCAGATCACCGACCTGGAGGGCAACCCGGTCGGAGAGTCGTTCACTTCAAACTCGCATGGCCACGCGCTGTCGGGCGAGATCCCGCTCGGCGACTACCAGCTGACCGAGCTGCCCCCTCAGCCCCCGCAGCCGCCGATGCCAGCGGCCGGGCCGGTGTCGTTCACTCTCCGCTCCGCCCAGGAGGTCGTGAAGGTCCGCAACCAGCTCACCCCCGCCGCCGGACCGTACAACGGCTGAGCCGACACCTGACACAGCGGGATATGTCTCCGCCGAGACCGAAATCTGTCAGGGACTCTTCCCATGGTGGGAGCCCAGGAGCGAGGTGTGAAGTGAACAGAACAGGGACCAAGCTGAAGGCGCAGCTGACTTGCAGGCGCTGCCGGGCCGAGGTCGTGGTGTGCGTCCCGGTGAGGGTCGCATCGCCGCCGGAGGTGTGGTGTGACCACCCCTCACACGGGCCGGTGGACAAGGACGCGCGCGGCGATCTGGTATGCCCGGAGTGCTTCAACCCATGGCACCTGAGCGGCGAGGCGCTTATCGACGCCATCGAGGACTCTCTGCGGCGCCACTTGGACTACTGGGCCCGGGTCGGGTCGGTCGAGCTGAAGTGCGGGTGAGGAGATCGACATGAAGGCGTTCATCTCTTCGGTCCGTCGCGGACTCGGGCCTGAACGGGACTACCTGGCTGAGCTCATCCTGGCTTGCGGCCACACACCGCTGCGGTTCGAGGACTTCGGCGCCCAGGACCTCACCAGCCGAGGGGCGTGCCTCGGGGGAGTGCAGGAGGCCGACGTCTACCTCTTGATTCTCGGCCCGCACTACGGCACCGAGGTCGATGACAGCGGACTGTCTCCGACCGAGGAGGAGTTCAACGTCGCTATGGAGCGCGGGATCCCGGTGTACGTCTTCGTGAAGAGCGGTATCGAGGTCGACCAGGCGCAAAGGGAGTTCATGGACCGGGTCGGCAACTACAAGGACGGCCGCTTCTGGGCCGAATTCGCCGACAACGCACAGCTCGGGGTGCATGTCGCGCGTGTGCTGCGCGAGCACCGGGAGCCCGCGCCGCCCTTCCGCCAGATGGCGTTGACCCGCCAGGTCCAGGTGCCATGGCGCACGGGGCAGCTCTCGGTCCCGCAGACCCGTGACGGGTCACCCGTGCTCGAGGTGCACGTCCTGCCGATTGAGTCGACCGCGCTCCGTCCGGTCGCGCACTTGGCGGCGCTGGCTGTGCAGCTCGCAAGCGACGCACGCCGCCAGGGCTTCTTTGGACACGGGGACGCGCTGGACATCGCCTCTGACACCGAGCTCGCGTGGGCTGTGCGTGCCGAGGACCGTGGCCGGCGCGGCGGTTGGAACGAGGTGCGCCTCGACCCTTCGCCGGCATCTACGCCACCAGGGGCGGCGCGGTCGCCATCTTTCAGACCCTGCCGAGTGACACGCTCGGCAGCCTGGTCGACGAGCAGGACCTGACCCAACGGTTCACCGTCCTGCTGCGCCATGTCGTGCCGTACCTGCCCGAGTCTGAGCACATCACGGTCGCCGCGGCCATTGACCCTGCCGACCGAGTGATGCTCGGCGATCCGTCGACCGTGGGGCACCGCAACAGCGGACACATGGGTTTGGGTCGGGGGGAACCGGTCAGGGCTGACCCCGCCGATCAGATCCGAGCCACCGCGCTCGCGCCGCACCTTCACGACGTGTCACGGGACCTGGCTGCCCGCATCGTCCAGACGCTGCGCCATCGACGCTGAGCGCCGCAGTAGGCCAACGACAGGAGCAACCATGGCGACCGAAGAAGAGGACCCGCGCGACCGGGTGTGGCGGCTGCTCATGGAGAAAGAGCGCTACACGGACTGCCCGCGGGAGGTGATGGGCGCGCTGGATGCGCTCGGAGTGACCAACGACGTGGAGGTTGCGCACGCCGAACTCACCTACGACGACACATCCGGTGCCACCGATTGGACAATCACGGCCGCCACCCGGTCCACGCTCATCCGGATTCGAGCCTCCGCCACCCGCGCGGACCGGCAGGTGTGGAGCGTCGGACGACACCGCGACTCAATCGAGTACACCGTGGCGCCAACCGTCGACGTAGACGTTCGACCGTTGACCGACATCGAGCGAGTCGAGCTGAACAACGTCGGCGCCACGGACGCCTGGCAGCCCGGCGCCCAGGTCGTGCAGACCTGGACGTTCCACTTGCGCGGCGCAGACACCGTCGAACTCCGCGTCGACACCGGCGACCGGTTCCGGAGCGAGGCCGTTGGTCAGATCTGCTCGTTGTTCGCTCGCCAAGTGACATCCCGGTCGTCCTAGGTCCAAGCCGACGCACGGCTCGTCTCGGGAGCTCGGCGGGTCGACCAGTTGGACCGCGCAACATGCAGGAGACGCCTGTCGATGCGCCGACGCAGGGAGGGAGCGGCCCATGATGCGCTCGACTCCGACGCTCCGATCGGGAGGCCGCATCGATTAGACGGCGCAAATCAATTCGGATCTGCCGAGAGTCGGGCGCTTCCAGCCTGATCAGGCGGGGGCGCCAGAGGCGTACCACTCAACCAGCCGACCGGCGAACACCTCGGGCCGGGAGTAGGCGGGATCGAGGCCGAAGTGGTCGCTCGGTTCAGCACGCAGGAACTCTGCGATCTCCGCTACGGGTGCCTCGGCGTGCAGGCGGTCCACAAGTGGAACGTAGAGGCAGGAGTACTCGTCATCTGGCCCGCCAAGGTCGGGACGGACGCCAATGGGGTCCCACTCATTCAGAAGCCGCTGCAGCCCGCGCCAGTCGTGCGCCGCAGCCAGCTGCTCCAGGACCTTCTGGACGGCGCCGCCGTGAACGCTGTCATCCGGCTCCAACTGCATTGCTTCGATTGCGCCGCCGAGCATCTGCCAGACCTCGCCAGGGGCGCGCTGCTCGAACGCGACATCTGCGAGCGCGTCAAGAGCGAGCCCGAGCTCGTTGTGGCTGAGGAGGTCTTCGTAGAGGAAGAGTGCCTCGTCATCCGGATTCGTCAGCTGGCTGCGCGCACTCTCGAGTTGGGCGCGCACTCTCGCCCACAGCTGGGTCAATAGCTCCGACACGCAAACATCATCGCGGAGAAAGGGCAGGCCATTCGACGAACCGCACACGTGGTAGGGCGGGTCGAGAGTGTCTTGGAGCGGCTGCTCATGTTGCTTTCAATGCCGGACCCATGTGCTCATGGACTACGGTTTGCGGTGCTGGTGGGAGCCGGCTCAACTGGATACGGCTGGTGCACCCCTGGGGTGCACGGACCCGAGCTAACGGGATGGAACCGGAGGCAACGGGACCCGGTTTCACGCTCAGGGCGGCGGTTCGTGCGTGGTCGAGCGTGATGGTCCTACGGTTCAACTCCCCCCTCGCGCACGTGTGACAGGCCGCGGGTCCTCGGATCCGGGGCTTCGTCCATTTCCGGGCCACCTTGGTGTGGCGGCGGGCTGGAGAACGTCGCATTGTTCGGTTGTCGCCGTTGCTGCAGCGTGGCCTCCTCGTGTGGCTGTGGGTGCTCGTTCAGTCACCTATGTCGCAGCGCCGGCGTCGGGCGATCAATCGGTCGAACATTTCTCGGAGAAACCCTCCACGTGTGTGGCCCTCGTGCGCCCCAGGGGTGCACGAGGCGGCGGGTCGAAGGGGTCACGGCGGATACGCCTCGACGATCACCTCGGCGGCATCGCTGCCGTGCCACCAGCCAACGGCGCTCGAGCATCGACCCTGTTCCGTTGAAGAACTTGTCCCTGGTGGTCGTGGTTCCTCGGTTGACGACGCCGCGTCGCGAGAGAGTCCCGATGGAACGCGGCGGGGCGATGCTGTGTCAGCCAGCCTGGGCGCGTGTGACGACCCCACGCACACCGTCGCGCAGAGCCTCAAGCTCCTCAACCAGCCGCGGATCAGCGTCGCCAACAAAGCGCAAGACAGCGTCCACGCGCCCGAGCGCCGCTACCGCCTGCGCGATCACCGTCTCGTCGCTCACCGCTTCCTCGTCGAGCTCATCGGCTGACCGGCCGAAGGCCAGGACATCGTGCCGGGAACGCCGCGCGAGCTTCTCGAAGTGCTCGACCGTCGCCTTCGCGCGCTTGTAGTCACGGTCGGCCAGCCGTCGACAAGTCTCGGAGCAGTAGTCCCGTTTGCGACCGCGCCCCACGGATTGCCGGAACTCCTTCCGGCACTGCGGCCGAGCGCACAGATCGGGGAGGTCGAACTGGTCGTCAACGGCTTCCCCTGCCAGCGAACGGACGTGCTCAGCACCCTCAGCCATGACTACCTCATAGGTCGCGCGGATATGACGGCGATTCCATGTCAACTTTCGCTCAAACGCCAGAGATTCGGCGGTCGACATGCCACAACGCACGGCAAAGGTCGCGCGAAATCACCGCGAAGTCCGCCAGCAATGCCGAACTTGCTCGCGCGGAATGGGCGTGTCGCCGGGAATCGTCGGACGTCCCTGCTTCCATGAGGAGTGCGGGTCGAGCCCACGAACGCATCGCGGGCGCCTGGTCGGCTAACCAGACGCCCGCGGCACGCGAGGTGATGCATGCGGTGTAGCTCCTGCATCTCATCACCGGACGAGCCAGACCCACAAGATGAGAGAGCAGGAGAACAAGATGAGCAATGACAACCGCCGGCACGTCGTGCCGAACCCGGACGGCGGGTGGGACGTCCGCGCCCCGGACGCGCAGCGCTCCAGCGCGCACACCGACACCCAGGCCGACGCCATCAGCCGAGCCCGAGACATCGTCGGCAACGCCGGTGGTGGGGAGGTCGTCATTCACGGACGCGATGGCCGCATCCGCGACTCCGACACCGTCACGCCCGGCAACGACCCCAACCCGCCGCGCGACAGGAAGTGAGGCGGAGCCATGCAGTGCCTGCCTCGAGCTCAAGCAGAAGACAGGTAGCGGCGTCGGATACGGCGGGACCCCGCGATTCAACTAGTCGATAGCAAGCCTCCAGGCCGAGCACGCCTCGGCTGGTCCGTCCCACCGGGTGGCCGGGGCTATGGGTCCTCCGAGTAGCCCGCCGGCGCAGGAGACCTCGAGAACGGGACCGTCGACGACGACTCGGACGGGGCCGCCTGGCCAGGGCATCGACTGAGCGTCGACGCCAGGACGCTCGAGGTGGATCCTGCCCTCAGTTGCGCGCAGGGTGGCGCTCTTTCCGAGGTCCGAGGCCAGCACGAGCTCGGCCTGGCTGGCGGTCGGGTCCCACTCCAGGTCGTAGGCGCGGGCGTCGGCACCCGCCGCCAACGCGTCGCCGCGCGCCTCGGCGAGCGCGGCGTGAGGCTCGGCGACGAGCCGGTCATCGCGGACGGTCAAGGAATAGGGCAGGCTCAGGCAGCTCGCCCAGCCGTCGTCTGCATCGCTCACGCCGCGCATCCAGAACATCAGACACGGAAGCTCGTCCTCATCGAGGAAGTAGGACGGGGCGTAGTAGGAGTCACCGAAGCTGAGTTGACCCCATTCGGTCGGCATCAGCTTTCCCGCGCTGTAGGAGTCGCGGTCGCCAAGGGCGTAGCCGGCATAGTGCAGCACGTCGTTGTCCCAGACGGAGCTCACCATCACCCAGTGGTCGTCGACCTCGAAGACCTGGGGGCATTCCCAGAGCGCTCCCATCCACACCGGGTCCTTCTCTTTCGTGGACCTCTGGAGGGCGATGCCCTCATAGATCCAGGACGACAGGTCCGGCGAGGTGTAGGTGAGGGCGAGCGCGTCACCCTCCCGCGTCGCCGCGCCGATGAACATGCGCCAGCCCGCCGCGTCGCGAACGACGAAGGGATCGCGGAATGCGATCAGATCGAGCTCGTCGGGAGGGGTGACGACGATGTCACCCTTGCTCCAGATCTCCCACGAGTCGTCGGCCGGGGTGGCGAGGCGGACGCGACCCAAGCCGAGGTCCGGTTGGGCGACCGAGGTGTAGAGGATGGTGGCGTCCTGGCCCGTCAGAGCGAGGCTTCCCGTCCAGATGCCGTCGTCCCCGTCTCCAGGGGCGATCGCCACCCGGTGCCGCGTCCACGTGAGGAGGTTCGAGCTCGTGGCGTGGCCCCAATGGCAGTTGGGCGCCCACACCATGCTCTCGGGGACGTACTGGTGGAACAGGTGATACCGGCCGCGGTGGAAGGTCAGGCCGTGGGGGTCATTGATCCAGCCGGCGTCTGCAGTGAAGTGGACCAGGGGCCGCATCAGTTGCCCTCGCGTTCCGCGTCGTAGGAACGCCGGATGGCCCGCGCCTGGTCCACGTTGCCGCGTTCCCAGTCGTCCACCTCGCCTCGGCGCTCCTCGCGCAAGGCGTCCCGTGCCTCTACGAAGCGACGCATCCGCTCGTCGGCCCGCTCGCGAGCGGTGCGCTGTTCGTCGCTAAGTTCGGGCAGCGGAGCCTCGATCACGCGGTTCACCGGTCGCAGGGGCAGCCGGTCGTCGACGTCCGGCACCTCGAGCACGGGCGACGGGAGGGTCTGGTACCAGTACGCGGTCGACGACCAGTCATCGGAGAGATGGTTGCCGTGCCCGTGCTCGAAGGTGACCTTGATGCGCTTCTCGAACCGGATGGGGTCGACCATGTGGAACCGGTAGCTGTGGTGGAACCCGGGCACGTCTTCCTCGTGGACGATCGTGCCGTTGAACTGGTAGGCGTTGCGCTGCATGCCCCACGCGTGGCCGAAGTAGTCCTCCATGCCGGTGCCGTGCAGGCTGGGCGGCCACGTGTCGTCGTCGATGAAGATCATGTCGTCGCCTTCGCCCCACCAGGACCCCTGGAAGTGCCGGACCGCGAGGGTGCAACCGACGTAGTGGCCACGGCCCTCGGTCTCGAGCGCGACGTAGTTGTCGGCACCGGTCAGGTTCGGGATCGTGGTCTCGATGCTGTTGGTCTGCAGGTCAGGCCCCCAGCCGACGTTTGGGAGGGCACGCCGCCAGTGCGCGTGGAAGTACACCGTGTCCTCCGGCAGGGCCGTGGGGGACAGTTCGTAGTCGATGTAGAAGTACTGGAGGTACGGGATGTCGTTCTGGTTCTCGACCACTACGCGAGCCCGCTTCGCGAACGGCATGCGGAAGTAGGAGTTGAACGCAGCGCTGCCCCCGAAGGTGTGGAGCTCGGGCTCCTTGGCCGAGACCGAGAGCGGCAGTGAGTCGTAGCTGCCGGACAGCGAGTTCATCAACCCGAAGAAGTCCCCCAGTGGGGCGATGACGCTGGGCGTCTCCTGGTCGTCCCAGTAGATCTTGAACAGGATCTTCCGGTAGTAGTCCGGGTCGACGACCTCCCAGTTCACCCCGAGCGCGTTGTGAATCTCGAGCATGGGAACCCCCACGCCCGCGGGGTCGATCTGGCTCGGCCCGGGTTGGATCCGGCAGGACTGGGTCATCCAGATGTGCGTGATGAAGCCCGGCCCCTCGAGGTCGGCAAGCGTGCGCTCCTCGCCTGGCATGACGATCCAGTTGTCCCGGTTGCGTCCCGTCTGGTCGAAGCTGGAAGCGCGGGCCGTGCGCCCGGGGCGGGCCAAGGTCAGCTCGCCCAGGAGGCCGCCGCGGAAGTCAGTACTCATGATCGTCCTTTCAAGTGCCCACGGGGCACGGTTGCCGTCGAAACGTTTGCGCGCTTGACCATCGTAGAACTCGACCGATGCCGTGCGCAACGGCGGGCCAACCCGCTATGTTGAACAGCAGGAAGACGACGCAAGGGCCAACTGGCGGGCGACGTACAAACGTTTGAATGGAGCCTTTATGGCCACGATCGTGGAGGTTGCGCGGCTGGCGGGTGTGTCGACGTCGACCGTCTCTCACGTCCTGAACGGCACGCGGAATGTCGAGCCGAAGACGCGCAAGAAGGTCGTCGAGGCGATCGAGAAGACCGGCTACCGACAGGACGCTGTCGCGCGCGCCATGCGCCGTTCGCGGACCGACAGCATCGGCCTGGTCGTCTCCGATGCCGGGGAGCCGGCCTTCGCGGACATGGTCCACGGGGTGGAGCACGCGGCCGCCGCGCGCGGGCTCACGCTCCTCCTTGCGAACTCTGCTGAAGATCCGGAGCGCGAGACTCGCGCGGTCCGAACGCTCCTCCAGCGGCGGGTCGACGGGTTGATCGTGGCGCGTTGCCCGCGCTCGTCGAGTGAGGTGGAGGGCCAGATGTCGCACGCGACGCCGCCTGTCGTGCTGCTCGACCGCGTCTTCGATAGAGCCCCCTGCGATCAGGTCGGTGCCGACAACCGCGAGAGCATGCGACGCCTGGCTGAGCACCTGCTCGGCCGCGGCCACCGCCGGTTGGTGGTCGTGGCTGGTGACACGCGTGTCCCGACCCTCACCGAGCGCCTCGCTGGCTTCAGGGACGCGATTGCGGCGAGGTCTGATGTCGACGCAGCCATCTTGGAGGGGGCGGAGGCGGAGCCGCTTAAGGCAGGCCTCGTTGAGTCCATCGCTGCCGGTGGCCGAACGTGCGTCATCACGGCCAGCAGTCCCCTGGCCGTGATGGCCCTGCAGTCGCTGCGCGACCTGCACCTGGCCGTCCCAGAAGACATCGCATTCGCGACGTTCGACGGTTTCCATCACTCGGATCTGTTCCGGCCCTCGATCACGACCGTGCGCCAGCCTGCTTTCGACATGGGGGTTGCCGCCGTCGGGCTCCTGCTGGAGCGGCTCGAGTCGCCCGACGCCAGCCCGCGGATTACCCGACTGCAGCAACGTCTCGAGCTGCGGTCGTCGAGCGAGGACTACGTCTTCGCTGCTCTCGGCGCAGGGAACTAGCTGGTCCGGTGGAACCGCTTGACACATGTGACGGCCGACATTACGTTGGGCGAAACGATTCGCGCAAACGTTTCGATATCTCGGTGATCTAGTCCCACTTCACTCCGCCTCTCCTGAAGGAAACGCCATGATTGGTCGACACCTCGTCAGTCGGCGCCGGCGCCGGATCGCCGCCGCGGCGCTGGCAGTCTCGTCGCTCCTCGCCCTCGCGGCATGCAGCAGCGCGAGCGACTCCAACAACGCGGACGGCAAGACGACGATCACGTTGTCCATGCAGAACCCCGACGTGAAGACGGCCGACCCAGCTACGTGGGCCATCGTCGAGGCGTTCGAGAAGGCCAATCCCGACATCAAGGTCGAGGTCAGTGGCCAGGCCGTAGCCGAGCACCTCCAGAGCCTCTCCATCGCCGCGCAGAGTGACACGCTCCCGGACGTGTTCTGGGTGTACAAGGCGACCGCCGAAGACATGCTCGAGGCCGGCAAGCTGATGGACCTCAAACCGACCTTGGACGAGCTGGGGATCACGGAGAACCTGCCGGAGAGCACCGTCGCGAACTTCACGGCCGGCGACCAGATCTACGGCGTTCCCTACCAGGGGCTCCTCACCGGTCTGTGGGTCAACAAGAAGATCCTGGCCGACAACGGGCTCGAGATGCCGAGCACATTCGACGACCTCGTCAACGTCGCTCAGGAGCTGAGTAGCAAGGACGTCGTCACCATCTCTAACGGCGCGAACCAGTCGTCGTTCAGCGTCTGGTCCTTCCTGGTCTGGCTGGACCGGTTCGGTTTCGAGGACAAGATCAGCGGCATGCTCGATGGATCGGAGAGCTACGACAACCCTGACTTCGTGCGTATGTACAAGCACATCGCCGAACTCCGCGACGCCGGTGCTTTCGCCTCCAACGTCTCCACGCAGACCTACCAGCAGGCTGTGGACCAGTTCCTCCAGGGCAAGGCCGCGATGCTCGACGCCGGGGTCTGGGCATCGAGCGCCATCCAGGACTCCCCTGTGGCAGCGGACACGGTGTTCTGGAACGGCGCCACCTTCGACGACGGTGTCGGTGATCAGAACATCGTCATGAACGTGGCATCCGCGCCGCTCGTCGTGGACCACAAGGTCGCAGATGACCAGGACAAGCTCGACGCAGTCAAGGCGTTCCTGGACTTCTACTACGGTGACGAGGCGCAGCAACTCCTCGTTGACAACGGCCAGCCGCCTGTGACGAACTACGAGCCGCAGATCGACGCCACCAAGCAGAGTGTGCTGAAGTCGGCCTTGGATGTCGCCACCGACCCGTCTCTGAGCAGCCCGCAGTCTCAGCCCGACCTGCTGGTGTCGACGGCCGTGGCGAGCGCGATGTACGACAGCATCTACGGCGTGATCCAGAACCAGCTCTCCCCCGAGGAGGCCGTGGCGCTGGTGCAGAAGGCGCTCGACGCCGAGTGATGACGGGGCGCGCCCGCTGACCGCATGGCGGGCGCGCCCCACCCCCCGCGATCCTCAACCTTTCAACACTCGCCCGGACCACGCGGGCCTCGACGCCTACCAGATGGGACGACCTGAACGATGATCTGGATCAGCTCCCGCTGGAAGATCGCGTTGATGCTCGCGCCGGCGCTCATCCTCTTCACCGCGTTCTTCGTCTACCCCGTGGGCTACGCGATCGCCTACAGCTTCACTGACTCGGCCGGCTTCGGAGCCGCGAAGTTCGTCGGTCTCGACAACTACCTGGCGCTGAAGGACGACCCGTTCTTCTGGCAGTCCATGCGGAACACCATCGCCATCCTCGTGGTCAGCGTCGCGCTCCTCATCCCGGCATCCTTCGGACTCGCACTCCTCCTCCGCCGGCGCATCAGAGGTGGCGGTGCGTTGCGCGCCCTGGTATTCGGGCCAGCGATCATCGCGCCGATCCTGGTCGGCCTGATCTGGGTCTTCATCCTCGACCCGAAGATCGGGCTGCTCAACCGTGCTCTCGAGCCGCTGGGCGTCGAGCCCATTCAGTGGATCGGCGGGAACACCCTGACCCCCTACGCGATCTCCTTGGTCTTCATCTGGAGCAGCGTCGGCTTCGCGATGACGATCTTCTACGCCGGGCTGCAACTATTGCCCGGGGATGTCATGGAGGCTGCCCAGCTCGATGGGGCGGGCTCCTGGCAGCAGCTGCGGTTCGTGACGATCCCGATGATGAGAGAGACCTTCGCCATCGTGGCCATCTTGTTGATCACGAACGTCTTCAAGATCTTTGAGCTGGTCTACATGCTCACCGGCGGCGGTCCGGTGCACCGGTCGGAGACGCTGGTGAGCTACATGTACTTCGTCACCTTTACCAACCAGCGCTACGGATCCGGGATGGCGATCGCCGTCGTGATCTTCGTGCTTGGGGCGCTCACGTCCCTGGCCTACCTCGCGGCCGCGCGGCGACGGAGCCTCGCATGAGTTCACGGCCGCGGACACCGCCCCGGCGGACCGCCAGCAGACGCCCGTCCGACACCCACCGATGCAGCGAGCAGCCCCATGACGACACTGACTGACACCGAACGCTACCGACGCAGCCCTGCAGTACCCCATGGCGGCGACCGGCCGCGACGCACCGGGCTGGCCATCACGGGCGTGGCTGCCTACCTGATCACCTTCACCATCGTCCTGCCGATCCTGTGGATCGCCCTGCTGTCATTCCAGCCCAGCGACACGATCCTCTCCGACCCGTTCTCGCTCAACAATCTGACCTTCGAGAACTACCGGAACGCAATTGCCAACCTCCCGTTGGCGCAGATGTACAAGAACACCATCATCGTCGCGCTCGCGTCCGTCACGCTTGGCGCCGTCGTGTCCTTCATGGCTTCGTTCGCGCTCACCCGAATGGTCTTCCGCCATAGGCGAGCCCAAGACTCCGTCCGGTTCTACCTGCTCGCGGGACTCGCCGTACCGGTCTACGTGCTGCTCTTCCCGATCTACCGGCTCGATCTCGCGCTGGGGATCTTCGGGACCTACGCCGCCTTGATCCTCCCCTACATCGCGGTGTCCATCCCCTTCAACACTCTCCTCATGACCGGGTTCCTCCGGGACTTCCCGGCCGAGCTGGAGGAGGCCGCGATCATGGACGGTGCGGGGCTCCTCCGGATCTGCTGGTCGGTGGTGCTTCCGACGATGAGGCCCGTGATCGCCACGATCCTGATCTTCAACGTGGTCTACGTGTTCAACGAGTTTCCCTTCGTGTCGATCCTCATCAACGACCCCGACCTTGCGACGGTGTCGCTCGCCGTATCGAAGTTCCAGGGGCAGTACACCGTCGACTACGGCGGCATGATGGCAGCGGCCACGCTAGTGCTGCTTCCCCAGCTCGTCATTTATGCCTTCTTCCAGCGCCACGTGATCGCGGGCCTCACGGCCGGTGCCGTCAAGGGCTGACGATGTCATCGATTGAGCGACCGGACGTCCTCGACGACGCCTCCGGTCGGGACCAGCAGTGAACAGCCCTGGCGTCCTCGTCATAGGCGAAGCCCTGATCGACATCGTCGAGGCGCCCTCCGGAGCGGTCGCCGAGGCGCCGGGCGGCTCGCCATTGAACGTCGCCGTCACCCTCGGTCGCCTCGGCGTCCCGGTCACTCTGGCGACGGCACTCGGTGATGACGAGCGAGCCGACCGCATCCAGGCCCACCTCGCCGATTCCGGCGTCGCTCTCGCCGCGGGGGCGCGTACGCTCGACCGGACCGCCTCCGCAAGAGCCCGGATGCAGAGCGACGGCTCGGCACTCTACGACCTGGACGTCACGTGGGACCCGGCTACGCCCGACCCGGGCGGCGCCACCGCGATCCACGCCGGATCGATCGCCCTCTTCCAGGAGCCCGGCGCATCTCGCGTAGGCGACGTCCTCCGACGCGCGCCAGCCGGAGCGATGATCAGTCTGGACCCGAACATCCGACCCTCACTACTGCCGGGACGGCGACGCGTCGTAGCCCAGTTCGAGCAACTCGCGGCGCTCGCTCACCTGGTCAAGCTGAGCGATGAGGACGCGGCCTGGCTGTACCCCGACCTCACCTGGCGTCAGGTCGCCCAGCATCTCCTTCGGCTCGGGCCCACGCTCGTCGTCGTGACTCGGGGCGGACAGGGAAGTCATCTAGCGGCCGCCGGGATCACGGTGGACCGTCCAGCCATTACCAGTGTTATCGCCGACACCATCGGGGCCGGTGACTCCTTCATGGGCGCTCTCATCCGGCAGGCGCTGGCCCTGGGAGTGATCGACAGGCTGGTTTCTCGCAGCGCCCTGGGGTCGCACGACCTGGTCACCCTCGGGGACGCGGCAGGACTGGTCGCCGCCGTCACCGTCAGTCGAGTGGGCGCCGACCCGCCCTGGGACTGGGAGATCGACGCGGCGCTGACGGAGTGATTCCCCTCATCGGGTGGCCGTTCTGGGAAAGCCCTTAGATCCAGGATCCATGGCCCGGGCAACTGCTCTGAGCGGCTCCGCCTGCGACCCTCCCGGATCCACCCGGGGACCACCGTCCTCGGTATCCCCGACGACTCGCGATCCAAGGCGCGACGCGGCGCCACTGACTCGAAGTCTACGGCCGGCCCGGTTTAGAGACGCGGCGGACGACCACAGCTCCAGCCCGTTGCATTCCCGGCCGGCCGCCGGCGCCGAGCGCCTTCGCGCCGGCCGATGACAGGCCGCGGCAGAAGACCACGCGACTGGAGGCTGAGAACCCGGCGTTTGTCGGCAACGCTCGAAACCGAGGCCGACTTGAACCGCCCCGGGATGTCCGGAGACTTCATTAGTTGGAAGAGGATGAAGTCATGGCACGTCCCAGCAAGTACCCCCGGGAGCTGCGTGAGTGCGCGGTGCGGGCGGTGGCCGAGTCGGTCGCGCAGGGCGAGTACCCCACCGAGTTCGAGGCGATCCGAACGATCGCTGCTCAGCTCGGGATCGGATCATCGGAGACGCTGCGCAAGTGGGTGCGTCAGGCCGAGGTCGATGGGGGCACTCGTCCAGGCAAGACGACCGAGGAGCTCGCTGAGATCCGGGAGCTGAAGAAGAAGGTCGCCGAGCTGGAGCGGGCGAACCAGATCCTGAAGAGCGCCTCGGCCTTCTTCGCGGCGGAGCTCGACCGCCAACCCCGGTACTGATCGAGTTCATCGACCAGCATCGCGATCTGTACGGAGTCGAGCCGATCTGCCGGGTGCTCACCGAGCACGGGTTCAAGATCGCTCCGTCGACCTACTACGAGGCACGCACCCGGGCACCCTCGAAGCGGGCGCTGCGTGATGCCGAGATCACCGAGTTGATCTGGGTCGCGCGCGAGCACCGGTTCCGGGCCCGGTTCGGTGCCCGCAGGATGTGGCTCCACCTGCGCGCACAAGGCCACGACGTGGCCAGATGCACCGTGGAACGGCTGATGGCCACCCAGGGCTGGGCCGGCGCACTGCGGGGCAAACGAGTCCGCACCACGATCCCCGCGCCGGCTGATCCGCGCCCGGCCGATCTGGTGGACCGGGACTTCACCGCACCGGCCCCGAACCGGCTGTGGGTCGCGGACTTCACCTACGTCGCGACCTGGTCCGGCACGGTCTACGTGGCGTTCGTCTTCGACGTCTACTCCCGTCGGATCGTGGGCTGGCGTGCGGCCACACGGATGACCACCGATCTGGTCCTCGACTGCCTTGAGCACGCGTTGTGGACCCGTGATCGTGACGGAGTCCGCGACCTGACCGGGCTGGTGCACCACACCGACGCTGGCAGCCAGGGCGAAATCAACCGGTCGTCGCAACACCTTGATTTCGGAGGTGTTCGAGGATGGCGACGAAGGACTGGAGCAAGAAGACCAGCGATGCGCCGGAGGGGCTTCGTCGGCAGTGGCGTGCTGATCGGGCGCTGAGGCCGGCGATGCGCTCGCCCGGGCGACCGGACCCGTCGCGGGTGGTGCAGCGACAGTTCTGGCGGCAGATCGCCACGGGCGTCACGACGGTGGAGGCGTCGATGGCCGTGGGCGTGTCGTGGCCGGTCGGTGCTCGCTGGTTTCGCCACGCTGGCGGCATGCCGCCGATCTCGCTGGCCGAGCCCACCGGCCGCCACCTGACCTTCGAGGAACGCGAGGAGATCGCGATCCTGCGCGCCAAGGACAAGGGCGTGCGCGAGATAGCCCGTGCGATCGGGCGTGACCCGGGGACCGTCTCACGCGAACTTCGTCGCAATGCAGCGACTCGTGGCGGCAAGCAGGAGTACCGCGCTGGCGTAGCGCAGTGGAAGGCACAGCAGGCGGCGAAGCGTCCCAAGACCGCGAAGCTCGTGACCAACGAGCGGTTGCGTGAGTACGTGCAGGATCGGCTCGCCGGCAACGTCCGCCGTCCCGACGGCACGATCGTGCCGGGTCCGACACCGCCGCCGTGGAAGGGCCTGAACAAGCCGCATCGCCGGGACAGGCGGTGGTCGACGGCTTGGAGCCCGGAGCAGATCGCCCAGCGCCTGAAGGTCGAGTTCCCCGATGATGAGTCCATGCGCATCAGCCACGAGGCGATCTACCAGTCGCTGTTCATCGAGGGCCGCGGTGCGCTCAAGCGCGAACTGGTCACCTGTCTGCGCACCGGGCGTGCGCTGCGGGAGCCGCGGGCCCGGTCACGGAACAAGGCACAGGGGCACGTGACCGCCGATGTCGTTCTCAGCGAGCGCCCCGCTGAGGCAGACGACCGGGCCGTCCCTGGCCACTGGGAGGGCGATCTGATCATCGGCACGGGTCGGTCTGCGATCGGCACCCTCGTCGAGCGCAGCAGTCGCTCAACGCTCCTGGTCCATCTGCCGCGACTGGAGGGCTGGGGTGAGAAGCCGTACGTCAAGAACGGGCCATCACTCGGTGGCTACGGGGCCGTCGCGATGAACACCGCGCTGACCGCGTCGATGACCAAGCTGCCCGAGCAGCTGCGCAAGACCCTGACGTGGGACCGTGGCAAGGAACTCTCGGGCCACGCGTTGTTCGCGGTGGCGACCGGCACGAAGGTGTTCTTCGCCGACCCGCACTCGCCGTGGCAGCGACCGAGCAACGAGAACACCAACGGCCTGTTGCGCCAATACTTCCCCAAGGGCACCGACCTGTCGCGCTGGTCCGCCGAGGACCTGGAGGCCGTCGCCTATGCGCTCAACAACCGGCCCCGCAAGGTCCTCGGGTGGAAGACACCCGCTGAGGTCTTCGAGGAGCAACTACGCTCCCTTCAACAACCCGGTGTTGCATCGACCAGTTGAACTCGCCCAGTACACCTCGTTCGCCTTCACCAGCAGGCTCATCGAAGCCGGCGTGGATGCCTCAGTGGGTTCCGTGGGTGACGCCTACGACAACGCTCTGGCCGAGTCCCAGATCGGGATCTACAAGACCGAGCTAATCCGCCCCGAAGGCCCCTGCGAAGCGTCGAGCACGTCGAGCTCGAGACCCTGAGCTGGGTCGACTGGTTCAACACCGAGCGCACCCACGAGTCCATCGACGACCTGACACCTATCCAGGCCGAGGAAGTTCACTACGCTGCACGAAACCGTCTCCTCCCGACCGGGTAGAGACACCGAACGAAGTGTCCGGAAACCCCGGGCGGTTCAACTCGACGCTCGAAAACGAGGCCACAGGTTCGTTGTCGCCCAGTCTGCCGTGTCTTGGGTCTTGATGCTGGGCAGGGCGTCGATGCCGCGGTTGCGTAGCGCTGCGGATGGGCGTTGCGGCAACGCGACCGGTGAGGAGACCCCATCGTGTGCGGCGAGTTGATCGCCGTGCGGACGCCGGATGGGACTACGCATCGATCACCTTCATCGACCGCGTCGCCGAGGAGGGCATCCGGCCCTCGGGTGGGTCGGCCGCTGATGCGCATGTCAACGCCCTGATGGAATGCGTGACCTGCCCGTTCAAGACCGAGCAGGTTACGCCTGACTCGTGCCACGGGGGTGTGTCACTGAGCGTTGATCCCGAGTGCGTCGAGGATGCCCTCGACGGTGGGCGTGATCGGGTCGGCGGCGATGTGTTCGTGGCAGGCGATGCGGACGCTGATCTGCTGGATCGGGCGCAGGGTTTGGACGATCTTCTTGATGCTCAGCTCAGTGACGTTCTGCAGGTGGCGGTCGATCGCGAGGGCCGCGAACACGATGGTGAGGTGGGCCTCGATCGCCTGGCGGGTGTGGTGTACATCGGCCGTGCAGCCAGGTCGGTCTTGGACATCCGGAAGGACTGCTCGACGTGCCATAGGTCGTGGTAGCTCGCCATCACCTCGCCCGCGGGCATCAGACCGACTTCTATGTTGGTTACGTAGTCCTTCAACCCGACCAGTTCACGCGCTGTGGTCAGTGAGGCCTCGTCGACCTCGGTCGCGCCGTTGCGGGTCTTGACGAACCGCGGGGTCCGGGCGGTCTTCTCCCCGGCCACGACGGCACGGGCCTTGTTCTCCTGCAACGTGAGCGTCTTGCCGTCCCGGGCGGCGCGTTTAGCCGAGTAGGCCCACACCGCGCGCCACGACTTGGCACGGCCGGATCCCAGACCGGCTCGGCTCGACGCTGAGGGTCGCTGGTCTGCAACCCGGTGCCGCCCTGGTCGCGTGGGGTGATGGTGTCGATGATCTGTCCGTCGGTGAACGCGGTGCCGTGCCAGCGGAAGTGGGACTCCAGATCCTTGGGTGCCCTGGTCACCCGGGAGCCGACGATGAACCGCAACCCGGCCTCGTCGAGGTCACGCAGGTTCGATGAGGACAGCATCCCGGCGTCGGCGACCACGGCCATGTCCGCGATGCCGTGACGCTGCGCGAACTGCTTGACGATCGGGATGATCGTCAGCGTCTCGGCCTTGTCGCCCTCGAAGCAGCCGATCTCGAGGGGGAAAGCCGCGCCGATCCACCAGCAGGCCGACCACGATCTGTGGGTCGACGCGGCGCTCCTTGGAGTAGCCGACCTTGCGGAGCTCGTCTTCGTTGTCTGCCTCGAAGTGGAGGGTGGTGACGTCGTAGAGCACCAGACTGACCTCCCCCCGCTGCTGCGGGCGTGGGTGAAGCAGGCGGTGGCGATCTGGCCTCGGTAGTCGCGCTTGGGCTCGTTGCAGTGCCCGGAACATCGTGCGCAGCGAGGCCGGCGCCACGCCTATCTCGTTCGGCACCCGCACGGAGTCAGCCTTCGAGGTCGGCTCGATGATCCGCGCCAGCACGAGTTGGGCGAAGGCCTCGTCAGCGATGGCGTCGAACCCGAGCCGGGTGTACGCCTCGGTGAGGACCTGCCACAACAGCGCGGATCGCTCGCTAGTGATCAGGCCAGGACGCTGTGGCACGCCCTCATCCTCAAGCCCGAGGCCGTCGAGGTCGAGAGCTCTTGGCCCGCGTGCAGCCGTCGGCGTGCCTGAGACATCAGCGCAGCCAGCTCGGCGTCGGTGCGGGCGGTAGCCACATGCTCGACCACGACGTCGCGCCCATCACGGCGCTCAGCGAGCTGAACCTTCGTGCTGCCCGACCGCCCCGGAGCCTTCCGCACGAACACCACCAGCGGACCCTACCGACCCCCGGGGTGTGTCGATCAGGGCCGCCCGCAAGGCGCTCACCTGCGAAGACAACGACACGATCATCGCTCCGCGGTCACGTGGCACGAGTCAGGCCTGATGGAATGCGTGACCAGCCCGTTCAAGACCGAGCAGGTTCCGCACCACGACCTTCGCGGGTGACCAGTCTGGAAGGGTCTGAGTCCGGGCAGCCAGCGCTTCTGGCTGCCCGGACTCTGTCAACCCGTGAGGTGCGTCAGAGGCACGAAGCGGGGCCCATGCTCAAGTCAGCATTGCGCGTCCGGACATCTGTCACGGCGTTGCCACGAAGGACATGTTTCCCCCGCTCAGATCTTGGAGTTGGGCCGCCGTGCCCGACCAGAGAACCTTCGTGGCCGTGGAACTCGCGTCGAGCACGTGGCGTACCGCGACGTTTGACGCCAACTTGTTTGTGGCGAGGAAGTTGCGGGCCCCACCTTTGACTAGGACGACCGTGGGGGTGGCTCCGGAGGGGACGATGTTGGCGGCCGGCACCTCGAACGCGAAGTGATTGGCTGTGACGGAGTTGTCGTTGCCGTTGAGATGGACCATGCCGAAGAGATCGTCATTGCGGGCAGGGCCACCGTCGCCGTACTTGCGACGGAAGTGGTTACCCGAGATCAGCTGCTCGTGGCACGGAGTTTCGTGAACGATCATTCCGGAGAAGTTGCTGACGAACTTGTTGCCAGTAATCACTGCGCGATGGACATTCTTCATCTGGATCCGAGCGCCCCACAGGAGACTGTTCCCGCTGATGACACAGTCCTCGTTGTTCTCGATGAAGATGGAGTTCCCAGCCCACGCGCTAATCAGGTAGTTGTTGGTGATCTTTCCGACGATGGAGCTGTCTGTCAGCTGGATGGAGCTGCCGCACTCAGCGATGAAGTTGTTGGTGATGTTGAAGGCGTCGGCATTGCGGATGGTCAGTGCTGTGTTGAGGTAGACGAAGCCCATCCCCTCGATTCGAAGGGAGTCGGTGTCGTACTGCGACTTGATGCCGATCTTTCCGTTTCCAGGAATGTAGGGCTTGGTACTGCTGACGCCGTCGATGCAGAAGTCCTGAAAGACGATCGAGTTGAGTCGGCCGTTCGTCCCTGGGTCGGTGGCCCGGTTGACGAGGAACCCGACCTGGTTGTTGTTCGCGATCTGCACATGGCTTGAGCCCGGGAGAGTCTCGACCCAGGCCGAGTGGTTCACGTCGTCGCGGATTGCTTCGGACATGAAGCCATGCCCGGAGCCCTTGATCGTCAGGAAGCCAATGTCGATGTTGGCTGTCGTCTGCAGGGTGTAGTGACCGGGAGGAATGTAGATGACGGCGCCAGGGCGGGTCGTCTGACTGTTCTGCTGGCTCTTGATGTCAGCGATGATCTGGTTGATGACCAGGCCGATATCGGTGTAAGGCGAGACGGTGGCGCCGGTCCAGGTGGTGACGTCGTAAACGGTTGTTGCCATGTTCTCGTACCTCCTGCGGACTAGATCAGGCCGACGATGCGGCTGTAGGCGGGCGGCGGTTGCCAGGCGGCGACCTCGGCGCTCGCGGGAGCGACGGACCCGTCGCCGACACCGGCGAACTGGTTGATCAGGGCGGTGGCGGCGAGGACCTGGAGGACTCGACGTCGTGAGACAGCGACAGTCGTTGCCGCTTTGAGCGGCGCAAACGTTTCGATCACGGTCATGCTCGTCAGAGTAGAGACGGGCCCAGGGTTTAGCAAGGGCGGGGAGCATTGCACTTGCATCGGGAGACAAACGTTTCGCCGCTTGTGTGATCAGGTGCGCGGGGAAGCACCACTCGTGAGGCTCCGCTCATGCGTGCGGGCTCAGGCCGTCAAGCCAACACTGGGCCAGTGCTCGCCGTGGCGTCTTGATGCCAATGGGTCTGTCGATCTCGCTCCGCTCGGGGGCGATCGCGTCGAAGCCGGCGTGGCCGCGGACGCGGAAGTTGGATCCTGGAGGGCCACGGGTACTGGCGCAGCAGGGCCGTTGGCCCTCTCGCGATACCTCGGGGTTCCGCGTAAGTGGTCTGTCCACCTCCCGGTCGGCGAGCATCGCCCGGTAGGCAGGTTATCTGTTAGGTCGACCGCTTCGACCGCGGTCGCGGGGACGCGGAGGCGGCCTTCGCCTTCCACGCGGACGACGTGGTGATGCGCTCCCCTGGGTGGCGCACTGGCGGGCCTCCACGAGGGCAAGCCGGCCGTCGTTGCGTCGAGCCTCGTGGCGCTTGCACGCACCGATGGCATCTCGTGAGCGTGTAGGTGATCGTCCGGCTGGTCTCAGAGACCTCGGTCGCGCTCCAACGCGGGAGGTGGCCAGCCGTGTGTCGAGGTACTCGATCTCTGTCGAGTTAGGTCAGCGTCCAACCCGTGCGTGGTGGCAAGATTTGGGATATCGACATCTACGAAGCCCACCAGTACGACGTCGACGCGTTTCTCGGCTGTCTCGACTCGCACGACCTCGCCGCTCTGGAGTGCCGATCAGGACGGGTCAGAGAGCTGTCCCATCACCGGATCCCGCACCGGCACGCTCCGCGTGACCATAGGCCTACGGGACGGTGAGCGACTTGGGGTCTGAGCCCAAGGAGCGATGACGTGCGACTCCACGCCCTTCCGTAGGGTGAAGGCCGAGCATCCAGTGCTCTTCAACTGAACATTGGCTGGTGCACCCCTGGGGTGCACGGACCCGAGGTAACGGGAGCAAGCCGGAGGCAACGGGACGCCGGTTTCACGCTGGGGACGGCGATCGACGCGTGGTCGAGCGTGGTGGTCTCACGGTTCAACTCCCCCCTCGCGCACGTGTGACAGGCCCCGGGTCCTCGGATCCGGGGCTTCGTCCTTCATGGACCGCTTCGTCCGGAAGTGCACTGTTCGCCTGCCGGGTCTTTGGTTGTCGCCGTCGCCTCGGCGTGGGACTCCTTAGTCGCGTGGGTGCGCCTGGTCTCAGTCACCTAAGTCACTTGGACCGCCTCCAGCGATCACGCCACGCCAACTTTTGTGACTGTTCGTGTTCGCGGGGCGTGGGATGGCCGCCAGGCCAGGGAGTGGGCCGCCTGCGCGTTAGTGGTCATCACGCCGAGACGTGGCGGGCGCCGAGTCGAAGCGTGGGCAGGGGCGGGCTGCAGGACACCGGCGTCCTCCCCGTAGATGTCGCGCGACGCGATCTGGAGATGCTCCCAAAGCTCGCCCGGAGTCAACACTGGACTAACGCAGGCAGTGGTCTCTTCGAAGCGCCGAGCCAGTCGTCATCGGTCTGTTGCGCGACACGTGTTGCGGCCGCGAACACAAGGCCAGGCGGACGGGACTCCACTGGAGTCGATCGTCCTTGAGTCTCCCGGTCTTGCGTTCTTGCCGGTCCAGTACGCGCCTTGGGTGCCGCACCAGCACTCGAAGATGACCTCGATCCCCTGCTCGTGGTTGACCAGCTGCCTGATTCGGCTGATGGACAGCAGCTGATGCTTGCCGCAGGCGTTGCAGTGGATGTCGAACACCACGCCCTCCTTAAGACGCTGAGAAATCTGAGAACGAGGAGCCGGCCGGGGGCGCTCACCACGCGAGCTGTTCGACCAGCAGGCCCAGGCCGACGAGGATCATCACGGCGCCCGCCAGCCAGGTCACGGCCCTCGCGCGGCCGGGGCTGCCCGAAAGCGTGCGGGCGGCGTGGCCCAGGACCGTGTAGAACGCCACGATCAGAACGACCCAGACGCCGCCGAGCACGAACAGTTGCCCGGCCAGGGGCCAGGGCGCCGCCGGACGCGCGAACTGCGGAAGAAAGGCCAAGAAGAACAACAGAGCCTTGGGGTTCAAAGCGCTGACCCCCACCCCGCGCAATACAGAGCCCAGCCGGCTCACCGGCGCCACCGCACGGGCCTCCGGCACCCCCGTCGCAGGGCCGCAGAGGATGCCGACCCCGAGGTAGATCAGATAGGCGGCACCCACCACGGTCAACACCACCAAGGCCACCGGCGCCGCAGCGATCAGGGGTCCTAGACCGGTGGCCACCACGCCGGTGAGCAACGCGTACCCCAGGGCAAGTCCAAAGATGGTGGGGACCATCACCGCCCCGCTCCGACGCGACCCGGCTGCCAGAACGAGCGCCCAGTCCGGTCCCGGCAGCACCACCATGGCAGCCGCGACGACCGTAAACGCGACCAGCGCCGACGTGTCCATCCCAACCTCTCGGTCACCGTCCCTGACCGGTCCGGCCGCGCCGGCCGGACCCTCCCGCCATCGGAGGAGGGCACGATACGTCACAAGGCCCGGCATAGGATGGCAAGAACAACTCCGTATTACCCTCTGCATGGCAAAATAGAGGGATGGATTCGCTTGATCGCGCAATAATCGACCATCTGCGCCGCAACGCTCATCTAACAAACACCGAGCTGGCTGAACTGGTCGGCTTGACGCCATCACCCTGCCTGCGCCGCGTGCGTCGACTCGAGAACGAGGGCATCATCCTCGGCTACCACGCCCACATCGCTCCGGTAGCGCTTCACCGCGGGTTTGAGGTGCATGTCGACCTCGAGTTAGCCGACCAGACGAAGCAAACAATCCGCGTCTTCGAGGCCGCTCTGATCGCCTACGACGAGGTCGTGGAAGCGCGCCGGATGTTCGGCGCACCGGACTACCAAGCCCTGGTCGCTGTGACCGACCTGCCTGCCTACGAGCACTTCTTGACAGAGCACCTCACGGCCCTGCCGGGCCTGGGCAGACTCCAGTCCCGCTTCCCCATGAAGACCATCAAGACCGACACACCAAGCACGCCGCCCACCACACGCCATTGACGGCCGCTCACTCCCGGACCAAGCGCGAAGATCGCTGCGCCTGAACCCCTTGGTGGCAATCGGTCTACGGGACAGTGAGTGACCTTTGTGCGCGATGACGTCCGAGGTCGGGGCCTTCGCCGTAGGGTGGCGGACGAGCATCCAGTGCTCACCCAACTGAAGATCGGCTGGTGCACCCCTGGGGTGCACGCCCCGAGGAAACGGGAGGTAACCGGAGGTAACCGGACGCCGGTTTCACGCTCAGGACGGCGGTTCGTGCGTGGTCGACCGTGCTGGTCCTACGGTTCAACTCCCCCCCTCGCGCACGCGTGACAGGCCCGGGTCCACGGACCCGGGCCTCGTCAGTCCCGGGCAGCTCCCGCGAGCGGGTGGCGGGAGCGGCCCTCCTCGTGCGGGTGTCTCGTCTCGGTCGTTCCGAGTCGCGCCGGTGCGCGCTGACGGTCGAGAGGGCAGCCGCGAGGGGAGCCCGGGGGTGTCCCGGCACGCGTCATCGACACCCTCGAGCAGCGTGGACCGCGGGGGCCCGCGCGGCTGAATTCAGGCCTCGTAGATCGCTGAGGCGATGACCAGGTCCTCCCACGCCATCCCCACGCTCTTGAACACGCGGAGGCGGGAGCGGTCGACGGCCACGTCGCCTCGGACCACCGACCGGAGCGAGAGGAGCGAGGCCGGGTCGAGGCGGCGCTCGGACACCGGGATCGCCACGTCGCCGGCCTCGCGGAGTGCGGTGCCCTCGTCCTCCACCACGACCTGCGCTCGCGCGACCACGTCGCCGGGCAGCTCGCGGGCGTCCGGCTCGTGCGAGCCCACCGCGATGAGCAGGGCGTCGTCGCGGACGGCCTGTTCGAACACGGGGGAGCGGGCCGTCGTGGCGCAGACGACCAGGTCGGCCTCGGCGACGGCCGCGGCGGACCCCGCCGTCGCGGTGCAGTCGCCGTCGTCCAGCTTGTCGGCGAGTGCCGCCGCGCGGTGCGGGTCCCGCCCGACGATCGTGACGCGGTCGACGGGACGGACGGCGCGGAGCGCCACGGCATGTCCCCATGCCTGCGGGCCGGAGCCGAACACGACGAGGTGCTCCACGTGTGCCGGCGCCAGCGCCTCGGCCGCGGCCGCGGACACCGCCGCCGTGCGCAGCGTCGTCAGCGCCACGCCGTCCAGCTGCGCGAGGGGGGACAAGGTGACGGCGTCCAGCAGGAGGTAGAGGCCCTGGATCCGCTGGAGACCTCGGGTCGGGTTGTCCGGCGACACGCTCGCGATCTTGACCCCGACATAGCGGGCGAACTCCGAAGGCATGATGAGGAGTTGACCCCAGGAGACGTCGACGATCGATCGCGCCGGATCGGCAGAAGGATCGAGGCCGTGACGCAGCGACTCGCTGATGGCGCGAGCACCGCCGCGGAAACTCAGTTTGGCGTACACCTCGTCAGAAGAGATCCAGCGGGGACCGGTCAGTGGCATGTGGAGTTGGCTCCATGGGTGGGCTGACATCATGATTCATTATATAGAACGGCTTGTCCGGACCGCGCGGCTGTTCGCACTGCGACGAGACGCCGGCGATGGAGACGCAAAGTGCATCAACCACCGGAAAATCCGCTACCGTGAGGGTAGAACGGCGGTAGGCGGGAGGGGGAACCTCACGCCGGCCGTTTGGCAGCAGTCCGGTGTCGACGGCGATGAGGTTATTGAAATGAACGGAAGGACTCCCGCTCAGTCCTTCGTGAGCGGTCCTCTGTCGCGGGCGATCCTGCGGTTGCGCACCCAGCGCGGCCTCTCCCTGAGCGCCCTGGCTGATCAGTCGGGAGTCGCCAAGGGCACCTTGTCGAATCTCGAACGTGGCGTGGGGAACCCGACACTCGAGACCATCTTCGCCCTGTCGCGGGGCCTCGGGGTGCCGATCGGTGAGCTCGTCTCGAGTGAGGAGGAGGCGGCGTCGACGTTCGTCGGCCGCGACGACGCCCGCCACATCAGGGGCGTCGCCGTCGAGCTGATGCTGTACGACCGCTTCGCCAGCACGGGAAGCGCGACCGAGATCTACGACTTCCGTTGCCTGCCGGGGGACCGGCAGGTGTCACGTGGGCATCCGGGCGTGGAGCACATCGTGGTCAAGCAGGGGAGGTTGCTCACGGGCCCGACCTCGTCGCCGATCGAGGTCGGGCCGGGTGACTACGTGTCCTTTCCGTCGTGGGGCGATCACGCCTACGAGGCGCTTGATGAGGTGGTCGAGGGATTCCTCGTCATCCACTATCCGAACCCGGCGGCACCCTCTGTCGCGATCAAGGTCGAGTCGCTGGACTCACACGCCGACCGGAGGAAGCCGTGAGCGGCGCGGTGCCCACCGACCCGGGAACAGCGGCAGACCGAGCGGCGATCCGGCGACTGCTGGAGTCGCATCTGGAGTCGTGGAACCGGGGGGATCTCGACGCGCTCCTGGACACCTATCTCCAGGACGAGTCGGTGCGATATGCCTCGGCACGCACGGTGATCCACGGGATCGAACGGGTCCGGGAACGTTTCCGCGAGGCCTACCCGGACCGAAGCCGGCTGGGGGAGCTTCGTTACGAGGGCCTCGAGATCGCCCTTGCAGGACGAGCGGACGCGGTCGTCTTCGGGCGCGCGCGGATCTCCAGGGAAGGACTCGAGGACTCCGTGAGCCTCTTCTCGCTGCATCTGTTCAAGCGCGGCGGTCAGTGGTGGATCGCGGCGGACCATACGTCGGCCTAGACCTGCTCATGACAGCGGTGTTTCTTTCAATGAACATTCTTCCAATGGAGTGAACACTGTGGTAGACATCTCGCGTCTCGCAAGAAGCGACCAAGGAGATGTCGATGCACAAGATCGTTCGAGCTGCCGCCGTCGGTGTGGCCCTCAGTTCCGCCCTCTTCCTCTCGGCGTGCAGCGACACGGCTGAAACCGCAGACGCCGGATCGACCTCGGACGAGTCGCTGAGCATCGGGTTCTTCGGCTTCTCGAAGACGAACTCGTTCGCGCAGGCGGCCTTCGCGGGAATCAGTGAGTACGCCGAGGCGAACGACGCCACCGCGGAGTTCACCGACCCGAACTTCGACGTGCAGGTGCAGCTCCAGCAGTTGAAGGACGCGCTCACCAGCAAGCGCTTTGACGTCTGGATCGTGCAGGCGAACGACGGGGTTGCCGTTCAGCAGACGATCCAGGAGGCCGTCGACGCCGGCATCACCGTCGTCGCCGAGTTCACCCCGATCGGCCCGGACTTCGAGACCCTGAAGCCGCAGATCCCCGGGACGCTGAGTCTCGTCGACGACCCGAAGCGGAACGGCACGGTGCTCGGTGAGCTCAGCATCGACGCCTGTGCGGACGCCGGTGCGGACCCCTGCGAGGTCGCGTACCTGCAGGGCTTCAGTGCGCAGCCCATCGACGTGGTGCGGACCGACGCGTTCCTGGCGGCCGTGGACCGGCCGGGCGTCGAGGTTGTGGCCAACGTCGAGGGGGGTTACGCCCAGGACACCGGCCGCGCCGCGGTCCAGGACATCCTCCAGGCGAACCCGGACGTGGACGTGATCGCAGGCGCGTCCTCGGCTGCGCTGCTCGGCGCGATCGAGCTTCCCGGTATCGATGACGTCCGCATCGTCGGCAACGGCAGTTCGACGCAGGCCGTGACCGCAGTCCAGGACGGTGACTTCTACGCCGTGTACGTGTTCGCGGAGAAGACCGCTGGCGCCAAGGCGGCCGAGATGGGTCTCGCCGCCGCCCGCGGCGAAGAGGTCGACCCGGCGTACGTCGGCTACGACGAGCTGACCCCGTTCGGCGTACTGGGCACCAAGGAGAATCTCGACGGCTACACCGGCGAGTACTCGGACTGATCGAGTGGCAGCGGAGGGGCACCGATGATGACGTCGGTAGCGCAGCGTAACGGGCTGAGCATCTCGGCCCGCGGCGTCGGCAAGAGCTATGGGGGCGTCTCCGTCCTGCGTGATGTGGACCTCGACGTACGACCCGGCGAGATCCTCGGACTCGTCGGGGAGAACGGCGCCGGGAAGAGCACCCTGCTCCGGATCCTCGCCGGCTCGATCCGGCCGGACGCCGGTGAGGTGCTCCTGGATGGCGAGCCGGCAGGGATCCGCACCCCGAAGGACGCGATCAACCGGGGGGTAAGCCTCATCAGCCAAGAGCTCGCCCTGGTGCCGGCGCGCACTGTCCTGGAGAACGTCTTCCTCGGGAGCTGGGACCGTTGGTCCGGTGGTCGCGGCCGCGCACGCGACTTGCAGACCTTCCAGCGACTACAAGAGGAGACCGGCTTCCGGCTGGACCCCGACGCGATCGTCGCCTCGCTCCCGATCGGGAGGCAGCAGCAGGTGGAGATCCTCAAGGCGCTGGCCCGCGGCGCACAGGTTCTCGCGTTGGACGAGCCGACCGCGGTGCTGGCCGGACACGAGAAGGAGGGTCTCCTCGACCTCGTCCGCAGGCTCGCGGAGGGTGGCACCACGGTCGTGTTCGTTTCGCACTTCCTCGACGAGGTGCTCAGCATCGCCGACCGCGTGACGGTATTGCGAGACGGGGACCTGGTGGCGACCGACGATGCGAACCTGCACGATCCGGGGTCGCTGGTCGCGATGATGGTCGGCCGCGAGGTTGACGTGATGTACCCGACGCTGGCCCCGGTTCCCGAGGACGCCCCGGTCGCTCTGTCGGTGGAATGCCTTAGCCGGGGATTGGTGAAGGACGTCAGTCTGCAGGTGCGGGCAGGAGAGATCCTCGGGGTTGCGGGGCTCGTGGGCTCGGGCCGCAGCGAGCTCCTGCGCATGATCTTCGGCGCCGACCCTCCTGCCGCCGGACGGGTCGTGGTGAACGGCGTACCGCTCAAGGCGGCGTCGCCGACGCGTGCGATGGCGGCTGGTCTGGCCCTCGTCCCGGAGTCGCGCAAGGAACAGGGCCTGGCTCTCGCGCGGTCTGTGCGTGACAACGTCGCCGTCACCACCCTGTCCAAGCGGCGGGTCGGGCCGTTCGCCAAGCGCAAGGCCGAAGGGCGCGCGGTCGCGGATGTCGCGCGCCAGGTCGACCTCCGAGCCAAGGGCCTGGGCGTGCCGATCTGGACACTCTCGGGCGGCAACCAGCAGAAGGCGTTGTTCGCCAAGTGGCTGCTCACGCGGCCGTCAGTGTTGCTCGTCGACGAGCCGACGCGCGGTGTGGACGTGGTCGCGAAGCAACAGATCCACGGGCTGATCGTGAAGCTGGCCGCCTCGGGAGTGGCCGTGGTCGTGGTCTCGTCCGAGGTCGAGGAGGTGCTCGGGCTGTCGCATCGCGTCGTGGTGATGCGACACGGACGAGCCGTGGCGGAGTTCGCGCAGAATGCGGCAGCCGGCGACGTGGTGGCGGCCGCCTTCGGAGATGAGACAAGGAACCATGACTGAGACCAGTACACCCGTGGCAGCGCAGCCGTCGGCGCTCTCCCGGTCCTTCAACCTGCGCGACTACGGCGTCGTGCTCGGTGCCGTCGCGCTTGTGATCTACCTGTCCCTGTCGACGACCACCTTCCTCACCACCGGCAACCTCACGAACGTGCTCGACCAGGCGGTCGTCGTGGGCCTGCTGGCGTGCGGGGCGACGATGTGCATCATCAGCGGCGTCTTCGACCTCACGGCCACGGCGTCGCTCGCGCTGTCCGCGATCATCGGCGTCGAGGTGACGCAGGCGGCCGGCGTCGAAGCCGGCTTCGTTGCCGCAGTTCTGGCCGGGGCGGGCCTTGGTGCGTTGACGGGCTTCATCGTCAACGTGAGTACGGCCGTGAACGCCTTCATCGCCACGCTTGCCACGAGCATCGTCTACCGGGGGGTCGCCCTCGTGATCACCGGCGGCGCCATCACCTACCCGTTGACCGACCAGCTCGACGGCGTGCAGGTCTTCACCGACGACGTTCCCGGGCTCGGGATCACCGTCGCGACGGGGACGCTGCTCGTCGTCGCGGTCGTCATGGGCGTCATGCTGTGGGCCACCAACTTCGGTCGGCGGGTCTACGCGGTCGGAGGCAATGCCGAGGCGGCCCGGTTGAGCGGCATTCGGGTGGGCTCGGTCCACATCGGGGTCTACATGGCAAGCGGGGTCTGCTCTGCGCTGGCGGGTCTCGTGCTGGTCGCGCGCAGCGGCGGCGGTGCGCAGGCCAACATGGCGCTCGGCCTAGAGCTCAGCGCGATCGCCGCGGCGGTGATCGGCGGTACGTCGATCCTGGGCGGCGAGGGCGCGATCTGGCGCGGAATGGTCGGTGTCCTCCTGCTCACGCTGATCAGCAACGGGTTCAACCTGCTCGGATGGGACACGACCTTCCAGCAGGTCGTCCAGGGCTGCCTCATCCTCGTCGCGATCATCACCGACCGCTACATCCGCCGGGTGAGAAGCACGTGACGCCCCCGCATGAGGCGCGCGGCGGGACGCTCGAGGCCCGCACGGCGATTGTCACCGGTGGCTCGACCGGAATCGGGATGGCGACCGCGCGTTCGCTCGCCGGCCGGGGTGCCCACGTGGTCATCGCCGGCCGAGATCGCGACCGCGGCACCAGGGCTGCGGCGAATCTCGCCGCCGGGACGCCCGGGACGGTCACGTACGTCGAGCTGGACGTGCGGGAGGCCGAGTCGGTCGCCGGGCTGGTCGCGACCACCGTCGAGACGTTCGGCTCGCTGGACATCCTGGTCAACAACAGCGGAGTCGAGGCGGAGGAGGGGCCCGACGGGCCGTCCGAACCTGATTGGGACCGGATGTTCGCGACCAATGCTAAGGGCACGTGGCTGTGCTGCCGCGCCGCGCTTCCACACCTGGAGCGTACGCACGGGGTGATCGTCAACAATGCCTCCATGGCCGGCCTCATCGGTGTTGCCGGCGGAGCGGGCTACGCGGCGTCGAAGGCCGCGGTGGTGAGCCTCACCAAGTCCCTGGCGCTCGCCTACGCCGAGCGAGGGGTCCGGGTCAACGCGGTGTGCGCCGGCCCGGTCGACACCCAGATGACCTACGACGAGTGGGAGCTGGTCGGCGGTCCCGAGGAGGGACTGCGCCGTGCACTCGCGCTGAGCCCGGCGCGGCGCATCACGGCGCCGGAGGAGGTCGCCGAGCTCATCTGCTTCCTGGCGTCCGACGACGCGGCGTCCATCACGGGGGCGGCGATACCGATCGACGGCGGCAAGACGGCGGGCCTGATGCCGACGGAGCGGTACCGCTGGTGACCAAGCCGGTGACGCCGAGCCACCCGTTCATTAAGATGAATATATTGGCGCAACATAATGACCGAAGGGTCAGGATGTGGGCGCCGACCAATCGCGAAGGAGAACAAGCCTCATGCCTGGATCGTCGTCTTCATCGGTCCGAGTCGCCGTCGATGTCGGGGGCACGTTCACCGATGTTGTGACGCTCGACTCGGCCGACGGGGCGCTCCGGTTCGACAAGGTGCCGACGACGCCTGCCGACGCCAGCCAGGGCGTGATCAACGCGTTCGTCCGGTCGGGCGTGGACATGCAGCGCGCTGGCTACTTCACTCACGGTACGACCCTCGGTCTGAACGCCCTCTTGACGCGGAACGGCGCGCGGACGGCGATCGTCACGACCGACGGCTTCCGTGACGTGTATCTCCTGGGTCGCACCGATCGGCCCGTCTCCTACGACTTCCGGTACAAGAAGCCCGAGAGCCTCGTCCGTCGGGACGCGATCTTCGAGGTCCCGGAGCGGATGAACTACCAGGGCCGGGTCCTCCGCCCGTTCGACGACGTCGCCGCGCGAGCCGTCGCCGAACGGCTCAAGGACGCCGGGTACGAGTCGGTGGCCGTGTGCTTCCTGCACGCGTACACCAACCCCGACCACGAGCTGCGGATGCGCGAGATCCTCGCCGACGTAGCGCCGGAGATGGACGTCACGCTGTCCCACGAGCTGTCGCGCGAGTACCGGGAGTACGAGCGGACCAGCACGGCGGTCTTCGACGGCTACATCAAGCCGGTGGTGCGGCGCTACCTCGGCCGGCTCAAGAACGCGCTGGCCGAGAACGGCTTCGGGGGCCACTTCTTCATGATCCGCTCGGGGGGCGGCGCGATGACGGTCGAGAGCGCCCGCGAGGCGCCGGTGAACCTGATCCTCTCCGGCCCGGCCGGTGGGGTGATCGGGGCGACGTCGTTCGCGCGGACGACCGGTGAGGGCAACCTCATCACCATCGACATGGGCGGTACGAGCCTGGACGCCTCGCTCATCGTCGACGGCGAGTCCGTCCTGCGGCACGAGGCCATGTTCGAGGGCCTTCCGCTGGCCATCCCGTCGCTGTACATCCACACGATCGGCGCCGGCGGTGGCTCGTTGGTCTGGATCGACGAGGGCGGCCACCTCCAGGTCGGTCCGCAGAGCGCCGGGTCGTCGCCGGGTCCCGCGGCGTACAACTGGGGTGGCACGCAGGCCACGTTCACCGACGCGGCGCTGGTGGTGGGCTATCTCGGGACCGAGACCGCGCTCGCCGGCAGTCTCGAGTTGAGGCGGGACCTCGCCGAGGATGCACTCGTGCCGAACGCTGAGGCGTTGGGCATGTCCGTCGAGACCGTCGCCCGCGGCGTGCTGCGCATCGCGACCACCAAGATCGTCGGAGCGGTTCGCTCGATCACCGTTGACATCGGGTACAAGCCCAACGACTTCGCCCTGCTGACCTACGGCGGTGGCGGAGGTCTGGTCGCGGTCGATGTCGCGCACGAGCTCTCCATCCCGCGCGTCATCGTCCCGCCGGGCCCGGGAGCGTTCTCGGCGCTCGGCATGCTGATGGCCGACGTCCAGCACGACTACTCCAGGACCCAGGTGGCTCCGTTGGACGGCATCGATCTCCAGCACTTGGAGTCGACGTTCGGCGAGATGGAGGGCGAAGGCGGTGCCGCGCTGCAGGACGAGGGCTTCGCGCCCGAGGATCGCAGGTTCCAGCGGTTCATCGACGTCCGCTACCTCGGCCAGGAGCACGCCGTCTCGGTGCCGGTCGAGCGGCTGTCGGCGGACGAGGACATCGAGCGTCTGCGTCACGAGTTCAGCGAGATTCACGAGCGGCACTACGGCCACGCGATGTCGGATCCGATCGAGATCGTCACGCTGCGCTCCCGTGCCGTCGGGGTCGTGGAGAGGCCCCGCCTGCCGGAGGTGCCCGAGCGGGAGGGCGACGTCCTGACGCCGATCGCCAGCAGGGGGGTCGTGCAGCCGGACGGCTCCCGTACCCCGTACCAGGTCTACGACCGGAGCCACTTCCGGTTCGGTGACCGCATCGAAGGTCCGGCGATCATCGTCGAGCACACCTCGACGACGGTCATGCACACCGGCGACACGGCCGAGGTCGGCCGTGTCGGAGAGATCGTCATCACGCTTGCAGAGGAGACGAACCGTGGTTGATTCCATCACTGTCGAGGTCATCCGCCACAGCCTCCTGGCGTCGGCCGATGAGATGGCGCGCAACCTGTGCCGGACGGCGTACAACACCGTGGTCTACGAGATCCACGACTACGGGATCGGGCTGCACGACGCGGCCGGCGACGTCGTCGCCGACACGCCGGGCATCGCGATGTTCACGGGGGCCAACGACGTGGGCATCCGCAACACGATCAAGTTCCTCGGCGAGGACAACCTCCACCCGGGCGACGTGTACTTCCTGAACTACCCGTACTGGTCGTCGGCGCACACCCTGGACGCGCTCGTGCTCGCCCCGATCTTCGTGGGGGAGGAGCTCGTCGCGTGGTCGACCTGCCGGGTCCACCTGCTCGACCTGAAGCAGAAGGACGCGGGCTACGTGCTCGACTCCACCGACATGTCGCAGGAAGGCATCTTCTTCCCGTCGGTGAAGCTCTACGACCGCGGCGTGATCAACGACGACATCTTCAACGTGATCCGGTTCAACAGCCGGATGCCCGAGCGGACCATCGGCGACATCCAGGCACAGGTCTCGGCCTGTCAGACCGGGGAACGCCGGGTCCAGGAGATCGCGGCCAAGCACGGCGTGGACGTCCTGCGGGAGGCGATGCGCGAGATCAACGACCATGGCGAGCGCCTGGCGAAGGCCGCGTTGGCGAAGCTGCCGAAGGGCACCTGGTCGGCGTACGACTTCGTCGACACCGACGGCGTCGTCAAGGACGAGATGGTCCGGATGGACGTCACGGTCACCGTCACCGACGAGAAGATGATCGTCGACTGGCGGGAGACCTCCAGGCCGGCCAAGGGCCCCATCAACCTGCCGCGTGGTCTCACGGTGGCCACGACGATGATGGCCTTCAAGGCGCTCACCACGCCGGACACTCCGGTGAACTCCGGCAACTTCCGTCCGGTCGAGGTGCTCACGACGCCCGGTTCGCTGATGCATGCGGTTGAGCCGATGCCGACGTTCACGATCTGGCCGGCGATCCTCGCTCCGGAGGTCATCAACAAGGCGCTCGCCCAGGGGATGCCGGACCTGGTCCCGGCGTGCTCGGGTGGGGACGTCTGCTCGATCATGGCGCTCGGGGTCGACCCCGAGACGGGGGTCTCGTGGCTGGAGGCCACGAACGACGGGGTCGGTTTCGGCGCGCACTCGGGCGGCGACGGGTCGGACGGCATCATGCACCTCTCGGAGCCGGGGTGTCGGAACAACCCGATCGAGATCCTGGAGACCAAGGCGCCCATGATCATCGAGAACTACCGGTACCGCACCGACTCCGGAGGTCCCGGGAAGTACCGCGGTGGCGTCGGCGTGGAACGCACCTACCGCTTCCTGGCCCCGTCCTCGGCGATCGTCATCAACTACAAGACCAAGACGAAGCCGTGGGGCATCGGCGAGGGTCGTGACGGCCTGAACAACACGGTCGTGCTCTACCCGGGGACCGACCGCTCCGTCGAGGTCGGCCAGAGCTACACGCACTTCGCGACCAACGAGTGCATGGCCAACGTCACCGGCGGCGGAGGGGGATGGGGCGACCCGTTCACGCGTGACCCGGCCGCCGTCGCCACCGACGTGCGGCTCGGGTTCGTCAGCGTCGAGCGTGCCGCGAGCGACTACGGCGTCGTGGTCGACCCGGCGACGTACGACGTCGACGAGGAGGCCACCCGTCGGTTGCGCTCGGTCGGTGCGTCGTGAGCGAGCCGAGGCCGCGCCCGGCCGCGCGCGAGCCGCTCGTGCTCGACGCGGCCGTGCCCCTCGTCTCGCATCCCCGGCACCTGTCGGCTCTGCTCCCTGCGCTGACCGCGGGCGGCGTCGGCGTCCTCCTGCCGACCGTCGCGTCCATCGAGGACCTGGCCACCGTCAGCTCGACGCTGGGCGCGTGGCGAGCCTTCGAGGACGGACCGCCGCCCGGGGCGCGGTTGGCGCGATCGGTCTCCGACATCCGTGCCGCGCAGGCCGCCGGTGACCTGGCGGTCGTGCTCCACGTGCAGGGGCTGCACGCGGTCGGCGCGGAGCTCGACCGGCTCGAGCTCTACGCCGCCGCGGGGGTGAAGGTCGCGCAGCTGACCTACAACTACCGCAACTACCTGGCCGACGGATGCCTGGAGCCGGCCGACGCCGGGCTCAGCGAGTCCGGGCGTGCGGTCGTGGAGCGACTCAACCTGCTCCGGATCGTCCCGGACGTCTCGCACACGGGAGAGCGGTCCAGTCTCGAGATCGTCGAGATCTCCACGTCTCCGGTGATCGCCAGCCACAGCAACGCCAAGGCGCTGTGCGACCACCCCCGGAACCTCGGTGACGGCCTCGCACGGGCTGTCGCCGCGTCCGGGGGAGTCGTCGGGCTCTGCGCGTTCCCGGCGTTCGTGGACGACACTGCCCCGACCGTGCGCCGGCTGGCCGAGCACGCCGCGTACTTCGCCGAGCGCATCGGTGCCGAGCACGTCGGGATGGGGCTGGACTTCTCCGACGAGGACGCCTCCGACTACGAGTTCTACGGCTACGACGAGCGGTACTACCCACGCCCGCCGTGGACCTGGCCGGCCGGGCTGGAGAGCCACGCGGACGTCCCGGGGCTGAGGGCCGCGCTGGAGCAGGTCGGCTTCTCCGAGGAGGAGACGGCCGGAATCCTCGGCGAGAACTTCCTGCGCGTCTTCGCCGAGGTCTGGGGAGCCTGAGTGGACTGCGACGTCGTCGTGATCGGCGCGGGCATCGTCGGGGCTGCCTGTGCTCGCCGACTGGCCCGAGCGGGCTTGGCCGTCACCGTCGTGGACCGTAGCGCGGCCGCAGGGGGCACGACAGCACACGGCGAGGGCAACCTGCTCGTCTCCGACAAGCGGGCCGGCGCCGAGCTCGACATCGCCCAGTACTCGGCGGAGCTGTGGCGCCAGCTCAGCGTGGAGCTGGCCGACGAGCTCGGGCCGGAGTTCCCGCCGCTGGAGTTCGAGGAGAAGGGCGGCCTGGTGGTCGCCACCGACGAGCGGGGCGCGGGCCCCCTCGTCGAGCTGGCGGCGAGTCAGTGTCAGGCGGGGGTTCGGGCCGAGGTGCTCTCGAGCTCCGAGGCCCGACGCCTCGAACCCGAGCTGACCCCGTCGACCGTGGCGGCCGTGCACTATCCGGAGGACGCGCAGGTGCAGCCGGTCGTCGCGGCCGAAGCGCTGCTGGCGTCGGCCCGCCGTGCGGGCGCCCGGATCCTCCCGCACACGGAGGTCACCGGCCCGGTGCTCTCCGAGGGCGGCCGGTTGGGTGGTGTCACCACGACGGCGGGCCCGATCCGGGCGACGCACGTGGTCCTCGCGGCGGGGCCCTGGTCGGCCGGAGTCGCCTCGTCCCTCGGCGCCACGATCCCGGTCGTCCCGCGGCGCGGCATGGTGCTGGTGACGACGAGGATGCGGCACCGGATCTTCCGGAAGGTCTACGACGCCGACTACGTCGGCGCCGTCGGCTCGAACGACTCTGACCTCCAGACGTCCAGCGTCATCGAGAGCACGGCGTCCGGCACGGTCCTGATCGGCTCCTCACGGCAGATGATCGGGTTCGACGACTGCCTGCGCGTGCCGGTCCTCGAGGAGCTGGCGCGCAAGGCCATCGATCTCTTCCCGTTCCTCCGCACCGCCTCGGTCATGCGGGTCTACGGGGGGTTCCGCCCGTTCACGCCGGACCACCTGCCGCTCATCGGGCCCGACGTCACCGTCCCCGGGCTCTGGCACGCGAACGGGCACGAAGGAGCCGGCATCGGACTCGCGCCGGCCACGGGCGAGATCCTCGGCGCCCTGGTCGCAGGTGAGCGGCCGGCGGTCGACGCGTCACCGTATCTGCCGGACCGGGCTGCTCTCGTGCCTGCCAGGGGCGTGCGATGAGCGCGTTCCTCCGCCGGGCGGCCGACGACCCGATCCGCCGCCGTGACGGCAAGGCCATCTCCATCCGCGTCGACGGTGAGCAGCTCACCGGCGTCGAGGGGCAGAGCATCGCCGGCGTCCTCCTGGCAAGCGGTCGGCTCGACTGGCGGGTCACCTCGATCGACGGCCGGCCGCGCGGCGTCTTCTGCGGCATCGGCGTCTGCTTCGACTGCCTGGTGACGGTGAACGACGAGCCGGACGTCCGCGCGTGCCTGCGACGTGCGGTGCACGGCGACGTCGTCGCGCGGCAACACGATCCTCTTCCGACCCCGGTCGAGAGGGGCAGCGATGACTGACGTCCTCGTCATCGGAGCCGGACCGGCGGGTCTCGCGGCGGCGGCGGCCGCGCGCGAGGCCGGCGGCACCGTCACCCTCCTCGACTCCTCGGACCTGCTCGGTGGCCAGTACTGGCGCCACCTGCCCAGCTCACGTCCGGCCGAGCGCGAGCGGCTCCTGCACCACGGCTGGGACACGTTCGCCGGTCTGCGCGAGCGACTCGCCTCGGACCCGCACGTGCGGATCGAGACGTCGGCCCAGGTGTGGGCGGTCGAGCGCGGTACGGGTGTCCCCGTCGTCGTGCACGCGCTGGTCGGTCCTCCGGACGCGCACGGGCGGGAGCGCGTCGCGCTGCGCCCGGATGCGGTGGTGTTCGCGACCGGCGCGCACGATCGGACGCTGCCGTTCCCCGGCTGGGATCTCCCCGGAGTCTTCACCGGAGGTGCCGCGCAGGCCCTCGCGAAGGGCGAACGGATCGCGGTCGGCCGGCGGGTGCTGGTCGCCGGGGCCGGCCCGTTCCTCCTTCCCGTCGCCGCGTCGCTCACCCAGGCCGGCGCGGCGGTGGTGGGCGTGCTCGAGGCGAACCGCCTGTCGACGCTCGCGAAGGGGTGGTCGCGGCGGCCCTGGCACCTGTGGTCGACGCACGCGAAGGCACGGGAGCTCGCCGGGTACGCCGCCCGTCACCTGCGGCACGGCATCCCCTACCGGACCGGCCGGGCCGTCGTGGCTGCCCACGGCACCGATCGGGTCACCTCGGTGACCACGATGGCGGTGGACCGCGCCTGGGCACCCGTCGCCGGCACCGAGCGAGTGATCGACGTGGACGCCCTCTGCGTGAGCCACGGCTTCACGCCACGGCTGGAGCTCGCGGTCGCCGCCGGCTGCTCGCTGAGTCCGGACCGGTTCGTCACGACGGACCGCGACCAGCAGACGAGCGTCCCCGGGCTGTACGCCGCAGGGGAGATCACCGGAATCGGTGGGGTGGACCTCGCCCTTGCCGAGGGCAGGATCGCCGGTTGGTTCGCCGCGGGCGGGCGGATCGACGACCGGGCGATCGACCACGACCTCCGCCAGCGGGACGTCTACCGGGCGTTCGCGGCACGTCTGGCGCAGGCACACGGGATCGGCTCCGGCTGGACCCGTTGGCTGGAGCACGACACCGTCGTGTGCCGATGCGAGGAGGTGTCGTTCGGTCGGCTGTGCGGCGCCGCCGACGCCACCATGACGACGTCCCTGCGGTCGTTGAAGCTCTCCAGCCGGGCCGCGCTCGGCATCTGCCAGGGCCGGGTGTGCGGGCGCTCGGTCGAGGAGATCCTCGGCTCTCGCGCGACGGGCGCGCCGGCTCGCGACGGGGTCGTCGCCGACCAGCGACCCATCGCCGCCCCGATCCGGATCGGGGACCTGGCCGCACGCCAGGGCTCCCCGCCACCACACGCCCCACCCACCAGCCCGTCCCAGACACCGAACGAAACGGAATGAGATACCGATGACCAGCAATTTCGACCTCGGCGGCGTTGTCGTTGCGACCACCCTGGCGTTCAAGGAGGACTCGTCGGCTCCAGGCGGCCTCGCGGTCGACTACGACCGGTTCGCCGAGCACTGTGACTGGCTGATCCGCAACGGCGTGCGCGGCGTCGGGCCCAACGGCTCCCTGGGCGAGTACTCCTCCCTCACGCCCGAGGAGCGCCGCCGCGTCATCCAGGTCGCCGTGGAAGCGGTCGCGGGGCGTGGCCTCGTGATCGCCGGCGCCCACGGCGTCGGTTGGCACCAGGCGCAGAAGTGGGCCGAGCTCGCCCAGGAGGACGGGGCGGACGGCGTGCTGCTGCTTCCTCCCATCGTCTACCGGGCCAACGACGAGGAAATCGTCGAGCACTTCAGCAAGGTCGCCGAGGTCGGGCTGCCGATCATGGCGTACAACAACCCGATCGACACCAAGGTCGACCTCGTCCCGTCGCTGGTGGCCCGACTCGCCGAGATCCCCGAGGTCGTCGCGATCAAGGAGTTCTCCGGCGACGTCCGTCGGGTCCTCGAGATCCAGGAGCTGTGCGACATCGACGTGATCGCCGGTGCCGACGACCTGCTCTTCGAGTCGCTCGTGGTGGGGGCGAAGGGCTGGTTCGCGGGCTACCCGAACGCCTTCCCACGCGAGGCGGTCGAGCTCTACGACCTGGTGCAGGAGGGGAAGATCGCGGAGGCCCGGGAGCTCTACCAGGCGGTCGTCGCGGTGTTCCGCTGGGACTCTCGCACCGAGTTCGTGCAAGCGATCAAGCTCAGCATCGACGTGGCGGGAGAGAGCTACGGCGGTGCCAGCCGACCCCCGCGCGGCCCGCTCAGCCCTGCCCAGGAGTCCGCGGTCCGCAGCGAGACCGAGCGGGCGCTCGCCGCGATCGCTGCCCGCCGTTCGGCGTCGGTGGCCTGAATGGACGGATCCGAGACCCCGGACGACCGCCAGCCGCCCGCGACGGTGGAGCTGATGGCACGAGCCGCGGCCGACGCATTCCCCGCCTGGTCGGCGACGCCTCCCCGGCAGCGTGCCTCCGCGCTGTCGGCGGTGGCGGACGCCGTCGCGACCGCAGGCCCGGAGCTGATCGCCACCGCCATGTCCGAGACCGGTCTGCCGGAGGCGCGGCTCACCGGTGAGCTGAACCGCACGGTCGTCCAGATCCGCCTGTTCGCCGACATCGTCGTCGACGGCGCCTACCTCGACGTGCGCATCGACGAGGCGGACGACGACTTCGTCCTGGACAGCCGACCGGACCTGCGCCGCTACCACGTGCCGGTCGGACCCGTGCTGAACTTCGCCGCGAGCAACTTCCCCTTCGCGTTCTCGGTCATCGGAGGCGACACCGTCTCGGCGCTGGCTGCCGGGTGCCCGGTCGTCGTCAAGGCGCACCCGGGACACCTGGAGCTGTCGAGGCAGACCGCCGCCGTCGTCCGCGCTGCCCTCACCGGAAGCGGTGCGCCCGACGCGACACTCCAGCTGCTGGTCGGGCAGGAGCAGGGCGTGGCGATGCTGCTCGACCCGCGCATCCGTGCCGCCAGCTTCACGGGCTCGACCCGGGCCGGCCGCATGCTGGCCGATCTCGCCCTGGGCCGGCCGGCACCGATCCCCTTCTACGGCGAGCTCGGGAGCGTGAACCCGGCGTTCGTCACGTCCGAGGCAGCGGCCCAGCACGGTGCGGCGATCGCGCAGGGATTCCTCACGAGCGTGTGCGGGTCCGCCGGCCAGCTGTGCACCAAGCCGGGCTTCCTCTTCGTGCCCCGCGGGAGCGGCGTCACGGCCGATGTCGCGCAAGCGGCTGGTGCGGTGGTCGAACAGCGTCTTCTCAACCCGTCCATCACCGCTGGCTACACCGCGCGGCGGGACGCCATCCTCGGGACGCCCGGGGTTCGCGCTCTCGCCGTGGGGGACGTACGTGTCGACGGCGACGGACAGGGCTGGGCGACACCGACGTTGGTGGCGACCGATGTCGCGACGCTCCACCACCACCGTGAGTCGCTGCTCGACGAGGCGTTCGGCCCACTGTCGGTCGTCGTGGAGTACGACGACGAGGCAGGGCTGCCCGGAGTCGCCGACGAGCTGTTCGAGGGCAACCTCACCAGCACCATCCATGCGGGTGACGGTGAGGACACGCCCACGTTGCGCGCTCTCGTCGACTGGGCCGCGCGGACCACCGGCCGCATCGTCTTCGGGGGTTGGCCGACCGGCGTGTCCGTGACTCATGCGACCCAGCACGGGGGGCCCTGGCCGGCGACGACGAACGACGCCGGGACGTCGGTTGGGAGCGCGGCCATCGGGAGGTTTCTGCGCGCCGTCGCCTACCAGGACACGCCGCAAGCACTGCTTCCGGCGCCGTTGCGCGACGACAACCCGTGGGGTGTGCCGCAGCTGCGCTCGCCCGCCGGTCGGTCGCGGAGCTGGGGCGAGGCGTTCCGCGTCGACGGGTGACGGATCGCGTCGACTCGCACGGTCGAGGAGGCGATGCCGCTCAGTGCCCCGGGCGGGACGGGAGCACGAAGGGGGCGATCTCGAGGGCCAGGTGCAGGCGGAGACGCGCGTCACCGTCCGCCAGGTCGATGCCGGCCGCGCCCTCGATCTGCTCGAGCCGGTGGTAGACGGTCTGGCGGTGGACGCCCAGACGTGATGCCGTGCGCGCGACGTTGGCCGCCTCCTGCAGGTGGACGCGCGCCGTCTCCACGAGCGTGGGGGAACCCTCCTCGAGGAAGGCGCGCAGGCCGGGCGCGACGAGCGAGCGGGCCAGGTCGGCGTCGCGTGCGATGCCGAGGAGCGCGAGGGGGCCGAGCCCGTCCCAGCACGTGACCGGGTCGCTGCGATGCCGTCCCACCCGCAGCGCCACCAGTGCGCCCGAGCGGGCCTCCGCGAGGTGGTCCAGGCTGGCGACGGCGGGCCCGATGCCGACCAGTGTCCGGTCGTCCAGCTCGGGCACCCGCCGGGCGAGTCCCAGTGCCCCGAGCACGGCCGCGAGATCGGTGGGCAGGCTCCGGGCCTGGTCCGCACGGAGGATCGCCGCGCAGGAGCCCGCGGCCTCGCGAACCCACAGCAGGCCGCTGCGGCTCGGCCGGCTCGGCAGCTGAGTGGCGAGGTCGGGACGTTCCACGACGGCGAGCCGCACGGGCTGATCCATGCGCAGGCCCGCGGCCGCGGCGAGCTCGACGGCGGCCGGTCGCGAGGCGCGGTGGCCGCCCTCGACGACCTCGCGATAGAGAGCGTCACGGTGGGCCTGGCGCCGTTCGGCGAGGCTCAACAGGGCCCCGGCCGCGTCGGCGAACGGCTGTGTCTCGGCCCACCGTGTCGCGTCGATGTCGCCGCTGGGGTCCAGAAGCCAGAAGAACCCCTGCAGCCGGCCCAGGTGGCGCACCGGCACGCACAGCCGGGACATGATGCCGAGGCCGGGCTCCGCCGGCGTCCGCAGGGGCTGGTCGGACTCCGCTATGCCGTGCGCGTAGAACCAGTCCCTCACCTCCTCGGTCGAGCGTCGCTCGAGGATCGAGCGCTGTCGGACCGGGTCGACGTCGCGGTGGTCGGAGAAGGCGAGCAGCCGGAAGCCCGGGTCCTCGAGGATGCAGGGCGCGCCCATGGCGGCAGCGAGGTCGTTGACCAGGTCGTCGAGCGCGTCCATCAGACAATTGTCACAGAGATTCGCGCACTGCCTGGGAATCTGTCCATCGCGGTCGCCTCGTCGGCGCTCGTAGGTTTCCTGTCGTGCTCAGCCCCGCCCTGCTCCGTGCCTCCCGCAGCCCCCGTGCTCGCCGGCTCGTCGAGGGACTCCCCGCGACCCGTCGGGTGGTCGACCGGTTCGTCGCCGGGGAGGAGAACGCCGACGCCGTACGGGCCACGCTGGAGCTCGCCCGTGCGAACCGCGACGTGTCCATCGACGTGCTGGGCGAGGACGTGCACGACGAGGGGGGCGCCCGGCGCACCCGGGACGCCTACCTGGCCCTGGTCGGCGCCATGGCCGACGCCGGGGTCGCGCCCGGCGCCGACCTGTCCCTCAAGCTGTCGGCCCTGGGGCGGGCGCTGCCGCGCGACGGCGACGCGATCGCCCTTGCGAACGCCCACCGGATCTGCGCCGCCGCGGACCAGCGCGGATTCACGGTCACCCTCGACATGGAGGACCACACCACGGTCGATGCCACGCTGGCGGTGGGTGCCGAGCTGCGCTCCGACTTCGAGCTCGTGGGCAACGTGCTCCAGTCGAACCTGCGGAGAACCGCCGGCGACATCGAGCAGCTGCGCGCGTCGCCGGCGCGGGTGCGCATCGTCAAGGGGGCCTACCGGGAGCCCGCGTCGGTGGCCTTCCAGCGCAAGGCCGAGGTCGACGTCGCATACGCGCGGGACATCTCCGCCCTCTTCGGCTCCGCTTGCTACCCGATGGTGGCCACCCATGACCCGGTGATGCTGGCGCACGCCGTCTTCGAGGCCCGCCGTTCGGGGCGGGACGACGACGGCTGGGAGACGCAGATGCTCTACGGCATCCGCGCCGATCTGCAGGCCGAGATCGCGAGCTCTGGGCGCCGGATGCGGGTGTACGTCCCCGTCGGCACCGACTGGTACGGCTACTTCATGCGCCGGCTCGCCGAACGGCCGGCGAACGTCGCGTTCTTCCTCCGTGCGGTCGCCGGCCGGTGACCGACCCCCACAACCTCGAAAGGCGATCGTGGACGCTGTCACGACCCCTCCCGCTCCGACCAACGAGCCGAACCTGACCTACGCGCCCGGCGCCCCCGAACGGGCCACGCTGGTCGCTGAGATCGAGAAGCTGCAGAAGACGCAGAAGACCCTGCACGCCTACATCGGTGGCCGGTGGCGGGCCGGGGGTGGTGCGGAGATCCCGGTGGTCCAGCCGCACGATCACCAGCACGTGCTGGGCACGATGAAGAACTCCACGCAGGCCGACGCCCGCGCCGCGATCACGGCCGCGTCCGACGCGGCGCCCCAGTGGCGTGACATGACGTTCGACGACCGGGCGGCCGTCCTGCTCAAGGCGGCCGACCTCCTGGCCGGGCCGTGGCGTCAGCGGCTCAACGCCGCGACCATGCTCGGGCAGTCGAAGACGGCCTTCCAGGCGGAGATCGACAGCGCCTGCGAGCTGGTCGACTTCTGGCGCTTCAACGTCCACTACGCCAAGCAGATCCTCACCGACCAGCCGATCGCCAACAGCCCGGGCGTGTGGAACCGCACCGACCACCGCCCGCTCGAGGGGTTCGTCTACGCGATCACCCCGTTCAACTTCACCGCCATCGCCGGCAACCTGCCGACGGCGCCGGTGCTCATGGGCAACACGGTGCTCTGGAAACCCTCCTCGACCCAGCAGCTCGCCGCGTCACTGACGATGGAGCTGCTGGAGGAGGCCGGGATGCCACCCGGCGTCATCAACATGCTCCCCGGTGACGGGCTCGCGGTCTCCGAGGTCGCGCTCGCGCATCCCGACCTGGCCGGCATCCACTTCACCGGCTCGACGCCGCTGTTCCAGCGTCTCTGGAAGACCGTCGGCGAGAACATCGCCCGATACCGCTCCTACCCCCGTCTCGTGGGCGAGACCGGCGGCAAGGACTTTATCGTCGCCCATGCTTCGGCCGACCCGGACGTGCTCCGCACGGCGATGATCCGCGGCGCGTTCGAGTTCCAGGGCCAGAAGTGCTCGGCGGCGTCCCGGGCGTACGTCGCCCGGTCGGTCTGGAACAAGATGAAGGACTCGTTCCTGTCCGAGATCGAGTCGCTCACCGTGGGTGACCCGACCGACTTCTCCCACTTCATGGGCGCCGTGATCGACGACCGCGCCTTCGCCAGGCACCGGGCCGCGATCGACCGAGCGAAGCGCTCAGGCAAGCTCGACATCCTGGCCGGCGGCACGCTCGACGACACGGTCGGCTGGTTCGTCAGACCGACCGCCATCGAGAGCGGCGACCCGACCGACGAGATCTTCACGACCGAGTACTTCGGCCCGATTCTCGCCGTTCACGTCTTCGACGACGGCGACTTCGAGAAGGTCGTGCACGCGATGGAGTCGAGCACGCCCTACGCGCTGACCGGCTCGATCATCGCCCGCGACCGCCGCACGATCGCGTGGGCCCAGGAGACGCTGCGGTTCGCTGCCGGCAACTTCTACGTCAACGACAAGCCGACCGGCGCCGTCGTCGGTCAGCAGCCGTTCGGCGGCGGCCGGGCGTCGGGCACCAACGACAAGGCGGGGTCGGCCGCGAACCTGCTGCGTTGGACGTCCCCGCGGAGCATCAAGGAGACGTTCGACCCGCCGACCGACTACCGCTACCCGCACCTCGGCTGACGCGGGCCTAGCTGCGGGCGACGCCCCGGCGGTCCGGGCCCGGCCACCGGTCTGTCCTCCGGAGCCGCTCGGGTGCCTTGGCCATCGCCTGGAACTGCTCCAGGTCGTGGCCCGCGACGATGACGGCGTCGGTGGCGTCGGCGAGGGCGGTGAGGCGGCGCATCGAGAACGACGCCGCCAGCGCGTCGGTGGCGATGCCGGGCGGGAGGTCGCCGTCGATGTTCTCGTGGGTGTTGATCGCATCCCCGGCCAGGATCACGTTGCCGAGGTCGGGGACGTCCCACAGCATGATCGACTGGTGGCCGGGGGTGTGGCCGGGGGTGAAGATCAGCGAGAAGCCCCGGAAGACGTGCCAGTCGCCCTCGGCCAGGCGCCAGGCCCTCGGTCCGGCGATGTCGGTCGCGACGTACCCGCCGGCGGCGGGCGGATCCGGGCAGTGTGCCCACCGGTGCTCGGTGCGTTGGGCGATGTGCTCGGCGTCGGGGAACAGCCGGCCGCCGCCCGCGTGGTCGTGGTGCAGGTGGGTGTAGACGACGAACCTGATGTCGGCCGGGGACAGGCCCACGAGCTCGAGCTGCTCGGCCGGGTGGTGCCGCGGCTCCATGCGGGGTCGCGTGCTCTCGGCCAGCTCCGTGCCCCAGGCGGGGTGGGCCTGGAGGCCTTCGCGTCATGACCGCTGCCCCGACCTCGACCGCGGCGCCCGTCCCGGTCGACGTGGCGGCTCCCCCGGAGGCGCCCGTCCCGACGATGCGCTTCCTGCCCTGTGCGGACGTGGGCGTCCTGGTCGAGCTCGAGAGCCTCGCCTACGTGCTGGCACTCCACGAGGCGCTGGCCGGCGACCTCCCGACGGCGTGGTCGACCTGGTCCCGGCCGCCCGCACGCTGCTGCTGCACCTCGACCCCGGCCGCACCAGCGTGCCGGAGGTGATCCGCGCCGTCTCCGAGCTGCGGCCGACGCGCCGCGCCCGATCGGCGGCGCGGAGCGTGGAGATCCCCGTCGTGTACGACGGCCCCGACCTCGACGTCGTCGGCGATCTCACCGGGCTCGGGGCCCGTGGAGTCGTGGCGGCGCACACGGGCCAGCTGTGGACGGTGGCGTTCACCGGGTTCACGGCCGGGTTCGGCTACCTCTTCGGTGAGGACGACCGGCTGCATGTGCCTCGGCGGGCGACCCCGCGGGTCAGCGTCCCGGCCGGTGCCGTCGCCCTGGCCTGCGAGTTCAGCGGCGTGTACCCGAAGGCCTCGCCGGGCGGGTGGCAGCTCCTCGGCCGCACCTCCCTGGAGATGTGGGACCTGCACCGGGACCCACCCGCGCTGCTGTCCCCGGGGACCCGGGTCCGGTTCGTCGAGGTGGACGCGTGAGCGGCGCCGGGCTGGAGGTCCTCTCCGCCGGGCCGCTCACCACCGTGCAGGACCTCGGGCGTCCCGGCCACGCCCCGTGGGGCGTCGGGCGGAGCGGGGCCGCGGATCGCCGGTCCCTCCGGCTGGCCAACCGGCTGGTCGGCAACGCGGTGGAGGCGGCTGGACTCGAGGTGCTGCTCGGCGGTCTCGAGCTGCGGCCGGACCGAGACGTCGTGATCGCCCTGACCGGCGCCCGCTGCGCGGCCACCATCGGCGGCCGGGCCGCCGACCACAACACCGTGCTGCGGGTGCCGGCCGGGTCGGTCCTGCGGCTCGGCACCGCGTCCGCAGGACTGCGTACCTACGTCGCCGTGCGGGGCGGCATCGACGTCCCTCCCGTCCTCGGGTCGCGCTCGTACGACGTGCTCTCCGGCCTCGGCCCGCCGGTCCTGGCGGCCGGGACGGTGCTCGCCGTCGGCGCGCCCCCGGCCCGCTTCCCGTGCGTGGACATGGCGCCGGTGCCCGACCCCCCTGCCGGCCCGGTCCGCCTCCGGGTGATGTCCGGCCCGCACGACGACTGGTTCACGGGCGACGCCCTCGGGCTGCTCGAGCGGACCGCGTGGACGGTCACGACCGCGAGCGACAGGATCGGCATGCGGCTGGCCGGTGCCGAGCTCGCCCGGGCCCGGAGCACCGAGCTGCCGAGTGCGGGCGTCGTCCGCGGCGCGCTGCAGGTCACCCCCGCGGGGCAGCCCACCCTGTTCATGTCCGATCATCCTCTCACCGGGGGATACCCGGTGATCGCGGTCGTCGTCGACGTCGACGTCGACCGCGCAGCCCAGGTCCGACCCGGTCAGGACCTGTAGGTCACGATCGTCCCCAACCCCCCGCGAGGTACCTGATGAACAGCGCCGTCCCCGGCACGACCCACGACGACATCGCAGCCCTGACGCCCGCCCGGGCGCGCGAGCGGTTCCGAGCGGGGGAGCGGGTCGCGACGAGCGGCTGGTGCCCGGGCTTCACCCAGGCCAACCTGATCGCCGTGCCGCAGCAGTACGCCTACGACGTCCTGCTCTTCACGCAGCGCAACCCCAAGGCGTGCCCCGTCATCGACGTCACCGATGCCGGCAGCGTGGAGCCCGGCATCGCCCCGGGGGCCGATCTCCGCACCGACCTGCCCGGCTACCGGGTGTACGAGGAGGGCCGCCTGGTCGCCGAGACCGGCGACGCGCGCGAGCACTGGCGCGAGGACATGGTCGCCTTCCTCATCGGCTGCAGCTTCACGTTCGAGCGGGCCCTGCTCGAGTCCGGCGTCCCGGTGCGCCACCTGACGGCCGGCACCAACGTGCCGATGTACCGGACCAACCGGGCGTGCCGGCCCGCCGGGCGCCTGCACGGGCCGATGGTGGTCTCCATGCGGGCGGTGCCGGCCGACCAGGTCGCCGCCGCGGTCCAGGTGACCAGCCGGTTCCCGAGCATGCACGGTGCCCCCGTGCACGTCGGCGACCCCGCCGCCCTCGGCATCGAGGACCTGGCCTGGCCCGACTACGGCGACGCGCCGGTGCTGGCCGACGGCGACGTGCCGGTGTTCTGGGCCTGCGGGGTGACCCCGCAGGCCGTCATCGCGGCCGTCGGCATCCCCTACGCCGTGTCCCACGCGCCCGGACAGATGTTCATCTCCGACGTGCCCGAGGCGACCTGGGCGCTGGCCTGACCCGCGGGTGAGCCCCGTGCACGGGGCCGGTCACCGCTGACGGTCCCCGGTCCCGAGCACCGTCATGTGCAACAGGCCGTCCGACCGGCCCGTCAGTTGGCACATTGCACATGGCCGTCCGGATCGCCGGCGCGCACGATGGACGCACCCACTCCTGAGAGGTGCGTCCATGAAGCTCACTGTCGTCAGCCCGTTGCTCGGCGAGGAGTTCGCCGACGGCGTTCGCAAGGAGGTCGCCCAGTGGGCCGGCCCGGACACCGTGATCGACGTCGTCAAGGTCGAGCGAGGCGTCGCCTCCATCGAGTCCGAGTACGACGAGGCCCTGGCCGGGCCAGGCATCCTCGAGCAGGTGGCGCTTGCGGTCGAGCGGGGCGCGGAGGGCGTCTTCGTCACGTGCTTCGGTGACCCCGCGGTCCACGCGGCCCGCGAGATCGTGGACGTCCCGGTGGTGGGCGGCTTCGAGCCGGCCATGCTGAACGCCCTGTCCCTCGGCGAGTCCGTCGGCGTGATCACGGTCCTGGACAACGTGGTGCCGATGATCCGCGGCCTCGTGCGCCGCTACGGGCTCACCGACCGCTGCAGGTCGGTGCGCGTCGTCGACCTCCCCGTGCTGGCCCTCGACGCCCACGAGGAGCTGCTGGAGCGCCTGTACACCGAGGCCCGCTCCGTTGTGGACAGCGGCGAGGCCGACGTGATCGTGCTGGGCTGCACCGGGATGATCGGCGTCGCGGCCGCGGTGCAGGCCCGGCTGGAGGCCGACGGGGTGTTCGTGCCCGTCGTCGACCCGACCGGCGCCGCCATCCTCTGGCTGGAGTCGCAGATCCGGCTCGGCGTCCGCCCCAGCCGGGCGACCTACATGCCGCCGCCGCCCAAGGACCGCCGCATGTGAGTCCGCCCCAGGCGGCACTCCCGATGTTCGGCTCGAGATCGTCATAGTTCGGAAAGGCAGCACATGCGCATCGGGATCGATGTGGGAGGCACCAACACCGATGCCGTCCTGATGGACGGTCACCAGGTGATGGGAGCGGTGAAGTCGGCGACCCAGCCCGACGTCTCCTCGGGTATCAAGGCGACCCTCGAGAGCCTGCGGAAGCAGCGTCCGTTCGCGCCGGAGGACATCCGGGCCGTGATGATCGGCACCACGCACTTCATCAACGCCCTCGTCGAGGCCCGGCACCTGGCCCCCACGGCGGTGCTGCGGCTGGGGCTGCCCGCGACCAGCTCGCTGCCGCCGCTGGTCGACTGGCCGGAGCGGCTGGTGGAGGCCATCGGCGGGCGGGCGTACCTGGCGCACGGCGGCCACGAGTTCGACGGGCGGCACATCGCGGAGCTCGACGAGGACGAGCTGCGCCGGCACGTCCAGGACATGGTCGCGCACGGCCTCCGCTCGCTGGCGATCTCGTCGGTGTTCTCCCCGATCAACTCCGAGTTCGAGCTGCGGGCCGCCGAGATCGTCGCCGAGGAGGCGGGGCCGGAGATGGCCGTCTCGATGTCCCACGAGATCGGCCGCGTCGGGCTGCTCGAGCGCGAGAACGCCACGATCATCAACGCGGCCCTGCGCGAGCTCGCGCTGGGCATCGTGGACGGGCTCGCCGGCACGCTCGCGAGCCTCGGCATCGACTCGCCGCTCTACCTCAGCCAGAACGACGGCACGCTGATGGACATGGACTTCGCGCGCCGCTACCCGGTGGCGACCTTCGCGTCCGGGCCCACCAACTCCATGCGCGGCGCCGCCATCCTCTCCGGGCTCAAGGACTGCGCCGTCGTCGACGTCGGTGGGACGACGAGCGACGTCGGGGTCCTGACCAACGGCTTCCCGCGCGAGGCGACCACCGAGGTCACCGTGGCGGGGGTGCGCACGAACTTCCGGATGCCGGACGTGCTGAGCATCGGCATCGGCGGCGGCAGCCTGGTGCGCGGCAACGAGGCCGGCGTGACCGTGGGGCCCGACTCCGTGGGCTACCGCCTGACCCAGGAGGCCCTGGTCTTAGGGGGCAGCACCCTCACGGCCACCGACATCGCCGTCGCGTCCGGCCGCGCCGACATCGGCGACCGCTCACTCGTGGCGCACCTCGACCGCGCCACGATCGAGGCGGCGCTCGCCCGGATCGGCAGCGACGTCGCCGACGCGGTCGAGCGGATGCGCACCTCGGCGGACGCCCTGCCCGTGGTCGCCGTCGGAGGCGGCTCGATCCTGCTTCCCGACCGGCTGGAGGGCTGCGGCGACGTCCACCGTCCCGAGCACTTCTCCGTCGCCAACGCGATCGGTGCCGCGATCGCCCAGGTCGGCGGCATGGTCGACCGGATCTACTCGATCGCGCCCGGGCAGCGCGACGCGATCTGTGACGAGGCCCGGCAGGAGGCCAAGGACCGCGCCGTCGCGGCGGGCGCCGACCCCGAGACGGTCTCGATCGCCGACTTCGACGAGGTCCCGATCCCCTACCTGCCCGGCAACGCCACCCGGATCCGCTGCAAGGCGGTCGGTGACCTCTGGATGGAGCGATGAGCATGCGCGTGACCCCGACCGACCTGATCCCGATGGCCCGCGGCGCGGCCGTGCTGGGCGGCGGCGGCGGCGGTGACCCCCACATCGGGCGGCTGCTCGCCGCGAGCGCCATGCGCGAGCTCGGCGACGTCGAGATCGTCTCCCCCGAGGAGGTGCCCGCGACCGCCTGCGTGCTGCCCATCGCGATGATGGGTGCGCCGACGGTGATGGTCGAGAAGATCCCGTCGGCCGGCCAGATCTCCCTGGCGCTGGAGACGCTCGCCCGCTACCTGGGCCGCACGCCCACCCACGTCGCCTGCATGGAGGCGGGCGGGGTGAACTCGATGGTGCCGTTCGTCGCGGCCGCCCGCCTGGGGCTGCCGCTGATCGACGGCGACGCCATGGGCCGCGCCTTCCCGGAGCTCCAGATGGTGCTGCCCACCATGTCCGGCGTCTCGGCGACCCCGATGTCGATCGTCGACGACAAGAACAACAAGGGCGTCTTCGACACGATCGACAACAACTGGGCCGAGCGGCTGGCCAGGTCCGCGACCATCGACATGGGCTGCGCCCCGATCGTCTCGCTCTACGCGATGTCCGGGAGCGAGGTGCGCGACTGCTTCGTGCCCGGCACCCTCAGCCTCTGCCTCTCGATCGGTTCGGCCATCGAGAGCGCGCGGGCGGTCAACCAGGACCCGGTGGAGGCGCTGGTCGGCGCCCTGCGCGGGAAGCTGATCCACACCGGGAAGGTCGTCGACGTCACCCGTCGTACCGTCGCCGGGTTCGCCCGCGGGGAGGCCGTCGTCACCGGGCTGGACGCCGCCGCCGGGAGCCAGCTGGTCCTGAAGTTTCAGAACGAGCACCTCATCGCCGAGTTCGACGGCGAGGTGCTCGTCACGACGCCGGACCTCATCGTCGTCGTCGACGCCGAGACCGGTGAGCCGATCACGACCGAGACCCTGCGCTTCGGCCACCGGGTCGCGGTCGTCGCCGCTCCGATGGACGAGCGGTGGCACACGCCGGCGGGCATCGAGCTGGTCGGGCCCCGCTACTTCGGCTACGACGTCGACCCGATCCGGTTCGACGGCACCCCCTCGGAGGGCGCCCTCCTAGCCCACGTCTGAGGGCGGGATCCAGATCGTCCGGCAGGCGAGGTGCAGCGCCAGCCGTTCGGAGGGGTCGGCGAGGTCGACGGCGAGCAGGGACCGGATGCGGGCCAGCCGTTGCGCGACCGTGTTGCGGTGGATGCCCAGGATCGCGGCGGTCTCCGAGACCGACGACTCCTCGTCGAGGTACGTCGTGAGCGTGTGCAGCAGGTCGCCCGGCTGTCCCTCCAGCGGCGCGAGGAGGGACCGGGCCGCTGGCTGGAAGGTGTCGGTCCGGGTCCAGGCCAGGAGCGTCTGGCCGAGGCCCAGGCGGTCCACGTGCAGGAACCGCCCGCTGGCGACCCGGCCGGCCGCCAGCCGCGCCGCCTCCCCGGCCTCGCCCAGGGTCCGCGCGACGCCCCGCGGGCCCGCGTGGTAGCGACCGACGCCCACGGCGGTCGGGGTGGTCGCCGCGAGCCGGCGCTGCGCGCTGCGGATCTGGCCCGCTCGCGCCTCGACGTCGGCACCGCGGGGCTCGTCCTCGGACGTGATCCAGGCCGACCACCCGTCGCCCTGCTCCACGACGACGGCGTCCATCCCCTCCGCCTGGAGCGCGCCGATCACCTCGGGACGCTGGGCCACGGGGTCGACCTCGGGGCCGGTGTCGATCCGGATGCCGAGGTGCCAGCCGTCCAGGCGCCACCCGGCCTCGAGCGCGCGACGCCGGGTGGTGGGTGCCACGTCGTCGGGGGCGTTGAGCAGCTCGCCCAGCAGTGAGGCGCGGGCCCGGGCGTCCCGCTCGACGGCCAGCCGGCGCAGGCTGGCGCGCTGGCCGATCACCGCCGCGGCCACGGAGAGGGCCGCACTCGCGGCGGCGCTCTCGGCGGGCAGGTCGTGGGGGAGCCGGGTGACCAGCCACACCGTGGCGTCCCGCGCCGTCGTCGGCGGCACCGGGTGGGCGATCAACAGCGCCGAGTCGGAGAGCTCGACCCGCTGGGTGGCGCGGTAGCGGGCCGCGCCCGCGGTGAGCGTCCCGGCCACGGTCTCGCGGTCCTCCCCCGCGACCACGTCGGAGCCCAGGAGGGTGTCGCCGCCGGCGGCCACCAGGGCCAGGGGCCGGTGCAGGACCGAGCCGACGGCCTTCATCACGTCCTCGACGCCCTCTCCGGACCGGGCGGCCGCGGCCGTCACCCGCAGCACGGTGTCGGACACGTGCAGCTCCACCTCGGCGACCAGCCTCCGGGCGGTCAGGGCGGCGGCCAGGGGGTCGTCCGCCCCGAGCACGGTCAGGCCGACGCGCGCGGCCAGGGCCGACGACGGCTGCGAGAGCGGGGACGAGTCGCCGATCAGCAGCGCCGAGGCACGGCCGGCGGCGGCCGTCTGGATCAGGACGTCGATCTGCCAGTCGTCGCGCAGCGGCGGCTGCAGCACGGTCAGCAGGTTCCCCTCGAGGTCGGCCGCCCGGCCGCGGATGTCGGCCACCATCGCGACCCCGCCGACGGTCAGCGTCGGCGCCGGCGGTGCCGCGAGCACGCTCACCTGCTGCCAGTCGGCATGGGCCAGCAGGGCGACGAGCGGGACGGGCGAGGCGGCGCTCACGGCCGCCCGCCCAGGAGCAGGGGCGGGCTGTCGATGGCGAACGCGGCCGGCGACACCCGGTCGAGGCGGCCCGGTGCGAGCCACCACGCGGGAGCCGGCAGGACCACCACGAACACCTCGTCGCCGCGCCGGAGGGCGTCGACCGCCAACGGCCGGTTCGTCCGGCGGTCCAGCAGGCAGATGAGGTCGGGGACCGTGGCCCGGGGCTCGCCGTCGACGAGCACCATCAAGAACTCGTTCTCCGTCTCGATCCGCAGCACGGGGCCGTTCCGGTCGAGGACCGTCACCGACGACTCGGGCTGCAGCCCGCCGCCCGCGCTGTGCCGCAGCACGTCGTGCACGCGGCCCTCGCCGAGGACCTCGCCCCCCAGCACCTCCGCGACCTCCGCGGCGTCCGCCAGCACGCGCAGCGAGTCGTGCGCGCGCCCGAGCTCGAGCGCCCGGCCCAGGGTCCCCACGCAGGCCGTCTCGTCCAGCAGGGCGGCGGGGCTCGGCGGGAGCGCGAGGGCCGCCCAGCCGCCGGTTCCCGCCAGCGCGGCCCGGATCGTCCTCTCCACCTCGGTGGCGGAGGCGCTGTCGACGAGCAAGGTGTGGCCGCCCGGGAACGCGAGGGCGCACGGGGTCAGGGGCAGCTGCGCGGTCACCCAGGTCAGCTGGTCGAGCCGGGGCAGCCCGCGTCCGGCCAGGTCCGCGTCGACGTACGGCAGCCCCATGCGCAGCGCGGCCACCAGCGCGGTGACGCCGTTCAGGCCGGCCGTCTCGATCCCCATCACCGCGTCCGGGGCCGCGCCGGTCCACCGTCCGGTCGCGGCGACGGCCGCGCCGAACTCACCGCCGTGGGGCAGCTTCTCGGTGAACACGCTGGTGGCCCCCACCATCCCCACCGGCACGACGCTCGCGCCCCCGAGACCGCCGGGTGCGTGCAGCACCAGCTCGCCGTTACCGAGCTGCGAGCGCAGCACGGAGGCGAAGGGCTGCGGGTCGCCGGCGCCGCCCGAGCCCAGCAGGCACAGGCCGACCGCCAGCGCCTCGAGGTCGGCCGCGCGCAGGGTCCGGGAAGCCGGAGGGCTCATGCCCGCATTCTCGCATCCGGCCGCCGGTCCGGGGGGCGATCCGTGTGCAGGTGGCCTTGCCCGTGAGACGCGACCGAGCGATGTGCACATATGTCCGAGGATCCGACGCTGGGACCATGAGGTAGTCGCAGCACCAGTGGGGTGCCGGCCACCGGCAGTCGCCGCGGATGACAGTGGAGGAACGCAAACGATGAAGAAGCAGATCCGGTCTGCACCGGGCGTGCGGCCGCGGCGGCTCGCGGTCGCCGCGCTCCTGCTGCCCCTCGTCCTGGCGGCCTGCTCCAAGCCGGGCGACCCGGCGTCGGGCGGCGGCGAGTCCGCGAAGGGCGAGGTCACGCAGGCCGCCACCGACACGGTCGAGAAGTTCAAGGCGGTCCCGGACTTCGTCTCGCCGGGTCCCGCGGTGGACGTCGCGAGCCTGGCCGGCAAGAGCGTCTTCGTCATCCCGCTGCTGACGACCAACGACTACAATATCCAGATCAACGCGGCGATGGAGCGGGTCGCGAAGCTCGCGGACGTCGACTTCGAGGTCTACACCAACGAGGGCCAGCCCAACCAGTGGGTCGCCGGCATGAACCAGGCGATCGCCAAGGGCGTCGACGTCATCATCCTCAGCGGCGGCACCGACCCCCGCGCGCTGGAGCCGCAGATCAAGGAGGCCCGCGACCGGGGCATCAAGGTCGTGGTGAGCATGTTCTGGGACACCTCGGCCCAGTTCACACCCGACTGCTCCGGGCTCAGCGTGGACTGCGTCGACGGCGTGGACGCCATCGTGGCCGCGCCGTACCAGACCGCCACGCGCCTGGACGCCGACTGGATCGCCGTCGACTCCGAGGGTGCCGCGAAGATCCTGGTGGTGACGTCGAACGACGCGGGCCCGAGCCCGGGCCAGGAGGCCGCCTTCAAGGACGAGATCGCGACCGCCTGCCCCTCCTGCGAGGCGACGTTCGCCAACGTGCCGATCAGCAAGTGGACGACCTCCGTGCAGTCGACCGTGCAGTCCGAGCTCGTCCGCAACCCCGACATCGACTACGTCGTGCCGCTCTACGACAACATGGCCAGCTACGCCGTCGCCGCCATCACCGCGGCCGGCAAGCAGGGCCAGGTCAAGGTCGTCACCTTCAACGGCACCCCCGCGGTGCTCAAGATGATCCAGGACGGCGACATCGTGACCATGGACGTCGGGGAGTCCCTCGAGGGTGCCGGGTTCGCCGCGATGGACAACGCCTTCCGGCTGATGGCCGGCATGGAGCCCTCGCAGGTGGCCGACATCGTGCCAGTGCGGATCTTCGACACCACCAACATCGACGAGGCCGGCACCCCGCCGGAGGTCAACAAGGGCTACGGGGACGACCTGGAGGCCCAGTACCTCGAGGTCTGGGGCCTCGGGTGACCGATCCGGCCCGCCCGGTCCTCCGGATGAGGGGCGTCGCCAAGACGTTCGGCCTCACCCGGGTGCTCCAGGACGTCGACCTCACCGTGCGCCGCGGTGAGGTCCACGGCCTGCTCGGCCAGAACGGGTCGGGCAAGTCGACGCTGATCAAGATCCTCGCCGGGTTCCACACCCCGGACGAGGGGTCGATCGAGCTCGACGGTGCGTCGGTCGACCTGCCGCTGTCCGCCGTGGACCGGCGCAAGCATCGGCTGCGGTTCGTCCACCAGGACCTGGCGCTGCTGCCGTCGTTGACGGTGCTCGAGAACCTGCTCGCCGACGACGTCGCCACGGGGCCGGGCATCCGGCCCCGGCGGCGGCGCGCCGAGCTCGCCCGCGCCACCGCGCAGTTCGACCGGTTCGGGATCTCGCTGCGCCCGGACACGCTCGTGCGGGACATCTCGCGCCTGGACCGGGCCAAGCTGGCGATCGCCCGCGCCGTCAGCCACCTCGGTGACGATGACGGTGACGTGGCCGGCGCGGGTCGGGGGCTGCTGGTGCTCGACGAGCCGACCGCCTTCCTGCCGCACAGCGAGGTCGCCGAGCTGATCGCGCTGATGCGGGCGGTGGCCGCGCAGGGCACGGGCGTCCTGTTCGTGTCGCACGACCTCGACGAGGTCCTGACGGTGACGGACCGCGTCAGCGTGCTGCGCGACGGCCAGCTGGTCGGCAGCGAGGACACCGCCTCGCTGGCGCGCGGGGATCTCGTGCGGTTGATCGTGGGCCGGCCGGTCTCCGTGTTGAGCGCCGGCTCCGCGCCGGTCCCCGCGAGCCAGGAGCGGCCGCGGCTCCAGGTGAGCGCGCTGCGCGGTGGCGCGGTGCAGCACCTGGACCTGAGCGTGCACCCGGGTGAGGTCGTCGGCGTCACCGGCGTGATCGGGTCCGGGTTCGACGAGGTGACCCAGCTGCTCTTCGGAGCGCTGCGGGCCAGCGGCGGGTCGGTCGCGATCGACGACCTCGCGCTCGAGGCGCGCCGGCTCTCGCCGGCCACGGCGATCAAGGCCGGCGTCGCCTACCTCCCCAGTGACCGTGCGGTCCAGGGCAGTGCCCCGAGCCTGACCGTGGGGGAGAACGTCGCGCTGCTCTCGCTGCGCAAGGGTGGCGGTCCCTTCGCCCTGACCGGCCGGAGGCTCGAGCGGCACGCGGGCAAGCTGCTCCGCGACCTCGACGTACGTCCGCCCGAGCCCACGCTCGCCTACGCCTCCCTCAGCGGCGGCAACCAGCAGAAGGCGATGATGGCCAAGTGGCTGGTGACCGGCCCCAAGGTCCTGCTGCTCAGCGAGCCCACCCAGGGTGTCGACGTCGGGGCGCGCGAGCAGATCTTCACCCTCATCGCCGAGGCCGCCCGGCAGGGCTGCGCGGTCGTGTGCTCGAGCTCCGATCTCGACCAGCTGGCCCAGATCTGCAACCGCGTGCTGCTCATGCGGCGCGGTGTCATCTCGGACGAGGTGCACGGTGAGGCCGTCACCAAGGCCGGCCTGACCGAGATGCTGTTCGCCGACGCGGTGGTCAGATCGCGCCGCGCCACCTCCGACGCCTGATCAGCCCCATCACCGCCCGTGAAGAGAGTCGACATGTCAGTGGGTACAACTACCGGTCACGACACGGACGCCGTCGCGCCGGCCCAGCCGGGCGCTCGTCGCTGGACCTCGCGCATCGAGGCCGGCGCCCTGCCCGCGGCCTGGCTCGTCGTCTTCGTCGTCTTCGCCGTGCTGCTGCCGGACACGTTCCTGAGCACGGCGAGCGTCTCGAACATCCTGGGATCGCAGGCGGTCCCGCTGGTGCTGACGCTGTGCCTGGTGCTGCCGCTGGTGTGCGGCGACTACGACATGTCGGTCGCGTCCGTCGCCACCCTCACCGCCATGGTGATCGGCATCTTGAACGTCAACCACGGATGGTCGATCGGCGCCGCGATCCTGGCGGGCCTCCTGGCGGCCCTGCTGGCCGGGTTGGTGAACGGCGCCGTGATCGTGATCTTCGGGGTCGACTCGCTGATCGTCACGCTCGGCACGGGGACCGTGATCCAGGGCCTGGTCCTCTGGATCAGCGACTCCACGACGGTCAGCGGCATCTCGACCTCGCTGGTCGACCTGGTCATCGGCTACAAGCTGTTCAGCGTGCCGGCGGCGTTCTACTACGGCCTCGCGCTCTGCGTCGTGCTCTGGTACCTGCTGCAGCACACCGCGCTCGGGATGCGCATGCTGTTCATCGGGCGGGGCCGCGACGTCGCGCGCCTGAGCGGCATCGCGGTCCCCCGGGTCCGCATGGGTGCCCTGGTGGCGTCGGCCGGACTGGCGGGCGTGGCGGGCACCCTGTACGCCGGCACCACCGGCTCGGCGGACCCGAGCTCGGGCACCTCGTTCCTGCTGCCGGCGTTCGCCGCGGTCTTCCTCGGCGCGACCACCGTGATCCCGGGCCGCTTCAACGCCTGGGGCGCGTTCATCGCCGTCTACTTTCTCGCCACCGGCATCACCGGGCTCCAGCTCCTGGGGGCGGAGAGCTTCGTGCAGCAGCTCTTCTACGGCGGCGCGCTGGTCATCGCCGTCTCCCTGGCGCAGCTGGCCCGCCGCCGCGAGGCGAGCAGCGCGGGCACCACCTCCTGATGGTGGTGCCGACGCTGCCGGTGGCGGACTGCCACAACGACCTGCTGCTGGGTGTCCTGCACCAGCGCGAGCGGGGCATCGCCGACCCGTTCGGCGACTTCTGGCTGCCGCAGCTGCGGGCCGGCGGCGTGGCCCTCCAGGTGCTCCCGGTCTTCACCGAGGAGCAGCACGTGGGCGAGGGCGCGCTGCGCCGGAGCCTGCAGGTGCTGGAGGAGGCCCGCCGCCTGGCCGACGTGCACGTGGCCGACGTGGCGATCTGCGAGCGGGGCGACCAGATCCGGCCCACCATCGAGAGCGGCCGCATCGCGCTCGTCCTCGCACTGGAGGGCTGTGAGCCGGTCGGCCACTCCCTCGAGCTGCTCGACACCTTCCACCGCCTCGGCGTCCGGATCGCCTCGATGACCTGGAACCGCCGCACGATGATGGCCGACGGGGTCGGCGAGCAGGATGCCGGCGGCCGCCTGACGACCCTCGGCCTCGAGGCGGTCGCCGAGATGGAGCGGCTCGGCATGCTCGTCGACGTCAGCCACCTCTCGGAGACCGGCTTCTGGCACCTGGCCTCGGTCGCGACCAGGCCCTTCGTCGCGAGCCACTCCTCCTGCCGGGCCCTGCAGCCGCACCCGCGCAACCTCACCGACGAGCAGATCCGGGCGGTGGCCGACAGCGGGGGCTTCGTCGCCATCAACGGGTTCGGCCCGTTCCTGTCCGACGCCCCCACGGTGGACTCGTTCCTCGACCACGTCCAGCACGCGGTCGCGCTGGTGGGTCCCGAGCGCGTCGCGCTCGGCCTGGACTTCATGCGCGACCTCGTGGACGCGGTCGACCCCGTGCTCTCCGGTGCGCTCGTCCACCCCGACACCCCGCCCTGGGTCGCCGGCCTCGAGCGGCCCGCCGACCTCGCCGCGCTCGCGGCGCGGCTGGAGGAGACGCTGGGGCCGCGAGCCGGCCGCCAGGTGGCTGCCGACACCGTCATCGACACCCTGACGCGGCAGCTGGCTCCGGCGCCGCGCTGATCGCGGGTTGCTCGCGGGCACGATCCGCTGGTGGAACCGGGCCGCGCACCCAGCCGGATGAACTGGGTTCGGCTTTCGGGGACGTCCTCCTGTCGCGAACGCGACGCTTGAGCCACGGTGGGTGCGATGCGACCTTCCTCACACCGCGTCCGTGAGACGTAGGAGAGCCGCCCATGGCCACAGTCGTCCCCGTCGACGAGTTCGTGACGGATGAGTGGTACCCCGGCTTCAAGCCGGCACTGGACCATGCAGGCTGGGCGGTCGAGCCGTTCCGGACCTTCGACAAGGCCGACGAGAAGCGGTTCTGGTTCCTCGACTTCCACTGGCCCCGGGGCCTGACCCCGATGGGGTTGATCTGGAACGAGGACGGCTACTCCTGGGGGACCCAGCTGGCAGCGGAGTCGCTGCCGCTGCCGCCCGGGCGCGGGATCACCAGCGGATCGCCGGGACGCACACCTACGCCGTCGCGATCGACGTGACGGACGAGTGGGAGATCGGCGAACGGGCGCGCCGGATGATGCAGAACCTGCCGCGCTTCCTCGAGAACTTCGAGGGCATCTGGGCCGAGCGCCGCGCGGAGGTCGACTCCTGGTGGACGCACCTGCAGTCGGTCGACCTGCGGTCGCTGCAGCTTCCGGAGCTCGGCGGCTACCTCCGCAAGGCGCGCCAGTTCCACAAGCGTGCCTTCGAGATCCACTTCGAGGTCATGTACCCGCTCATCGCCAACTACGTCGGCTTCTACGGCGCCTGCACCGAGATGGGTATCGACCCGGGACAGATCGCCAAGATGGTCGTCGCCGTCCATCAATTGCCCTTCCTGCCGAGAGGTGCCGCAGGCTTGAGTCTCGCGGATCTCGCCGGCGCCCGTGACGCCGCCGATGGCGGGCTGTGGATAACAGGGGTTCCGTCCGGGTCGCCGAGCGGGAGACTGGTCGTCCATGGACGACCGGGGGGCGTTGCTCAGCGCTTGGCCGTGGCCGCTGCTGCACGGACGGACAGGAACGGCGAGAGGCCAAGGTCTTCGGCGCGTCGACCACCGCCTCGCGAACCGCGTCCGCGCTTGTCCATGCGGAGAGACCCTCCTGTGGGCCGACCGTCTCGAAGGAAGTGGACGAGCCGGACTTGTGCACGGTGTTACGCGGGCGCATTGTCCTATGCCCCAACTGCAAGAGGCGCATGAGCATAGGCTAGGTATCGAGCACTTGGTGCTGACACAACTGAAGAACGCTGGCTGGTGCACCCCTGGGGTGCACGCCCCCGAGATAACGGGAGTCAACCGGAGGCAACGGGACACCGGTTTCACGCTCACGACCGTGGTTCACGCGGGATTGAGCGTGGTGCTCCTACGGTTCAACTCCCCCCTCGCGCACGCGTGACAGGCCCCGGGTCCTCGGATCCGGGGCATGATCCATTCCGGAGTCCATTGGTGGACTGCAACCTCTCGCCGTCAGCGGCGGTCGCGAGTTGTCCACAGTCCCTGAGGTACCGAGTTGCGAAGGCTCGGACGGCCGAGCCTCGAGCGGACGGGCCGGGCTCCGGTCGCCGGGCTCGAGGGTGGTCATCAGCGGTGTCAGGGCCGCCGCTGATCCGTCCTCAGGCGAGGCGGTGGTCCGCGACCAGTCGGTGGGCCAGGTCCAACGTCTCGCCGGCGACCGGTGTGGGCGCGATCGCGTCGAGGCCCCAGACCTCCGCAACGGCATTGCGCACATCGGCCCTGGTCAGCTGTGGGTTCTCTTCGCGCACGGCGCCGACGGAGGCGGGGTCGAAGGGGAGATCCAACGCTGCGTAGACCGTGCCGAGCACGTCCTGCAGCGTCAGCCGGTCCTCGACGACGATCACGGAGGAGAAGAGCCAGGCGTCCTTGACGACGCGCTGCGCGGTGCCGACCAGCTTGACCACGCCGCGGGCGTTCACGCTGTGGGCGCCGGGGCAGTACTCACCCGGGACCTCCCCCATGCGCGCGTCGATGCCGAGCGCCGTGAATGCGTCCGCCAGCGCCTGACCGTAGGTCACGAAGCGTTCCTGCAACCGGCCCACGGAGGCCGGGTCGTGACGGACGTGGTCGATGACGAGGGTGTTCTGGGTGTAGGCGACGGCCCGCCCTCCGGAGGCGCGTACGGCGACGTCGAAGCCCATCCGGCGGGCGGCTGCGACCGCCGTGGGGAAGCCGGGCAAGCGGGTGTCGCGCCGGCCGAAGACCACGGCGGGGGTGGTCGGGCTGTAGATGTGGATCGCCTCCGGCAGCTCCCCGTCTGCGGCGCGGCGCAGCATCGCCGGGGCCAGCGCGAGCTCCATGGCCTCGTCGGTCCCGACGGGCCCGACGTGGACGAGGGCATCGGGATCGAGGGGCTGCACGAGGGGATCATGCCCGGCCGTGGCTCGCGAGTCCGCGGCGGGTCCTCGACCACGCCCGATGGCTGCGGAGCGGGCAGCAGCCTCCGCATCGGCAGGCAGCAGCGCGCCATGGCGAGCACCAGGTGGTGGACGCAGTCGCCCTGGACGTCCTCCGACGCGGTCGGTCACGAGGTAGCTGGGACGACCCGACCCCGGTGCCGAGGAGGGGACCAGGTGCTCTGGCCGCGAGGCGGACCCGGCGGTACTGCGGGCCGATGCCCCAAGGGTGCGTGCTTCCTAGCGTCGATCGGGTGACCAGTGCTCGCATCCACCACCCCACCAGCCGCGGCGCCGTCGTCGCGCTCCTCGGTGCCCTGCTGACTCTCGCCGCCTGCGGCGACGGGACCGGGGCCGCCCCCGCTGCAACGCAGGGGCGACCCCAGGCTCACGAGCGGTCGGCAGCGCCGGAGTCGGCCCGCCTCGACCGCGTCGGTCTCGAACCGGGCCGCCTGGGCATCGGCCGGGTCGACGTCGCCCGGCTCGAGCCGGACCTGCGCGCTGCCCTGGAGGAGGCCACCCGGGCTGCCGAGGCGGACGGAGTCGTGATCGAGGTGACCAGCGGGTGGCGCAGCTGGGAGCACCAGGAGCGGCTGCTCGACGAGGCGGTGGTGAAGTACGGAAGCCTGGACGAAGCGCTCGAGTGCGTCTCGACCCCGGAGGCCTCGGCCCACGTGACGGGGGACGCGGTCGACATCGGCCCGGCCGAGGCAGCCGGTTGGCTGAGCCGGCACGGCTCGGCGTACGGCCTGTGCCAGATCTTCGCCAACGAGGACTGGCACTTCGAGCTCGCGACGACGCCCGGCGGCGAATGCCCGCCGATGTACGCCGACGCCAGCCAGCGCTAGCGGCCTCGACCCGACACCGACCGCTCGAGGCCGCCGACCGGCCTGCTGGTAGGACAGGGACCATGAGGATTCGCAGCATCGGCAACGAGACCGTCGGCCGCACCGAGGTCGGCGCCATCGGCCTCGGCCTGATGACCTTCGACCAGACCGGCACCCAGCCCCGCGAGCAGCTGCTGGCCACCGTGCGGGCGGCGATCGACGCGGGGGTGACGCTGTTCGACACCGCCGATGCCTACGGTCCCGGCGAGGAGAAGGGGGCGGACGCCCAGGGGGAGAACGAGCTGCTGATCGCGTCCCTGCTCGACGAGCTCGGCGTACGCGACCGGGTGCTGCTGGCCACCAAGGGTGGCCACGTCCGCACCGAGGGCGGCGCCTGGGGCACCGACAGCACCGATGCCCACTTGAAGCAGGCCGTCGACGACAGCCTGCGCCGCCTCGGGGTCGACCAGATCGCGCTGTGGCAGCACCACCGGCCCAGCAGCAAGGTGCCCTACGAGGAGGTCCTCGGCACGATGCAGGAGATCGCCGCGTCCGGGAAGGTCCGGATGCTCGGCATCTCCAACGCCAACCCCGAGCAGATCCGCGCGGCGCACGCGGCACTGGGCGACACGCTGGTGAGCGTGCAGAACCAGTTCTCGCCGGCCTTCCGCAGCAGCCGCCCGGAGATCGACGTCTGCGCCGAGCTCGGCCTGGCGTTCCTTCCGTGGAGCCCGCTGGGTGGCCTCGGCGACGCCAAGGAGCTGGCCGCCAAGCACCCGGCGTTCGCGCGGGTGGCCGAGCAGCGCGGCGTCAGCGCCCAGCAGGTCGCCCTGGCCTGGGAGCTGGCCCAGTCGCCCGTCGTGATCCCGATCCCCGGCGCCAAGCGGCCGCAGTCGATCCAGGACTCCGCAGCCGCCGCCGAGCTCGACCTCACCGACGAGGAGCTGACCGCGCTCGACGCCGACTGAACCCGCCCCCGTCGAGTCGGGGATCAACGGGTGCCGGACACCGCGATGACGGTCTTGTCGCCGGTGCGGGCGACGGCGTGGGTGAAGGCGAGGGGTGCGTCGGCGAGCGGGAAGCGGTCGCTGACCAGGGCGTCGAGGTCGATGCCGCTCGTGGCGAGCTCGATCGCGCGCGGGTAGGTCTCGTGCATCCGGCGGACCATCGCGAAGGTCAGGCCCTTGCGCCGGGCGGGTGCGGCGGGGAACGAGGACAGCGGCACCGACGGGATGCCGCCCAGCGCGATCCGGGCGCCCGGGCGCGCGCAGGCGACGGCGGTGCCGATGGCGTCGTCCGCCCCCGCCATCTCGATGACCACGTCGACGCCGCGCCCGCCGGTCAGCTCGTCGACCGCGGACGAGGCCTCCTCCGGTGCGACCGCGACGTCGGCGCCGAAGCGGCGTGCGGTCTCGCGCCGGTGCGCGAGCGGCTCGCTCACGACCACCTGGGCGGCGCCGGTACGGCGAGCCACCGCGGCAGTGAGCACCCCGATCGGGCCGCCGCCCACCACCAGTACGTCGTGGCCGGGGCGGACGTGCGCCACCCCGACCGCGTGGATCGCGACCCCGAGCGGCTCGAGCAGCGCGCCCGCATCGTCGCTGAGGTCGTCCGGGAGCGGGAACAGCAGGTGGTCGGGCCAGACCAGCCGCTCCTGGAGGCCGCCGTCCAGGCCGGCGTGCCCGGCGAAGCGCACGTCGGGACACAGGTTCCCGTGCCCGGCGCGGCACTGCTCGCAGACCCCGCACGGGATCGCGGGGTCGATCGCGACCCGGCGCCCGGCGTACGGCCCGTCCAGTGCGCGCCCGGCGAGCTCGTGGCCCGGGACCACCGGTCGGTCGAGCGTGACCTCGCCGGTGCCGCCGTCGGTGAACCAGTGCAGGTCGGAGCCGCAGAGCCCGACCGAGGTGACCGCGACGGTCGACCAGCCGACGGTGGGAGCGGGCGGCTCGGCGACCTGCTCGACCCGCAGGTCGCCGACGGAGTGGAGCCGGGCGGCGACGGGCACGCCACCAACCTATCCAACGGCCGGGGTCAGGTCGGCAGGTGGCTCAGGCGCCGGGAGATGCGGGCGGCGGTGACGACCACCACCCGCGCCAGCGCGCCGACCCGTGGCGCCTCGGTTGGTACGCCCGGACCCCCGGGCCGGGCGTTCCCGACCGCGAGCCTGGAGCCTCCCGCGGCCACCGGCCCGGCGCCCTCGCGGCCCGGCTGACCGGGTGGCCCGGTCGCGGGATTCCGGTGAGCCGGCCGCCGCGACCCGCCAGACTGGGACCGTGGACCGTCCGACCCTGCGCCGGCTGTTCCCGCGCCGGGTCGCGATCGTGTGCGCGGCGGTCCTGGTCGTCCAGGGAGTCGGGCTCGCGCTGCTGGTCCGCGACGTCCGCGAGCCACGCCCGCACCAGGTGCCGGTCGCCGTCGTCGGACCGGCCGTCGTCGCCCAGGGCCTGGCGGAGCAGGTCAACGCGCTCGAGGGCCGGCCGCTCGACGTCACCGCGAGCGCGGATCGGGAAGCGGCCGTCGACGACGTACGGCACGGCCTCACCGTCGGCGCCGCGCTCATCGATCTCACGGGCACCCAGGACCAGGTGGTCCTCGACGGCTCGACCGACGAACGGCTCGCCCGGGCCGTGGTGGAGCAGGCCCGGGCGATCGAGCGCTCGCACGGCCGCACGCTGTCGGTCCGCCGCGTCTCGATGTCCGACGTCGACGACGACGTCGTCCGCGGCCTGGCGGTCGGCTTCGGCGCGGTGGGCTTCGTGGTGGCGCTGGCGCTCTCGCTGCGCTTCGGGCCGACCGCGCGCACCCTCCGGCTGGGAACCCGGCGGGTGCTGGTGGTCGCGGCGATCTCCCTGGTGAGCGGGTACGCCGCCACGCTGCTGCCCGGCGTGAGCACCCTCGACACCGGTGCCCAGCTGCGCCTCGCGGGAGTCCTGGCCCTGACCGCGGCGGTCGCCGGGACGGTCACGCTCGCCCTGGAGGGCGTGGCCGGGTTCGGCGGCCTGGGCCTGAGCGCGGTCTTCTACCTGGTGGTGGCGACGCCGCAGCTGCTCGGCACCGACCCGCACCTGCTCCCGGCGCCGTGGCCGGTGCTCTCGCAGTGGCTCCCGCCGGGGGCGAGCGTCGAGGCGCTCGGCGCGATCGCGCTGTACGGCGGCACCGGCATCCGGCTGCCCCTGCTGGTGCTCGCCGTGTGGCTGCTGGCCGCCGTCCTCGCGCTGCAGGTCTCGCGCCGGGAGCGGGTCCGCGAGCAGACCGCGCCCGACGCCGGCCTGGACGAGCCGCTGCTGCTGCACCCGCCGCTGACGCCGGTGGTGCGGCACGGCCGGCTGGTGCGCTGGCGCTGGCGGGTCGGGGTCGTGGTGCTGCCGGCCGCCGGGGCGGCGTTCGTCCTGGTGTCGTTCGTCCCGCGTGACGCCGTCGCGGACGTCGCGCCGGTCGCCAGCCGCGCCAGCGAGACCGAGTGCGTCTCGACCGGCACGGTCCGCAGCGTGGCGGACCTCAACCGGATGGTGCGCACGGTGCGCGGCGGCCCGGAGTTCCAGGGCGGTGACGTCGGTGCCGACACCGAGCTGCAGGACGGCCGGCGGGTGATGGTCTTCGGCGACACGCTGCGCAGCCCGTCCTTCGCCGGCCAACGCTTCGTGCGCAACTCGATGCTGCTCATCGGCGGCGAGTGCATCCAGGCCGTCGTGCCCGAGGACCACGGGGCGCTGATCCCGGACCGGCCGAGCGCGCAGTCCGCCGGCCGGGTCGGCTACTGGCCGATGTCCGCGGTGACGATCACCCATCCGGGCTACGACCTGGTCGTGGTGACCGCGCAGCGGGTGCGGAGCACCGGCATCGACGACGCGTTCGGCTTCGAGAGCCTCGGGCCCGCGGTCGCGGTCTTCGTGGTCCCCCGGGGCGAGACCCCGCAGCTGGTCGCGGTACGCGACGTCGGGCCGGACGCCGCCGATGTCACCCGCCCGGAGTGGGGCGCGGCGGCTGTGGTCGAGGGCGAATGGCTCTACCTCTACGGCACCGCGAACCCGGACCAGCCCTACGTCTTCGGCTTCTCGCTGCGGGTCGCGCGGGTGCACCCGGACGACGTGCTGCGGCCCGCTGCCTGGGAGTACTGGTCGGGCACCGACTGGGTCGCAGACCCGGCGCAGAGCCGGGAGCTGATCCCGGCCGCGGGCGGGACGTCGCAGACGCTCTCGGTGTTCCGCGACGGTGGGCAGTGGCACGCGCTGAGCAAGCGCAACGAGTTCCTCGGCAGCGACGTGGTCGTGTGGACCGCGCCGGACCCGTGGGGCCCGTTCGACGGCGGGCGCACCGTCGCCCCGCTGCCCTCGGACGCCGCCCAGGGGCGGCTGCGGTACCTGCCGCTCGCGCACCCGGGGCTGCTGCCCGAGCCCGGCACCGTCGTGGTCTCGTTCAGCCGCAACCGCACCGACGTCGACGAGGTGGTCGCGGACCCGACCCGCTACCGGCCGGGCTTCCTCAGGGTGGACCTGCCGTAGCCGGCCATACTGTCCGGCATGGGTGATCCGAGGTGAGCAGCGGACGGCGCCGGTCGGCCTTCGTGCTCCTGCTGCTGGCCGTGCTGGTCAACCTGCCCTTCGTGCACAGCACCTGGACCGACGCGAAGGTCGAGCGGTCGGGCGCGGACGTCACTGCGACCGTCGTGGACCACCGCGAACCCGACTGGCTGTCGTTCCGGTTCCCCGCCGAGATCGACCCCGACCAGCGCACCTGGTCGGTCGAGGTCGAGGAGCCGACGTACGACGAGGCCGTCGGCACCGGCCGGCTCGAGGTCCGGGTGCTCGAGGACGACCCGTCGGCGTACCGCGTCGACGGCGCCCTCGAGAGCCGGGTGCCGCTGGTGGCGACCGTGGTCGCCGACGTGGTGCTGCTCCTGCTCGCGCTGCTGATGTGGAGGTTCGGTGGGCGGTTGCGCAGCAGCCTGCGCGCGGTCGCGCTGGGCGATGTCGAGCGGTGCCCGCCCGAGACGCTCCTTGAGCGGCTGCAGGCCGAGGACTACCTGGTGCGCGGCGAGGTGCTCGAGGTCGGACCGGACCGGGTGGTGCTCGATCTCGGCAACCGGACCATCGAGGTGCTGCTCGACGGGCACCACAACGCGGTCGGCCACCAGCAGGCGGCCCAGGTCAAGGCCCGGATGATCGGCTGAGGGGCCGGCGCTCAGGAAGCCCGGAGCTCAGGAGGCCCGGAGCTCGACGGTCGGCCGCGTCACGGTGGCCCGTGCACCGACGGGGACGGCCACCGGAACGGCGACCGGCCCAGTGACCGGCCCAGTGGCCTGCCCAGTCACCGGGGCGGCCTCGGCAGGCTCGGGGCGACGGGCGATGCCGGACACGAGGATCGCGACCATCAGGGTGGGCACCAGCAGCACGAAGGCCATCAGGCCTGCCATCAGCAGCGCGGTGATCGTCATGGGTCCTCCGGTGGGTGCGGTCTGCGGGTCTCGTTTCCCGCGGCGCCCCTGCCGAAACCTCGGCGGGGGTGTGGCCTGGACGACATCGCGCCGCCGGAGCGGCGTCCGGGAGCACATCCGCGGCTGAGGATCTGGGTAGTGGCCACCCATGACCTCGTTCTCCGCAGACACGCGTGCCGAGGCGGTCGTGGACGCACCGCGCGACCGGATCTGGTCGGCCCTCACCGATCCCCGCCTGGTCGCCGAGCTGACGCCGTTCGTCCGGGCCATCCACGAGGACGGCGCCCATTGGCGCTGGGAGCTGACCGCCCTGAAGGTGCTCGGCGTCGGCGTCGCCCCCGCGTTCACCGAGCAGATGACGTACGACGAGCCGGAGCGGATCGAGTTCCGCCACGACCCGCCTGCGGGCACGACCGAGCGGTCGTCGGTCGAGGGGTGGTACGACCTGGCGGAGCACCCGGCCGGCACGCGGCTGACCACCGCGCTCGAGATCACACTGGACCTGCCGCTGCCCAGGATCTCCGGGCCGGCGGTGCGGGCCGCGATGAGCCGGGTCATCGACCAGATGGGTGACCGGTTCGCCCAGAACCTGCTCGCCCACCTGGGCGCCCGGCAGGTGGCCTGAGCCGGCCAGGCCGCGGCGTACGCCTGCGGACTTGTCGGGCAATCCCTGCACTCCTGGGCCGAAGTTTCGGCCGAACAGTGCAGGTTTCCCCGGGTACCCGGGGAAACCGCCGCTCGACCCCGGCCCGAGCCGCCGGACCCCGGGGCGGACCCCTGATGGCCGCGGCTGCACCCGGCTGCGTCCGACTTGCCGGTAACCGCGCGGGGGGAGAAGGGTGCGGGTCATGGCCGCCACCGCGTCGTCGTACTCGATCACCATGCGCCTGCACACGGCGCCCGACCACGGCGTCGTGGGCGCCGTCGCCACCGCGATCTCGGCGGCCGGCGGCATCGTCACCGCGATCGACGTCGCCGACTCCAGCCACGCCCGCCTGGTCGTGGACGTGACCTGCTCGGCCAGCGACGCCGAGCACGCCGAGCGGCTCCACGCGGCCGCCGAGTCGGTCGAGGGCGTGGCGGTGCACCGGGTCAGCGACCGGACCTTCCTGCTGCACATCGGCGGCAAGATCGAGGTCACCTCCAAGGTGCCGCTGCGCAACCGCGACGACCTCTCGATGGCCTACACCCCCGGCGTCGGCCGGGTCAGCATGGCGCTGGCGGAGAGCCCGGGGGACGTCCCCCGGCTGACCGTGAAGGGCAACTCGGTCGCGGTGGTCACCGACGGCTCGGCCGTGCTCGGACTCGGCAACATCGGGCCCGGTGCCGCGCTGCCGGTGATGGAGGGCAAGGCCGCGCTGTTCAAGCGGTTCGCGGACATCGACGCCTGGCCGATCTGCCTGGCCTCCCAGGACACCGACGAGATCGTGCGCGCGGTCGAGATGATCGCACCGGGCTTCGGCGGCATCAACCTCGAGGACATCGCCGCGCCCCGCTGCTTCGAGATCGAACGGCGGCTGCGCGAGAGCCTGGACATCCCGGTCTTCCACGACGACCAGCACGGCACCGCGATCGTGGTGCTGGCCGCCCTCACCAACGCGCTGCGGGTGGTGAAGAAGGACATCACCGACGTGCGCATCGTCGTGTCGGGCGGCGGCGCCGCAGGCACCGCCATCGTCACGCTGCTGCTCGCCGCCGGCGCGCCGGACATCGTGGTGTGGGACCGCGAGGGCTGCCTCTCGCGCGACGACGACACGCTGCCCCCGGCGAAGCGGCAGCTCGCGGAGATGACCAACCCGCGCCTCGTCCGGGGTGACCTCCGCGCCGGGCTCGACGGCGCCGACGTCTTCATCGGGGTCAGCGGCCCCGGGGTGCTCGATGCCGAGTGGATCAAGGACATGGCCCCGGACCCGGTGGTGTTCGCGCTCGCGAACCCCGACCCCGAGGTCGACCCGGCGGAGGCGGAGAAGTACGCCGCGGTCGTGGCCAGCGGCCGGTCCGACTACCCGAACCAGATCAACAACGTGCTCGCCTTCCCCGGGGTGTTCCGCGGGCTGCTCGACGCCCGGGCCAGCGAGATCACCCTCGACATGTTGCTGCGGGCGGCCGAGGCGATCGCGCTGGTCGTCAAGGACGAGGAGCTCAACCCGGCGTTCATCATCCCGACCGTCTTCCACCCCGACGTGCAGCGCAAGGTCGCGGCCGCGGTCCGCGGCGTCTGAACGGACCGGCCGGGCGACCCGGTCAGGCGACCCGGCGCGGCCACCAGAACCGGTCGCCGAGGACCAGGGCGAGCGCCGGCACCACCAGGGTGCGGACCAGGAGCGTGTCGAGCAGCACGCCCAGGCAGATGATCGTGCCGAGCTGGGCGAGCACCACCAGCGGCAGCACCCCCAGCACCGCGAACACCGCCGCGAGCAGGATGCCAGCACTGGTGATCACCCCGCCGGTCGCCGACAGCGCCCGCAGCATGCCGCCGCGCGACCCGTGGCCGGCGGCCTCCTCACGGGCGCGGGTGACCAGGAAGATGTTGTAGTCGACGCCGAGCGCGACGAGGAACAGGAACGCGAACAGCGGCACGCCGCTGTCCATCGCGCCGAACCCGAGCGGCCCCGTGAACAGCCACCACGAGGCGCCCATCGCCGCGGCGTACGTCGCGACCACGGTCACCACGAGCAGCAGCGGCGCGACGACGGAGCGCAGCAGCACCACCAGCCCGCCGAGCACCAGCACCAGGATCAGCGGCACGATCAGCCGCAGGTCGCGGTCCGACCCCTCGCGCTCGTCGAGGGCCTTCGCCTCGGCGCCGGTCACGTGCGCGTCGTACGGCGCGACCGCCTCGCGCAGTGCGGTCACGACGTCGGCGTTCTCCCCGGAGCGGCCGGACAGCACCGCGTCGACCACGACCACGCCGCCGCCGGTGGCCGAGACCCGGGCCGAGGTCACGCCGTCGACCGAGCGGACCGCCCGGAGCACGGCGTCGCCGGAGCCCTCGGTGACGACCTGGGTCGGGTCGGCGGTGCCGGCGGGGAAGGACTCGGCCAGCCGGGTGGCGGCGCTGATCGCCTCCGGCTCGTCGAGGAACTGCTCGGCCTGGTCCAGGCCGAGGTGGATCCGCCCGATCCCGGTCGCCATCAGGGCGAGCAGCACCAGGGAGCCGCCGGCCACCAGGGCCGGCCGGCGCGCCACCCGCGCCCCGATCCGGTGCCACACGGTGTCGGCCTCGACCGTGACCGCCTCACCGACGTGCGGCACCCGCGGCCAGAACACCCAGCGCCCGAACAGCACGAGCGCCGCCGGGAGCACCACCAGCGCGAACGCAGCGGCGACCACGACGCCGACCGCGCACGCGAGGCCGAGGCCGCGGGTGGTCGGGGTCAGCGAGAGCAGCAGGGTCAGCAGCCCCAGGACGACGGTGGTCGCGCTGGCCAGCACCGCCTCCGCCGTACGCCGCAGCGCGTGCGCCATCGCCCGGCGCCGCGACGGCTCGGTGCGCAGCTCGTCGCGGTAGCGGGAGATCAGCAGCAGCGCGTAGTCGGTGCCGGTGCCGAAGACCAGCACCGAGAGGATCCCGACCGTGGACTCGTCCCACGCGACGTCGACGCGGGCCATCACCTGGGTCGCCAGGACCGCGGCGAGCCGATCGGCGACGCCCACGACGACCAGCGGGACCAGCCACAGCACGGGGCTGCGGTAGGTGATCACGAGCAGCACGGCGACCACGAGCGCGGTGACCAGCAGCAAGCGGGTGTTCGCCCCGTCGAAGACCGCGGCGAGGTCGGCCTGGACCGCGGCCGGGCCGGTGACCTGGGCCTGCACGCCGTCAGGCGCGGCGTCGTCGGCGGCGGCGCGCAGCGCGCTCACCCGGTCGGCCACCTCGCCGGCCGAGCCGGCCGGGACCGGCACGGCGAGCAGGGCAGCGGTGCCGTCCTCGGCGAGCACCAGGGGGCTGCCGCCATCGGCCAGACCCGCTCCCGCGTCCCGCAGCGCGGCCAGCTGGTCGCGGGAGAGCTCACCGCGATCGGCCGTGAACAGCACGATCGCGGCGCTCGACGCGGCTTCGGGGAGCCGGTCCAGGAGCGCGGTCCCCTCGGTGCTGTCCAGCCCGGCGGGCAGGGCATCGGTGCTGCGCGACGCGCGGTCGCCCTCACCGACGGCGCCGATCAGGACCAGGGCCAGGAAGAATGGCACGAGGGCGAGCACCCAGGCGCTGCGCCGGCCGGTGATCAGCGAGGTCATGTGGGCCTCCGTGAGGATCCGTGGCATGGTGGTCGCTAACTAGATTAGACATCAAGTAGGTGAATGAAAAAAATGGCGAAGCCCGAGCGGGCCGGCCCGGCGAGCGAGTTCGCCGATGCCTGGCGTCAGACCGGGAGCCTGGTCGCCCTGCGCGAGGCGATCGAGGCGGGTGCCCGGGTGCGCCACGTGGTCGCCCGGCGCGCGGGGCTGAGCGACTCCGAGCTGGTCGCGCTCCAGCACCTGGTCCGGACCTCGCTAGGCCCCGCGGAGCTGGCCCGGATCCTCGACATCAGCACCGCCGCGTCGACCGGAGTCGTCGACCGGCTCGCCGAGCGGGGGCACGTCGAGCGGCACCCGCACGCCGAGGACCGCCGTCGCACGGACGTGCGGGTGACCGCGTCCGGGCGCGAGGAGGTGCTCGCGCACCTGCTGCCGATGTTCACCGCCCTGGACGCCTGGGACCGCTCGTTCACCGAAGCCGAGCGCGCGCTGGTCGAGCGGTACCTGCGGGGCGTCCGGGCGGCCTTCGAACAGGTCTTCGACCCGCCGGTGATCGCTCAGCCGCCACCCTCGGAGGCGTAGAGCGCCGCGCCCACCACCCCGGCCTTGTTGAGCAGCGCCGCCGGGATGATCTCGGTGTCGATGTCCACCAGCGCGAGGAACTCGGCGGAGGACTTGCTGACCCCGCCGCCGACCACGAACAGCTCGGGAGAGAAGAGCCGCTCCAGGGTGCGGTAGTACGTCGTGAGCCGCTTCGCCCACTGCTCCCAGGACAGGTCCTCGCGCTCGCGGGCGCTGTTGGCCGCCCGGGACTCGGCGTCGTGGCCCTCGACCTCGAGGTGGCCGAGCTCGGAGTTCGGCACCAGGACGCCGTCGTAGACCATCGCCGAGCCGATCCCGGTGCCGAGGGTGGTCACGATCACCAGGCCGGAGCGGCCCTTCGCCGCGCCGTACCGCACCTCGGCCAGCCCGGCGCCGTCCGCGTCGTTCACGACGTGCACCTCGCGGCCGGTGGCCCGGGTGAAGAGCCGGTCGGCGTCGGTGCCGACCCAGGCCCTGTCGATGTTGGCCGCCGAGCGGACCACGCCGTGGCGGACCACCCCGGGGACCGTCACGCCGACCGCGCCGGTGGAGTCCGGGAATCGGCGCAGCAGCTCGACGAAGACCGCCGCCACCCGCTCGGGTGTGGACGGGTCGGGGGTCCGGATCCGGACCCGCTCGGCGGCGAAGTCGCCGGCCTCGAGGTCGACCGGTGCGCCCTTGATGCCGGTGCCACCGAAGTCGATGCCGAAGGGCTGCGGTGCCGTCTGGGCCATCCACCAACCCTAAACTGCGGGGTATGTCGGCGCACGAGACCCGGATGCTGTTGCTGGGTGCGGTGGCGCTCTTCGAGCCGGTCAACGGCTACCAGATCCGCCGGGAGCTGCTGTCCTGGCAGGTGGACCGGTGGGCGCACACCAACCCGGGCTCGATCTACCACGGCCTGACGTCGCTGACCGGGCTCGGCCACCTGGTCCGCCACGACCTCGTGGACGGGGGCCGCGAGGTCGCGGTCTACGAGCTGACCGGGAGCGGCCGGGCCGAGCTGGAGCGACTGATGGTCGAGGCGCTGGAGACCGTCAACCCCTATGAGCGCAGCGCGTTCACGGTCGCGTTCTCGATGCTGCCGCTCCTCGACCGCGACCGGGTGCTGCGGAGCCTGACCCGGCGGCGCGTGGACCTGGAGCAGACGGTGGCCGAGCTCGCGGCAGCGAACCCGGGCGTCGCCCCGCCGCACGCGACCCGGAGCATGCTGCTCTGGCTCGACCTCGCGGTCGCCGAGCTCGCGTGGCTGCGCGAGACCATCGAGGACATCCGCGCGGGCAAGCTGCCCTTCGAGATGGACGACGACTGGGGCTGGACCCCGCCCGCCGACGACCCGGGCTGGCAGATGAGCACCGACCGGGAGAAGTACCGCGCGCTACTCGGTCGCTGAGTCCCGCGCCGCACCCTTCTTCGTCGTCTTCTTCGCCGGTTCGTTCTGTGAGCCGGCCTTCTTGGCGGCCGCCCGCTTGCGCGGTGGCCGTTGGCTGCGCAGCCGGACCCGCGGCTGGCCGCCGTCGGGATGGTCGAGGTCGAGGTAGGGCTGCGCACCGGCGAGCGCACTGAGCCGCGGGAACCCGTAGTGGCGCGGGTCGAACGCCGCGTGGGTCTTGCCCAGGTAGCTGCCGACCGACCCGAGCGCGGACCAGCCGTCGTCCTGCGCGGTGCTGCGCACCGCGGCCTCCAGGATCGTGCGCAGGTCCGGCAGCGAGTCGGCCTCGGCGTCGGCGTCGGCCTCGTGCTCGGACCCGGGGGCCGCCTCCTTCTGGTGCGCCTGGTCGGCGCCGCCTCCTTCGCCGTCGCGCAGCACCTCGAGGAAGATGAACTTGTCGCAGGCCGCCTGCAGCGAGGCCGGCGTACGCCGGCGCCCCAGGCCGTAGACGGTCTTGCCCGACTCCCGCAGCCGGGTCGCGAGCCGGGTGAAGTCGCTGTCGCTCGAGACGATCGCGAACGCGTCGAGGTGGCCGGAGTAGAGCAGGTCCATCGCGTCGATGATCAACGCGGAGTCGGTGGAGTTCTTGCCGACCGTGTTCGCGAACTGCTGGATCGGCTGGATCGCGTGGCGGGCCAGCTCGGACTTCCAGCCGGCCAGCTGTTGGGTCGTCCAGTCGCCGTACGCCCGCTTGACGGTGGGGACGCCGTAGCGCGCCAGCTCGGCGAGCAGGTCCGCCGCGTGCGAGGCGGACACGTTGTCGGCGTCGATGAGCACGGCCAGGCGCACGTCGGCGGGTTCGGTCACCACCCACTCCTACCACCGCCGTAAAGCAGGTGCCTCCCGGCGCGCCAGGTGTCACGCTCGGCAGGTGCCCACCCAGCTGTCGATGTCGCGTCATCTCGACGCGATCCGCTCCGCGATGGTGGCCTTCGTCCGGTACGCCGAGCGCGCCGGACTCGGCGCGCCCGTGCCGACCTGCCCCGACTGGACGGTCCGGGACCTGGTCGCCCACCAGGGCATGGTGCACCGCTGGGCGACGGCCCTCGTGCGCGGCGAGCACGACGTCGACCCGGACGCGTTCGAGGCCGCCGGCCGGGCCGCGGCGGACCCGCTGGAGTGGCTGCGCGACGGCGCGGTCGCGCTCGCCGACGAGCTCACCCGCGCGCCCGCCGACCTGCACGCCCTGGTGTTCCTCCACGACGCCCCCGCGCCGCGGGAGTTCTGGGCGCGCCGGCAGTGCCACGAGACGACGGTGCACGGCGTCGACGCGCTCGCGGCGGCGCTCGGCCGCTGGCCGACGGCGGAGGACACCTGGATCGAGCCGGACCTCGCGGTCGACGGGATCGACGAGCTGCCGGGCGGGTTCCTGACCCGTCCGCGCTCGCGGCTGCGCTGCGAGGAGGAGGCGCTGCTCGTGGTCGCGCCCGACGACGCCCCCGACCGCTGGCTGGTCCACCTCGGCCCCGGGCCGGCCGTCACCGAGCGGCGGGTCGGTCCGGTGTTCGCCGACGCGGACTGGCAGCTCGACGGCTCGGCGGTCTCGCTGTACCTGGCGCTCTGGAACCGGACCCGGCGGCCCGGCCTGGACGCCGGCTGGCGCGATCGCGCGGCGGTGACCTGGGGCTGACCGGCCCGGGGTCGACCGGCCTGGGGGTCGACCGGCCCGGGGCCGACCGGCCTGGGCCGGGGGCCGATGAGTCGCGGCGTCGCGACCGGTCTGCCTCCCGCGAGCCACGACTTGACCAGAACTGTTCAACGTTGAACACTAGTGTTCAAACTTGACCACAGGAGACCCCATGATCCAGGCACGAGGACTCGTGCAGACGTTCCACACCGGACGAGGCAAGACCGCCAAGGACGTCCGGGCCGTCGACGGCGTTGACCTCGACGTCCACGAGGGCGAGGTGGTCGGGTTCCTCGGACCCAACGGCGCCGGCAAGACCACCACGCTGCGGATGCTCACCACGCTGCTCAAGCCCACGGCAGGCAGCGCCACGGTGGCCGGCTACGACGTGGTCACCGAGTCGGTGCAGGTACGCCGCAGCATCGGCTACGTCTCGCAGGTGGGATCGACGTTCTCCGGCGCCTTCGCCGGCGACGAGGTCGTCGACCACGGGATGCTGTACGGGATGTCCCGGGCCGAGGCCGTACGCCGCGGCCAGGAGCTGTTCGCGCAGCTCCAGCTCGACGGGCTGTGGCGGCGGATGCCCAAGAACATGTCCGGCGGGCAGAAGCGCCGCCTCGACGTGGCGATGGGGCTGATCCACGACCCCGGGCTGGTGTTCCTCGACGAGCCGACCACCGGGCTCGACCCGCAGGCGCGGGCGAACCTGTGGGAGCACATCCGGGGACTGCGCGCCCGGCTGGGCGCCACGGTCTTCCTCACCACCCACTACCTCGACGAGGCCGACGCGCTCGCCGACCGGATCGTGATCATCGACCAGGGCCGGATCGTCGCCTCGGACACGGCGGACAACCTCAAGGCCCAGGTCGCCGGCGACCTCGTGGACCTCGAGGTCGCCGACCCGGGCCAGGTCGCCGTCGCCGCGGCCCGCCTGGAGGCGCTGGTGCACGGCGCCGACGGCGTCGAGACCGACCACCGGCACGTCCGGGCGCGGGTGCAGCGCGCCGGGCGCGCCGTACCCGCGCTGCTGCGAGACCTCGAGAACGCCGGGGTGGCCCTGGACTCGATCGAGGTGCTGCGCCCCACGCTCGACGACGTCTTCCTCTCCCTCACCGGCCGGTCGCTGCGCGACGCCGACTCCACGGACCCCAGCGACGCCCCGACCCAGCCCGAGGAGGTGCTCGCGTGATGTTCCTCCGCGAGAGCTCGATCGTCTTCCGCCGCCAGATCCGGATGAACCTGCGCAACCCCGCCTGGGTGCTGATCGGGATCCTGCAGCCGGTCCTCTACCTGCTGCTCTTCGGCCCGCTGCTCAAGCCGCTGGTCGGCTCCTTCGACACCGGGACCGCCAACGCCTACACGTTCCTGGTGCCCGGGCTGCTGGTCCAGCTGGGCATGTTCGGCGCGTTCTTCGCCGGCTTCGCCCTGATCGGCGAGTGGCGCGAGGGCGTGATCGAGGCCGAGCGGGTGACCCCCGCCAGTCGGTCGGCGTTGCTGGTCGGTCGGCTGATGCGAGACGTGCTGCAGCTGCTCGTGCAGGCCCTGATCCTGGTCGGACTCGGGCTGGCAATGGGACTGCGCGGCTCGGCCGTCGGGATCGGGCTGGGCATCGTGATCACGCTCTTGATCGGCGGCGCGTGCGCCGCGGCCTCCAACGCGCTGGCGCTCACCACGAAGAGCGAGGACGTGATGGCGCCGGTCATCAACATCGTGATGATGCCGGTGCTCCTGCTCAGCGGCATCCTCCTGCCGATGACCCTCGGACCGGCCTGGCTGGAGCGGGCCAGCGACCTGATGCCGTTCCGGTACGTCGTCGATGCCGTCCGCGACGGGTTCGCCGGGGACGTCGCGAGCTCCGCGGTGCTGTGGGGCCTGGTGTGGTCGGTCGCGCTGGCCGCCCTCGGCGGCTGGTGGGGTACGGCGACCTTCCGCCGCGAGAACGCCTGACCCCGCGTCTCGCGCGTCGCCTTCGGCGCCGCGCGCGGCCGCGGATCGGTCCTGCGGTCGATCGCCAGACGGTGTGGTTGCGGTCGCTTGGCAGCTTTGGGTGGGCGACCAGTTTCATCGGCCGGCCGACAAGACCCGTGCCTGGACGACAAAGCTTCATCGTCCAGGCACGAGGTTCATCGGCCGGCCGACGAAACTTGCGGTGGCCAGGCGCCACCCGCGTCGGTGGACGTTTGTGCGCTGCAGGTCTAGACAGTTGACATTTCCTGTGGTTTTGTAAAGGCCTGGACGTGACCACCGTCATTCGCAGGAGGCCGAGCCCATGACCGCGACCCCCCCGACCGCCCCGCCGCAAGTTCCCAACAGCACCGTCCCGGCCGGGTCCACGGCGACCTGGAAGGACAAGAAGCGCTACCTGTGGCTGATCGGGCTGGTGGTGCCGTCGCTGGCCTTCATCGGCTACGGGCTGTGGGCCCTCACCGGCTGGGGCGTGTGGTTCTGGATCGGGCCGTTCGTGATCCTGGTCGTGGTGCCCGCCATCGACCTGGTCGCGGGGCTGGACCGTTCCAACCCGCCCGACGACGTGATCGAGGCGCTCGAGCAGGACCGCTACTACCGCTGGATCACCTACCTGTTCCTGCCGATCCAGTACGCCGGCTTCGTCGGCGCCATGTGGCTGATCGGCGGCGGGGCGGACCTGGGCACCCTCGACAAGATCGGCCTGGCGGTCTCGATCGGCTGCATCGGCGGCATCGGCATCAACACCGCCCACGAGCTCGGCCACAAACGGGAGGCCAACGAGCGCTGGCTGTCCAAGATCGCCCTGGCGCAGAGCTTCTACGGGCACTTCTACATCGAGCACAACCGCGGCCACCACGTGCGGGTCGCCACGCCCGAGGACCCGGCCAGCAGCCGGGTGGGCGAGAACTTCTACCAGTTCTGGCCGCGCACGGTCCGGGGCTCGCTGAAGTCCGCGTGGCGCCTGGAGCAGCGCCGCTACGCCCGCAAGCAGCAGCACCCGTTCCGGATCGGCAACGACGTCCTCAACGCGTGGCTGATGTCGGCGGTGCTGTGGGGCGCGCTGGTCGCCTGGCTCGGCGCCGGCGTGCTGCCGTACCTGGTGATCCAGGCGGTCGTCGGGTTCTCGCTGCTCGAGGTCGTGAACTACATGGAGCACTACGGGATGCTCCGGCAGAAGGTGGGCGTCGGCGAGCGGCAGCGCTACGAGCGGGTCGACCCCACCCACTCGTGGAACTCCAACAACATCGCCACCAACGTGCTGCTCTACCACCTGCAGCGGCACAGCGACCACCACGCGAACCCGACCCGGCGCTACCAGTCGCTGCGCGACTTCGAGGAGTCGCCGGTGCTCCCGACCGGGTACGCCGGGATGATCGTGCTCGCCATCGTCCCCGCGATCTGGCGCCGGGTGATGGACCCTCGGGTCCTGGCCCACTTCGACGGCGACCTGTCGCGGGCCAACCTGTCCCCGCGCAAGCGCGACCGGATCCTCGCGAAGTACCCGCCGCCGGCCTCGACCGTGGTCGAGGAGGTCGCCCTGCAGCCGTCCCGGAACCCGGTCGCGGACGAGGTCCTGGCCGCCCGGTGCCCGGGCTGCGGGTACACCTACCGCGTCGAGGAGGGCAACGAGCTCGAGGGCTTGGCGGCCGGCACCGCCTGGGCCGACGTACCCGACGACTGGTGCTGCCCGGACTGCGGCGTACGCGAGAAGGTCGACTTCGTGCCGCTCACCGAGGCGGCCGCCTGAGGCACGGAGCCCGGCCGGGGCCGAGCACCACCGCCGCCGAGGTCTCCTCCTAGACTCGTGAGGTGCCTGGGACCACGCGCTCGCGGATCGTGGACGCGGCGGTCGCCATGACCGTCGAGTCCGGCTGGGCACGGGTCACGATGGGCGCCCTCGCCGAGCGGGTGGGGGTCAGCCGGCAGACCGTCTACAACGAGGTCGGCACCAAGCCCGGGCTGGCCGAGGCGATGATCCACCAGGAGCTGGACCGCTTCCTCGGCGTCGTCTCGGAGGCCTTCGACCGGCACCCGGACGACCTGGTCGACGCGATCCGCGCCGCCTCCTCGGGCGTGCTCGAGCTGGCCCAGGACAACAGGCTGCTGCACGCGGTCGTCTCCGCGACGCACGGCGCGGACACCGAGCTGCTGCCGCTGCTGACCACGCATGCCGAGTCGCTGCTGGCGGCCGCGAAGCTGGTCGTCGCGGACCGGCTTGCGCCGTACTCCCTCGGGATCGAGGGCCGGCGCCTGGCGGCGGCCATCGACGTGGTGGTCCGGGTCGTGCTCAGCCACGTGATGCAGCCCTCCGGGTCCCCGGCCGACACCGCCGACGACATCGCCTGGATCGCCGCCCGGGTGCTGCGCGGGTAGGTCCGCTCAGGCAATACCTGCACTTCTCGGCCGAAACTTCGGGTCAACAGTTCCGGTTTCCCCGGTGAACCGGGGAAACCGACCCCCCCGGACGGCCTACGCAGCCCCCGCCACAGCGTCGCGGAAGGCGCGGGTGACGTACGGCGGGACCCGCAGGCCGCGCCGGTGCGCCCAGAGCAGGTCGCGCTCGACCCGGGCGACCTGCTCGGCGAACTCGTCGGTGTCGCGGTCGACGCCGAGCGTGTGCAGCACCGCGCCGAAGTCCAGGGTTGCCTTCATCAGGGATTCCCCTGAGTTCACTATCGTGTTCGTCGTGGGCGACCCCGCCGGATTGGCCGGACCCGATGGCGTCCGGCTCGGTACGGCGACCGGCCGCGCCGTCGTCCTCGCGGCGGTCCTCGGCTCGGGGATGACGATGCTCGACGGCACCGTCGTGAACGTCGCGCTGCGCACGATCGGCGCGGACCTGGACGCCTCGCTCCCCGAGCTGCAGTGGATCACCAACGGCTACCTGCTCTCGATGGCCAGCCTGATCCTGCTGGGCGGGTCGCTGGGCGACCGGTTCGGCCGGCGCCGGGTGTTCGTGGTGGGCACGGTGTGGTTCGCCGTCGCCTCGCTCGCGTGCGGCTCGGCGCCGACGCCGGAGGTCCTGATCGTCGCGCGGATCCTCCAGGGCGTCGGCGCGGCCCTGCTCACGCCGGGCAGCCTCGCGATGATCCAGGGTGCCTTCGTCCGCGACGACCGGGCCCAGGCGATCGGCTCCTGGTCCGGGTTGACGAGCATCGCGGCCGCCGTCGGGCCGCTCGTCGGCGGCGCACTGGTGCAGTACGCCAGCTGGCGCTGGATCTTCCTGGTCAACCTGCCGATCGCGACGCTCACCGTCGTCGTCGCCCGCCGCGCGGTCCCGGAGACGCGGGACCCGAACGCCCCCCGGCGCTTCGACGCCCTCGGCGCGGTGCTGGCCGCGCTCGCCCTCGGCGGCCTGACCTACGCGCTGATCGAGTGGGGTGGCGCCCTCGCGCCCTGGGCCGTGGTCGTCACCGTCCTCGCGGCTGCGGCGTACCTCGTCGACGAGCGCCGCAGCGACCACCCGATGCTGCCGCTCGGCATCTTCGCCGACCGCACCTTCACCGCCGCCAACGCGATGACGATGGTCGTCTACGCCGCGCTCGGTGCCGTGTTGTTCTTCCTCGTCCTGCAGCTGCAGACGGTGAGCGGGTACGGCGCGCTCGGCGCCGGCCTGGCCACTCTGCCGATCACGTTCTGCATGCTGCTGCTCGCCTCGCAGGGCGGCCGGCTGGGCGCCCGGATCGGCCCTCGCGTCCCGATGAGCCTCGGCCCGCTGGTGATGGCCGCGGGCACCCTGCTGCTGCTGCGCGTCGGCGCCGGGACGACGTACTGGACCGACGTGCTGCCCGGGCTGGTCGTCTTCGGGCTGGGGCTGGCACTGCTGGTCGCGCCGCTGACCGCCACCGTCCTGGCCGCCGTGGCCGACGAGCACGCCGGGATCGCCAGCGGCGTCAACAACGCGGTCGCCCGCGCCGGCTCGCTGCTGGCGGTGGCCGCGCTCCCGGCCGCGGTCGGGCTGCGCGGCGAGGAGTACGCCGACCCGGTGGCGTTCGACGCCGCCTACGGCTCGGCGATCCTCGCGTGCGCCGCGCTGCTCGCGCTGGGCGGCGTCGTCTCGTGGCTGAGCATCCGCGACCCGGGCATCGGCCGGACCGCCGCGCCACCGATCGGAAGGTAGGTCGTCCCTCGGGACGCACCGCCGCGAACGGGCGGCTCTCCTGCCGCGATCCCGGGGTGCTCGCACCCGCCACGGCCGCTTCCCGGTAGGCCTCAGGAGGGTTGGTCGGACGCCGATCGGAGGGGTACGAGGTCCCGACGGGACCGATCCCGGGAGGGAGCCGAGATGACCACGACGCTTGCGGTGCCGGAGCGCCACGCACGCCCGACCACGGTGCCTTCGGCCCGCAAGCGCCGGGTCGCCGTCCGCCCCGCGGAGCTGGTCGACCTGATGGCGCGCCGGCCCGACCTGGTCGGCGTCTACACGCCGGCCGATGTCGCCGTCGAGGCGATCCGCTGGTCGGCGTGACCGCCTGACGGCTAGTGGACTAGGTCGCTAGACTTAGCCTCGATCGAGGCTGGGCCCACGTCGGGCGGCCCCGGCGCTCACCGCGGGGGTCAGACCCCGACACCACGGGGAGGAGACGCGACCATGACGGCTACCATCGCCGCCACGACGACGGCCAGGAGCGCGGCGCTGACCAGGCCGCACCACGGTCACCGCAGAGGGGAGCTGCCGGACGCGGTCGCCAAGGAGATCCGGGCCGCGGCCCGGGTCCGCGACCTGGTCGAGCTGATGGCCCGCCGTCCCGACCTGGCCGGCGTCTACGGTGCGGCCGACCTGGCCGCCGAGGCGGTGCGCTGGACGGCCTGACCGATGTGCCGGGGGGTCAGCGGAACACGACGGTGCGGTGGCCGTTGAGCAGCACCCGGGACTGCGCGTGCCAGCGCACCGCGCGGGACAGCACCTGCGCCTCGACGTCGCGGCCCGCGGAGACCAGCTGCTCCTGGTGGTGGGTGTGGTCGACCCGCATCACGTCCTGCTCGATGATCGGGCCCTCGTCGAGGTCGCTGGTCACGTAGTGCGCGGTCGCGCCGACCAGCTTGACCCCGCGGTCGAAGGCCTGGTGGTAGGGCCGGGCGCCCTTGAAGCTGGGCAGGAACGAGTGGTGGATGTTGATCGCCTTGCCGGACAGCTCGCGGCACAGCCCGTCGGAGAGGATCTGCATGTAGCGGGCGAGCACCACCAGGTCGATGTCGAGCTCGCGCACCAGCTCGAGCAGCCGCTCCTCGGCCTGCGCCTTGGTGTCCGGGGTGACCGGGACGTGGTGGAACGGCACGCCGTACGACGCCGCCATCGCCGCGGCGTCCGGGTGGTTCGACACGATCGCCGGCACCTCGATGCCGAGCGAGCCGGTGCTGGTGCGGAACAGCAGGTCGTTGAGGCAGTGCAGGTCCTTGGAGACCAGGATCAGCGTGCGGTACGGCGCGGCCGCGTCGTGGACGTCGAAGCGCATCTCGAACTCCTCCGCGACCGGCGCGAACTCCGCCCGCAGGGCCGCCGCGTCGACGGCTCCCGGCACGTCCACGGCGATCCGCATGAAGAACCGGCCGCTGAGCGGGTCGCCGAACTGCTGGCTCTCGGTGATGTTCGCACCGCGCTCCACCAGGAACCCGGTGACGGCATGCACGATGCCGGGACGGTCGGGACAGGACAGGATCAGCACGAGCTCGGACACGGGGGACAGTCTTCCATCGGGGTGGGGAGGCCCGGCCGCACGGCCCTGCGGGCGGACCGGCGACGCCGGCTCACGACGTACCCTGGCCCGGGGAGGGATGTGATGCGAGTCAGGCGCGCGCGGAGCACGGCGGTGCTGGGACTCGCCGCGCTCCTCGGCGCCCTGACGACCGCCTGCACGGGGCCGTCCGAGGCGGGTGACCCCACGCCCGACAGCTCCTCGACCGCGACGGCCAGCGCCGGCAGCCCGACGGCCTCGCCCGCCCTCGACCCCGCCCACGCCGTCGACCCACCGGGCCGCCGCACCGGCCTGATCTCCCCGCCGGACATCGTGGCCTCCGGGTCGAAGACCATCGCCCCCGGCCGGGTGCGGGCCATCGAGCGGCTCGCGGGCGTCGTCGACGTCGAGCAGGTCTCGCTGGTCCAGGTCGTCGTCGAGAACCGGGCACTGAGCGTGGCCGCGGTCGACCCGACGACGTACCGCAACTTCGTCGTCAACGCCGACAGCGCCAAGGCCGACGACGTCTGGGACCGGGTCGCCGGCGGGGAGCTCGCGCTGCGGCCGGCCCTGCAGAAGCGGGCGCCGATCGACGAGAACGGCTTCCTCAAGCTGGGCAGCGCGGAGGATGCGCCCCAGGTGCACGTCGGCGCCTACGCGCAGCAGTCCTGGCTGGTCGACGCGGTCGTCAACGAGACCTGGATCCCGACGCTCGGGATGACCGAGGGCAACGCACTGCTGATCCGCACCGGCGGCACCTCGCCGGAGACGCTGCGCGCGCCGATCCAGCGGATCCTGCGCGGCACCGGGGCCGCGCCGCAGATGACCGACGTGGTCGCCCGCGAGGGCCTCGACCCCGGCGCCGTGCAGACGGTCGTGGTGGTCGGCTCGATCGCCGACGCCATCGGCACCTTCCGCTACAGCGTCCTCGCCGGGGGCCGGATCGCGCCGGACCCGGCGTGGGTCGCCTCGCACATCGCGACCAGGACGGTCCCGATCCTCGGCACCGTCACCTGCAACCGGCTGATGTTCCCGCAGCTCGAGGCGGCGCTGCGCGACGTGGTCGCCCAGGGCCTCACCGACAAGATCCACCCGGGCGAGTACGCCGGCTGCTACTACCCGCGCTTCATCGCGGGCTCGACCACGCTCTCCAACCACGCCTTCGGCCTCGCCCTCGACCTCAACGTCCCCGGCAACCAGCGCGGCACGGTCGGCCAGATCGACCGCGGCGTGGTCGCGATCTTCAAGCACTGGGGCTTCACCTGGGGCGGTGACTGGCGGTACACCGACCCCATGCACTTCGAGATGAACCGGCTGGTGGAGCCGCGGTGAGCGGCGCGCCCGCGGCGCCCCGGACGGCCGAGGAGCTGTTCCGCGCCGACCCGGCCGGCCTGGCGGCGTACCGGATCGTGCACGAGGCCCTCGTCGGCTGGGGCGGCTGTGAGGAGCGGGTCGGCCGCAGCCAGCTGGGCTTCCGACGGGCCCGCGGCTTCGCCTGGCTCTGGAACCCGCGCCAGTACCTCCGGCACGCCACGGCGGACGTCGTGCTGACCTTCGCGCTCGACCACGAGGTCGCCTCGCCGCGGATCAAGCAGGCCGTCCGCACCTCGCCGCTGCACGTCGTGCACCACGTCGAGCTGGCCGACCCGGCCGTCGACCTGGACCCCGAGCTGCTCGGCTGGCTGCACGAGGCCTACGACCGGGCCTGAGACGGCACGACGGCCCACGAGCCCAGGCGGCTAGCCTCGGGACCCATGCGCGCCGCCCAGGTCATCGACACCACCGGTCCCGCCGACGTCGTCGTCCGCGACGTCCCCGAGCCGACGCCCGGACCCGACGACGTGCTGGTCGAGGTGCACCGGGTCGGCATCTCGTTCCCCGACCTGCTGCTGAGCAAGGGGGAGTACCAGCTCAAGCCCGAGGTCCCGTTCACCCTCGGCGTCGACTTCGCCGGCACCGTGGTCAGCGGCGGGCCGTTCGAGCCCGGCCAGCGGGTGGCCGGCGTGAACGGGTACGGCGGCGCCGCCGAGCTGGTCGTCAACCCGGCGCAGTTCACCTTCGCGCTGCCCGACCACGTCACCTTCGACGAGGGCGCGGCGCTGCCGATGAACTACCTCACCGCCCAGTTCGCGCTGGCCGAGCGCGGCGGCCTGCGCGCGGGCGAGACCGTGCTCGTGCACGGCGCTGCCGGTGGCGTCGGGACCGCGAGCATCCAGGTCGCGAAGGGGTACGGCGCGCGCACGATCGCCGTCGTCAGCACCGAGGAGAAGGCGGAGGTCGCCCGGGCGGCCGGGGCCGACGCCGCCGTACTGCTCGAGGGCTTCAAGGACGCCGTCCTCCAGCTCACCGACGGCCGCGGCGTCGACGTGGTGGTCGACGTCGTCGGCGGCAGCGCGTTCACCGACTCGCTGCGCTGCCTGGCCCCCCAGGGCCGGCTGCTGGTGGTCGGCTTCGCCGCCGGCCAGGGCATCCCGGAGGTCCGGGTGAACCGGCTGCTGCTCAACAACGTCGACGTCCGCGGCGTGGGCTGGGGCGCGTACGCGATGACCCGGCCCGGCTACCTGCAGGACCAGTGGGCGGCGCTGCTCCCGATGCTGGAGTCGGGCGTGGTCAAGCCGCCGATCGGCGCGACCTACGACCTCGACGAGGTGACTCGGGCCCTGGTGGACATGGACGAGCGCCGCACCCTCGGCAAGTCGGTCCTGCGCGTGCGGTAAGGGGTGACCCTCGGTCCTCGGCGCGCAGCAGGCCAGGGGATCGAGAGCCACGCCCTGGCCGGCGGACGACGCGGTGCCGTGCGTCGCGGCCGCAGTCGAGGCGTCCGCCGCCAACGTCCGGCTACTGTCGTCGCCGTGAGCATCCTCGACGAAGCCCGGGCAGGCATGAGCCCCGAGATCCGGCCCCAGGACGACCTCTTCGGCCACGTGAACGGCCGCTGGCTGGACGAGACCGAGATCCCGGCGGACCGCTCGAGCTGGGGGCCCTTCATCCAGCTCGCCGACACCGCCGAGACCCAGGTCCACGAGATCATCGAGGACCTCGCGCGCCGGGTCGCGGCCGGCGAGCCGGTCGACGAGGACGCCCACAAGATCGGCGACCTGTTCGCCTCGTTCATGGACACCGAGACGATCGCGCGCAACGGCCTGCGGCCGGTGCGCCCCCTGATCGAGGCCGTCGCGGGGCTGCGCGACGTCCGCGACCTCGCTGCGTTCCTCGGCGAGTTCGAGCGGATCGGCGGCCACGGCCTGTTCGGCTCCTACGTCGACACCGACTCCAAGAACTCCGACCGCTACCTGTTCAACCTGGTGCAGGGCGGGCTCGGCCTGCCCGACGAGTCCTACTACCGCGACGAGAAGTTCGCGGAGATCCGCGAGAAGTACGTCGCCTACCTCACCACCCTGTTCGGCCTGGGGGAGCACCCCGATCCTGCTGCCGCGGCCGCGACGGTGCTCGCCATCGACACCCGGATGGCCGCGGGGCACTGGGAGCGCGCCGAGACCCGCGACGTGCAGAAGACCTACAACCTGATGACCAGGGCCGAGCTGATCGAGCTCAGCCCGGGCTTCGACTGGGACGCCTACGTCACCAACCTCGGCGGCAACGAGGAGACGCTCGCGGAGGTGTGCGTGCGGCAGCCGTCGTACTTCACCCACCTCTCGGTGCTCCTCGACGAGATCTCCCTCGAGGACTGGCGCGAGTGGCTGCTGGCGCACGTGCTGCGGTCGGCGGCGGCGTACCTCACCGACGACTTCGTCGAGACGAACTTCGACTTCTACGGCCGGACCCTCAGCGGCACGCCCGAGCTGCGGGCGCGGTGGAAGCGGGGGGTCGCGCTGGTCGAGGGCGCGATCGGCGAGGCGGTCGGCAAGGAGTACGTCGCACGGCACTTCCCGCCCCGGTCGAAGGCGATGATGGACGAGCTGGTCGCGAACCTGCTCGCCGCCTACCGCCAGTCCATCTCCCGGCTCGACTGGATGACCGAGGAGACCAAGCAGCGCGCGTACGACAAGCTCGACAGGTTCCGGCCCAAGATCGGCTACCCGGAGAAGTTCCGCGACTACTCCGCGCTCCGGGTGACCCGCGACGACCTGCTCGGCAACGTCGCCGCCGCGTCGGCGTTCGAGACCGACCGGCAGCTCGCGAAGATCGGCTCGCCGGTGGACCGCGACGAGTGGTTCATGCTCCCCCAGACCGTCAACGCCTACTACAACCCCGGCACCAACGAGATCTGCTTCCCCGCCGGCATCCTGCAGAAGCCGTTCTTCTCCCCGGACGCCGAGGAGGCCGAGAACTACGGCGGCATCGGCGCGGTCATCGGCCACGAGATCGGGCACGGCTTCGACGACCAGGGCGCGCAGTACGACGGCAGCGGCAACCTGCACGACTGGTGGACCCCCGACGACAAGGCCGCGTTCGAGGTGAAGTCGAAGGCCCTCATCGAGCAGTACGACGGCTTCGAGCCCCGCACGCTGCCCGGCGAGCGCGTCAACGGCGCGCTCACCGTCGGTGAGAACATCGGCGACCTCGGCGGGCTGACCATCGGCCACACCGCCTACCTGATCGCCCGCGGCGGGAGCGCGTCCGTCGAGGACCGGCAGAAGGTGTTCCTGAACTGGGCCTACTGCTGGCGGACCAAGCGGCGCAAGGAGCAGGAGCAGCAGTACCTCACCATCGACCCGCACTCCCCGGCGGAGTTCCGTGCGAACATCGTGCGCAACCTCGACGAGTTCCACGAGGTGTTCGGCACCGTCGAGGGGGACGGGCTCTGGCTGGACCCCGACCAGCGGGTGCGCATCTGGTGAGTGGGACACGAGCCCGGCCCCGGCTGCTCCACCTGCCGGGGCCCGGGGTCCCATGTCGGCGTACCGCGTCCGCGCGGCCGGTCCGAGCGGGCTGGCGCCAGCCTGTCGCCGGCGCGGCGCACCTCGTGCTGGTCTCCGGCCGCTGACTTACCGGGCAATCCCTGCACTTCTCGGCCGAAACTTCGGCCCAACAGTTCCGGTTTCCCCGGTTAACCGGGGAAACCGTCGCCAGCCACGACCACCCACCGAACCGTCATTCGAAGCGCGGGACCGACATCGTCCAGTCGTCGATCCAGCCCGAGTCGGTGCTCGAGTTGCCGGTGGTGCTGGCCTGGATCGCGAGGACGTGGGTGCCCGTGCCGATCTTCGTGCAGAACTGGGCGGAGTCGCCGTGGTAGCTGGCCTCCGAGGTGAACGCGAACGGGCTGCCGTTGTCGGCGTACGGCGCGGCCGGCACGCCGTCCTTGTGCAGCTCCAGGCTCATCCAACCGCTGCCGGTGTAGTAGCTCTCCGCGGTGAACGTGACCAGGACGGTGTCGGTCCCCTTCGGCGGACCGGTGAGCGCGACCTGGGCGCCGGTGACCGCCACGTCGGCCCCGGCGGTGCCGGCGAACGAGAACGGCTCGGCCGAGAGCCGGCTGGTCATCTTCTTCAGGGCGCCACCGCCGCACTTGACCGGCGCCGTGGCCTTGGCGGCCACCCGCTGGCCGACGTGGGGAGCGAACCCGTCGGCGTCGGCCGAGCTGGTCGTGGTGGCGCCTCCGACCAGTCCGAGGGTGGCGAGGCTGGCGACGGCGGCGAAGGCGAGGGTGCGGTGGTTGCTCATCGGTGCTCCTGCTGGCGGGGCGGCCCGCCCGTACGAGTCGCGTCGGACCTCAGGAGGGCGGCGGAGCGCTCCAGATACCCGTCCGCGGAGGACGTTGTCGGGGCCCGCTGGTAGACAGGGTCGGGTGAGTGCCCCAGCCGAGACCGACGTACGCCGCAGCGCGGAGGCGCACCTGCGCGCGCTCGTCGGGCCGCGGCCGGGTGAGCCGGAGCCGGTGCTGCGCGAGGACCAGTGGGCCGCGATCGAGGCGCTCGCCGTGCACCGCCGCCGGGCGCTCGTTGTGCAGCGCACCGGCTGGGGCAAGTCCGCGGTCTACTTCGTGGCGACGCTGTTGCTGCGCGAGCAGGGTGCCGGGCCGACGGTCATCGTCTCCCCGCTGCTGGCCCTGATGCGCAACCAGATCGCGGCGGCCGAGCGGGCCGGGATCCGCGCGGTGACGATCAACTCCACCAACATCGAGGACTGGGAGCCGATCCACGAGGCGATCGCGGCCGGCGAGGTCGACGTGCTGCTGGTCAGTCCCGAGCGGCTCAACAACCCGGGCTTCCGCGACGAGGTGCTGCCCCGGCTGGCCGCGACCTGCGGCCTCCTGGTCGTCGACGAGGCGCATTGCATCTCCGACTGGGGCCACGACTTCCGGCCCGACTACCGTCGGATCCGCACCCTGCTGGGCGAGCTCCCCGACGGCATCCCGGTGCTCGCGACCACCGCGACCGCCAACGCCCGGGTCACCGACGACGTCGCCGAGCAGCTCGGGGTCTCGACGGGCTCGGCCACCGACGGCTTCGGCGAGGTCCTGGTGCTGCGCGGTTCGCTGGACCGCGAGTCGCTGCGCCTCGGCGTGGTCCGGCTCCGGACCGCGGAGCAGCGGTTGGCCTGGCTCGCCGACCACCTCGCCGAGCAGCCCGGGTCCGGCATCGTCTACTGCCTGACGGTCGCCGCCACCCAGGAGATCGCCGACTACCTGCGCTCGCGCGGCCACGAGGTCGCGGCGTACTCCGGCCAGACCGACCCGACCGAGCGGCACGCCCTCGAGCAGGACCTGGTGAATGGCCGGGTCAAGGCGCTGGTCGCCACGAGCGCGCTCGGCATGGGCTTCGACGCCACCCTCGGCTTCGTGGTCAACATGGGCGCGCCGCCCTCGCCGGTCGCCTACTACCAGCAGGTCGGCCGCGCCGGCCGCGGCACGACTCTGCCGCCGGAGGGGGCGACCGTCGTGCTGCTGCCCGCGATCGAGGACCGCGACATCTGGGCCTACTTCGCCTCCCTCGCCTTCCCGCGCGAGGAGCAGGTCCGCCGCACGCTCGAGGTGCTGGGGGCGGAGGGCCGGCCGCTCAGCACGGCCACCCTGGAGACCTACGTCGACCTCAACCGCACCAGGCTGGAGACGATGCTCAAGGTGCTCGACGTCGACGGCGCCGTACGCCGGGTCCGCGGCGGCTGGGAGGCCACCGGTCGCGAGTGGTCCTACGACGAGGAGCGCTACCGCCGGGTGACCGAGGCGCGCCAGCGCGAGCAGCAGGCTATGCTCGACTACATCGCGACCGACGCCTGCCGGATGCGGTTCCTGCGCGACCAGCTCGACGACCCGGAAGCCGAGGACTGCGGGCGCTGCGACAACTGCGGCGGGCTCACCCTCTCCGCCGACGTCTCGGCCGCCGCGCTCGAGGACGCCGGCGCCCGGCTGGCCCGGCCCGGGGTCGCCGTCGAGCCGCGGAAGATGTGGCCGAGCGCGCTGGCCAACCTCGGCATCGAGCTCAAGGGCAAGATCGCCGAGGGCGCCCAGGAGGGCCGGGCGGTGGCCCGGCTCACCGACCTCGGCCACGGCCAGGCGCTGCGCGAGCTCTTCGCGCCGGCGACCCCGGACGGCCCGGTCCCGGTGCCGTTGGTCCGCGCGGTCCTCGAGGTGCTCGGTGACTGGCGGCCCCCGGTCGACGCGATCGTGGTCGTCGAGTCGCAGACCCGGCCCACGCTGACGGCCGACCTGGCCGCCGGCCTGTCCCGCCACCTCGGGGTCCCCGTGGTGGGACGGTGGGCGATCGTCAACCCCGACATCGTCCCCGGCCAGGGGGCCGCCAACTCCGCGCAGCGGGTCGCCGCCGTCGGGCGGCGCTTCGCCCTCCAGGTCGACCAGCCGCTGGACGGGCTGCGGGTGCTGCTCGTCGACGACCGCACCGACACCGGATGGACGCTGACCCTGGCGGCTCGCGCCGTACGCCGCGCCGGCGCCGCGGAGGTCCGACCGCTGGTCCTCGCCACCACCACCTGAGCCGGCCGCGCCCGAACCGAGCCGGGCCGGCTGAGCCGGGTGCCCGCCCGGCGCTGCGGGACGTCGTACGGGGCGGTCGTCGGGGCAGCCGGATCGGATGACGTCGCCACGGCTGCCGGCGGGGACCTTGGCCCCTGGCGGATGGGGGGCGCGGTTCCTCACGTCGGAGCGTGGCTGGTCCCGAGCGGCTGCTCGGCCTCTCGATGGGCGGCGAGGAGGCGATCGGCACGGCCGGCGTCGACCCCCGGGGTCCGGGCGGTCGTGGCCGAGGGGGCGACGAACCGGGTCGCCGCCGACAAGGAGTACCTCGACGAGTACGGCTTCCGCGGCCGGCTCCAGCAGCGCGTCGACGGTCTCACGTACGCCGTCGCGGGGCTGCTCACCGCGGCCCCGGAGCCGCAGGAGCTGCTCGAGTCGGTGCGCGCCGCCGCTGACCGCGGGACCCGGTTCCTGCTCGTGGCTGCGGGGGACGTCGAGACCGAGGGGCTCGCCGCGCAGCGCCTGCTCACGGCCGCACCGGACCTCGTCGAGGTGTGGACGGTGCCCGGAGCCGGACACGTGCAGGGCCTGCGGACCGACCCGGAGGGCTGGTCGCAGCGCGTCGTCGGCTTCCTCGACGCCGCCCTGGTCGGTCCCCGCTGACCCGGGTGCGGCAGGCTGGGGGCATGACCTCGCAGGACGACTCCCCGGACGACGGCCGCCGGGCGGCGGAGCTGGGCGAGCGGCTGGCCGCCTGGCTGGAGGAGCTCGGGCTCGGCGCGCACCTGGCCGCGGCCGGGCTGCCGACCTGCGAGCGCGACGAGCACGGCCGGGCCGCGTGGACCGACCCGAACACCGGCCTGCCGATGACCGGCGAGCAGCTCGAGGACCTCGAGCGGCTGCTGCGCAGCGAGGGAGCCGACCCGCAGCACGCCGTACCCGTGCAGCTGGTGCAGATCGCCCGGCGGGCGCGGGTGCGCCAGGAGCTGCTCGACAGCGCTTGGTACGACTACGAGTCGCTGGCCGAGCTGCGCGGCACCTCGGTCGACGCGACCAGGTTCGCCGTGCACAAGGCCGAGGGCGAGCACCGGCTGCTCGTGGTCGCCGCCGACGCGCGCACCCTCGTGCCCGCCTTCCAGCTCACGCCCGAGGGCAACCTGCGACCCGAGCTCGGGCCCGTGCTCACGTCGCTGCTCGCCGCCCGGATGGATCCGTGGCAGGCCTGGGCGTGGCTCACCCAGCCCGCGGGGCTGCTCGGCGGCGAGGTGCCCGAACGCGCGGCGGCCGATCCCGAGACGGCCGACGTGGTGCAGCGTGCGGCCGCCCGGCTGGCCGAGCGGGCCGGCGCCCGGCCCTGACCCGCGCCGGCTCGCGGGACGTCATACGGACAGTGTGTCCCCCTCCACCGTCCGTATGACCTCTCGCGTGGTCCCGCGGAGGTGACGGGGCGAGGCTCGACAACTAGTGGCCGACCACCAAGGTGGGGTCGGCCGGGGCGACCTTGCGGCGGGGCAGGAAGAACGCCGGGACCAGGACCAGCGCGACCATGACCGTGGCGACCACGAACACGTGGGCGAACGCGTCGGCGAGGCCGGTGACGAACCCGGCGGGGTCGCTCGGGTCGAGATCGATGGTGCCGTTGGTGAGCAGCATCGCGAACACCGCCGTACCGATCGAGGCGGCGACCTGCTGGACGATGTTCATCAGCGTCGAGCCGCGGGCGATCGTGTGCTCGCGCAGCGTCGCGAGCGCGGCGGACATGATCGGCATCATCGTGGCGCCCATGCCGAGGCCCATCACGAACAGTGCGGTGAGCAGGTAGGCATAGGAGGTGTCCTGGTCGAGCTGGGTGAACATGCCCATGCCGACCGTGATCACGGCGATGCCGGTCAGCACGATCTTGCCGGGGCCGATGCGGTCGGCGAGCACACCCGCGATCGGCATCGTGATCATCGCGCCGACGCCCTGCGGTGCCAGCAGCAGGCCGGCGCCGAGCGCGTCCTCGCCGCGCACCCACTGGAAGTACAGCGGGAACAGCAGGCTGGCGCCGAAGAACGCGATCGCGAACAGCGACATCGACAGCACCGCGGCCGTCATCGTGCCGTTGCCGAACAGCCGCAGGTCGACCAGCGGGTGGAGGTTGCGGCGGTTGAGGGCCCACGGCACGAAGGCCGCGATCAGCAGCAGGCCGGCGAGCGCGGGCGCGACCACCTCGGTCGTCCAGAGGGTGCCGTGCTCCTCACGTGCTGCCGGGATCGAGGAGACGCCGTACAGGAACGCGGCGAGCCCGGGGGAGAGCAGGACCATGCCGAGCCAGTCGAAGGTCTCGGACGGCTCGACGTGGTCGCGCGGCAGCACGACGGCGGCGTAGGCGAGGGCGGCGATCCCGATGGGCAGGTTGATCAGGAAGATCCAGTGCCAGCTCGCGGAGTCGATCAGGGCGCCGCCGAGGATCGGGCCGAAGATCGGGCCGAGCAGCATCGGGATGCCGAGCACCGCCATCACCCGGCCGACCCGCTCCGGGCCGGCGGCCCGAGTCAGGATCGTCATGCCCAGCGGCATCAGCATGCCGCCGCCGACGCCCTGCAGGACCCGGAAGCTCACCAGCATCTCGAGCGACGTGGCCGCCGCGCACAGCACGGATCCGGCGGTGAACAGCAAGACGGCGAGCAGGTAGAGGCGCTTGGTGCCGAACCGGTCGGCCGCCCAGCCGGTCAGCGGGATCACGCTGGCCAGGGCGAGGGTGTAGCCGGTCATCGTCCACGCGACCTCGGCCGAGGTCGCGTCGAACTCCTGCTGGAAGGTCTGCAGTGCGACCGAGACCACCGTGATGTCGAGGATCGACATGATCGCGCCGAGCACGACCACCCCGGCGACCATCAGCACCCGGCGGTCGAGTCCCTCCGGAGGTGCGTCGGGGGCGTCGACGGGGCGGCCTGGGGCCGGGGCGGTGCGCTCGTCCTGGGTCTCGGTCACCGGAAGAGGCTAGGTGAGCCTACCTGGGCTCAGCACCCTACTTTCGGCTCTCCGGCCTGTGGGCTGGGTCACCGAGTGAGGACAGGGGAGTCAGCCGACCTGGGACTCGACGGCGGCGACCAGGCGGGGGTCGCCGGGCTCGACGCCGGGGCTGAACCGGGCGAGGACCGCGCCGGAGGCGTCGACGAGGAACTTCTCGAAGTTCCACGTGATGTCGCCGCTCTCGCCGGACTCGTTCGGGGTGTCGACGAGGGTCCGGTAGATCTCGTGGCGGTCCGGGCCGTTGACGTCGATCTTCTCGGTCATCGGGAAGGTGACGCCGTACGTCGCGGAGCAGAACTCGGCGATCTCGTCCGCGGTCCCCGGCTCCTGCCCGCGGAACTGGTTGCACGGCAGCCCGACCACCGTGAAGCCGCGGTCCGCGAGCCGCTCGTGGAGCTCCTCGAGCCCGGCGTACTGCGGGGTCAGCCCGCACTTGCTGGCGACGTTGACCAACAGCGCGGGCCGGCCGCCGGTGATCTCGCCCAGCGTGCTCGGGGTCCCGTCCAGGCGGGCGATCTTGGCGTCGAGGATGCTCATGCGGCCAGGCTACGTCGCGGCCGGGAGGGAACCGTCGGACCGTCCGGCTAGCGTCGGGGCGTGAGCTTCGTCCCGGTCACCGGCCCGGCGACGTTCCGTGCCGCCGACCCGCCGCGCGAGGGCGTCGTCGAGTTCACCGACGACCGGCGCACCGTGAGCCTGCCGATCCGGGCGGCCCTGCCGGTGCTGACCAAGGCCCGCTCGCGCGACGACCTGCACCCGAGCGTCGGGGTGCTGTCCGGGGCCGCGCTGCTCGCCCTGCGGCTGGTCGCCGCGGGCAAGTTCGCTCCGGCGGGGAGCAGCCCGCCCGCCTGGCGGGTGGCGGGCCTGGACGCCGACGACGAGCAGCGGATCGTGTTGCTGGCGCGCAACGGACCGGACGACGAGCAGCTGGTGCGCGACCTGCTCGACGCCGTGGCCGACGCCATGCCCAGGACCCAGCCCAGGACCCAGCCCAGGAGCCGGCCCAGCGCCGAGCCGAGCGGGACGACGGTCTCCCGGGAGCGCCGACCGACGTTCGAGGAGCGCCTCCAGGCACGGCTGGCGCGGCACCAGCGCGTCGACGCGCGCGCCCTGCCGCAGCTGGTCACCATCTCGCTGCGGGTCGAGGCGGACGAGGAGGAGCTGGTCGCGGGCGCCGTACGCCTGGTGGCGCAGGCGCACGACGAGCAGAACCCGCTGCACCTGTGCGACCTCGCGCTGCTGTGGACCGGGACACCGCAGGAGCACGGCTTCGGCGAGCGGGCCCGCACGCACGCGACGATCGCGCTCCGCGCGGCTGCGGACGCGTGGCCGGTGCTCGACCGGCTGTTGGAGCTGCGGGTGCCCGACCAGCTCACCCTGGACAGCGACGAGCTGGTCAGCCTGCTCGACGAGGGCGTCGGTGCGCTGCGTGCGGCGGGCGTCGACGTGCTGTGGCCCAAGGCGCTCGGCCGCGACCTCACCGCGACCACGGTCCTCGACCGGGCCGCCCCGATGACCCGGGAGGAGCCGCTCAACGAGCCGGTGCTCGGCGCCGAGGCGCTGTTCGCGTTCAACTGGCAGATCGCGCTGCACGGCGACCCGCTCACCGCGGAGGAGATGGACCGGCTCGCGACGTCCGCCTCGCCGCTGCTGCGGCTGCGGGGCAGTTGGACGGTCGTCGATCCCTCGATCGCGCGGAAGGCGAAGAAGCGGCTGGTCCGCACCGTCAAGCCCGCCGAGGCCGTCGCCGCCGCGCTCACCGGGACCGCGCAGATCGCCGCCCCGGGTGGTGAGCAGAGCGAGCAGGACGTCGTCGTCGGCGCCTCGCTCCTCAAGGTCCGGGACCGGCTCCTGGGCGCCGCCACCAGGGAGCCGGTCGAGCCTCCGGCCGCGCTGCGGGCCACGCTGCGCGACTACCAGCGGCACGGACTCACCTGGCTGGCGGAGATGACCTCGCTGGGGCTCGGCGCCTGCCTGGCCGATGACATGGGGCTGGGCAAGACCGTCACGCTGATCGCGCTGCACCTGCACCGGGCCGAGCGCGGCCACCGAGGCCCGACGCTGGTGGTCTGCCCGGCGAGCCTGCTCGGCAACTGGGAGGCGGAGGTCCGCCGGTTCGCCCCGGGTGTGCCGGTGGTGCGCTTCCACGGCACGTCCCGTGACGTCGAGGCGGCCGGCGACGGGTTCGTGCTGACGACGTACGGGACGATGCGGCGCGACGCCGAGGCGCTCGGCTCGGTGCGGTGGGACCTCGTGGTCGCCGACGAGGCCCAGCACGTGAAGAACCCGCGTACGGCGACGGCTCGGGCGCTCCGGTCGATCACGAGCGCGGCGCGCGTCGCCCTCACCGGCACCCCGGTCGAGAACGACCTCACCGAGCTGTGGGCGATCCTCGACTGGACCACGCCCGGTCTGCTCGGCAGTCGCAACGCCTTCCGCAAGGCGTGGGCGGCGCCGATCGAGTCCGGCCGCGAGCCCGCGAAGGCCCGGCAGTTCGCGGACCTGATCGGGCCATTCCTGCTCCGCCGTCGCAAGTCCGACCCCGGCATCGCCCCCGAGCTCCCGGCGAAGACCGAGACCGACCACCCGCTGCGGCTGACCCGGGAGCAGGTGGTGCTCTACGAGTCGTTCGTGCGCGACACGATGGCGCGCATCGAGCGCGCCGACCCCTCGGACCCGGTCGCGCGGCGCGGGCTGGTGCTGACCCTGCTCACCGGCCTCAAGCAGATCTGCAACCACCCCGACCACTTCTTGAAGCGCTCCGGCGCCCGGCTGTCCGGCCGGTCGGAGAAGGTCGACCTGCTCGACGAGCTGGTCGGCACCGTGCTCGCCGAGGACGGGGCGGTGCTGGTGTTCACCCAGTACGTCGCGATGGCGCGACTGCTGGAGGGCCATCTCGCCCGCGCCGGCGTACCCCACCAGCTGCTGCACGGCGGCACTCCGGTCCGGGAGCGGGAGGCGATGGTGGCGCGGTTCCAGGCGGGTGAGACGCCGGTGTTCCTGCTCTCGCTCAAGGCCGGTGGCACCGGGCTCAACCTGACCCGCGCCGACCACGTCGTGCACGTCGACCGGTGGTGGAACCCGGCCGTGGAGGAGCAGGCGACCGATCGCGCCTACCGGATCGGGCAGACCAAGCCGGTGCAGGTGCACCGGATGATCACCCGCGGCACCGTCGAGGAGAAGGTCGCCGAGCTGCTGACCCGCAAGCGTGCCCTCGCCGACGCGGTGCTCTCCCGGGGCGAGGCGGCGTTGACCGAGCTCAGCGACGACGAGCTGCGCGACTTCGTCGCGCTGCGCCGGGACCCCTGATGACCGGGACCGTGCTGCACCCCCGGGTCGCGCCGCGGCGGGCGACGGCGCGCGCGACGACCTGGTGGGGCAAGGCGTGGGTGCGGGCCGTCGACGAGGCGGCGTACGCCGAGGCCGACCTGGTGGCGAGCCGGGCGCTCGCCCGCGCCGGCCGGGTGGGTCAGATCGCCACCGAGCCCGGCCGGTTCGTGGCCGCGGTCGAGGACCGGCGCGGGCTGTGGACGGTCGAGGGCACGGTGCCGGTGCTCGGTGCCGCCGACGTCGCCGCGCTCGTGGAGACCGTGGCCGCGGAGTCCGGCCGGATCGCGGCCCTGCTGGCCGGCGAGCTCCCGCACCGGCTGGTCGAGCACGCCGAGGAGGCGGGCGTCGAGCTGCTGCCGTACGGCGGTGAGCTCGGTGCGTCGTGCACCTGCGAGCACTGGGTGGATCCGTGCGTGCACGCTCTGGCCGTGCTCCACCAGCTCGCGTGGCTGGTCGACGCCGACCCGTTCGTCCTGCTCCAGCTGCGCGGCCTGGCGCGCGACGAGCTGCTGGGACGATTGCACGAGCGCTCCGCCGCTCCCCTGGTCGAGCCCCGAGACTCGGCCGACGGCACCGTGGACGAGGACGAACCGGACCTCCAGGCCGCCCTCGAGGCGGCGCTGTACGCCGCCCGGCTGCTGGTCGACCCGCTCAGCTGACGCTCAACCGTCGCTCATCCGGCACCGAGCGCGCCCAGGGCCATCCGGCTGAGCAGGCCGCGCATGTCGGTGTCGGGGAGCAGGCCGCTGTGGGGGGTGGAGTTGATCAGGCCGAACGCCGCGTGCGCCATGGCCCGCGCCGTCGCGAGGTCGAGCCGCGGGTCGGCGAGCCGCAGCTGGGCGGCCCACAGGTCGACGTACTCCCGCTGGAGGGTGCGGACCCGCTCGCGGGCCTCCTCGGGGAGCGCCTCCCAGTCCCGGTCCTGGACGACGATCAGGGCCCGGTGCCGCAGCGCGAAGTCGACGTGCCAGTCGACGAGTGCGGCGATGGCGGTTCGGGGGCCGGTCGCGGCGGCGACCCGCTCGGTGCCCACCCGCAGCAGCTCCTCGCTGATCGCGACCAGCATCTCGGCGAGGACCGCCTGCTTGGAGGCGAAGTGCTTGTAGAGCGCCGGCCCGGAGATCCCGCAGGCCGCGCCCAGGTCGGCCACCGAGACCCCGTGGTACCCGTGCGCCGCGAACAGCTCCGCCGCGGTGGCGAGGATCTGGTCGCGACGGCTCATGCCCCCAGGTTAGTGCCCGTTAACCGGTCGGGGCCGGCGGGTATCGGCCGGCCGGTTTCCCCGGTGAACCGGGGAAACCGGAACTGTTGGGCCGAAACTTCGGGCCAGAAGTTCCAACATCCCCGGTGAACCGGGGAAACCGACCCCCCCGCTCACGCCAGCGAGAGGAAGAGCTTCTCCATCTTCTTGGCGTCGAGGCTGTCCAGGCCGTCGCCGGTGGTGAGGCACTGCTGGAGGCCGGTGGCGACGATGGCGAAGCCGGCGCGGTCCAGGGCGCGGGAGACGGCGGCGAGCTGGGTGACGACGTCCTCGCACTCGCGGCCCTCCTCCAGCATCCGCAGCACGCCGGCCAGCTGGCCCTGGGCGCGCTTGATCCGGTTGATGACCGGCGTCATCTCCTGGGGGTCCAGCTCCATGTCAGCTCTCCTCGGCCGGTGGGGTCAGGGCGGCGAGCGCGGCGCTCAGCCGCTGCCGGGCCTCCCCGGCGACCTCGGTCAGACCGTCGCCCGCGAGACCCATCATCGCGTCCGGGTCGAAGGCCTCGACCACGGTGGTGTGCTCGCCGAGCGAGCGGACCACGACGTTGCACGGCAGCACGGCCGCGATGGTCGGGTCGATCTCGAGGGCCCGGTGCGCCAGCTGCGGGCGGCAGGCGCCGAGGATCACCTGCGGGGGTACGTCGACGCCGAGCTTGGCCGCCAGCGTCGCCCGGATGTCGATCTCGGTGAGGACCCCGAAGCCCTGACCCGCGAGCGCCTCGCGGACCTCGGCAACGGTCTCGTCGTACGGCCGCTCGACCGTCGCGCTCAGCGTGAAGCTCACTGGTTCTCCTCCTGGTCCTGGCTCTGGGCGGCGAGCTGGGCGCGGACGTCGTCCATGTCGAGCTCGCGGACGGCGCCGATCACCTGCTCCAGCGAGGTCGCCGGCAGGGCGCCCGGCTGGGCGAAGACGAGCACGCCCTCGCGGAAGGCCATCAGCGTCGGGATCGAGGTGATCTGCGCGGCCGCGGCGAGCTCGCGCTCGGCCTCGGTGTCGACCTTGCCGAACACGACGTCGGGGTGCTTCTCCGACGCGGCCTCGAAGACGGGGGCGAACTGGCGGCACGGGCCGCACCAGGAGGCCCAGAAGTCGACCAGGACGATGTCGTTCCCGGTCACGGTCTCCTCGAACTGCGCGGCAGTCAGCGTGGTGGTGGTCATGGGCTCTCCTCTGGTCGTCCCGGGAATACGATACCCCCCGGGGTGTTATCGTACCGAACGGCGGATACCCCCTGGGGTATTCCGGACCTCGTACCGAAACCCCTGAGAGTGAGTGTCCATCACCCATGTCCACCATCACGACGCCCCCTGACGTCGACCCCGAGATCGGCTACCGGCCCGGCCCCCTGGGCCGGCTCGGCGTGTGGGTCACCCATCACACCCGAGCGACCGCGGTCGTGTGGCTGCTGGTCATCGTCGGCCTCGGCGCCTTCGCGCCCAAGGTCGAGGCCGAGCTGTCCGGCGCCGGCTGGCAGGCCGACGGCTCGGAGTCCGTGGCCGCCCGCGAGCTCGCCCAGGAGCACTTCGGCGGCAACGCCAGCTCCGCGATCCAGGTCGTCGTGCACAGCTCGAAGATTCCGCTGGACAGCTCCTCCGGACAGCGGATCCTGGACCGGGCCACCGCCCTGCTCGAGGAGGACCCGCGGATCGCCGAGGTCGTCCAGCCACAGCCCGGGGCCACGCTGAGCGAGGACGGCCGGACCGCCGTGCTGCTCGCCGGGGCGGCCGCCGACCCCAACGAGATGGTGCGCGCCGCGGACGACCTCAAGGGCCCGCTCCAGGACCTCTCGACCGCCGGCATCCAGGTGAACCCGACCGGCGCCTCCTTGCTCTGGTCGGACTTCAACGAGGCGAACCTGGACGCGATGCTGAAGTCGGAGATGTTCTCCTGGCCGGTCACCCTCGCGATCCTGGTGCTCGCCTTCGGCGCCCTCGTCGCCGCCGGGCTGCCGCTCATCCTGACCCTCGCCGGGCTGGTCGCCTCGGCCGGCTCGCTGGTGCTGATCAACCAGGTCGTCCCGGTCTCCATCTGGGCGATGAACTTCGCGATGATGTTCGCGCTCGCCCTGGGCATCGACTATGCGCTGTTCCTCGTCGTGCGGTTCCGGGCGGCCCGGATGGGCCACCACGAGAGCCCCCGCCAGGCGATCGCCGAGACCATGGACACCGCCGGCAAGGCCGTGCTGCTCTCCGGCGCCACGGTGCTGATCTCCCTGTCCGCGGTGATGCTGGTGCCGTCGCCGTCGTTCCGGTCGATGGCGGGCGGGATCATGCTCTCGGTGGTCTTCGTGCTCGCCGCGACGCTCACCTTGCTCCCGCTCGTGCTGCACCTCCTCGACCAACGGATCAACAAGCTCGCGCTGCCGTGGGTGCACACCGGTGAGCACCGGTCCCCGAAGTTCGCGGCCTGGGGTGAGCGGCTGTGGAAGCGCCCGATCGTGTTCGGGCTGGCCGCGCTGTTCATCCTGCTCGCCCTCGCCGCCCCGATCCTCGGCCTGAAGACCGCGATGCCCTCGATCAAGGTGCTGCCCGAGGACGCCAGCGCCCGGGTCGGCTACGACCTGGTGCAGGAGAGCTTCGGCGAGGGCGCGCCCGGCACCCTCCAGGTGGTGACGACCGGCGCCGACGCGGAGGCGACGTACGACGCCCTCGGCGCCGACCCGGGCATCGCCGCCGCGATGCCGCCGATGCCCGCGCCGGACGGCACCGACCACGTGCTGATCCAGGCGGTGCCCACCGTCGACCCGTCCGACCCCGGGCTCGGCGCGACCGTCGACCGGCTGCGCGCCGACCTCCCCGAGTCCGCGATCGTCGGCGGGGCCGCGGTCGAGAACCTCGACCTGAAGTCCCAGCTCGACGATTCGACCCCGCTGGTGATCGGCGTGATCCTGGCGCTCGGCTTCCTGCTCCTCCTGGTCGCGCTCCAGGCGCCGCTGATCGCGCTGCTCGGGACGCTGGCCAGCCTGCTCTCGACCGCGGCGGCCTTCGGGGTCGCGCGGCTGATCTTCCAGGAGGGCTGGGGCTCGGGCCTGCTGGGCTTCGAGAGCCAGGGCTTCCTCGACGCCTGGGCGCCGGTGTTCTTCTTCGCGATGATCTTCGCGATCGCGATGGACTACACCGTCTTCCTGCTGGCCTCCGCCAAGGAGCACTTCGAGCACACCGGCGACCCGAAGGACGCCATGGTCGGCTCGCTCGCGCACTCCGGCCGGGTGATCTTCGCCGCCGGAGCGGTCATGGTCGCCGTGTTCTTCACGTTCGCGCTGTCCGGACCGCTCCCGCCGAAGGAGATGGGCGTCGTGCTCGGCGTCGCCGTCCTGCTGGACGCGTTCCTGGTCCGCCTGGTGCTGCTCCCGGTGCTGCTGCGGCTCACGGGCCGCGCGGCCTGGTACGTGCCCCGCTGGCTCGACCGGGTGCTCCCCGACGTCCGCTTCTCGCACAGCTGACCCCAACGGAAAGGTTCCACCACCATGTGTCATCGCACCACCTGTCGTCGCTGCGGCAAGGCCAGCTGGGCCGGCTGTGGGGCGCACGTCTCCCAGGTGATGGCCGGCGTCCCGAAGGCCGACCGGTGCCCGGGCCACGAGGGCGAGCCCCCGCTGCCCGGCTTCCTCAGCCGGCTGTTGGGCCGGGCCTGACGCAGGCCCGAGACAGCGCGAGGCGGCACGGGAGGACGCACCTGAGGCGGTGCGCGGGGGCGGGCGACCGCCCCCGCGCAATGCCCCGGAGGGTGGTGCGGGGTGGCCCGCTCGGGTCATGCCGCCCGGACGGCGAGCGTCCCTAGCGTCGAGAACCGCGGCACAAGCCGCCTTCTCGGAGGGACATCCATCATGCAGTTCACCACCTCTCGGGCGATCGTGCGTCGCCTCGTCCCGGCGGCCGCCGGTGCCGCCGTCCTCGCCACCGTGGCCTCGTCCGCGGCCCTCGCCGCTCCGGGGGTGACCCCGGCGCACTACACCGACGCCCTGGACCCGGGCAGCACGGTGACGATCACCAAGACCGTCGAGACCCCACCGATCCCGCCGCGTCCCGACATCGTGTTCCTGGCCGACACGACCGGCAGCATGGGCGGCAGCATCGCCAACGTCCGCAGCAACGCGAACGCGATCCTGGCCCAGATCCAGGCCGCACAGCCCACGGCCCGGTTCGCGGTCGCGGAGTACAAGGACGAGTCCGACGGGCCCGCCGCGGTCTTCCACGTCGACCAGCAGCTCACCGACAGCACCGCGGACGTGGTCGCCGGTATCAACGCCTGGTCCGCCTCCGGCGGCGGCGACGCCCCCGAGGCGTGGATCGGCGCGCTCGGCCGGATCCCGTCGAGCATCGACTTCCGTCCCGACGGCACCCGGGTGCTGGTGATGTTCGGCGACGCGCCCAGCCACGACCCGTCACTGGGCTTCACCCTCGGGTCCGCGACCAGCGGCCTGCAGGCCAGCGGTGTCCGGGTGATCGCCATCGACGTGCCCGGCACCGCCGGCGGCCTCGATGCGCTCGGCCAGGCCACCCACGTGACCTCGCAGACCGGCGGCTCGCTCGCCGCGGCCGACCCCGACCAGGTCGCGAGCACGATCCTCAGCGAGCTGCAGAACCTGCCCGCCGTGGTCACCCACGACACCACCTGTGACCCCGGGGCGTCGCTGTCCTTCGACCAGGCCAGCCGCACGGTGACCTCCGGTGACAGCACGACGTTCGACGAGACCATCACCGTCGCCGGTGACGCCGTGCAGGGCAGCGTGCTCACCTGCACCACGCGGTTCCTCGTCAACGGCGAGCTCCCGGGACCCGAGTTCGTCCAGACCGTGGAGATCGCGGTCAACGACGTCACCCCGCCGGTCGTGACCGTCGAGAGCAAGACCGTCGAGGCCACCGGGCCCGACGGTGCGACGGTCGGCTACACGTCCTCGGCGACCGACAACGTCGACGGGCCGCTCACCCCGACCTGCACGCCGGCCTCGGGCAGCCTGTTCGGGCTCGGCGCGACGACCGTGACCTGCGCGGCCACGGACGCGGCCGGCAACACCGGCACCGGCACCGGCACGATCACCGTCGTCGACACCACGCCCCCGTCGGTCGGGTGCCCGGAGGCGGAGAACCCGGGCGGTCAGGTTCCGGGCGCGCACAACGAGGACGGCTTCTTCCGGCTCGAGGCGAGCGACATCGTCGACGGCGACGTGGACGTCTACCTGCGCGACACCGGCAGCGGGACCGTCTTCGGGCCGTACGCGTCGGGCCAGCGGGTCAAGTACACCGAGAACGGCGCCAAGCCCTCGGTGAAGACGATGCCGAGCGGCATCCTGCACATCACCGGCACCGGTGACGCCGAGGTGTACGCCGTCGACTTCAGCGGCAACACGTCCGCACCGGCGGCCTGCCTCGTCCCGCAGCCGCCCAAGTAGTCCGGACGGGCGACCGGAGCAGCTGCCGGAGTCTCGGGGGCGTCCGCCCCGGGGGTGATCCCCCGGGGCGGACGCCGATGCCCGGCGCCGATCGCTCCCGTCGGTGGACCCACAGGTTAATGATCGCTAACCTGTGGGAGTGAGCCACATGAAGGAGCTGGTGGACGAGCTGCGCGAGCGGCTCGCGACCGCCCGGCAGGGCGGCAGCGAGAAGGCCCGCCGCAAGCACACCGACCGCGGCAAGCTGCTGGTGCGCGACCGGGTCGACCGCCTCCTCGATCCCGGCAGCCCGTTCCTGGAGCTCAGCCCGCTGGCGGCCGACGGGATGTACGGCGGCGCCGTACCGTCGGCCGGCGTCGTGACGGGCATCGGCCGGGTGAGCGGCCGCGAGGTCGTGGTGGTCGCCAACGACGCCACGGTCAAGGGCGGCACCTACTACCCGATGACGGTCAAGAAGCACCTGCGCGCGCAGACGGTCGCCGCCGACAACCGGCTGCCGTGCGTCTACCTGGTCGACTCCGGCGGGGCGTTCTTGCCGATGCAGGACGAGGTGTTCCCCGACCGCGAGCACTTCGGGCGGATCTTCTTCAACCAGGCGAACCTGTCGGCCCGCGGGATCCCGCAGATCGCCAGCGTGATGGGCTCGTGCACCGCCGGCGGCGCCTACGTCCCCGCGATGTCCGACGAGACCGTGATCGTGCGCAACCAGGGCACGATCTTCCTCGGCGGCCCCCCGCTGGTGAAGGCCGCGACCGGTGAGGTGGTGACGGCCGAGGAGCTCGGCGGCGGCGACGTGCACGCGCGCACCTCCGGCGTGGCCGACCATTTGGCCGAGGACGACGCGCACGCGCTGGCGATCGTGCGCAGCATCGTCGAGACCGTGGGCCCGCGCGCGGCCGCGCCGTGGGAGGTCCATCCGGTCGAGGAGCCGCACGAGGACCCGACCAGCCTGTACGACGTGATCCCCGCGGACACCAGGACGCCGTACGACGTGCGCGAGGTGATCCGCCGGGTCGTGGACGGCAGCCGGTTCCACGAGTTCAAGAAGCTGTACGGCGAGACCCTGGTCACCGGCTTCGCCCGGGTCTGGGGCCACCCGGTCGGCATCGTCGCCAACAACGGCATCCTCTTCAGCGAGTCCTCGCTGAAGGGCGCCCACTTCATCGAGCTGTGCAACCAGCGCGGCATCCCGCTGGTCTTCCTGCAGAACATCACCGGCTTCATGGTCGGCAAGGAGTACGAGAACGGCGGCATCGCCAAGGACGGCGCCAAGCTCGTCACGGCCGTCGCCTGCTCGGTGGTGCCGAAGTTCACCGTCGTCATCGGCGGCTCGTTCGGCGCCGGCAACTACGGCATGTGCGGGCGCGCCTACGACCCGAGGTTCCTGTGGATGTGGCCGAACGCCCGGATCTCGGTGATGGGCGGCGAGCAGGCCGCCTCGGTGCTGGCGACCGTCGCCGGGCGTCCCGACGACGAGGAGTTCAAGGCGCCGATCCGCGAGCAGTACGAGACCCAGGGCTCGCCGTACTACTCGACAGCGAGGCTGTGGGACGACGGGATCATCGACCCCGCCGACACCCGCCGCGTCCTCGGCATGGGCCTCGCGGCCGCGGCCAACGCGCCGGTCCCGGCTCCCACCTACGGCATCTTCCGGATGTGATCTCACCCCACGACGTTCTTCGCTCCCCCGCTCCGCTCCTCCGTGAACAACGCCGCGGGGACCCCGACACCTCGGAGAAACCAGTCCTATGACGAATTCCCTCGCAGCAGTCCTGGAGTCCGTGCTCGTCGCCAACCGCGGCGAGATCGCGCTGCGCGTCATGCGCGCCTGCCGGAAGTACGGCGTGCGGACGATCGCGATCTACACCGACCTCGACGTCGACGCGCCGCACGTCCGGGCCGCGGACGATGCCGTGCACGTCTCGAGCTACCTGGACATCGACGCGGTCGTCGCCGCCGCCGTTGCGAGCGGGGCCACCGCGGTGCACCCCGGCTACGGCTTCCTCTCGGAACGGTCCGCGTTCGTTCGTGCGGTCGAGGCCGCCGGTGTCGTCTTCGTCGGACCGCCCGCCGACGTCATGGACAAGATGGGCCGCAAGGACGCCGCCCGCGAGATCGCGGTCGCGGCCGGCGTGCCGGTCGTGCCGCGGGGCGAGGACGCGGGCTTTCCCGTCCTGGTGAAGGCCGCCGCCGGAGGCGGCGGCAAGGGCATGCGCGTCGTTCGTGAGGAGGCCGACCTCGAGGAGGCCAAGGCCGCCGCGGCCCGCGAGGCGCTCGCCGCGTTCGGCGACGACACCCTCCTGATCGAGAAGTACGTCGAGCGCGGCCGGCACATCGAGGTCCAGATCATGGCCGACGCGCACGGCCACGTGGTCCACCTCGACGAGCGGGACTGCTCCACCCAGCGCCGGCACCAGAAGGTGCTCGAGGAGGCGCCCGCGCCGACCATCAGCCCCGAGGTCCGCGAGCTGGTCACCAGCAGCGCCGTGGCTCTGGCCAAGCAGGTGGGCTACGTGAACGCCGGCACCGTCGAGTTCCTCGTCGACGACGACACGGGTGAGGCGTACTTCCTGGAGATGAACACCCGGCTCCAGGTCGAGCACCCCGTCACCGAGCTGATCCACCACGACCTGGACCTCGTCCTCCACCAGCTCCTCGTCGCGCTCGGGCACCCCCTGGAGATCGAGCAGGACAACGTCCGGCCGTCCGGGCACGCGATCGAGGCGCGGGTGTACGCCGAGGACTCCTTCGGCGGCTTCCTGCCCCAGGCCGGGCGCACGTCGATCGTGCGCTGGCCGGCCGGGGTCCGCGTGGACCACGCGCTCGAGCCCGACCAGGTCGTCAGCACGTCGTACGACCCGATGCTTGGCAAGGTCATCGTGCACGGCCCCGACCGAGAGTCCGCGCGCCGCGCCCTGGTCGACGCGCTGGACCGGACCGCGATCCTCGGGCTCACGACCAACGTCGGGTTCCTGCGCGCGCTGGTGGCGAGCGAGGAGTTCCGCGACGCCGCCATCGACACCGCCTGGCTGGACCGCAACAGCGTCCCGGCGCCCGACGACGACCTGCCGCGGGTCTTCGTCGCCTGGGTGAGCGCGATGCTTGCCGCCGGGCACGACAGCGGGCAGCCGTTCCGGGCCGATGGCTGGCGCTCCGGCGCCGACCCCGCGCCGACCATCGTCGAGCTCGACCGGCCGGTCGTGGTCGACCGGTTCGCGGGCCTGGTCGACGGCCGTGCGGTGCGGCAGGTCGCGGCCGCCGATCACGTCCTCACCCTCGAGGTCGACGGGCGCGTGCACTCGGCGGTCGTCAACGTGCAGCCACACGTCGCCGAGGTCGTCCACCACGGCCAGCGCTTCGTGTTCGAGCGGCCCGACGTGTTCGGTGACCACGCGGTCGACGTCGGCGACGGGGCGATCGCCGCACCGATGCCGGGTACCGTCTTGGACGTCCGCGTCGAGCCCGGCGCGACCGTCGTCGCCGGCGACGTGCTCGGCGTCCTGGAGGCGATGAAGATGGAGCTGACCCTCAAGGCGCCCTTCGACGGCACGGTCAGCCAGGTCGGGGCCACCATCGGCGCCCAGGTCGCGCTCGGCGCCCGGCTGTTCGTGGTCGAGCCGCACGCCGAGGCCGAGGAAGAGGAGGCCGGCTGATGCGCACCCCTGCCGTCGTACCCGCCCTCCCGGTGTCGGCCGCGCCGATGCCGGACCGCGTCACGATCTACGAGGTCGGCCCCCGCGACGGTCTCCAGAACGAGAAGTCGCTGGTCCCGACCGACGTCAAGGCGGAGTTCGTACGCCGGCTCCTCGCCGCCGGCCTGCCGATCGTCGAGGCGACCAGCTTCGTCCACCCCAAGTGGGTGCCCCAGCTCGCCGACGCCGCCGAGCTGATGGCTCTGCTCGGCCCGGCCGGGCGGGACTGCCCGGTGCTGGTGCCCAACGAGCGCGGCCTGGACCGGGCCCTCGAGCTGGGCGTCCGGCACGTCGCGATCTTCGGGTCGGCGACCGAGACCTTCGCGCAGAAGAACCTCAACCGCAGCCTGGACGAGCAGTTCGCGATGTTCGAACCGACCGTGCGCCGGGCCCGCGACGCCGGGCTGGACGTGCGGGCCTACGTCAGCATGTGCTTCGGCGACCCGTGGGAGGGCGCCGTACCGATCGAGCAGGTCGTCGGCGTCGGCAAGCGGCTCTTCGACCTCGGCGCCAGCCAGCTCAGCATCGGCGACACCATCGGCGTCGGCACCGCCGGCCACGTCACCGCCCTGGTCCGGGCCTTCGACGAGGTCGGCCTGGGCACCGACCGTCTCGCGCTGCACTTCCACGACACCTTCGGCCAGGCCCTCGCGAACACCTACGCGGCGCTCCAGGCCGGGATCACCACCTTCGACGCGAGCGCCGGCGGGCTGGGCGGGTGCCCCTACGCCAAGAGCGCCACCGGCAACCTCGCCACCGAGGACCTGGTGTGGATGCTGCGTGGCCTCGGCATCGAGACCGGCGTCGACCTGGAGGAGGTGGCCGCGACCAGCGTCTGGATGGCCGCCCACCTCGGCCGGCCCAGCCCCTCCGCCGTGGTCCGCGCCCTGGCGCCGTCCGCGTCCTGATCTTGAGTGGCCCGCCCCGGCCGGCTGTCACGCTCGCTGTAACGCCGTGTTACCTGTTCTGCCGCCCCTGTTGCAACCGGGTCGGAGGAGCGGGTAACACGGCGTTACATGGAGGCGGGCCGGAGCCCCAGCCGCGCAGGCCCCGCTCGGCCTGCGGCACAATCGCAGCATGAGTCGGAAGGTCTACCTGCACATCGGTGCGCCGAAGACGGGGACCACCTACCTGCAGGACCGGCTCACGGTGAACGCCAAGACGCTGGCCGCGCAGGGGGTGCACTTCCCGACCGGTTCGCCGCTGGTCAGCCCCGGGCTGTACCAGTTCCGCGCGGCGCTCGACCTGCTCGGCCAGGACTGGGGCGGGCCACCGGGACACGCCGACGGCAGCTGGGAGGGCCTGGTCCGGCGGGCCCGGCGCCGCTCCGGGACCGTCGTGATCAGCCACGAGATCCTCGCGCCCGCGGCGCCGGGCCAGGTGGCCCGCGCGATGCGCGACCTGGCCGGCAGCGAGATCCACGTCGTCTACACCGCGCGGGACCTGGCCCGGCAGCTGCCGGCCGCGTGGCAGGAGAGCATCAAGCAGGGCCGGCGCTGGAGCTACCGGCGCTTCCTCGACCGCTTCGAGAAAGGCCGTAGCTGGTTCTACCGGGCCTTCGACGTCCCGCGGGTCCTCGGCACCTGGGGCGCCGGGCTGCCCCCCGAGCGCGTGCACGTCGTCACCGTCCCGCACGCCCGGGTGCAGACCCAGCACGGCGACCAGTTGTGGCTGCGCATGTGCGAGGTGCTCGGCATCGACCCGGTGTGGGCGCCGCTCGACAGCGACCGCTCCAACCGCTCGCTGGGCATCGCGGAGACCCAGGTGATCCGCCAGCTCAACCGCCGGATGGACCGGGCCGCTCGCCGGGAGTCGACGTACGACGCGCTGATCCGCGACATGCTCGCCCAGGGTGAGCTGGTCAAGCGGGAGTCGGCCGCGGTCCGCCTGCCCCCGGAGCGCTTCGCGTGGGTCGAGGAGCGGGCCGAGCGGTGGATCGAGTGGATCGAGGGCAGCGGGGTGCACGTCGTCGGTGACGTCGCCGAGCTGCGCCCGGTGCGCCCGGCGGAGGACGAGCGCTGGCGCGACCCCGACCGGGTGCGCGCCAAACGCCAGCTCGCGACCGCGCTCGACGCCCTGGCCGCGATGACGCGGGAGGCGGCCCGCCGCCCGGACCCCGAGCGCCAGCTGACCACGCGGGTGCTGGCGCAGGCCCAACGGCTGCGCGACCGGTGAGGGATCGGTGAGCCTGGGCGTCGACACGGACACCCCCGGGGTGCGGCGCGCCTGGGGCTGGGCCGCCCACCTCCAGGAGGGCGGTACGACGCCCTGGCGCGACTGGACCGGTGAGGGTCGCCCCGGCGGCCGGATCCTGCCGGGCGCCCAGCAGCTCGAGCTGCTGCGCCGGCTCAACCAGGCCGGTCGGCCCTCGGCCGACCTGGCGACGCGGGTGCTCGAGGCGAGTGCGCCCGGCCGCGGTCGCCCCGACCTCGAGCTGGAGGGCGCCGTCGACCCGCTGGCCTTCGGGCCGCCACCGGTCGACCCGGCGAGCCTGCCCGACGACGAGCTGCTCCGGGTGCTGGCGAGCCTGCTCGCCGACGACCTGGTGGCCGCGGGGCTCCCCGAGCCGCGTCGGCCCCGCCCGCCCCGGTTCTGGCGCACCCGCTACCGCCTCGTGGGGGACCCGCTGCTCGCCGACCCAGCCCGCGCCGAGCTGATGGCCCGCGGCCGGCCGCCGGGCGGGCGCCGCTCGGTCGTGCTGGTCCTCGGCGCCGACCTCGGGACGATGCTGGTGCACGCCTGGACCGCGCGCAGCTTCGCCGAGGGCGGCCCGGCGTGGCGGGACTGGTTGGAGCCGCTGACCCGGCGCCGGGCGCTGCCGCCGCGCGCCGACCTGGCCGGCACCGCCCGGACCTGGGCCTCCCGGGTCGGTCCGGAGCGGGTCCGGATCGTGCTCGATCCCGCCGAGCTGCCCGGCCTGGTGGGGGTGCGGCGACCGCTGCCCGGCCCGCCGGCCCTGTCCGCCGACGGCGTCGACCTGGCGCGCCGGGTCGGCCAGGTGCTCGGCCTGCTCGCCGTACCCCCACGCCGGCACGCGCTGCTGCGCGACACGCTGCGGCCCCGGCTCCTCGCGGTGCCCGGCCCGCCCCTCACGGTCCCCGCGGAGCACCTCGACTGGGTGCACGCGCGTGCGGTGAAGGTGCGCGCGGCGGTGCTCCGGGCTGGCTACGCTGTCCACGGCGACCCGGACAGCCTGCTGTCCGTCGATCGCAGCGGCGTCCCGGAGCCCTCCGACGCCGGAGTCCTGGCGCTGGGGATGCGCCTCCTACTGGAGAACACGTGAGCACGCGGGTCCTGTTGCACGTCGGTACGCCGAAGACCGGCACGTCGTACCTGCAAGACGTGCTGTACCGCAACCGACGCACCCTGGCGGCGGCCGACATCCTCTATCCCGCCGACCGCTTCGACGCCCACTTCCTCGCGGCGCTCGACCTGATGCGGCTGCCCTGGGGCGGCCTCGAGGCCGAGGCGGTCGGCGCCTGGGACCGGCTCGCCGCCCGGGTCCGCGGCCACCACGGCACCGCGATCATCAGCCACGAGATCCTCGCCACCGCGTCCCGCTCCCAGGCCGGCCGTGCGCTGGAGTCGCTGGGCCACCGCGCCGGCACCGAGGTGCACCTGGTGCTCTCGGTGCGCGACCTGGTCCGGCAGATCCCCGCGGAGTGGCAGGAGAACGTCAAGCACCGGCAGGCGCTGACCTACGGCGCCTTCCTCGACCAGGTGCAGGACCCGCAGCGGGAGAGCCGGATCGCCACCTGGTTCTGGGGGGTCCAGGAGATCCCCGACATCCTCAACCGGTGGGGCCACGACCTGCCGCCCGAGCGCGTCCACGTGGTCACGGTGCCACCGGCCGGTGGCCCGCACCAGCTGCTCTGGAAGCGGTTCAGCCTGGTCCTCGGCCTCGACGGGCTCGACCTGGACCTGGAGGCCGAGCGGGCCAACCCCTCGCTCGGCGCCCCGGAGACCGCACTGCTGCGGCGGGTCAACCGGGCCGCGAACCGGGAGCTCAACCCGGGTGACTACCGGCCGCTGGTGCGCGAGCTGCTCGCCCACCAGACGCTCTCCAAGCGGACCCGGTCGCCGCGGCTGGCCCTGCCGCCCGACGTGCACCCGTGGACCCAGGAGGTCACCCGCTCGTGGATCGCCGAGATCGAGGAGCGCGGCTACGACGTGGTGGGCGACCTGCACGACCTGGTCGGCGCGCCCCCGGTGACGCAGTACGCCGATCCCGACCACCCGGCCGAGAAGCAGGTCGCCGCGGCGGCCGTCGACGCGATCAAGGCGCTGCTGCTCGAGGGCGCCCGGCTGCGCCAGTCCGAGGAACGCCTGCGCCAGGAGCTGCGGGACACCCAGGTCGCGCTCGAGCGGTCCTACCTGCGCCCGACGTACCGCTGGCGCGAGAAGGTGGTCCGCCGGCTCCAGGGGGGAGCGGTCGGCCGGCAGCTGCTGGCGGGCTACCGGCGGGTGCGCGGGCGCAGCTCGCGGTCGGCGTAGCGCCCGATCCGCCAGGTCGCGAACCCGTCGGCGCCCATGCCGAACGCGCCGCCCACCACCGGGGTGCGCCGGGCGACGGTGATCGCCAGCCGCTTGCCGGCGACCCGGGTGATCAGGTCGGAGGTGACCTCGGCCGAGAGCACCCGGTCCAGCTGCGGGTCGTGCACGGGCGCGGTCGCGATCGCCATCGGCGGGGCCGGCAGCTTGCGCTCCTTGACCAGCCGGTCGACGGCGTCGCCGCCGAGCATGCAGGCCAGCACCGCGTTGCGGACCCGGGCGTCCTCGAGGTCGTAGCCGCGCAGGTGCGCGATGCCCGCGACCATCCGGGCCTGGATCAGCGCGAGACCGGTGATGTTCGCCGGGATCGCGAACGCGGCGGTGACCACGCCGCCCACCCCGGTGAGCAGGCCCTGGGCACCGGCGTACCGCACGTGGTTCTCGATCACCTCGCGGACCGCCCGCTTGACGTCGCCGTGCTGCTCGCGCAGCTGCTTGTCGGCCGCAGCCGCCGCGGCGGGCAGCGGGCCGGCGCCGTGGATCGCCCGATCCAGCGCCTCGCGGACGAACGACGCGGTCAGGTCGGGCGCCAGCTGCGGCACGCGTGGCACGAGGTGCTTCTCGACGATCCGCCCGCCGATCCCGCCACCGATCCCCTTGGCGCTCATGCGCCGATCGTACGGACCGGGCGGCTACCGTCGTCTCGTGCCCGTCGAACCCCCGCCGTCGCGCTGGGCGTTCGCCGACCCGGCGACTGACGAGACCGACGACCTGGTCGCCATGGGTGCCGACCTGGAGCCGGGCACCCTGCTCGCGGCGTACCGACGCGGGCTGTTCCCGATGCCGTCCGGGCGGCCGGGCGACCCGATGGCGTGGTTCTGCCCGGTGCGCCGCGGCGTCGTCCCGCTCGACGGGCTGCGGGTGTCGCGGTCCCTGCGCCGCGCGACCCGCGACTTCGAGATCCGCATCGACACGGCCTTCGACCAGGTGGTCGCGGGCTGCGCCGACCCGCGCCGCTCCGGCGGCTGGATCGACGAGGAGGTCGGAGCGGCGTACGCCGCGCTGCACCAGCTGGGCTGGGCGCACTCGGTCGAGGCCTGGCGCCACGGTCGGCTGGCCGGTGGGCTGTACGGCGTCGCCATCGGTGGGCTGTTCGCGGGTGAGTCGATGTTCCACCGGCAGCGGGACGCCTCGAAGGTCGCCCTGGTGGCGCTGGTCGAGGCGTTGAACGACGAGTGGACGGCCGACCGGCTGCTCGACGTGCAGTGGCTGACCCCTCACCTGGCCTCGCTCGGGGCGGTCGAGGTCCCGCGCCCGACGTACCTCCGCCGGCTCGCGCGAGCGCTCCCGCTGCCGCTCCCAGAGCCCTTTTCCTCTGTCGCGCCGACCCCCGGCGGGTGGAGCATGGGCGCACCGGCCGGGCCGGAGCCCGACGGACCACCGAGACGGGAGACGGACAGATGACACGAGCACTGATCCTGCGACGGGGCGCTGTGGCGGTCGGCCTGGCGCTGATGGCCTCACTCTCGGCGTGCGGCGGCGACGACGGCGGCGGCTCGGGCGCCAAGGCTCCGGACGATGCGTCCACCGACGACTTCTGTGCGACCTTCAACAGCCTCTTCGAGAAGGTGCTGTCACAGGCGACCTCCGGCGACTCCGCCGCGGTGATCTCGGCGCTCAAGGACTGGGCGGCGGACATCGAGGACGTCGGCACGCCCAGCGCGATGCCCGACGACGCCCGGCACGGCTTCGAGCTGTTCGTCGACCAGGCCAAGAAGCTCGACGAGAACGCCAGCCTGGAGGACCTGCAGAACCTCGGCGACGACCTCAGCGCGGACGACCAGGCGGACGGGGAGGCGTTCACCACCTGGACCGAGGAGAACTGCCCGCTCGACATCCCGGGCCTGGACGGCTCGGACCTGCCCAGCATCGACCCCTCGGACCTGCCGAGCATCGATCCCTCGGACCTGGCCAGCATGGACCCCGAGGAGCTGGAGTCGATGATGTCCGAGCTCGCCTCGAACATGAGCGAGCTGACGGAGAGCCCGTAGGCGCCGCGTTACCTGCGTGGGTCCGGCGGCTCAGACGACCTGGGGCGGCCGGCCGGTGTCGCTCACCATCGGGCGCCCGGCCGCCTCCCAGTCGAGGAGGCCACCGGCCAGGTTGACCGCGTCGTGGCCCTGCTGCTGGAGCCAGGCCACCGCCTGGGCGGATCGGGCGCCGACCCGGCACACGACGAGGGTCTGTGCCTCGGGGAGCTCGGTGTGGCGCAGTGGCAACAGCGCGAGTGGGATGTGCACGGCGCCCTCGATGTGGCCGTGCTCCCACTCCGCCGGCTCCCGGACGTCGAGCACCACCAGCCCGTCGGGCAGCGGGTGCGGCACGCCCTCGATCGGGACGGTCGGGACCTGGGTCATCGTGCTCCCTCGGCTCGGGTTCGGCTCGGTGCTACTTCAGCAGCTTGCTGAGCCGTCGGTCGGCGAGCGGCTTGCCGCCGGTCTGGCAGGTCGGGCAGTACTGCAGGCTGGAGTCGGCGAAGGACACCTCGCGGACCGTGTCGCCGCACACCGGGCAGGCCTGCCCGGCGCGCCCGTGCACCGCGAGGTGGGACTTCTTCTCGCCCTTCAGCTCGCTCGCCGCCAGCCCGCGGGAGCGCCCGACCGCGTCGCCGAGGGTGCCGCGGAGGGCGTCGTACAGGACCTGCAGCTCGTCGTCGGTGAGCGTGCCCGCCGCCTTGAACGGCGACATCCGGGCGGCGTGCAGGATCTCGTCGGAGTAGGCGTTGCCGATGCCGGCGATGGTGCCCTGGTGGCGCAGCACGCCCTTGAGCTGCTTGCGGCCCTCGCGCTCGAGGATCTCGCGCAGCCGGTCGATGGTGAACTCGTCGGTCAGCGGGTCCGGCCCGAGGCTGGCGATGCCGGGGACGTCGTGCGGGTCACGGACGACGTACATCGCCAGGCTCTTGCGGGTGCCGGCCTCGGTGACGTCGAGCCCGGACTGGTCGTCGAGGACGATGCGGACCGCGAGGGTGGACTTCGTGCTCGGCTTGGGCGGGATCGTGGGGACCTCGTCGCGCCAACGGACCCACCCGGCGCGCGCCAGGTGCAGCACCAGGTGCAGGCCGGAGGCCTCGATGTCGAGGAACTTCCCGTGCCGGGTCACGTCGTCGACGAGGGTCCCCTCGAGCGCGGACAGCGGCGGGTCGAAGGTCTTGAGCGCGCTGAACGCGGCGACGTGGATCTTCGCGATGGCATGGCCGTCCAGCCGGCCCCGCAGGTCGAGGGCCAGGGCTTCCACCTCGGGCAGCTCGGGCACGCGGACGAGTCTAGAGCCGCGCCCCCACGGGGATCAGGCCAGCGCGATGCTCAGCGCCGTGAGCGCGACCAGCCCGACCAGGCCCAGGGTGAGGGCGACCGTGGCCGCGATCCGCATGGTGCGGGTGTGGTCGATCTCCCCGGAGCGGTAGGCGACCGTGCGCAGGATCCCCGCCGGCAACGCGCCGAGGGTGACGATCAGGGCGATCCCCCACGCGATCTCCAAGCTGCTCATGGTGTTCCGGTGCCCCGAACACCGTCCTCCCGAACGGCGCCGACCGCCGCGACCGGTGACAGCCCGCCGGCTGCGGGCGCATCATGGGCAGGTGCCCGCCGTACGCCCGCTGCCGGAGACGGGGTCGATCTTCCTCGACGCCCGCGGCGGCGACCGCGCGCTGCGCGTCTCCTGGCACCAGGACGCCGGGCTGGTCGTCCTCTCGCTGTGGCGCGACAACGTGTGCGCCGGCTCCTTCCGCCTCGCGATCGACGAGGTGCCCGAGCTGATCGAGATGCTGCGCGCCGGGCTGGTGCGCTCCTACGAGCAGGCCCGCGACCGGCTCGGCACGGTCGAGTCGGCCTGACCCTCCCGCCCCCCACCCGGCAGCTGTAACGCGGGGTTCTGTGGTCTGGCGACCCTGCTGCAAGGGGGTTCCTAGATCCGATAACCCCGCGTTACAAGCGGCGGCGCGTTGTCTACGGATTCCGCTAGACAGGCGGATACGGTCCTGACATGGACCCGATCCGCAACCCGTACGCGCCCGGGGCGGGCCAGCGGCCGCCGGAGCTGGCCGGCCGCGACCGGGAGCTCGAGCAGTTCGAGGTCACGCTCGAGCGGGTGGCGGCCAACCGGCCGGAGCGGAGCATGGTGCTCTCCGGGCTGCGCGGGGTCGGCAAGACCGTGCTGCTCAACGCCCTGCGCGGCCAGGCGGTACGCCGGGCCTGGGGCACCGGCAAGATCGAGGCACGACCCGACCAGAGCGTCCGGCTGCCGGTCGCGCAGGCGGTGCACGCCGCGGTCCGCGAGGTCGCGCACCGGCACCGCGACCCGGACCGGGTCGATGCGGTCGCCGGTGTCCTGAAGAGCTTCGCGCTGCGCACCGGCGTCGACGAGCGCCGGGCCGCGGCGCGGGCCGGGGCCCGCTGGACCCCGCCGGTCGACGTACCCGCGACCCGGGGCCGCGCCGACTCCGGCGACCTCGAGCTCGACCTGGTCGAGCTGTTCACCGACGTCGCGACCCTGGCCGGCGACCTCGGCGTCGGCGTCGCCCTGTTCGTCGACGAGATGCAGGACGTCGCGCCGCCCGAGCTCGCGGCCGTGTGCGGCGCCTGCCACGAGATCAGCCAGCAGGGCGCCCCGCTGATCGTCGTCGGCGCCGGGCTGCCGCACCTGCCGGTCGCGCTGGCCGCGTCGAAGTCGTACGCCGAACGCCTGTTCCGCTACGTCTCGGTCGACCGGCTGCCCCGCCCGATGGCCGACCGCGCCTGGCGGGTCCCGGCCGGCAGCGAGGGCGTCACGTTCGAGGAGGCGGCCCTCGACGAGCTGTACCGGCTCACCGACGGCTACCCGTACTTCGTGCAGGCCTACGGCAAGGTCACCTGGGACGCCGCCGTCGGCTCCCCGATCCGGGTCGCCGACGTGCAGGCCGCAGCGCCCGAGGCCGAGGCGGAGCTGGCCGTCGGCTTCTTCGGCGCCCGCTACGACCGGGCGACCCCCGCCGAGCGGGACTACATGACCGCGATGGCCGACCTCGGCGCCGAGCACGGGGACGCCGCGGTCGCCACTGCCGACATCGCCCGGCACCTCGCCCGCAAGCCGCAGTCGCTCTCGCCCGCCCGTGACGGGCTGATCAAGAAGGGCCTGGTCTACTCCGCCGAGCGGGGGAGCGTCGCCTTCACGGTGCCGCACTTCGGCAAGTTCCTGCGCTCGCGCTGACCGCCGGTGTTCGGGTCGTGTGCCTGAGGACGCGCCATGGCGCGTCCTCAGGCACACGACCCACCCCGCGCCGCCCGACCGCTGTCGCGAACAGCCCCTCTCCTGAGACGATCGGGCCGTGGACCTCGTCCAGATCGCGCAACGGGCCGACGACCTCGAGCGGGCGACCGCGTTCTACACACTGCTGCTCGGCAGCCCGCCGGTCGCGACCTACGAACCGCCGGGGCTGGTGTTCTTCGACCTCGGTGGCGTGCGGCTGCTGATCGAGCACGGCGCGCCGAGCGCCACGGTGTACCTGCGCGTCGAGGACATCGACGCCGCCGTGGCGCAGGCCCGGGAGGCCGGGACCGAGGTCGCCTCCGAGCCGCACGTCATCTTCGCCCACGCCGACGACACCCTCGGCCCGCGGGGCACCGATGAGTGGCAGGCGTTCATCCGCGACTCCGAGGGCAACCTCGTGGGTCTGGTCGAGCACCGGCCCCGGTGAGGCCCCAGGTCGTCGCCCACCGCGGCGCCAGCTACGAGAACGCCGAGCACACCCTCGGCGCCTACATCGCCGCCCTCGACGCCGGCGCCGACGCCGTCGAGTGCGACGTCCGGCTGACCGCGGACGGCCACCTGGTGTGCGTGCACGACCGCGACCTGCGGCGTACGGCGCGGACCCGCGGCCTGGTCTCCACCATGGAGCTGGCCGAGCTCGACCAGCTCGACTTCGCCTCCTGGAAGAACCCGTGGGCCGACCTCGACGACGAGGCGCCCCTGCGCGACGAGCGGCTCGACCGGGTGCTCACGCTGCGCACCCTGCTCGAGACCATCGCCGACTACGACCGCCCGGTCGAGGTCGCGATCGAGACCAAGCACCCCACCCGGTACGGCGGCCTCGTGGAGCGACGCCTGATCGAGCAGCTGCGCCGCTTCGGCTGGGACCGGCCGGGCGCACCGGTACGGGTGATGAGCTTCTCCTGGACCGCGCTGCAGCGGGTCGAGCGGTTGGCCCCGGGCGTCCGGCTCGTGATGCTCCTCGAGCACGCCCGGAACTGGCCGGCGCTGCGCCGTCTCGTCGGACCGGACTGGCTGGTCGGCCCGGGCATCGACGAGCTCATGGATCACCGGCGGCTCGGGCCGCGGATCACCCGCAGCGGCCACGACCTGCACGTGTGGACCGTCAACACGCCGGTCGAGCTGGACCTGTGCCTGGAGCTCGGGGTCAAGGCGGTGATCACCGACCGTCCGGCGTACGTGCGCGACCTGCTCGACCAGCGGGAGGCCGACCCCGGATAGCCTCTGCCGCATGGCGAAGAAGTCCCGCACCAAGGCCCGCGACCACCAGCCCGCCTCCGGCGAGGTCGGACCGCGGCAGCCCTGCCCGTGCGGGTCCGGCAAGCGGTACAAGGCCTGCCACGGCGCGGCCGGCGGGGCCCCGGCTCCGTTCGTCAACCGGCCCTTCGAGGGGCTGCCCTCGGAGTGCGACATCGTCGCGATGCGCGAGCTGGTGCCAGCGGCCACCGCCCCGCTCACCCTCGTGGACCACGCGGACCGGACCGTGCAGCTGTGCACGTTGCTGCCGATGGCCGCGCCGGCGATGGTGCGCGACAGCGGGGAGATCTGGCTCGGGCTCCAGGTCCAGCACAACTTCGGCGACCCCGCACGCGACCTCGGCGCGGTGCTCGCCAAGGCGTTGACCGCGGACGCCGGCATCGTGGGTCTCACCGATCCGCCAGGTGAAGGCCCGCGGCTTCAGGACCTGGTCACTGGCGACCGGCTGGCGGTGACGGTGCACGAGGGCTTCGAGTTCTGGATCGGCGACGTCGAGGAGAGTGAACGGGCCGGGATGGCGGCCGCGCTCGAGCAGGCCAACACCGCGGCCATGCCGACCGCCCGGCTGACCACCGTCGAGGCGGCGTACTGGACCGACGTCGGCACCAAGGAGCACCTGCGCTGGGTGCTGCCCGAGCCGGAGGACCGGCTGCTGGACGCGCTCGCGCGACTGCACGCCGCGGGGAACGACGGGCTGGTCGCGGGCTCCCGCTTCGTCGGCATGTTCCGGGCGCACGGGCTGCTCGCGCCGGTCTGGGACCTGCCGCTCGGCACCGGGCCCGAGCCGCTCGAGGAGCCGGCCGAGCGGTTTGCCGCCGACCTCGCGCAGGCGCTGGCCGACACCTCCGACCTCACCGCCGACGAGCGGGCGGCACGATCCGGGCTCGCCAACCGCCAGGTCACCATCAGGTAAAAACTGGCCGCCGCGCAGATCGGTGGTGAGACCGCGGCGTGTGGGAGTTGTCTGCCCCCCGATCGGGACGTAGATTCGCAACGCTCGGTCGTTGTCGTGTCCCCCGTCGACAACGGCCGAGCCCTCTCATGTGACCAGCACCGCCGCGAGTGCTGCCGCGAGCGCCTCGGCGTTGCCCGGCAGCAGGTCCAGGTAGAGGCCCGGCTCGATCAGCTCGACCTCGCTGACGACCAGCCGCCCGTGATGGTGCAGGAGGTCGACCCGGCCGTACGCCGGGGCGGGGCCGCAGTGCTCGCCGGCGACGGCGACCGCGCGCTCGGCGAGCGCGGCCGCCTCGGCGTCGAGGGGGACCGGCGTCGTGGTGCCGCCGTACTCCTCGTGGACCCGGACGTCGCCGGACGTCGCGACCTTGCGCAGCTGGGAGACCGCCCGCCCCGCGAACACGAAGACCGACGCCTCGCCCTCGGTGCGGACCGATGTGACGAGCGGCTGCACCAGCCAGGGTCCCGCGGTCAACCCGGCGAGCCGGAGGTCGTCGCTCCGCTCGGCCACCACGACCCCGACGCCGGACGCGCCGACGCGCGGCTTCACCACGACCGTCCCGTGCTCGGCGAGCCCGTCGGCGAGGCCGGCCACCAGGCCGTCGGGCGGCACGTCCCTGGTGGGCACCACCGGCACGGCGTCGGCGAGATCCAGGAGATAGCGCTTGTCCGCGTTCCAGCGCAGCACGTCGGGAGCGTTCACCAGCCGCGTCGTCGCCGCCACCCGGTCGGCCCACGCGAGGAACTCGGGCAGCCGGCGGTGGTAGTCCCAGGTGGAGCGGACGACGACGGCGTCCGCGCGCGACCAGTCCACCTCGGGATCGGTCCACACCGCCCACCGGGCCTCGATCCCGAGGCGGGCGAGCTCCCGGGGCAGCAGGTCACCGCCGTCCTCGCCCTGGGGCAGGAGCTCGAAGGTCGCGAGCAGCACGTTCTCCACCAGGCCATCCTGGTGCAGGCTCACTCCCGTGTCGGCAAGGGGAGCCGGCGCAGCACCCAGGGCTGCAGGCGGGAGTAGCCCTTGACCGAGGCCCGGCGCATCCTGCGGAAGGTGTACGGCGCCCCAGCGCCGGCCTCGTCCCCGGAATCGCTTCCGGTCCCGTCGCCGGCGTCGTCGCGCTCGGTGCCGGTCTCGTCGACGGGGTCCGCTCCGGCGCTGCCCTCGTCGCCGCTGTCGTCGCTGCCCTGGTCGCTGGCCTGGTCGCTGGCCTGGTCGCTGTCGTCGGCGCGGCCGGTGAGCGCCGCGTAGCAGCCGTCATCGACCAGCACGGTGCCCGGCCGCGCGAGCGAGGTGAGCCGGGCGGCGACGTTGACGGTCGGCCCGAACACGTCGCCGAGCCGGCTGACGACGTCGCCGTACGCGATGCCGGCCCGCACCGCCGGGAACGGGTCGGCCTCGTCCGACCCCCGGGCGGTGAGCCGCAGCGCGGCCTCCGCGGCGTCGGCGGCCCGGTCGGCGACGAACAGGACCTCGTCGCCGATCGTCTTGATGATCCGGCCGCCGTGGTCGACCACGACTCCTGTCGCAGCGTCCTCGAACTGCTCGAGCCAGCCGACCAGCTCGGCCTGGTCGAGGGCCTTGCTGCGCGAGGTGTAGCCGACGATGTCGACGAAGCACACCGCCAGCGGGCTGACCGGAGCGGCGGCCGACTCCGCGGCCAGGGCGCGGCCCGTGGCGCTGGCCAGGTGGCGCCGCCACACGTAGCTCTGCAGCGCCTCCACCCGCGGCAGCACCGACTCGGCGAGCTCCGTGAGCCGGCGGCCCGGATCGGCGTCGGCGACGGCGATGTCCGCGAGCAAGCTGGTCTGCCACTCGGCGAGCCGGGCGTAGCTGCGGCCCCAGGTGCGCACGAGCGCCGCCTGCGAGTCGGGTCCGAGGATGCCCAGTTCGATCAGCTCGCGGGTCAGCCGCAGCGCCTCGACGTCGGCCTCGGTGAACGCGAGGTCGTCGGGCGCGGTGCGCGCGAACCCGAGCAGCCGCCAGAGCTGCTCGGCCACCTCGATCGGGAGGCCGGCCCGCTCGGCGACCTCGCCGCGGGTCAGGTGGGGGAGGGCCCCGAGGAGCAGCTCCTCCACCGTCTCCTCGGCCCCGGCCAGGGCCGCGGGCCGGTCGGGTGGACGCTGCTCGGTCAGTTTCGGCCGAACCGTTCCACCGCGACGGCCTCGAGGGCGGTCTTGAAGGCGGGCATCTCGGCGCAGAGCCGGCGTACCGCCTCGTCGGTGAAGTGGATCAGCTCCAACGGCGTGAGGGCGACGATCGACGCCGTGCGCAGCGAGTGGTTGACGATCGCGGCCTCGCCGACGATCTCGCCGGCACCCAGCTGGGCGATCTCCTCGCCGCGGTGGCGCACCGAGACCGTGCCGTCCAGGATGATGTACGCCTTGTCGGCCGGCGTCTTCTCCCAGATCGGCGACCAGCCCTCCGGGACGTGGACGCGGGTGCCCGCCGCAGCGATGCGCGCGATCTCCTCGGGCGCGAACGCGTCGTAGAACGACTCAGCCATGTCTCCGCCTCTCGCGGTTGGTCCTCCCCGGGGCGGATCCTTCCCGAGCGCGGGCTCGCTGTAAACGGCTGGCGGGTCGACACCCCAGCCGCGGTCAGCCCGCGGGCAGCGGCTCGCGGGCGATCGGGCAGCTCATGCAGCGCGGGCCGCCACGGCCCGAGCCGAGCTCGGAGCCGGCGATGCGGACCACCTCGATGCCGGCCTCCTCGAGGCGGTCGTTGGTCTCGTCGTTGCGCTCGTAGGCGACCGCCACGCGCGGCGCGAGCGCCAAGGTGTTGTTGCCGTCGTCCCACTGCTCGCGCTCGGCGGTGACCGGGTCGAGGCCGGTGTCGATCTGGTGGAGGGTGTCGATCCCCATCGCCTTGGCGGCCGCGACCAGGAACGGCTCGGGTCCGGCGACCGCGAGGACCAGGTCGTGGTCGTCGTCGGCGCGCTCGGCGAGGGTGACGGCGTACGCCTGCAGGGAGTCGGCGATGTTGGGGTACATCACGATCTTGTCGACGTCGACCATCGTGCACACGGTGTCGAGGTGCATGGTCGCGCGCTCCTGGGCGATCGGTACGGCGAGCACCGTGTGCGCGAGGTCCGCGTGGAAGACCTGGCGGGCGAACCGCTCCGCGCCCGCGGGGGTGGTCCGCTCGCCGACGCCGACGGCGATCACGCCGGGGGCGAGCAGCAGCACGTCGCCGCCCTCGACGTGCTCGTGGTGCCAACCGTGGATCTTGCGGGTGCCCTGGAACCGGGGGTGCTCGGTGTAGATCAGCTCGGTGAGCTGGGTCTCCCGGGCGCGGGCGGGCATCGCCAGCGAGGTGACCGCGACCCGGTCCCGGACCCAGACCGAGGAGTCGCGCGTGAACAGGAGGTTGGGCAGCGGGTCGATCAGGAAGTCGTCGCGGGCCAGCAGCGAGGTGACCAGGCCTCGGCCGCCGCGGACCTCGTCGTTGCGGATCCCGGCGGTGAGGTAGCCGGTCAGCTCCGCGGGTGCGGCGTCGTGGAGGAACCCGGTGAGGTAGCCGCGCATGGTGTCGCCGAGGTGCAGGCCCGCGAGCGCCGTCGTGATCGCGTGCTCGCGGGCGGTGTCGCTCGCGAACGTCTCGGTCAACAGGTCGGTGAGGTAGAGCACCTCCACGTCCCGCGCCCGCAGCGCCTCGGCGAACGCGTCGTGCTCCTCCTGGGCCCGGCTGACCCACGGGATGCCGTCGAAGAGCAGCCGGTCGTTGTTGCGGGGGGTCAGCCGCTTGAGCTCGTTGCCGGGCCGGTGCAGCATCACCGTCTGGAGCGTGCCGACCTCGCTGTCGGCGCCGTGCGGAGAAGCCATGGCCCAGACTCTAGGCCCAGACTCTAGTTACCTCAGGCCAGCAGGTCGTAAGCCGTGAAGGTCGCCAGGGTCAGGCAGACCGCCGCACCGACGTAGTGCAGCACGTGCAGGGATATGAAGCGCTGGAGCTGGCGCCCGGCCAGGACGGCCAGGCCACTGACGACCAGGAGCGCGCCGAGGGCCCCGGCGTACACCGAGAACGGCTGCTCGTACTTCGCGACCAGGGAGATCGTGAGCAGCTGGGACAGGTCGCCCCACTCGGCGGCGAAGAGCACCAGGAAGCTGGCGACCACCGCCTGCAGGCCGTGCCTGTCGCGCGTGGGTGCCGGGGTGTCCTCGGCGGCGGCCTGCTGGTGCCCGCGGCCCTCTCGGACCAGGATCACCGCTCCGGCCAGGAACATCAGGGCCGCCCCGGCACGGACCGCGTCGTCGGGCAGGAACGACACCGCATGGCCGAGCAGCACCGCCACCGTCGTCTGGACGGCGAAGGCGAGGCCGACGCCGAGCCAGACCAGGATCGGGCGGTACCGGGTGGCCAGCACCAGCGTCGCGAGGAACGTCTTGTCGGGCAGCTCGACCACGAAGATGGCGAGGAAGGTGAGGCCGATGACGACCGGGTCCATCAGATCTTGTCTCCAGGGGTGAGGAAGGCGCGGCCGCGGGCGACGGCCTCGGCGAGGACGTCGGCGACCGGGCGATCCAGGTCGGCCGCCGCGCGCGCCACGTCGTCGTACTCCGGCTGGGCGTTGACGACGGCCCCGTCATGGCGGGCCAGCTTGACCGCGATCCGCTGCCCGTCGACGTCGACGGCGACGATCTCACGCTCCAGCGCGTGCTTGGTCAGCGGCTGCTCGCGCAGCCCGATCGTCGAGGTCTGCCGGAAGATCGCGGCCCGCACGCCGGCCGCCCGACCGGCGTCGACCAGGGCGCTCAGCGTGTGCGCCGGCCGGCCCTTCTTCATCAGGATCGGCGTCAGCCACGCGTCCGAGGCACCCGCCTCGAGCAGCGCCGCGATGACCGCGGGCCAGACCCGGGGGTCGAGGTCGTCGACGTTGCACTCCAGCAGCAGCGGGCCGCCGCCGGCGTCTGCGGGGACGCCGACGAACAGGCGCAGCACGTTGGGGTGGCCCTCGGGATCGCGCCCGCCGGCACCCACGCCGATGGTGTCGACCGACATCGCCGGCTGCGGGCCGTACGCCGTCGCCAGCGTCGTCAGCAGGGCCGCCCCGGTCGGGGTGCACGTCTCCATGGTCGCGGCACCGGCGTACGACGGGACCCCGCGCAGGAGCTCGGCCACGGCGGGCGGCGGCACCGGCAGCAGGCCGTGGGCGGTCGACACCGAGCCGGACCCGACCGCGACCGGGGACACGGTCACGGCGGTGGCGCCCAGGTGGACGAAGCCGGCGACGACCCCGGTGACGTCCGCGATCGCGTCCAGGGCCCCGACCTCGTGGAAGTGCACGTCGTCGGGGCTGGTGCCGTGCACGGTCGCCTCGGCGGTCGCGAGCCGCTCGAAGACCCGCAGCGCCAGGCCGCGGACGTCGTCGGCCAGGTCGGCGGCGGCGAGCAGCGTGCGCACGTCACGCCAGGTTCGGTGCCGCGCGGTGTCGGTCACCTCCACGTGGCAGCGGGTCGCGGCCAGCCCGCCCCGGCGGACGTGCTCGACCCGCAACGTCACCGGCTCGGGGGCGACGGCGTCGACCGCGGCCTGGAGGACCGCGACCGGCACCCCGGCGCCGACCAGGGCCCCGAGCAGCATGTCGCCGCTCGCCCCGGCGGAGGCGTCGACCCAGGCCGTCGTCACCGGGCGCTCCGGCGGGCGACGCGGGCCGCGTGCACGCCGGCGCCGTACCCGTTGTCGATGTTGACGACCGCGATGCCGGGCGCGCAGGAGTTGAGCATCGCGAGCAGCGCGGCGACGCCGCCGAGCGAGGCGCCGTAGCCGACGCTGGTCGGCACCGCCACGAGCGGTACGCCGGTCAGCCCGCCCACCACGGACGGCAGGGCGCCCTCCATGCCGGCGACGACGACCAGGCAGTCCGCGGCGTCCAGGCGCTCCCGCACGCCGAGCAGCCGGTGCAGCCCGGCGACGCCGACGTCGCTGATCTGGTCGACGGCGGAGCCGTGCACCCGCACGGTCAGCGCGGCCTCGGCCGCGACCGGGGCGTCCGAGGTGCCGGCGCTCACCACGGCGACCGTGCCGCGGGTCTCGGGCATCGGCCCGACCGTGACGGCGCGCGCGACCCGGTCGACGGTCGCGCCGGGCAGCGCCCGGGCGACCACGTCCAGGGCGTCGGCCGCGACCCGGGTGGCCAGCACGGCGCGCTCGGGGTGCTTGTCGTGCAGGGCGCGCAGGATCGCCACCACCTGGTCCGGTGTCTTGCCGGACCCGTAGACGACCTCCGGGTCGCCCGTGCGGTGGGCGCGGTCGACGTCGACGCGCGCGAAGCCGAGGTCGGTCGTGCGGGGTTCGACGGGCTGATCCACGAGGGCGAACCTACTCGTTCCCCTGTGGGCGCTCCGGGCCGTGGTCGGTTTCCCCGGTTAACCGGGGAAACCGGAACTTATCGGCCGAAACTTCGGGCCAACAGTTCCAACATCCCCGGTTAACCGGGGAAACCGGAACGGTTGGCCGGGCACCCCACCCGATGAGCGCAGGAGTTGCCCGACCAGGGAGGAGCGTCGGGCTCAGGGCGAGGACACCTCGGCGCGGAAGGGGTCGGCGGGGTAGACGCCGAGGACCTTGATGTCGGTGGTGAAGAACGCCAGCTCCTCCAGGGCGCGCTTCACCCCGATGTCGTCGGGGTGCCCGTCGACCTCGGCGAGGAACTGGGTCGCGGCGAACTCCCCGCCGACCATGTAGCTCTCCAGCTTGGTCATGTTCACCCCGTTGGTCGCGAACCCGCCGAGGGCCTTGTAGAGCGCCGCCGGGAGGTTGCGGACGTTGAAGATGAAGCTGGTGACCACCGGGCCGTTGCCCGACGGCGCCTGCACCAGGTCGGGGGAGAGCACGACGAACCGGGTGGTGTTGTGCTCCTCGTCCTCGACGTCCTCCTCCAGCACATCCAGGCCGTAGATCTCCGCGGCCAGCGGCGGGGAGATCGCCGCCAGCGTCGGGTCGCCCAGCTCGGCGACCTCGCGCGCCGCGCCGGCGGTGTCGCCCGCGATCACCGGCTTCAGGCCGTGCTCGCGGATCACCTTGCGGCACTGGCCGAGGGCGTGCACGTGGCTGTGCACGGTCGTGATCGTGTCCAGCGAGGAGCCGGGCACCCCGAGCAGGTGGAAGCGGATCCGCAGGAAGTGCTCGGCGATGATGTGCAGCCGCGAGCCGGGAAGGAAGTGATGGATGTCGGCGACCCGGCCGGCGATCGAGTTGTCGATCGGGATCATCGCGAGGTCCGCGGCCGGCGCCACTCCCGGACCGCCCTCGACGGCCGCGAAGACGTCCTCGAACGACGCGCAGGGCACCGCCTCCCAGTCGGGGTAGTGCTGCTTGCAGACCTGGTGGGAGTTGGAGCCGGGCTCCCCCTGGTAGGCGATGCGTCGGGTCACGGTGCTCATCGTCCCACGCAGTGACCGGCTGCCCGGCCCGGGCGTCCGCCGGTCGGATCCGCCCGCGCGGCACGCCAGGCCGGGTCCGGAGCCCCGTCATCGGCGGTGGCGCGACATAGTCTCGGGGCCGTGGAGATCCTGGCCGTGCTCGTCGCCATCCTCGCGCTGCTGGTCGCCGTCGTCGTCGGCCTGGTCACCCTGCGCCGGACCGCGCCCGGCCGTGGTGATGGGGCCGACGCCCTCCCCGAGGACGTGCACGGCCTGCGCCAGGAGGTCGCGGCGCTGCGGGCCGAGGCGGCGGCCGCGCTGCGCCACCTCGCGGTGGTGCGCTACGACGCCTTCGGAGACATGGGTGGACACCTCTCGTGGTCGCTGGCGCTCCTCGACGACGGCGGCGATGGCGTCGTGCTCACCTCGATCCACGGCCGGAGCGACGCCCGCACCTACGCCAAGGGCATCCGCGGATGGCGCTGCGACCAGCAGCTCTCGCCCGAGGAGCTGGAGGCCGTCGCGAACGCCCGCCCTCGCGGCTGAGTGACGCCTATGCTCCGGCCATGAACCCGCTGCGCTGGCTGGCCCTGCGGCTGGGTGCCCAACCGTGGCTGCCCCGGTTCGCCCGGGTGATCGTCACCCTCGACCTGACGACCCAGCGGCTCAGCCGCGGCCGGGTGGACCTCCTGACCTTCGCGGGTCTGCCCGAGCTGCTGCTCCAGGTCCCGGGCCGGCGCACCGGCGTACTGCGCTCGACGCCGCTGCTGTGCGTCCCGCACGGCGACGGCTGGCTGGTGGCGGGCTCCAACTGGGGCGCGCCCACCCCTCCCGCCTGGGTCGCCAACGTGCTGGGCGCCGACGAGCCGCTGGTCACCTTCCGGGGCCACACCGTCGCCGCCGACGCCCTCCTGCTGACCGGCCCGGACCGTGACGAGGCCTGGGCGGTGATGACCGGCACCTGGCCGAACTACGCGAAGTACGCCGAGCGCACCGGCCGGGAGCTCCCCGTCATCCTCCTCACCCCCCGCTAGGCACTGAAGCAGCACGATGCGTCCCGGGGCGGCGGCCCGCAGCCTGTGCGCCCACCGAAACCACATCGTCGGGTGATCACCCCGACACGCCAGCCGCGGCTAGCGGGGCACTCGGACCAGCAGCCGGCCGTGGACACAGGTCATCCGGAGCTCGCGGCCGGGGCCGATCGAGTCGCCGTCGAGCTGGCGGGGGGTGTCGGTGGAGGCGCGGACGACGACGGTGTGCCCGGTCATCCGGTTCACGAGCTCGTCGGTGCGCGGGCGCCGGGCCAGCACCCGGTAGGCCAGCGGGATCCACGACAGGAACCGCCGCGGGTGCAGCATCACCACGTCGAGGACGCCGTCGTCGATCGCGGCGTCCGGCAGCAGCGGCATCCCGGCCTGGAGGAAGCCGACGTTCCCGACCACGATCGTGCGGGCCCGGTGCCTGGTGAACTCGCCGCCGTCGACCGAGACCTCGACCCGGACGGCGGGGAACATCAGCGACTTGAGCGCGGAGAGCACGTAGGCCAGCCAGCCGACCCGCTTCTTGATGTCCTCGTTGACGCCCTCCATGATCGCGGCGTCGAAGCCCATCCCGGCCATCACCATGAAGTGGGTGTCCTCGAAGCCGTCGCCGGAGACCTCCACCAGGTCGATCGCGCGGTCCTGACCGGTGAGGGCGACGTCGATCGCCGCCCGCAGGTAGAGCGGGATGTCGAGGTTGCGGGCCAGCAGGTTGCCGGTGCCCGCCGGGATGATCCCGACCGGGATCCCGGTGCCGGCCAGCTCCGCGCAGACCTCGCGCACGGTGCCGTCGCCGCCGCACACGAGTACCAGGTCGGTGCCGGCGACCGCGGCGGCCTCGGCCATCCCGGTGCCGGGGTCCTCGACGGTCGTGTAGTGCCAGGTCGGTGCGGACCAGCCGGCCTCGGCGGCCATCGCGGTGACCAGCGCCTCGAACTGGCCGACGTCCTCCACCTTGACCGGGTTGAGGATCACCGTCAGCCGGTGCTCGGACCCGAAGACCTCGGGCAGCGGCTCGACGCTGGCGGCATGGCTACGGGGGAGCGGGTTCTGGACGACGATCCCGAGCAGGACGACGATCGCGCCGAGGAGGGCCCCGCCGACCACGTCGCTCGGGAAGTGCCGACCGAGCAGCACCCGGTCGAGGCCCACCACGACCGCCAGCACGGCGAGGAGGGCGTACGCCGTGTGCCGGGCGCTGCGCCGCCGGACCAGCATCATCACCAGCACCGCGGCGACCCCGACGAGCGCGACGATCGTCGAGGAGTGACCGCTGGGGTAGGCGTTGCTGTCCAGCAGGTGCTCGGGGTTCTGCCAGTCGGGACGGTGCCGCCCGAACACGGCCTTGAGGATCGTGGTGGCGATCTTGGTGACCGCCACCACGCCGACGGCGTACACCGCGGCGCGTCGGTGCTGCCGCACGAACAGCAGCACGGCGAGCACGCCGACGATCACCCAGGTGCCGATGGCGCCGAAGCCGACCTCGATCCAGCGCAGCGGCAGGCGCAGCCAGCGCTCGTCGACGGCCCAGGTCTCGGCGCCCTGGCCCCGGTTGTCGATCGAGGTCACCGGTCCCCAGCCGGTCTGCACGGCGATGGTGACCAGGACGAACATGACGAGGAGCGCCGCCGTCCAGGTGAGCAGGGTGGCGCGGGGGCGGTCGAGCACGGGCCTGAGTTTTCCATGCCGGGCGCCGGCTGAGGAATCGGTGCGACTCGTCCTGCGGGGCCCGGATAGCCTTGTCGACATGACCTCACCCCACGAAGTCGCTCGTTGCGCTCCCGACTCCGCGGGGACCCCGAGATGATCGATCCCCGTGTCCTCCGGGACGAGCCCGACCGCGTGCGCGCCGCCCAGGTCAAGCGCGGTCTGTCCGACGAGGTCGTGGACCACGCGCTGTCCGCGGACGGCGAGCGTCGCCGGGCGATCGCCGCGTTCGAGGCCAAGCGGGCCGAGCAGAAGCAGCTCGGCAAGCTGATCCCGCAGGCCCAGGGTGAGGAGAAGCAGGCGCTGCTGGCGCAGACCAAGACCCTCGCTGCCGAGGTCAAGCAGGCCGAGGCGGCCCAGGCCGTGGCCGAGGAGGCCTGGCAGGCGGCCCTGATGAGCATCCCGAACCTCGCGGCCGACGAGGCGCCCGCCGGCGGCGAGGACGACTACGTCGTGCTCGAGGAGATCGGCACCCCCCGCGACTTCGCGGCCGACGGCTTCGAGCCGCGCGACCACATCGAGCTGGGCCGGATGCTCGGCGCGATCGACCTCGACCGGGGCGCCAAGGTGTCCGGGTCGCGGTTCTACTTCCTCACCGGCGCCGGGGCCGAGCTCGAGCTGGCGCTGGTCAACCTGGCCATGCAGCAGGCCCGCGAGTCCGGCTTCACCCCGGTCATCGCCCCCTCGATGGTCAAGCCGCGCGCGATGGACGGCACCGGGTTCCTCGGCCAGGCGGCCGACGACGTCTACCGGATCGAGGGCCAGGACATGTACCTCGTCGGGACGTCCGAGGTCCCGATGGCGGCGTACCACTCCGACGAGATCCTCGACGGCGGCGCGCTGCCGCTGCGCTACGCCGCGTTCAGCCCGTGCTTCCGCAAGGAGGCCGGCTCGCACGGCAAGGACACCAAGGGCATCATCCGGGTGCACTGGTTCGACAAGGTCGAGATGTTCGTCTACACCACGACCGAGGAGTCGTACGCCGAGCACCAGCGGCTGCTGGCGTGGGAGAAGGAGTTCCTCGAGAAGCTCGAGCTCGCCTACCGGGTGATCGACGTCGCCGCCGGTGACTTGGGCCTGTCCGCGCAGCGGAAGTTCGACTGCGAGGCCTGGATCCCCACCCAGGGCCGCTACCGCGAGCTCACCTCGACGTCGAACTGCACCGAGTTCCAGACCCGCCGCCTCGACACCCGCGGCCGGTTCGGGTCGGAGATCAGGCCGATCTCGACCCTCAACGGCACCCTGTGCGCGATCACCCGCACGATCGTGGCGGTGCTCGAGACCCACCAGCAGGCCGACGGCTCGGTCCGGGTGCCGAAGGCGCTCCAGCCCTGGCTGGGCCGCGAGGTCCTGGAGCCGGTCACCACGTGAGCGGACCCGTGAGCGGCTGGCGGCCCCGGCTCGTCGCCCTCGACATCGACGGCACGATCCTGAAGTGGGTGGAGGGGTCGGGCACCACCCGCGAGGAGATCTCACCCACGGTCAAGGAGTCGGTGCACCGCGTCCTGGCCGCCGGTGCCCACGTGGTGCTGGCCAGCGGCCGGTCCCCGCACGGCATGACCAACGTGGCGGACCTGCTCGAGCTGCACGGTCCGGGCCGCGACCGGCTCTGGATCGTGGCGTCCAACGGTGCCGTGGTGTTCCGCTACCCGCCGCTCGACGTGGTCCACGAGGAGACCTTCGACGCGCGGCCGGCCGTGGAGGCGATCCTCGACCGGCACCCGACCGCGCTCGTGGCGGTCGAGGAGCGCGGCGTCGGCTACCGGGTCAACTCGCACTTCCCGGACGGCGAGCTGTCCGGCGACATGATCGTCACCGAGATCGACGAGCTGCTCGCGGTCGAGGTCAGCCGGGTGATCATCCGCGACCCGGAGTCCACCGCCGACGAGTTCGTCGCGCTCGCCGAGGAGCTGGGGCTGCAGGGCACCAACTACGTCGTCGGCTGGACCGCCTGGCTCGACCTCGCCCCCGTCGGCGTCTCGAAGGCCTCCGGGCTCGAGTACGTCGCCAAGCAGCTCGGCATCTCCTCCGACGACACCCTTGCGCTCGGCGACGGCCGCAACGACGTCGAGATGTTCGAGTGGGCGCACCGCGGGGTCGCGATGGGCCAGGCGATCGAGGAGGTCCTGGCGAAGGCCGACGCCGTCACCGGCAGCGTCTACGAGGACGGCGTGGCGACCGAGCTGGACCGGTGGTTCGGGGACGGGCGCGCCTGATGCTGCCCGACGGTCCTCCTGAGGTGGTCACCAGCGAGCGGCTCCGGCTGCCGCTGTGGACGCCGCAGGACGCCGCCGACATCCGGGCCGGCCGGCACCGGGAGGGTTGGCACCGCGACTACCCGCGGCCCGACGACCGCGATGCGGCCACGATCTACCGGTCCGGCGACCCGTGGGCGCCCCGGCACGTCGTGCGCGGGGTGACCGCCCTGGGCTCGATCGGCTTCTTCGGGCCGCCCCAGGCCGCCGCCGACGGGGTGCCCGAGGTCGAGGTCGGCTACGGCCTCGTGGCGGAGGCCCGCGGTTGGGGGTTCGCGACCGAGGCGCTGCGGGCGCTCCTCGCCGAGACCGACCGGGCCGGCGTCCGGGTGCGCGCGAGCGTGGATCCGGCGAACACGGCCAGCGTCCGGGTGCTCGCGAAGTGCGGGTTCACCGAGCTGCGCGGCAGCAACGAGGACGGCGAGCTGGTCATGGCCCGGCCGCTGCCGGCGTCGTGACCCGCCCGCGCCTGGTCGCCACCGACCTCGACGGCACCCTGGTCCGCTCCGACGGCACGGTCTCGCCGTACACCCGCGAGGTGCTCACGGCCGTCGAGGCCGCCGGCGCGATCGTGGTCTTCGTGACCGGCCGCCCCCTGCGCTGGGCCGAGGAGGTCTTCGACCACGTCGGCGAGCACGGCCTCGCGGTCGTCGCGAACGGCGCGCTCGTCTGGGACGTCGGCCGCCACGACGTGCACCTGCTCCGCCCGATCGACCCGGCGCTCGGGCTCGAGGCGTCCGAGCTGCTGCGCGCCGCGCTGCCCGGTACGACGTTCGCCGTCGAGACCGTCGACGGGATCGGCCTCGAGCCGGAGTTCCTCGAGCGGCACCCGCTGCCCGAGGACGCCCGGCGGGGCCCGCTCACCGAGCTGTTCGACCGCCCGGCGGTCAAGCTGCTCGCCCGGCACGAGGAGCTCGGGCCGCAGGAGTTCTGGGACCTCGCCGAGGAGGCGCTCGGCGGCCGGCTGGTGATCACCTGGTCCTCCGCGAGCGCGCTGCTCGAGATCAGCGCGCCGGGGGTGACCAAGGCCTCCACCCTCGCGCTGCTGTGCGCCGATCTCGGGGTCGAGGCGGAGGAGGTGATCGCCTTCGGCGACATGCCGAACGACCTGCCGATGCTCGCGTGGGCCGGCAGCTCCTACGCGATGGCCGACGCCCACCCGACGGTCACTGCGGCGGCCGACCACGTCGCGCCGGGACACGACGAGGACGGCGTGGCCCGGGTCCTGGCTGGTGTGTTCGACCTGTGATCTGTTGAGATGGACGCCGTGCCCGTGCCCGTTCCTGGGTCTGTGACCCGCCTGCCCCGGCTCCTGCTGGCCGCCCTGCTGCTCGCCGGCGGCGGTGTCGTCGCGACCGGCGCCATGGCGGCCCCCGCCCTCGCCTGCCCGGCGTCTCGGACCGGTCTGGATCAGCTGACGATGCAGGCCGACGACGTCTTCACCGGCGCCGTCGAGGACCGGGCCCGGCAGGGCCGCACGATCGTCTACACGGTCACCGTCGACCGGGTCTACAAGGGCGACCTCGACGGCACCGAGGCCACCGTCACGACCCCGGCCCGGGCGCGGGCCTGTGGGCTGCCGGACCTGCGCACCGGCACCGACTACGTCTTCTTCACCCAGGGTGCCGACCTCGAGACCACGAGCACCGCCGGGACCGCGCCCGCGGCCGCCACCCTGCTGCGTCGCGTGGAGCGGCTGCTCGGCGAGGGTCACCCCGCGACGCCGCCGACGCCGCCCGAGGCGACCTTCACGCTGGTCGGCGAGCAGCCCACCAGCTTCGAGCGGGTCGCCGCGCCCGGCGCGGCCCTCGTCATCGCCGGCCTGCTGGGCCTGCTGCTCGTCGCCGGCCTGAGCCGCCGCCGGGCCTAGCTAGGAGGTCTCCGGAAGGTCGTCCGGAGGGTGTCACCGCTGGCTCCGTCCGGATGACGTCCCGCGCAGACCCGCCGGCCGGTCGGGCTCGGACCCCTACAGGTACATGCCCCCGGAGTCGCCCGGGCGCGGCGCCTCGCCGTCGGGCCGGGGCTGACCGGCGCCGGGGTTCATGGCCTGCGGCAGCGCCTTCCGGATCTGCTCGAACTGGGCGCGGGCGGCCATCTGCTGGGCGTAGATCGCGGTCTGGATGCCGTGGAAGAGGCCCTCGAGCCAGCCGACCAGCTGGGCCTGTGCGATCCGCAGCTCCCCGTCGGAGGGGACGGTGTCCTCGGTGAACGGCAGCGTCAGCCGGTCCAGCTCCTCCACCAGCTCCGGCGCGAGCCCGGCCTCGAGCTCCTTGATCGAGGCCTGGTGGATCTCCTTGAGCCGGTTGCGGCTCGCCTCGTCGAGGGGCGCGGCCTTCACCTCCTCGAGCAGCTGGCGGATCATGCTGCCGATCCGCATCACCTTCGCCGGCTGCTCGACCAGGTCGGTGATCGCCCGCTCGTCGTCCTCGTCCCCGCTCTCGCCGGGCTCGAGCGCGGACGCCGGGACCGATCCCATCGGGTGGCCGTCGGGGCCGATGATCACGACCTGCTGCTCCTGCTCGTCCTGTCCGGGCTGCTCGTTCATGGGGTCCACCGTATCCGCCCGAGCCGCGCATTCAGACGGTGAGCAGGATCTTCCCGCTGTGCTCGCCGGACTCCATCAGCGCGTGGGCGGCGCCGGCCTCGGCCAACGGCATGGTGCCGTGCACGACCGGCCGGACGAGACCCTCGGCCACCAGCGGCCACACGTGCTCGACGACGGAGGCGCAGATCGCCGACTTCTCCTCGGTGGGGCGGGCCCGCAGGGTGGTGGCGATGATCGCCCCGCGCTTGCGCAGCAGCTTGTTGATGTCGAGCTCGGCCCGGGTGCCGCCCTGCATCCCGATGATCACCAGCCGGCCCTCGGTGGCCAGGGCGTCCAGGTTGCGGTCGAGGTACTTCGCGCCCATGTTGTCGAGGACCAGGTCCACGCCCCGCCCCTCGGTCGCGGCCCGAGCCACTTCGACGAAGTCCTGGTCGCGGTAGTCGATCGTGACGTCGGCACCGAGGGCCGCGCACGCGGCGCGCTTCTCGGCGGTGCCGGCCGTCGTGAGGACCTGCGCGCCGAGCTGGTGCGCGAGCTGGATCGCGAACGTCCCGATGCCGCCGGCGCCGCCGTGCACCAAGAACGCCTCGCCGGGCTTGAGGCCGCCGAGCATGAACACGTTCGACCACACCGTGCAGGCCACCTCGGGCAGCGCGGCGGCGGTCACCAGGTCGACGCCGTCGGGCACCGGCATCAGCTGCCCGGACGGTACGGCGACCAGCTCGGCGTACCCGCCCCCGGCGAGCAGGGCGCACGCCGGGTCGCCGACCGCCCACCCCTCGACGCCCTCGCCGAGCGCGGCGACCGTGCCACTGCACTCCATGCCGATCACGTCGGACGCGCCGGGCGGTGGCGGGTAGAAGCCCTGCCGCTGCAGCAGGTCGGCCCGGTTGAGGCCCGCGGCCGCGACCGCGAGCAGGACCTCGCCGGGACCGGGCTCGGGGTCGGGGAGCTCGGCGACGGACAAGACGTCGGGGCCCCCGGCCCCGGTGGCGATCACGGCACGCATGCGGCCAGCCTAGGAGCCGGCGCGCGGGACCCCGAGGTCACTCCTCCTCGTCGGCCCCGGCGTTCTCGTCCTCGAAGACGTCGCCGGTGTGGTCCACGACGCTGTCGTCGGGGACCGGGTCGTTGATGTCGTCGGGGTCGGGAGCGTTCGCCGGACGGTCCCATCCGTCGGCGAGGGCCTGCGCCTTCGCCGCGAGGGCCTCCACGGCGTCGGGGTCGGCGTCCTGCGACCCGGCGGCGAACCCGAGGAGGAACGTCGTGATCGGCGCTGCCGGCCGCGCGACGTTGTGGGCGGCGGCGCGGGCCAGGTCGAGCACGAGCGCCTCGTCCAGCTCGGTGTCCACATCGAGCACGTCGCTCAGCTCGTCGATCCAGTCGTGGAGGTTCACAGGGCCCAGATTTCCGGTAACCCGCCCGGCCCGCAACCCCTCGTCGGCAGCGTCACAGGTCGCCCCCCAGGTCACGGCCCGGGTCACGGTCCGGGTCACGGCCCAGGTCACGCAGGTCGGTCCAGGTGTCGACGTCGCGTCCCTCGTCGCCCTCGGGCGGCACGTCGACGAGGTCCAGCTCGCCCAGCAGCCGGCGCAGGGCCATGCCGTGCTGGCCCTCGTGGTCGGGGCGGACCCGGTCGAGACCGGCCGGGTCCAGGACCCCGGCGGGCTGCCGGTGCCCGTCCTGGTCGGTGAGGAACGCCCCGTCGTGCCCGATCGCCGCCTCGTGCAGTCGGCGGAACGTCCACGAGGTCACGCGGGGCATGTCCACGGCGAGCACGCCGAGCGTGCGCGGCGTGCGGACCAGGGCGTCGCGGCCGGTGAGCAGTCCCGCGACCGGGCCGCCGTACCGCGGGCTCTCCCGGGTGAAGGTGACCGGCCGGGTGGTCGGCACCGGGTCGCCGACGACCACCACCTCCGAGGCGTCCAGGAGCGCCTCGATCGCGTGCTCGAGCAGGGTCCGGCCGAGGTACTCGACCGACGCCTTGTCCGCGCCGTCCAGGCGCGCGGCGCGGCCCCCGGCGAGGACGACCGCGCAGAAGCCCGTGGTGCCCGGGGGGAGGTCCATGCGATCAGTCTTCCACCGGTGGCACCCTGGGGGGCGTGCCCCCTGTCACCCCGGCTCCGCGCCTCCGGATCACCCTCGTCCAGCACGCCTCCGGCCTCGAGCCCGAGGCGAACCGCCGGCTGTTGGGCGAGCTGACCCCGGCCGGGTCCGACCTCGTGGTCTTCCCCGAGGCGTTCGCCCGCGACTTCGGGGACGCGGGCTCCGACGTGAGCGCGTACGCCGAGTCCCTCGACGGGCCGTTCGCGACCGAGGTGGCGCGGGTGGCCGCCGACCGCGGGACCACGGTCGTCGCCGGCCTGTTCGAGGCGGGGGAGGATCCCACGCGGCCGTTCAACACCCTGGTGCTGCGCGGTGCCGCGGAGGCGTCGTACCGCAAGGTCCACCTCTACGACTCCTTCGGCTACCGCGAGTCCGACCGGCTCACCGCGGGGCCGACCGGCCCGGCGGTGGTGGTCGAGGTCGGCGGGTTCCGGGTGGGGCTGATGACCTGCTACGACCTGCGCTTCCCCGAGCTGGCGCGGACCCTGGTCGACGCCGGGGCGCAGCTGCTCGTCGTGCCGTCCGCCTGGGTGGCCGGGCCGCGGAAGGTCGACCACTGGCGCACCCTGGTGCGCGCCCGCGCCATCGAGAACACCGTGTTCGTGGCCGCCGTGGGCCAGCCCGGACCGCGCTACACGGGGCACTCGATGGTCGTCGACCCGCTCGGGGACGTGCTGGTCGAGGCCGGCGACGAGGCTGCGGTCGTGACCGCGACGGTCGATCTCGAGGCGCTCGCCGCGGCCCGCCGGACCAACCCGTCCCTGGCCAACCGGCGTCTGTAACCTCACCTCTCGTGTCCAGGTCCACCCCGCGTCGTCGAGCCGAGCGGCCGCCATCGCGCCGGGCGCGCGCCGCGGCCGCGCTGCGCACCCGTGCCGAGCGGGTCGCCAGCTCGTGGGTGCCGGTCGTCCTGTGGGTGCTGGTGGTGCTTGCGGGACTGGGGGCACTCGTCTCCTGCCTGGCCGAGGTCGGCCCCGGATGGCTCTGCGGCTACGGGTCGGTCGCCGTGGTGACGGCGTACTCCTGGGCGCTCGCGGCGCGCACCGGCGGCCGTCCGGTCGTGGTCGGGCTGCTGGCCCTGGTGCTCGGGGTGGTCGTGGTGGTCAGTGACGACGACTCGCTGCGCACCGGTGCCGCCGTGCTGACCTGCGCGGTGTCGTCGGTGCTGGCCGTGATGGCGACGGTGCCGGCGGTCCGGTTCGTGCACGTGGTGCGCGAGGTGGTGCTCGCCGTGCTCGTGGCCGCGATCGGTGCGCTGGCGACCGTCGGGTTCGAGCCGGTCGTCACCGTCGAGCGCTTCGAGTACGCCGCTCTCGCGCTGTCCTTCTTCGGGGCCCTCGTGCTGGTCTACCGCCTCGGCGCCGGCCTGCACGGGCTGGGCCGCCGCGGCGTGGTGACGGTGCTGATGGGCAGCCTCCTGCTCGCGGTGACGCTGGCGTACGCCGAGCTGCTGCGCCGCTACGGCACCCCGGGCCTGGTCGACAGCCTGCTCGACGTCGTCGACTGGAGCCGAGAGCACCTCGGTGCCTTCCCGCGTCCCCTCGAGGTGCTGCTGGGCGTCCCCGCGCTCGCCTGGGGCACCCACATGCGGGCGCGGCGGCGGCAGGGCTGGTGGGTCTGCGCGTTCGGCGTGGCGGCCACGCTCCCGGTGGCGGTGGCGCTGGTCAACCCGCGGATCACCCTCCTGGAGAGCGGGCTGTCGGCGGCGTACGGCGTGGTCGTCGGCCTGCTGATCGGCTTCGTCGTGATCCGCCTCGACCTGGCCATCACCGGACCGCGCGGCGGTCGGGGACGTCGCGGCCGGCGGGCCGAGGAGGCGAGCGCCCTGCGCCCCGAGCCGAGCCGGACCCGGGCGCTGCTGTGAGGGTACGGGCGAGTAACGACTAGGTTCACCAGCATGGCGCGTGAGCAGGTGACCGAGGTCGTGGCGGAGATGGTGGCCAACGTGTTGAGCGTCGCCGTGGCTCCCGGTGACCCGGTCGAGGCGGGGGACACCGTCGTGCTGCTGGAGTCGATGAAGATGGAGATCCCGGTACTGCTCGAGGCGTCCGGCACCGTGCGGGCGGTCAAGGTCGCCCCGGGCGACGTGGTCCAGGAGGGCGACGTGCTCGTGGAGATCGTGCGCTCCTGAGCGCCCGCAGCGGCGCACGGTCGGGTCGTGTGCCTCAGAACGCTCCATGGCGCGTGCTCAGGCACACGACCCGAGCACAAGGGCAGAGGGGGCGGGATTCGAACCCGCGGTAGGTCTCCCTACGACCGCTTTCAAGGCGGTTCCGATCGGCCACTCCGGCACCCCTCCGTGTCCGGGCGAGCCCGGGCACCCGACGAGTGTAGGGGCGTGGGGTCGTGGAGCCGGTGGCTACTCCGAGCCGCCGAGCTCCAGTTCGACCTCGTCGTAGGCCAGGTCGTGCAACCGCTGGGCGTGCCGGCCGAGGTCGACCAGCAGCCGGTCCAGCTCGGTGCACACCGCGTCGACGTCGTCGCTCTCGAGCACCGGGGTGCCGAGCGCGCTGAGCCGGCCGAGCAGCGCCGTGCGCTCGCGGAGCACGCTGCCCGTGCGGGCGGCCAGCCAGCCCTCGTCGGCGTACTCGGCCTCGGCGAGGAGGGCGTCGCGGACCCCCGCCATCTGCTGGCGGACCGACCACCGCCAGCTGCCCAGGGAGACCCCGGGCTCGCTCAGGGAGTAGAGAGCCTGGCGCAGACCCTGCAGTGCGACTGACATCCCGGTCGTGGTGATGGTCATCGGAACCTCCCGGCGGCCCGGAGCGGTGGGGGGACTTCGAGTGTCACCCCGACCGGGCGAGACCACAACCCGCTGCGGGGTCCGAATCCGGTGTCTTGTTCAATCAACCCATGGTTGACGGGTCCGCTGCCCCCCAGGTGTCCGACTATCGGCTCGCGCCGGCCTTCGCTGCCCGGTTCGTGGGGGCCTTGCTGGTCGCCCTCGCCGTCGTGCTCGTGGTGGTGACGGTGCTGGTCGCCGTCCTCCGGCTGCCGGGCGTGATCCTGCTGGTCGTCGCCGTGGTCGGGGCCGCGGCCACCCTGGCCGCCGCCGTCCTGATCTCACAGCGCGTCGCCGTGGTCCAGCTCGGCCCCGAGGGCTACCGGGTGCGGCTGGTCCGCGGTGCGGGGGTCACCGCCGCCGGTTGGCGGGAGGTCGAGGAGGCGGTGACCGCGTCGCCCGGCGGCGTCCCGGTGGTGGAGCTGAGGCTCAGCGGGGGCCGCACCACCACGATCCCCGTCCACGCCCTGGCGGCGGACCGGGAGGAGTTCGTGCGTGACCTGCAACGCCATCTCCAGGACGGCCAGGGCCTGCGCCCGCTGTGAGCACCCTGATTGGTCGTCCGCGCCGGGGCCTTGTAGCCTGTCCGGGCTGTCGGGGAGGCGTCGCCTAGTCCGGTCTATGGCGCCCGCCTGCTAAGCGGGTTGAGGGCAAACCCCTCTCGCGGGTTCAAATCCCGCCGCCTCCGCCAGCCGAACCGCCCCGGCGCGCCTCGTGCGCCGGGGCGGTTCTTCGCGTTCTCCCGCGGCCTCCGTCGAGGGCGGCTACGGTGGCATGGAGCGAGCATTTCGGGGAGTCCAAGGATCGATGGTCGAGAAGGTCGGGGTCGGTCTCGGGCCGCGCAACCGGATCCCGGAGATGCGTCGGCAGGAGGCCCTGGACGCTGCCGCGATCCTTCAGATGCGTCGGAGCGAGCTCGCGGCGCGGCTCGCACGCGGGGAGGACTGCCAGGCCCGCGTGGTCGCCCGCACGCTTGCCGGGATCAACGAGTGGATGCGCGAGGACTGCCTCGGCTGGCGGGACCTGCTCTCGGTGCGTCCCTCGGGGACCCTGCCGCAGCTGAGGGTGAGCGTGCCCCACAACCGGTCGCTGGTCGCGACGGGGCTTCAGATGGTCAGTCTGCTCGACCACGACGGCTGCGTCCCGGCGGCCCGCATCTTCCTGGCCAACGAGGAGCCGGGCTATTACCGGTTCGGCGTCGGCCCGGTCCAGATGAAGATCGTCGACCGGCGCTACGTGCTGCTCCAGGGGCCGTTCGTCGACGACGAGTCAACGCTGATGGCCGTCACGGCGCCGGACTGCCTGGCTGCCGCGTGGCAGTACTGGCACGCCTCGATGGCCTCCTCGTTCCCGGCCGAGGAAGAGGCCGCCGGCGGCTTGGCCGCGCTCACCCCGCGTCAGCGTCAGGTCGTGGTCCTGCTGGCCGACGACACCCGGGACGCGGCGATCGCGGAGACCCTTGATGTCAGTGTTCGGACCGTGCGCTCGGACATCGCCGAGCTGATGGAGCGCCTAGGCGTGCGCTCCCGCTTCGCGGCGGGCGTGCGCGTCAAGGAGCTGCTCCGGGAGCAGTAGTGGCTCGTCCGGTTGCAGGTTGTTGCAAGTCGCGCGACGCGGCTCGTAGCTGGCCGGTACGCTCCCGCCCGGCGGTCAGGCTGCCACGGGGGACAGCCCGACCGCCGGCCAGCGGCCGTCGTAGCCCGCACCGCGCCAGCGAGGCGCTGCAGTTTTGTGCAGCGATTGCAGAAACATGCAATGCAGAATTTTGAGGCATCCATTTCTTGGCTTCTTCGTCGCGCGCGCGAGGACACTAGCCACACCGGGTCTTCCGTGGGACCCGACGTCGAAGGTGGAGAGGGAACATGAACATTGCGCGCAAGGTTGCGATCGCGGTCGTCACCGCGACACTGAGTGTCGGGCTTCTGGGGATCTCGGCCCCTGCGCAGGCCGACAGTGGCTGGGGGCTTCGAGTAGGTTCCGGAGCACAGTCCAGGTAGCCCGGTCGAGCCGGGGACCCAACTCACCCCCACTTGTTCGGTCCCAGCGCCACCCCCCCGGCCCGGCTCGACCAATCACGACGAAGGGCAGCGACCTCAGGTCGCTGCCCTTCGTCGCGTCTTGACCCGTCTCAGGCCTCGGGCACTTCCTCTTCGTCGTCCTCGTCGTCTCGTCCGGTGATGCCGAGGCGGCCGATCTTGTAGCCGAGCTGGAACCGGGTCTCCGCCTCGAACTCCTCCTTGAGGTCGGAGATGTACCCGGCGTACGTCCGGGGGCTCACCCCGAGCCGCTTCGCCGAGACCGGGTCGGAGTGGCCCTCGATCAGCATCCGCAATGTCATCGAGCGCTGCTCGGATGCGATGTCGCGCATGACCGACGCCTCGCGGCTGGTGAACGGCCTGCCTCGTTCCCAAGAGCGCTCGAAGATGTCCACGAGGTACGCGACGACCGACGGCTCGCGAACGGCGAGCGCGACCCGGTGGGTCTCGTTGCTCGGGATGACGGCCACTCGGCGATCAACGACGATCATCCGGTTGAAGAACTCGTCGAGGGTGCGCACCTCGCTCCCGCGCTCGGTCACCTGGGCGACGTACTGACGGGTGATCGTGTTGCGGCGGGCGCTGTGCTGGTAGAGCGTGCGGATCCGGGCACCGCGCTCGAGCAACGCGGTGTCGCGCAGCACGACGTGCGGCAACACCTTGGTCGAGTGGATGGCCTGCGGCTGAGCGGTGAGCATCTCCTCCTCGCACTCCGCGACGAGAGCTGCGAGGAACGGATCGATCTCGTCTGCTGGAAGGTAGGTGAAGGGGCCTGTGGCGACCGAGCCCGGTGCCTTGCGCCACGCCTGCGTGAGGGTGCCGAAGGCGGATGCCCAGCTCGAGGACTCCTTGAGCAGTCGAGCGCCCTCCTGGCCGAGGGGCGAGACGACCCTCGACTGCACGACACCGGGGTCCTGAGCCTCCCAGCGTGCGCTGTCCGAGCTCAGCCTCGTCAGGCCCAGGGTGCGCAACAGCTCGAGGGCCGGGTACAACTGCCCGCCTGGGGTCAGGCGGCTGTCCTCGGCGGGAAGGCCCCCAGCGGTGACGAGTTCTTCGTAGAGGGCGGTTCCGGCGCCCTCGAACAGGGCACGCTCCTCCGGACCGTAGGTCTCCACGTGACCCTCCCCTTTCGACCGTCCCCCCGTGCGCGCCGAACCCGTGAGCCGATGATCCCACAGTGCCGCAACGGGGAGGACCCCGTCCCTGCCGGGACGGGGTCCTTCCGTGGTGATCCGGGCGACGGGCGGCCGGTGTCAGGAGCCGAGGCGAGCGCGCAGGCCGTCCAGCTCGGTCCAGAGCACGGCCGGGAGGTCCTCGCCGAACTTCTCGAACCACTCCTGGATCTGCGGGACCTCCGCCCTCCACTCCTCCGGGTCGACGGCGAGCGCCGCGGCCAGGTCCTCGGCTGAGAGGTCGAGGCCATCGGTGTCGAGGGACTCCGGCGTCGGGACGTAGCCGATCGGGGTCTCCACGGCGGCCGCCTGGCCGTCGATCCGCTCGACGACCCACTTCAGGACCCGGCTGTTCTCGCCGAAGCCCGGCCATAGGAAGCCGCCGTCAGCGTCGCGACGGAACCAGTTCACGTAGAAGATCCGCGGGAGCAAGGCCTCGTCGTTGTCCTTCCCGACCGTGATCCAGTGGTTGAAGTAGTCGCCGGCGTTGTAGCCGATGAACGGCAGCATCGCCATCGGGTCGCGGCGCACCACGCCCACCGCGCCGACGGCCGCCGCCGTCGTCTCGGAGGAGAGCGTGGCGCCGAGGAAGGTCCCGTGCGTCCAGTCCCGGGCCTCGAAGACCAGCGGCACGGTGGTCTCGCGGCGCCCACCGAACAGGATCGCGTCGATCGGTACGCCGCGCGGGTCGTCGTACTCCGCGGCGAGGATGTCGCACTGCTTGATCGGGGTGCAGTAGCGGCTGTTGGGGTGGCTGGACGGCTCCTCGGACTCCGGGGTCCAGGGCTGGCCCGTCCAGGACGTGGCGCGGGCCGGCGGGTTCTCCAGACCCTCCCACCAGACGTCGCCGTCCTCGGTCAGCGCGACGTTGGTGAACACCGAGTTGCCCTTGTTGATGGTCGTCATCGCGTTGGGGTTGGTGTGCTCGTTGGTGCCGGGCGCGACCCCGAAGAAGCCATACTCCGGGTTGACCGCCCACAACCGGCCGTCCTCGCCGACGCGCATCCAGGCGATGTCGTCGCCGAGGGTCTCGACCTTCCAGCCGGGGATCGTCGGCCGGAGCATCGCGAGGTTCGTCTTGCCGCAGGCGCTCGGGAACGCGGCGGCGACGTACTTCACGACGCCCTGCGGCGAGGTGAGCTTGAGGATCAGCATGTGCTCGGCGAGCCAGCCCTCGTCGCGGGCCATCACGCTCGCGATGCGCAGCGCATAGCACTTCTTGCCCAGCAGCGCGTTGCCGCCGTAGCCGGAGCCGTAGGACCAGATCGCATGCTCCTCGGGGAACTGCACGATGTACTTGGTGTCGTTGCACGGCCACACGACGTCCGCCTCGCCCGGCTCGAGCGGGTGGCCGACCGAGTGCAGCGCCGGCACGAACTCGGCCTCGAGCTCCTCCATCCGCTCCAGCACGTTGCTGCCCATCCGGGCCATCACCCGCATCGAGGCGGTGACGTAGGCGGAGTCGGTGATCTCGATGCCGAACATCGGCTGCTCGGCGTCCAGGTGGCCCATGACGAACGGGATCACGTACATCGTCCGGCCGCGCATGCAGCCGGCGTAGAGGTCGCGCATGATCGCCTTCATCTCCTGCGGGTCCATCCAGTTGTTGGTGGGCCCCGCGTCCCGCTCGTCGACCGAGCAGATGAAGGTGCGGCCCTCGACGCGCGCGACGTCCATCGGGTCGGAGGCGGCGTGGAAGGAGTTCGGCTTGAGATCCGGGTTCAGGGGGGTGAAGGTCCCGGTCGACACCAGGGCGTCGGTGAGGACGGTCCACTCCTCGTCCGAGCCGGTGCACCAGTGGATCCGGTCCGGTTGGGTCAGGGCGGCGACCTCGGAGACGAACTCGAGGATGCCCGGATGGGTGCTCGGCCGACCCGACAGGTCGGACGTGGGCGTGCTGATCGGAGCCTGTGTGTCGGCGGTCATTGCCTGGTTCCCTCTCGCGGATTCGCGGTGGCCATCCGGCTCTCGGGGCCTCCGGCCGTCGACACGGTCGACGGGCTGTCGTGGAGTCGGTCTTGGATCGCTCGGCGTCGTTGGCGGCGACATCTTCTGCCCGGGAGACGACGTTGGACCGGCGTCTGGGGCCCCTGGGTGGGGCGACAGTACCCTCGCCGATCTCGGCCAGCACATTGGATCGTTCAACGCTCCGTGGGCGGCATCACAGCCATGGCCCGGTGGTCCCAATCAGGCTCTGTTGAGCCTTTCTGGGGTCAAAGTTCGACGTCCGGACCGCCGTGCTCGGAGGCCGCGAAAGCACCGTGCCGAGCGCCCGCCGCAGCGGTGGCAACACCGATTTCAGCCGTGGCCGAGCGGTCCGCTATCCTCGTCGGGTCGCTCACCCCGGTGCGCGGCGGGCGCCCGTAGCTCAACGGATAGAGCATCTGACTACGGATCAGAAGGTTTGGGGTTCGAATCCCTACGGGCGCGCAGACCCGAACCGCAGGCAGCATCCACGCTGACCTGCGGTTTCGTGTGTTTCGGGCCGCCAGGCGTGTAGGCGTGACGCCGGCCGCCGACGAGTGGTGCGGTCAGGGTTGGGGGCAGGGCTCCGCCGACGCAGCCGGTGGTTCGGCGTCCGTCGCGGTGGAGAGGGCTCTCAGCCGAACGGTCACCGTCGTACCGGCCCCTTGCCGGGACCGGATCTGGATCTCGCCGTCGTGTGCGTCGATGATGCTCTGGGTGATCCGAAGGCCGAGCCCGGTGCCGCCTATCGCCTGGCTGATCGCATTGGAGCCGCGGAAGAACCTGCTTCCGATTCGTCCGATCTCATCCTCGGGGATGCCGAGGCCGTGGTCGCTGATCTCGATCGTCAGCCAGTTCGCCTGCCGGGCCATGCCCACTTCGACCAGACCGCACTGATGACTGAACTTCACGGCGTTGCCCACGACGTTGAGCAGCGCTCGGAGGAGCTGTGATCGGTCACCGACGATCCACGGTACGTCGTCGAGCTCGTCGTGCACGGCGATCCTGATGGCTCGTTGGGCCGCGGTCACCCGGAGGTCGTCGACCACCTCCGCAACGAGCTCTCGCCCGTCGACGACGTCACGCGCCGGTTCCTTCGTCTCGCTGCGAGACAAGGTCAACAGATCCTCGATCAGGGTCTTCAGCCTGTCGACGTTGCGCTGGCTCGTGTCCATCATCTTCTGGTGCCGTGGCGAGAGCCGTCCTTCGAACTCGTCGTGCACCATCTCCAGGTAGCCGTTGAGGGTGGTCAAGGGCGTTCGCAACTCGTGGGACACGTTGGAGACGAAATCGTCCTTGGCCGAGTCCAGCGCCTGCTGGTCGGCCCGCAGGCGCTCCTCCACCGCGACAGCGCGTTCGTGGGCGGCGGCGAGCGTGTTGAGAGCCTGCGTGACCGCCTGCACCTCGCGCGGACCGACCGGCTCCGCCCGAGCCGAGGTGTCGTTCTCGGCGAGCCGGTGCGCCACGCTCTCGAGGTTGCGGAGCGGGAGCTCGAGGGCCCGGAGGAGGCGCCGGCGGGTGTACTGCAGGATGGCCAGCCCGGTGAGACCGACGACCACCATCGCCGCGACCGTACCTGTCAGCACGACCCGGGCGGCGTGTTGGGCGGCGTCGATCTCCCGATCGAAGGCGGCCGTGGTCGCAGCGTGGGCGAGTCCGAAGCGGTCGAAGAGCATCTTGGCGTCCATGAACTCGCGTGAGTCGTAGGTCTCCATGCCGCCCGGCCGGGCGATCCGCGCGTCGGAGTAGGCGCGCCACCTGGCGACCGCCTCGGCCTGCTGGTCCACCGCAGCGTCGAGGTCCGATCCGGGCTCGGCGTACTCCTCGAGCCTCTCCATGCGTGCCTCGAGGCGCGCCTCGGCGATCCGGTAGGGCGTCAGCACCACCCGCTGCCCGCTCTGCACCCAGGCATGGGTGCTCGACTGGAGGATCAGCATGTCCCTCTGCACGGCGGCGTTGTCGGCGGCGATCGGCGTGGTCTCCTGGGTCAGCCGGTCGACCGTGTGGGCAGAGGACATGAGCCCGAAGATGCCCAGCATCGCCAGGACCACGACCACGACCGCGAGGTGCACATTCACCGGAGCGAGGAGCCTCGCCACCGAGCCCTGGTGCTGCATGCTCTCCCGTCCGTCCATCCGCACTTGCCCGACAGAACATCCTGACCGGCGCGAGGGCGGCGGATCGGCCGGTTCGTCCAAGCAACACCGGCCGTTCATGTTCGGCCGCTCGCATCGCCTTGATCTCGCACCGCGTTCATGCGGGGTTCATCCCAAACGTCCGACGCCCGCTCCGCTCCGCCCTACGCTCGCGATGCGAGTTCCGCGACGGGACAAGGATCAGGAGAATCGACGTGAGGCCACGCCACTCCCTCTTGGCCGCGATGGCAGGGGTCGCCATCACACTGGCGGCCTGCGGAGGCAGCGCCGAACAGGACACGGACGCTGCGTCGACCGGGGTCGTGATCGTCGACGGCTCGTCCACCGTCTACCCGATGAGCGAGGCCGCCTACCAGCTGATGAGCGGGGAGTACCCCGACATCCACGTGAGCGTCACGGCGTCGGGCACCGGAGGCGGCTTCGCGAAGTTCTGCGTCGGCGAGACCCATATCTCCAATGCGTCGCGACCGATCGACCCGGACGAAACGAAGCTCTGCGAGGAGAACGGTGTTGCGTACACCGAGCTCCAGGTCGGGATCGATGCGTTGACTGTCGTCGTCCACCCGCGGCTCGGCGTGGACTGCCTCACGACCGACCAGCTGGTCGAGCTCTGGCGACCGGGAGCGGACGTCGCTCGCTGGAACGACCTCGACCCGAGTTTTCCGGACCAGAAGGTGGTCCTGTTCGGCCCCGGCACGGACTCCGGCACCTACGACTACCTAGCGGACGTCATCGGGGACCCCTCGGAGGCGACCCGAGACGACTACGAGTCCTCCGAGGACGACAACGTCCTGGTCCAGGGTGTCGCCGGTACCCCGGGTGCCACGGGCTACTTCGGGTACACCTACTACGAGGAGTACGCCGATGCGCTCAAGGCGGTCGCCATCGACGACGGGAACGGCTGCGTCGCACCCTCGGCCAGGACGGCCGGCACCGGCAAGTACACACCGCTGTCGCGCCCGCTCTTCATCTACGTCAACGATCGGTCCTATGCCGAGAACACCGCGGTGAAGCGCTACACGGACTTCTACATCGCGAACCTCAGCACGATCGCTCACGCGGCTCAGTTCATCGACCTGAACGAAGCCCAAAACGCCGAGACCCGCGAGGCCCTGGAGGGCATGCGCGGTTGAGCGCCCGAGCGACCTTCCGGCCCGGTCCGACCCGGCCGGCCTCGCCACTTGGTCGCCGTCCTGTCGTTGCCACCGGCATGAGGTCCGGCCCGTCCCTGTCCGTTGCCGCGCTCCTGGCCGTCGTCCTGGCAATCTGCGCGGCACCGCCCTGGTCGTGCTGGCGGTCGGGCTGCCGATGCTGGCGGCGGGGACCGCGCTGGCCCGCCGCGGGTCGGTCCGCGGCCTGGTCCTCTGGCTGGGTGCGGCGGCGTACCTGGCCTACCAGGGCGTGATGTTCTGCTTCGGGACCCCGATCAACGCGCTGTTCCTGGCGTACGTCGCCCTGCTCGGTCTCGGCGTGTGGTCGCTCGCCGCCCTCGTGGCGGTCACTCGGAACCCGACGGTCTGCTCCGCACCGGGCGCCGGCACCCCGTGGCGGCCGGTGGCCGGGCTGCTGGGAGCGTTCGCCGTGCTGAACGGGCTGGCCTGGCTGGCTCGGGTCGCGCCGGTCACGTGGACCGGCGACCCGCCGGAGGCGCTGGCCGGGAGCGGCCTACTGACCAGCCCGGTGTGGGTGCAGGACCTGGCGTTCTGGATCCCGGCCGGGATGGTGCTGTCGGCGCTGACGTGGCGGCGCCACCCGCGCGCGGCCGTACTGGCCGGCGGGATGCTCGCGTTCTACGTCGTCGAGTGCGTCAGCGTGGCCAGCGACCAATGGTGGGGCGTGCGTGCCGATCCCGACCATCCGGCGGTGGCCTCGATGAGTGCCGTGCCCGGAAGCCTGGCCGTGGCCGCGCTCGCCGCCGTACCGTTGCTCTGGCTGCTGGCCCGCCTCCACGGCGCCGCCCGAGCCACCGGCTGAGCCAGGCGCCCGGCGCTCAAGTCGGATCGGACCCGGCCGATGGGACCCCCGTCACGAACGTGGATCGGGCGACGGCCGAGTTGGCGAGCAGGCTGACAGGGGTGGATGCCATGGACCAGAGCGAGCGCCTGCGCCGCGCGTTGCGTCCCTTCGCCTGGGTGGACGGCGATCCGGACCCGCGCGGCCTGCAGGCGGGCTTCGTGCTGCTGGTGGTCCTGGACCGGCTGCTCCGTCGGGCCGCCGGCGTCCCCTCGGGCGACGGGAACTGGCCGTTGCGCGGGGCGGCGCTGGCGCTCCTGATCCTGCTCGTGGTGATGGTCCTCCCGAGGTCGTGGCGTCGTACGCCGGTGATCGCGGCGCTCGCCGTCGCCGATCTCGGCGTCGTCGGCGTCAGCTCGCTCGGGCCGCAGGACGGCGGCACGTCCCTGCTGGTGGTGTTGCCCGCCCTCTGGCTGGGCAACCGGCTGCGGATGCCCGGGGCGCTGATCACGGTGGCCGGATCCCTGCTGCTGATCACCCTCCCGTCCCTGGCGGTCCACGGTCTCGAAGGCGAAGGGTTGTCCCGCGCGGTCCCGATGCCGATCGCCGCCGGCCTGGTTGCGCTGGCGCTGGCCGCCGGTTTGGACCTGGCCGAGCTGGCCCGTCGTCGGGCCGAGGAGGGCGAGCAGCGGTTGCAGCGGACCCTCGAGACCCTCGAGGCGGAACGCCAGACCTCCCAGGAGGTGTTCGACGGTGCCGACGTCGGCCTGATGCTCCTCGACGAGCGCGGTCGTCTGGTGGGCATGAACCGTCGCTACGAGGAGTTCATCAGGCTCTCCCTCCCCGACGACGACCTGCCCTGGCCGGGCAACACCTTCGCCGCCGACGGGACCACCCGGCTCACGGCGGACCAGCTGCCCAGTGCCCGGGCGGCGCGCGGCGAGGAGTTCGAGGACTACCGGATGTGGTCCGGCGCCGACCCCGCGACCCGGCGGGCGGTCTCGGTGTCGGGTCGCCGCTCCGTCAGCCCCGCCGGCAACGTCGTGGGGGCGGTGGTGGCGGCGACCGACATCACCGAGCTGATGCGGGCGCTGGCCGTCAAGGAGGAGTTCGTCGCCACCGTCTCCCACGAGCTGCGCACGCCCCTGACCTCGATCGTCGGCTATGTCGCCATCCTGCTCGAGGACGACACCCTGTCGGCCCAGGCGGTCGCGCAGCTGCGGGTGGTCGATCGCAACGCGGCGCGGCTCACCGCCCTGGTCGAGGCGCTCCTGCAGGAGGCACACCACGCGGACGGGCCCGTGCCCCTCGAGCGCGAGGAGGTCGACCTCGCCCGGATCGCGAGAGCGAGCGTCGACGCCGCGGCCCCGACGGCCCTGGCGGAGGGCGTCGAGATCGAGTGCGACCTGCGCGACCCCGTCCTGGTCGTGGCGGACCCGCAACTGCTCGCGCAGGTCGTCGACAACCTGGTGTCCAACGCGATCAAGTACACGCCGCGCGGCGGTCGGGCGCGCGTCAGCGCGCGCCGGGACGGCGAGCGCGTCGAGCTGACGGTCGCCGACAACGGCATCGGCATCTCCGAGGCCGAGCGCGGCCAGCTGTTCACGAGGTTCTTCCGGACCCGGGCTGCCACCGAGTCCGCGATCCAGGGAGTGGGGCTCGGGTTGAGCATCGCCAAGGCGATCGTGGAGAGCCACGGTGGTCAGATCGAGGTCGACAGCGAGGCGGGGCGAGGCAGCGTCTTCCGGGTCTGGTTGCCGGTGGGCGACGTCCCCAGCTGAGCTCAGGACCCTGCTGAACAATCCGCGCGGCTAACCGACGACCGGTGGAGCGTCGGCGGTGTCTGCCTCGGTCGAAGTGACGCTGCCACGCCTTCCCTCGGCAGCCTGGCCGCCGCACGCACCGGTCGCCGCTCGCGTTCGCCCGTCTTGTTCAGCGAGTCCTAGGCTGGGCGGATGAAGACCCGGCTGACCTGTCCATGCGGGACCACGATCACCGGCGCCGACGAGGACGAGCTCGTCGAGCTGACCCAGCAGCACCTCGCGGCCGAGCACCCCGGCATGGAGTACGGCCGCGACGAGATCCTGTTCATCGCGACCTGACGAGCCGGGTCGGCCACCGATCGGTCAGGGCGGCGGCGCGGTGCTGTCGCGCACCACGAGCGCGGTCGGCAGCAGGATCCGCTCGACCGGGTCCGGACGGTCCGGCCCCATGATCGCCATCAGGGAGCGCACCGCCTCCTGACCCTTCCTGGCCACCTCCTGGTGCACGGTGGTGAGCTGAGGCCGGATGGCTGTCGCGAGCGGGGAGTCGTCGTACCCGACCACCGACAGGTCCTCGGGCACGCGCAGGCCCAGTGACTCCGCGACCTGGATCGTGGTGACCGCGAACGCGTCGGAGAAGCACAGCACCGCGGTCGGACGGTCCGGCCGGTCGAGCAGGTCGCGCGCGATCTCCTCGACCGAGGGCCGGGGCCGGAAGGCGGCGGCGGCCACCACCGGCTCGATGCCGGCGGCCTCGAGGGCCTCGCGCCAGCCGGTCATCCGCTCGCTGGCGGGCCGGTTGGCCGTCGGCACCCCGGCGACGTCGAAGGTGCTGCGCAGGGTGATGATCGCGACCCGCGTGTGCCCGAGCTCGATCAGGTGCTCGGCCGCCGCGCGGGCCCCCGCGCGGTCGTCGACGTTGACACTGGGGGCGTCCGGGGCCGGCTCGCGGTCGACGGAGACCAGCGGCAGGCCGCGCCGCTCGAGCCACGCGATGTCGGGCGAGGCGGGGTCGCAGATGTAGACGATCGCGCCGTCCATCGCGACGTCGCGGGCCGGCACGTAGTCCGACGGCGCCCCGGCCGCGCCACCCGAGGTGAGCAGCGTGACGGCCAGCCCCTCGTGGGTGAGCGCGTCGGCGACCGAGGTCAAAAACTGGGTCGCGACGGCGTCCTGGAACGCCTCGCCGAGCTCGTCGGTGAGCAGCAGGCCGACCGAGCCGGTCCGGCCCCGGGCGAGGGCGCGTGCGGCCGGGTCGGGGCCGACGTACCCGAGCTCGTCGGCGGCCGCAAGGATCCGCTCGCGCAGCTCACCGGAGAGCTGATCGGGCCGGGAGAACGCGTTGGAGACCGTCATCCGGCTGACGCCGACGCGGTCGGCGATCGACTGGAGGGTCACCTTGGCCATGGCCGGCCCAGTATCGCGGGTCGGCCGGGGCGTCGCGGGCCGCACCGCCGTCAGCTCGGCTGGCAGGCCTCGGTGGGCCGCGGCTCCACCCAGCGGGCGATCGCGCGCAGCTCGGCGGCCAGCCCGGCCCGGACCGCCCGTGCCGGCGCCGGGCGCGACGCGCGCTCGGCCACGACGGGCGCCTGGGGGCGGGCACTGGTGACGTGCGCCGCGGTCAGCCGGGTGGCCAGGTCCGCGGACAGCAGCTCGTTCATGACATCTCCTCGATCTGTGCAATCACGTACTGTACCGATACAGTAGCGGCGCGCGCTTTACCGGTCAAGTGAGGTTCGGGACGATACTCCCTGACGGTTGCGCGCCGGATCCGCGGTGGGCGGCCCGTGATCGTCAGGGAGTATCGCGGGCGGGGTCAGCCGGCTGGTGCGACCGAGGGCTCGTGGCTGACCTGGTCCCAGGTGAACACGTACGTCGCGCCACCGGCCGGGACCGGGAGGGCGAGGTTGCTGCCGCCGGCGGCGCCACCCGCACCGTAGTTGACGTCCCAGGAGTCGTTGATCGCGACCTTCCACTCGTAGTCGCCGGCGGGCACGGTGAAGGTGCCGTGCCAGCGCCCGTCGGTGCGATCGAAGGTCAGGTGCGTGGCAGCGCAGCCGGGCTGCCAGTCCTCGGGGCAGCCGAGCTCGGACTGCAGGCTGCCGGCGACCGTCACCGAGTCGACCGCCGGCGCGGGCTCGGCGGTGGTCACCCTGACCGGGGCGCTCGTGCCCTGCACGACGCCGGCCTCGCTGAGCGTGGCCCGGTAGCGCACCTCGGTGCCGAGCGGCAGGTCCGACACGTCGTCGGTCACGGTGTAGGCCGCAGCGGAGCTGTCGGTGCCCAGGCTCGTCCAGGGCCCATCGCCGACGCTGCGCTCGAACGCCACCGACTGCAGCGGCCGCTCCGGGTCGACCGAGGCGGTCACGGTCACCGGGTCGACCACGCTGACCGTGCCGCCGTCGGCCGGGCCCGTCACCACCACGGAGGTCCGTGGCACCGCGGTGGTGCGGGCCCGGGACCCGCGGGTGTGCCCGGCGTTGTCGAGCACGGCGGCCCGATAGCTCACGGCCGTCCCCGGGGTCTGGTCGGCGACGTCGTCGAACACCTGGTACGGCGCGTTGTCGTCGACCCCGATCGTCTGCCAGGCACCGTCGCCGATGCGGCGTTGGAAGGTCACCTCGTAGAACGAGGAGCCCGACACCTTGGCCCGCACGTGCATCCGGCCGTGCGCGATCGACGACGGCACCGGCCGGGCCACCGAGATCTGCGGAGCGCGCTCGGCGCGGGGGATCCGGTCGACCGAGCGGTAGACGGAGGTCGACAGCGCCGGGAGCGCGACGTCCAGGCCCCGGTCCGCGCGGCTCACCAGGCGGGCCGGCCCCGGCCCGTACACCTTCCGGAACTCGCCCTTCTTGAGGTACGTCGGCACCCGCCCCGAGTCGGCCTGCTCGCTGTTGTTCAGCGCCACGACGTACTCGACCCGATGCTCGCGGTCGACCCGCGAGAACGCGAACAGCCCGGCGCCCGGCGAGGAGTAGCGGACCTGCTGCGCCCCGTCGCGCAGGGCCGGGTCCCGCTCGGTCAGGTCGGCGAGGTCCCGGATCGCTCGGTACAGCGGGGCGTCGGTGACGAAGTTGTCGTCGGCGCCGGTGCGGTCGGTGCCGATCTGGTCGTCGTCCCGGTACTCCGGCACCTGGCTGGCGAACATCGTCTGCCGGGCGAGCTGGTCCCCGCCGTCGCCGGTGAAGCCCTGCTCGTCGCCGTAGTAGACGACCGGGTTGCCCCGGGAGAGGTACATCAGCTCGTGGGCCAGCCGGTCGCGCGCCACCAGTTCGGCGTCGTCGGCGCCGGGGTTGTCGGCCTCCAGGAAGTGCCCGATCCGGCCCATGTCGTGATTGCCGAGGAAGGTCGGCAGCGAGTAGGCGTTCGAGTCCGCGTCCGTGTACCAGTCGTCGTTGCGGAAGAACCGCGCCAGCCTGTCGCTGTCGAGGCTCTTCGACGCGAACCCCCGGGCGGCGTCCTGGAACGGGAAGTCCAGCACCGCCTGCATCCGATCGGTGGTGGTGTAGCGCGAGGTGAACGCCTTGGCGGCGGCGTCGCTGCCGTCGAGGGCGACCTCTCCGAACATGAAGAACCCGGGGTTGCCGTCGGCCGCGGCGAGCTGCTGCATGGTCGGACCGAACCGCTGCCAGAACGCGTCGTCGACGTGCTTCATCGTGTCGATCCGGAAGCCGTCGATGTCGAAGTCCTCGACCCAGGTGCGGTAGATGTCGATCATCCCGTCGACCACCGCCGGCTTCTCGGTGAACAGGTCGTCGAGGCCGAAGAAGTCGCCGTACTGGCTGTCCTCGCCGGAGAACGTCGTGTTGCCGCGGTTGTGGTAGTTCGTCAGGTCATTGAGCCAGGCCGGCACCTTGAGGTCCTGCTCGCCCGCGTCGAGCACCGGGGTGTACGGGAAGGACGTGGCCGGGTCCAGCACCGGGAACTGCGAGGTGCCGGCGTAGTCGCGGTCGTCGAAGGGGTTGCCGGCGGCGTCGCGGTAGGGCACCGCGTCCTTGGAGACGTACGCCGTGCGGTCGCCCTCCTCGTAGCCGATCACGTCGGCCGTGTGGTTGGTGATGATGTCGAAGTAGACCTTCATCCCCCGGTCGTGGGCGGCGTCCACGAGGTCGGCGAGGTCCTGGTTGGTGCCCAGGTGCGGGTCGACGGTGGTGAAGTCGGTGATCCAGTAGCCGTGATAGCCGGCCGACGGTCCGTCCTCGAGCTGGACCGGCTTGTTCTTGAAGATCGGCGTCAGCCAGATCGAGTCGGTGCCGAGGCCCTGGATGTAGTCCAGCCGGGAGCGCAGCCCGTCCAGGTCCCCGCCGTTGTAGAACCCCTTGGCGGCCGGGTCGAAGCCGGTGGTGAGCCGGTCGCCGGTGAGGCCGCCGCGATCGTTGTCCGGGTCGCCGTTCTCGAACCGGTCGCCCATGACGAAGTAGAAGTCCTCGTCGGTGACACCGGGGCGCGGGGCGTGCTGGGCGTACGCCGAGGGGCGGTGGCCCGGCCCGTCCGCTCGTGCAGGAGCCGCGGCGCCGGCCGGGGCCGCGAGGGTGACGCCGAGGGTCATGGCCCCCGCGAGGACGAGCGGTGCGGAAATCAGTTGGCGCATGAGGTCCCTCCCGAGGACGTGATCGCCGATCACAGGTGCCAGCAACCTAGGGCCGCCGGCCGGGGGCCGCAAGAGGTGGGGCGGCCCCGATCCTCAGCGGCCGCCGGCCAGCTCGGTGCCGACGATCCAGCCCATGCCGAACGCCGAGAGCAGCCCGTTGCCGGAGCTGTAGCCGCTCGAGTCCGGGCCGGCGAGCCCGGCGGCCGTCCCGCCGCCGGCGCGCAGTCCCGGGATCGCCGAGCCGTCGGGGCGCAGCACCTGCCCGCGCGGGTCGACCACGGCGCCGCCCTGGGTGGCCAGCACGCCGTGGGTCACCCAGGCCAGGTGGTACGGCGGCGCCAGGCGCCGGCGCCCGGGCAGCGGCTCGAGCTCGGGGTCCGCGCCCAGCGCCGCGGCCAGGCCGGCCCGGTCGTCGTACGTCGTGAAGCCGACGGCGCGGATCGTCTCGCGCATCAGCTCGGACTCCCGGGTGGCGGCGTGCGCCTCGGCGTCCCAGACCAGCGCCGCCCGCTGGGCCGGCAGCCCCTGGAGCAGCCCGGCCAGGCTGGAGTAGCCGTGCGCCTCCTCGTCGACGAACCGGCGACCCTCGAGGTCGAGCAGCACCGCGCCGTAGAACGGCAGCGACGGGCTGACCCGGGTGCCGTGCCCGACGACCACCAGGCCGGAGCGCAGGCAGGCACCCATGTTCCGGAAGTCGGCGCCGAGCTCGGTGAGCCACGCGACGGCGTCGCCGGTGCTGGTCGACACCCCGCCGTAGAACGGGTCGCCCAGCGCCGCGCAGTGCTCCTTCATCAGGGCCGGGTTGGCCGCGAAGCCGTCCAGCGCGAGCACGACGGTCGAGGCGGAGGCCTCGATCTCGGTGTGGTTCTGCTCGACCACCAGGCCCGTGACCCGCCCGTCGGCCGAGGCGGTCAGGCGCATGGCGGGCGCCTCGTCGACCAGGGCGACGTTCGGCCGGGCAGCGAGTGCGTCGCGCAGGTGCCGCATCAGTCGGCGCCCGCCCTGGCGGCCGACGTCGCTGTGCAGCCGCGGCACGGACATGCCGGCGCGCGGCAGGTCGGTGCCGATCTCGATCGGGTAGCCGAGCCGGTCGGCGAGCCACTCGACGTACTGCGGGGCGGCCGCGCACAGCGCCTCGACGACGGAGGCCGCGGCGGTGTCGCCGCTGGCCGCGAGGATGTCCTCGGCGTGCCGGGCGGGGGAGTCGTCGATGCCGGCGGCACGCTGGAAGCGGGTGCCGCCGGCGGCGAGGCTGCCGCTGGAGATCTCGGCGTTGCAGCCCTCGCGGGTGCTCTTCTCGAAGACCCCGATGACGAGGTCCGGGTCCTCGGCCGCACGCAGCGCGGTCAGCACGCCGCAGGCGCCGGCGCCGACGACCGCGACGTCGACCTCGATCCGCTCCACTAGAGGTCCAGCCCGTAGAAGGCGCGGGCGGCGTCGACCAGGCCACGCTCGGGACGGGAGTAGTGGAAGCCGGTCCGCGCGGGGTGCAGCCCGGTCGCCCGGTGCTGCGCCGCGCGCACCTCGGCCACCCGCACGCAGGTGCCCAGCGAGTCGAGCACCGGCACGTCGTCGACCCGCGAGACGCCCTGGTCGGCCAGGAACACGTTGAGCGGTCCCTCACCCGGGACGATCACGTTCGCGCCCTCGGCGATCGCCCGGCGGGCGGCCGCCTCGAACGCCGCCAGCAGCGGGCCCGGGTCGGCGTACGCCGCCATCACGTCGGTGAACGCGGCCTCGACCTGCACGATCGGACCGACGAGGGAGTCCAGCCGGTAGTTGCGCAGGTTGCGCCGCAGCTGCGGCTCGAGGGCCGCGATGAAGTTCACGATGCCGACCCGGTCGCCGAGCATCGACGCCATCGCGACCGAGGTCTGCCCGAACGCGACCACCGGGAGGTCGACCAGGGACCGCACCTCCTCGTAGGCGGTGTCCGGGATCGTCGCGATGAAGAACGCGTCGTACCCCTCGTCCTGGGCGCGCAGCGCCGCACCGACGAACTGCTCCTTGTGCAGCCCGGCAAGGTAGGCGTGCCCGATGTGGGTGCCGGGATAGGCCGACGGGTAGGTGCCCGGTCGCATGCCGTGCAGCTCGACGGTCGTGCCGGGCGCGGCCTGGGCGGTCAGGTGCCGCTGGAGCGCGTCGCGGTAGTGCGGGACGTCGTCGAGGACGGTGAAGCTCTGGTGCCAGATCCTCATGCGCCGACCCCGATGGTGGCCGCGGCCGCGCTGCCCGCGATCCGGCCGAACGTCGCGCCGCGCAGCACCGACGTCGAGCCGGTGTAGTTGGAGTAGTAGAGCCCGGTGAGCTCGCCGGCGGCGTACAGGCCGGGGATCGGGCGCCCGTCGCGGTCGACCACCTCGGCCGCCGGGGTGGTCTTCAGCCCGCCGAACGTGAACACGTTGGCGGCCATGATCGGGTAGGCCTCGAAGGGTCCCTCGGCGATCGGGCGCGCCCAGTTCGACTTCGGCGGCACCAGGCCGGAGGTGGCCAGCCCGTCGGGGGCCGTGTGGTCGAACGCCCCGTCGCGGCAGGCTGAGTTGTACGACGCGACCGTCGCGACCAGCGTGTCCGCGGGGACTCCGATGCGCTCGGCGAGCGCCTCCAGGGTGTCGGCGGTCACCGGCGCCTGGTCGGTGCGGATGCCGGAGCGGATGTTCGGCACCGCCAGGCCCTGCTGGTCGAGGATCACCCAGGCGACGCCCTCGGTCTGGGCTTGGATGTCGCGGGTGGTGCGCTCGTACCACGCGTCGACCGGCCCGCGGGCCTCGTCGACGAAGCGGCGGCCCTCGCGGTTGACCAGGATCCCGTAGGGGAAGCAGAAGATCGCGGCCTCGGGCTCGCCCGAGCGCGGGTCCACCGGCTCGGCGTGGAAGAGCGAGAAGTTGCCGGCCGTCGCAGCGCCGAGCGCGAGCGCCATCTCCAGGCCCTCGCCCTTGTTGTGGTTGCCGCCGCGGGCGACGGGGCGCGTGGTCAGCCCGCGCTCGCCGTGGTAGCGCGCCATCAGCTCGGCGTTGCCCTGGTAGCCGCCCGACGCGAGCACGACCCGGCCGCGCAGCTCCACCGGTCCGGTGGGCGTGTGGGCGAGCACCCCGGCCACCCCCGCCCTGCCGTCGGGGTCGGTGAGCAGCCGGCGCGCGGTCGTCTCGAAGCGGAACTCGACGCCGAGGCCGCGGGCGGCCTTGCCCATCGTCTCGACGATCGCCAGGCCGCCGCCGACCGGCGCCATCCGGGTGGTCGAGGTGGTCAGGAACGGGGTCGGCAGGAACTCGAAGCGCATCCCGTGCCCGCCCATCCAGGCCAACGTCTCGGGCGCCTCGGCGGCGAAGGTCGCGACGTAGTCGGGGTCGACGACGTGGTGGGCGCGGTAGAGGGCGGAGCGGCGCTCGGCCGGCAGCGCGGCGTCGCGCACCACGCTCGGGTCCGGGTGGCCCATGAAGTCGTCGACCAGGGCGTCCTCGAGCCCGTCTGCCGTCTCCTCGAGCGAGCGCATCCGCAAGAACGCCTCGGTGTAGCGGGTGTTGCCGCCGGTCTCGGCCTCGGTCGAGCGCTCCAGCAGCACCACCCGCGCGCCGGCCTCGGCGGCAGCGCAGGCCGCGGACAGGCCGGCGACCCCGCCGCCGACCACGACGACGTCGTACTCCGCCACGGGGGCGCTCACGACAGCCCGCCGATCAGCTCGTTCGCAGAGGTCACCGTCGCGAACAGCGGCAGCATGTTCTGCACCGAGAACTCGTGGAAGTCCGGACGGAACGACGCGCACATGTCCTCGACGACCGTGACCTGGAGCCCCGCGTCGCTGGCGTGCCGGGCGGCCGACTCGACGACCAGGTTGGTCGCGACGCCGCCGAGCACGACCTCGCCGACGCCCTCGGCAGCCAGCACCTGCAGCAGCGGGGTGCCGACGAACGGGTCGACGCAGCCCTTGTCCACCACCGGCTCGCCCTCGATCGGGGCCAGCGCCTTGACGATCTGGGCCTCCGGGGAGTCGGCGAGCATCGCGCCCTGGTCGGGGTAGACGTCGAACCGGGCCAGCCGGTTGGTGCGCAGCCGGTACGTCGGGTCGAACGCGAGCCGGACGTGCACGACCAGCCAGCCGGCGTCGCGGGCGGCGCCCAGCACGCGCTCGGCGGTCGCGAGCACGTCGCGCTCGGCGACCTGCGCGGCCAGCGGGGGCATCCGCAGGTGCGGGCCCTCCTCGCACAGCGCGACCTGGTAGTCCAGGAGCAGGAGGGCCTTGCGGTTGTCGGTCATCGGGGTTCCTTCGTCGTCGGGGATGTGGTCACCAGGCCGACCAGCCGCCGTCGACGTAGACCACCTGGCCGGTGACGTACGACGAGGCCGGTGAGGCCAGCAGGAGCAGGGGCCCGTCCAGGTCGGCGGCGGGGTCGCCGAGCCGGCCGAGCATGGTGCGGTCCGCGAACCAGGCGAGCCGATCGGGGTCGGCGCCGAGGGGCGCGGTCATCGGGGTCGGGTAGAACACGCCGGGGGCCAGGCAGTTGACGGTGATGCCGTGCGGGCCGAGCTCGGCCGCGAGCGCCCGCGTCACGTTGGCGACCCCGGCCTTCGAGGCGTAGTACGCCGACTCCGGCACCGGTCCGACCCGCTCGGCGTAGACCGTCGTGAGGTTGACGATGCGCCCGGACCGCTGCGGCGTCATCGCCTTGCCGGCCTCGCGGCCCACCAGCCAGGTGCCGGTGAGGTTCACCCGGACCACGCGCTCGAACTCCTCGACCGTGGTCTCGTCGTACGCCTTGCGCAGCATCACGCCGGCGGCGTTGACCACGACGTCGAGCCGACCGTGCGCGGCGACGACGTCGGCGACCAGGCCGGCGACCGACGCCTCGTCGGTGACGTCGACATGCCGGTCGGCGCCGGCGAGGTCGGCGACCTCGACGGTCGCGCCCTGCGCGGCGAGCGCCGTGGCGGCGCGCGCTCCCAGGCCGCCGGCGCCGCCGACCACGAGCGCGACCTGACCGGTGAGGTCGAAGGGGCTCACCATGTCAGCTCGCTCTCCTCGGCCGCGGCGTGCTGCCCGGCCAGGCGGCCGAAGATGCCGGCCTTGCCGATCGACGTGCCGGTCATGTAGCCGCCGCCGTGGAACCCGCCGATCACCTCGCCCGCGGCGTAGAGGCGCTCGATCGGCTCCCCGAACACGTCGAGCACGCGCAGCCGGGTGTCCACCGTGAGGCCGCAGTACGTCGCGAGCACGACGGTCCGCGACGGGTGGGCGTAGAACGGGGGCCGGTCGAGCGGGGTCGGCGTATCCACGCCGCCGGAGAGGTGGGCGCGGCCCAGCGGGTCGGGCCGGCCATCGGCGATCCGGGCGTTGTAGTCGGCGACGGTCGCGACGAGTGAGCCGTCCGGGAGGCCCACCAGCGCCTCGAGCCCCTCGACCGTGTCGGCCTTGAGCAGCATGCCGGCCCGGTCGCGGCCCGCGAACTCGTAGATCGGCACCTCGTCGTTGCTCTGGGCCATCACGCCGGCGTCGAAGACCTGCCAGGTCGTGACGCCCGGCTGGGCCAGGGCCGCGTCGCCGATCTCCTTGTAGGGCAGGGACTCGTCGACGAAGCGGCGTCCCTCGCGGTTGACCGCGATCGCGCCCTTGTAGACCGCGAGGATGCCGGTGCCGTCCTCGTCGGGGTGGGCCTCGTGGAAGATCCCGTAGGTCCCCTTGACGTACGGCGTGTCCACGACCCCCGCCCCGAGCTGCCAGCCCATCAGCAGGCCGTCGCCGGTGCACCCGTCGCCGCCCGCGGTGAGCGCGTTCGCCATCTGCGGCGCGAACCGGGTGAGCAGCTCCGGGCTGCGCGCGAAGCCGCCGGTGGCGAGCACGACCGCGTCGGCGAGGATCCGCCGGCGGCTGCCGTCCGCGGTGCGCACGTCGACGCCGATCACTTGGCCGCCCTCGCGGACCAGCCGCTCGGCGGCCGTGTCGAGGAGGATCCGGGCACCCAGCCGGCCGGCCGCCTTGAGCAGGGTGACCAGCATCCCGGTGGTGTCGGTGGGGTGCGAGCGCGGGACCGACTGGCCGGACGCGGCGTGCACCTCGCCGTACCGGACGCCGTGCCCGGTCAGCCACTCGTAGGTCTCGAGCTGGTGCGCGCAGTACAGGTCGACCAGCGCCTCGTCGCAGACGTGCCGCCCGGTCTCCATCAGGTCCTTCTTGAGCAGCTCCACCGAGTCGCCGATCCCCTGGGCCACCTGCTCCGGAGTGCCCGCGAACGCGGAGAGCCCGGCGGAGCGGACCGTGCTGCCGCCGATGGCGCCGGTCTTCTCCAGGAGCACGGCGTACTGACCGGCCTCAGCCGCGGCGAGCAGGGCGGCGCACCCGGCGAGCCCGCTGCCGAGCACGAGTACACCGACCCGGTCGGGCAGCTCGCCCTCGATCGGCAGGCCGGGGATCACCGCTCGCTCCGAAGCACGTCGAGGGGCTGGTCGAAGTAGGCCTCGGCGGCGGTGAACGCCGGGAGGTGGAACAGCGACTGACGCTCGCTCCAGGTCGCCATCTGCTCGGCCCGGGTCACGGTCTCGCCGGCGGCCGCCAGGTGGGCGAGCGCGGCGCGGCCGGCCGACATCATCGACCGCATCAGGTAGTTGGCGTGCAGCACGACGGTGAAGCCGAGGTCGGCGTACTCCTGCGCGCTGAGGTGTGGGGTCTTGCCGCCCTCGACGACGTTGACGACCAGGGGGGTGCCGGCCAGCTCGCGGCCGACCAGCGTCAGCTCCGCGACCGTGCGCGGCGCCTCGACGAAGATCACGTCCGCGCCCGCTTCGACGTAGGCGCGCGCCCGCTCGACCGCCCGGTCGATCCCCTCGGCGCTGCGGGCGTCGGTGCGTGCGACGAGCACCGTCGCGTCGTCCTCGCGGGCGTCGAGGACCGCGGCGATCTTGGCCTGCATGTGCCCGAGCGGGATCAGCGTGTGGGAGTCGAAGTGCCCGCACCGCTTGGGCATCTCCTGGTCCTCGAGCTGGATGCCGGCAGCCCCGGCGCGTTCGAGCAGCCGCATCGTGCGCATCGCCGCCAGCGGACCGCCGTACCCGGTGTCCGCGTCGACGACGACCGGCAGCCTGGTGGCCTCGGTGATGCGGCCGACGTGGTCGGCGACCTCGCCGAGGGAGACCAGGCCGAGGTCGGGCAGCCCGTACTGCGCATTGGCGAGCCCGGCCCCGGTCGCATAGGCCGCGCCGAAGCCCGCGGCCTCGACGAGCCGCGCACCGAGGGCGTCAGTGACCCCCGGGAGCAGCAGCGGTCCGGCGCCGGCCGTGGCCTCTCGCAGTGCGGTGCGCAGCGCCGTACGCCGGTCGTGCGCGGTCGGCGCGGGGCCGACGCCGACCAGGTCGGCCAGGTGCGGGAACTCCTGGTGGCTGCTGCTGTTCACGGGCGAGTGGCTCCGATCCGGTGGCTTCCATGTAGTGATCGTTACAGAGAGCAGGGTTGCACCCCGGCGCGATCTCCGCAACCCCGAACCCCCGGAGAATCAAGGGGTCCGGGGCTGCGGGGCGCTCATCCGCGACGGCGCCGGCCGACGCCGATCCGCTGCAGGTCCTGCCCGACGACGAGCTCTCCGGCGAAGTTCCGGGAGACGCGGCGCCAGCGGCGCTCGGGGAGGTGGCCCGGCACGAAGTGGTGCAGCACGAGCGTGCGGGCGCCGGCCTCGGTCGCCACTCGGGCCACCTGCGGGATCGTGGTGTGGGCACCCAGCATGTGGTTCTTGTAGGCAGCCTTGACCTCGTCGGGCGCGGGGAGGGCGGAGATGCTCTCCTCGACCCAGGCCTGGTCGATCACCTCGTGGACCAGGACGTCGCAGTCCGCGGCGAGCTCGACCAGGTTCTCCGACACCGTCGTGTCGCCCGAGATCACGACCGACCCGTCCTCGGTGTCGAACCGGTAGCCGAACGACGGCAGCATCTGGCCGTGATCCACGAGCGTCGCGGTGACCCGCACCCGATCGTCCTCGTAGACCGAGAACGGCGACATGCGCGGGACCGCCCCGGCCTCCGGCGCGGCCACGTCCGCGGGCAGCGCGATGTCGTGCGGCTGGATGCGGCTACGGATGTCGGGGGATGCCGAGTCGAAGACCCGGTCGTTGATGTCGGTGGCGAAGGCGGCGAAAAGCGACTCGGTCATCTCGACCGTGCCCGGGCCCGGGTTGTCGGGGATGACCGGGCTCGGCTCCGGTCGGCCCGCCGGGAAGGTGTGCGGCAGCGCGTCGCGCCGCCCCGGGCCGTAGACCTGGAGGGCCCGCTCGGCGTCGCCGAGGCCGCCTCCGATCCACCCCTCGATCACCAGCGTCGGGTAGTCGCTGACGTGGTCGGAGTGCAGGTGGGTCAAGAACACGCCGCGCAGCGCGTGCAGGTCGTTCTTGCCGTCGGCACTGCCGAGCAGTCCCGCGTCCCGCACCGAGCCGAGCGCCCCGGCGCCGAGGTCCACGATGTACTGCGCATCGCCGACGACCACCGCGGACGACGTGCCGCGTCGCGTCGAGCCGCGCCACCAGATCGGCCCCCCGGAGGTCCCCAGCAGGACGACCTTGGTCCGGTAGTCGCGGGTGGCCCGGGTGCTGCGACGTACGGTCGCGGCCTCGGCGCGCGTGGGTGGGAGCGCGCTGCTGGCGGCGATCGCGGCGGTGGCGAGGCCGCCCGTGTGCAGGAGGCCGCGGCGGCTGATCGGACGGTCTGGAGTCGCGCACATGAGGTCTGTCCCTTCTCGAGTTTCCGTAGTGATCACTACAGCGTGAGCTGCGACACTGCCGCACGAAATGTGACCGGCGCAACCCCTTGCCAGAACGGTCACTCCAGGGTTACGGTGCCGTACCTGTAGTGATCGTTACAGAGACCTCGGTCACTTCGAACGTTCCTGAGGGAGAGGCAGCCACGCATGACAGTCCTCGACGAGATCCGTCGGCTCGAGCCCGAGTTCCGGGCCGGCGAGGAGGAGGCCGCCGAGCTGCGCCGCCTCCCCGACCAGACCTGGAAGCAGATGCTGGAGAGCGGCCTGCTCCGCGGCCTCCAGCCCCGGCGCTGGGGTGGCGGCGAGCTGTCGCTGCGCGAGCACCTGACCGGGGTCTACGAGCTCGGCCGGATCGCCCCGTCCGCGGGCTGGGTCTCCGGCGTCGTCGGCTCGCACCCCTGGCAGGTGGCGCTCTACGACGAGGAGACCCAGCAGGAGGTGTGGGGCGAGGACCCGACGTTCCTGCCGTCCTCCTCCTACGCGCCGACCGGCAAGATCGTGCCGGTCGACGGCGGCTACCGGGTCAGCGGCCGCTGGTCGTTCTCCTCCGGCAGCGACCACTGCCAGGGCGTGATCCTGGGCGGCTTCGCCGGCACCATCGAGGTCGCGCCGGGCGTCGAGGTCCCCAACTTCGGCTCGGCGCTGCTGCTGCGCGACCAGTACGTCATCGAGGACACCTGGCACGTCGCCGGCAGCCGCGGGACCGGCAGCAAGGACATCGTGGTCGACGACGCGTTCCTGCCGGCCCGCCGGTTCCTCTCCAGCCCGCTCTACGAGTACAACGCCGACCGGCCCGCGCCGGGGATCGCGACCAACCCGAACCCGCTCTACCAGGTGCCGTGGGCGGTCATGTTCAACCTGGTGCTGGTCGCACCGATGCTCGGACTCGGCCGCCGCTTCCTCGACGACTGGACCGCCGAGACCACCACCCGGCGCGCCAACTGGGGCGGCATGGTCAAGGACGACGCGCTGATGCAGATGCACCTGGCCGAGGCGGAGTGGGTCCACGACGCCGCGGTCAAGAAGATGTACGACGCCATCGACACGATCACCGAGGCTGCGGAGGCCGGCGTACGCCTCGACAAGCGCGAGCGGGCCCGGATGCGCTGGAACATCACCCGCGGCTGCCAGCAGGTCGGGTTCGCCATCAACGACCTGATGCGCGTCGCCAGCGGTCGCACCGTCTTCACCAGTCACCCCCTGCACCGCCTCTACCAGGACGTCACGGCCGAGCTCGGCCACGCGTTCCTGGTCTCCGACGGCGTCGGCCAGTACTACGGCGCCTCCCTTCTCGACTCGTCCGCTCCGGAGGTCATGCTGTGATCACTCAACTCGCCTACCTGGGGATCGCCTCCCCGAACTACCAGCAGTGGCGCGACTACGGCACCCGCCTGCTCGGCACCCAGCTCGCCGCGGACGGCCCGGACGGCGCGGTGCGCCTGCGGGTCGACGACAAGGGCTACCGGATCGCGGTCCACCCCGCGGAGCAGGACGAGTTCCGGTACGCCGGCTGGGCCTGCCACAACGAGACCGAGCTGCGCAGCTACGTCGCCGAGCTGCGCGGCAAGGGCCTCGAGGTGCACGAGGGCACGCCCGAGGAGCTCAAGGAGCGCCAGGTGGCGGAGCTCTACTGGATCCAGGACCCGTGGGGGAACCGGCACGAGCTGGTCTGGGGCCAGTTCTCCATGCCGAACTCGTTCTGGCCCGCCCGGAAGATGAACGGCTTCGTCACCGGCGACCTCGGTCTGGGCCACATCGTGATGATCGTCCCCGACCTCCAGGCCGCGGACGCGTTCTACGCCGAGACGCTGGGCTTCCGGCTCTCCGACCGCGTGGTCAGCGACATCTTCAACCTGCGCTTCTACCACTGCAACGGCCGGCACCACTCGCTCGCCGTCGCCGAGATCCCGGGCATGACCGGCATCAACCACCTGATGCTCGAGGTCGAGAACATGGACGACCTCGGCTCCGCGATCGACCTGTTCACCGCGGACCAGGAGCGCGAGATCCTGCTCTCCCTCGGCCGGCACACCAACGACCTGATGACCTCGATCTACGTGCAGACCCCGTCGAGCATGCAGATCGAGTACGGCTTCGGCGGCATCGCCGTCGACGACCTCACCTGGGTCGCCGGTACCCACGACGTGCCGAGCATCTGGGGCCACCACCGCTCGCAGGCCTACCTCGACGGCCCTCCCGGAATCTTCCAGATGCTCGACGCGGAGGCCCCGGCGTGACCGCAGTCGCCCCGGCACCGGTGGAGCGCTCCGGGATCCGCGAGTCCGACGTCGCGATCGCCGGCGGCCGGCACCTGCGGGTGCTGGAGGCCGGCGAGCCCGGGATGCCGGCCCTGCTCTTCCTGCACGGCTCCGGCCCGGGCGTGACCGCCCGGGCGAACTGGGAGAACGTGATGGCCGGCCTCGGAGACCGGTTCCACTGCATCGCGCCGGACATCCTCGGGTTCGGCGAGTCCAGCCACGCCGACCCGCAACCGCAGGGCTTCAAGGCGAACGCCGAGGTCCGCATCGACGCGCTGCTCCAGATGCTCGACGCCCTCGGTGTCTCGCGGGTGACCGTGGTCGGCAACTCGATGGGCGGCATGTACTCGCTGCGGCTGTGCCAGCTGCGCCCCGACCTCGTCGAGAAGATGGTGCTGATGGGCTCGGGCGGCATGCCCGGGCTCGCTCCGACACCCCAGCTGATCAAGCTGGTCACGTTCTTCGACGACCCGTCGCTCGAGGCGATGACCGCGCTGCTCACCGAGTTCGTGCACGACAAGACCGCCTTCGGCGATCGGATCGAGGACTTCGCCGCCGGCCGGATGGCCCTGGTCACCCGGCCCGAGATCGAGACCGCGCACCGCGCCATGTTCGGCGAGGGGGAGATGCTCAGCTTCTCCCCGGCCGAGCTCGCGAGGCTCGACGTACCGACCCTGGTCGTGCATGGCCGCCAAGACGTGATCGTGCCGATCGAGTGCAGCCTCTACCTCGCCGAGCACCTGCCGCAGGCCGACCTGTACGTGATGAACAACTGCGGGCACTGGACCCAGGTCGAGCAGCCCGACCGGTTCCGCACGATCCTGCGTGACTTCGCCGACGGCCGGCTCTGACCGTCCCCCACCTGACCCCGAACGGGAGCTTCGTCATGACCCTTGCCGAGAAGGCGCGCGCCGCCGCGCCCGTCCTCGCCGCCAGCGACGCCGAGAGCGGTGCCCGCGGTCGCCTCACCGAGGAGGCCTGGGCGGCCCTGCAGTCCATCGGCGTGATGCGTGCGCTCCAGCCGGCCCGCTGGGGCGGCGGGGAGACCGACCTGGTCGAGTACGTCGACGCCATCATCGAGATCGGCCGGCACTCCGCCTCGGCCGGCTGGGTCGCCTCGGTCGTCGGCGTGCACCCCTGGCAGATCGCGCTGTTCCCCGACGAGACGCAGACCGAGATCTGGGGGGCCACCCCGGACCGGGCGATCGCGTCGTCGTACACGCCGACGGGCTCGATCGAGAAGATCGCGGGCGGCTACCGGGTCTCCGGACGCTGGTCGTTCTCCTCGGGCATCGACTGGTGCGAGGGCGTGATCCTCGGCGGCATCGCCGGCACCCGCGAGATCGACGGTGTCGAACATCCGGACTTCACCGCGGTGATCCTGGACCGGGCGGACTTCACCGTCGAGCGGACCTGGGACGTCGCCGGGCTGCGCGGCACCGGCAGCAACGACGTGGTGGTCGACGGCGTGGTCGTGCCCGAGCGGCGCGGGCAGTCGCACCTCTTCTACACGCACGGGCTCGGCACGCCGCTGCCCGGGCAGGAGCTCAACGACGGGCCGCTGTACCGGGTGCCCTGGGCGGGGCTGTTCAACCTGATCATCGCCGCCGGGACGGTCGGTGCCGTGCAGGGCTTCGTGGACGCGTGGATCGCCGAGACCCGGACGCGTCGTACCAACTACGGCCAGATGCTGCGCGAGGAGGGCGTGGTGCAGAAGCACCTCGCCAACGCGGAGTGGCTGCTCGACGCCGCCCGGCTCAAGGTGCGCCGGGCCGCCGTCGAGCTGATGGCGCACGCCGAGGCCCGCGAGGTGCCGACCAAGGAGCAGCGCGCCTACTACCGCTGGGACGTCGCCAAGGCCGCCAACGCCGCGACCGACGCCGCCCAGGAGCTCATGCGGGTAGCCAGCGGACGCTCGGCGTTCCTCGACCACCCGCTGCAGGCGAAGTACCAGGACGTCGTCTCCGCGAGCAGCCACGCGTTCCTCTACGCCGACCCGCTGGCGCGGGCCTGGGCGGGCCGGCACCTCGGTGCCGAGAACCTGGTCGAGGTGCACCTGTGATCCGCACCCGCGACGTCGAGGTCGGCGACCTGTCCTTCCGGCTCTACGAGACCGGCGAGACCGGGGCCGAGGCCGTGCTGTTCCTGCACGGCTCGGGCCCCGGCGCCACCGGCCTGTCGAACTGGGAACGGATCATCGAGGACCTCGGCGACCGGTTCCACTGCCTGGCACCCGACATGATCGGGTTCGGCGACTCCGCGCACCCGGTCGACCCGCCGCGTGGGATGGGTCCCTTCAACGAGCTGCGCGCCCAGGCGCTGCTGGGCCTGCTCGACGTGCTCGGCCTGGAGAAGGTGCACCTGGTCGGCAACTCGATGGGCGGCCAGCTCGCGCTGCTCATGGTGCTCGCCCAGCCCGACCGGGTCGGCAAGATCCTGCTGATGGGCAGCGGCGGCGCCCCGGACCTGCCCGTCTCCCCGGGCCTGGCCCACCTGCGCACGTTCTACGACGCGCCTTCGGCGGAGAGTCTCGAGCGGCTGCTCGAGCAGTTCGTCTTCGACCTCGAGCCGATGCGTCCGGTGATCGACCGGGTGGTCAAGGAGCGGATGGCGTACGTCGAGCGCGCCGACGTGCGCCGCTCGCACGCCGCCAGCTTCGACCCCGACGGGCCGCGGCGTTTCTTCACCCCCGAGGAGCTGGCCGGCATCGAGCACGACGTCCTCGTCGTGCACGGCCGCGACGACCGGATCATCCCGACCCAGGCGAGCCGGTGGTTCGCCGACCACCTGCCGAACGCGAACCTCTACGTGATCGGCCGGTGCGGGCACTGGACCCAGATCGAGCACCCGACGACGTTCGAGACGCTGTTGACCGGTCTCGTCGACGGCGTGATCTAGGAGTCGCGGGATGCGGATCGCCAACCACGACGGACGCGCCGTACTCGTGCTGGGCGAGGACAAGGGCGTCGACATCGAGCGCGCCAGCCACGGCGAGCTCGGCCCCTCGATCGCCGACCTCTACCCGCGCTGGGACGAGGTCGTGGCGTGGGTGTCCACGCTCGGCGACGTCGGCGACCTGGTGGCCGACGTCGTCATCGACCCCGACCTGCTGGGCGCGCCGTCGCCGCGGCCCACGCAGGCGATCGCGATCGGGCTCAACTACGAGGAGCACGCCCACGAGACCGGCTACCAGGTGCCGACCCAGCTGCCGCCGGTGTTCGCGAAGTTCGCCAGCAGCATCACCGGGCCGCGCGGCCTCGTCGACCTGCCGCCCGGCGGCCACACCGACTGGGAGGTGGAGGTCGTCGCGGTCATCGGCCGCACGGCGCACCGCATCTCGCCCGACGAGGCCTGGGGCCACGTCGCCGGCCTCACCGTCGGCCAGGACCTCTCGGAGCGGATCTCCCAGATGGCCGGTCCGGCTCCTCAGTTCGGCCTGGCCAAGTCGTTCCCCGGCTTCAGCCCGATGGGGCCGTGGCTGGTCACCCCCGAGGAGCTCGCCGATCCCGACGACCTGGCGCTGGGCTGTGCGATCGACGGCGAGACCGTCCAGGACGGGCGCACCAGCAAGCTGATCTTCTCGATCCCGCGCAGCATCGCCGCCCTGTCGCAGGTGCTCACCCTGCTGCCCGGCGACGTGGTCTTCACCGGCACCCCCGACGGCGTCGGGCTCGGCCGCTCCCCGCAGCGCTTCCTCCGCCCCGGCGAGACGCTGCGCACCTGGGTCGAGGGGATCGGCGAGATGGTGCACACCTTCCGCTGAGCGCTGCGCGGGCGCGAGGATCTCGACCAGCTCGAACACCAGTGCCTGCCGTCGGTCGAGCAGCGAGCGCAGCGAGCGTCGTCGAGACCCCGGCAGCCAAGGCAGGGCGCCGACCACCGACTCACGCCAGAATCAGCCGGCAACGAACAGCAGCGCTACGAATGCGGCCAGGGGGACGAGCATCAGCGCGAGGCCGAGACGCCCGCGGTTGCGCCCGGGCCCGGCGCGGGCGACCGCGTAGGTCAGCGGCGCGCCGAAGAACCCGAGCGGCAGCCAGACCAGGCCGAGGACCCGCACCCAGGTGGGCGGGTCGACGAGGTCGCTGAGGCTCAGCACGAAGATGAAGATCGTGGCGGCGAGGAAGAGCAGGCCGAGGCCGAGGGTCGCGGTCCCGGCGCGCGTGGAGACCGTGTCCAGGTCGGCTGATCGCGTGTCCATGGCGGGTCCCTCGTCTGTCCCGATCCCATCGTGACGCGCGCCGTCGTACGCGGGTAGAGGCGTTCGTCACCGGCGAGCCGGGGCGAACGGCGCGGCCGGGCCGCAGACGACCAGACCCCACGCGACCGGGCCACAGAAGACTGGGCCACAGAAGACTGGGCCACAGACGACGAAGGAAGGGAGCGCCGCTCCCTTCCACCATCAACGTATAACGCACCGAGGGGCTTGCGGCAAGGCCCCCGACCGGGCGCAGAATCTCCCGCCGTAGCCGAGCAGCCGACGGGGGAGCACGAGGCATGGAGCCAACGACCACCAGCGCGTTCGACCTTCCGGCGCACCTCGCCGCCAAGGCCGACCCGGGACTGATCGGCCGCGACGAACGGCACTTCGCGGCGATCGCGGAGAGCTTGAAGGTCACCATCGCCGAGCTGACGGACCGGCTCGACGCGGCCCGCCGGGCACCGGGCGGCAACGGCCAGGAGGCGTTGGAGCGCGACCAGGAGGTCCACCGGCTGACCGCCCGGCTCCGCGCCCTGCGCCGCTACGGCCTCGACCTCTGCCTCGGGCACGTCGTCGGCGCTGACGACGGCGAGCCGGCGTACGTCGGCCGGCTCGGCCTCACCGACACGGCGGGACGCCGGCTCCTGCTGGACTGGCGCTCGCCGGCGGCCGAGCCGTTCTTCGGCGCCACCCACGCCAACCCGATGGGCCTGGCGAGCCGGCGCCGGTACCGCTGGACCCGCGGCCGGGTCACCGACTACTGGGACGAGGTCTTCACCGCGGACGGCCTCGACGGCCACGCGGCGGCGCTGGACGACCAGTCGGCGTTCATCGCCAGCCTCGGCGCGACCCGCTCGCCGCGGATGCGCGACGTGCTCGGAACCATCCAGGCCGACCAGGACGCGATCATCCGCGCGAGCTCGCGCGGAGCGCTGGTCGTCGACGGTGGACCGGGCACGGGGAAGACCGTCGTCGCGCTGCACCGCACCGCCTACCTCCTGTACGCCGACCCGCGCCTGGGCCACCGCCGCGGCGGCGTGCTCTTCGTCGGGCCGCACCAGCCCTACCTCGCCTACGTCTCCGACGTGCTGCCCAGCCTCGGGGAGGAAGGGGTACAGACCGCGACCGTGGGCGACCTCGTGCCCGAGGGCGCCACCGCGCCGCCCGAGGCCGACCCGGCGGTCGCCCGGCTGAAGGCGTCGGCCCGGATGGTGGCGGCGATCGAGCCCGCCGTCCGGCTCTACGAGGAGCTGCCGACCGAGGGCATGGCGGTCGAGACGCCGTACGCCGACCTGTGGGTGAGCGTCGAGGACTGGGCCGAGGCGTTCGGTGCGGCGGACCCGGCGCTCCCGCACAACGAGGCCCGCGACGACGTGTGGCTGGCGCTGGTCGCGATCCTCCTCGACAAGGCCGACCCCGACGACGTGCCGGTCGACCGGCTCCGCCGTTCCCTGGCGCACCACGAGGGGCTGGTCAGCGCCTTCGACCGGGCGTGGACCGTGATCGACCCGTACGACCTGGTCGGTGACCTGTGGTCGGTGCCGGCGTACCTCCGCCGCTGCGCACCCTGGCTCGAGCCGGACGAGGTGCGGCTGCTGCAGCGCGCGGACGCCCAGGCATGGACGGTCTCCGACCTGCCCCTGCTCGACGCGGCCCGGCAGCAGCTCGGCGATCCCGGGGCGTCCCGGCGCCGACGCCGGCGGGAGGCGGCGCTCCAGGCGCAGGCGGAGGAGATGTCGCACGTGGTCGACCACCTGATCGCCACCGACGACTCCGAGATGCAGGTGATGTCCATGCTGCGCGTCGAGGACCTGCAGGGCGCGCTGGTCGACGAGGACGTCGTCCCGGCTGCGGACCCGGACCAGCTGGCCGGTCCGTTCGCGCACGTCGTCGTGGACGAGGCGCAGGAGCTGACCGATGCCGAGTGGCAGATGCTCCTGCTGCGCTGCCCCTCGCGCAGCCTCACCGTGGTCGGTGACCGGGCCCAGGCCCGGCACGGGTTCGCCGAGAGCTGGCAGGAGCGGCTCCAGCGGATCGGCCTCGACCGGGTCGAGGTCGCGGCGCTGAACCTCAACTACCGGACCCCCGCGGAGGTGATGGCCGAGGCCGAGCCGGTGATCCGGGCGGCGCTCCCTGACGCCAACGTGCCGACGTCGGTGCGCAGGTCCGGGATCCCGGTCCACCACGGGTCCGTGGCGGACCTGGAGGTGATCGTGGACGACTGGCTGGCCGAGCACGCCGAGGGGACCGTGTGCATCGTCGGCGACCACCCGCTCGCGCCCCGGCCCCGGGTCCGCTCGCTGGCCCCGGAGCTGGTGAAGGGCCTGGAGTTCGACCTCGTCGTCCTGGTCGACCCGGGCCGCTTCGGCGACGGCGTCGAGGGCGCGGTCGACCGCTACGTCGCGATGACCCGGGCGACCCAGCGGCTGGTGCTGCTCACGAGCCGGTGAGGCCGCCGGCCGTCGGTACGCCGCGGTCCCGGTGTCGGTGCCGGGGTCGGTCGGGTCCGGCCGCCGACGGCTCGGGCGGGTGCCGCTCGGCGCGCAGCAGCAGCACGAGGGCCACCAGCATCACGGCCGCCCACGCCCAGAGCATCCCGCCGAACGCGAGCTGGCCGACGTGGAACCCGATGAGACCGATCAGGCCGGCCTGCGTCCACCGGCCGCCGGACAGGACCAGCACCCCCGCGGCCGCCTCGAACCCGATCAGCAGGCCGATGAACACGCCCTGGTGGGGCAGCACCACCGACTCCCACGTGTCGCGCACGAACCCGAAGGGGGACGGGTCGGCGAAGTCGTCGTAGTAGCCGTTGTCCAGCGCCAGGTAGATCGCGTTCACGCCGAACGCGAGGAAGAGCAGGCCCAGGGCGCCCCGGGCCACGTACCGCGCTCGCCGGCTCGTGCGGGCGCGCAGGGCGGCGGCGAAGGTGGTCCCACCCAGCACCAGCCACATGATCTTCTCCATGGCAGCCTCCGCCGTCAGCGTGGCAGCGCACGCCGCGGCCCGGCAGAGGCGAAGGACACGGGACTCTTGCGTGGGCGGCGCGGGTCGTGTGCCCCAGCACGCGCCATGGCGCGTCCTCAGGCACACGACCCGGATCGGCGCCGAGGGATCAGAACAGGTCCCAGAAGTCCGGACGCCGCCGCATCTGGGCGGCGGGCTCCTCGAGGATCACCCGGCCCGAGCGCATCACGTAGGCGCGGTCCGCGATCTGCAGCGCCTGCTTGACGTTCTGCTCCAGCAGCAGGATGCCGAGTCCCGACGACGTGGCCAGCGCGCGCAGCCGGCCGAAGATCGCCTCCACGATCGACGGCGCGAGGCCGAGCGAGGGCTCGTCGAGCAGCAGCAGCCGGGGCTGGGCCATCAGCGCGATGCCGAGGCTGACCATCCGCTGCTGGCCGCCGGAGAGCTGGCCGGCCAGCTGCGAGCTGCGCTCGGACAGGAGCGGGAACGCCTCCTCGACCTCGCGCAGCCGCGCGGCGGAGTCGGCGTCCCGGGGTGCGTTGGCCGCACCGAGCAGCAGGTTGTCGCGGATCGAGAGGTCGGGGAACACGAAGCGCTCCGAGGGGACCAGCGCGACACCGGCGCGGACCAGACGGCGGACCGGCTGCCCGGTCAAGTCCTCCCCGGCGACCGAGACCTCGCCCGAGCGGGCCCGCAGCGCGCCGAGCACGGTGCGGATGGTCGTGGTCTTGCCCGCGCCGTTGTGGCCCATCAGCGCCACGATCTCGCCGGCACGGACCTCCAGGTCGACGCCGTACAGCACCTGCTTGGGGCCGTACGCCGCCGCCAGGTCGCGCACCCGCAGCAGCGGCGGCTCGGCGATCGTCCGCACGTCGCCGGCCTGGTGATCGGTCACGTCGCTGGTCACGTCGCTGGTCACGTCGCTGGTCACGTCATTGGTCACGTCATTGGGCACCGAAGTACGCCTCCGTGAGTCGGGCCGAGCTGGTCAGCTCGGCGATGGTCCCGGACGCGGTGATCTCACCGAGCTCCATGAAGTAGGTGTGGTCGGCGAGCTCGCGCACCACGTCCAGGTTGTGCTCCACCAGGCAGACCGTGCGGCCCTCGGCGCGCACGGCGTCGATCATCCGGAGCATCGTCTCGACCCAGGCCGAGTCGACCCCGGACGCCGGTTCGTCGAGCAGCAGCACCGGCGCCTCGGTCGCGAGCGCCCGGGCCAGCGAGACCAGCTTGGTCTGGCCGTAGGACAGCGCCTCGGTCGGCACGCCGGCCTGCTCGGCCATCCCCACGAACCCCAGCCACTCCAGGGCCCGCTCGGCGACGGCACGGTCGGCGCGGGAGACCGCGCGGCCGGGCACGAACAGCCGGCCCAGGTGCTCGCCGTGCTGGTCGGGCACCCCGAGCATCACGTTCTCCAGGCAGGTGAGCCGGCCCAGCAGCCGGACGTCCTGGTAGGTGCGCACCAGCCCGGCCCGCACGATCTCGTCGGGTCGCCGGCCCACCAGTTCCTGGCCGTCGAGCAGCACGCTGCCCCGGTCGGGGGCGATCGCCCCGGTCAGCAGGTTGAAGGCCGTGGTCTTGCCGGCGCCGTTGGGGCCGACCAGTGCGGTGATGGTCCCGCGGCGCAGCTCCAGGCTGAGGTTCCGGGCGGCCACGATGCCGCCGAAGCGCTTCTCGAGGCCCTCGGCGCGCAGCACGACCGGGTGCGCGTCCAGGCGCCGCACCACCGGCGCGCCGCGCTCCGCCACCAGCTCGACCGGGCCGCTCGCTGGTGGCGTGACGTGCCGGAACCGCTCGGCCAGCAGGCCCTGCGGCCGCAGGATCATCATCACGACGAGGAGGGCGCCGTACAGCACGATCTGCACGAGCGCGGCCTGGGAGCTCTGCATCGCCAGGGCCTCGCGCAGCGTCGGCTCGATGAGGGTGAGCACGCCCGCGGCGAGCACCGACCCGAACAGGTTGGCGCTGCCGCCGACGATCACCATCGCGAAGACCGACATGGCCAGCGGGAAGCCGAACGCCGAGGGGGTCGCGAGGCCGAGCCACCCGGAGTACAGGCCGCCCACCCAGCCGGCCATGCCCGCGGTGATCGCGAAGATGCCGACCTTGTAGGCGAAGGTGTTCTTGCCGAGCGACCGGGTCGCGTCGGAGTCCTCCCGGATGCCCTTGAGCACCCGGCCGTACGGCGACTCGCCGATCCGCCAGCAGACGGCGAAGGTGACCACGAGCGTGCCGAGCGCGGGCACCAGCCAGTCCCGCGGGCCGGTCATCTCGTGGCCGAGGATCGAGAGCCCGGTGACGTTGGTGATCCCCATGACGCCCCCGAGAGCGTCGAAGGTGGCGAAGATGCCGATCACCGCCAGCGAGAAGGCCAGCGTCATCAGGATGAGGAACTCCTCGGCCAGGCCGAGGGCGATCAGCCCGATGACGACGCCGACGGCGGCGGCGATCAGGGTCGCGGCGACCAGGGCGGTGACGAACGGCCAGTCCCGGGCGGTCGTCAGGTAGGCGATCGTGTAGCCACCGACGCCGGCGAACGCGGCGTGCGCGACCGACACCTGGCCGGCGTAGCCCACGAGCAGGTTCACCGACAGGGCGAGCGAGGCCAGGAGCACGGCCTGGACGAGGTAGTTGAGCCACATGGTCAGACCGCCTTCTCGAGCCGGGCGCGGGGCCGGGGGGACAGCAGCCGACCCCAACGGCCGCGACCGGACAGGGCCACCAGGTAGACGACGAGCACGGTGAACACCGCCGTCTGGGTCCACTGCACCGAGACCCACATCGACGACCACTGCTCGAGCAGCCCGAGGCCGAGTCCCACGGGGAGCGCGCGCAGCGGGCTGGTGCGGGTGCCGGCGAGGAAGGCGACCACGAAGCCGTAGATCACGACCTTGTCGCCCATCACCGGCTCGACGGTGTACAGCAGGCCGTACCAGAGCGCGCCGGCGCCGGAGAACAGCCCGGCGATCGCGAAGACGGTGAGGTTCACCCGGGTGACGCCGATGCCGAGGAGGCCGGCGAGCCCCGGGTTGCTCCGGACCGCGCGGATCGAGCGGCCGAGCGGGGTGAGCGCGAGGAACGCCGCGAGCGCGACGACCAGGCCGACGCAGGTGAGGACCTGGTAGAGCTCGAAGCTCGAGACCCGCACCGGGCCGTACTCCGAGATCGTCATCGCGGGGCCGTAGAACGGCACGCTGCTGGTGCCGGCGACCAGCTGCAGGGCGGCGATGCCGGCGGCGCTGACGCCGATCGAGGTGACCAGGACGGCGAGCATCGCGCGGTCCCCGGCACGCCGGGCGACCGGCTGGTAGACCAGCAGCTCGATCAGCACGCTGAGCACCACGGCGGCGGCGAGTCCGAGCAGCGCCGCCGGCCAGAACGACACGCCCTGGCGGTCCATCGCCAGGAACGCGGCGTACGGAGCGAACGTGTAGGTGAGCGTGTAGGCGAAGTGGAAGCGCGCCGTCACGCCCAGCACCAGCGCCAGCCCGGCGCCGAGGGCCGCGTAGAACGACCCGCGGACCAGGCCGTTCGCGGTGAGCTGCCAGAAGTCGGCGCTGATCAGGCTGTCCATCGGGTTCCTCGGTGGTCGGTACGACGGGAAGGGGGCGCGCCGCGGCCGGCGCGCCCCCGGGGCCGCTCAGTTCAGGGCGAAGCCGGCGGCGTTGACGTCGAAGGTCGCGAGCGTGGAGACCGCACCGTCCTGGTACTCGTAGACACCCATCGGCCGGCTGGCGACGCCGTGCGTCTTCAGGTCGATCGCGAGGGTTCCCGGGCCGTCGCCCTCGCCGGCTCCGTAGACGGACGCGAAGGTCGGGTCGGCCTCGAGCGCGGCCTTGAGCGCGGCGCTGTCGTTCGGGTCACCGCCGTCGGCGACCACGCGGCGCACCAGGTCCCAGAACATCAGGACCTCCTCGTAGGCGTTGGCCGCGTAGAAGTCCGGCTTCACGCCGTACGCCTTCTCGTAGGAGTCGACGAACAGCTCGGCGAGCGGGTTGGCCGGGTTCTCGGCGTCGAAGTAGTCCATGGCGAAGTGGAAGCCGTCGGAGTCCAGCACGCCCTTGGAGGCCTTGACCGCCTCCTCGGTGAACTCGATGCCCATCAGCAGTGAGTCGAGCCCGGCGGCCTTGGCCTGGGCGGCGAACGCACCCGGCGCTCCGCCACCGAAGGCGACGAGCAGCATGTCGGGCTGGTTCTCCTTGATCTTGCTGATCACGCTCGCGTAGTCCTGCGACGTCGGGGCGACGGTCTCCCACAACCCGTTGAACTGCAGGCCGGAGGCGTCGATCTTCGCGGTGATGTCGGCCTTGATCGGGTCGTTGAACGGGCCCAGGTCGACGCCCACCAGGCCGACGGTCGTCGCCTCGGGGTCGCTCTGCTTGAGCCACTCGAGCGCGCCGGGGACGGCGTCGGACGGGGCGACCTCGCGGGTGCCGAAGAAGTAGTCCACGCCCTGGGTGAAGACCTGGGCGCCGCCGACGCCGTCGAGGCTGAGGATCTGGTCCTTCGCGGTGTTCTCCAGCATCGCGCCGAGGCCGTCACCCATCGAGGTGATCTTGGCGGGCACGCCCGCGGCGGCGAGCTCCTCGGCGGCCTGCTTGGCGGCGACCGGGTCGGGACCCTTGATGTCCTTGGTGAGGACCTCGATGGTCGGGCCGCCGGCGGCCTTGACCTGCTCGACGGCCAGGTCGATCGCGTTCTTCATCGACTCGCCGTTGGCCGCCGAGGGGCCGGACAGGGTGAGCGCCGCGCCCATCTTCCAGGTGAGGTCGCCGCCGAGGTCGGTGCCCTCGGGGATGGCGAGCAGGTCGACCAGGTCGGCCGCCTGGGCCTGGGTCTCGGCGGCGCTGACCTCGGGCTTGTCCTCGCCGCAGGCCGACAGGCTCAGGGCCAGCGCGAGGGCCGCGCCGAGCGCGACGGACCGGCGTACGGACCTGCTGGTGGATCGGGCGCGGGGGCCGCGCCGGGTGCTGGGAAGGACCGACATCAGTTCTGCTCCATCTCACCGCGGTGCGGTGCTCGACAACGGGGTGCTCGACAACGGGTGACCCTCGTCCGTGTCCCGTATCGATCACTACGGAGAGATGGACTTTCCTGTAGTGATCACTACAGATAGGGTTGGCGCACGCTAACCCGGTTGTGGCCCTCGCCACAAGGGGTAGGAGCATTTGTTGTCATTGCGTTCCCCGGGCACGGGCCCGGTGGGAGAGGGTGGGTCCATGCCGAGGAAGACCACGCGCCGCCATCGCCAGGGTGACGAGTCGCGGCACCGGATCCTCGCGACCACCCTGGAGATCGCAGCCGAGCGCGGCTACGAGGGCACCACGGTCGGGCTGGTGACCGAGCGGACCGGCCTGCCGGCCAGCTCGGTCTACTGGCACTTCAAGAACAAGGACGAGCTGCTCGCCGAGACCCTCGAGTACTCCTACCGCCAGTGGCGCGAGGCGACCCCCACGTGGGAGGGCGTCGACGACGAGGGCGTGCCGGACCTGCGCGCGGAGGTGCGCCGGCGGCTGCGCGCGGCGAGCCGCGCGCTGCTGGAGTCCCCCGAGTTCTGGCGGCTCGGCCTGATGCTCGCCCTCGAGCGGCGGGCCAAGGAGCCGGCCGCTCGCGGCCGGTACGTCGAGGTGCGGCTCGAGACCGCCGCCGCGATCGCCCGCTGGTGGGCGTCGGTGCTGCCCGCCGAGCTGCGCGAGCGCGACGACGAGCTGCCCGACCGGCTCGCCCGCGTCCACCTCGCCCTGATGGACGGGTTCTTCGTGGGGCGGCGGGCCGACCCGCGCTGGGACGTCGGGGCGATGGTCGAGCTGATGGCCGAGGGCATGGCGGCGTACGTCGAGGGGGTCGCGCGATGACCGCGGCGGAGGGCCAGGACGGCTCCCGGCAGCGGATCGTCGCCGCGGCCGCGGAGATCGCGGCGGAGGCCGGCTACGAGGGCACCACGATCTCGAAGGTCGTCAAGCGCTCCGGCCTGCCGGTGAGCTCGGTCTACTGGTTCTTCAAGGACAAGGACGAGCTGATCGCCGAGGTCGTGCGCAGCAGCTTCGACACCTGGATCGGCGATCAGCCCACCTGGGACCCGCTGCCCAAGGGCGTCTCGGTGGGCGACGGGCTGCGGGCCGTGCTCGACAAGTCGGCGCTCAGCCTGGCCGCCGCGCCGGACTTCCTGCGGATCGGGCTGATGCTGACCCTCGAGCGGCGGGAGACCGAACCGGCCGCGCGCACACTGTTCCTGGACATCCGGATCGCCATCGAGGACGAGCTGACCCGGTGGTTCGCCGCCGCGATCGGCACCCGCAAGGTGCGGCGCGCCCCGGACCTGCCGCGCCGGCTGGCCCGGATGGTCATCGCCGGCACCGACGGCCTGTTCCTCGCCCACCAGATCCACGACGTCGCCGACACCCACGAGTACGTCGACATCCTCGTCACGATCGTCGAGTCGGCGATCGCCGCGGCCTGACCGGCCGCGCGCCGCGTCGGCCCGCGTGACGCCGAGGTGAGCCCTTGCACAGTCTGCAGTCGTGTGCGACAGTCGTCCCTGTAGTGATCGTTACAGAGAGGACGAGCCGATGAGCGACCCGAACCCGGCCCACTTCCGGCAGGTGCTGGGCCAGTACCCCACCGGTGTCGCGGTGGTGACCGCGCTCGACGAGTCCGGTGCCCCGCTCGGGATGACGGTCGGCTCCTTCACCTCGGTCTCGCTCGACCCGCCGCTCGTGGCGTTCCTGCCCGACCAGGGGTCCAGCTCGTGGCGCGCGCTGCGCGCCTCCGGCGACCGGTTCTGCGTCAACGTCCTCGGCGCCGACCAGGAGGACGTGTGCCGCGCGATCGCGGTCCGCAAGGTCGACAAGTTCGCGGGCATCCCGTGGCGGCCGTCGCCGGCCGGCAACCCGGTGATCGACGGCGCGGTCGCGTACCTCGACTGCACGACCGAGCAGGTCCACGACGCCGGCGACCACCACATCGTCGTCGGTCGGGTGCACCAGCTCGACCTGGTCGGCGGCGACCAGCCGTTGCTGTTCTTCCGCGGCGGTTATGGCTCGTTCACCCCGCTCTCGCTGGCCTCGGGCGACAGCGACCTGCTCGACCACCTGCGCCTCGTCGACCTGGCCCGGCCGCAGATGGACCGGCTCGCGGCCCGCTTCGACACCGAGGTCACCGCGATCGCGCTGGTGCGCGACGAGCTGGTGCTGGCGGCCGCGGCCGGCCGCACCCGGCTCGCCGTCGCGCCGACCCGGGTGGGGCAGCGGTTGCCGTTCATGCCGCCGCTGGGCAGCTGCTTCGCCGGTTGGGGCGACGACGCGGTCCGCGCCGCGTGGGTGGGCGGCCTCTCGGACCTGGTCGACCCCGACACCCGGGACGCCGTACGCGCGGTGCCCGGACTGGTGCGTCGCCGCGGCTACTCGATCGCACTCGGCCACGGCGACGGTGCCCGCCTCGAGACGCTGAGCACCCGCTTCCACGAGGGCGACGCCCAGGTCTCCAAGGCCGCCCTGCGCGAGGCGATCGCGCAGAGCGTCTCCGGCTACAACCCCGCGTCGTACGGCGCCGGGCCGGTCGAGCTCCGCTCGCTGAGCGCACCGGTGTTCGCCAACGACGGCCGGGTCGCGTTCACCCTCACGCTCTGGGGGCCGCCCGGCGCCATCGACGCCGCCGAGGTCGACCGCCACGTCGAGGAGCTGCTCGCCGCGACCGGCGCCGCGACGATCGCCATCGACGGCCGGGTCCCCCTCGACGCCGCCATCGCCTGACGTCTCGCCCCGGCAGCCGCGGGGGGTTTCCCCGGTTAACCGGGGAAACCGGAACCGTTGGGCCGAAACTTCGGGGCAGAAGTTCCAACTTCCCCGGTTAACCGGGGAAACCGTCACCGCCCGCCGCCGCGCACACCGACGGCCCGGGGGGACACCGATCGCCCCGGACGATTTCCCACCCGCGGGGGTCGCTCGCCGTACCATCGGCCGCGTGCAGGTACCGGCGCCGATCGAATACGAGCGGGCGACCAGTGTCGAGCACGCGATCGGGCTGCTGGCCCGGCTCGGGGACGAGGCGCGGCTGATCGCCGGCGGGCACAGCCTGCTGCCGATGATGAAGCTGCGGCTGGCCAACCCCGAGTACCTCGTCGACATCAACGACCTGCACGACGAGCTCAGCTACATCGACATCGGCCCGACCGGGGTGCGCATCGGTGCGCTGACCCGCCACCGCGAGCTGCTCGAGTCCGATGCCCTCGCCGAGGTGTGCCCGATCTTCCGGGACGCCGAGCGGGTGATCGCCGACCCGCCCGTCCGCAACCGCGGCACGCTCGGCGGTGCGCTGTGCCAGGCAGACCCGTCGGAGGACCTGTCCTCGGTGTGCACCACGCTCGACGCGAGCTGCGTGATCCGCGGCCGGGACGGCGAGCGGGTGGTGTCCATGGACGACTTCCACCTCGGGCCGTACGAGACCGTCGTCCGGCACGACGAGATGCTGATCGAGGTGCGCATCCCGGTCCGCCCGCACGGCAGCAGCGCCTATGCGAAGGTCGATCGCCGCGCCGGCGACTGGGCGGTCACCGCCGTCGGCGCGGCGCTCTGGCTCGACGAGCACGACTCGATCGCCGATGCCCGGGTCGGGCTGGCCGCGGTGGGGCCGAACACCACCGGCATCCCCGCGATCTCCGCGGCGCTGCGGGGCCGGGCGCCGAGCGAGGAGGCCTGGGCCGAGGCCGGGGCGATCGCGGCGGCCAGCTGCCGACCGGTCACCGACGGCCGCGGGAGCGCGGACTACAAGCGCCACCTGGCCGGGGAGCTCACCCGGCGTACGCTGCGCACGGCCTGGGAGCGGGTGGTCACGTGGAGGTGACCCTCACGGTGAACGGCGAGGTCGTCACCCGCGACGTGGAGGCGCGCCTGCTGCTCGTGCACTTCCTGCGCGACGACCTCGGCCTGACCGGTACGCACTGGGGCTGCGACACCAGTAACTGCGGCAGCTGCGTGGTCCTGTACGACGACGAGCCGGTCAAGTCGTGCACCGTGCTCACCGCGATGGCCGCCGGTCATGACGTCCGCACCGTCGAGGACCTCGAGCAGGACGGGGAGCTCGACCCGGTGCAGCAGGGCTTCATGGAGTGCCACGGCCTCCAGTGCGGCTTCTGCACCTCCGGGATGCTGATGTCCGCCCGGGCGCTGCTCGACCGCGACCCGGACCCGAGCGAGGAGGACATCCGGGAGGCGATCTCGGGACAGATCTGCCGGTGCACCGGCTACGCCTCGATCGTCCGCTCCGTGCGCTGGGCCGCCGACCACCCCGAGGGGAGGATCGAGGCATGACCGCGACCGTCCCGATCGGGCACGGCCGGATGCTCCGCAAGGAGGACCGGCGGTTCGTGCGCGGCCGCGGGAAGTACCTCGACGACATCGCGCTGCCGGGAATGCTGCACCTCGCCGTGCTGCGGTCGCCGGTCGCGCACGCGCGGATCCTCTCCATCGACACGCTCGCGGCCGAGGCGCACCCGAAGGTGAAGGCGGTCGTCACCGGCGCGCTGCTCGCCGAGCGCGGCCTCGCCTGGATGCCCACCCTCTCCGGCGACGTGCAGGCCGTGCTGGCCACCGACAAGGTCCGCTTCCAGGGCCAGGAGGTCGCGTTCGTCGTCGCCGAGGACCGCTACTCCGCGCGCGACGCCCTCGAGCTGATCGACGTCGAGTACGACGTGCTCCCGCCGGTCGTCGACGTGCGCCGCGCCCTCGACGCGGACGCCCCGCTCATCCGCGACGACGTGGCCGGCAAGACCGACAACCACTGCTTCGACTGGGAGACCGGTGACGCGGCGGCGACCGACGCGGTGTTCGACCGGGCCGAGGTCGTCGTCCGACAGGAGATCGTGTTCCCGCGGGTGCACCCGGCACCGCTGGAGACTTGCGGCGCGGTCGCCGACTACGACCGGGTCGAGCAGAAGCTCACCCTCTGGGCGACCACCCAGGCGCCGCACGCCCACCGGACGCTGTACTCCATGTTCGCGGGCCTCCCCGAGCACAAGATCCGGGTGATCTCGCCGGACATCGGCGGCGGCTTCGGCAACAAGGTGCCGATCTACCCCGGCTACGTCTGCGCGATCGTGGGCTCGATGGTCACCGGCCGGCCGGTGAAGTGGACCGAGGACCGCACCGAGAACCTCGTGGCGTCCGGGTTCGCCCGCGACTACGTGATGCAGGGCGAGATCGCCGCGACCCGCGACGGGCGGATCCTCGCGCTGCGCAGCCACGTGCTCGCCGACCACGGCGCCTTCAACGGGACCGCGGCGCCGCGGAAGTTCCCGGGCGGCTTCTTCGGCGTCTTCACCGGCAGCTACGACATCGAGGCGGCGTACTGCTCGATGACCGCGGTGCACACCAACAAGGCGCCCGGCGGGGTCGCCTATGCGTGCTCGTTCCGGATCGCCGAGGCCGTCTACCTGGTCGAGCGGATGGTCGACCTGCTCGCCGACGAGCTCGGCATCGACCCGGTCGAGCTGCGGCTGCGCAACTTCATCCGCAGCGACCAGTTCCCGTACACGTCGCGCACCGGCTGGGTCTACGACTCCGGCGACTACGCGACGACCATGCAGGAGGCGCTGCGGATCGCGGGGTACGACGAGCTCCGGGCCGAGCAGGCCGCGCGCCGCGCCGCCGGGGACGGGCAGAGCCTGATGGGGATCGGCGTCTCGTTCTTCACCGAGGCCGTCGGGGCCGGTCCGCGCAAGGACATGGACATGCTCGGCCTCGGCATGGCCGACGGGTGTGAGCTGCGGGTGCACCCGACCGGGTCGGCCGTGCTGCGGATCGCGGTGCAGACGCAGGGCCAGGGGCACGAGACGACCTTCGCCCAGCTGGTCGCCGAGGAGCTCGGCATCCACCCCGAGAACATCGACGTGGTGCACGGCGACACCGACAACACGCCTTACGGCCTGGGAACGTACGGGTCGCGGTCGACCCCGGTGTCCGGGGCGGCGGCGGTCATCGCGTCGCGGCGGGTACGCGAGAAGGCGCGGCTGATCGCGGCCGGGATGCTCGAGGTGGCCCCGGACGACCTCGAGTGGACCAAGGACGCGGCCGGGGGGCGGTTCGGCGTGCGGGGGGTCCCCGGCGCGAGCGTCACGATCGAGCAGGTCGCGATGCGCGCGCACGGCGCCGACGAGCTCCCCGAGGGTGTGGAGGGCGGGCTGGACGCGCAGGTGTCCTACAACCCCGACAACCTCACCTATCCCTACGGCGCCTACATCTGCGTCGTCGACATCGACCCCGGCACCGCCGTGGTCAAGGTGCGGCGGTTCGTCGCCGTCGACGACTGCGGGACCCGCATCAACGAGATGATCGTCGAGGGGCAGATCCACGGCGGTCTGACCGACGGGGTCGGCATGGCCCTGATGGAGTACATCGGGTACGACGAGCACGGCAACTGCCTCGGCGGCTCGCTCATGGACTACCTGATCCCCACGGCCAAGGAGGTGCCCGACTGGGAGACCGGCATGACCGTCACCCCCTCGCCGCACCACCCGATCGGCGCCAAGGGTGTCGGCGAGTCCGCCACCGTCGGCTCTCCGCCTGCGGTCGTCAACGCGGTGATCGACGCGCTCGCGCCGTACGGCGTGCGGCACGCCGACATGCCGCTCACCCCGTCCCGGGTCTGGGAGGCGATGCACGGCCGTGCCACGCCTCCTCAGTGACGCCACCGCGCTGGTGCTGGCGGCCGGCGGCTCGTCCCGCCTCGGCCGGCCCAAGCAGCTGCTGCCGCTCGGTGGCGCGACGCTGCTCGACGCGACCCTGTCCGCCGTCCGGCGGTGCGGGTTCGGCCAGGTGGTCCTCGCCCTCGGCGGCGCGGCCGACGAGGTCGCAGCCACCGTCGACCTCTCGGGCGTGGACGTCGTGCGGAACCCGGGGTTCGGCGCCGGCTGCTCCTCGTCGATCGCCGCCGCGCTCCCCGCCATCAGCGCGACGTCCGAGGGTCTCGTGCTGATGCTCGGCGACCAGCCCGAGGTCTCCCCGGCCGCGGTGGCCGCGGTGGCCGCGGTCGACGCGGACCTCGCGGTGTGCCGGTACGACAACGGGCTCGGCCATCCGTTCTGGCTGGGCCGCTCCCGCTTCGGCGAGCTGGCGAACCTGCACGGCGACAAGGCCGTGTGGAAGCTCGTGGACGCCGCGGGTGACGCGCTCGTGACCGTGCCGGTCGTCGGCGACGTACCGGCCGACGTCGACACCGAGGCGGACTACCGGGCGCTGCTGGCGAGGTGGGACCGGTGACCCCGACCCAGCTCCGGGCGTTCGCGACCGTCGTCCGCCTCGGGTCGGTCAAGGCCGCGGCCGCCGAGCTCGAGGTGTCGGAGGCGGCGGTGTCCCTGCACGTCGGGCAGCTGCGCAAGGAGCTCGGCGACCAGCTCTTCAACCGGACCGCGTCGGGCCTCGCGTTCACGCCCGGCGGGCTGCGGCTGGCCAGTCGCGCGGTGGAGCTGCTCGGCCTCCAGGACCGCACCGTGCTCGAGGTGCGGGAGGCCGGCGTCGGCCGCCGGATGCTGAGGCTCGGCACCACCTCGCTGTTCGCGGAGTACGCCGCCCCTGGGCTGATCGGCCTGTTCGCCGACCGCGCCCGCGACCTCGACGTCGAGCTCAGCGTCCATCGGGCGCGGGACTTCGAGCAGCTGCTGCTGACCCGCACGGTCGACGCGGTCGTCGGCCCGCGCCCGGCCACCGGCGACCCGGCGCTGATCAGCAAGCTCTTCCTCAACTACCAGGTCCTGGCCGTGGTCGGTCCCGAGCACCCCGTCACCCGCGGTCAGCCCGGCATCGCGATGCTCCGCGACCAGACCTGGCTGCTCGGACCCTCGGCCGCCGACGACGCCGGAGTGATCCCCGGACTGCTGCAGAGGATCGGCGTACCCGAGGAGCGGCAGCAGATCTTCCAGTCCCACGCCGCCGCGCTCGAGGAGGCCAAGCGCGGCCGCGGCATCACGCTCGCCGTGGCGTTCGCCGTCGCCCAGGACCTCGCCACCGGCGCCCTGGTCCGCGTCCCCGGTCGCCCGGTACAGGGCCAGGGCTCGTGGAACATCTCGATCCTCGGCGGCGAGCGGGCCACGCCGGCTGCGGAGGAGATGGCGCGCTTCGTCACGACCCCCCGGGCCACCCAGGCGATGCTCCGCGGCCGCGGTGTCACCCACGGCCGGTTCAAGCCCGCCGTGCACGTGACCCTCTGGAGCTGAGGAACGGGTCGTGTGCCTGAGCACGCGCCATGGCGCGTGCTCAGGCACACGACCCGACCTAAGCGAACCCTTGATCCGCGGTTGCCGCCCCCTGTGACGGGGAGCACAGTGACGCCACCACTCACCTCCAGGAGGCGGTCCGTGCCGGTCGAGTCCGATGGTCACAGCCGGGGCAACCCCCGGATGTACGAGCTCATCGAGAACGCACCACGGTCCACATCAGAGGGGCCGGGCAAGAGCCCCACCGTGTGGGCCTTCCCCGAGTTCGTCGAGTTCCTCAAGGTCGCCGGCCAGCCGGTGCAGGGGCCGTGGCCGCCGCACCAGCACCCGCGCCCGGATCCCACGGACGTCGAGTCGCTGCCGGTCGCGATCCCGGACCCGGCGGCGGAGCCGCGACACCGGACCGAAGGAGCCTGATGTACCCGTCCCGGTTCCGCTACGAGGCGCCGCGCTCGATCGACGAGGCGATCCAGCTCCTCCACGAGGGCGCCGGCGAGGCCAAGGTCCTCGCCGGAGGCCAGAGCCTGGTCCCGCTGATGAAGCTGCGGTTCGCCGCGCCCGAGCTCCTCGTCGACATCAACAACCTGCCCGGCCTCGACCACCTGGACGTCGCGGCCGACGGCGGCATCCGGGTCGGCGCGCTGTGCCGCCACCGTGACCTGGAGCGCTCGCTCGAGGTCGCGCGGGCGCAGCCGGTGATGGCCGCGGCCGCCCCGCTGATCGCCGACCCGATCGTCCGCACCCGCGGCACCCTGGTCGGCTCGCTGTGCCACGCGGATCCCCAGGGGGACTGGGCCGCCGTCGTCACGGCGCTCGGCGGCCACGTCGTCGCCCAGGGCCCGGGCGGCCGGCGGAGCATCCCGATCACCGACTTCGTGACCGGGCCGTTCCAGAACGTCCTCGAGTACGACGAGGTCGCGGTCGAGGCGGTCCTCCCGGCGCCACGTGCCCGGGTGGCCGGCGGCTTCCTCAAGCTCGAGCGCCGGGTCGGCGACTTCGCCACGGCGGGCACCGCGGTCGCGCTCGAGCTCGATGGCGACCGGGTCACCCGTGCCGGCATCGCCCTCACGGGCGTCGGCAGCCGCACCGTCGACGCCCGAGCGGCCGCGGAGGCGCTCGTCGGCCAGCCGCTCACGGCCGAGGCGATCGGCCGTGCGGCCGACCTCGCGGCCGAGGTGGCGCAGCCGACCTCCGACCACCGTGGCAGCGCGTCGTACAAGCGGCACGTGATCCACACCTTCGTCACCCGGATCCTGACCCGGGTCACCCAGACCAGCGAGGCTGCAGCATGACGAGCTTGTTCGAAGAAGTTCCCGCGGCCGCGGCCGAAGGCGTCCCGGTCCGTCGGATCACCGTCCGCGTCAACGGCACGCCGAGGACCGCCGACGTCGAGCCACGGCTGCTGCTCGCCCACCTGCTGCGCCAGGGCTTCAAGCTCACCGGCACCCACACCGGCTGCGACACCACGAACTGCGGCGCCTGCACCGTGCTGGTCGACGGGCTGCCGGTCAAGAGCTGCACGATGCTCGCCGTCCAGGCGGACGGCCACGAGGTGACCACGGTCGAGGGACTGGCCGGACCGAGCGAGCTGCACCCGCTGCAGGAGGGCTTCAAGGACGAGCACGGCCTGCAGTGCGGGTTCTGCACCCCGGGCATGATGCTCGCCGCCAAGGCGCTGCTCGCCGAGAACCCGGACCCGACCGAGGACGAGGTGCGGTTCGCGCTGTCCGGCAACCTGTGCCGCTGCACCGGCTACCAGAACATCGTGAAGTCGGTGCTGTGGGCGGCCAAGCAGATGAACGGCGCCTCGGCTGACGAGGGGAGCGCGGAGTGACCGCCACCGAGCCCGCACCGACCACCAGCCGGGCGCTGGACGAGATCAAGATCGGCGGGATGGGCGCGAGCCGCAGGCGCGTCGAGGACAACCGCTTCATCCGCGGCCGCGGCCACTACGTCGACGACGTGGTGCTGCCCGGGATGCTGCACATGGAGATCCTGCGCAGCCCGGTCGCGCACGCGAGGATCGTCTCGATCGACACCACCCGGGCGTGGAACATGCCCGGCGTACGCCTGGTGCTGACCGGCGAGATGATGGCGACCCGCAACCTGGCCTGGATGCCGACGCTGAGCTACGACACCCAGGCCGTGCTGGCCACCGACAAGGTGCGGTTCCAGGGCCAGGAGGTCGCCTGCGTCATCGCCGACGACCCCTACATCGCCAAGGACGCGTGCGAGGCCATCGAGGTCGAGTACGAGCAGCTGCCGGTGATCGTGAACCCGACCCAGGCGATGGCCCCCGACGCCCCGATCATCCGGGACGACAAGGAGGGCCAGGCCGACAACGTCATCTTCGACTGGGAGGTCGGCGACAAGGAGGGCACCGACCGCGCGTTCGCGGAGGCGGACCACGTCTCGACGATCCGGATGCACTACCCGCGCTCGCACCCCTCGCCGCTGGAGTGCTGCGGCTCGGTCGCGGACTTCGACCGCGCGACCGGCAAGCTCACGATCTACATGACCACGCAAGCGCCGCACATCGTGCGCGCCGCGGTCGCGCTGATCGCCGAGCTGCCCGAGCACATGATCCGGATCGTCTCGCCGGACCTCGGCGGCGGTTTCGGCAACAAGGTGCCGGTCTACCCGGGCTACGTGATGACGATCCTCGCGTCGATCCTGCTGGAGCGGCCGGTCAAGTGGATCGAGGACCGCAGCGGCAACCTGATCTCCACCGGGTTCGGCCGCGACGTCTACCTCGAGGGTGAGCTGGCGCTGCGCCGCGACGGCAAGATCCTGGCGGTGCGGATGCACACCGACTCCGACCACGGCGCGTTCTTCGGCGACGCCCAGCCGAGCAAGTTCAAGATCGGGCTGCTGCACTCGACGTTCTCCTGCTACGACATCCCGACCGCGCACCTGACCGCACGCGGCGTCTACACGAACAAGGCGCCGGGCGGCGTCGCGTACCGGTGCTCGTTCCGCGTCACCGAGGCGATGTTCTTCCAGGAGCGGATGATGCAGGCGGCTGCCGACGAGCTGGGCATCGACCAGGCGGAGTTCCGCCGGATGAACTTCGTCCGCGACGACGACTTCCCGCACCGCACGCCGTTCGGTTTCCTCACCGACTCCGGGCAGTACGCCAAGTGCCTCCAGGTCGGCCTCGACGCGATCGACTACGAGGGGTTCCGGCGCGAGCAGGCCGAGGCCGCGAAGCAGGGCCGGCTGCTCGGCATCGGCATCTCCTGCATGACCGAGCCGCTCGGCGCCGGCAACAGCCGCGAGTACGACATCCTCGGCATCAAGATGTTCGACTCCGCCGAGCTGCGGGTCCACATGACCGGCAAGGCGATCCTACGAACCGGCGCGAAGACCCAGGGCCAGGGACACGAGACCACGTGGGCGCAGATCGTCGCGCACGAGCTCGGCCTCCCCGCCGACGACGTCGTGGTCGAGGAGGGCGACACCGACACCGCGCCGTTCGGCATGGGCACCTACGCCTCGCGCAGCACCCCGGTCGCGGGCGCCGCGGTCGCGATGGTGGCGCGGAAGATCCGGGCCAAGGCCCGCAAGCTCGCCGCCCACCTGCTCGAGGTCTCCGAGGAGGACGTCGAGTGGGAGCTCGGCCGGTTCTACGTCCGGTCCGCGCCGGACCGCGGCGTGACGATCCAGGAGTGCGCGATGGCGGCGTACTCCAACATGCCCGACGGCCTCGAGCCCGGGCTGGAGGCCAACGCCTACTACGACCCGCCCAACCTGACCTGGCCGTTCGGCTGCTACATCGTCACCGTCGAGGTCGACCCGATGACCGGCGTGTGGGACGTGCTGCGCGTGGTGGCCGTCGACGACTGCGGCGTGCGCATCAACCCGATGATCGTCGAGGGCCAGATCATGGGCGGCCTGACCGAGGCCTACGCGATGTCGAGCATGCAGTTCATCACCTTCGACGCCGACGGCAACTGCATCGGGTCGAACTTCATGGACTACCTGCTCCCGACCGCGTGGGAGACCCCCGGCTACGAGCTGCACGAGGTCGTCACGCCCTGCCCGCACCACCCGATCGGTGCCAAGGGCATCGGCGAGTGCGCGACGGTCGGCGGCCCGGCGGCGTTCGTCAACGCCGTCATGGACGCACTCAAGCAGTACGGCGTGCGCAACGTCGACATGCCGCTGCTGCCCGACCGCGTCCACGAGGCGATCACCCAGCGCCACGACGTGTCCGGTGCCCCGCCGATCAGGACCGACGCATGAACGAGCCCGATCTCATCGCCGACCTGGGAGGCCAGGAGTACGCCGTCGCGACGGTGGTGTGGCGGCAGGCGCCGTCGTCCGGCCAGATCGGGTCGCGCGCGTACGTCACCGCCGACGGCCACGTCCACGGATGGATCGGCGGGGCCTGCGCCGAGCCGACCGTGATCCGCGAGGCGCAGCGGGTGATCCGCGATGGTGAGCCGAAGCTGCTCTACCTCGGCGCGAGCGAGGACCTGGTGCTGCCCGAGGGGATGACCGCGATCCCGATGTCCTGCCAGAGCGAGGGTGCCTTGCAGATCTACATCGAGCCCGTCCACCCGCCGGTGCACCTGGTCGTCGTGGGTCGCTCGCCGATGGCCCAGACCCTGGCGGCGCTGGCGCGCGCGCTCGGCTGGCGGACCGACCTCGTCGACGGTCCGGACTTCACCGGTGCCGACATCGACCAGCGCTCGGTGGTCGTGGTCGCGACCCAGGGGCACGGCGACGAGGACGTCGTGCGCCACGCCGCATCCGCGATGCCGGCGTACGTCGGCCTGGTCGCCTCGCGCAAGCGCGGCGACGCCGTGCTCGGCTACCTCGCGGAGCGCGGCGTCCCGCAACACCTGCTGGAGCGGGTGCGCACCCCGGTCGGCATCGACCTCGGCCGGACCAGCCACCAGGAGATCGCCGTGTCGATCCTGGCCGAGCTGGTGCAGGTCCGCGCGGCCGGCGGCATCTCCGCCGAGCCGGTGCGCCGGACGCTTCCGCTCCTGGAGACGCCCGAGGCGCTCGACCCGGTGTGTGGGATGACCGTGCCCGCGGACGACGCGCACTTCCCGGCCGAGGTCGACGGCACGACGTACCACTTCTGCTGCGTCGGCTGCCGCGACGCGTTCCTCGCGAAGGTGGAGGCCTGACATGCTGCTGAGCAACGACTTCGAGGTCGGTCAGCCGATCGACAAGGTGTGGGCGTTCTTCGGCGACGTGCCGCAGGTCGCCGCCTGCCTGCCCGGCGCCGAGCTCACCGAGGACCTCGGCGACGACACGTACGGCGGCGGCGTCGGCATCCGGATGGGGCCGGTCAAGCTCGAGTTCGACGGCAAGGCCAGGATCCTCGAGCGCGACGACGCCACCAAGCGGATGGTCATCGACGCCTCCGGCGCCGACACGAAGGGCCGCGGCCAGGCCTCGATGACGGTGACGGCCGCGCTGACGTCGGTGGGCCGGGGCACGAAGGTGCACCTCGAGCAGGACCTGCAGCTCTCCGGGGCCGCGGCGCAGTACGGCCGCGGCATGATCTCCGACGTCACGACCGTGCTCATGGGGCAGTTCGCGGCCAACGCCCAGCAGCGGATCGACGCGCTGGAGCGGGGGGAGACCGTGTCGGCGACGGCCAAGCCGGCGAGCGGCCTCGCGATCGGGCTCCAGGCCGCGCGGATGGCGCTGATGCGCGTGTTCCGGCGGTTCTTCCTGCCCTATCGACCGGCCGACCGACCCGAGCTGAGGAGCCGCTGATGCTGTGGTGGATCGGCAACATCGTCCTGCTGGTGGCCGTCGTACCGGTGCTCGTGGCGCTGCTCAACCGCGTGCTCGCGGCGCTCGAGCGGATCCGCGGCGCCGCCGACGACATCCTCGCCGGTGGTGGCGCGCTCGCCGCCGACCTCGAGGACGTCCCCGAGACGATGGCGACCACCGGCGCGACCGTCGAGGCGGTCTCGCAGGGCGCGGTCAGGTACGCCGGCTCCGTCGCCAAGCTGCTGGGTTGAGGGGTGGTCTGAGATGCCTGTCGTCGCTTGGGTGACCGTCGTGCTGGCGGTGCTGATCATCGCCGCCGCGGCGCTCGGCCTGATCCGCGTGATCGGACACCTGCGGGCGGTCGCGAAGACCCTCGACGGCGTGATCGCCGGCGTCGGCGTCGTCGCCGACCGGACCGCGACGGTCCCGGCCTCGGTCGAGGCCGTCAACGCCAGCCTCAAGCCGGTCCGCGACTTCTGCGAGGCGGTGTAGCCATGACGGTGATGGCCGAGACCGGATGGACGATCGGCTACACGGTCGGCATCGTCGTGGTGCTGGTGGTCGTGGCCCTGGTGGTGCCGATCCTGCTGCTCGCGCACAGGATCGGGAAGCAGGCCGCCGCGATCGACGCCTCGCTGCGGCAGTCGGTGACCAACACCGCCGGGCTGGCCGGGTTGAACACCACGATCGAGAGCGCGAACACGATCGTCGCGGGCCTGAACCGCGGCCGGAAGCGGCTGGGAGGCTGACGTGACAGTCCTGTTGACCGACACCCAGGAGAGCCTGTGGTGGGGCGCCGTGATCGGGGGCTTCGTCGTCGTCCTCGCGGTCGCGGCGCTGCTGACGATCCTGGTGCTCGAGGTGCGCACCATCGACACCCGGGTCGCGTCGGTGAAGGCGACGCTGCTCGAGGCCGAGACGAACACGAACGACACGGCGCTGATCGCCACGACCGCAGCCGGGGTCGACGCGGTGCTCGCCGAGGGGCTCGAGCACCACCTGTTCCTCGGCCGGGTCCTCGGAAAGGTGCGGATGTGACCACGCTCGTCGTTCTCTCCGTCGTCGACATCGCGCTGCTGATCGCCGGGCTGGCGTTCTACCTGTACGTCGTCGGCACCCAGCTGATGCGGATCGCGGTGAACCTCGAGGAGTGCGCGGAGATCGTGCACCGCATCGAGGCGAACGCCCAGCCGATCCTCGGCGGCCTCGAGCACATCAACCGCACCGGCGGCGTGGTCGCCGGCGCGCTGCCGCTGCTCTACGGGATGGCCGAGGGCATCGTCGCCGGCGCGACGTACCAGCCGCCGACGACCGCCCGCCCGCCCGCCGCACCCGCGTCGGGCCGCCGCCGTTCGCGGCTGCACGAGACCGTCGGCTACGAGCCGGTCGGGGGCTGACCGGGCACCCGCCCGCGGGCGGTGACCTGTCCACCTTCTGTCACGCGGATTCGGTGGAGGACTCACCGCCGGCCGGGGAGCGCCGGGTCGTGAGCGGACCGGTGGTCGGCGCCCGGTACGACCCGATCCACTCCTCGCGCCAGGTGGCGTCGAACTGGCGGTCGTTGCACTGCGGCCGGTAGACCGAGACCAGCTCCTCGGCGAGCTGGGTCCGGTGCCCGGCCTGCCCGCCCGGGATCTCGTAGGTCGCGACGTGCACGCCGAACCGCCCACCGGCGCGCTCCACCCAGCACGGCGCGGCCGGGTGGCGGAACGGGAACCCCTCGGCCGACAGGTCCTCGCTGTGGCCGACGTAGATGACGGCGTACTGCTCCCGGGCGGTGTCGGGGCGGTAGAGGATCGCGTACACCGCCGGGACCGCGGGCGGCGCCCAGCCGGCCAGCACCCGCGGGCCGTCGAACGGGTAGCCCGCGAGCGAGCCCAGCCTGATCACGACGGCATCACCCCAGGCTCCGGGCGAACGCCTCCAGGTCGGCCAGGCTACGGGCGGTCAGCACCTGGTCGACGTACGGCGTGGCGACGGCCATGCCGAGCGAGGCCGGCTCGGCGCCGTGCGGGTTGAGCCACACGACCCGGTGGCAGAGCCGGGACAGCCGCTGCATCGCCGACGCCAGCAGCGCCGGGTCGCCCCGGTCGAGGCCGTCGGAGCAGATCACCACGATGCCGCCGCGGCCGGTGCCGCGCCGGCCGAAGTCGCGCACGAACGCGTCGAGGGAGCCGCCGATGCGAGTGCCACCCTCCCAGTCGACGACGGCGCGGGCCGCGCGGTCGAGCGCCTGATCCGGCCGTCGGTGCTCGAGCTCGCGGGTGATCCGGGTGAGCCGGGTGCCGAAGCAGAACACCTCGACCTTGCTGGTCGCGCGCGAGGTGATGTGTGCGTACTGCAGCAGCGCCCGCGAGTAGTCGGCCATCGACCCGGACACGTCGAGCACCAGCACCAGCGGCCGCGGCCGCTTCCGTCGCTGCCGCCAGCGCAGCCTCGCGGGGTCACCGTGGGTGCGCATCGCCTCCCGGACGGTGCGGCGCAGGTCCGGTCGCGTCCCGGCCGATGCGGCAGCGGTCCGCCGCGAGCGGCGGCGGGGCGGGGTGAGCCGGACGGTGCGCATGATCCGGCGCAGCGCGGCCAGTTCCTCCGGTGTACAGGACGCGAACGCCTTGTGCTTGAGCGCGGACACGTCCGAGGCCATCAGCCCGAGGATCGCCTCCTCCTCCTGCCGCTCCTCGCCGTGCTGCTCGGTCTCCGGCACCTGTAGCGCGGTGCGCGCCTCCTCGCGCTGCTGGATCGTGAACGGCCGCGCCTCGTCGGGCTTCGGGGCGGGGTGGTCGAGGAAGTAGCGCAGGAACGTCTCGTGGTACGTCGGGATCTGCTCGCGCCGGGTCACCAGCGTCGCCCGACCGCCCCAGTAGAGGTCCATCAGGTCGGTCGGGTCGAGGGGCTCCATCGCCGCGCAGAACGTCACGCCGTCACCGGTTCCCACCGGCAGCCCGGCCGCCCGCAGCTCGCGAGCGAAGCCGACCAGCGTCTCGACGAACGCGTGCCCCGGGTCCGGTTCGGCCGACTCAGCCACCGGGAGCCAGCTCGTGCACGTGGGCCCGGACGACGTCGAGGTCGTCGTGCTCCTTCACGACCGCGCCGAGGGTGTCCTCGATAGTCTGCGGGTCCAGGTCGTCGGCGCCGACCACGTCGAGGGTGCGCACCCAGTCGATGGTCTCCGCGACGCCGGGCGGCTTGGCCAGGTCGAGCTGGCGCAGCCGCTGCACGGCGGTGACCACCTTGCGGGCCAGCGACTCGGCGACGCCGGGCACCCGCACCAGCACGATCTCGAGCTCCCGCTCGGCGTCGGGGTGGTCGACCCAGTGGTAGAGGCAGCGGCGCTTCAGCGCGTCGTGCAGCTCCCGGGTCCGGTTCGAGGTCAGTACGACGAGCGGTGGTCGCTCGGCCACGATCGTCCCGACCTCGGGGATGGTGATCTGGAAGTCGGACAGCAGCTCCAGCAGGAACGCCTCGAACTCGTCGTCCGCGCGGTCGACCTCGTCGACCAGGAGCACGGCCCGGTCGCCCGCACGCACGGCGTCCAGCAGCGGCCGCTCCAGCAGGAACTTCGGGCCGAACAGCGCGTCCACCGCGGCCTCGTCGTCGAGGCTGCGGTCGGACAGCGCCCGGATCTGCAGCAGCTGTCGTGCGTAGTCCCACTCGTAGAGCGCCTGGTTGGTGTCGATGCCCTCGTAGCACTGGAGCCGGATCAGACGCCGGCCGAGTACCCGGGACAGCGCCTTGGCGATCTCGGTCTTGCCGGTGCCGACCTCGCCCTCGAGCAGGAGGGGACGGTCGAGAGCGAGGGCGACGTAGGTCGCCGTGGAGAGCCCGCGGTCGGCGAGGTACCCATCGACGCGGAGTGCGTCGGTCAGCTCGGCGACGCCCCCCGGTCTACTCATGCACGTGATCGCTGCGCTCGCTCATGCGTCCCGGCCGAGCACCAGGTCGCGGATCGTCTCCCCGGTGCCGAGCTTGCCCTCGCGGGCGAGCAGGTCGCGCCAGGCCTCGTTCAGGTCGGTGCCGGGCTCGGCCATGCCGTCGAAGGTCATGCCGCGGGTGCGCTTGCAGACCTTCGCCGGGGCGGCGTGCTCGAGCTCGACGGCGGCCTCGGTCGCCTCGTCGGCGTCCCAGAGCGCCCGCAGGACCTCATTCGGCTCGGCCATGTCCTTCACTGTAGGTCGGCGCGCCGTCCTCGGCGAGGGCCGGTTAAGGGAAGGCTGAGGTGCGCGTCGACGCTGAGCGAGTGGTCAGGGGCGGGCGATCAGGCGCGGGCGGCCAGGCGCGGGCGGCCAGCGGCGGGTGGTCAGCGGCGGGCGGTCACGGTGCGACGGTGAGGGTGCCGGCGGTGCTGCGGTCCAGGGCGCGCGAGATCACCATCCGCTGGATCTGGTTGGTGCCCTCGAAGATCTGCATCACCTTCGCCTCGCGCATGTAGCGCTCGACCGGGAAGTCCCGGGTGTAGCCGTAGCCCCCGAGCACCTGGACGGCGTCGGTGGTCACCCGCATCGCGTTGTCGGTGGCGACCAGCTTGGCGACCGAGGCCTCGCGGCCGTACGGCAGCCCGGCGTCCTTGAGCCGCGCGGCGTGGAGGGTCGTGGCGCGGGCGGACTGCACGGCCGCCTCCATGTCGGCCAGCACGAACGCCAGGCCCTGGTGGTCGATGATCCGCCTGCCGAACGTCTCTCGCTCCTGGGCGTAGGCGACCGCGCGGTCGAGGGCACCTTGGGCGAGCCCGGTCGCGACGGCGGCGATGCCGAGCCGGCCCGCGTCCAGGCCGGCCAGCGCGATCTTGAGGCCGTCGCCCTCGCCGCCCAGGAGCCGCTCGGCCGGGATCCGCACGTCGTCGAAGCGCATCGTCGCGGTCGCCGACCCGGTCAGCCCCATCTTGTGCTCGGGCGGGTCGGCGGACAGGCCCGGGGTGTCGGCAGGCACCAGGAAGCAGGAGATGTCGCCGCGCTGGTCGCCGGTGCGCGCCATCACCTTGTAGAAGTCGGCGTGCCCTCCGTGGGTGGTCCAGGCCTTCGCGCCGTTGAGGACGTACTCATCGCCGTCGCGGCGGGCCCGGGTGCGCATCGCGGCCGGGTCGGATCCGGCGTGCGGCTCGGAGAGGCAATAGGCCCCGAGCAGCTCGCCGCCGAGCATCGCCGGCAGCCACTCGGCCTGCTGGGCCGCGGTGCCGGCGGTCGCGAGGCCGAAGCAGCTCAGGGCGTGCACGGAGATCCCGACGCCGATGCTCGCCCAGACCGCGCCGACCTCCTCGAGGACCTGCAGGTAGACCTCGTACGGCTGGCCGCCGCCACCGTGCTGCTCGGGGTAGGGGAGGCCGAGCAGGCCGGTCCGGCCCAGCATCGCGAAGACGTCGCGCGGGAAGGTCTCGGTGGCCTCGGCCTCGGCCGAGCGTGGTGCCAGCTCCTCGGCGGCGATCTGGCGGACGAGTGCGATCAGGTCGACGGCCTCGTCGGTGGGCAGCAGGCGCGATGCGGACATGAGTACCAAGGTACGCTGCCTGGTACTGATAGCGTCAACGCCGTGCCACCCCCGCGCCATCAGCTCCTCGACGAGCTGATCGAGCTGTTCCTCGCCGAGGGGTTCCTCGAGTTCGGCATCGGCGACCTGGCCGCGCGGCTGCGCTGCTCGCGCACGACGATCTACCGGGTCGCGGAGACCAAGGAGCAGGTCGTGCTCGCCGCCGTGCGCGGCTTCTTCCGCCGTGCCGCCGAGCGGATCGAGGCCCAGGTCGCCGCCGAGCCCGACCCGGGCGCGCGACTCGCCGTCTACCTGACCGCGGTCGCCGAGGAGCTGGCGCCGGCATCCGCGCGCTTCTACGCCGACCTCCAGGCCTATGCCCCGGCCGCGGAGATCTACGAGGCGAACACGCGGCTCGCCGCCGAGCGGGTCCAGGAGCTGGTCGGCGCCGGCGTCGCCGCCGGCGCGCTGCGCCGGGTCGACGCCTCCTTCGTCGGAGCCGCGGTCGCCCAGGTCATGAGCGCGATCCAGGGTGGCCGGATCGCGGCCGCGTCCGGCCTGCAGGACGCGGCGGCGTACCGCGCCCTCGCCGAGCTCGTCGTGCACGGTGTGGGCGGCTCCACTCCCTGATCCCACCCCCTGGGCACCTCCCTGAGCCGCGCGCCCGCCTGAGAGAGTGCGGCCATGAGTGATCTCCCCGAGTCCCTTGCCGGCACTACCGTGGCCGTCCTCGGCGGCACCGGCCCCCAGGGGCGCGGTCTCGCCCGGCGGTTCGCGGCGGCCGGGCTGCCCGTCGTGATCGGCAGCCGGAGCGCCGAGCGGGCCGCGGCCACCGCCGCGGACCTGGCCGCGGCCACCGGTGGCGACGTGACCGGCGCCGACAACGCGCACGCGGCCACGACCGGTGACCTCGTGGTGGTCGCCGTGCCGTGGGAGGGCCACGGCGAGCTGGTCGGCGGCCTGGCCACGGAGCTCGCGGGGAAGGTGGTCGTCGACTGCGTGAACCCCCTCGGCTTCGACAAGCAGGGTGCCTTCGCGCTGGCGGTCGAGGAGGGCTCCGCCGCGCAGCAGGCGCAGGCCCTGCTGCCCGAGAGCACCGTCGTCGGCGCGTTCCACAACGTGAGCGCGGTCAAGCTCGAGGACCCCGAGGTCGCCAGCGTCGACACGGACGTCCTGGTGCTCGGCGACGTGCGCGAGGCCACCGACCTGGTCCAGGACCTGTGCGCCACCATCCCGGGGGTGCGCGGGGTCTACGGCGGCCGGCTGCGCAACGCCCACCAGGTCGAGGCGCTGACCGCCAACCTGATCAGCGTGAATCGGCGGTACAAGTCCCACGCGGGGGTCCGGGTCACCGACCTCTGACTTCGATCTCAGTTGTGCGAAAGATCACCCGGTCCTGAACGATCCAGCCCGCAAGATTGTTCGACATAGTTTGGATCAACGGGTAATCTTGCTGTTACACGTTGCTTGGGAGCCGTTGACCGGACTCCCGGATCCACCTCACGTCGCGACCGCCGCACGTTCTCGTGCCGCGGTCGCGTCGTACGTCCGCGCGCGCTCGCGCTGAAAGCCAGAGAAAGCTGTGAACCTGACCCTCGCCACCCTCGTCGGCCTCGCCGGCACCCTCCTCGCCGCCGGCTACACCGTCCCGCAGTTCAGCAAGCTGCGTCGGATGGCCACCGCCGCCGGGGTGAGCGTCGCGGCGCTGGCGAGCTCGACGATCAGCGGGGTCGCCTGGACGGTCTTCGGCGTGCTCGAGCACGACATCTGGGTCGCGCTGCCCGCAGCCGTCGCCGTACCGGCGACCGTCGGCGCGCTGGTCCTCGCCTGGCTGCGCGGCGGGTCGCGCGAGCGGCTGTGGCTGCCCGCGGCGTGGCTGGCGACGGTCTCCCTGGCCGGTCTCGCGACGCTCTGGGTCGGGCCCACTCCTGCCACCGTCGTCCTCGGCTTCTCGGTGGCCCTGCTCGTCACGCCCGCCGCGCTGACCGCGTGGCGCAGTCGGGACGTCTCCGCGATCGCGGCCTCCGCGTGGGCGCTGATGATCCTGGACGCGCTGCTCGCCGGCGCGTACGGCCTCCTGGCCGGTGTCGACGCGAACCTGATCTACGCCGCCGTCGCCACGATCGGCTCGCTGGCGGTGCTGCTGCGCATCGCCGTCCCGGCGCACGTGCACGCCCGCCTGGTCCCGCTCCCCGCCCTGGCCGACGCCGAGGTCGAGGTCGTGCCCGAGGACCTCAGCCTGGTCGCCTGACCGCGATGACCGTTCGGTAGTCCCTGACGTTTGTGCGCCGTGAGAGCGTTCCCACGGCCCGCAAGCGTCAGGGACTACCGGCCTCAGTCCGAGCCGAAGAGGCCCTCGAGGACGGGGCGTACGTCGCCGCGGGAGTCGACCCAGCCGACGTCGGGCTCGAGCCGGCGCACCACGCGGGCCGGGTTGCCCGCGACCACCGCGAAGTCCTCGACCTCGCCGCGGACCACTGCGCCCGCGGCGACCACGGCGTTGCGACCGATCCGGGCGCCGGGCAGGATCACCGCGCCGTGGCCGATCCACGACCCCGAGCCGATCGAGACCGGTTGGTGCGCGCCGAACTGCTCACCGATCGGGCGGGTCGGGTCCTGGTAGCCGTGGCTGGCGTCGGTCACGAAGACGCTCTGCCCGAAGAACACCGACTCGCCGATCGTGATCGAGGAGTGCGCGGTGATGCTCACCCGGGCGCCGAGGCTCGATCGGTCCCCGATCACGAGGGCGCGGTCGGGAATGTTGGGATCGTCCGCGCCGTACCCGACCGAGAGCGTCGCCTGGCGGCCGACGAGCACGCCGGATCCGACGTGGATCGAGCGGCAGTTGAGCAGCGTGGCCGGTGGGAAGTCGATGCAGCTGCCGGCGCCGAAGCTGCCGAACGCGGCCGCGGCGTGGGTGCCGGGCACGATCTCGCCGGCTCGGTCCAGCCACCGCCAGACCGCGTGGACGCCGCGGTTGAGGACGCCGTGGCCGAGGGCGCGCGCGAGGGGGTTCACGGGCGAGACGCTAGTGGGTCCGCCCTCCGTTGGGCGGGCGTGTCAGAGTTCTGGCCATGAAGGCGGTCGTGCGCCGGGTCGCGCTGGAGGTCCTCGGCTGGGTGCTCGTCGTCGCGGGCATCGCGGCGCTGGTGCTCCCCGGCCCCGGCCTGTTGATGATCTTCGCCGGCCTGGTGATCCTCTCCCAGGAGTACGAGTGGGCCGAGCGGCGCGTGGAGCCGGTGAAGATCCGGGCGCTGCGCGGCGCCGCCGAGGGCGTGGAGAACTGGCGCCGGGTCACCTTCTCGACGGCGATCGCCGTCGGTCTGGTCGGGTGCGGGGCGGTCTGGATCTGGGGGCCGGAGGCGCCCGGGTGGTGGCCGGTGGCCGAGCGCTGGTGGCTGCCCGGCGGGGCGGCGACGGGCGTGACCCAGGTGGCTTCCGGGTTCATCGCGATCGGGCTGATCGTCTACAGCTACCGCAGGTTCAGGGTCCGGGGCGAGCCGGTGCCGGAACTGCCCGACGACGATGACGACGACAACGACGACAACGACAGCAGGGGCGCGGCCGAGCGGGACTGACTCTCGGCGGTGAGTCCCGGTCACGATCGTGCCGTCGGCGGCGGTGACCAGGTCGGCGGCCGCCAGGCCCGCGTCGGCCGCCGCGGTGCGGCGCTGCGCCAGGTCCGCCCCTGCGGCCGGGGCCGGTGCTGCGAGGGGAGCGTGGGGCCGGGGATCTGGGGTTCCATGACCTCGGCGGACGGCCGCGACCTGCGCCGCCGTCGGAACCGGCTGTGGGCTACCTGTGCGTCAGCCGGCCGGCGCCGCTGCGGGGAACGTGACCGTGAAGGTGGTCCCCACACCCAGGCGCGAGCGCACCCGCACCTCGCCTCCGTGCCGCTCGACGATGGTGGCCACGATCGCCAGGCCCAGCCCGGTGCCCGGCTCGCGCAGCGCGTCGGGGTTCGTCGTGCGGAAGAACGGGCGGAACAGCCCGACCTGGTCCTCCTCGGAGATCCCCAGCCCGTCGTCGGCGACCTCCAGCACCGCGGCGTCCCCACGGCGCTCCACCGTGACCGTGACGGTGCCGCCGGCGGGCGTGTACTTGACCGCGTTGCTGACCAGGTTCGTCAGCAACCGGTCGAGCTCGCCGGGATCGCCCGGCACCAGGTGCTCGCGGGGATTGTGCTGCAGGCGCAGGGACAGGCCCTTGGCCAGTGCCGGTGCGGTCAGCAGGTCGACGGTCGTGCGGGTCACCGCGTTCAGGTCGACCGGGACCTGTACCAGCGGGTGCTGCGGGTCGCTCACCCGCGCCAGGAGGAGCAGGTCGTCGACGACCTTCTGCATCCGGGTGGTGCCCCGGGTCATCGCCTCCTGGTAGTGCTGGGCGGTCTCGTCGAGGGAGAGGTCGCCAAGCAGCTCCAGGTTGCCGGAGATGACGGTGAGCGGGGTGCGCAGCTCGTGGGAGAGCGTGGCGATCAGCTGGCTCCGGTAGTCGTCGAGCTGCTGCAGCTCGCGCACCAGGCTGCGCTCGCGCTCGAGCGCGCGCACGGTCATCAGCGCGGCGCCGAGGTCGTACCCGATCTGCAGTGCCGACCCGATCTCGACGGTCGACCAGGGCGGGTCCTGGGCGCGCCGGGACAGCACGAGGAACCCGAGGCACTCGGTGCCGGCGCCGAGCGGGACGGCCATCGCGGAGGTCAGGCCGAGCTCGGCGATCTGGCGGCGCGCCTCCTCGAGAAGTGGCCCGGCGCCGGACTCCGCGGACAGCGACGGTTCGACACCCTCGGCGACGACCAGCACCTGCTGGGCCTCCCACAGCCGGGGTGCCAGCCCGTGCGCCAGGGCGATCATCCGGTCGGACAGGGAGACCACCTCACCCTCGCGGGTCCGGGCGTAGCCGACGCCGCCGCTGTCCGGGTCGAGGACCTGGAGCCACGAGCCAGCGGCGCCGAAGCCCTCCACGAGCGGCCGGTGGGTGTGGTCCAGCACCGCCTGCAGCGAGGCTTGGTCCGGCATCGAGGCGGACCGGATCAGCCGTCGCGCCGCCTCCGAGTGCGCGACCTGCTGCACCAGCTCCTCCCGCTCGAAGGCCGTCATCACCGCGCGCTCGGCCTGCGCGGCGTACCGCTCCAGGAGCCGCCGTTGGGCCGGGTCCGGTCGCCGGCCGGAGACCGGGCGGTCCACCGACATCGCGCCGACCAGCCGCCCGTCGTCGTCGGTGAGCAGCCCGACCAGGACGTCCATCGGGTGCCAGGCGTCCGGCACGTCGACCTGCCCGTCGGCGACCACCATCCAGTGACCCTCCAAGGTGGTGGCGTCGTAGTCCTCGGCGGCGAGGAAGTGGAAGCGGCCCCAGCTCTCCGCCCGGGCGAGCACCGGGTCGAGGACGGTGACCGGGTCCGGGGCCATCAGGTAGTCGCGGAACTCCTCGGGGCCGGTGTAGGCCATCGTGACCAGGTCGCCGTCGAGCACCACCGAGAGCGTCGCCACCTCGAAGCCGACCATCTCGGCGACCGACTCCACCATCAGCTGGAGCACCGCCCGGGCGGCGGAGTCCGACCACCCGGCCCGTGCGTCCTCGTGGTGCACCACCTCGGTGTCGACCACCGTCTCCGCCCTCCCGCCGAGCCGCGGGCCGGCCTCCCGCCGGGCCCGCTCCCCGAGTATGCCCTCCGCCGTCGGGCTGGTGGTCAATCGGCGATGGCCGCCGGCGCGCCGGTGCGCAGCAGGGTGGCGATGTAGATGACGATGGGGGTGGTTCCGGCGTTGCGGGCGTGGTGGACCTCGCCCTGCTCCTCGACCAGCCACCGGCCGGGGCGCACCTTGACGGTCTCGCCGGGGTCGATCGTGCGGACCAGGGTGGCGTCGTCGCCGGGGCCCTTCATCAGCCGGGCCTGGCCCGACTCGACCGTGTAGGTCAGCGTGCCCTCGGCGACGTAGCCGAGCTGGGCGCCGGGGTGGTGGTGCGCGGCGAGCCGGGCGCCCGGCATCACCACGACCTTGCTCAGCCCGAGCGTGCGGTGCGGCGCACCGGGCGGCGCGGTGACCTCGGCCAGGGGCTCACGGGTGACCACGACCGGGGCTGCGCGGTCTGCGTCGTCGGCGGCGGTGGCGGACACGGCGATGCCGGCCCCGAAGCCCGAGCAGACCAGCGCGAGGCCGCCGAGCGGGAGGAGGAGGCGCTTCATGTCCGGGAGCGTAGGGAGCGGACGCCGGCCGTCGCAGCCGATCCGTCGAACCCGGGGTCCCCTGATCAGGTCCCAGGGTCGGTCCCGGGGTGCTCCCCGATGTGCGGACCCGCGTGCTCGCCGCAGGGTGGACCCCATGATCCGTGCCCACGCACTCACCAAGCGCTTCGCCACCGAGAAGGGGCAGAGCCGGGTCGCCGTCGACGGGATCGACTTCGTCGTCGGGCCCGGCCGGGTGACCGGCTTCCTCGGCCCCAACGGCGCCGGCAAGTCCACGACGATGCGGATGATCCTCGGCCTCGACGCCCCGACCTCCGGGACGGTCAGCGTCAACGGGCACCGGTACGCCGCGGCCCCCGCCCCGCTTCGCGAGATCGGCGCCCTCCTCGACGCGCACGCCATCCACCCCGGGAGGTCGGCCCGCGACCACCTGAGGTGGATGGCGGCGTCCAACGGCATCCCCACCACCCGGGTCGGTGAGGTGCTCGAGCTGGTCGGCCTGGAGTCGGTCGCCGGCCAGCGGGCCGGGCGCTACTCGCTCGGCATGGGCCAACGACTCGGCATCGCCGCGGCCATGCTCGGCGACCCGCCCGTGGTCGTGCTCGACGAGCCCGTCAACGGCCTGGACCCCGAGGGCATCCGCTGGGTCCGCACGTTCGCCCGGCAGCTCGCCGACGAGGGCCGGACCGTGTTCATCTCCAGCCACCTGATGTCCGAGATGGCCCTGATGGCCGACCACCTGCTGGTGATCGGGCGCGGGTCGATCCTCGCCGACTGCTCGATGAGCGAGTTCATGACCGACCACGCCGCGTCGTACGTGCGGGTCAAGGCGCCCGCGCTCGGCGACGTCGCCGACCTGCTCGGTCGCCGCGGCCTCGAGGTCTCCCGGGTCGACGACGAGCTGCGCGTCGCCGGCCTGGACGCGCCGGCCGTCGGCGAGCTGGTGTTCGGGCACGGCCTGGTGCTGCACGAGCTGACCCTGGTGCGCTCCTCGCTCGAGGACGCCTTCATGGCCCTGACCGCCGACAGCGTGGAGTACCACGCCGCCCCCGAGCCCGCCCGGACCGGAGCCCTGCGATGACCGCGACCCTGACCGAGACCGGATCGCTCCTGGTGGCGGCGGATGCCCCGCGCCCGGGGTTCGTCGACGCGCTGCGCGCGGAGTGGGTCAAGCTGCGCACCGTCCGCTCGACCTGGTGGACGCTGGTGGCGACCTTCGTCCTGGGCGCCGGGCTGACGATCCTGATGTGCTGGGCCAACGCCGACTGGCTGGCCTCGGCCGAGGCCGACGAGTCGCCGGGCTCCTTCATCACCTGGGGGATGATGATCGCCCAGATCACGGCCGTCGTCCTAGGCGCCCTCGTCGTCACCACCGAGTACGGCACCGGCATGATCCGGTCTACCTTCGCCGCCGTACCGCATCGCGGGCGGGTGCTGGCCGCCAAGTCCCTCGTGCTCGTCGCCGTGCTGCTGGTCGTCGGGACCGGGACCGCGCTGGTCGGGTACCTCGGCGGCAACTACTTCCTCGACCGCGAGGGCATCGGGATGCCGCTCGAGGGCGACGTGCTCCGCTCGATGTACGGCTCCGGCCTCTACCTGGCCGGGATCGGCCTGTTCACCGTCGCCGTCGGCTTCCTGCTGCGGCACACCGCCGGCACCATCTCGGTGGTGCTGGCGCTGATGCTGATCCTCGGCAACATGGTCAACCTGGTGCCCGGCAGCTTCGGCGAGTGGCTGACCAAGCTGATGCCCGGCAACGCCGGCTCGGTGGTCGCCACCCCGGTCTCGTTCAACCCGAACCTGCTCGACGCCTGGACCGGCTTCGCGGTGTTCGGCCTGGAGATCGCGGTGCTCCTCGCCGCGGCGTACGTGGTGCTGCGCCGGCGCGACGCGTAGCTTCGCGAGCGGGTTCTCAGTTTCATCGGCCGGCCGATGAAACTCGACCCTGGACGATGAAGTTGCATCGTCCAGGCACGAGGTCTGTCGGCCGGCCGATGAAACTCGACACCGGCCCCGATCTGTCCCCGCCGCCGCATAGGGTCGCGGCGTGACCCTGCAGATCCACCGAGCCTCGCGCACCGACGTGCTCGCGGACGCGCTCGGGGACCTGCTGCGCACCCCGCTGGCCGACCCGTTCGCCGAGGAGGTCGTGGTCGTCCCGGCCAAGGGCGTGGAGCGGTGGCTGACCCAGCGGCTCAGCCACCGCCTCGGCGCCGGACCGCGCGGTGACGACGGGGTCTGCGCGGGGGTCCGGTTCCTCAATCCGCGGTCGCTGGTGTCGCTCCTGCTCGGGCGCGAGCGCGACGACCCGTGGGACCCCGAGCGGCTCGTCTGGCCGCTGCTCGCGACGATCGACGAGAGCCTCGGCGAGCGTGAGTTCGCGACGCTCGGGCGGCACCTCGGCCACGGCGTGGACGGCGCCGACGGCGAGCTGCGCCGCAACCGCCGCTACTCGGTGGCGTTGCGGCTGGCGCACCTGTTCGCGTCGTACGCACTGCAGCGGCCGTCGCTGGTGACCGCCTGGCGGGAGGGCCGCGACGGCGAGCACGGTGGCGAGCAGGGGCTGCCGCCCGACCTGGCCTGGCAGCCCGAGCTGTGGCGCCGGCTGATCGCCCAGGTCGACGCGCCCCCTCCCGATGTCCGGCACGCCCAGACGTGCGCGGCTCTGCAGGCGGGCGGCGACGGCCTGCCGCTGCCCGACCGGCTCTCGCTGTTCGGCCACACCCGGATCCCGGTGACCGAGGTCGCGCTGCTGAAGGCCCTGGGGGAGCACCGCGACGTGCACCTGTTCCTGCCCCAGCCCTCGCCGGTGCTCTGGGACGACCTGGCCGACCTCGGCGGACCCGGGGGCGTCGTGCCCCGGGCGGCCGACGACTCCGTCGAGCGGGTCGGACATCCGCTGCTCGCCTCCCTCGGCCGCGACGCGCGCGAGCTCCGGCGGCTGCTCGACGGCGTCTCGTCGGAAGAGGTGCGCCCACCTGCGGGGACCCCGACCGGATCGACCACCGACCCGGTGACCCTGCTCGGCTGGCTCCAGCACGACCTGCGCGCCAACCACGCCCCGTCGTACGACGAGCGCTCGACGCGCGAGCTCGACCCGGACGACCACAGCCTGCAGGTGCACGCCTGCCACGGCCCGGCTCGTCAGGTCGACGTGCTGCGCGAGGTGCTGGTCGGCCTGCTCGAGGACGACCCGACCCTCGAGCCGCGCGACGTCCTGGTGATGTGCCCCGACATCGAGACCTACGCGCCGCTGATCTCGGCCGGGTTCGGTCTCGCGACCACCGACGGGCACCCCGCCCACCGGCTGCGGGTGAAGCTCGCCGACCGCGCGCTCACCAGCACCAACCCCCTGCTCGCCGTCGCCGGGGACCTGCTCGACCTGGCCGGCGGCCGGGTCACCGCGTCCGACGTGCTCGACCTGGCGGGCACCGACCCGGTTCGCCGCCGGTTCGGGTTCACCGACGACGAGCTGGACCGGGTGTCGCGGTGGGTGGCCCGCGCCGGCGTCCGGTGGGGCCTCGACGAGGAGTCGCGCGCGGCGTTCCGGATGGAGCGGTTCCCCCACAACACCTGGCGCACCGGCCTCGACCGGATCCTGCTGGGCGTCGCCATGAGCGGCGACGACCACCACCACCTCGGCCGGGGGCTGCCGCTCGACGACGTCGCCAGCTCCGAGATCGACCTCGCGGGACGTCTCGCCGAGCTGGTCGCGCGGGTCGACCGCACCTTGACCGTGCTCGCCGGCGCGCGGACGGTCGCCGACTGGGCCACCGGCCTGCGCGACGGCGTCCGGTCGCTCGTCGACGTCGCGGCCGACGACGCCTGGCAGGTCCCGCAGTTCGAGCGCGAGCTCGGGCGCGCCGCCGCGTCGTCGCACGAGGGTGGGCTCGAGCTGCGGCTCGCCGACGTGCGCGCGATGCTCGAGTCGCGGCTGGCCGGGCGCCCGACCCGCGCCAACTTCCGCACCGGCAGCCTGACCGTCGCCACCATGGTGCCGATGCGCTCGGTGCCGCACCGCGTGGTCTGCCTGGTCGGCCTCGACGACGGGGTCTTCCCGCGCGCGGGTGCGGTCGACGGCGACGACGTGCTCGGGCGGCATCCGCTCACCGGCGAGCGCGACGTCCGCAGCGAGGACCGGCAGCTGCTCCTGGACGCTGTCCTCGCCGCGACCGAGCACCTCGTCATCACCTACTCCGGCGCCGACGAGCAGTCCGGGGCGAGCCTCCCGCCCGCCGTACCCCTCGGCGAGATCCTCGATGCCGCCGACCGCACCACCAACGCGCCGGTCCGCGACCGGGTCCTGACCCGCCACCCGCTCCAGCCCTACGACGCACGCAACTTCACCCGCGAGCGCCCGTTCAGCTTCGACACCGCCGCGCTGGCCGGCGCCCGGTCGGCCCGGGGCGTACGCCGCGAGCCGCCGCCGCTGCTCGACGGGCCGCTGCCACCACGGCTTGCCCTGGACGGGAGGGCCGCGGACGTGTCGCTGCAGGACCTGCGCGACTTCCTGGGTCACCCGGTCCGGGCCTTCCTGCGTGGGCGGCTGGACGTGGCGACGCCGTTCGAGCCCGACGACCTGGCCGATGCGATCCCGGTGTCGCTCGACAGCCTGGAGAAGTGGCAGATCGGTGACCGGCTGCTGCGGCAGCTGCTCGCCGGCCAGGACCCGGTCGCCGTGCTGACCGCCGAGCAGCTCGCCGGCACGCTGCCGCCGCGCGGGCTCGGCACCCTCGCGCTCCACGAGGTCGCGGAGGAGTGCCAGCGGCTGTGGTCGCGCACCGCCGACCTGCGCGACGGCGAGCGCCGGTCGGTCGACGTCGACGTCGACCTGCGTGACGGGCGGCGGCTCACCGGCACGGTGCCCGGCGTCTACGGAAGCCGGGTGGTCAGCCTCGGCTACTCCCGGCTCAACGCGCGGCAGCGGCTGCACGCGTGGGTCGACCTGCTCGCGCTGTCGGCGACCTACCCCGACCAGCACTGGACGGCCCACGCGGTCGGGAAGGACCGCGCGGGTCCGAAGCGCGCGCTGTGCGGACCGCTCGACCACCGCGCCGTCGGCTGGCTGCGCGACCTGGTCGACCTCCGCGACCGCGGCCTCTGCGCTCCGCTGCCGGTGCCGGTGAAGACCGGAGCCGCGTGGGCGGACGCCCACGCGCGCGAGCTGATGGGCCAGGACCACCCGCCGGTCGAGGCCGCGCGACGGGAGTGGGAGACCGACCCCCACAACCAGTTCGGCATCACCGGCGAGGACGCCGACCCCTACCACCAGCGCGTCTACGGCCCGGCTGCGCCCGTCGAGGCCCTGCTCGACGCCGGTCTCGGTGAGCACGCCTGGGCGATCTGGGAGCCGCTGCTGACCGGCGGCGAAAGGGTCGGCCCCCTGTGAACGCTGTGCGCCCCTTCGCCATCACCGACCCGCTGCCGGCCGGCACCGTGCTGCTCGAGGCGAGCGCCGGCACCGGCAAGACCTGGACCATCGGCGCCCTCCTCACGCGGTACGTCGCCGAAGGAGTCGCCCGGCTCGACCAGCTGCTCGTCGTGACGTTCGGCCGCGCGGCCAGCCAGGAACTGCGCGAGCGGGTGCGCGCGCAGCTGGTCGAGGCCGAGCGGGTGCTGGGCGACGACCCGGTGGCCGGCGACTCCGGTGACCCCGGTGACCCCGGTGACCCCGGTGACTCCGAACTCGTGACGCTGCTGCGCTCGTGGGGCGCCGACGAGCGGCGCCGCGGCCACCGCCGGGTCACCGAGGCGCTCGCCGGCTTCGACGCGGCAACCATCGCGACCACCCACCAGTTCTGCTCGATGGTGCTCGACTCCCTCGGCGTCGCAGGCGACACCGACTCCCGGGCGCGGCTGGTCGAGGACCTCGACGACCTGGTCAAGGAGACCGTCGACGACCTCTACCTCCGCGCGTTCGCCGACGCCGAGCCGGCGTTCACCCACGACGAGGCGATGGCCATCGCCCGGGCGGCGGTCGGCGACCCGCAGGCCCGCCTCGAACCCGCCGGCGCGGACCGCTCGACGATCGCGGGCCGCAAGGTGAGCTTCGCCGACGCCGTACGCACCGAGCTCGACCGCCGCAAGCGCCGGCTCGGCATCCTCTCCTACGACGACCTGCTCTCCCAGCTCGCCGACGCGCTCGCCCAGCCGGGGAGCGCCGCGGCCCAGCGGATGCGGGCGCGCTGGCGGATCGTGCTGGTCGACGAGTTCCAAGACACCGACCCGGTGCAGTGGGAGGTCCTCGACCGGGCCTTCAGCGGCCACGCCACGATGGTCCTGATCGGCGATCCGAAGCAGGCGATCTACGCGTTCCGCGGGGGCGACGTCACCACCTACCTGCGGGCCGCCGAGACCGCGCAGACCCGGCAGACGCTCGCGGTCAACCGACGCAGCGACGGCCCGCTGCTCGCCGCCGTCCAGACGCTCCTCGCCGGCGCGGAGCTCGGCGACGAGCGGATCGTCGTGCACGACGTGACCGCGCACCACGGCGAGTCCCGCCTCGCCGGTGCTCCGGTCCCGCATCCGTTCCGGCTGCGGGTGGTGCGCCGCGACACGTTCGGGCGCCGTGGGGGCAGCACGCTCACGGTCGGTCAGGTCCGCCCGCATGTCGCGAGAGACCTGGCGCTCGACGTACGCCGGCTGCTCGCGTCGGGCGCGACCTGGTGCGGGGAGCCGATCCGGCCGCGGGACGTCGCGGTGATCAGCTACCGCCACGCCGACCTCGCCACCGTCCGCGAGGCGCTGCTCGAGGTCGGGGTGCCGGCGGTGATCGCCGGCGGCGGCAGCGTGTTCGCGACCCCCGCGGCGATCGAGTGGCTCACGCTGCTGGAGGCGCTCGAGCAGCCGCACCGCAGCACCCGCGTGCGCTCGGCCGCGCTGACCTGCTTCTTCGGGCACACCGCCGTCGAGCTCGACGCCCGCGGGGACGACCTGACCGACGAGGTCGCCGACACGCTGCGCGGCTGGGTCGAGCTCTTCGCCGGCCGCGGCCTCGCCGCGGTGCTCGAGGCCGCGAACGTCGCGGGCCTGCCGGAGCGGGTGCTCGCGGAGATCGGCGGGGACCGGCGGCTGACCGACCTGCGCCACATCGGCGAGGCGCTGCACGAGGTCACCCTCGTCGCGCGGCACGGGCTGCCCTCGCTGCTCACCTGGCTGCGGGGGCAGGTCACCGAGGGCCGCGCGGGCCGCGGCGTCGAACGGACCCGCCGGCTCGACTCCGACGCGGCCGCCGTCCAGCTCGTCACCATCCACGCCAGCAAGGGGTTGGAGTACCCCGTCGTCTACGTTCCCGCCCTCGCCGACCGCTTCGTCCCGAAGCCGACCCGACCGCTGTTCCACGACGACGGCGGCACGCGCTGCCTCGACGTCGGCGGCGCGCGCTCGGACGACGGCTGGGCCGACCACTGCCGGCGCTGGGCCGACGAGGAAGCGGGCGAGTGGCTGCGGCTGCTCTACGTCGCGACCACCCGGGCCAAGTCGCAGGTGGTCGCCTGGTGGGCGCCGACCAAGAACGCCGTCGCCTCGCCGCTGCACCGGATGCTGATGCGCGACGGCGACGGGCCTGACGGTGAGATGTCGGCGAGCGTGCCCGCCGCGCCGGCCGTGCCGGACGACGACGCCGTGGTCACGCTGTTCTCGCGGTGGCGCGAACGTGGCGGGCCGAGCCCCGAAGCCGCGATCCACGCCGACCCGGGCGCGGACCCGCCACGGCCGGCGACCCCCGACCTCGCGGCGCGGACGTTCACCCGCACCATCGACACCGAGTGGCGGCGCGCGTCGTACTCCTCCCTCAGCAGGGTGGAGGTGGCCGCGCCGGCCGGCGCGGTGGTGAGCGAGCCGGAGATCACCGGCAAGGAGGACGAAGCGCTCGCTCCCGAGGCCGTCCCCGTGGCGCCGCTGCTCGCCAGCGACGTGCCGTCGCCGATGGCGGGGCTGCCGGTGGGCGCGACCTTCGGGTCGCTCGTGCACGCGGTGCTGGAGCACACCGACCCGGAGGCTGTCGACCTGCGTGCCGAGCTGCTCGGCCACATCGACGAGCAGCTCGGCTGGTGGCCGGTCGATCTCGACCGTGAGGAGCTGGCCGACGCGCTGGTGGCGGTCTGCGACTCCCCGCTGGGCCCGCTCGCCGCCGGCACCACGCTGCGGCAGGTCACTCTCGGCGACCGGCTGCGCGAGATGGAGTTCGAGCTCCCGCTCGGCGACGGCCTGCTCGGCGACCTCCGCCCGCTGCTGGAGCGGCACCTGCCGCCCGGTGACCCGGTCCGCGCGTACACCGCCCATCTCGACGGCCCGCTCGGCGAGCAGACCCTGCGCGGCTACCTCACCGGCTCCGTCGACGTCGTGCTCCGGCTGCGCTCGGAGGCGGGGCCGCGCTACCTGGTCGTCGACTACAAGACCAACTGGCTCGGACCCACCGACGAGCCGCTCACCGCGCACAGCTACGCGTCGGTCGCGCTCGACGCCGCGATGGGCCACTCCGACTACCCCCTGCAGGCGCTGCTGTACGTCGCCGTCCTGCACCGGTTCCTCCGCTGGCGCCAGCCCGGGTACGACCCCGAGCAGCACCTCGGCGGCGTCCTCTACCTCTACCTGCGCGGCATGTGCGGGCCGGACACGCCATCGGTCGACGGCGCGCCCTGCGGTGTGTTCGCGTGGCGGCCACCGGTCGCCCTGGTCGAGGAGCTCTCCGACCTGCTGGACGGCGGTGCCCGTGACTGAGCTGTTCGAGCCCGTCGACGAGCACGACTGGCGGATCGCCACCGGCGCCACCGGGCTGCTCGCCACCTTCAACGCGGCCGGGGTGCTGACCTCCAGCGACGTGCACGTCGCCACCCGGATCGGTGTCCTCGGCGGCGAGACCGACGAGCGGATGCTGCTGGCGGTCGCGCTGACCGTGCGGGCCGTCCGCCGCGGCTCGGTCTGCCTCGACCTCGCCGGCGTGGCCGCGACCGCCCCGGACCTGCCCTGGCCCGACGAGTGGCCGGTGGCCGGCTCGCCGCTCGTGCACGCCGGGGTGGTGCGCTGGGACCACGAGCTGCTCTACCTCGACCGCTACCACCGGCTCGAGCGGCAGGTCCACGACGACCTGGCCGCGCGCCTCGCGCTCGCACCGCCGGCGGTCGACGAGCAGCGGCTCGAAGCGGCGCTGGCGAGGCTCGGCGGCGGGCACTTCAGCGAGGAGCAGCGGGCGGCCGTGGTCGCGGCCGTGCGCCGGCGTACCACCATCCTGACCGGCGGCCCCGGCACCGGGAAGACCACGACGGTGGCGCGCCTGCTCGCGCTGCTCGCCGACCAGGCCGCCGGACGAGGGAGCAGGCTCTCGATCGCGCTGGCGGCGCCGACCGGCAAGGCCGCGACCCGGCTGCAGGAGGCCGTGGTCACCGAGCTCGCGGCGGTCGCGACGGCCTGGCCGGAGGCGCCGGCCCTGGTCGGACGACTCGACGGGCTGACCCTGCACCGGCTCCTCGGCTGGCGCCCGGACAACGCGACCCGGTTCCGCCACGATCGCGCCAACCGGCTCAAGTACGACGTGGTCGTGGTCGACGAGTCCTCGATGGTCGAGCTGACGATGATGGGCCGGTTGCTGGAGGCCCTGCGCCCGGACTCGCGACTGGTGCTGGTCGGCGACCCGCAGCAGCTCACCTCGGTCGGCGCGGGTGCGGTGCTGAGTGACCTGGTGGCCGGCTACGAGGGCCGGCCGGACTCGCCGGTCGCGGCGTTGAGCACCAACTTCCGCTCCGAGGAGGACATCAAGTCCCTGGCAGCGGCGCTGCGCTCCGGCGACGCCGACGAGGTGATCGCGGTGCTGCGCGCGCCGTCGGAGCAGGTCTCCTGGGTCGAGACCTCCGACGCGGCCGAGGTCGAGGCCGCGCTGCGCCCCGACTCGCTCGCGTCCGCCCGCGCGGTCTGGGCCGCGGCGCGCGACGAGGACGCCGAGCGCGCGCTGGCCGAGCTGGACCGCTACCGGCTCCTGTGCGCGCACCGCGAGGGGCTCTACGGCGTCCGCCGTTGGAACCACCTCGTCGAGCGCTGGCTCGCCGAGGACCCCGACGTGGAGATCTACGACGAGTGGTACGTCGGCCGTCCGCTGCTGGTCACCAGCAACGACTACGCCCTCGACGTCTACAACGGGGAGAGCGGGGTCGTCGTGCGGCAGGACCAGCGGCGGCGAGTGTTCGTGGCGGGGTCGGAACGGCTCAAGGAGTTCGCGCCCGGCCGTCTCGAGGCGGTCGAGACGATGCACGCGATGACGATCCACAAGAGCCAGGGCAGCCAGGCCGACCGGGTGAGCGTGCTGCTCCCTGACGAGGGGTCGCGGCTGCTCACCCTCGAGCTGTTCTACACGGCGATCACCCGGGCCCGGCACCACGTGCGCGTGGTCGGGTCGGAGGCCGCCGTGCGCGCCGCCGTCGACACCCGGGCGCAGCGGGCCACCGGTCTGCGGGCGCGTCTCGCGGACGGTTGACGTAACCCCCGCGCAACGTGAGCGGGTTAGTGTCGGGGCGGATTGGAGTTGTGATGCCCTACCTGCTGCGCGTGGAGCTGCCCGACGTCCCGGGATCGTTGGGTCGGCTCGCCACGGCCATCGGTGAGGCCGGTGGCGACATCGAGGCGATCGAGATCGTCGAGAAGCGGCACGGCGGCACGGCCGTCGACGACGTGTTCCTCGAGATGGATCCGGGCGCGATGCCGGACTCCGTGGTCTCGACCGTCAACGCCCTCGACGGCGTCCGGGTGCTGTGGGTCGGGCGGTATGCCGCGGGCGGCAACCTGTTCCTCGACCTCGAGGCCGTCGAGGAGCTGACGGAGGACCCCGAGCACGCCCTCGGGCGGCTGATCGACCGGCTCCCGGTGGTGTTCCGCGCCGACTGGGCCGCACGGGTCAGCAAGGCCGACGGCGTCGTCTACGCCACGGGCGCCGCGCCGAAGGAGCTCGCCTGGCAGCCGATCGAGCGCGCGGAGACGATCGGCTCCGCGGACGAGAACAACATCCACTGCGCCGCCCGGCTGAACAAGTCCGAGATCGTCGTCATCGGCCGACGCGGCGGCCCGGCCTTCCTCGACTCCGAGATCGCCCGCCTCGGCCACCTGACCGGCCTCGCCATGTCGATCGCCCGCGCCGCCCGCGCGGCCACCCCCTGAGCGACCCCATCGGCTGTAACGCCGTGTTACCCCTTCTTCCCGGGGTGCTGCAGCATGGTGGGAGGAAGGGGTAACACGGCGTTACAACGAGCCGCTGCGGACCAGCTACGGAACCGAGCGAATCTTGGTGACGAACACCGAGCCGAGGACGGCGACCAGGAACGCGACGGAGTACAGCACGCAATAGCCGACGGAGAAGCGGTCGCCGCCGGTCTCGGTCACCCCGCCTGCGGCCTCGACGACCAGCAGGATCACGGCGGCGATGAACGGCGCGAACACCTGGGGCAGCGCGTTGGCGATGTTGATGACGCCCAGGTCCTTGGCGCGGTCCTCGGCGCCGGGCAGCACCTGGGTGATCAGGGCGAAGTCGACCGAGGTGTAGATCCCGTAGCCGACGCCCATCAGCACCGCCGCCGCCACGGCGGCGGGCCAGGTCTGGCCGACCGCGAGCAGCAGCGAGGCGAGCGAGCCGACCACGCCGGACCAGATCACGAACACCTTGCGCTTGCCGGTCCGGTCGCTCCAGACGCCGAAGACGACCGTGGTCGCCATGATCACGGCCGCGTAGATCGCGGTCAGCAGGAACACCCGGTCGTCGGCCTCGTCCTTGTCGACGCCGATCACGTCCTGCAGGTAGTAGAGGAGGTAGAGCAGGCCGAGCGCGTTGCCGAGGTTGACCAGGAAGCGGGTGATCCAGGCCCACGCGAAGTCCGGGTGCCGGCGCGGCGAGACCCAGAAGGAACGCAGGAACCCGCCCCAGTCGAACGGCGGCGGCAGCTCGTCGGGGGCCAGCGGGACGTCGCGGGAGCCGACGCAGTACGGCAGCGTCAGCACGATCAGCACGCCGGCGGTGACGACGTACCCGGCCGCGATGCTGCCGGTCGCCGACGCGATGCCGGTTCCGCCCACCACGCCGACGGTCTGGGCGACCGCGAGGATTCCTCCGACCCGGCCGCGCTCGCCCACGGGGACCTGGTCGGGCACGGTCGCGGTGACCGCAGCCAGCATGGCATTGAGGGTCGCCTGCACGCCGCACCAGCCGATCGCCATCACGACGACGTTGTCGGCGACCGAGAGGAGCAGCAGCGACAGTGCCCCGCCGACGGCACCCCCCGCGATCCAGGGCAGCCGTCGGCCGGCCCTCAGGGTGGTGCGGTCGGAGAAGGCACCGAACACCGGGTTGCAGACCACCGAGACGAAGGCGCCGAGGCCGAGGACGACGGAGAGGACGACCTTCTTGTCGTCCGGGGCGATCGCCTCGGCCTGCTGGGCGAGCAGCACCTGGATCGGCCCGAAGAAGCCGGCCCAGAGCCCGATGCTGGCCAGCGTGATCGCGGCGATCCAACGGCCGGGCGGCTTCGTCGTCGGCTCAGCCAGCGCGGAACGCGGCGCCGGCGTGGTGGCGGTCACCTCCGCATGGTGCAGCACCCGCCCCGTCGCGGGACGGGAAATGGCTGGGAAACCCCGGCCGGGTCAGCCACCACGCATCACCCGATGGACGACGGGCAGCCGACCCCCGTGACGTCCCCGTCGGCGACCTCGCCGCGCGGTGTGTCCAGGCCGTACGCCGAGCAGTAGTAGAAGCTCAGCAGGTCGTCGCGGTGCAGCCGCACCGGCGACCAGACGCCGTCGCCGGCCGGCTCCAGGTAGCGGAAGGAGTCGGCCAGCAGCGCCGCGGTGTCGTCGCGGTGCTTGAGGTAGCGGTCCAGCCACCGTTGGACGTAGACGCTGGTGAGGTCCTGGCCGTAGCGGCTCGCCGGCAGCACCAGCGGGATGTCGGTGTACTCCAGGTGGGTGGAGGCGCGGGGTACGACGAGCATCGCGTCCACGCCGGCCGCGCGCCAGGCGTCGTACCCGGTCGCGCGCTCGCGCATCGGGTCCGGCCCGTCCGGGCTGGGTTGCGGGCTCAGCGAGCTGCCGCCGCTGAGGAACCACGGGGAGACCGTGAAGCCGTACTCCGACTGCACCGCCAGCGCCGGCACGACCGGCCGGTTGCCGGCCCCGTCCAACGCGCCGCTCGAGTCCGGCCCCGCGAGCTTGTCGAGCGCCACGACCGCGGCGACCCGGCGGTCGGTCCCCTGGACCTTCGAGACCGCCGCGGCACCCATCGAGTGACCGATGATCGCGATCCGCGTGGTCCGCCCGGGGGTCGCCGGGTGCGGGTCGGGGGAGCGGTCGAGGCTGCGCCGGAACGGGTTCGCGCGCGAGGTGATGAAGTCGAGCGCGGCCTCGGTGCCGACCACGAAGTTCGACAGCTGCTGGGAGGGCACGCCCGGGCAGCCGGACATCTCGCCGTCGTCGGGTGCCGCGAACGGGTTGCAGAAGGGCAGCCCGTCCACCGGAACCGGGGACTCCTGGTGGGGGAAGGTCTCGCTGGTGCCCTGGCCCTGGACGTCGTAGGTCAGCACGACGTAGCCGCGCTCGGCGAGGTCCTGCGCGAGCCACTCGTACATGCCCTCGGAGCCCTGCACCGAGCCCTCGGTGATGACCACGCCGGGGAACGGGCCGTGCAGGCGGCGGCCGGTGTAGGGGTCCCGCGCGCCGGGCAGCGGCTTCCAGACGTGGCCGCGCAGCTGGGCGCCGTACTCGTTGGTGAAGGTGACCGCCCGCGACACGCCGCGGGTGCCGTCCCAGCCGGCGCGCAGCGGGTTGCCGACGTTCCAGCCCGGGAACACGTTGCCGGGGGTGAGGGCCGGGCGCGTCGGCGATGCGACCTGCGTCAGCAGCTGGTCGACGCCGCGCTGGGTGGACGCGGCCACGAGGGCGGGAAGGTACGCCGGGTTCCGCAGCTGGCCGCCCTCGCCGTCGATCCGGCCGTAGGCGTCGGTGATGTTCTGCGCGTCGCGCTGGGTGTACGCCGGGTCGGTGGGCGCGGGGTCGGCCGCCGCCGGGGCGGCGAGCGCACCCGCGAGCAGCAGGGACAGGGTGGCGGTCAGCGCGCGCATGGCCGGTCAACGACCGACCCTGCGAGGGGGGTACGTCAGACGCGCTCGAGCAGGAAGACCGGGATCTCGCGGTCGGTCTTCTCCTGGTACTCGGCGTACGGCGCGTACTGCGCGACGGCGCGCTCCCACCACTCGGCGCGCTCGGCGCCCTCGGCGATCCGGGCGCGGTAGCTGTGCTTCTCGCTGCGGTCCTGCAGGTCGACCTCGGGGTGCGCGACGAAGTTGTGGTACCAGCTCGGGTGCTCGGGGGTGCCGCCCTTCGAGGCGATCGCGGCGTAGACGCCGTCCTTCTCCACCCGCATGACCGGGTTCTTGCGCAGCTTGCCTGACGTCGCGCCCCTCGAGGTGATGACCACGATCGGCCACTCGGGGTGGTCCATCAGGATGTTCGCGCGCTGCCCGTTGGAGGCCTCGAACTCCTCGACCTGGTCGCGGACCCATTGCTGGGGGTTGGGCTCGTACTCGCCGTCAAGTGTCATATCTGGTCAATGCCCAGTCGGCCTCGCGGCATTCCCCGGCGATAGCCTCGCCCGCATGAGCGCGATCGACGGGGTGTCGGAGATCTTCGACGCCGACGCCTGGGACGTCGTCCCCGGCTTCGAGGACCTGACCGACCTCACCTACCACCGGGCCCGGGAGCACGGCACCGTGCGGGTCGCCTTCGACCGACCCGACGTGCTGAACGCGTTCCGGCCGCACACGGTCGACGAGCTGCTGCGGGTGCTCGAGCACGCGCGCACGTCCAGCGACGTCGGCTGCGTCCTCCTGACCGGCAACGGACCGAGCGCGAAGAACGGGAAGTGGGCGTTCTGCACCGGCGGCGACCAGCGGATCCGCGGGCGCGCCGGCTATCAGTACGCGGAGGGCGAGACCGCCGAGACGGTCGACAAGGCCAAGCTGGGGAGGCTGCACATCCTCGAGGTGCAGCGGCTGATCCGATTCATGCCCAAGATCGTCATCTGCGTGGTGCCCGGCTGGACGGCGGGCGGTGGCCACAGCCTGCACGTGGTCTGCGACCTCACGCTCGCGAGTGCCGAGGAGGCCCGGTTCAAGCAGACCGACGCGGACGTCGGGTCGTTCGACGGCGGGTTCGGATCGGCGTACCTCGCCCGCCAGGTCGGCCAGAAGTTCGCCCGCGAGATCTTCTTCCTCGGCCAGGAGTACTCCGCCGAGGACGGCGTGCGGATGGGCACCGTCAACCGCGCGGTCCCGCACGCCGAGCTCGAGGCGACCGCGCTGGAGTGGGGCCGGATCGTCAACGGCAAGTCGCCGACGGCGCAGCGGATGCTCAAGTACTCCTTCAACGCCATCGACGACGGCCTGGTCGGTCAGCAGCTCTTCGCCGGCGAGACCACCCGCCTGGCGTACATGACCGACGAGGCCCAGGAGGGCCGCGACCAGTTCCTGGAGAAGCGCGACCCTGACTGGTCGCCGTTCCCCTGGTACTACTGATGCCGCGCGACCGGGGCAGGTCACCGACGCTGGTCGGACTCTGCGCGCCGAGCAGTTGCGGGCCGTGCCCGGTCGCATGCTCCGGGGTCAGGACGGACCACAGCCGGTGAGCAGGGCCGAGAGCCTCTACACGGCGCTCGTCCGACGGAACCCCGAGACCGAGCAGGAGATGCCTGCCCAGGTGCGGCGCAGCATCGCACCGAACGGGCTGCGCCAGGTGCTGGCCAACGCCCTGCAGTCCTCGGGCGACCAGCTGGTCAACGCCTCCACCGTGCTGCCCTGGCTGTTCGGAGCACTCGGCGTGCCGGCGGCGCTCACGGGTCTGCTGGTGCCGGTGCGGGAGTCCGGGTCGATGCTGCCGCAGGCTGCCCTCACGCCGCTGGTGCTGCGCGCGCGCTACCGCAAACGGATCTTCGTCGCCGGCGCGCTCGTCCAGGCCGTGGCCGTCGCCTCGATGGCCGCGATCGCCGCGCTCGGCAGCGGCCTCGCCGCGGGGCTGGTCATCGTCGCCAGCCTGGTGGTCTTCGCGCTCGGCCGCTGCCTGTGCTCGATCGCGTCGAAGGACGTGCAGGGCCGCACGATCCCGAAGGGTGAGCGCGGCCAGATCAACGGGCTGGCGACCACCGCCGCCGGACTGGTGGCGATCACCCTCGGCCTCGCCGTACGCCTCCTCGGTGGCGAGGACCTCTCCGCCGGTCAGCTCGCAGGCCTGCTCGCCGCGGGTGCCGGCCTCTGGGTCGCCGTCGCCGTCGTCTACACCGGCATCCGTGAGCCCGCGGACGATCCGGCCGGCGGCGCGCCCGCGCGGAGTCCCGCCGACGACGCCGACACCTGGTTCACCCGGTCCCTCCGGCTGCTGAAGGAGGACGAGCACTTCCGGGACTTCGTCGGGGTGCGCAGCCTGTTGCTGGTCTCCTCGCTCAGCCCGCCGTTCGTCGTGACCCTGTCCACCCAGGCCGGAGCCGGCGGCCTCGCCGGTCTCGGCGGGTTCATCGTCGCCTCCGGCGTTGCCGCGCTGATCGGTGGCCGCCTGTTCGGCCGCTTCGCCGACCGCTCGAGCAGGCGCTTGATGAGCACCGGCGCCGGCGTCGCCTCGGCCGTCGTCATCGCGACCGTCGTGGTGGTCGCGGTCCCCGGGTCCACCGGCGAGGGCCGGTCGGGCAACATCCTCTTCATCGGTGCGTACTTCCTGCTCACCCTGATGCACACCGGCGTGCGCGTCGGGCGGAAGACCTACGTCGTCGACATGGCCGAAGGGGACCGGCGCACCGAGTACGTCGCGGTCTCGAACTCGGCCATGGGCCTGATCCTGCTCGTCGTCGGCGGCGTCAGCTCCGCGCTGGCCATCGTCCACATCTCCTGGGCACTGCTGTTCCTCGCCGGCATGGGACTCGTCGGGGTGGTCGCCGGAGCGCGGCTTCCCGAGGTCGAACATCGCTGACCGACCGTTGGTCCAGACCGGCGGGCGATCCGCCGTGGGCGGCGTGCGTCCGGGCTACGGCCCCGAGCGATGCTGAGGGTGACGAGCGTGGGCCCTGCGCGGGAGGCGGGTCGCGGTCCGGGCGAGCCTGATCCAGGAGGCCTCCGCGTCGCCGTTCCGCCCCGCGGCGGACACCCCGCGGCGGATGCTCGGTGTGGTGATGTCGCGCAACGGGGTGATGGGCCGGTACGAGCGCACCCTTTTGACGGGTGGCCGCCGCGCGTCCCGGCCGGACGCGGTGGTGCTCGCGGCACGCGAACGACCTTCGGCCCTTCATGGGGGGACCTTCGTCGAGGTACCGTGCGTCGCGCCCGGGCGCGTCCGGACCATGGGACGCGCGCGTCGCACGTGACTGCGGTCACTGACAGGTTCGAGTCCGGCTGGTGAGGTGTCTCCGGCCGTCAGCGTCCTCAGGAGGTTTTGTGCGTATCGGTGTTCCGCGCGAGTCGCGAGCGGGTGAGACCCTCGTGGCCGCGACCGCCCAGACGGCGTCACGGCTGGTCAAGCTCGGCTACGACGTCGTCGTCGAGTCCGGCGCCGGGGGTCCGGCCAGCCAGCCCGACGAGGCGTATGCCGAGGCCGGCGTCACGGTGAGCAGCGCCGAGGAGGTGTGGTCCAGCGACGTCGTCGTCAAGATCAACGCTCCCACCGACGACGAGGTCGCGCGCCTGGGCCGCGGCGCCACGGTGGTGTCGCTGATGGCGCCGGCGCGCTCGCCCGAGCTCGTCGAGCGGCTCGCCGCCGCGGGCGTGACCGCGCTGGCGATGGACGCGGTGCCGCGGATCTCGCGGGCACAGTCGATGGACGTGCTCTCGTCGATGGCCAACGTCGCCGGCTACCGGGCGGTCGTCGAGGCCGCGCACGCCTTCGGCCGCCAGTTCACCGGCCAGGTCACCGCGGCCGGCAAGATCCCGCCGGCGCGGGTGTTCGTCGTCGGCGCCGGCGTCGCCGGGCTCGCGGCGATCGGCGCGGCTGGCTCGATGGGCGCGATCGTCCGCGCCTTCGACGTACGACCCGAGGTCGCCGAGCAGGTCGAGTCGATGGGGGCGGAGTTCGTCACCGTCGACATGCAGTCCGAGGTCAGCTCCGACGGCTACGCCAAGGAGATGACCGCGGAGCAGGAGAAGGCGACGGCCGTCATGTACGACGAGGAGGCGCGCGCGGCCGACATCGTCATCACCACCGCTCTGATCCCGGGGCGCCCGGCGCCGCGACTGATCGGCGAGGAGACGGTGGCCGGCATGCGCCCCGGCAGCGTGATCGTCGACATGGCCGCGGCCAACGGCGGCAACGTCGCGATGACGGTCGCGGACGAGGAGGTCGTCACCGACAACGGTGTCCGGATCCTCGGCTACACCGACCTCGCGGGCCGCCTGGCGGCGCAGACCTCCCAGCTCTACGGCACCAACGTCGTCAACCTGCTGACGCTGATGACGCCCGAGAAGGATGGTGCCCTCACCCTCGACCTCGACGACCCGGTCCAGCGCGGGCTGACGGTCGTGCGCGAGGGGGAGGTGCTCTGGCCGCCGCCGCCGGTGCAGGTGTCCGCCGCGCCCAAGGCTCCGGCGCCGACCGCACCGGCCGAGCCACCGCCGCCGAAGAAGAAGCGGCCGATGTGGCTGGTGTTCGCCGCGGCGTCCGTCCTGCTGTTCCTCGTGGCCACGACGGCCCCGGCCCCGCTGCCGGAGCACTTCTTCGTGCTCACGCTCGCGATCGTGATCGGCTACTACGTGATCGGCCACGTGCACCACGCGCTGCACACGCCCTTGATGAGCGTCACCAACGCGATCTCGGGGATCATCGTCGTCGGAGCGATGCTCCAGCTCGGGGTCGATGACGCCGCCGTACGCACCCTGTCCTTCGTCGCAGTGCTCCTGGCCAGCATCAACGTGTTCGGCGGCTTCGCCGTGACCCGCCGGATGCTCGGCATGTTCCGGAAGGCGGACCAGTGATGAGTGCCGTAAGCATCTCCGTCGGCGCCTACCTGGTCGCCTCGCTCCTGTTCATCCTCAGCCTCGCCGGCCTGTCGCGCCACGAGAGCGCCCGCAACGGCGTCAACTACGGCATCGCCGGGATGGCGTTGGCGCTGGCCGCCACCGTCGGCCTGCTCGTCCACGACACCGACGAGGCGCTTCCGCTGGTGCTCCTCGTCGTGGCCATGACGGTCGGGGCGGCCATCGGCCTGTGGCGGGCCCGGGTCGTCGCGATGACCGGCATGCCCGAGCTGATCGCGCTGCTGCACTCGTTCGTCGGTCTGGCCGCGGTCCTCGTGGGCTGGAACGGCTACCTGCACGATGAGGGGCTCACCGGCTCGTTGTTCCGGATCCACAGCGCCGAGGTCGTCATCGGCGTCTTCATCGGCGCCGTGACGTTCACCGGCTCGATCGTCGCGAACCTCAAGCTCTCGGCGCGCATGAAGTCGGCGCCGCTGATGCTGCCCGGGAAGAACGCGATCAACCTCGGCGCCCTGGCGGTCTTCGCGGCTCTCACCGTGTGGTTCACCGCCTCGCCGAACCTCGGCGTGCTGATCGCCGTGACCGCGGTCGCACTCGCCCTGGGCTGGCACCTGGTCGCCTCCATCGGCGGCGGCGACATGCCGGTCGTGGTGTCGATGCTGAACAGCTACTCGGGCTGGGCCGCGGCGGCGTCCGGGTTCCTGCTCGACAACAACCTGCTCATCGTGACCGGCGCGCTCGTCGGGTCGTCCGGTGCCTACCTGTCCTACATCATGTGCGAGGCGATGAACCGCTCGTTCATCTCGGTGATCGCGGGCGGCTTCGGCATCGAGGTCGCCGCGTCGGGGGACACCGACTACGGCGAGCACCACGAGATCTCGGCCGAGGAGGTCGCCGAGCTCCTTGCCGACGCCTCAAGCGTGATCATCACCCCCGGCTACGGCATGGCGGTCGCGCAGGCGCAGTACCCGGTCGCCGAGCTCACCAGCAAGCTGCGGGCCCGCGGCGTCGACGTCCGCTTCGGCATCCACCCCGTCGCCGGACGGCTCCCGGGGCACATGAACGTGCTGCTCGCCGAGGCCAAGGTGCCCTACGACGTCGTGCTGGAGATGGACGAGATCAACGACGACTTCCCGAGCACCGACGTCGTCCTGGTCATCGGCGCGAACGACACCGTCAACCCCGCCGCCCTGGAGGAGCCGGGCAGCCCGATCGCCGGCATGCCGGTGCTCCACGTGTGGGAGGCCAAGGACGTCATCGTCTTCAAGCGCTCGATGGCCGTGGGCTACGCCGGCGTGCAGAACCCGCTCTTCTTCCGCGACAACACCCACATGCTGTTCGGTGACGCCAAGGATCGGGTCGAGGACATCGTGCGGCAGCTCTCCGACATCCCCCAGCAGGTCTCGCGCTGACGCGGTCGGTGTGGCGGTCCCGGGATCGCCACACCGATCGGTGGGCGCGGAGTGTCAGTCCAGACCGGCGGCCGATCCGCGGTGGCGGGCGGGCTTCCCGGCTATGGTCCGGGCCATACTGAGGGTGACGATCGCGGCGGTGCTGGTGGCGACCTTCCCGGGCCTGGTCGGGGTGTCGTTGGCGGCGCAGGCGAGCGCGCCGCAGGCCGGCCGCGCGGCCCTGATCACCCTCGGGAGCGTGGCCGGTACGCCGAGCCTCGGGTGCGACACGGCGAGCTGCGCCGCCACCCAGGTGGCGGGCCCGACCGCGACGGTCGTCCCCGAGACCGGGACGCTGACCCGGCTCCAGGTGCGGCACGGCCCGATCGAGGGCGGTGGCCTGCTGACCACCACGGGCACCGTGCTGGTGCTGACGCGTTCCGGCTCGTCGTACACGCTGGTCCGCTCCACGGGCGTCACGTTCACCTCGACCGACAGCGGCGACACCACGAGCACCTTCGCGCTGAGCCTGCCGGTCACGGCAGGGGACCACGTCGCGCTGCAGGTCGACGGTGCCTTCGCCTGCTCGCGCCCAGCGTTCCTCGCCGTTGCCGGCACCGACGGATCCGGATGGCGGCGTACGGCGACCGCCTGCTGATCGGCGCCGGGTCCGACGGAGGCCGGCTCACCGTGTTCGAGAAGGTGGGGGACGGGCCGTTCCGGGTGTTGGCCCGCAGCAGGGCGGTCCACGACTTCGACGTCGCGTACAGCGGACGGGAGCCGGTCCTGGCCTGGTCCCGCGGCCGGCTGCGCCAGCTCAGCCTGGTCGTCGGCGGCCGGCTCGTGAACACCCGGACGCCGACCGAGGCGGTCGCGCTGGCGACCGACGGTCGGCTGGTGCACGTGGTGTTCTCGACGGTGGCACGGACGACGTGCGGCCCGGCCGGCTGCCTCCACAGCGGCGTCTACCACGTCGGCCTGCGCGGCCGGCGGGTCGCGATCAAGGCCAGCCTGGTCCAGGCCGGCTCCTCCTCGCCGTTCCGCCTCGCGGCCGACACCTCCGGCCGGACCTTGGGGGTGGTGGTCTCGCGCAACGGGGTGACCAGGCTGTACCAGCGCAGCTTCTGAGCCGCGGATCCGCTGGGCGTCCCCGGCGGACGCGGTTGGGTGATCCTGCGACGATGGGGCCATGGGGACCCCCGCTGACGACTGGTTCGGCCAGGCCTTCTCGAAGGCGTGGCGGGACAAGGCCGAGGAGATCGGGCGCTTCAACCTGGCCATCTTCGGCAAGACCGGTGTCGGGAAGAGCACCCTGGTCAACGCGATCTTCGGCAGCGAGATCGCGGCGACCGGGATCGGCGAGCCGGTCACCCGGGCCGAGCACCTGTACCTCCACCAGAGCGGCACCCTCGGCGTCCTCGACACCCGTGGGCTCGAGGTGGGACGCGACAACGACGCGCTGATCGCCGAGCTCAAGGACTACCTCCACGGCATGCGTCGCAGGCCCCTGGCCGACCAGCTGCACGTCGCCTGGTACTGCGTGCGCGCCGGCGACCGGCGCTTCGAGGCGACCGAGGCCGAGTTCGTCCGCGCCCTGCACGAGCTCGGGCTGCCGGTGATCCTGGTGCTCACCCAGGTCCCGCGCAGCATCGGGCCCGGCGGGGACGCGCGGGTGCACCCCGACGCCGAGGCGCTCGCGGCGAGCATCGCCGAGCTGCGGCTGCCGATCGTCGACGGGCTGATCCACTACACGATGGCCCTCGAGGACGACTTCACCGGCCAGGCGGCGTACGGCCTGCAGGAGCTCCTCGATGCCACCTTTCGCGGCGCGCCGGAAGGCGTCGCCCACGCCATCACCGCCGCCCAGCGGATCGACTTCGTCCGCAAGCGCGAGCGCGCCGAGAAGGCGATCAAGGCGGCGACCGGCGCCGCCACCACCGCCGGAGCCTCCCCCATCCCCTTCTCCGACGCGGCCATCCTGGTTCCGCTCCAGATCGGGATGATGGCCTCGATCGCCGTCACGTACGGCGTCCCCCTGGAGCGCTCCACCGCCGCGTCGCTGGCCGCCACCGCCGCCGCGACCACGGCCGGCCGGTCGCTGGTGACGAACCTGGTCAAGTTCGTGCCGGGTGCGGGCACCATGGTCGCCGCCCCGATCAGCGCGACCGTGGCCGGCACGTTCACCTACGCGATGGGCCAGGCCTGGCTCCGGGTGTGCGAGCGGCTCGCCCGCGGCGAGCTCGGGGTGGTCGGCGGCGCGCTGGACGGTGAGTCGGTGCGCAAGGTCTTCCTCGAGGAGTTCAAGACTCAGGCGGCCCGGCGCAGGGTCGGGCGCCGATGACGCGCAGGGACGCGACGGGGTGGTCGTGAGGATCGTCGTCCTGACCGGGGCCGGGATCTCCGCCGAGAGCGGGCTCCCGACGTTCCGTGACGCCGACGGACTCTGGCACGGCCACCGGGTCGAGGAGGTCGCGACGCCGGAGGCGTTCGAGCGCGTGCCCGCGCTCGTGCACCGGTTCTACGACGAGCGCCGCGCGGCCCTGGCCACCGTCCGGCCCAACGCCGCCCACGAGGCGCTCGCCCGGCTCGAGCAGGCGCTCGGGGACGACCTGCTCGTCGTCACCCAGAACATCGACGACCTCCACGAGCGGAGCGGCTCGCGCCAGGTCCTGCACATGCACGGCCGACTGCGCTCGGCGCTGTGCGGGTCCTGTGCCGGGCACTTCGACTGGGTCGGCGACCTGGGCGACGCGCCGCCGTGCCCGCGGTGCGGTCGGCGCGAGCTGCGTCCCGACGTCGTGTGGTTCGGCGAGGCCCCCTACGACATGGATCGGATCCTCGGCGCCGTCGGCCGGGCCGACCTGTTCGTGTCCGTCGGCACGTCCGGCGCGGTCTACCCGGCCGCGGGCTTCGTGCAGTACGCCGCCGGCCAGGGCGCCCGCACCCTCGAGCTCAACCTGGTCCCGAGCGAGGGCAGCCACCTCTTCGACGAGTCCCGCCACGGGCCGGCCTCCCGCCTCGTCCCCGAATGGGTGGCCGAGATCTTCGATACTCCCTGACGGTTGCGCGCCGTTCCGTGGGCCGGGACCGCGCAATCGTCAGGGACTACCACAGGCGGTCGGTGTGAGACGGCGCGGGTCGGAGTATCTCCGGGCCGTCACTTCTGCCACCGTGGTGCCACCAACACTCCAGGAGGAACGCGTGGCACGTATCGCAATGGCAGCCGTCGGGCTCGGGACGGCGGCCCTGCTCACCGCCTGCGGCGGCGGGGACGACTTCACCGACCAGTCGGCCGACGACATCGTCTCGGCGGCGAAGTCCGAGATGGGCGACCTGAAGGCCGTGAAGGTCTCCGGGTCCGTGACCAGTGACGGTCAGCAGATCGACATCGACCTGCAGTCCAGCTCCGAGGGCAGCTGCACCGGCACCATCGGTGTGGCCGGTGGCACGACCGAGCTGCTCGGCGTCGACGGCTCGACCTGGATGAAGCCCGACGAGGCGTTCTGGCGGGCCACCGCCGGCGACGCCGCCGACAGCGTGATCACCGCGGTGGGCGACAAGTGGGTGGTGATCCCGGCGGAGGACGACTCGTTCAACACCTTCTGCGACCTCGACGACCTGCTCGACCAGCTGCTCAAGGATGACGAGGAGGACGGCTCGACGTACTCGAAGAACGGCACCGAGGACGTCGACGGCGAGACGGCCGTGAAGGTCGACAACGAGGACCCGGAGGACGGCACGTCCACGGGCTACGTGCTCGTCGACGAGCCGCACTACCTGGTGAAGATCGAGAAGACCGACGGCGCCGACACCGGCAACATCACGTTCTCGGAGTTCGACGAGGAGTTCGACGTGGAGGCGCCCGGGGCCGACGAGGTCGTCGACCTCGACCAGCTCGGGGCCTGACGCTCGTCAGGGTCCGACCAGGGCTCCCGCGTGCGGGGGCAGCGACAGCCGGCCGGCGTCGAGCGTGAGGCCGGCGCCGGTCTGGAACAGCAGCGTCGCGGCGGCGGTCTCCACCGTCGCCGCGGCGTCGCCGAAGTTCACCGCGACCAGCAGGTCGCCGCGCCGCATCGTGAAGACCCGGGTGTGCTCGTCGGCCGTGCACCGCACCGAGCCGAACGACGGGTCCGTGAGCGCCTCGTGCTCGCGGCGCAGCCGCGCCAACCGGCGGTAGACGTCGAGCATCCGGGCGTGCCGGCCCCGGGTCGCCTCCGCCCAGTCGAGCTTCGAGCGCTCGAACGTTGCCGGGTCCTGGGGGTCGGGTACGACGGCGGGGTCCCAGCCCATCCGCTCGAACTCGGCGATCCGGCCCTCGGCGGTCGCCGTCCCGAGGTCGGGCTCGGGGTGGGAGGTGAAGAACTGGAACGGCGTCGAGGCCGCCCACTCCTCGCCCATGAACAGCATCGGCGTGAACGGTCCGCACAGGGTCAGCAGCGCGGCGCAGGCGAGCTGGTCGTCGTCGAGCACCTCGGTGATCCGGTCGCCCCGGGCGCGGTTGCCGATCTGGTCGTGGTTCTGGCTGCAGACCACCAGCCGCCAGGTCGGCATCGTGCGCAGGTCGACGGGGAAGCCGTGGTCGCGGCCGCGGAACGACGACCAGGTGCCGTCGTGGAAGAACCCGCGCTCGCAGACCTTCGCCAGCGCCGAGAGCGGCTCGAAGTCGGCGTAGTAGCCGGCGGTCTCGCCGGTCAGGGCGACGTGCACGGCGTGGTGGAAGTCGTCGCTCCACTGCGCGTCCAGGCCGTAGCCGCCGGCCTCGCGCGGGCGGACCAGCCGGGTGTCGTTGAGGTCGGACTCGGCGATCAGCGTCAACGGCCGCCGCTGGTGGGCGGACAGGGCCGCGACCTCGGCCGCCAGCTCCTCGAGCAGGTGCTGGTGGCCGGCGTCGTTGAGCGCGTGCACGGCATCGAGCCGCAGGCCGTCGACGTGGTAGTCCGCGAGCCACATCCGCACGTTGTCGAGGATGTAGCGCCGCACCTCGTCCGAGCCCGGGCCGTCGAGGTTCAAGAAGTCGCCCCAGGTGTTCGCCCCCTGCTTGAGGTACGGGCCGAGCTCCGGCAGGTAGTTCCCGGACGGACCGAGGTGGTTGTAGACCACGTCCTGGATGACGCCCAGCCCGGCCGCGTGGCAGCCGTCGACGAAGCGCTGGTAGCCCGCGGGCCCGCCGTACCCCTCGTGGACGGCGAACCAGCCGACGCCGTCATAGCCCCAGTTGTGGGTGCCGTTGAAGGCGTTGACCGGCATCAGCTCGACCAGGTCGACGCCGATCTCGCGCAGGTGAGGGAGCTTCTCGAGCGCGGCGTCGAAGGTGCCCTCGGGCGTGAACGTGCCGACGTGCAGCTCGTAGACCACCGAGCCGGCCAGCTGGCGGCCGGTCCAGGCCTGGTCCGTCCAGGGGTACGACGCGGGGTCGAAGGTCCGCGACAGCTGGTGGACCCCACCCGGCTGGCGGCGCGAGCGCGGATCGGGCCGCGGTGCCTCGCCGTCGTCCACGAGGTAGCCGTAGTCGAGCTCTGCGCCGGCAGGGACCGGCCCCGCGGGGGTCCACCAGTCGCCCTCGCCGCGGCGCATCGCGACGGTCTCGCCGGCGACGGCCAGGCGCAACCGGCGGGGCAGCGGCGCCCAGACGTCGAACGGTCCGTGGGTCATCGGATCAGTCCGCCCGCACCAGCATGGCCACCGGCAGCGCGGCGAGCAGATCGGCGAGGCGGCCCTCGGTGGACGACCCGGTGAGCACGTCGTGCCAGCGGCCGGCGGGCAGCTCCAGGACGGTGTCACCCCACCCGCCGCGCGCCGCGAGGCCCACCGGGAGGCGGGTGGCGACGCTGATCGCGCCGCCGCGGTCGAACGCCAGCACGTGGTCCGCCGCAGTCCCGGTCGCCGGCACGGCGGCGTACGTCGTGAACAGCTCCGGCCGGTCCCGGCGCAGCGTGAGTGCCGAGCAGGTGACGTGCAGCTTGTCGACGGCGTCGTCGGCGTCGGTCCCGGCCAGCACCGCCGCTCGGTGGTCGAAGTCGACGGGGCGGCGGTTGTCGGGGTCGACCAGCGAGGTCTCGAACAGCTCGCTGCCCTGGTAGACGTCGGGCACCCCGGGCATGGTGATCGCCACGAGCTTGGCGGCGAGGGAGTTCGACCGCCCCGGCGCGTCGATGCGCGCGGCGAGGTCGGCGAGCACCGCCCGCACGTCCGTGGAGTCGAAGGCGGCGTCGACGGCGGCGTGCACGGCCGCCTCGTACGTCGCGTCCGGCTCGGTCCACGTCGTGCGGTCACCGGCCTCGCGCATCGCCTTCTCCGCGTAGCCGTGCAGCCGGTCGCGCAGGTCCGGCAGGTGCTCGGGCGTCCAGGCGCCGAGGACGGCCTGCCACAGCAGCGACCCGAAGCCGGGGTCGGGCACCGGCGCGAGCGCGAGCAGCCGCTCCAGCGCAGCGGCCCAGGTGTCCGGCATCTCGGCGAGCGCCGTGATCCGGGCCCGGACGTCCTCGCCGCGCTTCGTGTCGTGCGTCGACAGCGTGTTCATCGTGTGCGGCCAGTCCCGCTGCCGCGCGGCCATCGCCTCGTGGAAGCCCGCGACCGTGACCGCGAAGACCGACGGGTCCCCGCCGACCTCGGTCAGCGACGTGAGCCGCGACCAGCGGTAGAACGCGCAGTCCTCGACGCCCTTGGCCATCACCATGCCGCTGGTCTGCTGGAAGCGCAGCGCGGGCGGGCTGGCGGCGTCGGTGAGCACGGGCTCGAGGGCGTCGTACGTCGCGGCCAGGTCGGGACGGGTGCGCCGCGCACGGGCGAACGCCTCGGCGAGATGGTCGCGCCCCTCGGGCAGGTAGGACCGGTAGACGGGGAAGCAGGTCAGCAGCTCGGCGACCGCGTCGCGGTACGGCGCGGGGTCCTCCGGCCCGATCTCGCGGACGATGCGGCGCACCTCCGACTGGAGGATCCCATCGGCGACGGCGCGCTTGGTGCCGTGGATCAGGTCGGGCCAGTCGACCGGCGCGCCACGCAGGCGGGCCTCGAGCCGGTCCAGCGGCGCCTGGCCCGTGGGGTCGGTGAGCACCCGGTCGACCAGCGCGAGCCCGTCGTACCCGGTGGTGCCCTGGGTCGCCCACGAGCGCGGCAGCTTCTCGCCGGGCTCGAGGATCTTCTCGACGAGCACGTACGCGCGGCCGGTGAGGTCGGCCAGGTCGTCGAGGTAGCCCTGGGGATCGCGCAGGCCGTCCGGGTGGTCGACCCGCAGGCCGTCGACGAGACCCTCGGCGAACCACCGGCGGATCTCGACGTGGGACTGCGCGAAGACCTCCGGCTCCTCGACGCGTACGCCCGCCAGCGTGTTGACCGCGAAGAACCGCCGGTAGTTCAGCTTGTCGTCGGCGTCGCGCCAAGACACCAGGCGGTAGTGCTGCTCCTCGTGCGCGGACGTGCCGGCCGCGAGCGGGAACCGGTGGTCGTGGTAGCGGACCTCTCCGTCCTCGACCCGGATCGAGCCCCCGTCGCCGTCGCCGACCACCGGGATCAGCACCTTGCCGTCCCCGGCGTCCCAGTCGACGTCGAAGGCGTCGGCGTGCTTCGAGGCGCGGCCGTGCTGGAGCAGGTCCCACCACCACGCGTTCTCGGCCGGGGTGGCGACGCCGACGTGGTTGGGCACGATGTCGACCAGGATCCCCATCCCGAGCCGGCGCGCCTCCGCGGAGAGTACGGCGAGCCCCTCGGCGCCGCCGCGCGCGGGGTCGACTCGGTCGAACGCGACGACGTCGTACCCGTGGTTGCTGCCCGGCTCGGAGGCGAGCAGCGGCGAGAGGTAGACCCAGTCGGCGCCCAGGGCGCGCAGGTACGGCAACCGGCGGGCCGCCTCGAACAGGTCGAACTCGGGCGTGATCTGCAGACGGTAGGTGCTGACCGGCGCGCGCATCGCCTCAGCCCCGGCGGGCCTGGGCGACCGACGCTGCCACCGAGTGGTCGACCTCGGCCTCCGGCTCGCGGTGCTCGCGGAGCACGATCAGGCTGCGCGACGCCATCGAGCAGGTCGACCCGGCGGCCAACGCGGTCTGGTCGTCCACCAGGCCGCCGGTGTCGACGACCACGTCCCAGGCGTCGGCGTACTCGTCCGGGGGGAGGGTCACCTCGGCCGGCCCGTCGGCGTTGAAGTAGAGCAGGAAGTGGTTGTCGACGATCGGCCCGCCGCGTTCGTCACGGCCGGCGATCCCGTGCCCGTTGAGGTACATGCCGAGGGCCTGTGCCCCTGCCCCGGAATCCGACTGGGTCCAGTCGTTGTCCTCCATCGGCCGGCCGTCGAGGTGCAGCCAGACGATGTCGTTGAGCCGGTCGCCGTCGCCCCCATCGGGGACCCGGACGGTGCCACCGGTGAAGAACCGCTTGCGCCGGAACGTGGGATGGGCGCGCCGCAGCCGGGACAGCGCCGCGGTGAACTCGACCAGCGGCTTGTCGGCCTCGTCCCAGTGCACCCAGCTCAGCTCGGAGTCCTGGGCGTAGGTGTTGTTGTTGCCCTGCTGGGTGCGGCCCATCTCGTCGCCGTGGAGCAGCATCGGCACGCCCTGGCTCAGCAGTAGCGTCGCGATGAAGTTGCGCTGCTCCCGGGCGCGGAACTCGAGGATCTCGGGGTCGTCGGTGGGGCCCTCGACACCGTGGTTCCACGAGCGGTTGTGGCTCTCGCCGTCGTTGTTGTCCTCGCCGTTCGCCTCGTTGTGCTTCTCGTCGTAGGAGACCAGGTCGCGCAGGGTGAAGCCGTCGTGGGCGGTGACGAAGTTGATGCTGGCCACCGGCCGGCGGCCGGAGTGCTCGTAGAGGTCGGCCGACCCGGCGAGCCGCGAGGCGAACTCGCCCAGCGACGGCTCGCCGCGCCAGAAGTCGCGGACGGTGTCGCGATACTTGCCGTTCCACTCCGTCCACTGCGGCGGGAAGCCGCCGACCTGGTAGCCGCCGGGGCCGATGTCCCACGGCTCGGCGATCAGCTTGACCTGGCTGACCACTGGGTCCTGCTGCACGAGCTCGAAGAACGTCGAGAGCCGGTCGACGTCGTAGAACTCGCGAGCCAACGTCGAGGCGAGGTCGAAGCGGAAGCCGTCGACGTGCATCTCGGTGACCCAGTACCGCAGCGAGTCCATCAGCAGCTGCAGCGAGTGCGGGTGCCGCACGTTGAGGCTGTTGCCGGTGCCGGTGTAGTCCATGTAGTAGCGCTGGTCGTCCTCGACCAGCCGGTAGTACGCCGCGTTGTCGATGCCCTTGAAGCTCAGCGTGGGGCCGAGGTGGTTGCCCTCCGCGGTGTGGTTGTAGACCACGTCGAGGATCACCTCGATGCCCGCGGCGTGCATCGCCTTGACCATCGACTTGAACTCCTGCACCTGCTGGCCGGGCTGCCCGGTGGCGGCATAGTCGGCGTGCGGAGCGAAGAAGCCCAGGGTGTTGTAGCCCCAGTAGTTGCGCAGGCCCTTGTCCAGCAGCGTGCTGTCCTGGATGAACTGGTGCACCGGCATCAGCTCGATCGCGGTCACGCCGAGCTTGGTCAGGTGCTCGGTGATCGCCGGGTGCCCGAGGGCGGCGTACGTCCCCCGCAGCTCCTCGGGGATGTCGGGGTGGAGCTGCGTGAGGCCCTTGACGTGTGCCTCGTAGATGATCGACTCGTTGTAGTCGTAGTCGAGCCGGCGGTCGCCCTCCCAGTCGAAGAAGGGGTTGATCACGACCCCGTGGGTCATGTGCGGGGCGGAGTCCTCGTCGTTGCGCGCGTCGCTGTCCTCGGGGTCGCCGAAGTTGTAGGAGAACAGGCTCTGGTCCCAGTCGATCTCACCGCTGGTGGCCTTGGCGTACGGGTCGAGCAGCAGCTTGTTCGGGTTGCAGCGCTGTCCGTTCTCCGGGTCCCAGGGCCCGTGTACCCGGTAGCCGTAGCGCTGGCCCGGCTGTACGGCGGGCAGGTAGCAGTGCCACACGTAGGCGTCGACCTCGGTGAGCTCGACGCGGGTCTCCCGGTATCCCTCCGAGCCCTCTGCGTCGAAGAGGCACAGCTCGACGCGGTCGGCGACCTCGCTGAAGAGGGCGAAGTTCGTCCCGCTCCCGTCGAACGTCGCCCCGAGCGGGTACGCCCGTCCCGGCCAGACCTGCACGGCACCCTCCACCTGCTCCTCCGGCTGTCCCACCCCAGCGGCGGTTGGAACGATCAAAGCACACCCCTCGGTCTGGTCCGTCAACCCGAGGAGCGCCGTACCCACTGTGCCGCGTGCCCAACCCGGCGACCAGCCCCGCGAGTGCCGGCGCCGGGAATGTCGGCGACCGGGTGGGCGTTGCTTTCCGACGTGGCCTTGTCGGACGTCTCCCGCGCGAGCGTGGGCCTGCGTTCGGAGCGCGGGCCGGTGCTGCTGGCGGTCATGCTCAGCAACGGGCTGGTCGCGATCGACTCGACCATCCTCGCGACCGCCGTGCCCGCGGTGGTCACCGACCTCGGTGGGTTCACCCAGTTCCCGTGGTTGTTCTCGGTCTACCTGCTCGCGCAGGCAGTGTCCGTGCCGATCTACGCCAAGCTGGCCGATCTCTACGGGCGCAAGCCGATGCTGCTGCTCGGCATCGGGCTGTTCGTCCTCGGCTCGCTGCTGTGCGGCCTGGCCTGGGGGATGGGCGCGCTGATCGCGTTCCGGGCCCTGCAGGGCCTGGGGGCGGGTGCCGTGCAGCCGATCGGCCTGACCGTGGTCGGCGACATCTACTCGATCCAGGAGCGCGCGAAGGTCCAGGGCTACCTGGCGAGCGTCTGGGCGATCTCCGCGATCGTCGGGCCGACCCTCGGCGGCGCCTTCTCCGACTACCTGTCGTGGCGCTGGATCTTCTTCGTGAACCTGCCGCTGGGCGTCGCGGCGGCCTGGATGTTCTGGCGCCGCTTCGACGAGCGCGTCGAGCGCCGCCGGCACCGGATCGACCACGCCGGCGCCGTGCTGCTGGCGGGTGGTGGGTTGTTGCTGATGCTCGCGCTGCTCGAGGGCGGAGTGCGCTGGCCGTGGTCGTCGGTCACCAGCGTGGCGCTCTTCTCGGGGGCTGCCGTCCTGCTGGTCGGCTTCGTCCTGGTCGAGCGGCGGGCCGCGGAGCCGATCCTGCCGCTGTGGGTGTTCCGGCACCGGGTGCTCGGCTCGGCGATGTCGGCCTCGCTGATTGTCGGCGTGCTCGTGATGGGCCTCGCGTCGTACGTCCCGCTCTACGCCCAGGCCGTGCTCGGCCACGGCGCCGTCGTCGCCGGGTTCGCGCTCGCCGGGATGACACTCGGGTGGCCGCTCGCCTCCTCGAGCGCCGGCCGGCTCTTCCTCACGATCGGTCCCCGCTCCACGATGATGCTCGGCGGTGCGACCACCGCCGCCGGCGCCGCGCTGCTTCTGACGGTGGGGGCGGACAGCTCGTTCCTCCACCTCGCGGTCCCCTGCTTCGTCATGGGCCTGGGTTTCGGCCTGGTGGCCAGCCCGGCCGTGATCGCCGCGCAGTCGGCGGTGACCTGGCAGGACCGCGGCGTCGCGACCGGCTCGACCATGTTCGCCCGTTCCATGGGCAGCGCGATCGGGGTCGCGGTCTTCGGTGCGGTCGCCAACGGCGTGGTCGCCTCCCGGCTCGGCAGCCGGGCCGGCAGCCTCGAGCTCGTCACGCCCCGGGTGCTGGAGCCGGCGATCGGCGCCGTGTTCCTGACCTCCGCGGTCGTCGCGCTCTCACTGGTCGCGATCTCGGCGGTGATGACGCGGCGGATCGCCGAGCCGGTTACCGACTAGTAGCAACCGTCGTAGGATGCCCGCCATGAAGCGCAGCATCTACGACGACGACCACGAGGCGTTCCGCGACTCGGTGCGCGAGTTCCTCGAGCGGTCGGTCATCCCCCAGGTCGAGCAGCACGCCGCCGACAAGGCGATCCCGCGGGACTTCTGGACCGAGGCCGGCAGGCAGGGCTTCCTGGGCCTGGAGATCCCGGAGGAGTACGGCGGGGCCGAGGCCGGCGACTACCGCTTCAACGCGGTGCTCCTCGAGGAGCTGAACAAGGTGAACGCCGCGCTCGGCTCGTGCGTCGGCATCCACGCCGACATCACCGCGCCCTACCTCGTCGAGCTCGGCACCGACGAGCAGAAGCAGCGCTGGCTGCCGGGCGTGGCTGCGGGTGAGGTCCTGCTGGCCATCGGGATGACCGAGCCGTCCGGCGGCTCCGACCTCGCCGCGCTGAAGACCACGGCCGTCAAGGACGGCGACTCCTGGGTGATCAACGGCTCCAAGACGTTCATCACCAACGGCTACTCCGCCGACCTCGTGCTCGTCGCGGCGCGCACGTCGCCGGAGAAGAAGGCCCGCGGCATCACCCTGTTCGCCGTCGAGTCCACGGCACCCGGCTACAGCCGAGGCCGCAAGCTCGACAAGATCGGCCAGGACGAGTCCGACACCGCCGAGCTGTTCTTCGAGAACGTCCGCGTCACCGACGCCGAGATCGTCGGCGAGCTCGACGGTGGCTTCATCCACATGATGCAGAAGCTGCCGCAGGAGCGGCTCGGCTGTGCGATCTCCAACGTCGCGCACGCCAAGCAGATCCTCCTCGAGACGCTGCAGTACGCCAAGGACCGCAAGGCGTTCGGCCAGGGCATCGGCTCCTTCCAGTACAACAAGTTCCTGCTCGCCGAGCTGTTCACCCGGATCGAGGTGACCGAGGCGTTCATCGACCAGTGCGTGGTGGCGCACGCGGCGGGCGAGCTCACCCCCATCGATGCAGCCAAGGCGAAGTGGTGGAGCTCGCAGGTGCAGAACGAGGTGCTCGACCACTGTGTGCAGCTGCACGGCGGCTACGGCTACATGAACGAATACCGCGTCGCGCGGGCCTGGCGGGACGCCCGGGTCTCGAAGATCTGGGCCGGCTCCAACGAGATCATGAAGGAGCTGATCGGCCGCGACCTGGGGCTGTGAGGGCCGTCCGACCGACGAGTGAGCCGAGGCAACCCTTGCTTGCGAGGGCCTCGGGCGCAGCGTTGGATTGACGCCATGACCACGAGCGAGATCGAGGTCCCGGCCGGGCCGCATGAGAGCGAGCCCCACATCCGGGGCTTCAACAACCGGCTGAACTGGCTGCGCGCCGCGGTCCTCGGTGCCAACGACGGCATCGTCTCGACGGCCGGCATCGTGATCGGTGCCATCGGCGCGACGAGCGACCGCAACGCGATCGTGATCGCGGGCGTCGCGGGGCTCGCCGCGGGCGCGATGAGCATGGCGGCCGGCGAGTACGTCTCGGTCAGCACCCAGCGTGACTCCGAGCTCGCTCTGCTCGAGAAGGAGCGGCGCGAGCTGCTCGAGGAGCCTGAGGAGGAGCTGGCCGAGCTCGCCGGGCTGTACGCCGCGAAGGGCCTCCCGGACGACCTGGCGCTCGAGGTCGCGACCGTGCTGACCGCCCAGGACGCGCTGGCCGCGCACGCGGAGGTCGAGCTCGGCATCGACCCGGACGACATCGCCAGCCCCCTGCACGCGGCCTGGGCCTCGATGCTCGCCTTCACGATCGGCGCGCTGCTGCCGCTGCTGTCGATCACCCTGGCGTCCGCCGAGACCCGCGTGCCGCTCACGGTCGGCGTCGTGGTGCTGGCCCTGGCGATCACCGGGTGGGCCAGCGCCCGCCTCGGGTACAGCAGCCCGGCGCGGGCCGTGGCCCGCAACGTCGCGGGCGGCCTGTTCGCGATGGCCGTCACCTTCGCCATCGGCTCGGCGCTCGGCACCCAGATCTGACCGCGTCCGGCGTCTCGCCTTCGGCGCCCACGGGGCTGACCGTCCGACGGCGTGGCCGCGTCTGGCGCGTCGCCTTCGGCGCCACGCCGGCCGCGGGATCGCCCACGGGGTTGACCGTCCGACAATGTGGTTGCGGTCGGCGCTTGGCTGCGGACCGATGCTTGCGGACCCGATGCCTGTAGAGGGGCCGACTAGGTTGAGCGGGTGCGGATGTTCGTGGCGCTGGTGCCGCCGGCCGAGGCGGTCGAGCACCTGGACGCGTTCCTCGAGCCGCGGCGCTCGGCTGCGGCGTTCCGGTGGGCCGGTGTCGAGCAGCTGCACGTGACTGTGGCGTTCCTGGCCGAGGTCGAGGAGCGCCGGCTCGAGGACCTGGTCGAGCGGCTCGGGCGCGCGGCGGCCCGCCGGTCCGCGTTCGACACCGCGATCACGGGTGGCGGCGCGTTCCCGAACGTGGGGCGGGCCCGGGTGCTCTGGGCGGGCCTCGCGCTCGATGAGCACGGCCGCACCCAGCTCGACCGACTCGCCACCGGCTGTCGGACCGCCGCCAACCGGGCCGGCGTCCCGGTCGACGGGCAGCGCTTCCGGCCGCACCTCACCGTCGCCAGGATCGCGCACCCCACGGAGGCGACCAGCTGGGTCCGGCTCCTCGACGGGTACGCCGGACCCGCATGGCGGGCCGACCGGGTCGAGCTGGTGGCGTCGTACCTCGGCGAGGGCCCGCGCGGGCGGCCGCGCTACGAGACGGTCGCCGAGCTGGAGCTCGCCGGGTAGCCGGCGTCAGGCCGTCTCGGGGGTGGCGCCCAGCTTGCGCAGCGCCTCCCGCAGGGCGGCGTCGGGCCGCTCTCCGCCGTCGCGGAGCTGAGCGAGCACGTCCGGTGGGAGCTCGTCGAGGCCGCGTACCTCCTCGTGCAGGCGCTCCATCGTCGCGTCGAGGGCGTACGCCGTCTCCGCGGCGTCGTGCAGCCGCTCGAGCAGCTCGGCGGGGACCTCGCGGCGGTACTTGTAGTAGATCTTGTGCTCGAGGCTGGCCCAGAAGTCCATCGCGATCGTGCGGAACTGCACCTCGACGAGCACGGGAACCGGCCCCTCCGAGAGGAAGACCGGCACCTCGACCAGCGCGTGCAGGCTGCGGTAGCCGTTGGGCTTGGGCGTGGCGATGTAGTCGCGCACCTCGACCGTCGAGACGTCCTCCTGCTCCACGAGCATGTCGAAGACCCGGTAGACGTCGGAGACGAAGCTGCAGACGACCCGGACCCCGGCGATGTCGGTGACCGTCGCTCGGATCTGGTCGAACGACGGCCGCTCGTCGAGGACCAGGCCCTTGCGGAGCATCTTCTCCACGAGGCTCTCGGGCGACTTCAGGCGCGAGGACACCGACTCGATCGGGTTGTAGTCGCGCAGGTGCGTGAACTCGTCGCGCAGGATGGTCAGCTTCGTGACGATCTCGTCCATGCCGAACCGGTGCTCGAGCATGAACCGCCGGAGGTCCTCGCCGCCCTGGCCGCTCCCCGCCTCGGTCACGTGTCCAGCGTACGGACGTGCGTCGGGCGCCGTTCAACGGCCCTGGCCGCCGGAACCGGTGCCGTCCTGGGCATCCCACGGACGTTCCTGGCGGCTCGGGTGGCCGCCGTCACCCGGGACGTCGGGACGCGCGGGTCGTTGGACGGGCATGACTGACGACGACGAGCGCCTCGGCCGCCCCGACGGGCACCGGTACGACGCCCCCGAGTCCGAGGAGACCCGCGCCGGCAAGGAGTGGGTCTACGCCGTGCTCGGGGTCCTGGTCCTCGTGCTGCTGATCCTGATCGCAACCGGCAAGGTGCAGATCTTCCCCAGCTAGCGCTGCGGGGCGGCGCGGGGTTGGTTTCCCCGGTTAACCGGGGATACCGGAACTGTTGGGCCGAAACTTCGGGCCAACAGTTCCAACTTCCCCGGTTAACCGGGGAAACCGCCCGGGCGTCAGCCGACGATGCCGTAGAGCCGGTCGCCGGCGTCTCCGAGACCGGGGACGATGTAGCCCTTCTCGTTGAGCCGCTCGTCCATCGCCGCAGTGACGATCGTGACCGGGACGTCGAGGCCGTCGAGCTCCTGCTCCAGGCGGGCGCAGCCCTCGGGCGCGGCGAGCAGGCAGATCGCGGTGATGTGGTCGGCGCCGCGGTCGGTGAGGAAGCGGATCGCCGCGGCGAGGGTGCCGCCGGTGGCGAGCATCGGGTCCAGGACGTAGCACTGGCGCCCGGAGAGGTCCTCGGGCAGGCGCTCGGCGTACGTCGATGCCTGCAGCGTCTCCTCGTTGCGGATCATCCCGAGGAAGCCGACCTCCGCGGTGGGCAGCAGCCGCATCATCCCGTCCAGCATCCCCAGTCCCGCCCGGAGGATCGGCACCACGAGCGGCCGCGGCTTGGCCAGCTGGACGCCGGTGGTCGGGGAGACCGGGGTGACCACGTCGATGGGCTCGACCCGGACGTCGCGGGTGGCCTCGTAGGCCAGCAGCGTGACCAGCTCGTCGGCGAGCCGTCGGAACGTCGGCGAGTCGGTCTCCTCGTTCCGCAGGTGGGTCAGCTTGTGGGCGACGAGGGGGTGGTCGACGACGTGCGTACGCATGCTCCAGACCCTAGTGGAGCCAGGCCGGTGACAGGCCGAAAGGGGGTTGGCCGCACCCGTCTGGTCTGACACCCTGGAGAGCGACGGACTGGACGCAACGGTGCGGACGGAGGTAGGACATGGCCGACCAGGTCGACGGGATCGACTTCGCCCTCGCCGCCTACCGGGAGGGCGGCGCCTGGACCGTCCAGGAGCTCGCCCACGACGTCCTCGAGGACATCGACACCCTCTCCGCCGCGCTGCGCCGCTTCCCCGGGGACGGGGGAGCGGTCGGGATGGTCGCGATCGAGGAGGACTTCTTCGTCGTGGTCCGCGTCGCGGGGCCGACCACCCGGGTCCTGCTCTCCGACATCACCGCCGCCGACGAGTGGGAGCTGGCCAGCTCCGCCGTCGAGTTCCTCGGCCTGCCGCTGCCCGAGGACGAGGACGACCCGGTCCCCGCGGGCGACCTGGACCTGCTCGGCGACCTCGGCATGCACGCCATGGACATGGGCGTCCTGCTCGACGACATCGATCTCTACCCCGACGAGATGCTCTCCGACGTCGCGCGGCGGCTGGGCTTCGGCAAGCTGTTCGACGACGCCGTCGGCCTCACCTCCGCGTGACCACCGGCCACTGGGACGGCCCGATGCGGACCGCCCTCGACGAGGCACGCGCCGCCCTGGCGTCCGGAGACGTGCCGATCGGCGCGGTGGTGCTGGACCCGGACGGTACGCCGGTGGCGCGCGGTCGCAACGTGCGCGAGGCCGACCACGACCCCACCGGGCATGCCGAGGTGGTGGCGCTCCGCGCGGCCGCGCGCGCCCGGGGCGAGTGGCGGCTCGAGGGGCACACCCTCGTCGTCACCCTCGAGCCGTGCACCATGTGCGCCGGCGCCGCCGTGCTGAGCCGGGTCGAGCGGATCGTGTTCGGCGCCTGGGACCCCAAGGCCGGAGCCGTCGGCAGCCTCTGGGACGTGGTCCGCGACCGCCGCCTCAACCACCGGCCCGAGGTCATCAGCGGCGTGCTCGCCGAGGAGTCGGCCGGGCTCCTCGAGGACTTCTTCCTCACTCAGCGCTGAGTCCGGCGCCGCGGGGGGCACTGCGGTCATGATCTGACCTGATGCACTCCTACCGTGGCGCCATGGACTACAAGATCGAGCTCATCCCCCTCGCCGTTCGCGACGTCGACCGGTCGATCGCCTTCTACGGCGACTCCCTCGGTTGGAGCGTCGACCACGATCAGACCGTCTCGCCGACGCTGCGGTTCGTGCAGGTGACGCCACCCGGCTCGGCCTGCTCGATCTGCTTCGGCGTCGGGCTCGAGATGATGCCGGCCGGTTCGTCGCAGTTCATCCAGGTCGTGGTCGCCGACGCGGACGCCGCCCTCGCCGAGCTGCGGGAGCGCGGTGTCGGGTGCGAGGGGGTCGACGACCAGCCGTGGGGGCGCTTCGTGTACTTCCAGGACCCCGACGGCAACCGGTGGGCGCTCCAGCAGGTCGTCCGGCCGTCCTGACCTCGCGGAGGCGTTCGGTCGAGCCGGTCAGTCGCCGCTCGGCTCCTCGTCGCCGGCGTGCTCGGTGCCGGGCGCGCCCTCCTCGGCGGTCTCCGGCGGACCTTCGGTGCGGGTCTCGGGCTCCTCGGTCGCGGACATGATGGCGGCGATCTCCTGCCGGTCCCGCGCCGACGGGAACCCCCACCCGGGGTCGTAGCCGTACACCTCGTCGAGGAGCCGGCCGTCGGAGAGGTTGTCGAGGATCTCGACGTCGTGGGGGCCGATCAGCCCCGGGTGCTCGACCCCGCAGGTCTCGGCGACCTTGAGCAGGTCGCGCCGCAGGGTGCGCACGTAGTTGGCGACGCGTCCGGACTTCTCGACCGGGTCGAGGCCGTGGGCCAACCACGGGTTCTGGGTCGCGACGCCGGTCGGGCACTCGCCGGTATGGCACTTCTGCGCCTGGATGCACCCGACGGCGAGCATCGCCTCACGGGCCACGTTGACCAGGTCGGCGCCCAGGGCGAAGGCGACGACCGCGTTGTCGGGCAGCCCGAGCTTGCCGGAGCCGATGAAGGTCACGTCCTCGTGGAGGCCGCGCCGGGCGAACTCGGCGTACACGCGCGCGAACCCGAGCCGGAACGGCAGTGACACCGCGTCGGTGAAGATCAGCGGGGAGGCTCCGGTCCCGCCCTCGCCGCCGTCGATCGTGACGAAGTCGACGCCGCGCTGGCCCTTGGCCATCTCCTCGGTGAGGTCTCGCCAGAACCCGAGGTCGCCCACCGCCGACTTGATCCCGACCGGCAGCCCGGTCTCGTCCGCGAGCAGCTCGACGAAGTCGAGCAGCGAGTCCACGTCGTCGAACTCCGCGTGCCGCGACGGGCTCAGGCAGTCGAGACCGGCCGGGACCCCGCGCGTCGCGGCGATCTCCGCCGACACCTTGGCGGCCGGCAGGACGCCGCCGAGCCCGGGTTTGGCGCCCTGGCTGAGCTTGATCTCCAGGGCCCGGACCGGCGCCGACTCCACGAGGTCCTTGAGCCGCGGCAGGCTGAACCTGCCGTCGTCGTCGCGGCAGCCGAAGTACGCCGTACCGATCTGGAAGACCAGGTCGGCGCCCTGGCGGTGGTACGGCGACACCGCGCCCTCGCCGGTGTTGTGCAGGCACCCGGCCTCGGCCGCGCCCCGGTTGATCGCTTCGACGGCGTTGCCCGACAGCGACCCGAAGCTCATGCCCGACACGTTGACGACCGACGCCGGCCGGAACGCCCGCCGGCGCCCGCGCGGGCCGCCGAGGATCTTCGCCGAGGGCAGCCGAGCCTCCTGACCGACCGCGCCGTGGGTCGGGTAGGAGCGCCCGAACGTGCGGTGATGGACGATCACGTTGCCGGAGCTGTGCTCGAGGTCGTTGTCGGTGCCGAACCCGAAGTAGTTGTTCTGCAGCTTCGCCGAGGCGTAGACCCAGCGCCGCTGGTCCCGGCTGAAGGGCCGCTCCTCGTCGTTGCTCGCGACGATGTACTGCCGCAGCTCCGGTCCGAGCGCCTCCAGCCAGTACCGCGCGTGCCCGACCACCGGGAAGTTGCGCAGGATGGCGTGGCGTCGTTGCAGCAGGTCGTGGGCGGCGACCGCCCCGAGAGCAGCAGCGGGGAGCGCGGCGAGCGTCGTCTTCCTCATGTCGGGGCAGTACCCAACCGGCAGCGGGCGAGTCGGGACCTCGGGAGCCGCTTCGGCGATGATGTCGGGGTGAAACGTCAGCTCCCACGTCGACGCGACCTGGCTCCTCTGGTGCGGTTCCGTACCCCGGTGCTCTCCCCTCGCGGCCGCCGGCTCCGGGACGCGCTCACCATCGAGGACCTGCGCCGGGCGGCTCGCCGGCGCACGCCCCGGGCGGCGTTCGACTACACCGACGGCGCCGCCGACGACGAGATTTCGCTGGCGCGGGCGCGGCAGGCGTTCCGCGACGTGCAGTTCAATCCGGGGGTGCTCCGCGACGTCTCGTCGGTGGACACCTCCCGGGAGGTGCTGGGGGCTCGCGCGTCCCTCCCGTTCGGGATCGCGCCGACCGGGTTCACGCGGTTGATGCACACGGAGGGCGAGGTGGCCGGGGCAACAGCGGCAGCGGCGGCCGGCATCCCGTTCGCGCTCTCGACGATGGGGACGACCTCGATCGAGGACGTCGCCGCGGCAGCACCGAGCGGTCGCCACTGGTTCCAGCTGTACATGTGGAAGGACCGCGACCGCTCGATGGCACTGGTCGAGCGGGCGGCGCGAGCCGGGTTCGACGCCCTCCTCGTCACGGTCGACGTCCCGGTCGCGGGGGCCCGGCTGCGCGATGTCCGCAACGGGATGACGATCCCGCCGACCCTGACGCCTCGGACGGTGCTCGACGCAATTCCCCGGATGCGGTGGTGGTTCGATCTGCTCACCACCGAGCCCCTCGCGTTCGCGACGCTCGACTCCTGGTCCGGCACCGTCGCAGAACTGCTCGACACGATGTTCGACCCGACGGTGACGTTCGAGGACCTCGCCTGGATCAAGGAGCAGTGGCCCGGTCGGCTCGTGGTGAAGGGCATCCAGACGGTCGACGACGCGAGACGGGTCGCCGACCTCGGCGCCGACGCAGTCCTGTTGTCGAACCATGGCGGCCGACAGCTCGACCGTGCACCGATCCCGTTCCGCCTGCTGCCCGAGGTCGTCGCAGCGGTCGGACAGGATGTCGAGGTCCACCTCGACACCGGGATCATGTCGGGGCAGGACATCGTCGCGGCCCTCGCACACGGAGCCAGGTTCACCCTGGTCGGACGCGCCTATCTCTACGGGCTCATGGCCGGTGGCCGCGATGGCGTCGACCGCGCGGTCGAGATCCTCCGCAGCCAGGTGGAGCGGACCATGCGACTCCTCGGTGTTCGCTCGCTCGGCGATCTCGAGCCAGGTCATGTGACCCAGCTCGACCGGCTGGAGCCGCGCCGCCGATAACCCCGAGTTGTGGTACGTCGTTGCGCCGGGCGTGAATCGGTACGCCGCTGCCCTGGTCGTCGCCCTCTCCGCGCTGGTCGCACCGCCCGCCCATGCCGCATCCGCCCATGCCACGTCCGCCGCGCAGGAGGCCTGGTCTCCCCGCCCGGAGATCTACCCGGCGACCGTGACCCGCACCGACCTGGCGGTCCCGATGTCCGACGGCGTGGTCCTCCGCGGCGACCTGGTCCTGCCCGCCGGCGCCGACGGGCGGGCGGTCCGCGGCCGCTTCCCGGTGATCGTGACGATCACGGCCTACAACAAGACCGCGCTCTCGTCCGGGGGCGGGGTGGCGGGCGCGCCGCCGGCGTACCTGGTCCAGCGCGGGTACGCGCAGCTGACCGTCGACGCCCGCGGCACCGGCAGCTCCGAAGGGCAGTGGTCGGCGTTCGGGGCCCGGGAGAACGAGGACTCCGCCGAGGTCGTCGAGTGGGCACACTCGCGCAAGCGCCCCTGGAGTGACGGCCGGGTCGGGATGAGCGGCCCGATCACCGCGCGGCTGTACACCTCAAGCGTGAGCGGGGACGGGATGCTGTCGGTCTCGGTCTCCGACGTCGCGCCCGATGGCACCGTCAGCCGGCTGAGCTGAGCCGAGGCCGGGTCGTGTGCCCCACAACGCGCTATGGCGCGTTCTCAGGCACACGACCCGACGCGCCGCCCGCGCGCCCGATCGATTTCGTCGCCGCCGACGCGCTCCGGTACTCTCTGCGGCGGTGGCGTGTCCGAGCGGCCTAAGGAGAACGCCTCGAAAGCGTTTGTGGGTGCAAGCCCACCGAGGGTTCAAATCCCTCCGCCACCGCCAGCTGGATCGATCACGTCGCAGCCCCCGTCGAGCGGACGCTCAGCGGGGGCTCCGACGTTCGGGGCCCGGAGCGGGGCCGCCGGTCTGGTATGCATGGCTGTCCGCCACCGAGTCGCCGCTGAGGTGCTTGTCGTATGACCAGGATCCCCCTCGAGGAAGCGCCACGCATCCCCATCAACGTGGCGATCGCCGGCGTCCAGAAGGCGGGCACGAGCTCGCTCTTCGACCTGCTGCGCAAGCACCCCGAGGTATGCGCCGGGCCCCGCAAGGAGTGGCACTTCTTCGACGACGAGAAGCGGTCGTGGGCGGACCCGGACTACAGCGACTACTGGGCGCCGGGCCGCACCGACCGGCAGCGGATCGCGATCGACGGCACGCCGGCCTACACGTTCTGGCCGCACGCGATGGAGCGGATGCACGCCTACCGTCCGGACATGCGGCTGATCGTCAGCCTCCGGGACCCGATCGAGCGGGCGTTCTCGCACTGGGCGATGTACTACGGGAAGCTGCCGGCCTTCCCGAGCTTCAGTCAGCTGGCCCAGGGCCCGCGCCGCGAGGGTCTGCTCGAGCGGATCCCGGAGGGCTGGAACCACCTCCGGATGCGGCGGTGGTCGATGATCCCCCGCGGCCTGTACGGCGCGCAGGTCGCGCGCGGGCTGGAGCTGTTCTCGCGCGAGCAGTGGCTGTTCCTGGACTTCCACCGGTTCGTCGGCGAGCACCGCGAGACCCTGGACCGGGTGACCTCCTTCCTCGGCCTGGATCCCTACCCCAAGGAGCCGCGCCTGCGCGTGATCCAGTCGACCCGTCAGGACCTGGTGGCTGCCGCGCCGACGGCCGCAGACGTCAGCCGACTCGTCGAGGTGTACGCCGACGACCTCGACCTGCTGACCCGGCTGACGGGGCTCGACGTGAGCGACTGGCCGACCCGGCGGGTCCGCGACGGGCTGCTCGACCCGGCGGATCTCGCCGATCGACTGGGTCGGAAGGCCGGCCTGCTGGGCTGAGTGGCATTCCGGGGTCCGGGGTCCGCTGGCCACTCCCGGTCCGGGTCCGCTGGTGACCTTGGCCTCTTGCCGGTCCGGCGACCGGGTGCGTCGATGGTGTCCTGGGACGGCGACGCCGTCGCCGCCCTCGACCGCGCCGGACGAGGAGGAGCGATGCACACCAAGACCTGGTCGGTGGAGATCTTCATCGGGGAGCACGACGGTCAGACCCGCGCCGAGGCACGGCTCGCCACCGAGCCGTCGGCCACCCGGCTGACCGGATGGGGGATCGCGCGGCTCAACCCCGCCGACCCCGAGGTGCCGGAGATCGGCGACGAGCTCGCGACCGCGCGGGCCCTGGCCGATCTGGCTCACCAGCTGCTCGAGACCGCGGCGGTCGACATCGGCGCGGTGACCAGCAAGCCGGTGCACCTGACCCACTGAGCTCTGGGAACCTGTCGCCCCGACCGCTCACGCAGCGGTCGGGACGACGCCCGCCCGTTCGGCTGCTCTCAGCCGCCCTCGCCCTTGTGGTGGAGGTGGTGGACCTCGGCGTCCGGCCCGGGATAGGTGAGGGACTCGTGGCCGTTGTCGGCCCAGCGGACGACGTACGGTGGCGCTCCGTCGGGACCGCGGACCTCGACGATCTCGCCGTCGCGGAGTGGCTCACCGACGTGGGTGCCGTGGATGACGAGGTGGTCGCCCTTGGTCGCGTGCATGGTGGCTCCTTCCCTGGTGCTCCTCTGGCCGCCTCAGCGCGGAGGGAAGGTCGCCCGGTGTGGGGGCGGCGCCCGGCGCACTGCACGACGGGTCGGTCCTGGTCCGACGCTAGGAGTGTCACTCCGAAACCGAGCAGAGGCGAGGGGCCCGCGGCCTCCGAGACCTTCGCCCCTGACCGTTGGCAGTCCCGGTCAGTCCCTGCCAGGCGCGTGCACGAAGTGCTGGATCCAGGCGTCCGGTCCGGGATAGGTCAACGAGACGTGGCCGTCGTCGGTCCAGCGGACCAGGTACGGCGGCGCGCCCTGGTCGCCGTGAACCGCGATGATCTCGCCGTCGCGCAAGGGCTCGCCGGCGCGGATGCCCTGGACGAGCAGCCGGTCACCCTTGATCGCGTACATGGTCAGGTCCCCCTCGTCGTCGGTCCTCCGCAGACGCTAGGGGCCGGCGCGCGGCCGCGGGCAGGGCCGGCCGCCCCCGGTATTCGAGACCTTTGCCCCTGCACCCAGGGCCGGGTGCCGGGGTGTGATGAGGGCACGGTGAGAGGAGCCGGACTGGATTCGGGCCGCGGGAACCGGGCGCAAGTCCGGGCACCGGCCCCGACCGTCGCCGTGTCAAACGGCATTAGCTCCTCTCACCGCTTTCCTGCGCGGGTGGCCGGCCGTCCCGGTCCTGTACGCCGGAAGCGTGGTGTCCTGGTGCGCCGCCGGACCCGGTGACGGAACCGCCGCGCCCCGCCGGCCGTCCCTTCCCCATGCGACCCGCGCTCCTGGCCCTGCTCGCCGCTCTGCTGGCGTTGGCGGTCGCGCCGTACCCGCAGCCGTCGGCCGCCGCGTCCTGCGTGGCGCCTTACCTCGTCGAGGACGGGCAGCTCGTCCTGCAGCGGGGGGTGCGCACCGAGGTCGAGGGGGAGGCGTTCGTGGACGGCTGCCGCGACACGATGAGCTGCTCGGCCGGGCCCGGGTGCGAGGACTGCCACTACAACGACCCTGAGCCCGTGCCGTACGACGACGTCGTGCTGCGGCTGCGCCAGGGCGGGCACACCTGGGTGCTCGGCAGCGCCGACGCCGACCGTGCCGAGGACGGCCTGGCCGGACGGGTGAGCTGGCAGGTCGACCTGCCAGCCGGCGTACGCCCCGGGCCGGCGAGGCTGCTCGCCGACCACGCCCACCCCGTGGTGGTGCGGATCCGCTGAGCTGCGGGGGGTGTGGAATGGCCCCCATGGTCTGCTTCGAGTTCGAGGGCAAACAACCCACCGTCCACCCCGAGGCGTTCGTCGCGCCGACCGCCACCCTGATCGGCGACGTGACCGTCGAGCGCGGTGCGAGCGTCTGGTACGGCGCGGTCCTGCGCGCCGACATCTGCACCATCGTGGTCCGCGAGGGCGCGAACGTGCAGGACAACTCGGTGCTCCACGCGGCGCCCGGCGAGACGCTGGTGATCGGCCGGGACGCGACGATCGGTCACGGCTGCGTCGTGCACTGCCGCGAGGTGGGCGAGCAGGCGCTGGTCGGCAACGGCTCGACGCTCCTCGACCGCGCGGTCGTCGGGCCGCGGACGCTGGTCGCGGCCGGGTCGGTCGTCACCCCCGGCACCGAGCTGCCCGGCGGGATGGTCGCCGCCGGTGTGCCGGCCCGGCCCACGAAGCCGATCGAGGGGACGTCCTCGGAGTTCTGGGTCGAGCAGAACCCGCCGTACTACCGCGAGCTCGCGCAGCGGCACCTCGCCGGCGTCGCGGTGGTGGAGCCCGAGCCGGTCGTGCGGGAGGTCGAGTCGTGAGCGTCCGGGTCGAGGTCGACGGGCCGGTGACGACGGTCGTGCTCGACCGGCCCGAGACCCGCAACGCGGTCGACGGCCCCACGGCTGCGGCGCTGGCCGCGGCGTTCCGGGCCTTCGACGAGGACGACACGCAGAGCGTGGCGGTGCTGCACGGCGAGGGCGGCACCTTCTGCGCCGGCGCCGACCTCAAGTCGATCGGCACCGAGCGCGGCAACCAGGTCGCCGAGCCCATCGACGCCGCCGACGGGCCGATGGGTCCGACGCGGATGCGGCTGAGCAAGCCGGTGATCGCGGCGATCGAGGGGTACGCCGTCGCGGGCGGGCTGGAGCTGGCGCTGTGGTGCGACCTGCGGGTCGCCGCGGACGACGCGGTCCTCGGGGTCTTCTGCCGGCGGTGGGGCGTGCCCCTCGTCGACGGCGGCACGGTGCGGCTGCCCCGGCTGATCGGCACCAGCCGGGCGCTGGACCTGATCCTCACCGGTCGGGCTGTCGGCGCCGAGGAGGCCGAGCGGATCGGCCTGGTCAACCGGGTCGTCCCGGCCGGCCGGGCGCGCGCGGAGGCCGAGGCGCTGGCGCGCTCGCTCGCCGTCCTCCCCCAGGAGTGCCTGCGGCAGGACCGGCTGTCCGTGCTCGACCAGGAGGGCCGGACCGAGGCTGAGGCGCTCGCCGGCGAGCTGCGGCACGGGCTGGTCTCCCTGGCGGCCGACGCCCTCGGCGGGGCCGCCCGGTTCGCCGCCGGCGAGGGGCGTCACGGCCGCTTCTGAGTGACTCCCGGCGGGAGGTCCTCGAGGCACACCGCGACCAGCTCGGCAGCGCTGTCGCTGTCCTGGTGGACCTCCCAACCGCGGTCGAAGGACACGAGCAGGAGATCGCCGCTCCCGGTGCGGATCAGCGCCGAGGACGGGATCGTCTCGGTTCCGAAGCCGCGGGTCGAGCAGTGGTGGCGGTCGATCGCCTCGCGCGCCGGGTCGGCGGACGCACCCTCCGGGGACTCCTGCGTCCCGGTGCCGAGCGCCTCCATCCGGGTGACCAGGGCGACGGCGAGCATCACACCCAGCAGCCCGCCGACGAGCAGACCGCTCAGGGCGCGGCTGGTCAGCTGGAGACGACCAGTGGTCCGCTCGTTCATCCGCTCTCCTCCGGCGCGCCGGAACGGAGACCCCGCTGGCCCCACTTCCCGTGCGAGTTCCATCTGCCGGTGACCAAACCTGCGCCGGCGTAGTACTGGGGCCCGCGTCGTGCGGGTCACGCCCGAGTGCGGCTCACCGGGGTCTTGGTTCGCGGGCCTTCGTCGGCTCCCGGTCCTCGGGCGCCCGGTCGAGGCAGACCGCGACGAGGCTCGCGGCGCCCCGCCGGGTGTAGACCGCCCAGCCCTCGTCGAACGACACGTGCCGGAACCGGCCGGTCGCGGTGCGGATGACGGCCGAGGCCGGGGCGGCGTCGGCGAACCCGCTGGTCGAGCAGTCGTGCTTCGCGAGGATCCGGGCCACGGGGCTGGGCAGGTCCGCGACCTCGCCGACCCGGTGCCCGGCGTACCCGGCGCCGGCCTGGGTGACCGGGGTGGAGAGCCCCGCGACCACGGTCGCGGCGACCACGGTCAGCTTGACGGCGCCGAGCGCCAGCCGCGTGCGACGGGGGATCCGGTGCGGCACGGGTCCTCCTTCGGCCACGGGTGGGTGACGGGCGGGGACGGGCAGGGCCCACCGGCGCGGCGCCCCCACTCGGCGGCTGCGCTTCCTTGGACCTGTCAACGACCGAACGCCTCGAGAGGTGACGGACCGGATGGGCGAGGATAGGCGGCATGCCGCAGCCGAATCCGTGGTTCGCCACGCCCGCCGACGCCGCCGCCCGCCTCGCGGGCGCCGGCTACCTCGCCGACCCGGCGACCGCGACGACCACCTACCTCGCCGGGGCACTCGAGAAGCCCCTGCTCGTCGAGGGGCCCGCCGGCGTCGGGAAGACCGAGCTCGCCAAGGCCGTCGCAGGGGTGACCGGGTCGGAGCTGGTGCGGCTGCAGTGCTACGAGGGGCTGGACGAGGCGCGCGCGCTGTACGAGTGGAACTACAAGAAGCAGCTGCTCTCCATCCAGGCGGCGGCCGCCATCTCGTCCACGACCGCAACCCTGACCTCAGCCCGAGACCTCCTGAACCACGAGATCTTCAGCGAGGAGTTCCTGCTGACCCGGCCGCTGCTGACGGCGATCCGTCGCGAGGAGCCGACCGTGTTGCTGATCGACGAGGTCGACAAGACCGACGTCGAGGTGGAGGGGCTGCTGCTCGAGGTGCTCTCGGACTTCCAGGTCACCATCCCCGAGCTGGGCACGGTGCGCGCCGTCCGGCGCCCGTTCGTCGTGCTGACCTCCAACGCCACCCGCGAGCTGTCCGAGGCGGTCAAGCGGCGCTGCCTCTACCTGCACCTCGACTACCCGGACGCCGAGCGGGAGCGGGAGATCGTCGGCTCCCAGGTCCCCGACCTCGACGGGCGGATCGCGGCCCAGCTCGTCGCGATGATCGGCCGGCTGCGCGACCTGGACCTCAAGAAGGCGCCGTCGATCGCCGAGTCCGTCGACTGGGCGCGCACCCTGGTCGCCCTGGAGATCGGCGACCTGGACGACAAGGTGGTCGACGACACCCTGGGCGTGGTGCTCAAGCACGCCTCCGACCAGGAGCGTGCCGTCAAGGAGCTGCGGCTCCGGAAGTGAGCACCCGACGATGAGCCTGGTCGACCGCCACATCGCGTTCCTGGAGTCCCTGCGGGGCGCCGGGATGTCGGTCTCGCTCGCCGAGGACCTCGACGCGCTGCGGGCACTGCGGGCGCTGGACTGGGACGACCGGGCGACGGTGCGAGCCGGGTACGCCGCCACACTGGTCAAGAAGCAGTCGCAGCGACCGACCTTCGACGCGCTCTTCGACGTCTACTTCCCGCGGATGGTCGGCGCCGGCGCGGCCGCGGGCGACCTCGAGGACCCCGACACCGGGGTCCGCGACAACGCCGACGCGCTGGCCCGGTTCCGCGAGCAGCTCGCCGAGGCGATGGCGACCGGAGACCGGCAGGCGATGGTGGCGCTCGCCGCCGAGATGGTCGCCCGGTTCGGCGCGATGCCGGGTCGAGGCCCGGGGCTGTCCTCGTGGTCGGCCTACACCGCGCTGCAGCGCGTCGCACCGGGCGAGCTGGTCGACCGGATCGTGCAGGCGCTGTTGGCCGAGGGCCTGAGCGAGGACGAGGCCCGGCGAGAGGCCGGGCGCCGGCTCGGGTCGTTCACGACGCTGGTCGAGGGGGACGCCCGGCGCCGGATCGCCGAGGAGAAGGGTCCCGAGCACGTCGCGAACGTCGCGGTCCGGCCGACCATCGACCGGCTCGACTTCACGGCGGCCCGCAAGGCCGACCTCGAGGAGATGCGGCGCGAGATCTACCCCCTCGCCCGGCGGCTGGCCACCCGCCTGACCCAGGAGCACCACGCCCGGAGACGCGGTCCGCTGGACTTCCGGCGCACCATGCGCGCGGCCATGTCCACCGGCGGCGTCCCGCTCGTCACCCACCACCGGCCCAAGCGCCCGCACCGCACCGAGCTGGTCGTGCTCTGCGACGTGAGCGGGTCGGTCGCGAACTTCGCGCAGTTCACCCTGCTCCTCGTCTACGCCCTGCAGGACCAGTTCGGATCGGTCCGCGCGTTCACGTTCATCGACCACGTCCACGAGGTCACCGGGCACTTCAAGCCGGGCGCGGACCCGGCCGAAGTGATGGCGGACCTGGCCGCGAGCACCGCGCACGCGGCGTTGTGGGGCCGCACCAACTACGGGCGCGCGTTCGCGAAGTTCGAGGAGCAGCACGCCGACGCGCTCGGCCCGAAGTCCGCGCTCCTGATCCTCGGGGACGCGCGCTCGAACTACAGCGACCTGCACCTCGACGTGCTGAAGCGGCTCGCCGGGTCCGCGCGGCACTCGTGGTGGCTCAACCCCGAGCACCGCCGGCACTGGGACACCGGCGACTCCGCGGCGACCAGGTACGGCGCGGTGGTGCCGATGGTGGAGTGCCGGAACCTGACGCAGCTGGGTGAGTTCGTGCACGACATCCTGTGACGGTTGCGCGCCTCAGGGTTGTCGAACGATCTGGAAGACGTGGCTCGTGACGATGGCCGCGGGCCCACCCGCTCCGCCCGCGTCGCCGAGGAAGCCGTGGGCGTGCAGGCTCGCGAGCTGCTCCTGCACCGACGGGTCGGTGGCGTCGTCGACGGCCGCGGCCCCGGCGAGGTAGTGGCCGTAGCCGTGGGCGTCCACGATGCCCGTCGGGTCGTCCTCGAACGTGACGGTGGTCTGCTCGACCGTGTCCGGGTTGGGCGCGCCGTCGCCAGCCGGCACGAGGTCACCGTGATGCTCGAGCGAGAGCACGTGGCTGCCGGCCGGGAACCCGTCGACCTGGGCCGTGGGGGCACCGGCGGTGACCACGTTCGTCACGTTGAAGCCGCTGTCGTGACCGAGGATCGCCGCCGCCTCCATGCCGCCCAGCGAGTGCCCGACGAGCAGCACCGGGTCGTGCGGCCCGATGCCGGCCTGCGCCATCGCCTGGAGGATCCCCTGCTGGTAGATGGTCTGGTGTCCGGCGTCGGAGTGCAGGTCGGTCCCGCCGTCGCGGATGTCGCCGTCCTGGGTCCAGGGCAGGGTGGTGAGGTCGTCGGTCCCGGGCAGGTAGACGATGTGCCGTACCCCGTCGGTGCCGGCGTCCAGCGTCTGGATCTCGATGGTGCCGTTGAGCGGGGAGTCGGGCTCGGGCGAGAGCCCGGCCACCGCCGCGAGGTGGGCGACCAGCCCCTCGAGGTCGGTCGGCTGGCTCGGGTCGGTGCACACCTGCGGGTGCACCTCGGACACCCCGGCGTGGCCCTCGGGCCCGTAGAGCAGTGCCAGCAGGCCGGCGCCGGCCTCGGTGTCGGGGGCGAGCAGAGGTACGCCGAGCAGGCCGCCCGGAGCGAGCGGGGTGACGCCGTCCCAGAGACCCTCGAGCAGGCCGCCGCCGCCGTTCGCGGCGTGCTGCACCACGCCCGGGTGGTCCACCACCCACTGCTCGAGCCGGTCCTCCAGCTCGCGGCGGACCGCCGGGGGCACCAGCGGCAGCGTGGCGGCGAGCACGGGCACCAGTGCCGGCGCGGTCGCCCCCAGGGTGAAGCCGACGGTCCGGCCCACCGCCCGGTCGAGCTCGTCGACGGCGGTGCGCACCAGCGCGTCGGTCGCCTCGAGCGCGGTGACGACGGCGCGCACCGCCAGCGCGTCGGCCTCCCAGCCGAGGGATTCGACCAGGACCCCGTCGGGGCCGGTCGTCGCGGCCAGGACCGCGGCCTCGGCCTCGGCGAACGTCAGCGGCGCGAGCACCGCGGACTCGGCGAGGTCGGGGTTCGTCATCGTCTCGGCCCCCAGCGCCGCCCAGCCGCGCAGCCGGCTGCCGGCCTCGTCGTACGCGTCGGCCAGCGCGCGGACGGCGGCGTACGTGGCGGCCAGGCCCGTCGAGCCGCCGGTGACCGAGGTGATGTCGGCGCTCACGGTCGTGCTCCCGCCGGCTGGTGGCGGAGCGTTGCCGGGGCGGTCATCAGCCGAGCCCCGGCAGGTCGACGTCGAGCCAGTCGCGGCTGCCGGGCAGGGGTGGGACGAAGCGGTGCAGCACGCCGTCGAGCGCGTCGGGGACCAGCCGGTCCTTGAGCCCCGAGAGCAGGCCGCGCACCTTCCGCTCGATCGCGGCGATCAGGTCCTTGACGCGATCCACCTCCCGCGCGTGCCGGTCGAGCGCGTCGGCCGCGTCCTCGTGCAGGGCGGCGGTGCGGGCGAGCGCGGCCACCCGGTCCCGGGCGTGGCCGCGCATGGCCTCGGCGGCGAGGCCCTCCCACGGCACCTGCTCGGCGCGCGCGAGCAGCCGCGCGGCCTCGGCCCGGATCTCGTCGGCGCGCTCGCGCAGCCGGGCGGCGAGCGCCCGGATGGTTCCGGTGTCTCCGTACATCTGCTCCCCCTCGAAGTGGTGCCTGGTCGAGGGGAGCCTTGCCGGACGGGCGCTGTGGAGAAACCTCAGCGGTCGAGCACTGTGGACAGCCGCTCGAGGGCCAGCTCGATGTCGGCGCCGGGGCCAGCGAAGCTGAGCCGGACGAAGCGCGGCCCGACGACGGTGTCGAAGTCGACGCCCGGTGCGACGGCCACGCCGGTCCGGGCGAGCAGGTCGCGGGCGAAGCGCATCGTGTCGTCGGTGAGGTGGCCGACGTCGGCATAGACGTAGAAGGCGCCGTCGGCGGGGGCGAGCTCGGTGATGCCGAGCTTCGGCAGGCCGTCGAGCAGGATCCGGCGGTTCTCGGCGTACCGCGCGACGTGGCCGTCGAGCTCGGCGTACGACGCGTCGTCGAACGCGGCCAGGCAGGCGCGTTGGGCGATCACCGGCGGGCAGATCGTGAAGTTGCCGGTCAGCACGTCCACGGCACGGCGGAGCCGGTCGGGTGCGAGCATCCAGCCGATCCGCCAGCCGGTCATCGAGAAGTACTTCGAGAAGCTGGAGAACACGACGGCCTCGCGGCTGGTCTCCCAGGCGCTGCGGGCCAACGGCTCCGCACCGGAGAGCGGCGCGTACTCGATCCCGTGGTAGATCTCGTCGCTGATCAGCTGGATGCCGCGCTCCTCGCAGTACGCCGCAAGCGCGGCCAGCTCGCTCGGGAGCAGCATGGTGCCCGTGGGGTTGGCGGGGCTCGCGACGACCAGGCCCCGGATGTCGGCCAGGCCGTCGAGCTGCTCCACCGTGGGCTGGAACCGGGTCTCCGGGCCGGTCGGGATCTCCACGACCTCGCAGCCGAGCGCGGTCAGCACGTTGCGGTAGCAGGGGTAGCCGGGCCGCGCCATCGCCACCCGGTCGCCCACCTCGAACGCCGCGAGGAACGCCAGCAGGAAGCCGCCGCTGCTCCCGGTGGTCACGACGACGTGGTCGGGGTCGACCTCGATGCCGTGGGCGCGCCGGTGGTGCCCGGCGATCGCCTCGCGCAGCTCCCGGATCCCGGCCGCCGGCGTGTAGCCCAGTGGGTCACCGGAGTCGAGGAGCCGCTTCGCCTCCTCGCGCACCGGCGCCGGCGCCCCGGTCATCGGCTGACCGGCGAGCAGGTTCAGCACGTCGCCGTGGGTGCGCTGCCGCTCCGCCGACGCCGCCAGCAGGTCCATCACGTGGAACGGCGGCACGTTGGCCCGGCTGGCCACCTGGAAGCGGTCGGTCATGGGGTGACTGTAGGTGGTGGTCGGTTTCCCCGGTGGGCCGGGGAAACCGGAACTGTTGGGCCGAAACTTCGGGCCAGAAGTTCCGACTTCCCCGGTGAACCGGGGAAACCGCCGCGCCCGCGCTCCGGCCCGAGCCGACGCTCCTCGAGCTGCGCCGCTATCCGCTGCCCGTGCTCGCTGCGCTCGCACTGGCAGCGGCGGCTCGCCCGCTCCGGCGGCCGAAGAACGACCCCTCACCGAGCTGGGTGCCCGAGCAGTAGCCCTTGCCGTCCTGGGCGATGTTGGACGCGCAGGCGCCGGCGGCGTAGAGGCCGGGGATCACCGAGCCGTCGGGGCGCTCGACCTCGCCGTCCACGCTCACCCGCAGCCCACCCAGGGTGAAGCCGGCGTACATCGCGTGGCCCAGCCGCAGGTCGAAGACCGCCCACGGGCCGGCGCCCTGCGGCGCCAGCCACTCGGGCGCCTTGTGGAAGTCGGCGTCCTCCCCGGCCTCGGCGAGCTCGTTGTAGCGCTCCAGCGTCTTGGCGACCGACCCGGCCGGCAGCTCGAGCGCGTCCTCGAGCTCGGAGATCGTCTCGAAGCCGTCGATCAGCGGCACCAGCGGGAACTTCGGGTACTCCACGTGCTCGCTGTCGACGATGAGGTACGCCGTGGAGTCGGGCTGCTCCATCACGAACTGCGAGGTGCGCGAGTGGTAGGAGTCCTCGGCGCAGAACCGCTCGCCGAGCTTGTTCACGAGGAAGCCGGTGACCAGCGCCGACGGTGGGTAGAACGGCGCGGTGATGAACGGCTCGTCCATGTGCTTGAGCTCCGCGCCGGCCGACGCGCCGAGCCGGATGCCGAGGCCGTCGTCGTACGTCGACCCCAGCGTGAACGGCTTCTCCGCCAGCCGCGGGGTGTGCGCGGCGACCATGTCCGGGTTCATCACGAAGCCGCCGGCCGCGATCACGACCCCGGCGGCGGCGACGTACCCGGTCTCCTCGAAGGACCTCCAGGCCAGCCCGCGGACGGTGCCGGACCCGTCGGCGACCAGGTTGGTCGCGCCGGTCTCGTAGCGGACCTCGACGCCCGCCTCCTCGACCCGCTCGTGCAGCAGGTCCATCACCATCCTGGTGCCCTCGGTGTCCCCGGGCACCGGCACCTTGTGGCCGCGCGGCGCCGGCCGCGCCTGCTCCCGGTAGGGCCACACCTTCTCGTTGCCCGTGTACATCAGCCCCTCGGTCCCCGGCTGGATCACCGCCTTCTCGGGGTAGTAGGTGCGCTCGAACTCGAAGCCCAGCGCCTCGAGCCAGTCGAAGTGCTCGACCGAGCCCTCGCAGTAGGCGCGGATCTTGTCGTGCTCGGGCTCCTTCGAGACGGCGACGAGGTACTTGTACATCTCCTCGGGGGTGTCATCGTGTCCGGTCGCCACCTGCACGGCCGTCCCGCCGCCGAGGTAGAAGTGGCCGCCGGACAGGCTGGAGGTGCCGCCGTGCACCGCCGCGCGCTCCAGGAGCAGCACCCGCGCCCCCGCACGCGCGGCCTCGAGCGCGGCGCAGCCACCGGCGATGCCGAACCCGACGACCACGACGTCGTACGACGGCGCGTCGGCCAGCAGCTCGGCCGGGAGGACGGCGGGGATGTCGGTGCCTCTGCCCATGGCACAAATCTAGAACAAGTTCCAATTCCGTGCGATCCTGTCCGACGTGCTGACCCTGATCGACGCCGACGGCCAGGAGCACCAGCTCGCCGGCGGCCTCGACGACGAGGCCGCACTGGCCGCGGCCCTGGGGTGGGAGCTGGAGCCGGAGGGGCTGTGCCGGGGCGGCACCTGCGTGCCGCTGCGGGGCCGGTCCGTGCTGGCCGCACTGGCCGGCGCACTGGGGCTCCTGGTCGCGCGTGACGGGAACGTGCTCGCCCTCGCTCCGTCGGCGGCGACCCGTCGCCAGCAGCTGGCCGGCGGCATCGCGCCGCCGCTGACCCTTGCGCGACGTGGACGGCGCCGAGCTGTCCTTCGACGCCTGGTCCGGGCACAAGCGGGTGCTGGTCGTCTGGGCGTCCTGGTGCGGCTGTCGGTACGAGCTCGGCGGGTGGCAGCGCCTCCAGGCCGAGCTGGCCGACGCCGGTCTCCGGCTGTTCTCGGTCGCGCTGGACGCGGACCCCGAGGACGCGCGACCCTGGATCGAGGCCGCGGCCCCGACGTACCCGGTCGGGGTCGACACCGCCCACGTCACCGCCGAGCGGTACGGCATCACGAACGTCCCGTCGGTGGTGTGGGTGGACGAGCGGGACCGGATCGTGAAGCCGCCGACGATCGCGCCCGGGGATGACCGGTTCGTGGAGTTCACCCGGATCGAGAGTGCCCGCCACCACGACCTGCTGCGCGCCTGGGTGCGGGAGGGCGTGCTGCCCGAGCCGGCCGAGTCCGCCCCCGAACGGAGCGACGCCGAGCAGCTCGCGCTCGCGCACCGGCGGATCGCGGCCCACCACCAGCGGTCCGGGCGCACCGGCGCGGCGCAGGCCCAGCTCGCCCGCGCCCAGGAGCTGGCGCCCTGGGACTGGACGGTGCGCCGTGGGGGCATCGCGATGACGGGCGGTGACCCCTTCCTCGGCCCGGAGTTCACCGCCTTCTGGGAGGTGTGGGACGCCGCCGGGCGCCCCGGCTACACACCCACCGGCTGACGCGCCTGGCAGGCGGGGGTGGGCGCACCGATAGACTGCGGTCCCGCCCCGCGACGAGGCCGAGGTGATCCGTGTCGTTCGACGTCCACGATCTCGACACGTTCATCCTCGTGGGCTCGGCGGTCACGCTCCTGGCGATCCTGGCCGTCCGGGTCTCCACCGGCGCCGGACTGCCCAGCCTGCTGATCTACCTGCTCATGGGTGCCGCACTGGGCGAGTCGGGCGTCGGCATCCAGTTCGAGAACTACGAGGTCGCGCACGCGGTCGGCTTCGCCGCGCTGGCGATGATCCTCGCCGAGGGTGGCCTGACCACGAACTGGCCCGAGATGCGCGGCTGCATCCGGCTCGGCGTCTCGCTGGCGACGCTCGGCGTCGCGGTGTCGGTCACCGTGGTCGCCGTCGGCGCGCACTACCTGCTCGGCATGCCGTGGCAGCTGGCGGTCCTGCTCGGGGCGGTCACGTCGCCGACCGACGCGGCGGCGGTGTTCTCGGTGCTCCGGGTGGTGCCGCTGCCCAAGCGGCTGACCGGGACGCTCGAGGCCGAGTCGGGTCTCAACGACGCACCCACCGTCGTCCTGGTCACGCTGATCTCGAGCGGGGCGGTCGAGGACAACGGCGCGCTCGCCATGGTCGGCATCGTCGGCTACGAGCTCGCGATCGGGGTCGCGCTCGGCCTGGCCGCCGGGTACGGCGGCGCCTGGGTGATGCGCCGGGCCGCGCTGCCCTCCTCCGGCCTCTACCCGCTCGCGGTGATGACCCTCGCCTTCCTGGGGTACGGCGCCGCCGCGTTCGTGCACGGGTCCGGCTTCGCCGCGGTGTACGTCGCGGCCCTGGTCCTCGGCAACTCCGAGCTCCCCCACCGGGCGGCGACCCGGTCCTTCGCCGAGGGGCTGGCCTGGCTGTCCCAGATCGGCCTGTTCGTCACCCTGGGCCTGCTGCTCTCGCCGGGGCGGATCAGCCTCTCGACCGTGGGCCTGGCGATCGTCGCCGGCCTGGTCCTCACCTTCGTCGCGCGGCCGCTGTCGGTGCTGGCCAGTGCGGTCGTGCAGCCACTGCCGTGGCGCGAGCTCTCGTTCGTGTCCTGGGCCGGTCTGCGCGGGGCGGTGCCGATCGTGCTCACGACGATCCCGCTCGCCGAGGGCGTCGACGATGCGGAGCGGCTCTTCGACCTGGTCTTCGTGATGGTCGTGCTCTACACGGTGCTGACCGGGCCGACGCTGCCACTCGTCGCCCGGGTCCTGCGGGTCGCCCGGCGCTCCGAGCCGCGCGGGCTCGAGGTCGAGGCCGCGCCCCTGGAGCGGATCGCGGCCGACCTGCTGCAGGTCTCGATCGCGCCCGGATCGCGGATGCACGGCGTCGAGGTCGGCGAGCTCCGGCTGCCGCGCGGTGCCTCGGTGTCGATGGTGATCCGGGACGGCAACACGCTGGTGCCCGAGCGGCGTACCGTCCTCCGGCAGGGCGACGACCTCCTGGTGGTGACTCCTCGCAAGCTGCGTTGGCAGACCGAGGAGCGACTGCGCCAGGTCAGTGCGCGCGGCCGGCTCGCCCAGTGGCTGGTCGAGAAGCCCGCCCGCCGGCCCCAGCCCTGAGCATCGGGGGGCCTGGGCGCCCCTCAGCCGACCGGCGGGCTGCAGATCGTGGCGTCGTCCTCGGCCTGCACCGAGCGGCGGCCCTCGACCAGGTCCTGGAAGCCGTCGCCGACCACGATCGAGATGCCGGCGCCGGGGCCGTCGCGGCGTTCGATCTCGACGTCCGGGCCGAGTCGGCTCGCCACGAGCTGGACGGCCGGGTTCGTCGGGTCGAGGGTCCAGATCTGGACCACCTCGACCCGGGCGCTGACGTTGCCGCTGTTGCCCTCGGCGAACCCGTCGTCGGTGAGCAGCTGCATGGTGCGCCCGGCCAGGCCCTCCCGGGTGCCGGCGTTGTAGACGCTGACGGTGACGTCCTGGGCGAACACCTTGGTGCCGGCCGCGACCGTGCGGTCCACGCAGATCGGCGTGTCGACCTTGGCCGGGAGCGGGTCCGTGGCCGCGGACCAGCCCCAGAGGGCGGCCACCACGAGGAGCAGGCCGAGCGCCGAGATCGTGATCGCCGACCGCGCGCCCTGGGGCATCAGTCCTCCAGGGTGTGGACCCGGGCGTGCAGGACGTTGCGCTGCTGGAGGGCGGCGCGCAGCGCGCGGTGCAGCCCGTCCTCGAGGTAGAGGTCGCCGCGCCACTCGACCACGTGGGCGAACAGGTCGCCGTAGAACGTGGAGTCCTCGTCGAGGAGGGCCGCGAGCTGGAGGGTGTCCTTGGTGGTGACGAGCTGGTCCAGGCGGACCTGTCGCGGCGGGACCGCCGCCCACGCGCGGGACGAGAGCCCGTGGTCGGGGTAGGGCCTCCCGTCGCCGACGCGCTTGAAGATCACGCCGCGACTATAACGAGGCGGACCCGGGCGCCCGCCGTGCCGTCAGGCCGACCAGCGGACCGCGTCGTCGAAGTAGTCGGCCAGCGCGTGGACGCCACGCAGGTCGCGGCGCTCCTCCATCAGGGTGGTGAGCCGCTGGGCGTGCCGGAGCCGCAGCCGGGTGCGCTGGTCCCGGTCCCGGTCGTGGTCCGGTTCGAGGTCCCGGTCGGGCGTGCTGGGGTGATCCATCTCGGCCTCCGTCGATCGTCGGTCGCTCGGGGTGTGAGCGACTTCGGTACCCAGGGTGCCGAAGTGGGATGCCGGGAAGGTTGCCGGTGTGTGACGGGTGGGTCAACGGGTGGCTTACCAAGCAGCCGAAACTGGAATACGTTCTAGTTTCGTGGACGACATCGACCAGATCTGTCAGCTCAAGTACCGCTACCTGCGCACCCTGGACACCAAGCGCTGGGACGAGTTCGCGGACTGCTTCCTGCCCGCGGCCACCGGCGACTACGACGGCCTGGTCTTCGCCGACCGCGCGGCCCTGGTCGCGTACCTGCGAGAGCACCTCGGCGAGGGGCTGCTCACCCTGCACCAGGCCCACCACCCCGAGATCGCCGTCGACGGCGACACCGCCACCGGCCGGTGGTACCTCCAGGACAAGGTGATCGTCCCTGCGTTCAAGTTCATGCTCGAGGGCGCCGCGTTCTACGAGGACCGCTACGCCCGGACGCCCGACGGCTGGCGGGTCGCCCACACCGGCTACCGCCGTACCTTCGAGATGACCTACGACCTCGCCGACCTGCCCGGCCTGAAGATCAACGGCCCCGGCGAGCACACCCACGTGTGAGGGAGCCGGGTTTCATCGGCCGGCCGATGAAACCCGACCCTGGACGACAAAGCTTCATCGTCCAGGCACGAGTTCTGTCGGCCGGCCGATGAACCTCGCAACGGCGCGGCGGACCGAGGTCACAGGCTCGGCTCGCACCACGCCAGCTGCACGACCTCGGCACCGCGGTCGCGGGTGACCAGGCGGCCGCGGCCGGGCGGGGCGGGCTGCGGCTTGTGGGTGCCGAGGAGGGGCCCCTCGTCGGGGCTGCCGGAGAGCAGCAGGCCGGGCATCGCGAGGTCGCGCAGCGACTGGATCACCGGCTCGTAGAGCGCCCGCGACGCGCCGCCGGAGCGCCGGGCCACCACCAGGTGCAGGCCGAGGTCGCGGGCCTGGGGCAGCAGCGGCTGCAGCGCCTGCACCGGCGAGCCCTGCTGGGTGGCGACCAGGTCGTAGTCGTCGACGAGCACGAACACCTCCGCGCCCGTCCACCAGGAGCGGTTGCGGAGCTGGTCGGGGGTGACGTCCGGGCCGGGGATGCGGGACTCGAGGTAGGACGCGAGGTCCTGGAGCGCCGGCTGCGCCAGGCGGGCGGAGGTGAGGTAGTCGACGAGGTACTCCTCGGGCACCTCGCCGAGCAGCGAGCGCCGGTAGTCGACGACGACCAGCTGGGCCTGCTGGGGTGTGCGCGTCCGCATCACCTCGCGCGCGTAGGCGCGCAGGAGCGCGCTCTTGCCGGACCGGCCGTCGCCGAACACCAGCAGGTGCGGCTCGGCGTCCCCGTCCAGGGCCACCGGGCCGAGGTCGGACTCGGTGACGCCGAGGAGCAGGCGGCGGTCCTCGGCGGCGGGCCGCGCCAGGGTGCGTACGTCGTCCAGGCCGATCCGCTCCGGCAGCAGCCGCAGCTTGGGGCCGGTCGGTCCGGCCCAGGCCGCGGCGACCCGCTTGACCAGGTGGTCCACCCCGTCGCCGAGGGCCTCCACGTCGGCGGAGCCGTCGACGCGGGGCAGCGCGGCGAGGAAGTGCAGCCGGCTCGCCGTCAGGCCCCGGCCGGGCCGACCCGCCGGCACGAGCGCGGCGACCTTGCGGTCGATCTCGGAGTCCATCGGGTCGCCGAGGCGCAGCTCGAGACGGGTCCCGAACAGGTCGCGCACGGCCGCCCGGAAGTCCGCCCACCGGGCCGCGCCGACCAGCAGGTGCAGGCCGAAGGTGAGGCCACGGGTGGCGAGCTGCTGGAGCTCGAGCTCGAGGTCGTCGAAGTCGGCACGCAGGGTGCTCCAGCCGTCGACCACGAGGAACACGTCGCCGTATCCGTCGTCGGCGCGGCCGGCGGCCCGGCGCGAGCGGTAGGTCTCGATGGAGTCGATGCCGTGGGCCCGGAAGTAGGCCTCGCGGCGGTCGACGACCCCGCGCACCTCCGCGACGATGCGGCGGACCACGTCCGGCTCCGAGCGGGTCCCGACGCCGGCGACGTGCGGCAGGTCGGCGTACGGCGTGAACGTCCCGCCGCCGAAGTCGAGGACGAAGAACTGCGACTCCTGGGGCGTGGTGGTGAGCGAGATGCTCGCGACCATCGTGCGCAGCAGCGTGCTCTTGCCGCTGCGCGGGCCGCCGACCACCGCCGCGTGGCCGCCCGAGCCGCCCAGGTCGACGGTGAAGGTGTCGCGGCGCTGCTCGCGGGGCCGGTCGGCGGTCCCGAGCGGCACGATCAGGCCGCCGAGCTGGCGCCAGTGCGCGGAGACCAGGCCGTGGCGGGGGTCCTCGGTGAGGTCCGGCATCAGGTCGTCGAGGGTGTCGGGGACGTCCAGGGGTGGGAGCCAGACCTGGTGTGCTGCGGGGCCGTGCCCGACCATCCGGCGTACGGCGAGGTCGAGCAGCGACTCCTGGTCGCCCGGCTGCTCGACGGCGACCGGCTCGGGCTCGGGATCGGCCACGTCGAGGGCCTGCACCTCGGCGATCGTGAACGGCAGGATGCCGCGCAGGTGCCCGCCCTCGTCGCGGCGCACCCGCACCCGGCCCGACGGCGGGCCGGAGACGTAGGCCGCCTTGAAGCGCAGCATCGTGGCCGGGTCCGGCTTGAGGTAGCCGAGCCCCGGGTCGGCCGGCAGCTCGTAGGCATCCGGCACGCCGAGGACGGTGCGGGACTCGCCGGCGCTGAAGGTGCGCAGCCCGATCCGGTAGGAGAGGTGCGACTCCAGCCCGCGCAGCCGGCCCTCCTCGAGGCGCTGCGACGCGAGCAGCAGGTGCAGGCCCAGGGAGCGGCCGAGCCGGCCGATCGCGACGAACAGGTCGATGAACTCCGGCTTCGCCGAGAGCATCTCGGAGAACTCGTCGACGACGATGAACAGCGACGGCAGCGGGACCAGGTCCTCGCCGGCGACCCGGGCCCGCTCGTAGTCGCGGACGGAGGCGTAGTTGCCGGCCTCCCGCAGCAGCTCCTGGCGGCGGACCATCTCCCCGGACAGGGCGTCCTGCATCCGGTCGACCAGGGTCAGCTCCTGGGCGAGGTTGGTGATCACCGCCGAGACGTGCGGCAGGTCCGCCATGCCCGCGAACGTCGCACCGCCCTTGAAGTCGACGAGCACCATGTTGAGCTGCTCGGGGGAGTGGGTGAGCGCGAGGCCGAGCACCAGGGTGCGCAGGAACTCCGACTTGCCGGAGCCGGTGGCGCCGATCACGAGACCGTGGGGACCCATGCCCTGCTGGGCCGACTCCTTGATGTCCAGGTGCACGACCGAGCCGCCCTCGCCGAGCCCGATCGGGACCCGCAGCCGGTCGCGGGCCGGTCGCGGCCGCCAGGCGGTCGCGGGGTCGAGCGTGTGGACGTCGCCGAGCGCCAGCAGCTCGAGGTAGTCGGCCGTCCCGGCGATCTCGCCGGTGCCCGGCTCGACGCCGCCGGCGGCGATCGTGTGCAGCGGCGTGAGCCGTCGCGCCAGTGCCTCCGCGGTCGCGATGCTGCACTGGTCGGCCCTGGCGCGGATCGGCTGCTCCCGCAGCCGCAGCGCGAGCACCGGGTGGCGGCCGTCGTCGGCGGGCTCCGCGGTGAGCTGGAGGCGCAGCCGGGTGGCGTCCTCGAGGTCGTCCCAGCGCGCGGGCAGGTCGAGCAGCGTCACGCCGTGCAGGCCGTCGGGAGGTACGACGTGGTTGCCGGGCGGGAGCTCGCCGTCGTCGACGACGAGCAGCAGGTGTGGCGTCGCGGGTCGCTCGTCGGCGCCGAAGCGCGGCCGCTCGCCGAGGTCCGCCGGCAGCAGTGCCGCCAGGTCGGCGAGCGAGGTGGACACCATCCGCATCGGGCCGACGGCGTCGGACAGCCGCCCGCTCTGGGCGTGCGGCAGCCACTTGAGCCAGTCCCAGCGCGCCAGGTGCTGCTCGGAGGTCAGCACCGCTACGGCCAGCTGGTCGGGGGAGTGGAAGACGGTGGCGGAGCAGATCAGGGACCGGGCCAGGGAGCGGGCCGGCTCCTCCGGGCCGCACACCTCGATCCGGTCGAAGGCCCGCAGGTCGATCGAGGCGGGCAGGTCGGGCTGCAGCCGGTGGACGACCAGCAGCCGGTGCAGCGCCGAGGCCGCGGCCGGGTCGACCTGGTCGATCGGCGTGCTCTCCGGCGGCACCAGCTCGAGGGACAGTGGCTGGGCGCACACGCCGTACCGCACGTGCAGGAAGGTCGGGTCGGACGTCGTGTGCTCCCAGACCCGCGACCGCTCGTCGGCGAGCGCCGGCAGCGCGGACGGGTCGGGGTGCTGCCAGGTGAGGGCCCGGCGCTGCTGGTCGGCCGCCTCCCGGGCGACCTTGCGGACGTTCGCGAGGTAGCGCAGGTACTCCGTGCGCGATCCGCTGACCTGCTGCGTGCGCTGCTTCCGCTGCCGGTCCAGCTGGACCACGATGAAGCCGAGGGTCGCGAACAGGAACATGCCCGCGGCGAGGAAGCCCCGGCCGCCGCTGGCGCGGCCCATCGTGGCGACCAGCACGATGGAGCCCAGGCTGCCGAGCATCGGGATCGCGTTCATCAGCACGCCGCTCGCGCCCTCGTTGGGCTCGATCCGCGGTGGCGGCTGCAGCACCACCTGGCCGGTCGGCAGCTCCGGCGCGTCCAGACGTGTGCCGCGCAGCGTCGTGCTCACTCCGGCCCCCTGTCTTCGGGCCGCTCGGTCGGCGAACGGCGTCGGGAGGGGCATACCCGCGCCGGGCGGGGTTGACGCCTCGCAATCGGGGGGAAGGTGACGTCGTGGCCGGCACGCACGCACCCGCGGACATCCTCGCGCTCTCGGTCCACGGCCCGGTCGGCGTCCTCGACCTGGTCGTGCCGGGCACCGCGACGGCCGCGGACGTCGCCGAGGAGTACGCCGTCCGCGCCGGCCTCGACGCCGCCCCGGTGCTGCGAAGCCGACTGGGCCACGGCCTCGAGCCGGCGACCACGCTCGCCCGCGCCGGGGTCGTCACCGGCGACCTGCTCGTCGCCGACCCGAGCGCGCCAGGCGTCCCCGCCGACCGAGCGGCCGAGCCGGTGGCGGGCGGCCGGCATGCGGCCCGGAGCGGACCGGCCGCCGACGGTTCCCCGCGGCCGCGCCCAGACACCCTGCCGATGCTGGGGCTCGCGGTGGCCGCGGCCGCGGCTGGGCTGGCCGGCTGGTGCGCCGCCACCGCGCCGGGCGGCGCCCTTCGGGCGACGGCCATCGGACTCCTGCTGGTGGCGGCGGTGCTCGGGGTGCTCCCGATCGGCCGGCGCGCCGCCCACCGGGTCGTCGCGGCCCCGGCCTTCGGTGCGGCCGCCGCGTTCGCGATGGCGTGGGACCCGCACGGCGTGCGGCTCCCCATGGTGCTCGGCGTCACCGGCCTCGCGGCCGCCCTGGTCGCGGCGGTCGGGCGGGCGCTCGCGGCCCGACCGGGTGAGGCGCTCCGGGTATGGGTGCTCGCGGGCGTCGCCGGGTTCGTCGGCACCGGCCTCGCCTCGCTCGGCGGAGCGCCGCCCCGGCTGGTGTGGTCGCTGGTCCTGCTCGGGGCGCTGCTCGCCGCGCGGTTCGTCCCGGCCGTCGCGGTCGACGTGCCCGACCAGTACCTCATCGATCTCGACCGCCTCGCGGTCACCGCGTGGTCCGCCCGCGAGCAGCCGAGCGGCCGTCGCGGGCGCACCGTCGTACCCCTCGACGCGGTCGACGCCGTCGCGGCCCGCGGGACCCGGATCGTCACGGCCGCCAGCGCCGCGGTGCTCGCGGCGGTCCTGCTGTCCGCCCCGCTGCTGCTGGCCGCCGCGACGCTGCCGATCGACCGGGTCGGGGCGCGGGTGCTGGTCGGTTGCGCGGGGGCCGGACTCCTCCTCGCCGCCCGCAGCTACCGTCACGCGGCCGCCCGGGCGCTGCTGCGGATCGCCGGCCTGGCCTGTGGAACGGTGCTGGCGACGGCCCTGCTGGGCGCTGCCGGTCGGGCCGGCTGGTGGCTCGCCGGCCTCGCGGTCCTCACCGCCGCGGCGCTCGTCGTCGCGGCCGTGGCGGTCGGCCGGGGTTGGCGCTCCGCGTGGTGGTCGCGCCGGGCCGAGGTGGCCGAGGGGCTGGCCGGCGCGACGGCGGTCGGCGCCCTGGTCGTGGCGTCCGGATGGTTCCGCCAGCTCTGGGAGCTGGCGAGCCTGTGGAAACTCGGAGCCTGAGGTTTAGGCCACATCGGGCGGGGGCAATCGACCCGTGTCCGGCTCGGGCCGACACCGGGCGGGATCGCCACCACACAGCGATTCTCGAGCGGCTTCCTGCCGCCACGGGGGAAGGAGTTGGCGACATGTCGCAAGCACCGGAGATGGGACAGGGGGAGCGCACGCTCACCCGCGCCGCGGGCCTCGTGGCCGACGCCAAGGCGGACTTCGACGGCCTGAGCAAGAGCCTCGAGCAGCAGATCCTCGCCCAGCAGGGCAAGTGGGTCGGCGCCGGCGGCTCGGCGTTCTTCACGCTGCACCAGGCCTGGACCGACCGGCAGCGCATCATCACCAACGCGCTCAACGAGTTCGAGGCGTCGTTGACCTCGACCGAGCGGGACAACATGAGCACCGACGAGACCCAGTCGTCGAGCTACCACCGCGTCGCCGGCCGGCTCGGCTGAGCGCGCACCTCGGGCACCCAGGAGTGAATGAGATGACTCTCGACGGACTTCGCGTCAACCATGCCGGTCTCGACACCGTCGCCGACGACCTCGGCCAGGCGGTCAAGCGGATCGACGACCGGCTCAACCGGCTCGAGTCGGAGCTCGCCCCGCTGCGCAGCGACTGGAGCGGTAGCGCCCAGCAGGCCTACACCGCGGCCAAGGCCAAGTGGGACGGCGCCATGCAGGAGATGAAGGGGCTGCTCCAGGAGACCAGCAGCACCGTGGTGCAGTCGAACGCCGAGTACCGCGCGGCCGACCAGCGCGGCGCGGCCTCCTTCGACATCTGAGCCTCGGGCGAACCTGCACACCAGGGGTCGGCGCGAACGGCGTCGACCCCTTTCGCCGGAGCGCGCGCCCGGGTCCCGGCCCGAGATCGAGCCGGCACCGAGCTGAGAGGTACCGACAGGAGGTGGATCGATGACCCAGGCGACCGCCGGCAGGTCCGGCCTGGTCCGGGTGACGGTCGCCTCCGGCGCCCGCCGCGTGGACCTCGTCCTGCCGGGCGCAGTGCCGGTCGCCGAGCTGGTTCCCGAGCTGGCCCGCAGCGTCGGCCTGCTCGACCCGGCCACGGTCTACGCCGGCTACCGTCTCGTGACCGCTGAGGGGCGCCGGCTCGCGGGCGACGCCGGCCTGGTGATCCAGGGCGTCGAGGACGGCGGCCTGCTGACGGTCGCGGCCGGTGTCGACGACGAGCCGCCCCGCGTCTACGACGACGTCGTCGAGGCGATGACCGACGTGGTCGAGCACGACCTGCGGCCCTGGGAGCCGGCGTCGGGACGCCGTACCGCCCTCGTGGCCGCCGGCCTGCTGATGGCGCTGGGCGCGGTGGCGCTGCTGATCCAGCGCGGCTCGCTGCTCGCCGGCGCCACGGCGGTCGTGGTCGCGGTCACCCTGACGGCCGCAGCGGTCGTGCTCTCCCGTGCGCAGCGCGAGGCCGAGGCCGGGGTCGCGGTCGCCTGGATGGCGACCGGGTACGCCGCGGTCGCCGGGCTGCTGCTGGTGACCGAGGACGACCCGTTCTTCGGGCTGCCCGTCGCGGCCGCAGGAGGGGCCGTTCTGCTCACCGGGCTGGCCGGCCTCGTCGGCCTCGGCGCGGGCCGCGCCCTGGCGATCCCGCCCGTGGTGGTCGGCGCGGTCTTCCTCGCGACCGGGCTGGTGATGCGGGCCGCCGAGTTCGACCCCGCGGCCGTGCTCACGTCGACGCTGGTCCTGGTGGTGCTCGCCGGGAGCGTGCTCCCGTGGCTGGCCCTGGCGGTGACCGGCACGTCGGTCGACCCGATGTACACGGTCGCGGACGTCACCGCCGAGCCACGGCCGATCGACCCGGCCCGGGTCGCCGCGGACGCCCGCGTCGCCCACGAGATCCTGGTCGCCGTCTCGGCGACCGTCGGTCTCCTGCTCGTCGTGGTGGCGCCACTGGCGGTCTCGCTGGGCGTCGCCGGGACGGTCCTCGCGGTGCTGTGCTGCCTGGTCGTGATGCTGCGGACCCGCCAGTACCGCACCGGCTCGGAGGTCCTGGTCGGCCTGGTGTCCGGGGTGGTCGGGCTGCTCGCGGTGGCGGCCTCGATGCTGTGGCTGCACCCCGACTGGCGCCCCACGGCCGCGGTCGTGCTCGCCGCGACCGGGGCGGCGCTCCTCGCGCTGACCATGCTGCCCGCGCCGCCGTCGGTGCGCCGTGGGCGCCTCGGCGACCTCGCCGAGACCGTCGCGCTGCTGGGCCTGCTGCCGCTGCTCGTCCTCGCGACGGGCCTGTTCGACGCCATCCGGTCCTGAGGCCACGACCGTGGCCACCAAGAAGGATCTCGTCGAGGCGTACTCGTTCAGCCGGCGCCGGCTCGTCACGGCGTTCGTCTCCGGAGCGCCGGGCGGCCGCGAGGTCGAGCCGAGCCGCCCGGGGCGCACCATCATCGGCGGCCTGGCGCTCGCCGTGCTGCTGGCGGCCGGTGCCGCGATCGCGGGCGTCCTCTCCCCGCGGACGCCGGACGACTGGGCCAGCAACGGGCTGATCGTCTCCAAGGAGACCGGCCAGGCGTACGTCGTCCTCCCGGCCGCGGACGGCTCGGCGCCCGAGCCGGACGCGCCGGTCGAGCTGCGCCCGGTCATCAACATCACCTCGGCCAGGCTGATCCTCGGGGCCGACGTCGAGCCGATGCTGATCTCCCAGGACACCATCGACGACCAGCGGGTCGGTGACGACATCGGCATCCTGGGCGCGCCCGCCAGCCTGCCCGCGCCCGGCCTGCTGGTGGAGACGGGCTGGACCGCCTGCACGGCCGACGACCGGGGGATGCGGGTCCGGGTGGCCGTCGACCCCGACGTGCTGCCCGCGCCGGACGCCGCCCAGGTCGTCGAGGTCGGCGGCTCCTTCTACCTGGTCGCCTCCGCGCAGGTCGGCGGTGACGCGGCGGCGGCGTACGCGCTCCGGCTCCCGGGCGGGGACACCGTCGACAACCTGCTCGGCGCCCTGGACCTGCCGGCGCGGGTGTTCGCGCCGACCGTGCCGCGCGGGTGGCTCGACCTGTTCCCGGCGGGCGCCGCGCTCGGCTGGGAGAGTTTCGGGCTGGCCGGCGTGGGCGGGCGACCGGACGGCTGGGACGCGGCCCAGGTGCCGGGCCGCGCCCGGGTGGGCGACGTCCTCCGGGACGCCACCGGCGACGCCGTGGTGCTGACCGCGGACGGGCCGGCCGAGCTCGACCCCTTCGCGCTCGCCGTCTACAGCAACACCCCCATCCCCGGCGGTGGCACCCCGCGGGTGCTCCCGGTCGACCGGTTCCCCGACCTGGCCAGGACCCGCCTGCCCGGCCCGGACCGGCACTGGCCGACCACGACGGTCGAGCCCACGGAGACCGACCCCTGCGCGGTGCTGACCACGGCAGGCGAGGAGCCGGCGGTCGTGCAGCTCGCGCAGCGCCCGGGACCTGGCTACGACGCACGCGACGTCGTGCCCGGCCACGCCGACGTGACCGTCGACCCGGGCCGGGGCGCCTACGTGCGGTCCGCGAGCCCGGAGGGCGCCCGCGCCCCGCAGCCCGTGGCGATCGATGCCAAGGGACGGGCCAACCCGCTCGACGGCGACGAGACCGCAGGCCTGCTCGGCTACGCCGACTTCCCCGCACCGGTGGTCCCGGACACCTGGGTGAAGCTGTTCGGCGCCGGCGTACCGCTCTCGCAGAACCTCGCGCTCTGCCCGCCCGCCGCGGCCGGCGCCCAGGACGGCCCGTCGTGCGCGTGACCGCGGCCGCCGTCGGCACGGCCGTCGTGGTCGCGGTGCTCGGCTCCGCCCCGGCCGCCCCGGCCGCCCCGGCCGCCGCGGCCGCGGTTCCACCGTCGTGCGCGGACTTCCAGCCCGAGATGCCGGTGGAGCAGTACGACGGGGCCAGCGAGCCGCTGCGGCTGCTCGGGGTCGAGAAGGCACAGCACGTGCTCGCCGGACCGGGCCGTCCGGGAGCAGGGGTCGCCGTGGCCGTCCTGGACTCGGGGGTGCGTCGCGGCCCGGGAATGGACGTGGTCGCCGGCCCGAACCTCGCCGGGCTCGACGAGCTCGTCGACTGGCACGGGACCGCCGTCGCGGGGATCATCGCGGGCGCACCCCTGCCGGACGGCTCGCCGGTCGGGATCGCCCCAGGAGCCCGGATCGTCGACGTCCGCGTCTACGACAGCCGCGACCCCCAGTCGGACCGTGGCGAGCAGCCGGTCACTCCGGCGTCGGTCGCCGCGGGCCTGGACTGGGTGGCGCGGTTCGCCCGGGACCGGGGCATCGGCGTCGCCAACGTCTCCGCCGCCGTCCCTGCCTCACCAGCGCTGGCGGCGGCAGTGCGGCGGGCCTGGCGGGCCGGCGTGGTGGTGGTCGCCGCCACCGGCAACCGGCCCGAGGAGGGCGGCTTCTTGTTCCCGGAGCTCGGCGGCGAGGAGCGGCGGCCGGGGGAGGACGCCGCCGGCGAGGTCTTCCCCGCCGGCTATCCGCACGTGGTCGGTGTCAACGCCACCCGGACCGGCGAGCCCAGCGGCAGCCCGGTGACGGACTTCGTCCTGCCCAGCTCCGACACCGACGTCGCGGCGCCGACGTACGGCGCCCTCTCGGTGGCCGTCAACGGCGCGACCTGCGTGATCCCCGAGGTCGCGACGTCGTGGTCGGCCGCCGAGGTCAGCGGGGTGCTCGCGCTGCTGCGCTCGCACTACCCTCGCGACCGGCCCGCGCAGGCGGTGGCCCGGCTGCTCAACACCGCCAACGGCACCACCGCGGCGCCCACCCGGCTCACCGGGGTCGGCGTCGTCCAGCCCTACCAGGCACTGACCCGGCCCCTCGAGCCGCGGCCCGACGGCGCGGTCGAGCTCACCACGGTGGAGCACGACGCGGTGCGCGCGGCCGCACCCGAGCGGCCCGCGGACCTGCTCGCCGACACCCGTCGCGACGTGGTGTGGTGGGGCCTGATCGGTGCCGGTGGCCTCGTCGTCGCGCTGGTGCTGCGCCCCGTCCTCGCCCGGCGCAGAACCTAGCTGCAGCTCACGACCTATCAGCCGGTAGTGCGCTACGCCCGGTAGGACAGCGTCGTCATCATCCCGCTCTCCGCGTGGTAGATGTTGTGGCAGTGCGCCGCCCACTGACCCGGGTTGTCGGCGTCGAGGTCGACCTCGAGGGCTTCCATCGGGCGCACGATCACGGTGTCCTTGCGGGCGCCGCCCGTGGCGAGGGCGAACGTGTGGCCGTGGACGTGCATGGGATGGAACATCATCGACCGGTTCACGAACCGCAGGCGGACGCGTTCGCCCTCGGCCACCGGTAGCGGCTCGTCGTCGGGGAACATCCGCCCGTTGATCGACCACCGGTAGCTCGCCATGGTGCCGGCCAGGACCAGGTCGTGGCGTCGGTCGACCGCCCGGTCCGGCAGCCGGACGGACTCGGTCGGAGTCAGGTCGGCTCCGAGCAGCGCCGGCTGGCCGCGGTGCCGGGCCCACGCGTCGGGCCCCGGGGTGGTGCCGGCGCCCGTCCGCACGACCGCCAGGCCGCCGCCGTTCTTCCCCTCCGCGACCGCGACCAGCGCGAAGACGCCGTCGCCGAGGGTCACCGTGACGTCGAAGCGCTCACCCATGCCGATCAGCAGCGCGTCGGTGGACACCGGCGTGACGGGGAAGCCGTCACTGTGGGTGACGGTCAGGCGGTGCCCACCGACGGCCACCCGGAAGGCCGTGTCCGAGCCCGCGTTCACGACTCGGATCCGGACCTTCTGGCCCGGTCGACCCCGCAGGGTGGCCGGGTCGTCCGCGGTGCGCCCGTTGACCAGGTACAGCGGGTAGCGCACGTCCCCGCTACCACCGAGCAGCCGGGACTGCATGCCCCCGCCGCCCCCCATCATCGAGCCGTGGTCCATGCCGGCCATCGACCCGTGCCCGCCGCCCCCGCCTGCGCGCAGGCTCTCGAGCACCTGGTCCGGGGTGCGACCGGTGCCGTCGACCCAGTCGTCGAGGACGACGACCCACTCCTGGTCGGCATCCTCCTCGTCGGGGCCGTCGACCAGGAGGACGCCGTACAGGCCGCGGTCGAGCTGGACGCCCGAGTGCGGGTGGTAGAAGTAGGTGCCGGGGTCCGGGACCGTGAACTCGTACCGGAACGTCGCGGCGGCGCCGATCGGGTCCTGGGTGACCCCGGGGACGCCGTCCATGTCGTTGCGCAGCGCGATGCCGTGCCAGTGGACGCTGGTGTCGACGGGCAGCTGGTTGTCGACCTCGACGCGCAGCAGGTCCCCCGCCCGGGCGCGGAGCAGCGGACCCGGGACCGCGTCGCCGTACGCCCAGGTATCGACCGCTCGCCCGCCCAGGTCGAGCGTCACCGGGCGGGGCGTGAGCCGTGCCGTCACCAGCTGGCCGCCGGCTCGACGGCGGGCGTCCTCGGCGGCCGTCACGGCCGGCGCGGTGGGACCGACGGCGGTACCGCCGGACCGGCTGCACGAGGCGAGTCCGGCGAGTGCCGTCGCTCCGCCCAGCGCGGCGGTCCCGCGCAAGAGGGCGCGGCGGGTGATCGGGGGAATGTCGCTCCTCGGGCTCGCCGGCTCCGTGGCCCGGCTCAGTGCGAGCTCCGATCCGGACGATGGCCGTAGCGCCCGGCTGCACGCAGCACCGCGCTGCGCGCGTGGTACTCGTCCTCGTCGATCTCGCCGCGGGCGAACCGCTCGTCGAGGATCTGGGTCGGGTCGCGCTGGTCCGGCGCCCACTCGCCGCCGCTGCGCGTGCCGCGGAACAGTGCGATCACCGCGAACACCACCAGGGCCCAGAAGCCGACCATGAAGACCGTCATCAGCACCCAGCCGCCCCAGCCCGTGCCGCCGTGGTACCAGCCCATCATCGCCCTCAGCTCCTTCGCAGACGTGGTCTCGACCCGTTGTCCGATCTCCACTGTCGGACGCGAACCCCGGGTTCGCCATCGTGGTCAGGTCAAGGTTTGCTGAAGATGCCGCTCGGGCCGGAGCGAGCGCCGCGCTCCGGCCCGCGGGCTGGCACCATGGCGACATGGGCGATCAGGGCACCCCAGGGACGCCGGGCGGTCCGGGCCGCCTGCTGCGCGCGGAGGAGCCCACCGGGCCCATGTCGGGTCGGCGCGCCCTGGTGGTCGAGGACGAGCCGGAGCTGGCACGGCTGGTCGGCAGCTACCTCGAGCGCGACGGGTTCGCGGTCACGATCGTCCACGACGGTCTCGAGGCGGTGGCGCGCTCGCGCGAGGTCGACCCGGACGTGGTGGTCCTCGACCTGGGTCTGCCGGGCCTCGACGGTGTGGAGGTGTGCCGCCGCCTGCGGACGTTCTCCGATGGGTACGTCGTGATGCTCACCGCCCGCAGCGACGAGGTCGACACGCTGATCGGTCTGTCGGTCGGCGCCGACGACTACCTGACGAAGCCGTTCAGCCCGCGGGAGCTGGTCGCTCGCGTCCAGGCGATGCTCCGGCGTCCGCGGCCGCTCGGCCACATGGATGCCGACGCCGGGGAGGCCCTCTCGTTCGGGGACCTGACCATCGAGCTGGCCGGGCGCGACGTGTGGCTCGAGGACCGCGCGGTCCCGCTCACCCGCACCGAGTTCGACCTGCTTGCGACCCTGGCCCAGCGGCCGGGCATGGCCTTCAGCCGTCGCCAGCTGATCGACGCGGTCTGGGGACCCGCTTGGGTCGGCGACGAGCACCTCGTCGACGTCCACGTCGGCCACCTGCGGCACAAGCTCGGCGACTCCGCGGCCGAGGGCAGGTACGTCCGGACGGTCCGGGGAATCGGCTACCGGATGGGGCGGGGGGCATGACCCGGCCGCGGTTCGCAGCGCGGCTGCTCGTCGCCCAGGCCCTGGTGCTGCTGGCCGGGGCGCTCACCACCTGGCTGGTGGCGTCGGTGGTCGGCCCCGGCATCTTCCACGACCACCTCGAGCAGGCCGGGGTGGCGCACACCGCGTCGGAGACCGAGCACGTCGAGGACGCCTTCGCGTCCGCGCTGCTCATCTCGATCGCCCTCGCCCTGGTCGCCTCGGTGCTGGCCGCCCTGGCCGTCTCCTGGTACTTCAGCCGGCGGGTGCAACGCTCGATCGGCAACGTGGCTGACGCCGCCGCGCAGATCGCTGCCGGGGAGTACGGCGCCCGGGTGCGCGATCCCGGCCTGGGCGGGGAGTTCTCCACGCTCGCCACCTCCTACAACCGGCTGGCGTCGCGGCTGGAAGCCACCGAGACGACCCGGCGGCGGATGCTGGCCGACCTGGCGCACGAGATGCGTACGCCGCTGGCCACGATCGAGGCGCACCTCGAAGCGGTGGAGGACGGGGTCCGCCCCCTCGATGCCGACACCCTCGCCGTCATCGGATCGGCCACCAGCCGGATGCGCCGGTTGGCCGAGGACGTCGCCGCCGTGTCGACCGCGGAGGAGGGCAGCCTGCAGATCGAGAAGCGGCGGGTCGCAGCACTGGACCTGGCACGGACCGCGGCCGACCTCGTGCAGGACCGGTTCGACGCCAAGGGCGTCCGGCTGCACCGCGAACTCGAGGACGCCGGCCGGCTCGAGGTCGACCCCGAGCGGATCGGCCAGGTCCTCGGCAACCTCCTCGACAACGCACTGCGGCACACCCCGACCGGCGGAGCCGTGAGGCTGTCCTGCCGCCGCATCGACTCCTGGGTCGAGTACCAGGTCGCCGACACCGGCGAGGGCGTGACCGCCGAACACCTGCCGCACCTCTTCGACCGCTTCTACCGCGCCGACGCCGCTCGCGACCGCGCGCACGGCGGCTCCGGCATCGGCCTCGCGATCGCCAAGGCGCTGGTCGAGGGGCACGGCGGGGGGATCTTCGCGACCAGCGAGGGTCGGGGCCGCGGCGCCACCTTCACCGTGCGGCTGCCGGACCGGTAGCCGCACTCCCGCCGTCGAGCCGGTTGTGGCATATACCCCCCGGGGTATAGTGCGAAATCGTGGTGCGCCTGCACCGCGACAGCTCACGTCGACCCGGAGGTGTCCGATGGCCACGTCGGCCCAGCACGAGCACGAGCACGAGCACCAGCACGAGCACCAGCACGGGGCGCCGCACGGCGCCGGGACCACCACGGCGGTGCTGGAGGTCTCGGGCGTCCACTGGGCGAGCAGCAAGAGCGTCGCCGAGGCGGTCCTGTCGCGGCAGCCCGGCGTGCTCTCGGTCGAGGCCAACCCGGTCGCGCAGACCGCCACGGTGACCTACGACCCGCGGCGCACCGATCTGGTCCGGCTGCGGGACTGGGTGCGTGAGTGCGGGTACCACTGCGCGGGTCGCTCAGTCCCGCGACACGTCTGCGACCCGATGGCCGAGCCGGTCCCCACCGAAGGACACGAAGGACACGAAGGACACGACGGGCACCGGCCCGAGCACGACGCGATGACGCACGACGCGACGACGCAAGGCGGACACGCACACGGGGGACACGCACACGGGGGACACGCAGGGATGTCCATGGCCGACATGGCCCGGGACATGCGCAACCGCTTCCTGGTCGCGCTCGTGCTCTCGGTGCCGATCGCGCTGTACTCGCCGATGGGACGCGACATGCTCGGGTTCGATGCGGCCACGCCGTTCGGGCTCCGCGACGACGTGCTCGCGCTGGTGCTGTCCCTGCCGGTCGTCCTCTACTCCGCCTGGATCTTCTTCGACGGCGCCTGGCGCGCGCTGCGGGCGCGCACGCTCGACATGATGGTCCTGGTCGCGGTCGCCGTGGGTGCCGGCTGGCTCTACTCGCTCGGCGTGACGCTCACCGGCGGCGGCGAGGTGTTCTACGAGGCGGCCACGATGCTCACCACCTTCGTGCTCCTCGGCCACTGGTTCGAGATGCGGGCCCGCGGCGGTGCCAACGACGCCATCCGCACCCTCCTCGACCTGGCTCCGCCGGTGGCCGAGGTGCTCCGCGACGGCGAGGTCGTCACGGTGCCCACCGCCGAGGTCGTGATCGGCGACCTCCTCCTGGTCCGTCCGGGCAGCAGGATCGCCACCGACGGCCTGGTCGAGGAGGGCGAGTCCGAGGTCGACGAGTCGATGGTGACCGGCGAGTCGATGCCCGTCGCGAAGGGGCCCGGCGACGCGGTCATCGGCGCCACCGTCAACACCACCGGCACGCTGCGGGTCCGGGCGACCAAGGTCGGCGCGGACACCGCCCTCGCCCACATCGTCGCCCTGGTGCAGGAGGCGCAGAACTCCAAGGCGCCCGGCCAGAAGCTGGCCGACCGCGCCGCCTACTGGCTCGTGCTGGTCGCCCTGGTCGCCGGGGTCGGCACCTTCCTCACCTGGCTGGCTGTCGGGCGACCGGTCGACGAGGCCCTGCTCTTCGCGATCACCGTCGTGGTGATCACCTGCCCCGACGCGCTCGGGCTGGCGACACCGACGGCGATCATGGTCGGGTCGGGCCTGGGGGCCAAGCGCGGCATCCTGTTCAAGAACGCGACCGCGATCGAGTCCGCCGCGCGCCTCGACACCGTGGTCATGGACAAGACCGGGACGCTGACCCGGGGTGAGCCGGAGGTCACCGAGGTCGTCCTCGCCCCGGGCGTCGACGAGCACCGGCTCCTGGCGCTGGTCGGCGCGGTCGAGCGGGAGTCGGAGCACCCACTGGCGCGGGCCGTCGTCGAGCACGCCGACCACGCCGGCGTACCGAGGCTCCGGGCGACCGGTTTCGCCAACGTCGCCGGGCACGGCGCCGTCGCGGAGGTCGACGGCCACCGGGTGGTGGTCGGCAACCGGAGGCTGATGGACCGCGAGGGCGTCGCCCTCGATGTCCTGGCCGAGCAGCGGGAGACGATCGCGAGCGGCGGGCGCACCGCGATCCTCGTGGCGATCGACGGTGCGGCCAGCGCGGTCGTCGGGCTGGCGGACGCGGTCCGCCCGACCTCGGCCGCGGCGGTCGCGGCACTGCATGAGGCCGGAGTACAGGTCGTGATGCTCACCGGCGACAACGAGGCGACCGCCCGGCGGATCGCCGACCAGCTGGGGATCGACGACGTGATCGCGGAGGTGCTGCCCGAGGACAAGGCGGCCCAGGTCGTGGCGCTGCAGCGCCAGGGCCGTCGGGTCGCTCACGTGGGGGACGGCGTCAACGACGCTCCCGCGCTGGCGGCCGCCGACGTCGGGATCGCGATCGGTGCCGGCACCGACGTGGCGATCGAGACGGCCGACGTCGTGCTGATGCGCTCGGACCCGCTCGACGTCCCGACCGCCCTGACCATCGGCCGGGGCACCCGCCGCAAGGAGCTGCAGTCCCTGGGCTGGGCGATCGGCTACAACGCGATCGCGCTGCCCGTCGCGGCCGGCGTGTTCGAGCCGGCGTTGGGGCTGACGCTGCGGCCCGAGGTCGCCGCGATGACGATGTCGGGCTCCAGCATCCTGGTCGCCGTGAACGCACTGCTCCTCAAGCGGCTGCGGCTCCCCGAGGTGGGGCGCCGGCATGAGCATGTCTAGGGTCGGACATCTGTGATCCCGCACCCCGCCCGCTCCCGGAGAGGCTCCCCCATGGGCAAGACCCTGACCGCCCTGGTCGCCGCGCTCGCGACGATGCTCGTCCTCAGCTCCTGCGGTGGCGGGGAGAACGGCGACGGCGAGCCGGCCGCCCACACCGCGGCCGACGGCCAGCGGTTCAACGACGCCGACGTCGCCTTCGCGACCGACATGGTCCAGCACCACGCCCAGGCCCTGGCGATGGTCGACCAGACCATGGGCCGCGACCTGGGCCCGCGGGTCGAGCGGCTCGCCGAGAGCATCCGGGCCGCCCAGGGGCCGGAGATCGAGACCATGACCGGATGGCTGACCGACTGGGACCAACCGATCCCCGAGACCGTGCGCGACCACGCCAACGCGCACGGCGGTCACGTCGAGACGGACCCGGACATGCCCGGGATGATGTCGCCGGAGCAGATGGCCGAGCTCGAGGCGGCCCCTGACGCCGAGTTCGCGCAGCTGTTCTTGACGATGATGATCGACCACCACGAGGGTGCCGTCGAGATGGCCCGGGCCGAGCAGCGCGACGGCCTGCACCCGGACGCCGTCGCCCTCGCCGAGCAGATCGAGTCCGCGCAGAACCGCGAGATCGCGACCATGCAGCGGATGCTGTCCTGAGCGGATCGGCGCGGCCCTACCGGTGGCGGGCCGGCCGCCGCTCGTCCGGGTCGTCGTCCCCGAGCTTCGCCCGGGGACGACGACAGCTCAGATCCTGGCGTCCATGTCCTGGTAGCCGGAGTCCTCGCGGGTGCCGCCCATCCCGTCGCCGACCTCCTTGTAGTCATGGATCCAGGACACCGAACGGACCCACTTGACCATCTTGTAGCCGTGCATGGACTCGGTGCGCAGCCGCAGCGGGGCGCCGTACATCTCGGGCAGCGGCGCACCGTTCATGCCCCAGGCGAGGATCGTCTCGTCCTCCATCGCCATCGCCTTGGTGAGCACGGTGTAGTAGGGCTCCACCGGCCGTCCGTCGTGCATGTGCTGGGCGGTCCCGAAGGACTCGATCATCACGTAGTCGGCGCCTTCGAGCGGCTCGACCTGGGCGAGCACCTCACGCAGCGGGATACCCGACCACTTCGCGATGCCGGTCCAGCCCTGCATGCAGGTGTGCATGGTGATCTGGTCCTGGGCCGCGATCTCCCTGAGCTCGTCGAGCGAGAAGGACCGCGGTTCCCGGACCAGGCCGCCGACCTCGAGCCGGAAGTCGCGGAAGCCGCCGTCGCGCAGCGCGAGCCACTCCGGCGACTGGCTCAGGTCCGGCGGCCGGGTGTTGACCCAGTGGAACGGCGAGATGTCGTCCTCGGTGAACACCTGCCGGGCCCGCTGCCGCGAGGTCATCGGGTTCAGCACGAGCTTCTTGATCGGCGCCTGCAGGCCGTAGAGCACCCGCTGGCTCTTCCGCACGTCGATCAGCGAGACGTACGACGCCGCGATCCACAGCGCGACCACCACGACGACCCCGACGATCACCCGGGTGACGGCCTGGCCGACCAGGGCGGCGTCGTACTCCTCGCCCATCATCATGTGCACGAGGTTGTGCTCGCGGTGCACCAGGAGCACGAGCGCGACGTGCATGACCGCGAACACCACGAAGAACGCCATGCCGAGGAAGTGCAGCGAGCGCGCGGCCTGGCGGCCGCCGAAGAGCTTCGGGTACCACGGGTAGCGGCCCACGACCGCCGGCGACATCACCGGACCGGTGACGATCATCAGCGGCGCCAGCACGAACACCACGAACGTGTACATCAGCTGCTGCAGGGCGTCGTACGGCTGGAAGTGCTCGATCGAGGGGACCCCGAATCCGGCGTAGATCTTCAGCGAGTCCCAGGCCTCCGGGAACACGCTCCACGAGGTCGGGATCAGTCGTCGCCACTGGCCGGTGCCGAACAGCAGCACCACGTAGATGAGCCCGTTGAGCACCCACAGGGTGGTGATCAACCCGTGCCAGGCGCGACCGATGCCGATCTTGGCCCGGCCCGGGAGACTGATCAGCGGGTGCAGGTCGCGCTGGTCATCACGTGCGGTGAAGGCCCCGATCTCCGAGGGAACCTTGTCCTTGGTGAACTTCAGCCACTCGGTGTCCGGCCCGCAGTCGTTGCGCCAGTAGAGCCGCGGGTGCGAGGCGAGGATCTCCCAGCCGGACCGGACCAGCAGACCCAGGAACAAGAAGTTGACCAGGTGGGTCACCTGCAGCCACCACGGGAAGCCGAGCTCCGTCGAGGACGTGGCGGCCTGCAGAATCGGGTGCATCATCATGCGCTCCGTTTCTCCGGTGCGGCCCGGACGCCGCGGGTGCGAAGGGGCATCCCGACCATAGCGACATCGAGCGTCGGTCGGACCTGGCCGGGCGACCCGGAAGTGTGAGTTGCGCCGCCTCCCAGACCCGCATCAGCTCGCGGGCCTCGTTGACGTGCCGGGCGCCGGCCCGGAAGGCCCTCGACCGGATCGCTCGCCCGACGACGAACGGCGCCGCTCTGGGAGCGGCGCCGTCCGGGTGGCGGAGGATAGGGGATTCGAACCCCTGAGGGCTATTAACCCAACCCGCTTTCCAAGCGAGCGCCATAGGCCACTAGGCGAATCCTCCGCCGAGGAGAGTACCGGGCGGCCGTCGAGGGAGCGAATCCGCCCGATGCGGACAGCCGGGGTACGACGGGGGTGTGCGGAGCCGTCTTGGTGCCGTCTCGCGGCCTCACCTAGACTCGTCGCCAACCCCCCGCGTGGCGGCACCTCACCGAATCCCCCAGGGCCGGAAGGCAGCAAGGGCAAGTGGGCTCTGCCGGGTGCGCGGGGGGCCTTCTCATGTCCCGGTGCCGGCGCTCGCGCTGGCACCGAGCAGGACGGAGGTCGCGGATCGAGCTCGGAGGGGTCTCCCTGCCCTCGCTGCCGCTCGCCACTCGACCAACGATCGGCGTATCGAGGCCCAGCCGCCCATCGGAGCGTCCCGCCCCGCGGCGGCCACCCACGCCGCTACCGGCTGTCGGACCCGGTGGTTAGGGTTCATGCGTGGAGTCACCCCTCGCGCTGTACCGCCGCTACCGGCCCGAGACCTTCGCGGAGGTCATCGGGCAGGCCCACGTGACGGAGCCGCTGCGGGTGGCGCTGGCCAACAACCGGGTCAACCACGCCTACCTGTTCTCCGGACCGCGCGGCTGCGGGAAGACCACCTCGGCGCGGATCCTCGCCCGAGCCCTGAACTGCGACCAGGCACCGGTGGCCGACCCCTGCGGCGAGTGCGAGAGCTGCCGCGACCTGGCCCGCGGCGGTCCGGGCTCGATCGACGTCATCGAGATCGACGCCGCCTCGCACGGTGGCGTCGACGACGCGCGGGACCTGCGGGAGAAGGCGTTCTTCGCGCCGGTGCGCAGCAAGTACAAGGTCTACATCATCGACGAGGCCCACATGGTCACCACGCAGGGCTTCAACGCCCTGCTCAAGCTCGTCGAGGAGCCGCCGCCGCACCTGCGCTTCATCTTCGCGACCACCGAGCCGGACAAGGTGCTGCCGACGATCCGCTCGCGCACCCACCACTACCCGTTCCGGCTGATCCCGCCGCGGCTGCTCTCGTCGTACCTCTCCGAGCTGTGTGCCAAGGAGGGCGTGGCCATCGATCCTGCCGCGCTCCCGCTGGTCGTGCGGGCCGGTGGCGGATCGGCGCGCGACACCCTGTCGGTGCTCGACCAGCTGCTCGGTGGCGCCGGTCCCGCCGGCGTGACCCACGAGCTGGCAGCCGGCCTGCTCGGCTACACGCCCGACACGCTGCTCGACGAGGTCGTCGACGCGTTCGCGGCCGGTGACGGTGCGGCCGTGTTCCGCGTGGTCGACAAGGTCGTCGAGACCGGCCAGGACCCGCGCCGGTTCACCGAGGACCTGCTGCGCCGGCTGCGCGACCTGGTGATCGTCGCGGCGGTGCCCGACGCGCCCGCGACCGGGCTGATCGACGTCTCGGAGGACCAGGGCGAGCGGCTGGTGGCCCAGGCCGCCCGCTTCGGCGCCGCCGAGCTGAGCCGGGCCGCCGACATCGCCGCGACCGGGCTGACCGAGATGCGCGGCGCCACGGCGCCCCGCCTGCTGCTCGAGCTGCTCTGCGCCCGGATCCTGCTGCCGGGGGCCGACCACGCCACGGACGGGGTGCTGGCGCGGCTCGACCGGCTCGAGAAGCGGTTGACGATCACCGGCGTCCCGACCCCGACCGCCGCCGCGCCCGCGCCCCCCGCCCAGGACCGGCCGACCCCGCCGCCCGCACGCCCGGCCGCGCCGGACCCGGCGGCCGAGCGGCCCGACCCCGTGGCCGCGCCGCCGCCGGCTGCCCCGCCCGCGCCGCAAGCGCCTCCTGTCTCCGCGCCCACGGCTGAGCCGGAGCCGGCCGCCGAGCCGCCCATGGCCGAGCCGCCCGTCGCCGAGCAGACATCGGCCGAACCGGCCGAGCCGCCACCGGCGAGCGCTCCCGCGGGAGCCGCGGGTGGGTTGACGCTGGTCGACGTACGCCGGCTCTGGCCCGACATCGTCGACGCCACGAAGCTGCGCCGGCGGGTCGCCTGGATGCACCTCACCCAGAACTGCCAGGTCGTGGGGGTCGACGGCCAGACCCTGACCCTCGGGTTCACCAACGCGGGTGCGCGGGACTCCTTCGTCAACGGCGGCTGCGACGAGGTGCTGCGCCAGGCCGCCATCGACGTGGTCGGTGCCGACTGGCGGATCGAGACGATCATCGACCCCGGCGCGCGTGCGGATGTCCCGGTCGTGACCACCCCGGCGGTTCCCGCCGCGGACCCGGCGCCCGCGCCGGAGGCCGGCCCGCCGGCCGAGGAGGCCCCGCAGCCACGGCGCACGAGCGACCCCGAGTCGATCGCGGCCGCTCGGGAGGCGATCCAGCAGACCCGCGCCGGTGACGAGCCCCGGCCCGAGGGGCCGGACTGGGCGGCCGCCGACGCCGACGCCCACCCCGACGACCTCGACGCCGACCAGCAGGGCATGAGCACCGCCGAGCTGCTCCAGCGCGAGCTCGGCGCGCAGATGATCGAGGAGATCCGCCACCAGTGAGCCCGTACTGCCCGTGCCGACCCGTGACGACCCAGCGACCACCAGAGGTGAACCCATGAGCCAGAACCCCTTCGAAGCCCTTGGTGGCGGAGGGTTCGACATGAACGCCCTGCTGCAGCAGGCCCAGCAGATGCAGGAGCAGCTGCAGAGTGCCCAGGAGCGCCTCACCGAGACCGTCGTGGACGGCACCGTGGCCGGTGGCGCGGTGACCGTGAAGGTCAACGGCGTCGGCGAGCTGGTCGGTGTGGAGATCAGGGCCGGCGGCTTCGACGGCAGCGACCCCGACGACCTGTCCGACCTCGGTGACATGATCATCGCGGCCTACCGGGACGCCAAGGCCCAGGCCGACGCGCTCGCGGGCGAGGCCCTCGGCCCGCTGGCCGGCGGCGCCGAGGGGCTGCCCGGCATGCCGGGCCAGCTGGGGTTCTAGGTTGTACGAGGGCGTCGTCCAGGACCTGATCGACGAGCTCGGTCGGCTGCCGGGCGTCGGTCCCAAGGGCGCGCAGCGGATCGCGTTCCACCTGTTGCAGGCCGACCCCGCCGACGTACGCCGCCTCGCCGATGTGCTGCTCGAGGTGAAGGCGAAGGTCAAGTTCTGCAGCATCTGCTTCAACGTCTCCCAGGACGACCAGTGCCGGATCTGCCGCGACCCGCGGCGCGACCCGTCGGTGCTGTGCGTGGTCGAGGAGTACAAGGACGTGGTCGCCATCGAGCGGACCCGTGAGTTCCGCGGCCGCTACCACGTGCTCGGCGGGGCCATCTCGCCGATCGACGGGGTCGGACCGGAGCAGCTGCGGATCCGGGAGCTGATGGTGCGGCTGGCCGACGGCACGATCACCGAGGTGATCCTGGCGACCGACCCCAACCTCGAGGGGGAGGCGACTGCGACCTACCTCACCCGGATGCTCAAGCCCCTGGAGTTGCGCGTGACGCGGCTTGCGAGTGGACTGCCAGTAGGCGGTGATCTGGAGTACGCCGACGAGGTGACCCTGGGCCGCGCGTTCGCAGGAAGGCGATCAGCAGATGACTGAGACCACGATCGACCACGAGACCGAGGAGTTCGCCCAGCAGATCGCCGACCAGGTCGAGAGCTTCCTGATCGCGTTGCAGGCCATCGCCCGCGAGGCCGACGGCGGCCGGGCGATCTCGCTGCTGCTGCTGGAGATCAGCCAGGTGCTGCTCGCGGGCGCCCGGCTGGGCGCGCAGCGCGACTTCAAGCCCGAGGGCGAGTACCAGCCCGACGTCGGGCCGGAGCCCGATCTCGACGAGATGCGGCTGCGGCTGGCGTCGATGCTCGACAGCGTCGACACCTACAGCTTCGTGTTCGACCCCTACGTCCCCGACGTGGTGGAGAGCCAGCTCTCCGACGACCTGACCAGCATCGCCACCGACCTCGAGAACGGGCTGCGCCACTACCGGCTCGGCAACGTCGACGAGGCGCTGTGGTGGTGGCAGTTCTCGTACGTCGCCTCCTGGGGCAACCTCGCGGGCGCCGCTCTCAACGCGCTGTTGTCGATCGTGGCGCACGACCGCCTGGACGCCGAGTTCACCGGCGAGGACGAGCAGCTCGCGCTCGCCGATGAGATGTTGGAGGGTGGCGAGCCCACCGCTCGGTAGACTCGACGGCTGGCAGCACACCGAGCCAGCAGTCGAGCAGTAGGGACCAACCGTGGGCATTGTCGTCCAGAAGTACGGCGGATCGTCGGTCGCGGACGCCGCCGGCATCAAGCGGGTGGCCCAGCGGATCGTCAACACCCGCAAGGCCGGCCACGACGTCGTCGTGGTCGTCTCGGCCATGGGAGACGAGACCGACAACCTGCGCGATCTCGCCGAGCAGGTGACGCCGCTGCCGCCGCCGCGGGAGCTGGACATGCTGCTGACCGCCGGCGAGCGGATCTCGATGGCGCTGGTCGCGATGGCCATCGCCGCGCTCGGGCACGAGGCGAAGTCGTTCACCGGCTCGCAGGCGGGCGTGATCACCGACTCCGCCCACGGCAAGGCGAAGATCATCGACATCACGCCGGGCCGGATCGAGAAGGCCCTCAAGGACGGCGCCATCGCGATCGTCGCCGGCTTCCAGGGCGTCTCCCAGGACACCAAGGACGTCACCACGCTCGGCCGCGGCGCCTCGGACACGACCGCGGTCGCGCTCGCCGCCGCGCTCGGTGCCGAGGTCTGCGAGATCTACAGCGACGTCGACGGCGTCTTCACCGCGGACCCCCGGATCGTGCCCGCGGCCCGCAAGCTCGCCCGGGTCTCGACCGAGGAGATGCTGGAGATGGCGGCCTCGGGCGCCAAGATCCTGCACCTGCGGTGCGTCGAGTACGCCCGCCGTTACGACATGCCGATCCATGTGCGCTCCTCCTTCAGCCAGAAGGAAGGCACCTGGGTCATCCCGGACAGCAAGGCAGGAGAGGACGAGATGGAGCAGGCGATCATCGCCGGCGTCGCCCACGACCGGAGCGAGGCCAAGATCACCGTGGTCGGCGTGCCGGACAAGGTCGGCGAGGCGGCCCGGATCTTCGAGGCGCTGGCCGCGACCGAGGTCAACCTCGACATGGTCGTCCAGAACGTCTCCGCGGCGGCCACCGGCCTGACCGACATCTCCTTCACGCTGCCGCGCGCGGACGGGCAGAGCGCGATGGGCGCCCTGGCGCGGATCCAGGACGAGGTCGGCTACGACAAGCTGCTCTACGACGACCAGATCGGCAAGGTCTCGCTGATCGGGGCGGGCATGCGCTCCCACCCCGGCATCACCGCGCGCTTCTTCGCCTCACTCGCCGCGGCGGGCGTCAACATCGAGATGATCTCCACCTCCGAGATCCGGATCTCGGTGATCGTCGACGAGGCCCAGGTCGACGAGGCGGTGCGCGCCACGCACACCGCGTTCGACCTCGACGCCGAAGAGGTCGAGGCGGTCGTGTACGGCGGGACCGGTCGATGAGCGCCCGCCGCATCGACGTCGGCGTCGTTGGTGCTACCGGACAGCACCCCCCGCGGAGTTCCTCGCTCCTCCGCTGCGCTCCCCCGCGAACAACTCCGCGGGGACCCCGTGCCCACGAGGAGTCGTCATGCTGAACATCGGTGTCGTTGGTGCTACCGGGCAGGTCGGCGTCGCGATGCGCCAGATCCTCGAGGAGCGGGGCTTCCCGGTCGGCGACGTGCGCTTCTTCGCCTCCGCGCGCTCAGCCGGCACCGTGCTGCCGTTCGCCGGCCGCGAGGTGGTCGTCGAGGACGCCGCCACCGCCGACCCGAGCGGCCTCGATGTCGCCCTGTTCTCGGCCGGCGCCACCACGTCGCGCAATCTCGCGCCGAAGTTCGTCGACGCCGGCGTGATCGTCGTCGACAACTCCAGCGCGTTCCGCAAGGACCCCGACATCCCGCTCGTGGTCGCCGAGGTGAACCCGGACGCCGCCCGGCCCGTGCTCGAGGCCGGACACGGCATCATCGCGAACCCGAACTGCACCACGATGGCGTTCATGCCGGTCCTCAAGCCGCTGCACGACGAGGCGGAGCTGGTGCGACTGATCGCCTCGTCGTACCAGGCCGTGTCCGGCTCCGGCGTCGCCGGCGTCGAGGAGCTCGCGACCCAGGTCGCCGCCGCGGGCGACAAGGCGAGGGAGCTGGCGTACGACGGGGAGGCGGTGACGTTCCCCGAACCGCAGAAGTACGCGCGGACCATCGCCTACAACGTGCTGCCGATGGCCGGCTCGATCGTCGACGACGGGCTGCACGAGACCGACGAGGAGCAGAAGCTCCGCAACGAGTCCCGCAAGATCCTCGGCATCCCCGACCTGCGGGTCTCCGGGACCTGTGTCCGGGTGCCCGTGTTCACCGGCCACTCGCTGTCGCTGAACGTCGAGTTCGCGCGGCCGCTCTCCGTGGACCGGGCGCTCGAGCTGCTCGCCGGCGCCCCGGGCGTCGAGGTCACCGACATCCCGAACCCGCTCCAGGCGGCCGGCAAGGACCCCTCGTACGTCGGCCGGGTCCGCCAGGACGGCGAGCACGGGCTCGCGCTGTTCGTCGCCAACGACAACCTGCGCAAGGGCGCCGCGCTGAACACCGTGCAGATCGCGGAGCTCCTCGTCGCTCGTTGAGGCTGCGGGGTTGGGCTGCCAGGTCCGGCCCAGGTGGGCAGGTCGGCCGCTCAGCCGACGTCGGATCAGCCCGCGGCCGGGCCGGTGAACGTGCGGGTCACCCAATGGGCGAGGGTGAACGTGGCGGCGCTGATCAGCGGGATCACCACGACCATCGGGCGGTCCATCAGCGAGTCGACCAGGAACACCAGCGCGAGCACCGAGGTGAGCCCGACCGCGAGGAAGCTGGTGCTGCCGGGCTCGGGCACCCGCGCCAGGCGCAGCAGCAGCGCGCCGAGGATCACCATCACCACGAGGATCACGATCAACAGCCCATAGCCGGCGTCGCCACACGAGGACGTGCCCTGGACGCTCTCGCACAGCCGTAGCGAGGCCCAGGTGAGGCCGACGATCCCGAGGCCGACGACCACGCCGGTGAGGACCACCACCGGCAGCCCGCCGGGTCGGCGCACCTTCGGCTCCCGCTCGGGCTCGGGCTCGGCCGCCGGCTCGGCCGCGCGCACGGGCGCGGCCACGGTGCGTGGCGCGGTCTCCTCGACGAGCGGCCGCGTCCCTTCTCGGGCCTGCCCGGCCTGCTGCCCGGCGTGCAGCTCGGCCTGCTGCCCGGCGTGCGGCTCGGGCTGCGGCTCGGGCGCCTCCTGGGTACGCCGGCGGCGCCGCCAGCCCAGCCGGGGCAGCTCGAGCGACGGCTGGTCCCTGTCGGTGTGCTGGTCGGCGTCCTGCTCGGGCTCCCCATCGGCCATGACCGGCAGTGTGCCACGACTGGGCTACGACCGGACGGGTCCGAAGATGCAGCCGGCCCGGATCCGCGCAGCGGATCCGGGCCGGCCCCTGGTCGGGCTGACAGGATTTGAACCTGCGGCCTCCTCGTCCCGAACGAGGCGCGCTACCAAGCTGCGCCACAGCCCGATCGCGGATCCGGACGGCGTCCGGGCCACGAGCAGGGCAACCATACCCGAGCGTGACGGACCCCTCGAAATCGGCCTCCCGCCCTGGACCAGGCGGGCCCGTCAGTCGCGGGCGACCAGGGTCAGCAGCGTGGCCTCGGGCCGGCACGCGACCCGGATCCGGGCGTACGGGCTGGTGCCCAGCCCGGCCGACACGTGAAGCCACGCCGAGCCGGGGTCGCCGGGAGCGGAGGAGGCCGGGTGGCGGTGCAGACCCTTGACCCGCTCGGGCTCCAGGTCGCAGTTCGTGGTCAGCGCGCCGATGCCGGGCAGGCAGACCTGGCCCCCGTGGGTGTGCCCGGCGAGGATCGCGTCGTACCCGTCTGCGGCGAACCGGTCCAGGACCCGCAGGTACGGCGCGTGCGCGACGCCCAGCCGCAGGTCGGCGTCCGGGTCGGCCGGACCGGCGACCAGATCCAGGCGGTCATAGCCCAGGTGCGGGTCGTCGACACCGGCGAAGCCGATCCGCAGTCCCCGGACCTCGAGCGTGGTGCGGGCGTTGGACAGGTCCAGCCAGCCCCGGTCGGTCAGCTGCTCCCGCAGGTCGCGCCAGGGCAGCTGGGCGCTGTCGGTGTGCCGGGTGCCGTCGTCGGGGAGCAGGTAGCGCAGCGGGTTGCGCAGGGTCGGCGAGAAGTAGTCGTTGGAGCCGAGCACGAACACGCCCGGAACGTCCACGAGCGGGCCGAGCGAGTCGAGCACCACCGGCACCGACGCATGGTGGGACAGGTTGTCGCCGGTGTTCACCACCAGGTCCGGGTCCAGGTCCGCCAGCCCCCGCAGCCACGCCTGCTTGCGGGTCTGGCCCGGCGTCATGTGGATGTCGCTCAGGTGGAGGACGCGCAGGTCCGGGCTGCCCGGAGGCAGCACGGGCACGGTCACCCGCCGCAGGGTGTAGGCACGAGCCTCGGCGAGCGCGTACGCCGTGAGCCCCCCGCCGAGGAGGGATCCGGCAAGGGAGAGGCTGCGGATCAGGCCGAGGGCGGTCACCTGCGCAAGGCTACGGGCACGCGGCACAATGGCGGTCATGAGCGAGCGGAGCAAGCGTTTCGTCCACCACCGCGCGGCCTGTGCCTGCGCGCACGCAGCGTTGCGAGCACGCGCATGAGCGCGCTCAAGGAGCGTCTGCGCGCCGACCTGACCGCCTCGATGAAGGCCCGCGACGAGGTGCGCTCCTCGACGCTGCGGATGGTGCTCACCGCGATCACCAACGCCGAGGTGGCCGGCAAGGAGCACCGCGAGCTCTCCGACGACGACATCATCGGCGTGCTGTCCACCGAGGCGAAGAAGCGGCGCGAGGCCGCGGCTGCGTTCGGCGAGGGCGGGCGCGAGGAGATGGCCGCGAAGGAGACCGCCGAGGCGGCCGTCATCGCCGACTACCTGCCCGCCCAGCTCAGCGAGCAGGAGATCGCCGACCTGGTGACCTCCGCGATCGCCCAGACCGGAGCGGCCGGGGAGGGCATGAGGGCGATGGGCAAGGTCATGGGCATGATCCAGCCCCAGGTCAAGGGCCGCGCCGACGGTGGTGTCGTGGCCGCGGAGGTACGCCGCCAGCTCGGCGCGTCCTGACCCGCGCCCGCCCCGGCGGCCTGACCGCGTCAGCGGCCGCGGCCACCGCCGTTGCCGTGCCCGTTTCCGCCGCCGTGCCCGTTGCCACCGCCGTTGCCGGGGCCACCGCCACCGCCACCGCCACCGCCCTGTCCCGGGGGCGGGGGCGGTGCCACGCCGGTGGACTCGTACACGGTGACGACCGAGCCCTCGGGGGCCGAGGAGCCCTCCGCGGGCGCGGTGTAGGCGACCGTCCCGGCCGGGTTCCCGGACGCGGCGGTGCCGCCCTCGATCGCGTTGAAGCCGGCAGCCTTCAGGGTGCTGATGGCCTGGTCGACCGACATGCCCGAGGTGGTCGGGACCGTGGTCATCACACCCTGCACCTGGGTCGCCGAGGGGGCCACGAAGTCCTCGTAGTCGAGCTTGTCGTCGACGACGTGCATCGCCTGGGCCCACATCGGCCCGGCGAAACCGGAGCCGGAGACGGAGTAGATGTAGTTGCCGCCGATCACCTGGCCGGCGAGCGCCATCGGTCGCTGGCCCTGCTTGGTCGCGCCGGCGATCATCGCCGCGGTCGAGATCTGGGGGGTGTAGCCGACGAACCACACGGACTTCCCGTCCTGGGTGGTTCCGGTCTTGCCGGCCGAGGGCACGCTCAGGCCGGTGCCGCCGATGTCGTAGCCGAAGCCGCCGGGCTCCTGGACGCCGCGCAGCACGTCGTTGATCGCGTCGGCGGTCGCCTGCGGGAGCGCCTGAGTGCAGTGCGAGGGGTACTCCTGGATGACGGTGCCGTTGGAGTCCTCGATCGCGGTCACCGGTCGCGAGTCGCAGTGCACGCCGCGGCCACCGAAGGTGGCATAGGCCTCGGCCATCTCCAGGGGGCTGGCGTTGGCGATGCCGAGCGTGAACGTCGGCACCCGCTCGGCGCCGTACCCGTGCTCGTCGCCCTTGGGGTCGGTGAGCTCGACGCCGAGCGCCTTCGCGATCTGGAACGGTTCGCACACCCCAGTGACCCGCTCGAGCATCGCGTAGAAGGTGTTCACCGACTCGCGGGTGCCGCGGTAGACGTCCATCGACCCCGACGTGGTGGAGCTGGCCACCTTCCACTCGCCGACGAAGCCGGGCTGTCCCTCGCAGTTGGCGAACTCGTCCTGCGGCAGCGTCATCTCCTGCGGCGCGTTGAACGTGGTGCTCAGGGGGACGCCCTGGTTGACGGCGGCGGCCAGCACGAACGGCTTGAACGTCGAGCCGGCCTGGAAGCCGGCGGAGTCGCCGTACCTCGTCGGCACCGTGTAGTTGAGGAACGTCTCGCCGGCCGCCTCGCTGCGACCCATCGGCCGCGACTGCGCCAGCGCCTTGACGTCGCCGGTGCCGGGCTCGACCATCGCCAGCGCGCCGACCGCCTGGTCGCCCTTGTCGACGTGGTCCCGCACGGCGGTGTCGGCGGCCTGCTGGTCGCGCATGTCGACGGTGGTCCGGATGGTCAGGCCGCCGGTCTTGAGCAGCTGCTTGCGCTCGGCGACGGTCTCCCCGAGCTCGGGGTCGTGGAGCAGCCAGTTGGTCGCGTAGTCGCAGAAGAACGGGGCCCGCGAGTAGAGGCAGCCGTTCTTGGCAGGAACGACGTGCAGGCCCAGCTTCAGGTCCTTGGTGCGGTCCGCCTTCTGCCGGCTGATCACGTTGAGCTCGGCCATCCGGTCCAGGACCACGTTGCGCCGCTCGAGCGCGCGGTCGGGGGAGTTGGTCGGGTCGTAGCCGGTGGGGTTCTTCACCAGGCCGGCCAGCATCGCCGACTGACGGAGGTCCAGGTTCTTCGCGTTGACGTTGAAGTAGTGGCGCGCGGCGGACTGGATGCCGTAGGTGCCGTCGCCGAAGTAGGCGATGTTGAGGTAGCGCTCGAGGATCCAGTCCTTGGAGTACTTCTGCTCGAACGCGATCGCGTAGCGCAGCTCCCGCAGCTTGCGCGCGTAGGTGTCGTCGGTGGCCTCCTGACGCTCGGCCTTGGTCTTGGCCTGGGTCAGCAGCGTCATCTTCACCATCTGCTGGGTGATCGACGAGCCACCTTGCACGACGCCGTTGCTGGCCTGGTTGGTGATCAGGGCCCGGAGGGTGCCCTTGAGGTCGAGGGCGCCGTGCTCGTAGAAGCGGTAGTCCTCGATCGCGACGATCGCCTTGACCATCGTGCGCGAGATCTGGCCGAGCGAGACGTTGACCCGGTTCTCGTCGTACAGGGTGGCGATCACGTCGCCGTCGGCGTCGACCAGCCTGGTCTTCTGCGGCAACGGGTCGGTCTGCAGCTCGGCGGGCAGGTTGTCCATCGCCTCGGAGACCTGGCGTGCGCCGACGCCGAGGACCCCGGCGAACGGGATGGCGAGCCCGGCCACCACGACGCCCATCACCGCGGCGACGACCAGCATCACGGCCAGGTGGGAGGCGACCCGGGAGGCGGGCAGGCGTTCGTCGCGCGGCACGGGCATGCCGACCAGGGTACGTGAGCACGCGCACCCGAACCCAGTCGTAGCACGAGATGACTAGTTAGTTCGGACTATGCGGAGTGGGCCGGATGTGTCTGCCCTCCGCCTGATTTGTTCCTTAACTTCTTTACTGAGGGGATTCATCCCGGGTAGGCGTCATGGGGACGCCGCCTATCTCGGACTGATGTGGGGACATCATCATGTGGGTTGAGGATTGGGCGCCCATGGCCGCGTGCCGTGAGTCGCAACCGGACCAGCTGTTCGTGCGTGGGGCGGAGCAGAACAAGGCCAAGCAGCTGTGCGCGGGCTGTCCCGTGCGCACCGAGTGCCTGGCCGAGGCGCTGGACAACCAGATCGAGTGGGGCGTCTGGGGGGGCATGACCGAGCGCGAGCGCCGAGCGCTCCTGCGGCGCCGGCCGAACGCATCCTGGCGTGCGGTGCTCGAGGCGGCCCGCGAGCAGGGCACGCCGGCCATCGGCAGCAAGCCGGTCGCCAGGCCCGTCGGCGTCTAGCGGGGCCGCGTCAGCGGACCTGCCGATGGTGGTCGAGCGAGCCGCGCGACCGAGCCTGCGAGCTAGCGACCGGCGTGTCGAGACCGAGCAGCTCAGCTGACACCTGAGACCCGGTGGCCGCGCGGCTACCCGCTCCGCGCGAGCAGCTCTCCGACCCGACGCAGCCCGTCGAGGTCGTGGACGTCGCCGGCGAGCGCCGGCACCACCGCCGTGGGCACCTGCGGGTGGGCGGCGGCGAAGCGGTCGCGCAGCAGCGCCTCGCGCTCGACGATCCGGGTCTGGTCGGCGTGCAGGCACAGCAGCCCGGCGGTCAGTGAGTCCGGGTCCTGCTTGCGCAGCCGCTCCGAGGCGGCCATTGCCTCGTCCGCCGACAGGGACCCGGGTGGCACCGGCGTCGCGCGGTTGACGATCAGCCCGGCCAGCGGCATGTCGTCCTCGCTGAGCCGCTCGACGAAGTACGCCGCCTCGCGCAACGCGTCCGGCTCGGGCGCGGCCACCACCAGGAACGCCGTGCCGTCGGCCTGCAGGAGCTCGAACGTCTTCTGGGCCCGGACCCGGAACCCGCCGAACAGGGTGTCGAACGCGGCGACGAAGGTCTGCATGTCGCGCAGCACCTGAGTGCCCAGGATCCGGTTGAGGGCGTTCGTGATCAGCCCGAGCCCGGCGGTCATCATCCGGGCCGGGCCGCGAGCCGGTGTCAGCAGCAGCCGGATGAAGCGCCCGTCGAGGAAGCTCGACAGCCGCTCGGGCGCGTCGAGGAAGTCGAGCGCCGAACGCGAGGGCGGGGTGTCGACGACGATGAGGTCGTAGGTGCCGTCGCGCCGGGCGTCGGCGTGGAGCTGGCCGAGCTTCTCCATCGCCATGTACTCCTGGGTCCCCGCGAACGAGCTCGAGAGTGCGATGTAGAAGGGGTTGTCCAGGATCAGGCGCGCCTTCTCGGGGTTGGCCTGGCTCTCGACCACCTCGTCGAAGGTGCGCTTCATGTCCAGCATCATCGCGTCGAGGCCGCCGCCCTTGCGGTTGCCCTTCGCGTTCGTCCGCAACCCGGTGACCGGCCGAGGTGTGTTGTCGAGCTGCTCGATGCCCATCGACTGCGCCAGCCGCCGGGCGGGGTCGATCGTCAGCACGACCACGCGGCGGCCGCGCTCCGCGGCGCGCAGCGCGAGCGCCGCCGACGCCGTCGTCTTCCCGACGCCGCCCGAGCCGCAGCACACGATGATCCCGGTGCCGCGGTCGTCGAGAAGGGCGTCGACGTCGAGGGCGGGCGCCGCGGTCGGGGCGGTCGCGAGCGGGCCGACCCGGGTGCGGGTGCGGGTCTTGCGGGCGGTGCTCACGCCAGCCCCTGGTTCTTCAGGTCGGCGGCCAGCTCGTACAGGCCGCCGAGGTCGACGCCGCTGGTCAGCCGCGGCAGCTCGTACGTCGGCAACCCGAAGGAGTCGACGACCGCGCGCTGCGCGTCCTCCAGGGCCCGCCGCTCGGCGTGGTCGCGGACCTCGGCGATCAGCCCCTCCACCAGCGCGGTCCCCCCGGTCACGCCGGCCTGGTCCAGGTCGGCCTCGATCCGCGCGGTGTCGAGGCGGCCGGCGACGGCGGCCTCGAGGTCCGCGGGCGTGATGTCCCGGGGCCGCACCTGGTTGACGATGACCGCGCCGACCGGCAACCGGGCGGCACGCAGCTCGGAGATCCCGTCGGCGGTCTCCTGCACAGGCATCTCCTCGAGGACCGTGACGAGATGAACCAGCGTCCGTGGTGACCGGAACAACGTCATCACGGTGTCGGCCTGGCCCTTGATCGGCCCGACCTTGGCAAGCCCGGCCAGCTCCTCGTTCACGTTGAGGAACTGGGTGATCCGCCCGGTCGGCGGGGCGTCCAGCACGACGGCGTCGTACCGGGTGGCGTTGCGGTTGCGGCTGTTGCGCTGCACCGCCTCGAAGACCTTCCCGGTGAGCAGTACGTCGCGGACGCCCGGAGCGATCGTGGTCGCGAACTCGATGACGCCGAAGCGGTCGAGTGCGCGACCCGCGCGGCCGAGCTTGTAGTACATCGCGAGGTACTCCAGCAGCGCGGACTCCGCGTCGATGTGCAGCGCGTGCACGACGCCGGGTGGTCGGCCGTCGTGGTGCAGCCCGGTCGCGATCCGACGCTCCTCGTAGGGCAGCGGGTCGACGTCGAACATCCGGGCGATCCCCTGCCGCCCCTCGACCTCGCACAGCAGCACCTGCTGGCCCTGGGAGGCCAGGCCCAGTGCGAGTGCTGCGGCGACCGTCGACTTGCCGGTGCCGCCCTTGCCGGTCACCACGTGCAGCCGTACGCGCGACCAGTCGGGGGTGGTCGTCGGCGTGGTCGTCGGCGGAGCCATGGGGCTGAGCCTAGATGAGACGCAGGGGGCCCTAGGATCGACGAGACCCGGGTCACAGCTGGTCCCGGGGGAGGAGGAGTTGGCGTGGACAAGGTGGTGGCGTCGGCGACAGCCGCGGTGGCGGACATCCCGGACGGGGTGACGCTGTCCGTCGGTGGGTTCGGGTTGTGCGGGATCCCCTCGGTGCTGATCCAGGCGGTGCTCGACCGCGGCACCCAGGACCTGGAGGTGGTCTCGAACAACGCCGGCGTGGACGGGTGGGGCCTGGGCCTGCTCCTCGGCGCCGGGCGGCTGCGGCGGGTGGTGGCGTCGTACGTCGGGGAGAACAAGGAGTTCGCCCGCCAGTACCTCTCCGGCGAGCTGGAGGTGGAGCTGACCCCGCAGGGCACGCTCGCGGAGCGGATGCGTGCCGGCGGGTCGGGGATCCCGGCGTTCTTCACCGCGACCGGCGTGGGCACCCAGGTGGCCGAGGGCGGGCTGCCGTGGCGCTACGACGCCGAGGGGGCGGTGGTGAAGTCCTCGCCGGCCAAGCAGACCCAGGTCTTCGAGACCGCGGAGGGGCCCAAGGAGTTCGTGCTCGAGCACGCGATCGTCGCGGACTTCGGCCTGGTGCGGGCCTGGAAGGGCGACCGCCACGGCAACCTGGTGTTCCGCGACTCGGCTCGCAACTTCAACCCGTTGGCGGCGATGTGCGGGCGGGTCACGATCGCGGAGGTCGAGCACCTGGTCGAGCCGGGTGAGCTCGACCCCAACCAGGTGCACACCCCGGGGGTGTTCGTGCAGCGGGTGGTGGAGCTGACCCCGGAGCAGGCCGCGGACAAGCGGATCGAGAAGAAGACGGTGAGGGCACGCGGATGAGCTGGAGTCGTGAGGAGATGGCGGCGCGGGCGGCCTCGGAGCTCTCCGACGGGTCGTACGTGAACCTCGGGATCGGGCTGCCGACGATGGTGCCCAACTACGTCGGCGACGACGTGGAGCTGGTCCTGCAGAGCGAGAACGGCATCCTCGGCGTGGGCGCCTATCCGTTCGACGGCGAGGAGGACCCGGACCTGATCAACGCGGGCAAGGAGACGGTCACCCTGCGCCGGGGGGCGTCGTTCTTCGACTCCGCCACCAGCTTCGGGATGATCCGGGGCGGGAAGATCGACGCCGCGATCCTGGGCGCGATGCAGGTCTCGAAGGCCGGGGACATCGCGAACTGGATGATCCCCGGAAAGATGGTCAAGGGCATGGGCGGCGCGATGGACCTGGTCCACGGCGCGAAGCGGGTGATCGTGCTGATGGAGCACGTCGCGAAGGACGGCTCCTACAAGATCGTCGAGGAGTGCTCGCTGCCCTACACCGGCAAGGGCGTGGTCCAGCGGATCATCACCGACCTCGCCGTCATCGACGTGACTCGTGAGGGTTTGGAGCTGGTCGAGCTCGCCCCGGGGGTCAGCCTCGACGAGGTGCGCGAGAAGACCGAGCCCGAGCTGGTCGCGGCGAACGTCGAGTCGTGACTTCTGGCGGTCGAGTCGGGCGAACCGACCGACGGAAACCCCGATTCGACGGGTAGCACTCCCGATTCATCGGCCGGCCGCCCCGGTTCCACGCTCTAGGCGATCGAGCTGAGCCCCTCGCGGACGCGGGCGGCGGGCATCGTCCGGCGGGCGGCGTACCGGGCGGCGACGGCGCTGGTGTAGGCGAGCCGGCGCCGAGCCGCGACACCGTCGGGGTTCGGGTGCGGCGCGGCCAGGTGCGGCTCGAAGGCCTCGGCGAGGGCGTCGCGCAGGAGCACCAGTGCTTCGGCGCGCAGCTGCGAGATCCGAGACTCGCTGACCCCGAGCTCGGCGGCCAGCTCGGCCATCGGCCGCTGCGCGACGAAGTAGCCGCGCACCACGTGGCGCAGCCGCTCGGGAAGCTCCTCGATCGCGGCCGCGAGGTACTGCGCGCGCTCGGCGTGCAGCGCCTCCTCCTCGGGGCCGGGGTCGCGACCGGCCAGGCTCTCGACGAACCCCGCGTTCGGGCCCGCGTCGAGCGGCAGCACCACGGCCCGGGCCACCTCGGAGTCGGCCTTGCCGATCTCCTCCGGGGTGATCCCCAGGGCCTCGGCGACCGCGGCGTCGTCGGGGAACTGACCCAAGGTCGCGGCCAGGCGGGCCCGTGCCGCCTCGATCTCCCGGGCACGGCGGCGCACCGAGCGCGAGGCCCAGTCCACCGAGCGCAGCTCGTCGACCAGCGCGCCGCGGATCCGAGTGGAGGCGTAGCCGGCGAACGGCACCCCGCGCTCGGGGTCGAAGGCGCGGGCGGCCTGGACGAGCGCGAGGAGGCCTGCGGAGTGCAGGTCGTTGCGGTCCATGTACGACGGCACCCGCGCCATGGTCTCGCGCACCAGGTGCGCCACCAGCGGCACGTGCTGGACGGCGAGCTGGTCGCGCTCCGCGATTGTCATGGGGGTCGAACGGCCCGAGTTCACGGGAGTAGTGACTCATATCCGGACCGGTCATGACGCCAAACCCGGGGGATTAGCCCGCGAGACCACCCACCCGGTCGACATCGTTTTCGTGACCGTGCCGAGCGGGCCATGCCGGGCCCGCCCGAGCGGACTACGGTGCGGACGTCACGCGACTACGGGTCGGGTCATCCGGAATAGCCCGGACGGGCCACCCGGCAAAGTTTTACCTTCATATCGGACGAAATCGGTGTTGTTTTTTTGCCCGAACGTGCCCGTTTATGCCTCACTTGTCGGGTGACGATCAACGCCCCTGGACCCGCCCCGACCGTCGACCCGGCCCGGCTCGCCGCCCATCATCTGCCGCTGGTGGCCCATCTGGTGTACGACACGCTGAGGCGGGTGCCGGCAGCCGTCGATCGTCACGACCTGCTCGCCGTCGGGGTCGACGCCCTCCTGGCTGCGGCGCGCGAGCCCACGGTGGAGCGCCCCTTCGCCGAGCACGCCTCGGTCCGGATCCGCGCCGCCCTCGTCGAGGAGCTGCGCGCGATCGACTGGGCGGCGCGGGCGGAGCACCCCCGCCACGCGGCCTCGGCCCGGGCCCGGCTCCTCGCCGCCCTCGCCGACCTGCCCGACGCCGGGGCGGCCGCGCGCGTGCTGGACGTCGACCACGATCCGGCCGAGGCCGAGGAGGGGAGCCCCGCGGTCGTGGGCGGCACCACGCGTCCCGCCCACCCTGATCGGCGCGACGAGCGCCGGGAGTACGTCGAGGCCGCCCTGGACGAGCTCCCCGAACGACTCCGGCTCGTCGTGCGCGGCTACTTCGTCGAGCAGCGGCCGATGGCCGCGGTGGCTGCCCAGGTCGGCGCCAGCGAGGCGCGGGCGGTCCAGCTCCTGGTCGAAGGGCTGGGACTGCTGCGCGATGCGCTGGCGCTGGCCTTCGGGCCCTCCGCCGACGCGGGTCCCGTCACGAGCACCCGGGCAGCGTCGTACGCCCGCACCGTCGCCGCCCGCTACGCCGCCCGCCCCGTGCGCGCGCCCCGGGAGGAGCAGCGGACCTCCGCCTGATCGCGCCCGCGGGCGATCCGGCCCGCGCCTGCGGTCGAGGGCCGGATCGCGGGTCCCGCACTAGCGCCGTCGGCCCGGCGGCGCTCGGGTTTGGGTGATCTGCGGGCACAGGTCTAGGCGGCCTCAAGGTCGTCGTCGGGAGCGCCGAAGCCCGAGATGACAACGGCGTGAGCCGCCATCGCCTTCCCCAGGAGAGCAGCGCACCATGACCGATCCGGAGGTCAACGAGCCCGACACGCCCACCGCGGCCACCAGCGGGCCCGGCCCGCGACCCGGATCCGCCGAGGCGGACCGGCTGGCCGTGGAGCACGTACCGCTGGTGACGCACGTGGTGTACGAGACACTCGCGCGAGTGCCGTCGTACGTCGACCGCAACGACCTGCGCTCGGCCGGCCTCCTGGCCCTGGTGGCCGCCGCGCGGTCCTTCGACCCCGAGCGCGGGGTCCCGTTCGCCCGTTATGCCATGCCGCGGATCCGGGGCGCGATGGTCGACGAGCTGCGCTCGGTGGACTGGGCCTCGCGCTCGGTGCGCCGCCGGGCCCGGGAGATCGAGGAGGCGCGGGCCCGCCTGGCCGCGACGCTCGGCGAGTTCCCCGACGACGAGGCGGTCGCGGCCGCGCTCGGGATGACCCTCGACGAGGTCAACCGGGTCGACTCGGAGGCTGCCCGGGGGACCGTCCTGCCCCTCGACGCCGGCGCCCAGCAGGGGCTGGCCGAGATCCTGCCGGTCCGCGAGGCGGGCCCGGAGGAGCGGGCCGTGCACCTCGAGCGGGTGCGCTACCTCGCCGACGCCGTCGAGGAGCTCCCGGAGCGGATGCGCCTCGTGGTGCGCGGCTACTTCCTCGAGGAGCGCCCGATGGCCGAGCTGGCCGCCGAGCTCGGCGTCACCGAGTCGCGGGTCTCGCAGGTCCGCGCCGAGGCGCTCGCGCTGCTGCGCGACGCACTGGGTGAGGCCTTCGACCCGCACCTGCCCAAGCCCCACCCCAATCCTGCGGGCGTGGCCGCCCGGCGCCGGCTCGCCTACACCAGCGCCGTCGCGGCGCGGTACGCCGCCCGTCGCACGATGCCGGCCCGCCGCCCGCACCGCGGGCTCGAGTCCACCGCCTGAGCCGCCTCGACCACCAGCCGCCCGGCCCGACCCTCGCCGATGCCCGGGTCCTGCCGGTCGCGTCCGTCCCCGGGTGGCCACGTCCAACGCCCCGAGTAGGGTGCCGGACATGACCAAGTGGGAGTACCTGACCGCCCCGATCCTGACGCACGCGGCGAAGCAGATCCTGGACAACTTCGGCGCCGACGGGTGGGAGCTGGTGCAGGTCGCTCCCGGCCCGAACCCGGAGAACCTCGTCGGCTTCTTCAAGCGGCCGCTCGCATGACGTCCCCGGAGGAGCGGCTCGCCGAGCTCGGCCTGGCGGTGCCGGACGTGGCCAAGCCGGTGGCGGTGTACGTGCCCGCCGTGGTGTCCGGCGACCTGGTGTTCACCTCCGGGCAGCTGCCGATGCGCGACGGTGAGCTGATGGTGACCGGCAAGGTCGGCGGCGAGGTGAGCCCCGAGGAGGCGGCCCTGTGCGCGCAGCAGTGTGCGCTGAACGCGATCGCGGCGGTGAAGTCGATGGTGGGCGACCTCGACCGGGTCGCCCAGGTCGTCAAGGTCGTCGCCTTCGTCGCGTCGACCCCCGACTTCACGGGCCAGCCACAGGTCGCCAACGGCGCCTCGGAGCTGTTCGGGAAGGTGTTCGGCGACAGGGGCGCGCACGCCCGCTCCGCCGTCGGCGTGCCGGTGCTGCCGCTGGATGCGCCCGTCGAGGTCGAGATCGTGGTGCGGGTGGCCTCGTGAGACCGGCGCCGTGAGGATCCCGATCCCGCCGATCCCGCTCCCGGAGCAGATCGTCGAGCTCGCCCGCGAGTACGACGACGGCAGGCGCGACCCGGCCGAGCCCCGGGACGCGGCCACCGTGATCCTGGTCCGCCCCTCCGACCACGGTCCGGCGGTGTACTACCTGCGCCGGCACACCACGATGGAGTTCGCCGGGGGCATGTGCGTGTACCCCGGCGGTGGGGTGGACCCCCGCGACTTCGACACGACCGTCGCCTGGGCCGGTCCCGCGCCTGCCGAGTGGGCCGAGCGCCTGGGCTGCGACGAGGAGATGGCGCGCGCGCTGGTGTGCGCGGCGGTGCGCGAGACCTTCGAGGAGTCCGGCGTCCTGCTGGCCGGGCCGTCCGCCGATGAGGTCGTCGCCGACACCACGGGCGAGGACTGGGAGGCCGACCGGCACGCCCTGGAGTCGCGGGAGCTCGCGATGACCGCGTTCCTCTCCGCACGGGGCCTGGTGCTGCGCACCGACCTGCTCGGTGTCTGGGGCGGCTGGCTGACCCCCGCCTTCGAGCCGAAGCGCTACCGCACCTGGTTCTTCGTCGCGCTGCTGCCCGAGGGGCAGCGGACCCGGGACGTCTCGACCGAGTCCGAGTCAGTGACCTGGCTGCCGGCAGCCGACGCGGTGGCCCAGGCCGAGCGCGGCGAGATGCTGATGATGCCGCCGACGTATCTCACCTCGCTCGAGGTCGCGCAGCTCGCCACCCCGGACGAGGTGATCGTGGCGGCGCACGGCCGGGTGGTGGAGATGCACACCCCCGTCGTCGAGCCGCTCGACGGCGAGGGCTGGACGCTGTCCGTGCCGGCCCACCACCGCTCGATCCTGGCCGCGCACCGCGGCGCCTGACGTGGCGCCCGACGCGGCCTGGGCCGGCGGCGCCTTCGGGGCGCGGGGTAGGTGCGTGCTCGCCGCCAACCCCGGCCCGATGACCCTCGACGGGACCAACACCTGGGTGCTGCGGGAACCCGGGGCGCGCCGCTCGGTCGTCGTGGACCCGGGCCCGGCCCTCCCCGCCCACCTCGACGCGATCGCGGCGGAGGCCGGCGAGGTCGGCGTGGTCCTGCTGACCCACCACCACGCGGACCATGCCGAGGCGGCACGGGCGTTCGCCGAGCGGGTGGGGTGCGGCGTCCGGGCCCTGGACCCGGCGTACCGCCTCGGCGCCGAGGGGCTCGGCGACGGAGACGTCGTCGCCGTCGACGGCCTGGAGATCCGGGTGGTCGGCACGCCGGGGCACACCGCCGACTCGCTGTCCTTCCTGCTGCCCGCGGAGGGGGCGGTGCTCACGGGAGACACCGTGCTCGGCCGCGGAACCACCGTCGTCGCGCACCCCGACGGCCAGCTGGGCGCCTACCTCGGCTCGCTCGACCGGCTGCACGCGCTCGCCGAGGCGCACGAGGTCGCGTCGATCTGGCCCGGCCACGGCCCGGTCATCGTCAACGCGCTCGGCGCCCTGGACCACTACCTCGCCCACCGCCAGGAGCGGCTCGAGCAGGTGCGCGCCGCGGTGGAGACGCTGCAGGCCGCGCACCGTCCCGAGGGGATCGCGGCCGAGGAGCTGCCCCGCAGGGTGGTCGAGATCGTCTACGCCGACGTCGACCCGGTGCTCTGGGGTGCCGCCGAGCTGTCCGTGCGGGCGCAGCTGGCCTACCTGGCCGAGCCGCGCTGACGGCGTGGCCGCCAGGGTCGGTTTCCCCGGTTCACCGGGGATGTTGGAACTTCTGGCCCGAAGTTTCGGCCCAACAGTTCCGGTTTCCCCGGTTCACCGGGGAAACCGACCCGGGCCCTACCGGGCGCGGCGGCCCAGGCGCTCGACGTCCATGATCACGACCGAGCGGGGCTCGAGGCGCAGCCAGCCGCGGGAGGCGAAGTCGGCGAGCGCCTTGTTGACGGTCTCACGCGAGGCGCCGACCAGCTGGGCCAGCTCCTCCTGGGTGAGGTCGTGGTGGACGTGGACGCCGTCGTCGGCACTGCGGCCGAACCGGTCGGCGAGGTCGAGCAGCGCCTTGGCGACCCGGCCGGGGACGTCGGAGAACACCAGGTCGGCGACCACGTCGTTGGCCTTGCGCAGCCGGCCGGCGAGCTGGGTGAGCAGGCCACGGGCCACCACCGGGCGCCCCTCGAGCCAGCGCAGCAGGTCCTCGTGGGACAGCGACGCGAAGGTCGCGTCGGTGACGGCGGTGACGGTGGCCGAGCGCGGGCCAGGGTCGAAGAGCGAGAGCTCGCCGAACATCTGGCCGGGGCCGAGGATCGCCAGGAGGTTCTCGCGGCCGTCGGAGGAGGTGCGGCCGAGCTTCACCTTGCCGTCGAGCACGATGTAGAGCTTGTCGCCCGAGTCGCCCTCGTGGAACAGCACGTCGCCGCGGCGCAGCTTGCTCTCCGTCATCGACGCGCGCAGCGCGGTGGCGGCCTCGTCGTCGAGCGCGCTGAAGAGCGGCGCCTGACGGAGTACGTCGTTGTCCACGGGATCCTCCTCGTGAGATGGCCCGCAGCACACGGGTTCCGCATTGATCCTATCCAGTGGAAAAGGTCACAGGAACAACCGTCCGGCGTATGTCGGGGTGCGCTGTCCGGTCACCGACCACCGGGTGGTCGGTGCCTCGCCGTACCCTTGGGCCCGTGCCCGCAGTCCCCGAGTCCCGCACCGGTCTGGTCCGGCGCGCCCGCAAGATCGACCGGCTGCTCGCGGAGACCTACCCCGATGCCAGGTGCGAGCTGGACTTCGACAACCCCTTCGAGCTGCTCGTCGTCACCGTGCTGTCGGCGCAGACCACCGACAAGCGGGTCAACGCGGTGCGGCCCACCCTGTTCGCGGCCTACCCCGACGCGAGGACGATGGCCGGCGCGGACCGCGCGACGCTCGAGGGCATCGTGGGGCCGTTGGGCTTCTTCCGTGCCAAGACCGAGTCGCTGCTCAAGCTGAGCGCCGCGCTGGTCGAGCGCCACGGCGGCGAGGTGCCGCCCCGGCTCGACGACCTGGTGCAACTGCCCGGCGTCGGGCGCAAGACCGCGAACGTCGTGCTCGGCAACGCCTTCGGCATCCCCGGCATCACCGTCGACACCCACTTCGGTCGGCTGTCCCGCCGGTTCGCCTGGACGGAGGAGACCGACCCGGTCAAGGTCGAGCACGCCGTCGGCGCCCTGTTCGAGAAGCGCGACTGGACGATGCTCAGCCACCACCTGATCTGGCACGGTCGGCGGATCTGCCACGCCCGCAACCCCGCCTGTGGGGCGTGCCCGGTCGCGCGCTGGTGCCCGGCGTACGGCGAGGGGCCGACCGACCCGGCCGCCGCGGCGAAGCTGGTGAAGACCGAGGGCAGGGCATGAGGCGACTCCTCCCGGCCGTGCTCGCCGCGGCCGTGCTGGTGCTGGGCGCGTGCGGCTCCGCGGACCTGCCGAAACCACCCGGCCAGGCCAAGGTCGACGTCGACACCCCCGAGCTGCGCGCGATCCGCGCGGACGCCGGCATCGAGCCGTGCCGGCAGGCCGCGGGCGCGGCGGTCGACGGCGGCCTGCCCGACGTGACGCTGCCCTGCCTCGGCGGCGGTCCCGACGTCGACCTGGCCGGGCTCCGTGGTCCGGTCGTGGTGAACCTGTGGGCCTCGTGGTGCGGCCCGTGCCGCAAGGAGCTGCCGATCTACCAGCAGTTCCACGAGCGGTACGGCGACCGGGTCGGCGTCGTCGGCATCGACTACAACGACGTCCAGCCGAAGGCCGCGCTCGAGCTCGCCCGCGACACCGGCGTCACCTACCCGCTGCTCGCCGACCCCGGATCCACCCTCGAGGGCACCGAGTCGTTCCCGACCATCCCCGGCCTGCCCTGGGTCGTCCTGGTCGACGCCGACGGCAAGGTCGTGCACAAGCAGGCGATCGAGATCACCAGCGTCGACCAGCTCGTCGGCCTGGTCGACGAGCACCTCGGGACCGACCTGTGATCCCCGACTGGCTGGTGCCGGTCCGCGACGGCGCGGCCGCCATCTCGGCCGACCAGCTCACCAGGTTCACCCCTCCGGCGGGTGGAGACGCCCGGCGTGGAGCGGTGCTGATGCTGTTCGGCGCGGGCGAGCAGGGCGGCGAGCTGCTGCTCACCGAGCGGGCCCACGACATGCGCTCCCACCCCGGTCAGGTCTCCTTCCCGGGTGGCGCGCTCGACCCGGGCGAGACCCCCGTCGAGGCCGCGCTCCGCGAGGCCGAGGAGGAGGTCGGGGTGGACCCGGCCTCGGTCGAGGTGTTCGGCCGGCTGCCCGAGCTGTGGCTACCGCCGAGCAACTTCGCGGTCACCCCGGTTCTCGGCTGGTGGCGCGAGCCCGGCGACGTGAGCATCGTCAGCCAGGCCGAGGTGCACGCGATCCACCACGTCCCGATCAGCGAGCTGCTCGACCCCGAGCACCGGATCACCGTCCGCCACCCCCGGGGCGGCTACCAGAGCCCGGGCTTCCTGATCGGCCCCGACCACGACGTCGTCCTCTGGGGCTTCACGGGCGGGATCATCGCCCGCCTCTTCGACTTCCTCGGCTGGACCCGGCCGTGGGACGAGTCGCGCCTGCGCGACCTGCCGTCGTACATGCTGCAGGCTGACCCACGACGCGGTCGGCTCCTCGACATCGAGGACGACCAGGACGACGACCAGGACGAGGAGGAGGACGGGTGAACCTGCTCGACTGGCTCCTGGTCGTGCTCGTGCTCGCCTACGCGCTCTCCGGCTACTGGCAGGGCTTCATCACCGGTGCCTTCGCGACCGGGGGGCTGCTGCTCGGCGGACTGTTCGGCGTGTGGCTGGCCCCGGTCGCACTGGGTGACGCCAACCCCTCCCTGATGGTCTCCCTGGGCGCGCTGTTCATCGTGATCCTGTCCGCGTCGCTGGGGCAGGCCGTGCTCCAGTTCGCCGGCGCCCGGATCCGCGAGCGGATCACCTGGCAGCCGGCCCGCGCCCTCGACGCGGTCGGCGGCGCCATGCTCAGCGCCGTGGCGGTCCTCGTGGTCGCCTGGGCGCTCGGCGTCGCGATCTCGGGGTCTCGGATCGGCGGCGTCACCCCGCTGGTGCGGGGCTCGACCGTGCTCTCCCACGTCGACGAGGTGATGCCCGCCAGCGCCGACGGCGCGCTGCAGGCGTTCAACGACGTCGTCGGCACCAGCTTCTTTCCCCGCTACCTCGAGCCGTTCGCGCCCGAGCGGATCGTCGAGGTCGGACCCGGCCCCAAGCGGCTGCTCAACGACCCCGACGTCGAGCGCGCCGGGTCGAGCGTCCTCAAGATCCGCGGCACCAACGAGTGTGGCCGGGGTGTCGAGGGGTCCGGGTTCCTGTACGCCGGCAACCGGCTGATGACCAACGCCCACGTCGTCGCCGGGATCGACGACCCCGAGGTCATCGTCGGCGACGAGTCGGTCCCGGCGGACGTCGTCTACTACAACCCCGACATCGACGTGGCGGTGCTCTCCTTCGACAGCGGGGACCTGCCGGCTCTGCGCTTCGACCGCGACGCCGGCGCGCCCGACGGTGTCGCGATCCTGGGCTACCCGCAGGACGGGCCCTACCACGTGGAGCCCGCCCGGATCCGCTCCGAGCAGCGGCTCCGCTCACCCAACATCTACGGCGACGGCGCGGTGATCCGTGAGGTCTACTCCCTGCGCGGGCGGATCCTGCCGGGCAACTCCGGCGGGCCGATCGTGTCCTCGGCCGGCGACGTCGTCGGCGTGGTGTTCGCCGCCTCGGTCACCGACCACGAAACCGGCTACGCGCTGACCGCCGGACAGGTCTCCGCCGCCGCGGCCGCCGGCCTGACCAGCTCGAGCCAGGTGTCGACCGGCGGTTGTGCTGGGTGAGCGGAGCCGGGTCAGCGGCTGCGGACGGGGGGAACCGGCCTGCAAGTTTCATCGGCCGGCCGACAGAGCTCGTGGCTGGACGATGAAGCTTCATCGTCCAGCGTCGAGTTTCATCGGTCGGCCGATGAAACTGGCCCGCCGCGCCGCGCCGCGGCATCCGCTCAGCTGCGACCCTTGAGCGCCTTGGGGATCTCGCGGCCCTGCTCGATCGCCCGCTCCGGGGCGCGGACCTGCTTGACCTTGCGGATGCCGACGAACACCATCAGGCCCGCGAGCAGCAGGTAGAAGCCGAAGACGATGAGGAACGCCCAGTGCAGGGCGAGGCCGTCGCCGTTCCAGTTGATGAAGTACGCGATGGCGACCGACAGCATGATGACCGCGAGGACCGCGATGAAGCCGGCAGCCGCGAAGAGGCCGATCCCGATGCCGCCGGCCTGCACGCTGACCTTCAGCTCGGACTTGGCCAGCTGGATCTCCTTCTGGATCAGCGTGGAGATGTCCCGGCTGGCGTCGTGGACCAGACGACCGATGGTCGGATCGCCCTCATCCGGAGGTGCAGCCTGGACCTGGTTGCTCGCCATGTCGCTCACCCTACAGAACCCTCACCCCTCGTCGGCGTCGCGCTGGTAGACGTCGGGGACCCCGTCCGCGTCGGCGTCCTGCTCCTCGATCTCGACCAGCCGCCGGTAGGCGCGGTTGCGCATCCGCAGCACCCCTGTCGCGAGGGCCGTGGCGGCCAGCGAGCCGACGAGCACGCCCACCTTCACGTGATCGTCCCGGGGGGTGCCGCTGCCGAACGCGAGCTCGCCGATCAGCAGCGAGACGGTGAAGCCGATGCCGGCGAGCATCGCCAGGCCGACCACGTCGACCCAGCTCAGCTGGTCGTCGAGGTCGGCGCGGGTGAAGGTCGCGAGCAACCACGTGGAGCCGGCGATCCCGACGGTCTTGCCGACGACCAGGCCGGTGACGACGCCGAGCGCGACCGGGTCGGAGAGCGCGTCCACGAGCCCGTCGAACCCCCCGACGGTGACCCCGGCGGCGAAGAACGCGAACACGGGTACGGCGAGGCCGGCCGAGAGCGGCCGGACCAGGTGCTCGAGGTGCTCGGCGAGCCCGGGCCCCTCCTGGCCGTCCGAGCGCAGCACCGGGACGGCGAAGCCGAGCAGCACCCCGGCGACGGTCGCGTGCACGCCCGACTCGTGCACCAGGACCCAGGCGGTGGCGGCCAGGGGGATCAGCAGCCAGCCGCGGTGGATCCGTCGCTGCACCAGCAGCGCGAAGACCAGGAGGGGGACGGCGGCGGCCGCGAGGTAGCCCAGGTGCAGCTCGTCGGTGTAGAAGAGCGCGATGATCGTGATGGCCAACAGGTCGTCGACGACCGCCAGGGTCAGCAGGAACGTCCGCAGGCCCGTGGGCAGGTGGGTGCTGATCACCGCGAGGATGGCGACGGCGAACGCGATGTCGGTCGCCGTGGGGATCGCCCAGCCCTGCAGCGCCCCGTCCCCGCCGAGGTTCCACAGCACGTAGACGAGCGCGGGCACCGCCATCCCGCCCATGGCGGCGACCACGGGCAGCGCCGCCCGGCGCGGGTCCCGGAGGTCGCCGGCCACGAACTCCCGCTTGAGCTCCAGGCCGGCCACGAAGAAGAAGATCGCCAGCAGGCCGTCGGCCGCCCAGGCGCCCAGGGTGAGGTCGAGGTGCCACGCCTGCGGACCGACCCGCAGGTCGCGGAGGTCGGCGTACGACGCCGACCAGGGGGTGTTCGCCCACACGATCGCCACCGTGGCGGCGGCGATCAGCAGCAGGCCGCCGGTGGTCTCCGCGCGGAGGATGTCGGCGACCCGGGAGCTCTCGAGGAACGACCCTCGCGAGAACAGGCGGGGGCGGGTCGGGCGGCGGCCGGTCACAGGGCTCCTCGGGGTCGGCGGTCCACATGCCGACCAGACTTCCCGGCTCACCGCTGCCCACCCTACGCGTCGACCCCCACCCGGCCCGCCGGGCGGGCGTCGACGCAGCTACGACTTGCCCGAGGTCACTCCTCGGACTTGCCGGAGCCGAGGCCCTGCGCGATCAGGTCCATCACGGAGGAGTCGGCGAGCGTGGTGACGTCGCCGACCTCGCGGTGCTCGGCGACGTCGCGCAGCAGCCGCCGCATGATCTTGCCGGAGCGGGTCTTGGGCAGCTCGGGGACGATCATGATCTGCCGCGGCGTCGCGATCGGCCCGATCTCCTTGCGGACGTGCTGGCGCAGCTCGGCGACGATGTCGTCGCCACCGTCGCTCGCCCCAGGATCCGATGCAGACTCGCGGAGGATCACGAACGCGCAGACCGCCTGGCCGGTGTCCTCGTCCTTGGCGCCGACCACGGCGGCCTCGGCGACCTTCGGGTGGGAGACGAGCGCGGACTCGATCTCGGTGGTGGAGAGGCGGTGCCCCGAGACGTTCATGACGTCGTCGACCCGGCCGAGGACCCAGATGTCGCCGTCGTCGTCCTTCTTGGCCCCGTCGCCGGCGAAGTAGTAGCCCTGCTTGGCGAAGCGGGACCAGTAGGTGTCCCGGTAGCGCTGGTCGTCGCCCCAGATCGTGCGCAGCATGGCCGGCCAGGGCGCGGTGAGCACCAGGTAGCCGCCCGAGCCGTTGGGGACCGGGTCGCCCTCGTCGTTGACGACCTCCGCCGAGACGCCCGGGATCGGCGTCATCGCGGAGCCGGGCTTGCCGGCGGTGACGCCGGGCAGCGGGCTGATCATGATGGCGCCGGTCTCGGTCTGCCACCAGGTGTCGACCACCGGGGTGCGGTCGTCGCCGATCACGTGGCGGTACCAGATGTACGCCTCGGGGTTGATCGGCTCGCCGACGGACCCGAGGATCCGCAGGGACGACATGTCGAAGCCGTCGGGGATCTCGCGGCCCTGCTTCATGAACGAGCGGATCGCGGTGGGCGCGGTGTAGAAGATGCTGACCTGGTAGTCCTGGATGATCTTCCACCAGCGGCCGCGCTCCGGGCTGTCCGGTGTGCCCTCGTACATCACCTGGGTGGCGCCGTTGGCCAGCGGCCCGTAGACGAGGTAGGAGTGGCCGGTGACCCAGCCGATGTCGGCCGAGCACCAGTAGACGTCGGTGTCGGGCTTGAGGTCGAAGACCGCCCAGTGGGTGTACGCCGAGCCGACCAGGTAGCCGCCGGTCGTGTGCAGGATGCCCTTCGGCTTGCCGGTGGTGCCCGAGGTGTACATGACGTAGAGCGGGTGCTCGGCGTCGAAGAACTCCGGCGTGTGCTCGCTCGAGGCGCCGCCGACCGCGTCGTGCCACCACAGGTCGACGGCATCGTCCCAGGCGACGTCCTGGCCGGTGCGGCGTACGACGAGCACCTTCTCGACCGTGTGCCCGCGGGCCGCGGTCTTCGCGCGGGCCTCATCGACGGCCGGCTTGAGGGCGGAGGCCGAGCCGCGGCGGTAGCCGCCGTCGGAGGTGACCACGACCTTGGCCTGGCAGTCCTCGAGCCGCGAGGCCAGCGCGTCGGCCGAGAACCCGCCGAAGACCACGGTGTGCGGGGCGCCGATCCGGGCACAGGCGAGCATCGCGACCACGGCCTCGGGGATCATCGGCAGGTAGATCGCGACCCGGTCGCCGGTGCGGACGCCCAGGTCGGTCAGCGCGTTCGCCGCCCGGCAGACCTCGTCCTGCAGCTCGGCGTAGGTGATGTCACGCGTGTCGTCGAGGGGCTCCCCGACCCAGTGCAGCGCGACCTTGTCGCCGCGGCCCGCCGCGACGTGCCGGTCGACGCAGTTGTACGCCGCGTTGAGCCGCCCGCCCACGAACCACTTGGCGAACGGCGGGTCGTCCCAGTCCAGCACCCGGTCCCACCGCTGGTCCCAGTCCAGGCGCTCGGCCTGCTCGGCCCAGAACGCCTGCGGGTCGGCCGCGGCGCGGTCGTAGGCGTCCGCCTGGAGGTTCGCCTTCGCGGCGATCTCCGCCGGCGGCTCGAAACGGCGCTCCTCCTTGAGGAGGTTGGACAGGGTCTCGTCGCTCACATCTGCTCCTGGGGGTCGGGCGTGGATCGGAACGGTGCTGTGTGACTGTGGTACGAGCCACACTAGGACGTGGCCGGGTGCCCGGCGACCGCGGCCGCCGGGCACCCGCCCGCGAAGGGTGATGCAGGTGGGTCAGTGCCGGACGGCCTGCTCGGCGCCCGCGCCGGTGAAGGCCCGGACCTCGAGCTCGGTGAACCGCGCGGCGCTCTCCGGCTCCTGGGAGGTGACGGTGCCGAGCCACCCGAAGAAGAAGCCGAGCGGGATCGAGATGATGCCGGGGTTGCTGAGCGGGAAGTACGACCAGTCCTGACCGGTGAACAGCGCCGTCTCCGAGCCGGACACGACCGGCGAGAAGAACACCAGGCCCACGCTGGCGATCAGGCCGCCGTAGATCGCCCAGGTGGCACCGCGGGTGTTGAAGCGGCGCCAGAACAGGTTGTAGATCAGCGAGGGCAGGTTCGCCGAGGCGGCGACCGCGAAGGCCAGCGCCACGAGGAACGCGATGTTGAGCTTCTGCGCCGGGATGGCCAGCGCGATCGCGATGCCACCGATCACGAACGCCGAGAGCCGGGCCACCCGTACCTCGTCGCGCTCGGTCGCCGCACCCTTCTTGAAGACCGTCGCGTAGAGGTCGTGGGCCACGGACGACGCCGAGGTGAGCGTCAGGCCCGCGACGACCGCCAGGATCGTCGCGAACGCGACGGCGGAGATCAGCGCCAGCAGGACCGCGCCGCCCGTGGTCCCGTCGCCACCGCCGACGGCTTCGGCGAGCAGTGGTGAGGCGAGGTTGCCGCCGGACGCCGCCACCTTGCTCCCGGCACCGGTGTCGAGCAGCGCCGCGGCACCGAAGCCGAGCGCGAGCGTCATCAGGTAGAACGCGCCGATCAGCCCGATCGCCCACAACACCGAGGTGCGCGCCGCCTTGGCGCTCGGCACGGTGTAGAAGCGGATCAGGATGTGCGGCAGGCCCGCCGTACCGAGCACCAGCGCGAGGCCGAGGCTGAGGAAGTCGATCTTCGCGGTCGTGTCGATCCCGTACTTCAGTCCCGGCTGGAGGAAGGCGTCGCCCTTGCCGGTGTTGGCCGCAGCCGCGCCGAGCAGGTCGGAGATGTTGAAGTTGAACTTCGCCAGCACCAGGATCGTGATCAAGATGGTGCCGCCCATCAGCAGCACCGCCTTGACGATCTGCACCCAGGTGGTGCCCTTCATGCCGCCGACGGTGACGTAGAAGATCATCAGCACGCCGACCCCGATGATCGTGGCGTTCTTGGCTGCCTCGGAGTCCGCGCCGAGGAGCAGTGCGACCAGGGCCCCCGCGCCGACCATCTGGGCGAGCAGGTAGAAGATCGAGACCACCACGGTCGAGGTGGACGCCGCGGTCCGGACCGGGCGCTGCCGCATCCGGTAGGCCAGCTGGTCGGCCATCGTGTAGCGGCCGGAGTTGCGCAGCAGCTCGGCGACCAGCAGCAGGGCGACCAGCCAGGCCACCAGGAAGCCGATCGAGTAGAGGAACCCGTCGTACCCGTACAGCGCGATGGCGCCCGAGATGCCGAGGAACGACGCCGCCGACATGTAGTCGCCGGAGATCGCCATGCCGTTCTGGAAGCCACTGAAGGAACGGCCGGCGGCGTAGAAGTCCGCGGTGCCCTTGTTCTGTCGGCTCGCCCAGAACGTGATGGCGATGGTGATCAGGACGACCCCGATGAACAGGATCGCGGTCAGGGTGTCGGAGCTCATCGGGCACCTCCGCCGGGCCGGTCGTTGTACTTCTTCTCGAGGGCCCGCGCGATCGGGTCGACGTTGCGGTTCATGTAGCGCGCGTAGAGCCAGGCGATCGCGAACGTGGTCAGGAACTGCAGCAGCCCGAACACCAGGGCCAGGTTGATGTTGCCGCTGAGCTTGGTGTCCATGAAGCCCGTGGCCCAGTTGCTCATGACGACGTAGAGCAGGTACCAGGCGAGGAAGGCGATGGTCGCCGGGAACGCGAAGCCGCGATAGAGCGACCGCAGCCGGTTGAACTCCGGCGACGCGTGCAGCTCGTCGTAGACAGGATCGTGCCGATGCGCTTGGCCGGCGGTCTGATCGAGGTCGGACACTGTGGGGCACCCTTCTCCGTGAGGGATGTGATCGCCGTCACGGTAGGAGTGCCTTCCCTGGGTCGGTGAAGGGGTGCGTGGCAGGTGCGCGGTCAACGGGACGGGCGCATCGGTGAGCGGTCGGTCCGGCGCGACGAGCGGTCGGGGCGGACGCCGACCGTCCGTTGGCGGGGGGCGCGGTGTGAGGTCGTGAGGACAAGTTGACCTTGCCGGTACGGCGGCCTGGGCGACGCGAAACCTGCGCTGCCGAGACTGACCGGCATGGCCCTCACTTCCTTGCACACCGACGCCGCCGAGGCGTCCCCCATCCGCCGCCGGACCGGCCGCTGGATCGACGACTGGCGCCCGGAGGACCCGGACTTCTGGGCGAACGGCGGCCAGCAGGTCGCCCGTCGCAACCTGGTCTGGTCGGTCTTCGCCGAGCACCTCGGATTCTCCGTGTGGCTGATCTGGAGCGTCAGCTCGGCGTTCCTGCTCGCCCAGGGCTTCACGTTCACCCCGCAGCAGCTGTTCCTCCTCGTCGCGATTCCCAACCTGGTCGGCTCGCTGCTGCGCGTCCCCTACACCCTCGCCGTGCCGCGGTTCGGCGGCCGCAACTGGACCATGGTGAGCGCCGGCCTGCTGCTGGTCCCGACGCTCGGCTTCGCCTACGCGGTGACCGATCCGAGCACGCCGTACTGGGTCTTCTGCCTGATCGCGGCGTCCGCCGGCTTCGGCGGCGGGAACTTCGCGAGCTCGATGGCGAACATCAACTTCTTCTACCCGACCGCCAAGAAGGGGGCCGCCCTCGGCCTCAACGCCGCCGGCGGGAACCTCGGCGTCTCGCTGATCCAGTTCTTCCTGCCGCTGATCGTCGGTGGCGCGGCGATCTTCGGCCTGGCCAAGGCCAGCCCCGGCGGCATCCACCTCGAGCGGGCCGCCTGGGTGTACGCCGGTCTCGCGATCGTGGCCACGGCGGCGGCCTACTTCTTCATGGACAACCTCGGGACCGCCAGGTCCTCGGCCAGGGAGCAGCTCGGCGTCCTCAAACACAAGCAGACCTGGGTGATGTCGTTCCTCTACATCGGCACGTTCGGCTCGTTCATCGGCTACTCCGCCGCGATGCCGCTGCTGATCAAGCTCAACTTCTGGGTGCCCGAGCCGGCCCCGCTCGGCACCGGCATCTACTTCGCCTACTTCGCCTTCCTCGGCGCGCTGGTCGGCTCGATCACCCGCCCGCTCGGTGGCTGGCTGGCCGACAGGTACGGCGGCGCCAGGGTCACCCTCGGCGCCTTCACCGGGATCATCCTCAGCACCCTCGGCGTGCTGTGGACGCTGCTGCAGCTGACCCCGAACCCTGCCGCGGACCCGGCGATCGCCGCCGACAACAAGTCCTGGTTCCCGTACTTCCTCGGGTTCTTCCTGCTCGTCTTCGCTGCCACCGGCATCGGCAACGGCTCGACGTACAAGATGATCCCCGCGATCTTCCGGACCGAGGCCGAGCGGGCGACCGCCGTGGGCACCGAGGAGCGCACCGCCGCGCTCCTCGCCGCCACCAAGCGGGCCTCGGCCGCGATCGGCATCATCGGCGCGGTCGGCGCCATCGGCGGGTTTCTGATCCCGATCACGTTCAGCTCGCCGTGGGTGAGCGACCCGATGGAGGCCACCAAGACCGCGTTCGTCATCTTCACGGTCTTCTACCTGGCCTGCGCGGCCACCACCTGGGTGGTCTACCTGCGCAGGCCCGCCGAGCACAAGGCGCACCTCAGCTACGCCGGCGCCGGGATCTGATGACCCAGACCCACTGCCCCTACTGCTCGCTCCAGTGCGGCATGCGCCTCGAGGGTGGCCGCCGGCTGGAGGTGCGGCCGTGGCCGGAGTTCCCCGTCAACGAGGGCGCGCTGTGTCGCAAGGGCTGGACGGCGGCCGGCCTGCGCGGCCACCGCGAGCGGCTCACGACGCCGCTGATCCGGGACCGGGCCACGGGTGAGCTCCGCGCGGCCGGCTGGGACGAGGCACTCGACCTGGTCGCCAGCCGGCTGTGCGGCCTGCGCGACGAGCACGGCCCGGACTCCGTCGCGGTGTTCGGGGGCGGCGGGTTGACCAACGAGAAGGCCTACCAGCTGGGCAAGCTGGCCCGGGTCGCGCTCGGCACCAGCCAGGTCGACTACAACGGCCGGTGGTGCATGTCGTCGGCGGCCTCGGCCGGCAATCGGGCTCTCGGGATCGACCGCGGCCTGCCGTTCCCGCTCGCGGACGTCGAGCACACCGACGTGCTGGTGCTCGTGGGATCCAACCTCGCGGAGACCATGCCCCCCGCCGCGCGCCACCTCGACCGGCTCCGCGAGAACGGCGGCCGCGTGGTCGTCGTCGACCCCCGGCGTACCCCCACCGCCGAGCGCGCCGACCTGTTCCTCCAGCCGGTCCCGGGCACCGACCTGCCGCTCGCGCTCGGCCTGCTGCACCTGCTCGACGCTGCGGGTGCGGTCGCCGAGGAGTACGTCGCCGCGCGGACGACCGGCTGGGAGGAGGTCCGCCGCTCGCTCGCCGGATGGTGGCCCGAGCGGGTCGAACGGGTCGCCGGCGTCCAGGCGTCGCAACTGCGGGAGTGCGCGGACCTGCTGGCCGGTGCCGAGCGGGTGATGGTCCTGACCGCCCGCGGCGCCGAGCAGCACGCCCAGGGCACCGACACCGTGCTCGCCTGGATCGACCTGGCGCTGGCGCTCGGCATGCCCGGCAAGCAGTACGCCGGCTACGGCTGCCTCACCGGGCAGGGCAACGGACAGGGCGGCCGGGAGCACGGGCAGAAGGCCGACCAGCTGCCGGGCTACCGGATGATCGACGACCCCTTGGCGCGCGACCACGTGGCCGAGGTCTGGGGAGTCTCCACGGACTCGCTGCCCGGGCCGGGCCGCTCGGCGTACGAGCTGCTCGACTCCCTCGGCACCGGCGGCGGTCCGCGGGCCTTGCTGGTGGTCGGCAGCAACATCGTGGTCTCGGCCCCGAACGCCACCCACGTGGCGTCCCGGCTCGCCGCGCTCGACCTGCTCGTGGTGGCCGACCTCGTGCTGAGCGAGACCGCGGCGCAGGCCGACGTCGTCCTGCCGGTCGCGCAGTGGGCGGAGGAGACCGGCACGATGACCAACCTCGAAGGGCGGGTGATCCTGCGTGAGCGGGCCGTCGCCCCGCCCGAGGGGGTGCGCACCGACCTCGAGGTGATCGCCGGTCTCGCCGAGCGGCTCGGCTCGCCGGTGCCGTTCGCCGTCGATCCCGAGGAGGTCTTCGCCGAGCTCGGCCGGGCCTCGAGCGGCGGGCGCGCCGACTACTCCGGCATCGGCTACGACCGGATCCGCGACGAGCACGGGGTGTTCTGGCCGTGCCCGTCGCCCGACCACCCGGGGACCCCGCGGCTGTTCGCCGAGTCCTTCCCCACGGCCGACGGCCGCGCCCGCTTCGTCGCGGTCGAGCACCGCGGTCCGGCCGAGCCGACCGACCCGTCGTACCCGATCCACCTGACGACCGGCCGGGTGCTCGCGCAGTACCAGTCCGGCGCGCAGACCCGGCGGGTCCGCGAGCTGCCCGACGAGGGCCCGTTCGTCGAGATGCACCCGATGCTCGCGGCGCGGATCGGCGCGCACGACGGCCAGCAGGTGGTCGTCACCACGCGCCGCGGCGAGCTCAGGGTGCCCGCGCGGGTGACGGCCACGATCCGTCCGGACACCGTGTTCGTGCCCTTCCACTGGGTCGGCGCCAACCGGCTCACCCACGACGCCCTCGACCCGGCCAGCCGGATGCCGGAGTTCAAGGTGTGCGCCGCGGCGGTGCGCGCATGAGCCGCGCACCGGCCGGCGGTGGGTCAGCAACCGTTGGGGGCGCTCATTCGGTTACCTGCTCACCGCTGGCCGGGGGTGGCGGGGGTGGGCGGTGTGTCCGCAACCGTTGGGGGCGCTCATTCGGTTGCCTGCTCACCGCTGGGCGGGGGGCGGCCGGATGAGGGTCGTCGTCGTCGGAGCCGGGATGGCCGCCGCCCGCCTCGCCGACGGTCTCCACGACCACGACGTGACCCTGCTCGGGGACGAGCCGCACCCGCCGTACAACCGGATCCTGCTCTCCGCCGTCCTGGAGGGCACCCATGATCCGACCGCGATCGCGATGCCGCTGCGCGGCGATGTCGACCTGCGGCTCGGGACCCGCGTCGTGGAGATCCACCGCGAGGACCGCGACGTCGAGCTCGCCGACCGGTCCCGGGTGCCCTACGACCGGCTGGTGCTCGCCACCGGCAGCATCCCGACGCTCCCGCCGATCCGCGGGCTGGTGCGGATGGACGGCCGGCTCGACGAGCGCGTGCACGCGTTCCGCAGCCTGGAGGACTGCCGGCGGCTCGACGTGGCGGTCCCGGCGGCGCACCGGGCGGTCGTCGTCGGCGGCGGGCTGCTGGGCCTGCAGGTCGCGCGGGCGCTCGCGGTCCGCGGCGTCGCCACCGAGGTCGTCGAGGGCGGTGACCACCTGCTGCGCAGCCAGGTCGGCCCGCGGGCCGGGGCGATCCTGGCTCGCGACCTCGGCCGGCTGGGCACCCGCGTCTACACCGGCGCCAGGGCCGTCCGGCTGACCGACGAGGGTCTGCGGCTCGACAACGGATACACGCTGGCGACCGACCTCGTGGTGCTCACCGCCGGCGGCCGCCCCTCGACCGCGCTGGCCCGGCGGGCCGGGCTGGAGGTCCGCCGCGGCATCGTGGTCGACGAGCGGCTGCGCACCAGCGACCACCGCATCCACGCGATCGGCGACTGCGCCCAGCACGGGACACAGGTGACCGGATTCGTGCCGCCGGCGTGGGAGCAGGCCGGGCTGCTGGCACGGCAGCTGCGCGGCGAGGACGTGACGTACGCCGGCAGCCGCAGCGTCGCCCGGCTGCGGGCGACCGGGCTCGAGGTCGCCGTGCTCGGCGAGCCCGAGCGCGCCGAGGGCCAGGTGGTCGAGGTCGCCAACCCGGTCACCGGGACCCACCGCAAGCTCGTGGTCCGCGACGGCGTGATCGTCGCCGCGACCCTGGTCGGCGACCTCTCCCGGATCGGCCTGATCACCCAGCACTACGACCGCGGCACGGTCCTCGGCGCCAGCGAGCCCGGCGACCTGCTGATCGGCGATCGTCCGGCCGCCCAGGTCGACCTCCCCGACGACGCGGAGGTCTGCGCGTGCGCGGGCGTGAGCGCCGGGGCGATCCGCGCCTGCGCCTCGCTCGCGGACGCGCGCGAGACCACCCGCGCCACCACGGGCTGCGGGGGCTGTGCCGCCGCGGTCCGCCAGCTGCTCGCAGCCCGTCTGTCGCCAGGCCCGTCCCTGGGCACCACCCTGGAAGGAACCCCCCGATGAGCCCGAAGCACCGCAGGACCCTCCTGGTCGCCGGCCACGGCATGGTCGGCCACCGGTTCGTGCAGGCCGCGATCGAGCGCGGCCTCACCGAGACCCACGACATCGTCGTGGTCGGCGAGGAGCGCCGCCCGGCGTACGACCGGGTCGCGCTCACCTCGTTCTTCGAGGTCGGCGCCGACGAGCTGTCGTTCCTGCCGAGCGGGGAGTACGACGACCCGCGGGTGCGGCTGCTCCTCGGGACCAGTGTGGACGGGTTCGACCCGGCGACGCGCACCGTGGTGCTCTCCGACGGACAGGAGATCGCCTACGACGAGCTGGTGCTCGCCACCGGGGCGATGCCGTTCGTGCCGCCCGTGCCCGGCCACGATCTGGAGGGCTGCTTCGTCTACCGCACGATCGAGGACCTCGAGGCGATCCGCGCGGCGGCCGCGACCGCCGAGGTCGGCGCGGTCGTCGGCGGCGGGCTGCTCGGGCTCGAGGCTGCCAACGCACTGGCCCAGCTCGGCCTGGTGACCCACGTCGTGGAGATGGCACCCCGGCTGATGGCGGTGCAGGTCGACGAAGCCGGCGGCGCCACGCTCGCGCGGCACATCGAGCGGCTCGGGCTCACCGTGCACACCGGCGCGACGACCCAGCGGATCCTCGGGGCGGACCGGGTCGAGGGCCTGGCGCTGGCCGGCGAGGAGCCGATCCCGGCCGACCTCGTGGTGTTCTCGGCCGGCATCCGCCCGCGCGATCAGCTGGCCCGCGACGCGGGCCTCGACGTCGCCGAGCGCGGCGGCGTGCTCGTCGACGAGCGCTGCCGCACCTCCGACCCGCACGTGTGGGCGATCGGCGAGTGTGCCGCGCCGGGCGGCCGGATGTACGGCCTGGTCGCCCCCGGGTACGCCATGGCCGAGGTCGTGGTCGACGCGCTGCTCGGCGGCTCCGGGGCGTTCACCGGCGCCGACCTGTCCACCAAGCTGAAGCTGCTCGGCGTCGACGTCGCGTCCTTCGGGGACGCGTTCGCCGCGACCGAGGGGGCGCTGGAGCTCGTGTACGCCGACGCCGTCACGGGCGTCTACAAGAAGCTGGTGCTCTCCGCGGACGGCCGGCAGCTGCTCGGCGGGATCCTGGTGGGCGACGCGTCGGCGTACGGCGTGCTGCGCCCGATGGTCGCCTCCGGCATCGCGCTCCCCGACAACCCCGAGGACCTGATCCTCCCGACGGGACGGGGCGTCCTCGAGATCGGGCTGCCCGACGAGGCGCAGGTCTGCTCGTGCAACGACGTCACCAAGGGCGACATCCTCGCCGCGGCCGCGGCGGGGACGAGTACCCGCGCCGGCGCGACCTGCGGCTCCTGCAAGGCCCAGACCAAGAGGATCATCGAGGACTACTACGCCAGCCAGGGCAAGGTCGTCGACCGGAGCCTGTGCGAGCACTTCGCGCTCACGCGGCAGGAGCTGTTCGATGTCGTGGCCGTGCACGGCTACACCCGCTTCGACGACATCGTCGCGGGGCACGGCCGCGGCCGGGGCTGCGACATCTGCAAGCCCGCGATCGCCTCGATCCTCGCCTCCCAGCTCAACGGGCACGTCCTGGACGGCCCGAACCGGACCCTTCAGGACACCAACGACGCCTACCTCGCCAACATCCAGCGCAACGGCACCTACTCCGTGGTCCCCCGCATCCCCGGCGGCGAGATCACGCCCGAGAAGCTGATCGTGATCGGCGAGGTCGCCCAGGAGTTCGGCCTGTACACCAAGATCACCGGGGGCCAGCGGATCGACCTCTTCGGCGCCAGGATGGAGCAGCTGCCCGCGATCTGGAGGCGGCTGGTCGACTCCGGCTTCGAGTCCGGGCACGCCTACGGAAAGTCGCTGCGCACGGTGAAGTCCTGCGTCGGCTCCACCTGGTGCCGCTACGGCGTGCAGGACTCCGTGCAGCTGGCCATCGACCTCGAGCTGCGCTACCGCGGCCTGCGCTCGCCGCACAAGCTCAAGGGCGGCGTGAGCGGCTGCGCGCGTGAGTGCGCCGAGGCGCGGGCCAAGGACTTCGGGGTGATCGCGACCGAGAAGGGCTGGAACCTGTACGTCGGGGGCAACGGCGGCGCCACCCCCGCGCACGCCCGGCTGCTCGCCGGCGACCTCGACCGCGAGACCCTGGTCCGCTACCTCGACCGGTTCCTCATGTACTACGTCCGCACCGCCGACCGCCTGCAGCGGACCGCGTCGTGGATCGACTCGATCGACGGCGGCCTGGACCGGGTGCGGGAGATCGTCGTGGACGACGCGCTCGGCCTCGGCTCGGAACTCGAGGCCGCGATGGCCCGGCACGTGGCCGGCTACTTCGACGAATGGCGGGCCACCCTCGACGACCCCGCGAAGCTGGCCCGGTTCGTCTCCTTCGTCAACGCCCCGGGCACCCCGGATCCCCACATCACGTTCCGGTCCGAGCGCGACCAGGCGGTGCCGGAGGAGTCCTCGGGGCCGGTCGACCTCGGCGCCACGATCCCGGTGGGAGCGCCGCGGTGAGCACGTCGACCGGGCCCGCCGCGGGGGCGACGTACACGACCGTCTGCGGGCTCGACCAGATCGAGGTCGAGGGCGGCGTCGTGGCGCTCGTCGACGGCGTCGCGGTCGCAATCTTCCGGACACACGACGGAAACGTCTACGCGATCTCCAACTACGACCCTGTCTCCAGGGCGTCGGTGCTCGCCCGCGGAATCGTCGGCACACGTGGCGACGTCCCCGTGGTCGCCTCGCCGATGCACAAGCAGGCCTACGACCTGCGCACCGGGCAGTGCCTCGACGACGCGGCGGTCCGGGTCCCGACGTACGACGTCCGGGTGATCGACGGCACCGTGCACGTCGGCGGTCCCCGACCGGAGCACCAGGACAGCACGTGACCGACAGCCTCCCCCTCGCCGGCTTCCGGATCGGCGTGACCGCCGCCCGGAAGGTCGACGAGCAGGTCACCCTGCTCGAGCGCCGCGGTGCGACGGTGGAGTGGGCCCCGGCGCTGTCGCTGGACCCGAACCGGGTCGACGACGCGGCGCTGCGGGCGGCCACGGAGGAGGTGCTCGCCGCGCCGGTGGACATGATCCTGGCGACCACAGGCATCGGGATGCGGACCTGGTTCGACGCGGCGGAGCGCTGGGGGCTGCTGCCCCGGCTGCTGCGTGCCCTGGGCTCCGCGGAGATCCTGGCCCGCGGGCCGAAGAGCGTCGGCGCGCTGCGGGCCCGCGGGCTGCGCGAGCTGTGGGCGCCGGAGTCGGAGTGCTTCGAGGATGTGCTCGAGCACCTGCGTGGTCGCTCGCTCGCGGGCCTGCGGATCGTCGTGCAGGAGCACGGCCAGTCGCTGTCGATGGTCGCGCACGCGCTGCGCCGGCAGGGCGCCGAGGTCACCACGGTCACCGTCTACCGGGTGGTGTCCGCCGAGGACCCGGGGCCGATGTTCGCGCTGGTCGACCTGGTCGCCGACCGTTCGCTGGACGCGGTCACGTTCACCTCTGCGCCGGCCGTCGCGGCCCTGATGGACGCCGCAGGCTCGACCGGTCGGCGCGACGAGCTGGTCTCGGCGTTCCAGGCGGACGTGGTCGCCGCCTGCGTGGGGCCGGTGACCGCGGCGGCCTTCGAGATGTGGGGGGTGCCGACGATCTTCCCGGAGCGCTCGCGGCTCGGCGCGATGGTCAAGCAGCTGGAGACCGAGCTGCCCGTGCGGCGCTCGGGGCTGGCGATCGGACTCGTCGGCGGCCACCGGCTGCTGCTGCACGGCGAGGACGTGCTGCTCGACGGTGCCGAGGTGCGCCTCTCCCCCGCCCCTGCCGCGGTCCTCCAGGCACTGGTCGCCAACCCCGGCAACGTGGTCCCCCGCCGGGCGCTGCTGGCGATGCTGCCCTCCGGCACGGCCGGGTCCGAGCACGCCGTCGAGATGGCGGTCGCCCGGCTGCGCGCGGCCCTCGGCACTCGCACCGTCCAGACCGTCGTCAAGCGCGGCTACCGGCTGGCCGTCGCCTCCTGAGCCCGGCCGCCCCGCGCTACCTGGGTCAGCTGCGGTCCAGGCCGAGCGTCTCGGGGGTGTGCAGGCGCACCAGGAACCGGCCGGCGTGGGTGGGGATCCGGTGGGCGGTCGCCAGCGACACGACGACCATCGTGGTCAGCGCGAGGGGGAAGGTCCAGGCGGCGGGTTGGCCCATGAGCGCGTCGGCCCAGCCCGAGGGACGGGACGTGGCGAGCGTCCACGCGATGGCGACGCCGCTGCCGACGCCGCCGGCCAGCAGCCCCGCCAACGCACCGGCGGGGGTGAGCCGGCGCCACCAGATCCCGAGCAGCAGCAGCGGGCAGAACGTCGAAGCGGCCATCGCGAAGGCCAACCCGACCGCCCGGGCGACGCCGAGGTTCGGCGCCGCGAGCGCCACCACGCACGGCACGGTGACCGCGACGACCGCCCCCACCCGGAACGCCGCGACTCCGCCGAGCCGCCGGCCGGCCCACGGGCGGCCGGTCACGTCCTGGCTGAGCACGCCGGACACCGCGATCGACAGTCCGGAGGACGTGGAGAGGAACGCGGCGAACGCGCCCGCGGTCACCAGCCCGGTGAGCACCTCCCCGGCCGGCCCGTCGAGCATGATCCGGGGGAGCTCGAGCACCAGCGCGTCCGAGCGCCCGGACTCGGCGAGCGAGGGCGCGTAGACCCGCCCGAGGGCGCCGTACAGCGGCGGCAGCAGGTAGAACACGCCGAGCAGCGCCAGCACGACGAGCGTCGTACGGCGGGCCGCGCGACCGTCGGGGTTGGTGTAGAAGCGGACGACCACGTGCGGCAGCCCCATGGTGCCCAGGAACGTCGCGATGATCAGCGAGTAGGTCACGTAGAGGCCCTGGTTGCCGCCCGCCGCCAGGGGCACCGACCACCCGTCGGAGCCCGCCCGCAGCGGAGCGGAGTCGCCGGCCCAGACGACCAGCAGCACCGCCCCCGGGACCAGGAGAGCGGTGAGCTTGAGCCAGTACTGGAAGGCCTGGACGAACGTGATGCTGCGCATCCCGCCCGAGGTGACGTTCGCCAACACGACCAGGCCGACGATCACCGGCCCGACCCAGGTGGGGGCCCCGAGGGTCGAGCGCAGCGTGATGCCGGCGCCCTGGAACTGCGGCAACAGGTAGAGCCAGCCGACGGCGACGACGAGCAGCGAGCAGACCGCGCGCACCGAGCGCGACCCGAGCCGCGCCTCGGCGAAGTCCGGCAGCGTGTACGCACCCGAGCGGCGCAGCGGCGCGGCGACCAGCACCAGCAGCACGAGGTAGCCGGCGGTCCAGCCGACGGGGTACCACAGCATGTCGGCGCCGAAGGTCAGCACCAGCCCGGCGACGCCGAGGAAGGAGGCGGCCGAGAGGTACTCGCCGCCGATCGCACTCGCGTTCAGCCGCGGCCGGACCGTGCGCGAGGCCACGAAGAAGTCGCTCGTCGTACGGGAGAACCGCAGCCCCCAGGTGCCGATGACCAGCGTCGCGATCGTCACCACCGCCACCGCGACGATGCCAGGGGCGGCGTCCAGCCCGGTGCTCACCCCTCCACCTCCGAGACCAGCTCGGCGAAGTCGCGCTCGTTGCGCTCGGCCCGCCGGACGTAGACCCAGCCGAGGAGCAGCAGCGTCGGGTAGGCGAGCACCCCGAGCAGCACCCACGCGAGCGGCGCCCCGAGCACCTCCACCTCGCCCAGTCGCGGGAACAGGTGGAAGGCCAGCGGCAGCAGCCCCAGGGTCAGCCCGAGCACCGTGAGCACACCGACGGCGAGCCGGAGCTGCTCACGCAGCAGCGAGCCCATGTACATCCCGCCCAGCAGGGTCTCGTCGTCGATGTCGGCCGTGCGGGCGGCGGGGGTACGGCGGCGCGGCGGGCCGGTCACCCGGACCCGTTCGGGCGCTGCCCCCGGCTCGCTCACGGCCCGGTCCGGTACTGGAGCAGCAGCTCGCGCAGCTCCCGGGTGTGCCGTCGGCTGACGCCGAGCTCGACCGGCGGCTCGCCGACGACGACCGCGCAGCGGCCCGCGTCCATCCGCACCTCGCGCACGTGGGCGAGCGAGACCAGCAGGGACCGGTGGATCCGCACGAAGCCGGCACCCGCCCACTCCTCCTCCAGGGCGGCGAGCGGGGTGCGCACCAGGTGGGAGCCGTCGCCGGTGTGCAGCCGCGCGTAGTCGCCGTGCGCCTCCACGTGGGTGATGTCGGAGCGGTTCAGGAAGCGGGTGACGCCGCCGCGCTCCACCGCGACCCGCATGTCGTCGCCGTTCGCCGCCCGGTCGGTGCCGGCCACCACCCGGCGGACCGCCTCGGCCAGCCGGTCGGCGCGCACCGGCTTGAGCACGTAGTCGACGGCGTGCACATCGAAGGCCTCCACGGCGTGGGCCTCGTGGGCGGTGACGAACACGATGCCGGGTGGGGTGCGGAACCGGCTGAGCACCTGCGCGAGCTCGAGGCCGGTCAGCCCCGGCATCTGGATGTCGAGGAACACCACGTCCACGTCGAGGTCGCGCAGGATCCGGAGCCCCTCGGTCGCCGAGTCGGTGGTCAGCACCTCGCGGACGCGGTCGTCGCGCTCGAGCAGGTAGCGCAGCTCGTCGAGCGCGGGCCGCTCGTCGTCGACGACGAGCGCCCGGAGCCGCGGGACGGGAGCCGCCGGCGCGCTCACGCGTGCACCCCGGGAGCGAACTTCGGCACCCTGACCACGACCTTGGTGCCCGCGCCCGGTGCGGTCTCCACCGCGAGGCCGAAGTCGTCGCCGAAGGCGTTGCGGAGCCGGCCGTCGACGTTGCCCAGGCCGGTGGAGTCGAGGGCGGCGTCGCCCGCGAGGGCGCGCCGTACGACGTCGGGGTCCTCGCCCGTGCCGTCGTCCTCCACCTCGATCACGCACTCCTGGCCCTGGTCGCGGGCGACGATCCGGATGTGACCGCCGCGCTCCGCCGTCTCGAGGCCGTGCCGGACGGCGTTCTCGACGAGCGGCTGGATGCAGAGGAAGGGTACGGCGACCGGGAGCACCTCGGGCGCGATGCGCAGCGTCACCTGGAGCCGGTCGCCGAACCGGGCCTGCTCCAGCAGCAGGTAGCGCTCCACCGAGCGCAGCTCCTCGGCGAGCGTCGTGTACTCGCCGTGCCGGCGGAACGAGTAGCGGGTGAAGTCCGCGAACTCCAGGAGCAGGTCCCGGGCCCGGTCGGGGTCGGTGCGCACGAAGCTCGCGATGGCGCCCAGCGAGTTGTAGATGAAGTGTGGGCTGATCTGGGCCCGCAGGGCACGGACCTCGGCCTCCATCAGCCGGTTCCGGGACGCGTCGAGCTCGGCGAGCTCGAGCTGCGAGCTGACCCACTGGGCGACCTCGTCGGCCGCCCGGGCCAGGCCCGCGGTCGCATAGGCAGGGAAGACCTGCAGCGTGCCGATCACCCGCTCCTCGACGACGAGCGGGCTGACGATCGCGGAGCGGACCGGACAGCCGGACACATCACACGGCAGCTCCTCGCGGTCGAACATCCGGGTGCGCCCGCGCTCGACCGTCGCGACCGCGAGCCCCGGACACTGCTCCTCGTGGTGCTGCCCGGTGCCGTGCCAGGCGAGCGTCGTGGCGGTATCGGTGAGCGCGAGGGCCGGGCCGCCGAGCAGGTCGTGCAGGTGGCGGATGCTGCGCTCGGCGCTGGTGCGGGTCAGCCCCTCCCGCAGCGCCGGCGAGGCGAGCGAGGCCGTGTGCAGCGTGCGGAACGTGGCCCGGTCGGCCTCCGTCCCGAGATGCCGGCGACGCCACGGGCGAGTCATGGCCGACATGGTGTCAGCGTTCGTCGTGGAGCAGAACCCGCCCGTCCCGGGGCTGCGGCGGCCGGTGCGAGTCCGGGTGCCGCTCGGCGAACTCCGCGAGCTGGCCCGCCGACCACGTGATCGGCTCGGCGAGCACGGACCAGGCCACGCCCTCGGTGCACGGCGGCGTCGTCAGCGAGCCGTCGTAGCGGAATGCCCGCCGGTCCGCCGGCAGCACCCGCACCGGGTCGACCGGAGCATCCGCGGCGACGGGCTCGGCACCCGCCGCCGGCACCTGGTCGAGCAGCGCCGCCACCACCGGGTTGGCGCTGCCCTCCTGGACGAGCACCGCGACCACGGCCAGCCGGCCGTCGGTGCCCTCGTGGACGAGGTGGACCTCGGCGGCGTACGACGCGCCGGCGACCAGGTGCTCGCTGGGGCTGTGGAAGTGGAGCTGGCGCAGCTCGAACGTCTCGCAGTCGAGCTCGAGCGAGCCTGCCCCCTCGACGCTCGCCTGGACCGTGTGGCCGTTGTCGACCACGGTGGCCGGCGCCGGCCGGTAGGCGAACCCGAGGTCGGGGAGATCCCGGCTCGTGGCACCGGCGAGGTCGACCGGTGACTGCTCGCGCCCGGTCGCGCAGGCCTCCTCCCACGCCTCGACGTCGTCGTAGCTCCAGTGCTCGGCGCGGCCGGCCTCGCTGCCGTGGTCGCCGGGCTCGGTGCGGGTCCCGTCGCCGTCCCCGGAACAGGAGCCCGCGGCCAGCGCCACGCACAGGACGACCAGGAGCCGAACGCGTCGGTTCGGGCGCGCGGCGTTCATGCGCGGACGCTACTGACCGAGCGCCTCCCGTCAGCGGAAGTCGATGAGCAGCATCTCGGTGTCGGAGCCGTCGGTCACGGGCGCCTCGGCCGCCGGGCCGGCGCCGGGGTCCTCCGTCACGGCACCCGCGACGAGGGCGCTGCGGAAGCAGCGGGCGACGTACGGCAGCTGCATGCCGTCCATCCCGCGGCCGTAGTCGTCGTAGAAGGCGACGACCTCGGCGAGCTTGTCGGCCCGCGCCGTCTCGTCGAGGGTCGCGACGTTCGATCGGGACAGCACGAGGTCCCGGATCGAGTCACGATCCACGAGCTGCCAGTGGCGGAAGGACTCGGTCTCGAGTGCTTCGAAGAGGGTGCTGTTCTCCAGCGGCCCCTCGGAGCGCGACTGCTCCTGGCTGCCGATGATCCGGCCGAGCCTGCGCACCCAGGGGATCCGCTCGTCGCGGGCGTTCCACACGACGGCGAGACGCCCGCCGGGCTTGAGGACCCGGGCGATCTCGGGCAGTGCGCGCTCGTGGTCGAACCAGTGGAAGGCCTGTGCGGCCACCACGACGTCGTACGACGCGTCCGGCGCCGGGATGTCCTCGGCCGCGGCGACGGAGGTGCGGACCTCGGGCAGCCGCTCGCGGAGGACGGCCAGCATCTGCTCGTCGGGGTCGGTGGCGTGCACGTCGTGGCCGAGCGACACGAGCACCTCGGTCAGCTTGCCGGTCCCGGCGCCCAGCTCGAGCACGGTGGTCGGCTGGTCGCCCACGGCCCAGGCGGCGGCCGCGCGCGGGTAGGTCGGCCGGCCGCGGTCGTAGGCGGCGGCGACGTCCCCGAACGAGAGCGCGGGCGAGGTGGCGGGCTGGTCGCTCATCGAGGCCACGCTACCTGCTGGATACGGTGATCCACGTGACCACAGACCCCTTGTCCCGCTTGGCTTCCCTCGAGGGTGTCCCGTCGGCGTACGCCGCCGCCCGCGACGGCATCGACGTGATGCTGCGCGACCGCGGGCTGCGGCGGACCTCCCCGGAGACAACGACCGAGAGCCTGCTTCGCGGTGCGCACGCCAGCGCGGTGCTCGAGGGATCGACCTCGACCCTGGCCCAGGTCCGCGCCGGAGCGTCCGACGAGGTGGCCGCCGACGCCCTGCGGGTCTCGACCGAGCTGTTGGGCCTGGCCCCCGCGCTGTCCCGCACCCCGCTGCAGGCGCTGGCCCGGATCCACACGCTCGCCTCGGCGGGCCAGCCCGAGGAGTCCCGCGGCCGGCCGCGGGACGCGGAGGCGGCCGAGCGGCTGCGCGGGGTCGGGGAGCTCCTGGTCGCCCACACCGCGGCGCCCGCGCTCGTGCTCGCCGCCGTCGTGCACGCCGAGCTCGCCACGGCCGCGCCGTTCGCCTCGCACAACGGCATCGTGGCGCGGGCGACCGAGCGGCTGGTGCTGGTCGCGCGGGGCGTGGACGAGAAGTCGCTGGTGGTCCCCGAGGCCGGGCACCTGGCGCTGCGGGCGGCGTACGAGTCGAACCTGCGCGGCTATGCGACCGGCCGGACCGCGGGCGTGCACTCCTGGCTGCTCTATGCCGCCGAGGCGTACGCCGCCGGCGCCGAGGCGAGCCCCCTGCGGCTGGCCGCGGAGTAGGACCGCTCCGTCCTCCCGATGGTTGCGGTGCGAGCGCAGCGAGCCCCGGAACCACCGGTCCGCTGCCTGGGCGGAGGAGACCCGTTCTCTGACTGGGTCTCGAGGCGCGCGGTCGCGACCTCCTGCGTCGGTCGCGGGCGCTCCTCGACCTCCTCGGACGACGCGGACCGCTCCTGCGTCGCGGTCCACTGTCCTCGGACATGCGAACGGCACCCGGCGTTCGAGGTGATTGGTCCGGGTGCCGTCGCTGACACGTGAATCCGATGGCTACCAGGCGTGCAACATCCGACTGCTGCCGCGGGAAGGTCCCGGCCGGCCAGCGCCCTGTAGGAAGGGTAGATCGCCGCGTGGGTACCCGGATCACGTGCTGCCCTGTTGAGTTCTGACTCCGTGTCTACGCCTCATCCGGCGCACGTTCAAGGACCTTCGAGGGTTGACTTCCGTGGCGCGATCAGGGCCGGCCGGCGACACGCCGAGCGGTGGGATCGGGGGGTCAGGCGCTGGGCCGTCGCTTGCGCGAGTTGGCCCACAGCACCCCGCCGACGGCCACCACGCCGCCCACCGCGAGGGCGGCCAGGGTGGGCTTCGCCGGCGGCAGCGGGACCCGGGTGCGCAGCGCCACCGGCTTGGTGAACACCAGCACCGGCCAGCCGCGCTCGGCCGCGATCCGGCGCAGCTCCTTGTCCGGGTTGACTGCGTGGGCGTGGCCCACCGCCTCGAGCATCGGCACGTCCGTCACCGAGTCGCTGTAGCCGTAGCTGCTCGCGAGGTCGTAGCCCTCCGCGGCGGCCAGGTCCTCGATGGCGCGGGCCTTCTCGTCCGCGTACGCGTAGTACTCGATGCCCCCGGTGTAGCGGCCCTCCGCGATCTCCATCCGGGTCGCGATCACCCGGTCCGCGCCGAGCATCGCGGCGATCGGCTCGACCACCTCGGCACCGGAGGCCGAGACGACGACCACGTCGCGCCCGGCCAGGCGGTGCTCCTCGATCAGGCTGACCGCCTCGTCGTACACCAGCGGGTCGACGATGTTGTGCAGGGTGTCCGCGACGATCTCCCGGACGGTCGCGACGTCCCACCCGGCGCACAGCTGCGACATGAACTGCCGCATCTTCTCCATCTGGTCGTGGTCCGCGCCGCCGACCAGGTAGACGAACTGGGCGTACGCCGAGCGCAGCACGGCGCGCCGCGAGATCAGCCCGCCCGCTTGGAACGGCTTGCTGAACGCCAACGTGCTCGACTTGGCGATGATCGTCTTGTCGAGATCGAAGAAGGCCGCGGTGGACCGGGTCGCCATGGCGCCATCGTAGGCGGGCGCAGTCCACTCGCCGTCCACAGGCACCGTGTCGAACCGCCTTGTCCACAAGGGCTTCCGGCCCGGGTGCCGTCGTCCGCCGCCGCGGGAACCATCGGCCCATGACCGCTCCGCTGTTGATCACCCGTGACCAGTCCCTGCTCGACGAGCTGCTCCGTCTCGCGGCGGCGGCCGGCGTCACGCCGGACGTCGCCTCCGACGGCGGGGCGGCGCTGCGCGGCTGGGCGCGGGCGCCGGTCGTGCTGCTCGGTGCGGACATGGCCGAGGACCTGGCCCGGATCTCGCCGCCGCGCCGACCTCGGGTGTACGTCGTGTCCTGGGCGGCCGTGCCGGACGAGATGTTCCGGGTGGCGGTCGCGGTGGGCGCGGAGAGCGTCGCCCAGGTGGCCCGGTCGGAGGGCTGGCTCACCGAGCTGCTGACCGACCTCGGCGAGGCGGCTCCGGCCGAGGGACTGGTGGTCGGCGTGGTCGGCGGCAGCGGGGGCGCCGGCGCCACGACGTTCGCCTGCGCGCTCGGGCAGGTGGGCGCCCGACGCGGGCGGGCCGTGGTCATCGACGCGGACCCGCTCGGTCCGGGCATCGACCGGGTCCTGGGCCTCGAGGACCGCCACGGCGTGCGGTGGGACGGCCTGTGCCAGACGACCGGTCGGCTGAGTGCGCGGGCCCTGCGTGAGGCGCTGCCTCGCCGGGAGCAGCTCGGGGTCCTCACCTGGCATGCCGGCGAGCCGGCCGCCCTCCAGGCGTTCGCCGTACGGGAGGTGCTCTCCGCCGCCCGGCGCGGCCACGACCTGGTCGTGGTCGACCTGCCTCGCACCGCCGGGCCGCTGGTCGACGAGGTGGTCGCGCGCTGCGACCGGCTCCTCGTGGTCGTGGTGCCGACCGTCGCCGGCGTCGCGTCCGCCGTGCGCACCTGCGCCCGGCACCCGGACCCGACCGGGGTCCGGCTGGTGCTGCGCGGCGCCGGCATCGACCCGCGGGCCGTGTCCCGGGCGACCGGCATCTCCGTGCTCACGACGATGCCCGACCAGCGCGGCCTCGGCGAGGCCCTCGACCTCGGTCTCGGGCCGGTGCGCAGCCGGCGCGCGGCCCTGGGCCGCGCGGCGACCGAGGTGCTCGACCAGCTCGTCCTGCTGCGCGCGGCGGCATGAGCGAGGTGGCCGCGGTCCCGCTCGCCGACCTCGAGGCGGTCCGGGACCGCTTGGCCCGCAGTCCGGGGGACCTCACCCCGCACCGGGTGGCGCAGGCGCTGCGCGAGAGCGGCCGTCCGGTGGGCGACGCCGCGGTGCTGGCGACGTACGAGGCGCTGCGCCGCGACGTCGTGGGCGCCGGCCCGCTCGAGCCGCTGCTGCGCACGCCGTACGTCACCGACGTGCTGGTCAACGGGGCCGACCACGTCTACCTCGACCGCGGCTCGGGCCTCGAGCTCACCGACGTCCGGTTCCCCGACGAGGAGGCGGTGCGGCGGCTCGCCCAGCGACTCGCGGCGCTCGGCGGTCGCCGGCTCGACGATGCCACGCCGTACGTCGACCTCCGCCTGCCGGACGGCACCCGCCTGCACGCCGTGCTCGCCCCGCTCGCCCGGCCGGGGACGCTGGTCTCGCTGCGGGTGCCGCGGCCGCGGACCTTCACCCTCGACGAGCTGGTCGGCCTCGGCACGCTCACCGCCGGCACCGCCCGCCTGCTGCGCGCGATCGTCGAGGCGCGGCTGGCGTTCCTCGTCAGCGGCGGCACCGGCTCCGGCAAGACCGCCCTGCTGGCGGCGCTGCTCTCCCGGGTCGAGCCGGAGGAGCGGATCGTGCTGGTCGAGGACGCCAGCGAGCTGCGCCCGGACCACCCGCACGTGGTCGCCCTCGAAGGACGGCCCGCGAACCTCGAGGGCGCCGGCGCGGTGGAGGTCCGCACCTTGGTGCGCCAGGCGCTGCGGATGCGGCCCGACCGGCTGGTGGTCGGTGAGGTGCGGGGTGGTGAGGTGGTCGACCTGCTCGCTGCCCTCAACACCGGGCACGAGGGCGGGTGCGGCACCCTCCACGCCAACTCCGCGGTCGACGTCCCGGCCCGGGTCGAGGCGCTCGCACTCGCGGCCGGCCTGGGCCGGGAGGCGGCGCACAGCCAGCTGGCGTCCGCGGTCCACGTCGTGCTCCACCTCGCTCGGGGCCCGGACGGGGTGCGCCGGCTGCGCCAGATCGCCGTCCCCCGGCGCGGCCCGGACGGGCTCGTCTCGATGGTGCCCGCCCTCGAGGTCGGCGACGACGGGATCGTCCGGCCGGGGCCGGGGGCCGACGAGCTCGCGGCCCGGATCGGCCGATGACCGCGGTCGCGGTCGGTGCCGCGGCGCTCGCGATGCTGCTGCTGGTCCGGCCACCGGCCCGTCCCGCGGCATCGGGGGCGGCGGTCGTGGAGCGCCGCTGGGTGCCGGTGGCCGTGCTCGTGGCCGGGGTCGTGGCCGCGCTCGCGATGCCGCGCCTCGGTGGCCTCGCCCTCGTGCTCAGCGGGACCGCGACGGGTGCCGCCGGGCTCTGGCGGCGCCGGCGCCGGCGTCGGGCCGCCGAGCGGGTGGCCGCGCAGGTGCTGGACACCTGCGAGCTGCTGGCCGGCGAGCTCACCGCCGGGCGGCCGCCCGGCGAGGCACTGCAGCGGGCAGCCGCGTCCTGGCCGCCGCTGGCCCGGGTCGCCGAGGCGTTCCGGGTGGGAGCAGACGTGCCGTCCGCCCTGCGCGTCCTGGCCGCCGACCTCGAGGGCGCGCGGGACCTGCGCGTCGTCGCGGCGGCCTGGCAGGTCGCCCACCGGACCGGACAGGGTCTCGCCTCGGCCGTCGAGCGGGTGGCGGAGTCGTTGCGTGCCGGTGCCGCGACCCGGCGGATGGTCACCGGGGAGCTCGGCTCGGCCCGCGCCACCGCCCGCCTGGTCGCGGGACTGCCGGTGCTCGCCCTCGCCATGGGGTCGGGCGCCGGTGGCGACCCCTGGGGCTTCCTGCTCGGCCATCCCGCTGGTCTCCTGTGCCTTGCCGGCGGGTTGGCCTTCGGACTGGCCGGCCTGTGGTGGATCGAGGCGATCGCCGCCGCGGCCGAGGAGTCGTGGTGAGCGCGCTGCCGGCGTTGCTTCCGGTGCTCGCGGCGGCCATGGCGGCGGCGCTCCTGCTCCCTCCTCGCCCGACCCTGCCCGGCGCACGGTCCCCGAGCGACCACGCGCCGTCCCCCGGGTGGCTGCACCGGCACCGACTGCTGTGGAGTGGGCTGGCCGGCACCGGCGCCCTGGTTCTCGTCGGCGGTCCGGCCGGCCCGCCGGCCGCCCTGGTCGCGGCGGTGGCCGCCTGGACGGTGATCGGGCGCGCCGAGCCGCCCGACGTACGACGCCGCCGCGAGGCGGTGCGCCGGGACCTGCCGCACGTCGTGGACCTGTTCGCCGCCACCCTGCGCGGCGGCGCCGCTCCCGCCGACGGGATCGCACTGGTCTGCACCGCCCTCCCCGGCCCGGCCGCCGACCGGCTCGCGGGGGTCGCGGCCCGGCTCGCGCTCGGGCTGGACCCGGGCCAGGTCTGGTCGGCACTCGCCGACGACCCCCATCTCGGCCGCCTCGGCCGCACCCTCGCCCGCGCGCACTCCTCGGGGGCGCCGGTGGTGGCCGCGGTCGAGCGGCTCGCCGACGACCTCGCCCGGTCCGCTCGCGCCGAGACCGAGGAGCGGGCCCGGGCGGTCGGCGTGAAGGCCGCCCTGCCCCTCGGCCTGTGCCTGTTGCCGGCGTTCGTGCTGATCGGCATCGTCCCGCTCGTGGTCGCCCTCCTCGCGAGCCTCGACATCTGAGCCGTCCGGCCCTGGTTCGTCGGGCCCGGACCGGGTCGGCGGTGGCCTGGCAACCGTTGCTGGTGGGCAGTCGGTTGCCTGCACACCGCTGGCCGTGGTGGGCCGATCCCGGCGGCGGCAGCGCCGAGGACGAGACCGGGTGCCTCCTGGGGCCGCACGTCCGGGCCCGGTCACCGTCCACCGGGCGACTTGCGACGGCGCCGTCCCCAGCCGGCGCCCGGCGGCCGGCACGCGGTGTCGAGATCCCGCAGGGTCGAGTGCGACGGCCGCACCGGGCGGCCGAGAACGGAGACCCCGATGTCCTTGCAGCACCCCGCCCCGCACCCCGCTCCCCACGCCGGCCCCCACCTGGTCCCTTCCCCTGCGCGGCTGTCCCGTCCTGCTCGACGAGCCGGCCGGCGGCGCGACCAGCGCGGCATCACGACCGCCGAGTACGCCGTCGGCACGGCGGCCGGCGCCGGCCTTGCCGGGCTGCTCTACAAGCTGCTCACCGGCGGGTTCGGCGACCAGCTCCTCAAGACCCTGTTCGACCACGTGCTCGGGCTGCTGGGCATCGGATGACCGGGCGCGGGAGCGGCCGTCGCCGCGAGCGCGGGGCCGCGACGGCCGAGCTCGCGATGGCGCTGCCGCTCCTGGTCGCGATCACCCTCGGCCTGGTGTGGCTGCTCGCCGTGGGTGCCGCGCAGGTCCGCGCGGTCGACGCGGCCCGCGAGACGGCCCGGGCGGTCGCCCGCGGCGACAGCGTGACCGCTGCGGTGGCGCGGGGCCAGCGGGTCGCCCCACCGGGCAGCAGGGTGAGCGTCCACGACGACGGCGGCCAGGTGACCGCCGTCGTCGTGGGCCGGGTCGACGGTCCAGGTGGGCTGTTCGGGCGGCTGCCCGGGGTCGCGGTCTCGGCGCAGGCGGTCGCCGCCGCGGAGGAGTCGTCGCCGTGAAGGCAACGGCCGCGGCGCACCGCACTCGGGACGCCCGGGGCTCGGCCAGCCTGTTCGCGGTGTCCTGCCTGGCGGTGCTGCTCCTGCTCGGATCCGCCCTCGGGGTGGTCGCCGCGATGGTGCGCGCCCACCGGATGGCCCAGTCGGCCGCCGACCTGGCGGCGCTCTCTGCGGCCACGGCGCTCGGCCGGGGCAACGACCCGTGCCGGGCCGGAGCGGCCGTGGCGGTGGCCAACGGCGCCCGGCTGGTCGCGTGCACGGTCGCGGGCGATGACGCGCTCGTCCGGGTCGAGGTCACCGGCCCCCGCTGGCTCGGTCAGACCGCGGACCTGGCGGCCGAGGCCAGGGCCGGACCCGGCTGACCGGGCCGGAGGGTTCCTGCGGGCCGGGCCTACCGGTCGTCGCCGGGGCGATCGCGCTCCCGCTCGTCCTCGCGGCGCTCGGCCTCCCGCTCGTCGAGCTTCTCCGACAGCTCGTTGAGCCGCTTGCTCTCGCGCCGGTGCCGGATGCTGCGCTTGGTCCCCCACTTCGTGAGCCCGAAGCCCCAGAGGATCGCCACCCCGGCGGCGAGCCCGACGAAGAACAGCGTGACCGCGCCGATGTCGGCGCCGAGGAGCTCGACGCCGGAGCCCTCGGCGGTGCCGAGCGCCGCGACGATCGCCACCGCGCCCAGCGCGATGAGGAGGATGCCGAGGATCACCATGCGGGCGAGACTAGGCCTCGCCGAGGAGTACGTCGAGGAGTGCGGCGGCGCCCGCCTTGTCGAGCGGGTTGTTCTGGTTGCCACACTTGGGCGACTGGATGCACGACGGGCAGCCGTCCTCGCAGGTGCACGAGCGGATCGTGTCCCGGGTCGCCGTCAGCCACTCCCGGGCCGCTCGGAATCCGCGCTCGGCGAATCCCGCGCCACCGGGGTGCCCGTCGTAGACGAACACCGTCAGTCGCCCGGTGTCGGGGTGCACCGCCGTCGACACTCCGCCGATGTCCCACCGGTCGCAGGTCGCGAAGAGCGGCAGCAGACCGATCGAGCAGTGCTCGGCGGCGTGCGCGGCACCCGGCAGGTCACGGCCGGAGAGGCCCGCCTCGGTCACGGCGTGGTCGGGCACCGTCCACCACACGGCCGCCGTGCGCAACGAGCGCTCGGGCAGGTCGAGCGGCTCCTCGCCGAGCACGTCGCCGCCGGGTTGGCGCCGCTTGAGGAAGGACACCACCTGGTGGGTGACGTCGACCTCGCCGAAGGACAGCCGGCAGTCACCCCAGGCGGTGTGCTCACGCTCGCGCACGACCGAGATCTCGGTGACCTCGCGGGCGGTCGTGGAGTAGTCGGGCTGGGCGCGTTGGATCACCGCCACGCGGTCCTCGAGGTCGAGCGAGCACACCAACCAGGTCTCGCCGCGGTGCACGTACACCGCGCCGGGGTGGGCGGTGCCGTGGGCGCTCGAGGCGTCGACCGTGCCGATCACGCGGCCCGTCTCCGCCTCGACGAGCTGGACGGGAGCGCCGCCGGTCGACCGGATGTCGGCGAGGTCGCTGGCCCGGCGCCGGTCGGTCCAGAACCAGCCGCGCGGGCGGCGGCGCAGCAGCCCGCCCTCGGTCAGCGCGTCGACGACCTCGCGCGCGGTCGGACCGAACAGCGGCAGGTCGGCCTCGGTGAGCGGTGCCTCGTGTGCGGCCGCGCACAGGTGCGGACCGAGGACGTAGGGATTGGACGGGTCGAACACGGTCGCCTCGACCGGGCGGCCCAGCAGCGCCTCGGGGTGGGTGACGAGGTAGGTGTCGAGCGGGTCGTCGCGGGCGACGAGGACGGCGAGGGCGTCCTGGGCGCCCCGCCCGGCCCGGCCGACCTGCTGCCACAGGGCGGCGCGGGTGCCGGGGAAGCCGGCCATCACCACGGCGTCGAGGCCGCTGATGTCGATGCCGAGCTCGAGGGCGTTGGTCGCGGCGAGCCCGGTGATCTCGCCGCGACGCAGCGAGTCCTCGATCGCCCGACGCTCCTCGGGCAGGTAGCCGCCGCGGTAGGACGCCACCCGGCCTGCGAGCACCGGGTCGACGTCGGTGAGCAGCTCGGCGGCGGTCATCGCGACCTGCTCGGCACCGCGGCGGGAGCGGATGAACGCGAGCGTGCGCACGTCCTCGGCCACCAGGTCGGCGAGCAGGTCGGCGGTCTCGGAGGAGGCGGCCCGGCGCACGGGCGCGCCGTTCTCGCCGGTGAAGGAGGTGAAGGGCGGCTCCCACAGCAGCAGTGACACCCGGCCGCGCGGAGAGTGGTCGGCGGTGACCGCCTGCACGTCGAGGCCGGTGAGCCGCCGGGCGGCGGCCTCGGGCTCCGCGACGGTGGCGGAGGCCAGCACGAAGGTCGGGCTCGCGCCGTACGTCGCGCACACCCGCCGCAGCCGTCGGAGCACGTGGGCGACGTGAGCGCCGAAGACCCCGCGGTAGTGGTGGCACTCGTCGACGACGACGTACTGCAGGGCGCCGAGGAACCCCGCCCAGCGGGAGTGCCCGGGCAGCAGGGAGCGGTGCAGCATGTCGGGGTTGGTGAGGACGTACTCGCCGTGGTCGCGGGCCCAGTCGCGCTGCTCGCGTGAGCTGTCGCCGTCATGGGTGGTGACCCGCAGGTCGAGCCCGAGCCCGCTCAGCCCGGCCAGCTGGTCCTGGGCGAGCGCCTTGGTCGGTGCGAGGTACAGCACGGTGGCCCCGCGCTGGCCGCGCGGCCCCCGGGAGCCGCGGAGGGTCGAGAGCGCGGGGAGCTGGTAGGCCAGGCTCTTGCCGGAGGCGGTGCCGGTCGCGAGCACGACATGCTGGCCGGCGTGCGCCGCCTCGGCGGCCACGACCTGGTGCTGCCAGGGGCGCGCGACCCCGCGCGCCGCGAACGCCGCGACCACGTCCGGGTCCGCCCAGGCGGGCCAGTCCGCGTGGCGCGCCGCCCGCGCCGGGAGCACCTCCAGGTGGCACAGCCGGTCCTCGCGGCCCGGCGCGGCCACGAGCCGCTCGACCACGTCGCGGAGGTCACCGGCGGTGCGCGCCTGCGAACCGAGGACCGCTCTCACCCCACCATCCTCTCCGACGCCACCGACAGCGCGGCACCACCTCGCTCCGGGCTGGTCCGGGGCTGGCCCGGCGCTGGTCCGGGGCTGGCCGGCGTACCCTGTGCAGTCCTCGCTCCCCCGTGTCCTGTGGCCAGTTTGTGCGCGGGGAGGCGCGGGCGTGGTTTCATTGTGCAGGCCGGATGTCGGGTTCGCCGCCGCGACAGATCGGCAACCGAACAAGCCGCACCGGGAGAACTAGGTGGACCTGACTCTGACGACGCGCGACGCCGGTGGGAAGACCATCGTTGCCGTCGGGGGCGAGATCGACGTCTACACCGCCCCCAAGCTGCGCGACAAGATCACCGAGCTGGTGGCCGCGGGTGTCTACGACATCGTCGTGGACATGGAGGAGGTCGAGTTCCTCGACTCCACCGGCCTGGGCGTCCTGGTCGGCGGCCTGAAGAAGGTCCGCGCCCACGACGGCTCGCTCCAGCTGGTGTGCACCCAGGACCGGCTCCTCAAGATCTTCCGCATCACCGGCCTCGCCAAGGTCTTCGTCATCCACGACTCCGCCGACGCCGCCCTCGCCGGCAGCTGACCTCCCCGGGCGGTCTCTGCTCGTCTCCTCGGAAGCGCGGACGTCCGCGGTCCCGAGCGTTTCGGGCCCTTGGGCCCGTCGCCTCGGGACCAGAGGGGTCTAGGGTCGTCGCGAACCCATCCCGTGCGGCGTACGAGCGCGCCTCCAGCTGTGTACCGGGTCACATGTGCGTACCCGCCCGCAGCCCGTGCGTAGACTCCGCGTCGTCCGTGAGACCTGAATCACTCTCCCAGGAGGAAACACATGACGGGGATCGTTCCCGCTGTCGTGGAAGTCTCCGGGGGCAATCTCGTCCTGGTCATCGTCGTCGCACTGATCGCGCTTGGCGCGCTCGCGATGGCAGCGATGTTCCGCCAGGAAGTGCTTGCCGCCGGTGAGGGCACCGACAACATGAAGAACATCGCGCAGGCGGTGCAAGAGGGCGCGAACGCCTACTTGCAGCGGCAGTTCCGCACGTTGGCGATCTTCGCCGTCGTCGCGTTCTTCCTGCTGCTCGCGCTGCCCGCCGACGACGCCATGGTCCGGATCTTCCGGTCCGTGTTCTTCCTGGTCGGAGCGGGCTTCTCGGCCACCGTCGGCTACCTCGGCATGTCGCTCGCGGTGAAGGCGAACCTCCGGGTGGCTGCGGCCGCGCAGACCCAGGGCCGCGACCCGGCCATGAACATCGGCTTCCGGACCGGCGCCACCGTCGGCATGCTGACCGTCGGCCTCGGCCTGCTCGGCGCCAGCGTCGTGGTGATCCTGTTCCAGGAGGACGCCCCGCACGTGCTGGAGGGCTTCGGCTTCGGTGCGGCGCTGCTCGCGATGTTCATGCGTGTCGGCGGCGGCATCTTCACCAAGGCCGCCGACGTCGGCGCCGACCTGGTCGGCAAGGTCGAGAACAACATCCCCGAGGACGACCCGCGCAATGCCGCGACGATCGCGGACAACGTCGGCGACAACGTCGGCGACTGCGCGGGCATGGCTGCCGACCTGTTCGAGTCCTACGCCGTGACCCTGGTCGCGGCGCTGATCCTGGGCTCCCAGGCCTTCGGCGACAAGGGCCTGGTGTTCCCGCTGCTGATCCCCGCGATCGGTGCCCTGACCGCCGTCGTCGGGGTGTACCTCTGCAAGCCGCGGGCCGGCGAGAACGGCCTGACCACGATCAACCGGGCGTTCTACATCTCCGCCGCGATCGGCGCGGTCGCGAGCATCATCCTGGCCCTGGTCTACCTGCCGGGCGACTTCGCCGACCTGACGAACTCCACGGTCGACGCCGACGCCAGCCCGCGTGTCGTCGCCGCCCTGGCCGTGCTCATCGGCATCGTGCTCGCCGCCGCGATCCTCGGCCTCACCGGCTACTTCACCGGCACCGACCACCGGCCGGTCAAGGACGTCGGCAAGACCTCGCTCACGGGCGCGGCGACCGTGATCCTGTCCGGCCTGTCGGTCGGCTTCGAGTCGGCCGTCTACACGACCCTGGTCATCGGCGCGGCGGTCTTCGGCGCGTTCCTGGTCGGTGCCGGCTCGATCCCGGTCGCGCTGTTCGCGGTCGCGCTGGCCGGCTGCGGCCTGCTGACCACCGTCGGCGTGATCGTCGCGATGGACACCTTCGGCCCGGTCTCCGACAACGCCCAGGGCATCGCGGAGATGTCCGGCGACGTCGACGAGCACGGCGCGCAGATCCTGACCGAGCTCGACGCGGTCGGCAACACCACGAAGGCGATCACCAAGGGCATCGCGATCGCGACGGCGGTGCTCGCCGCGAGCGCGCTGTTCGGCTCCTACACGAACGCCCTCCAGGACGCCATCGACGAGGTCACCCTCACCGAGGAGCCCGGCGCGCTCACCAGCCTGGCGTTCTCGTTCAACGCGTCCTACCCGAACATCCTGGTCGGCATGCTGCTCGGTGCGGCCGTGGTGTTCCTGTTCTCCGGGCTCGCGATCAACGCGGTCGGCCGCGCTGCCGGCGCGGTGGTCTACGAGGTGCGCCGCCAGTTCCGGGAGATCCCCGGGATCATGGAGGGCACCGGCCGCCCGGAGTACGGCCGTGTGGTCGACATCGTGACCCGCGACTCGCTGCGTGAGCTGGCCACCCCGGGCCTGCTCGCGATCCTGGCACCGATCGCCGTCGGCTTCGGCCTCGGCGTCGGTCCGCTGGCCGGCTTCCTGGCCGGTGCGATCGCCACCGGCACGCTGATGGCGGTGTTCCTGGCCAACTCCGGTGGCGCCTGGGACAACGCGAAGAAGCTGGTCGAGGACGGCAACCACGGCGGCAAGGGCTCGGACGCGCACGCCGCGACGGTCATCGGCGACACCGTCGGCGACCCGTTCAAGGACACCGCCGGCCCGGCGATCAACCCGCTGCTCAAGGTGATGAACCTGGTCTCGCTGCTGATCGTCGCCGCCATCGTGAAGCTGTCGATCGGCGAGGACGCGAACACCCCGCTGCGGATCGTGATCGCCCTGGCGGCGTTCGCGGGCATCGTCGCCGCGGTGTACGTCTCCAAGCGGCGCCCGGTCCACATCGAGGGCGACGACGACGGTACGACGGCTCCCCCGCCGCCTCCGCCGCCGGTCGAGGCCGTGCCGCCGACGGAGCCCGCTCCGACCCAGCAGTTCGAGGCGCCCCAGCAGCACTAGCCTCGCAGCCCTGAAATGACGTCGACCCGCCCGAAGCCTTCGGGCGGGTCGACGTCGTCTCGGGCTACTTCTTGACGGTCAGCTTCACCACCTTGGACCTGGCGCCGGAGATCGTGGCGGTTCCGGCGTACACGGCCTTCAGCTTGTGCACGCCCGGCTTGAGCCGAGGCAGCCGCACGGTCGCCTTCCCCTTCTTCCCGGACACGAACTTGAGCTTCGAGACGACCTTCCTGCCGTCCAGGACCTTCACCCGACCGGTCGGCGAGGTGACCCCGGCGACCTTCAGGACCAGGGCGAGCACCCCGCGCTGGCTCTTGGCGATCGTCTTCGTCGCGAGGGTGGCCCGCAGCACGGCGGCGCGCTTGGCGACCGCGACCTTCGAGGTGGTGAACGTGCCGGGCTGGTAGCCCGCGCGGGCCGCGGTGATGGTCACCGTGAGGCTCCGGCCGAAGTCGGCCGTGTCGATCTGGTAGGTCTGGGCGACGGCTCCCGCAATGGCGACGCCGTTGCGCTTCCACTGGTAGCCGAACAGGGGTGTGTCGCCGGTCCCCCATGCGCCCGGGTCTGCGGTCAGCAGCCGGCCGACCTTCGCGGTGCCGCTGACTGCGGGCTGCCTGGTCCAGGTGATCGGATCGCCGATCAGTGCGGTCTTGCTGTCGCTCGTCACGACCCCATTGGTGAACCCGTCCTTCGTCCCGGTGGCCTTGGCCGAGATGGCGGAGTCGAGGTCGTCCGGCACGAGCTTGTAGCTGGTTGCCGTGGCGCCGTTGATAGGCACGCCGTCCCGCAGCCATTGGTAGGTCGTCGTGACGCCGTCCTGGTTCCACTGGGTGCCGGAGACGGACAGGACCTTCCCGATTCTCGCGGTCCCGGAAACGGTGGGCGCCGCGGTCGCAGACAGGGACTCCTCACCGATGGCGGAGATCGGCAGGATGTTGGTGACGGTCGACAGCACGGGCAGGCCCGCCAACGTGCTCGTCACACCCACCGAGATCTCGTGCCCAACGTCCTCCAGGCTCGGCGCGTACGTGCCTCCCGTCTCCCCCGGGATGGGCACGCCGTCGCGCAGCCACTGGTACGTGGTCTCGACCCCAGGCACGCTGAACACCGGCGCAAGGACGGTCAGGAGCTCACCGACCACAGGTGTCCCGGTCAGCTCCGGCGGCGTCAACAGATCTGGGAGCCCGCCGTCCGGCGCGAGGATCGTGATGGACGGGGTCGGGATTCCGCCGAGAAGCGGCACGTCTACCAGTGCGCTGATCTGGTGCCCGATGTCGGTGACATCGGGGACGTACGAGGCGCCGGTCGCCCCTGCGATCGGGCTCCCGTCGCGCAGCCACTGCACAGGAAGCAGCGTCGTCAGGCCGTCGATCAGCACGGTGAGCGGCTGTCCGGCGACGCCCGAGCCGGAAAGCGTCGGCTCACCTGCCCGTTGGGCACTGGACGAGGACGGCGGTTCACCTCCCTGGGACGGGGCCGCGACCGCGACGCTGGGTCCGCTCATGACCAGTGCGGCGACGACGGACGCGCCGAGGGCGCGAGTGATTCTGTGCATCGAGCCAGTCCCCTCCCCAGTCGGCCCTCCCTCCCGAAGGGCCGCCGTGGTCGGAATGTAAAGGGACCAAGGTCCCGAGGACCACGGTTCGCGGTGGATGCTGGCCGATCGGCCAGCCGGTCTAGCCCATTCGGGCTAGGTCGTCCTGGGGTGCACCCACCGGGAGTCCGCATAGGCTCTGGGGGTGACCGCCTCTTCCGTCTCGGAGCTCCCCTCGCGACTGCGGGCGGCTCTGGTGATGGCCGGGTTCACCTACGACGCCGTCGCCGAGGCCCTCGGCCCCGAGGCCCACGCCGCTCTGGGGCGCAACGAGACGACGCCCGGGCTGCGGCGTACCGGGGGCGGCTGGCCGCTGGAGACGCTGATCCGGTTGTTCCTCCTCCAGGCACCCGTCGAGCTGGCCGCCGCCCAGCGCGCCCTGCCCGGCCTCTTGGACCGGTTGGTGGCCGAGGGACTCCTCGAGCAGACCGTCGGAGAGGTCGCTGCCCGGCTCGACGTCCGGCCGTACGCCACCGACGACGAGCACCTGTGGGTCGTCAGCGACCTGACGCCCGGCCTGGACGGTGGCAGCAGCCGGGTCGGGCCGCAGCACGTCCTGGGCATCAGTGCGGCGTCGACCTCGCTCGCCCAGCTCACCCTGCGCGAACCGGTCGGCCGGGCGCTCGACCTCGGCACCGGCTGCGGGGTGCAGGCACTGCACCTCGCGCGACACTGCAGCGAGGTCGTGGCGACCGACGTCAACCAGCGCGCCCTGCGGATCGCCCGCTTCAACCTCGACCTCAACGCCGTCACCACACCGGTCGACGTGCGCGCCGGGTCGTTCTTCGAGCCGGTCGCCGACGATACCTTCGACCTGATCGTCACGAACCCGCCGTTCGTGATCTCGCCGGCGACCGGCGAGCGCCTGGTCTACCGGGACTCCGGACTCCCCGGCGACCGGGTCGTCGAGGACATCGTGCGGCAGGCGGCGGCCCACCTGAACGAGGGTGGCTGGTGCCAGGTGCTCGGGAACTGGGTGGTGCCCGATGGCGGCGCCTGGGAGCAGCGGATCGAGGGTTGGGTCCCCGAGGGCTGTGATGCGTTCGTCGTGCAGCGTGAGCTGGTCGACCCGGCGGCGTACGTCGAGCTGTGGCTCAAGGACGCCGGCCTGCACGGGTCGGCCGACTACCTGGTCCGCTACGACACCTGGCTGTCCTGGTTCGAGGAGCAGGGCATCGAGGCGATCGGCTTCGGCTGGATCAACCTGCGGCGCAGTGGTGGCGGCGCTCGCGAGCTGCTCACCTGGCCGTACGACGTCGAGCAGCCGATCGCCCCCGCGATCCGGGACTGGGCGCGCGCGAGCGACGCCGTCGTGGACCTCGGGTCCCACCTGCGACTGCGGACCGACGTCGTCCAGGAGACCAGTGGCCCGCCCGGCGCGGCCGACCCGGAGACGGTGGTGCTGCGCCAGCAGCGCGGGCTGCGTCGCGCGCGCCAGGTGGACACCGTGGAGGCGGCGCTCGCCGGCGCGTGCGACGGCGAGCTGAGCGTGGGGCAGATCCTGGACGCGATCGCCCGGCTGCTGGACCTCGACCCCGCCCAGACGATCGAGACGTACCTGCCTGCCGCGCGGTCGCTGGTCGCCGAGGGCTTCCTGCTGGCCTGATCCCGATGGCCCGCGGCTCACGCCGCGGCGGCCGCGGCGCGGGCCCGGTCGCGGATCCGGAGCAGCCGAGAGCGGGTGACGCCCAGCAGCAGGTCGCACCGGCCCAGGACCAGCAGGTCCGGCACGCCGGCCGGCCGCGACCAGTGGCCCACGGGCTGGTTGCGGAACCCGAGCAGCGCGGTGCGGACCGTGCCGCCGTACCCCGATGCCGGCGAGCGCAGCGCCAACGCCTCCTGCACCACGCCCACCCGCATCCCACCGGCCGGGCTGAACAGGCCGTTGGCCTTGCCGACCGCCCAGCAGATCCCGCCGGCCACGTGCGCGGCACTGGCCGCCCGGGTGACCACGTCCGGATCCTCGGCCCACAGCGCGAGCAGCGCGTGGCGGAAGGCGTAGGACGTCTCCGCGTCGAAGCACCGCTCCGCGACCGCGTCCAGGAGGTCGGCGGTCGCCTCGACCCGCTCGCGGTCGGTGCGATCGGGGTACTCGGTGGGCAGGTCGATCCGGTCGTCGCCCAGCGGCTCGTCGGTGAGCCCGTCGACGGCAGCGCGGCCGCCGCACACGCCCGCGAGCCACTGCGCCACCCGCTCGTGCGGGGCCGGCGGGGGCGGCTGGGGAGGCAGCGCCTCCCGGTCGTGACGCAGGGCGACCGGCTCCCACTCGGTGCCGATCGCCGGCTCGCGCCAGGTGTCGACCAGGCGGCCGTCGACGAAGACCAGGTGGGTGACCCGGTCGGGTGCTGCCGGCGGGGCGTAGGACCACCGGTCGTCGTCGTCGTAGGGGTACATCGAAGCCTCCGTTCAGGGGATGGGCCGACCACGCTGGCACGGCCCACCCCCGATCCGGCCCCGTCGTCCACAGGGTCCCTGCGCGGGTCGGCTCAGCGCACCTCGCCGGCGATCTGCAGGTCCTGCTTCCCCTCCTCGCTGGCGAGGGTCGCGTCCACCTCCAGGCGCAGCACCGGCGTCGGGTCGCAGGACGCCTCGAGCACCCGCACGGTGCCGCTGCCGCCCGAGCTGCTCGCAGCCTCGTTGCCGTCGGGGCCGCCCTCGGTGTCCGCGACGAACAGCGTGATGGGGTAGCTGTCGGAGTCGCCCGGTCCCCAGACCGGCATCTCGAAGGTGCGGTCCTGACGCAGCTTGGCGAGGACACCCTCGAAGTAGACGAACGGCCGGCGCACCATGGCGTCGTTGCCCTCCTCGGAGCCGGTGATCTCCATCGGGCTGTACATCCAGATGCGACCGGTGGCGCCGATCGTGTCGCCGCCCGCCGACTGCGGTGGGTCGCACGTCACGGCGACGTCGGAGAAGGCGTACGTCGAGCCGTCGGGCCGGGTCATCACCAGGGTGCTCACGGGACCCTGCGGCTGGTCGACGGCCACGGTGTCGCCGGGGCCGTCGTCACCCGACGTGGCCGCCACGACCCCGCCCCCCGCGGCCATCACGGCCACCAGGCTCCCGGCCACCACGCCCACGCGACGCCGCCGCCGGCGTACGCCCACGCGGCGCTGCACGCGCGCGGTGACGTCCAACGGCGGGGCCAGCGCATCGCCCAGGCGCGCGTAGCCCTCCTTGATCTGCTGCTCGGTCATCGCTTCAGTCCTCTCGTGTCGCCGCGGCGCGCAGCGGGCCGTGCTCGCGTGCGTGTTCTCGGAGCCGCTCGGTCCCGCGGGACAGCTGGCTCTTGACGGTGCCTTCCGAGCAGCCCATCCGCTGGGCGATGCCGCGCACGTCGAGGTCCTCGACGTAGCGCAGCGCCAACGCGGTGCGCTGCCGCGGCGACAGCGTCGCGAGCGCCTCGACCAGCCACGCGTCGGTCTGGCCCACCACCTCGACCGGCGCCTCCTCCCGCGGCGTCCCCAGGAGCGGGAGCTCGCGGCGAAGCCGCCGGATCCGGTCGATGTTGAGGCGCACCATCACCGTCCGTGCGTACGCCGCCGGCTCCTCGATCCGGGTCCGGCCCCACCGCTCGCCGATCCGCGCGAGTGTCTCCTGGGTCAGGTCCCAGGCGTCGTGCGGGTTGGCCGTCAGGGCGTGGGCCAGGCCCAGCAGCGGCCCGCTCTGCACCGCCGCGAAGTCCGCGAAGTCGGGGTGCGACGGGGCGTCCGTCGTGGCTTCCATCCAGGTCCTCCCGAGGGTCGTCGGCTGCTCGCCTACTGTTCCTTGACGGGGGGCCGGAGCGAAACGTTGACGGATGCTCGGGAATGGGTGCCGCCCGGCACGCGCTACCGTGTCCAGCCGCACGTCCTTTCGGGAGACCAGGACCCGTCCAGCAGGAGAGAGAAGAGCAGTGGCCCACAAGTTGGTCATCGTCGAGTCGCCGGCGAAGGCCCGCACGATCGGCGGGTACCTCGGCCAGGGGTACGTCGTCGAGTCCTCCATCGGCCACATCCGCGACCTCCCGCAGAGCGCCGCCGACACCCCCGCGAAGATCAAGGACAAGCCGTGGGGCCGGCTCGCGGTCGACGTCGACAACGGCTTCGAGCCGTACTACGTGGTGCCCCGTGACAAGAAGTCGCACATCGCCAAGCTGAAGACCCTCCTCAAGGAGGCGGACGAGCTCTACCTCGCCACCGATGAGGACCGCGAGGGCGAGGCGATCGCCTGGCACCTGCTCGACGAGCTCAAGCCCAAGGACATCCCCGTCAAGCGGATGGTCTTCCACGAGATCACCAAGCCGGCGATCATCGCCGCCGCGGAGCACCCGCGCGAGCTCGACATGGACCTGGTGGAGGCCCAGGAGGCGCGTCGCATCCTCGACCGGCTCTACGGCTACGAGGTCAGCCCGGTGCTCTGGAAGAAGGTCATGTCCGGCCTCTCCGCGGGCCGGGTGCAGTCCGTCGCGACCCGCCTGGTCGTGGACCGCGAGCGGGAGCGGATGGCGTTCCGCGTCGCGTCGTACTGGGACCTCGAGGGCACCTTCGACGCCGGGGCGACCAAGGAGCCCCGGATGTTCCCGGCCAAGGTCCACTCCGTCGACGGCAGCCGGGTCGCCGGTGGCTCCGACTTCGGCCCGGACGGCCTGCTCAAGGCCAAGAAGGGCGAGCGCGTCCACCTGGACCGCGCCGCTGCCGAGGCGCTGGTCGCGGCACTCGCCGAGACGACGTACGACGTCCGCTCGGTCGAGGCCAAGCCGTACCGGCGCTCGCCGTACGCCCCGTTCCGCACCACCACGCTGCAGCAGGAGGCCAGCCGCAAGCTCGGCATGAGCGCGTCGGTGACGATGTCGGTCGCGCAGCGGCTCTACGAGAACGGCTTCATCACCTACATGCGCACCGACTCGACCACGCTCTCGGGCGGCGCGGTCGAGGCGGCTCGCGCGCAGGTGCGTGAGCTGTACGGCGCGGAGTACCTGCCCGACACGCCGCGGACCTACACGAGCAAGGTGAAGAACGCCCAGGAGGCGCACGAGGCGATCCGCCCGGCCGGCGACTCGTTCCGCACGCCGGCGCAGACCGGCCTGACCGGTGACCAGTTCCGCCTCTACGAGCTGATCTGGATGCGCACCGTCGCCTCGCAGATGAAGGACGCGACCGGCCAGTCCGTCTCGGTCCGGATCGGCGGCGTGGCCGCCGACGGCCGCGACGTCGTGTTCGCCGCGTCCGGCCGGGTGATCACCTTCCACGGGTTCCTGAAGGCGTACGTCGAGGGCACCGAGGGCGGCAAGCGCAGCGACGACGACCAGGTGCCGCTGCCCGACCTCCACGAGGGTGACGCCGTCTCGGCCGCCTCGCTGGCCGCCAACGGCCACGAGACCAAACCGCCGGCGCGCTACACCGAGGCGACGCTGATCAAGGAGCTCGAGGACCGCGAGATCGGCCGGCCGTCGACGTACGCCTCGATCATCGGCACCATCCTCAACCGCGGCTACGTCTACAAGAAGGGCACCGCGCTGGTGCCCGCGTGGCTCGCGTTCTCGGTGACCCGGCTGCTCGAGGAGCACTTCCCGCGGCAGGTCTCCTACGAGTTCACCGCGGGCATGGAGGACGTCCTCGACGAGATCGCGGGCGGCCGCAAGGACCTGAAGTCCGAGCTGAGCGAGTTCTACTACGGCTCGGACAGCGTGGTCGGGCTCAAGCCGCTGGTCGACGGGCTGGGCGAGATCGACGCGCGCGAGCTCGCGACGTTCCCGATCGGGGGAGCGGACGCCGGCATCAACCTCCGGGTCGGCCGCTACGGTCCCTACCTGGAGGGCCCCGACGACGACGGGACGGCGTACGCCCGGCGGGCCAACGTGCCCGACGACCTCCCGCCCGACGAGCTCACGCTCGACAAGGCCAAGGAGCTGCTGGCGAACCCGGCCGGCGAGGAGATCCGGCTGGGCGTGCACCCCGACACCGGGCTCGAGGTGGTCGCGAAGAACGGCCGGTTCGGCCCGTACGTGACCGAGGTGCTCCCAGAGGACGCCGCGCAGGGTCGGAAGAAGGGGGCGGCCAAGCCGCGCACCGGCTCGCTGTTCAAGTCGATGTCGCTGGACACGGTCACGCTCGCGGACGCGGTCAAGCTGCTCTCCCTGCCCCGCGTGGTCGGCGTGGCCGAGGACGGCGAGGAGGTCACCGCCCAGAACGGCCGCTACGGGCCGTACCTGAAGAAGGGCACCGACTCCCGGTCGCTGGCCTCCGAGGACCAGCTGCTGACGATCACCCTCGACGAGGCGCTGCGGATCTACGCCCAGCCCAAGCAGCGGGGCCGGGCCGCGGCCGCCGCGCCGCTCAAGGAGCTCGGCAACGACCCGGTCTCGGGCCAGCCCGTGGTCGTGAAGGCCGGCCGGTTCGGCGAGTACGTCACCGACGGCGAGTACAACGCCACCCTCCGCAAGGAGGACTCCGTCGAGTCGATCACCATCGAGCGCGCCGCGGAGCTGCTGGCGGAGCGCCGGGCCAAGGGCCCGGCGAAGAAGGCGGCCAAGAGGGGTGCGAAGAAGGCGCCGGCCAAGAAGGCGGCGGCCAAGAAGACCGCTACCAAGAAGGCGGCCACGAAGAAGGCGACCGCCAAGAAGGCGACGTAGCCCGTGGCCCCGGAGGGCCTGAGCCGCCCGGCGGATCGGGCCGCGTAGCCTTCGACCATGCCGGCCCACCGCGACAAGCGCCATCCCACGATGGCCGACGTGGCGGCCCGGGCCGGGGTCTCCCACCAGACGGTGTCACGGGTGATCAACAACGCGCCGAGCGTCCGGCCGGAGACGGCAGCCCGGGTGGTCCAGGCGATCAGCGACCTCGGCTACCGCCCCAACCGCTCGGCGCGGCTCCTCGCCTCGCGGCACTCCCGGCTGATCGGCGTCGCGACCTGGGGCACCAGCCACCACGGGCCGCAGCAGGTGCTGCTCGCGCTGGACGCGGCCGCCCGCCGCGCCGACTACCGGACCGCCGTCAGCACCCTGCACGCGCTGACCGAGCAGGACACCCGGGACGGCGTCGAGGAGCTGCTCCAGCTCGGGGTCGAGGCGGTGGTGCTGATCATCCCGCACGAGTCGATGCTGCGGTTCGCGACCGAGGCCGACCTCGGGGTGCCGACCGTGGTCGTCGAGGGGGACCTCTCGCGGATGCCACTGACCGTCGGGGTCGACAACGTCCAGGGCGGCAGCCTCGCGACCCGGCACCTGCTCGAGCTGGGCCACCGCACCGTCGTGCACGTCGCCGGCCCGCCGGGCTGGGCCGAGGCGGCCGCCCGCGTCGACGGGTGGCGGCTGGAGCTCGAGACCTGGGGCCGGGTGGTGCCGCCCCTGCGGTGGGGCGGCGACTGGAGTGCCCGCAGCGGGTACGACGCCGGCGTCTCCCTGGCGCGCGATCCCGAGGTCACCGCGGTGTTCGCCGCGAACGACCAGATGGCGATGGGGGTGATCGCCGCGTTGAGGGAGGCCGGCCGCCGGGTGCCCGACGACATCTCGGTCGTCGGGTTCGACGACCTGCCGGAGTCGGCGTACCTCGATCCGCCGCTGACCTCGGTGCACCAGGACTTCGGGGAGCTGGGGCGCCGCGCCATGGGGCTCCTCGAGCGGGTGCTGGCCGGCGAGAAGAAGCCGACCGCCGACCTGGTGCCGACCTCGCTGGTCGTCCGGGCGTCCACCTCGTCGCCGCGGGTGCCCGCGAACTGACCCCCGGCGAGGCGCTCCTGGTCGGGATCGGCCCCCGGGCCCCCGGTCGTCGTCGTTTGGTCACCAACCGCAATCCGGGAGCGCTCCCACTCGTCGTTGGTGACCAAACCGCAGCCCAGGACCGCTGCGGCGGGCGGCCGTGGGGCGCCGTGATCGTGGCGTGATCTGACCTACGTCCCGGTGCGCGAGACCTTTCGTCCCCAACTTCGGCGCGACCCCTTGACGCGGTGGATGTGAGCGCTCACACTCATGTGAACGCTCACAATTATGACGGTCGTCACAGGAGGTTCAGCGTGGTCGCAGGGGTGGTCGCAGGGGCGGTCGCAGCCGGTTCCCGGCCCGAGCTCGTGGTCGGCGTGGACTTCGGCACCCTCTCCGGTCGCGCCGTGGTCGTCCGGGTCGAGGACGGCGCCGAGCTCGGCTCGGCCACGCACGAGTACCCCCACGGCGTCCTGGACCGCGAGCTCCCCGACGGCACCCCGCTCGGCCCGGACTGGGCGCTGCAGGTGCCGGCCGACTACGTCGACGTGCTGCGGGTGGCCGTCCCGGCCGCGCTCGCGGCGGCGGGCGCCGACGCCGCCCAGGTGATCGCGATCGGCACCGACTTCACCGCCTGCACGATGGTGCCGACGACCGCGGACGGCACGCCGCTCAACGAGGTCGAGGGCTTCGCCTCCGAGCCGCACGCCTACGTCAAGCTCTGGAAGCACCACGCGGCACAGCCGCAGGCGGACCGGATCAACGCCCTCGCCGCCAAGAGGGGCGAGGCCTGGCTGCCGCGGTACGGCGGCCTGATCTCCTCGGAGTGGGAGTTCGCCAAGGGTCTGCAGCTGCTCGAGGAGAGCCCGGAGACCTACCGGGCCACCGCGCACTGGGTCGAGGCGGCCGACTGGATCGTGTGGCAGCTGTGCGGCGAGTACGTCCGCAACGCCTGCACCGCCGGCTACAAGGGCATCTTCCAGGACGGCACCTACCCGACCCGCGAGTTCCTGGCCGAGCTGCACCCCGACTTCGAGGGCTTCGTCGAGGACCTGCTCCAGCCGGTCACCGGCCAGCTCGGCCGACCGGCCGGCCGGCTCACCGAGGAGGCCGCCGCCTGGACCGGGCTGCCGGCCGGCATCGTGGTCGCGGTCGGCAACGTCGACGCCCATGTCACCGCCCCCGCCGCGCAGTCGACCGAGTCCGGCCAGATGCTCGCCATCATGGGCACCTCGACGTGCCACATCATGAACGGCGCGGTGCTCCGCGAGGTCCCCGGGATGTGCGGGGTGGTCGACGGCGGCATCACTCAGGGCCTGTGGGGCTACGAGGCCGGGCAGTCCGGCGTCGGCGACATCTTCAACTGGTTCGTCACCAACGCGGTGCCGGCGGCGTACGCCGAGGAGGCCGCCGCCCGCGGGGTCGACGTGCACGAGCTGCTCACCGAGAAGGCCGCCGCCCAGGCGGTCGGCGAGCACGGCCTGGTGGCCCTCGACTGGCACAGCGGGAACCGTTCGGTCCTCGTCGACCACGAGCTCAGCGGCCTCGTGCTCGGCCTCACCCTGACCACCCGGCCCGAGGACGTGTACCGGGCGCTGATCGAGGCGACCGCATTCGGCACCCGCACGATCGTGGAGACCTTCGGCGCCTCGGGCGTGCCGGTCACCGAGTTCGTCGCTGCGGGTGGCCTGCTCAAGAACCAGTTCCTGATGCAGGTCTACGCCGACGTGCTGGGCATGCCGATCTCGGTGATCACCTCCGAGCAGGGCCCGGCGCTCGGCTCGGCGATCCACGCCGCGGTCGCCGCCGGCGCCTACCCCGACGTCCACGCCGCCTCGGCGGCCATGGGCGGCGTCGAGCGCGGCGCCTACCAGCCCGACCCGGTCCGCGCCGCGGCGTACGACGCCCTCTACGCCGAGTACCGCGCCCTCCACGATCACTTCGGTCGCGGCGGCACCGAGGTGATGCGCCGACTCCGCTCGATCCGCCGCGCCACCCACACCGGAGCCCAGGCATGAACGCCGTCGTCAGCGCCGAGTCCCGCGAGGCGGTACGCCGGCTGCAGGCGGAGGTCGCCGCGCTGCACGCCGAGCTGACCCGCAACCGGCTGGTCGTGTGGACCGCCGGCAACGTGTCCGCGCGGGTGCCGGGCACCGACCTGTTCGTGATCAAGCCGTCGGGGGTCTCCTACGACGAGCTGGACGCCGACACGATGGTCGTCTGCGACCTCGACGGCACCCTGGTCGAGGGGGCGCGACAGCCGAGCTCCGACACCGCCGCCCACGCCTACGTCTACCGCCACCTGCCCGAGGTCGGCGGGGTCGTGCACACCCACTCGACGTACGCGACCGCGTGGGCCGCCCGCGGCGAGCCGATCCCGTGCGTGCTCACGATGGCGGCCGACGAGTTCGGCGGCGAGATCCCGATCGGGCCGTTCGCGCTGATCGGGGACGACTCGATCGGCCGCGGGATCGTCGAGACGCTGCGCGAGAGCCGCTCGCGCGCCGTACTCATGCAGAACCACGGCCCGTTCACCGTCGGGCCCGATGCCCGGTCCGCCGTCAAGGCGGCCGTGATGGTCGAGGACGTCGCTCGCACGGTGCACGTCGCCCGCCAGCTCGGTGCGCCGCTCCCGATCGCCCAGGAGCACGTCGACGCCCTCTACGACCGCTACCAGAACGTGTACGGCCAGACCCAGCAGACCCAGCAACAGACCGGAGGAGTCGCGTGACCCACCACCCCGACGAGCTCGAGATCTGGTTCCTCACCGGGAGCCAGCACCTGTACGGGCCCGAGGTCATCGACCAGGTCGCCGAGCACGCCGCCCGGATCGTGGCCGCGCTCGACGCGTCGCCGCACCTGCCGGTGCGCGTCGTGTCCAAGCCGGTGCTCACCGAGACCGACTCGATCCGCCGCGCGCTCCTGGACGCCACCGCCACGGACTCCTGCGTCGGCGTGATCGCGTGGATGCACACCTTCAGCCCCGCGAAGATGTGGATCACCGGTCTCGACGCCCTCCGCAAGCCGCTGCTGCACCTGCACACGCAGGCGAACCAGGCACTGCCGTGGGCCGAGATCGACATGGACTTCATGAACCTCAACCAGGCCGCCCACGGCGACCGGGAGTTCGCGTCCGTGCAGACCCGGATGGGCGTGGCCCGCAAGACCGTCACCGGGCACGTCGAGGACCCCGAGGTCGCGCGCCGGATCGGCCTGTGGGCGCGGGCCGCCCTGGGCCGCCATGCGCTGGCCGGGATGCGGCTGGCCCGCTTCGGCGACAACATGCGCAACGTCGCGGTGACCGAGGGCGACAAGGTCGAGGCCGAGCGCCGCTTCGGCGTCTCGGTCAACACCTGGGGCGTCAACGACCTGGTCGCCGTCGTCGACGAGGTCGCCGACGCCGACGTCGACAAGCTCTGCGAGGAGTACGCCGACAGCTACGACGTCGCCGCCGAGCTGCTGCCCTCCGGGGAGCGCCACGAGTCCCTGCGGTACGGCGCCCGGATCGAGCTCGGCCTCCGGTCGTTCCTCACCGAGGGCGGGTTCACGGCGTTCACCAGCAACTTCGAGGACCTCGGGGGGCTCCGGCAGCTCCCGGGCCTGGCCGTGCAGCGGCTGATGGCCGACGGCTACGGCTTCGGCGGCGAGGGCGACTGGAAGACCTCGGTCCTCCTGCGCACCCTCAAGGTCGTCGCCGACGGCCTGCCCGGCGGGACGTCCTTCATGGAGGACTACACGTACCACCTGGTCCCGGGCGAGGAGCGGATCCTCGGCGCGCACATGCTCGAGGTCTGCCCGAGCATCGCCGAGGGACGCCCGAGCCTGGAGATCCACCCGCTCTCCATCGGCGGGCGCGAGGACCCGGTGCGGCTCGTCTTCGACGCCGCGCCCGGCCCGGCGGTGCTCCTCGGCCTCGCCGACCTCGGCGAGCGGTTCCGTTTCGTGGGCAACGAGGTGGAGGTCGTCGCGCCGACCGAGCCGCTGCCCAACCTGCCGGTCGCCCGCGCTGTCTGGCGACCGGCCCCCGACCTCCGCACCTCGACCGAGGCCTGGCTGATGGCCGGCGGACCGCACCACACGGTGCTGTCCACCGCGCTCGGCGCCGAACACCTCGACGACCTCGCGGAGATGACCGGCACGGAGCTCGTGCTGGTCGACGCCGACACGACGATCCGCGGCCTGGCCAAGGAGCTGCGGTGGAGTGCGGCGTACCACCGACTGGCGCAGGGACTGTGATGCGTCCCGCGGCCGGAGCAGGGTGTGGGACGGACCTGCGCCCCCAGGTAGTGATATGGAGAAGGTGCATGCGCAAGCTACTCACCACGATCGTCGCAGGCAGCCTTGCGCTGACGCTCGCCGCGTGCGGAGGCGACGACGACTCGAAGGGCGAAGAAGGCTCCGGCGGCGGGGGCACCATCGGTGTCGCGATGCCGACCAAGTCCTCGGAGCGCTGGATCGCCGACGGCAACAACATCAAGAAGCAGCTGGAGGACGCGGGCTACTCCGTGGACCTGCAGTACGCCGAGGACGACATCCCGACCCAGGTCTCGCAGGTCGAGAACATGGTCACCAAGGGCGTCGACATGCTGGTCATCGCCGCGATCGACGGCACCGCGCTCGGCGAGGTGCTCGACACCGCCGCGAGCCAGGACATCGACATCATCTCGTACGACCGTCTGATCCGGGACTCGGAGGCGGTCAGCTACTACACGACGTTCGACAACTTCCAGGTCGGCGTGATCCAGGCCCAGTCGCTGGTCGACGGGCTCGCGGCCAAGGGTGACGGCCCCTACAACGTCGAGCTGTTCGCGGGCTCGCCCGACGACAACAACGCGACGTTCTTCTGGAACGGCGCCATGTCGATCCTGCAGCCGATGCTCGACTCCGGCGAGATCGTGGTCCCCTCCGGCCAGACCGACTTCGACCAGGCCGCGATCCTGCGTTGGGACCCCGCCACGGCGCAGAAGCGCATGGAGGACATCCTCACCAAGACCTACGCGTCCAAGACGGTCGACGGGGTTCTCTCGCCGTACGACGGCCTCTCGCTCGGCATCATCGCCGCGCTCCAGGGCAACGGCTACGGCGGCGGCGGCAAGGAGCTGCCGGTCGTGACCGGCCAGGACGCCGAGGTGCAGTCGGTCAAGTCGATCATGGCCGGGGAGCAGTACTCGACCGTGTTCAAGGACACCCGCGACCTCGCCGAGGTCACCGTCGACATGATCAAGGCGCTGAGCGCGGGCGACGAGCCCGAGGTCAACGACACCGAGACCTACGACAACGGCGTGAAGGTCGTTCCGTCCTACCTGCTCGACCCGGTCCTCGTGACCAAGGACAACGTGCAGACCGCGCTCGTCGACACCGGGTACTACACCGCGGACGAGCTGAAGTGATCCCCCCGTGGGCGGGCCCGGTGATCCTGGGCCCGCCCACGGGCTACCAACCCTGAGTGACCGAGGAGGTGACCCATGGCCCAGCCGATCCTGGAGATGCGCTCCATCACCAAGCGCTTCCCCGGCGTGCTGGCGCTGTCGGACGTCAACCTCGCCGTCGAGCGTGGCGAGATCCACGCCATCTGCGGTGAGAACGGCGCCGGCAAGTCGACGCTGATGAAGGTGCTGAGCGGGGTCCACCCGCACGGGACCTACGAGGGCGAGATCGTCTACGAGGGGCAGCCGGTCGAGTTCTCGAACATCCGGCAGAGCGAGGCGGCCGGCATCGTCATCATCCACCAGGAGCTGGCGCTGATCCCCGAGCTCTCGATCGCCGAGAACATCTTCCTCGGCAACGAGACCGCGACCCGGGGCGTCATCAACTGGGACGAGGCGAACAGCCGGGCGATCGAGCTGATGGCTCGCGTCGGTCTCCGCGAGAACCCCCTGACCGCGGTCAAGAACCTCGGCATCGGCAAGCAGCAGCTGGTCGAGATCGCCAAGGCGCTGAGCAAGGAGGTGCGGCTCCTCATCCTCGACGAGCCGACCGCCGCGCTCAACGACGAGGACTCCAACCACCTGCTCGACCTGCTCAAGGGCCTGCAGGGCAAGGGCATCACCTCGATCATGATCAGCCACAAGCTGAACGAGATCGCCCGGATCTCCGACTCGATCACGATCCTGCGCGACGGCAAGACCATCGAGACGCTGAACGTGGGTGCCGGTGGCGTCGACGAGGACCGGATCATCCGCGGGATGGTCGGCCGCAGCCTGGAGCACCGGTTCCCGGACCACACGCCGCAGATCGGCGGCGTGCTGCTCGAGGTGCGGGACTGGACCGTCATGCACCCGCTGGACCACAGCCGGGTCGTCATCGACAAGGCGAGCCTCTCGGTCCGGCGTGGTGAGATCGTCGGGATCGCGGGCCTGATGGGCGCCGGCCGCACCGAGCTGGCCCGCAGCCTCTTCGGCCGCTCCTACGGCAGCAAGCACCACGGGACCGTGCACCTCGACGGCAAGGAGCTGCGGCTCAAGACGGTGCACGACGCGATCAGGGCCGGCATCGCCTACGTCAGCGAGGACCGCAAGGGCCTCGGGCTCAATCTCCTCGACGACGTCAAGACCTCGATCTCCTCGGCCGGCCTCGACCAGCTGCGCAAGGGCCTGACGGTCGACGAGCGCGAGGAGGTGCTGGTCGCCGAGCGCTACCGGCGCAGCTTCGGGATCAAGGCGCCCTCGGTGACCACCGGGGTGCGCCAGCTCTCCGGCGGCAACCAGCAGAAGGTCGTCCTGGGCAAGTGGCTCTACACCGAGCCCCAGCTGCTGATCCTCGACGAGCCCACGCGTGGCATCGACGTCGGCGCCAAGTTCGAGATCTACGGGATCATCCAGACCCTCGCTCGCGAGGGCAAGGGCGTGCTGGTGATCTCCTCGGAGCTGCCCGAGCTGCTCGGCCTGTGCGACCGGATCTACACGCTCGCGGAGGGCGTGATCACCCACGAGTTCGTGCGTGGGGGCGCCACCCAGGAGTCCCTCATGCGTTACATGACAGCGGATGCGAGATAACTGATGAGCACCTTGACCACCACCCTGCGCGGGAACATCCGCCAGTACGGGATGATCATCGCCCTCGCGGCGATCGTGATCCTGTTCCAGTTCACGACCGACGGCGTGCTGCTCAAGCCGCTGAACGTGTCCAACCTGGTCGTCCAGAACGCCCACATCCTGATCCTGGCCATCGGCATGGTGATCGTGATCGTGGCCCGCCACATCGACCTGTCGGTGGGGTCGGTCGCCGCGTTCGTCGGTGCCGTCGGGGCGATCTTGATGACCAAGTACGACGTGCCCTGGCTGCTGGCGGTGATCCTCTGCCTCGCGCTGGGTGCCCTGATCGGAGCCTGGCACGGCTTCTGGGTGGCGTACGTCGGCATCCCCGCGTTCATCGTGACCCTCGCGAGCATGCTGCTCTTCCGCGGGCTCACGCTCGTCGTGCTCGAGGGCGCGACCGTCGGCGGCCTGCCCGAGGGCTTCAAGAAGATCGGCAACGGGTTCCTCCCCGAGATCGGTCCCGACACCGACCTGCACAACCTGACCCTGCTCCTCGGTCTGCTCGTCGTCGCCCTGCTGGTCTTCTTCGACTTCCGCAAGCGCACCGCCGCGAAGCGCTACAACTTCGAGGTCCTGCCCATCCCGCTGTTCGCGCTCAAGCAGATCGTGCTCGGCGCGGTCATCATGGAGTTCAGCTACCTGCTCGCCGACGCCCGCGGGCTGCCGATCGTCGGCCTGATCCTGTTCACGCTGATCGGCGTCTACACGTTCATCATGTCCCGCACGATCTTCGGCCGGCACGTCTACGCGATCGGCGGCAACGTCGACGCGGCGACGATGTCGGGCGTCAACACCAAGCGGGTCGACTTCCTCGTGATGACGAACATGGGCCTGCTCGCCGGGCTCGCGGGCCTGGTCACCACCGCTCGACTCACCGCGGCGAACCCGAAGGCCGGCGTGAACTTCGAGCTCGACGCGATCGCCGCGTCGTTCATCGGTGGCGCAGCAGTCACCGGCGGTGTGGGCACCGTGATCGGCGCCATCATCGGTGGTCTGGTCATGGGTGTCCTCAACAACGGCATGTCGCTGAACGGCGTCTCCATCGACTGGCAGCAGGCGATCAAGGGCCTGGTGCTCCTCGGCGCCGTCGCGTTCGACGTCTGGAACAAGAAGCGCACCGCAGGAAGTGGCGGGGCCGGTGCCGAGGCCGAGGCCACTCCGCCGCCACCGGACGAGCTGGTCGAGGAGATCCGGAACCTCGAGGCGGACGCCGGGCCACCCGGCCACGGCTCAGGGGCCGGCGTCCGCTGATCGCCCCCACAGACCGGTGCTGATCGGCAGTCCCCGTCGAGCCGCCGTCCGGTTGGCGTGCCGGAGGTTGACGACACCGCTCGGCTCCACCTCCAGGCCGGCGGTCTCGTCACACACGCCGAGGCCTGACCCGAGACGCACCGAACCCGAGACCCGAGCCCGCCCCATTCCTGACCGGAGGCGGCCTCGGGTCTCGGTGTCGTCCCGCCCGGCGGCGACCGTGGCGCGCGACAAAAGACGTCGCGGTTGGTGACCAAACCGCATGATCTGGGCGTCGGGGCGTGTCGTTTGGTGACCAAACGACGCAGGGTCGCGGCGGCGGGATCCGGCGGGGCCGGTCAGGGGCCGGCCAGGACTGTGGACCCGCGGTGGAAACCGTCGGCGGCGCACCGTAGGTTCCTCGCGTGAGCACTGGACCCGCCGCGGCGCGACCCGGGGTGTACGCCGACACCGGCGTCTTCGTGTGTCTCGAGGGTGGCGAGGGGTCCGGGAAGTCCACCCAGTCCGGACTGCTGCGCGACTGGCTCGAGACGCAGGGATTCGAGGTGCTGCTCACCTTCGAGCCCGGCGATACCGAGGTGGGACGCAAGCTGCGCGCCATCGTGCTCAGCCCGGAGACCGGTGCGATCTCCGACCGCACCGAGGCGCTGCTCTACGCCGCGGACAAGGCCGAGCACGTCGACACCGTCGTCCAGCCCGCCCTGGACCGTGGCGCGGTCGTCATCACCGACCGCTACGTCGCCTCGATGCTCGCCTACCAGGGCGCGGGCCGGGCCCTCGACGTCGGCGAGGTCGAGCAGGTCGCCCGATGGGCGACGCACGACCTACGTCCGCACCTGACCGTGGTACTCGACCTCGAGCCCGAGCACGGCCTGGGCCGGTTCGAGGAGCGGGACCGGATCGAGGGGGAGTCCGTGGAGTTCCACCGCCGCGTGCGGGAAGGCTTCTTGGGGATGGCGGCAGCAGATCCGGACCACTACCTGGTGCTCGACGCCCGGGGCGACCGCGAGGAGATCGCCGGCCGGGTCCGCGACCGCGTCGCCCCCCTGCTCGACCGGGCGGCCCGGCGATGACCGTCTGGGACGGCCTCGTCGGGCAGCATCGGCCGAGCGAGGCGCTGCGCGCGGCCGCCCACGGGCAGGGCATGAGCCACGCCTTCCTCTTCACCGGCCCGCCCGGCTCGGGTCGGTCCAACGCGGCCGTCGCCTTCGCGGCGGCGCTGCAGTGCGAACGCCCCGAGGACCGCGGGTGCGGCGAGTGCCACGAGTGCCACACGGTGCTGACCGGCAGCCACGCCGACGTGGCGGTGATCCGCACCGAGAAGCTCTCCATCGGGGTCGACGAGATGCGCGACCTGGTGCGCCGCTCGGCCCTCGCCCCGGTCGGCCGGCGCTGGCAGATCATGATCGTCGAGGACGCCGACCGGCTCACCGAGCGGGCGTGGAACGCGCTGCTCAAGGCGATCGAGGAGCCCGCGGACCGCACCGTGTGGATGCTGTGCGCTCCCACGGTCGAGGACGTGCTGCCCACGGTCCGGTCGCGCTGCCGGCTGGTCACGCTCACGACCCCGACGACCGACGACGTCGCCTCGTTCCTGGTCCGTGCGGACGGGGTCGACGCCGCGGTGGCGTCGTACGCCGCCCGCGCGAGCCAGGGCCACATCGGCCGCGCCCGGGCGCTGGCCCGCGACGAGGCGACCCGCAACCGGCGCCGCGAGGTGGTCGCGCTGCCCGCCCGGCTGGTCTCGCTGCGCGCCTGCATGGAGGCCGCCACCAGCCTCGCCGAGGTCGCCAAGCAGGAGGCCGAGCTGGTGACCGGCGAGCTGGACGCGCGCGAGAAGGCCGACCTGGACGCGGCGTACGGCGTGGTCGAGCGCGGCCGCCGCCCGCGGGAGTACGCACCCGCGCTGCGCGACCTCGAGAAGGACCAGAAGACCCGCGCCAAGCGGCGCTACCTCGACGTCGTCGACCGGGGCCTGATGGACCTGGTGTCGGTCTACCGCGACGCGATCGCGGTCGCGACCGGCGCCGCCGGCCTCCTGGTCAACGAGGAGATCCGCGGCGACGTCGAGCTGCTCGCCCGGGTGTCGACCCCCGAGGTCAACCTGCGCCGGATCGCGGCGATCTTCGAGGCCCGCGAGCAGATGCTGGAGTTCAACGTGCAGCCGATGCTGGCGCTGGAGTCGATGATGGTCGCGCTCGTCGCGCCGGAGGTGCGCACCGGGTGAGGCGGCTGCTGGTCGTCCTGGTGGTGGTCGCGCTGGTGGTCGGCGTCGGCGGTGTCGCCGTGCTCGTCGCCCTCGGCCCCGGCGACCCGAGTGACCCCGGCTCCGCGCCGCGCACCGACGTCCCGACCACCGTCCCCGAGCCTGCGGCCACCCAGCCGCCCTCGCCGGGGCTGACGCCGTTCTACTCCCAGGCCCTCGCGTGGTCGGTGTGCCCCGACGACGATGCGCTGTGCGCGACCCTCACGGTGCCGCTGGACTACCGCCGACCGCGCGGGAAGACCATCGAGCTGGCCCTCCTCAAGGTGCCCGCCGAGGACCCGGGACGGCGGATCGGGTCGCTCGTGGTCAACCCCGGCGGGCCGGGCGCACCCGGCACCGACTACGCCGCGAGCGCGAACACGGTGTTCCGCCAGCCCCTGCTCGACGTCTACGACATCGTCGGCTTCGACCCGCGCGGCACCGGCGACAGCGCGCCGATCGACTGCCTCACCGACGACCAGCTCGACGACTACATCGCGACCGACCCCGACCCCGACACACCAGCCGAGGTCGCCAGCTACGAGGGCTGGGTCCAAGCCTTCGGCGAGGGCTGCGCGGAGCGGTCCGGACGGCTCGCGGCCCACGTCACGACCATCGAGGCCGCCCGCGACATGGACGTCCTCCGCGCGGCGCTCGGCGAGTCCACGATGACCTACTTCGGTGCGTCCTACGGCACCAAGCTGGGGGCGACGTACGCCGATCTGTTCCCCGACAAGGTGGGCCGACTGGTGCTCGACGGGGCGGTCGACCTCTCGATCGGCTCGCGCGAGCTCAGCCTGGAGCAGGCCGCGGGCTTCGAGACCGCGCTGCGGGCCTACGTCGCCAACTGCGTCGAGCAGACCGACGGCTGCTTCCTCGGCGACACGGTGGACGCGGGACTGCAGCGGATCCGGGACTTCATCGACGCCGTCGACGCGCACCCGCTGCGCGGCAGTGGGGATCGCCTGCTCGACGTCGGCAACGCCTTCTACGGCATCGTGCTGCCGCTCTACAGCCGCGAGTATTGGACCATCCTGAGCCAGGCGCTGCGCCTCGGCTTCCAGGGGGACGGCTCGGCGCTGCTCCAGCTCGCCGACCTGTACAACTCGCGGGGCCCCGACGGCTACCGGGACAACGCGTCCGAGGCGATCTACGCGATCAACTGCCTCGACGACCCCTACGCCATCCCGCCGGAGCAGGTGCCGGCGAACCTCCCGGACTTCGAGGCCGCGTCGCCCACCTTCGGCAGCGTGTTCGCCTGGGGCCTGACCACCTGCGGCGGCATCCAGGTCCACTCGACCGAGAAGCCGCGGACCGTGCGGGCGGCCGGCGCCGCCCCGATCGTCGTCATCGGCACGACCCGCGACCCGGCGACGCCGTACGACTGGGCGGTGCACCTGGCCCAGCAGCTCGACTCGGGCGTGCTGGTCAGCCGCGACGGCGACGGGCACACCGGCTACAACTCCGGCAACGACTGCGTCGACGAGGCGGTCGAGGCCTACCTGATCGACGGCACCGTCCCGGAGGACGGGCTCAGCTGCTGAGGGTCGCGCCCCGCGCAGCGGCGGCCGGCCGATCTGTTGTAACGCCCGTTTACCCGCTCCTCCCACCGTGTTGCAACATGGTCGGGAGTCGGGGTAACACGGCGTTACAGTACGGCGGCGCCGCTCACCCCAGCAGCGCGTGCACCTCGTCGGCGGTGGCCTCGCCCGAGCGGACCGCGCCCTCCATGTAGCCGTTCCAGACCGGCGAGCACTCCGCGCCGGCCCAGTGCAGCCGCCCGACCGGCTCGCGCAGGGCGTGGCCGAACCCGGTCCACACGCCCGGAGCGAAGTGGGCGCCGTAGCAGCCGCGGGTGAACTCCTCGGCCATCCAGTCGCGCTCGACGTACTCCAGCGGCTCGGCGGCCCGGGGACCGAAGTAGCGCACGAAGCAGTCGACGACCGCAGCCCGCCTCTCCTCAGGGGTACGGCGGGCCCACTCCCGGCCGTCGGCGGCCTCGATGAACCCCATCAGGATGCCACGGTCGTAGCCGGGCGGGGTGTTGTCGAAGGTGACCTTCACCGGGCCGAGGTCCGAGCCGGCCTGCCCGTTGAGCCCGTCCTCGCGCCAGAACGGCGTCGGGTAGACGGCGTAGACCTTGAAGACGCTGCCGGCCGGCACCTTCTGGGTCAGCTGGTCGCGCCAGCTGGGCAGCGGCGGGTCGTACTCCAGCCGGCCGGCGAGCGCCGGCGGGAGCGTGATGATCACCCGGTCCGCGTCGTACGACGTGCCGTCACGGGTCACGACCCGGACCCCGGCCGCGTCCTGGACGACCGACCGGACCGGCTGGCCGAGCCGGACGTCGAGACCCTCCGCCAGGCGCTGGCTGATCCGCCACGAGCCGCCGTCGATCCGGTCCTGCTGCGCGCCCCGGTCCACAGCCATCAGCGTGTCCATGTCGGTGCCGGAGTGCGTGTAGAACAGCGCGTGCAGCAGCGAGAGGTCCGAGAGGTCGGCGGAGAAGACCGCCTCGCAGTAGAGCTCGAAGTAGGCGCGGCCCTGCGGGGTGCGCAGGTTGCGCTGCACCCAGGTGCGGAAGGTCTGCCCGTCGAGGGCCGCGGCGCGCTCGGTGTCCCAGGGTCGGTCGAGGTCGACCCGGCGGGCCAGCCGGGCGAAGCGCAGCGTGCCCTGCGCGAGGTCGGCGATCGCGAACGGGTTGAGCCGCGGCACCGCGCCCTTGCGACCGGCGAGCCGGCCGTGTCGCCCGCACAGCGAGAAGACGATGTCGCCGTCGTTGTACGTCGGGATCGTCGCCAAGCCGAGCTCCGCGATGAGCTCGTACATCCGGTCCTGGGTGGGCCCGACCCACTGGCCACCGAGCTCGATCCACTGCCCGTCGCTGAGCGCCCCGGCCTCGGTACGCCCGCCGACCCGGTCCCGCGCCTCGACCACGACGACGGACCGGCCCGCCGCCTGCAGGCGCCGGGCGGCCGCCAGCCCGGACAGCCCGGCGCCCACCACCACGACGTCGCTCACCGACCCACCGCCTTCAGCTCGAAGCCCGCCCACCGCCGGCGCACCCACGCCGGCCGGGTGTCACCGGTCCCCGCCTCCGCCGCAGCGGTCCACTTCTCCCGCAGCACCTCGGCCTCGGCGAGCGCGGTCGCGGTCGGGACGGGGTGCGCGACCCAACGCCGCTGCGTCTCGTCGCGCTCGGCGGCGAGCCGGGCCTCCACGCCGGTCCAGTCGCACAGCGCGGTCCGGTGCAGCCGCTCGTGGCGCCACCACAGCGACCGGTCGTCCCGCCGGTTGTCGACGCCCGCGGTCGGGTACGCCGTCTCCGCGAGCGGCTGGTCGACGCGCAACGGCACGAACAGCGAGAGCGCCGGGTCGGCCGTCCCGGTCGCCCAGTGCAGGCCGGACCCGAGGTCGCTGACCCATGAGGACACGGTCTGGCTGGACGCGAGCAGGCCGCCCGCGTGCATGTTCGGGCCGACCATGGACCCGTTGAGCAGCGACCATCGCGGGCCGCCGTCGGTGCCGTTGTCGCGCAGGATCGAGATCGCGTCGAGGACGCCCTCCGCGCCGCCCGCCCGCCGCTCGGTGAGCGACCGGCGCCCTGCACAGCCGGCGACCCGGCCGCGCAGCCGGTCGGCGTACCGCTCCGCGAACCCGGCGATCGTGAGCCCGTTGCTGATGCTGCGGGCGCCGGTGACGTCCTCGCTGGCCCAGTGACGGCCGGCGGTCTCGAGGACGATCGCGCCGTCCCGGTCCGCGACCAGGAAGCTGTTGTGATAGGTGAACCGGCGGTGCTCCGCGCTGCACGCGCCGCCCTGGCCGTGCTCCTCGAGCAGCGCGACGATCACCTCGACGGCCTCGCGGGCCGACGCGGCGCGCTCGAGCGCCAGCCGCAGCAGGTCCATGCCGAGCAGCCCGGGCTCCAGGCTGGTCCGCTGCTTGGTGAACACCGCCTCGTTGCCGATCGCCACGCCGTGCTCGTTGGCGCCCATCTCGGCTCCCCACATCCACCACGGCCGCGAGACGACAGTCGCGTGGGTGCAGGCGACCTGGGGGAGGTCGACGTACGTCGTGCGGGACCGGGCACCGGCCTCGTGCGTCGCTGCGGGGGTCCATTCCCACAGCTGGGCCTCGTTGGGGTCGCGGTCGGAGTTCTTCGCCAGCACCATGCCCGAGTCGGTCCGGAAGACGATGGTGTCGCACACGCGTCGCAGCGTAGGGGCGCCCGGCCCGGCGGGACAGCCCCCAGGCTCCGCCGCCGCGGCCCGTTATCGCGAGGTCAGCATCTTCCCGAGGCCGGCGACCCCGGAGCCCAACAGCTCCAACCAGCTGAACGCGTCGTCCCAGAGGGTGATCCGGCCGTCCTGCACGGTGAACGTGCCGCGGACCCGGAACGACGTCTCCCAGCCGGAGTAGCGGAGCACGTCGGTGCGGTCGGTGAGCACCGTGCCGTTGTCGGGTTCCCCGGTGGCGGCGACGTGGTGCCAGCGGACCTCGAAGCCGACGCCGCGGCGCTCCATGTCGCCGATCATCTGGCGCACGCGCTCGCCGCGGAAGGTCGGCATCGCGGTGTTGCGCCACTCCACGTCGGCGTCCAGGAGCGCGAGGGCCGCCTCGCTCTCCGCCCGGGAGAGGTGCTCGAGGAAGGCACGGACGGTCTGCTCGGGGGTCATGCTCCGACGGTAGCCCGCGCCGCGCGAGCCGTCACCGGCTCGGCGATCGCCTGGATCCGTGCGGTGGCGAGGTCGATCATCAACCGGGCGGCGGGGGAGAGGATGGCGCCGGTGCGGTGGACCACGGCGAAGGTGTCGTACTGCCGCGGCCGCAGCGCCACCCAGCCCGCCTCCGGCGCCAGGCGGGGGAGCAGCTGGAGCGCGGCGCCCTTCGGGACCACCGAGTCGGCGTACCCCATCCCCACCAGCTCCACGGCCGTCTCGATGTCCTCGACCTCGATCCGGGTGGCGGGATTGTGCCCGGTCTCGTGGAGCATCTGCCGCAGCGTGGCGCGGGTCGAGTCGACGGCGCGGTACGTCGTCTCCGACATCACCAGGGACGCCTGGGAGAGCCGGTGGGGGGTGACGGGCGTGGCCAGGCGGGTGGGGTCGGCGCTGATGTACACGAGCTCCTCGCGCGCCACCGGGGTGACCGTCATCCCCTCGCTCTGGATGCCTGAGACCGCGAGCATCGCGGCCTCCAGGCGGCCGCGGCGCAGGTCCTCCGCGACCTCGGTGGAGTTCTGGCCGACCAGCTCGACGCGCACGCCCGGGTAGCGCGAGAGCACGTCGCCGATCAGCCCCGCTCCGGCGTACAACCGCGCGATCCCGAACATGCCGAAGCGGATCGTGCCGGTCTCGAGCGACTTCACGCTCTGCACGGCCTGCGCCGCCTCGTCGACCGTCGCGAGCACCTTCTCGGCGTGCGGCCGAAGCGTGTCGGCGACCGTCGTGGGGACCACGCCCCGGCCGACCCGGCGGAAGAGCTGCACGCCGAGCGTCTTCTCCAGGGCCCGGATCTGCTCGGAGACCGACGGCTGGGCGTAGCCGAGCTCCTCGGCCGCCGCCGTCAGCGAGCCGTGCTCGTAGGTCGCGAGGAAGCACGTGAGCTGATGTAACGAAAGCATAGGAATATCCTAGGGATGATGAAGGATACCTAGGCTACCCCTATGTGTAGTGCGCGGCGAGAATGGCGGTGTTCCCGCTCGCCCGCGCCTCGGAGGAGGTCCCTCGATGTTCGATCACCACTGCACCGCCTGCGACCAGCGCAAGCTGATCTTCCCGAGCCAGGTCACGGGTCTGGCCAACACCGACCACGGCATCGTCGTCACCTTCACCTGCTGGTGCGGGGCCGAGCAGACGATGCTCACCGGTCGCCGCGCCGCCCGGGCCCCGAAGGCCACGCTCGCCGCCTGAACCCGGCCACGCCTCGCCTGTCCACGCCGTCGGCGACGCCTCTGATCGCCGTACGCCGAGGACCCCCCACGCCGGTCCGGTGCCGTTTTCGTGCACCGGAGCGGCGTCCGTATACTTCTCCGGGTTGTCCGGCCCGGGTACGTCTCGCCGGGCAGCGCGCCGCCTTAGCTCAGTCGGTAGAGCGTCTCACTCGTAATGAGAAGGTCGTCGGTTCGATTCCGACAGGCGGCTCCACGACAGGCGGCTCCAACAGCGACTCCAACGAGGGCCCTGGCCGGCGGCGATGCTGGCCAGGGCCCGACTTCACTCCGAGTGAGGCCCGCGACTCGCGAACTCGCGACGAACGCCAGGTTCAGACCCTCGCGCTTCGTTCCCGCACGGCTCAACGCGACGGCGACTGGGGCGCACCGTTGTCATGGAACGTCGCCGCGCGGGGGACTGCGGGTTGCCCGACCACCGGTTGTGACTTGAAATGTTGTGCAACATCTTGTGCAACCTCGCCGTCTCATCGATAGTGGAAGAGAAGTGAGAGTCGGCGACATGCGGAAGGGGGAGCCATGGAGAAGCAGTCGTTCGGGCTGATCAGCGCCTCCGGAGGCAAGGGCGGCAGGGAAGGCAAGGCCGCGCGTTCTGGAGCCAAGAGCGGCAGGTCTACGACCACGGTCGACAAGTCCGCCCAGTTCCGTCTGCGCTCCGCCACCAAGGGCGAGCGGCGCGTGTCATCGAGTGCACTTCGCCGCGACACCCGACCGACGCTGGACCTCCTCCAAGACACCGACGCAGTCGCGGTCACGCACTACAACGAGGTCGAAGGCTATCTGGTCGCGCCCGACCGTTATCTCGGGCTGGTCGCCCGCGTCGAGGAGGCAGATGAGCGCGAGAGCGAACTCGCCTCGACCATGACCGTGCTGCTCGCCGCTGCGCGCACCGGCGTTGCGGTCCCGTCAGAGATGCTCGAACGAGTCATGCCCCGCGTCGATGTGGCTGAGCGGTGGCGCGAAATCGCCGAGTTCGCGGCCACATTCCCGACCCGGATCACTGCCGGTGAGCACGGCGAACCCATCACGCGTGCACACCTCTCGCACGTGGGCGGACCGATCGAAGAGTTCGGTTCGGATGACGACCTCAACCTCGGCTGACCGAGGCTGAGGCACCCGTGGCGGAGGAAACGCAGGGCAGCGCCAGCGATGCCTGGTACCCGGCGCCTGCGGGCTATTGGGTTCCAGCGGAGGAGGCGGACCGGCCCGACGTCTGGCCACACCGTTTCGGCGACCTCTTCCGCGCTCCGCCGAGCGACGCCAACGGCACGCCCTTGACGACAAGCGACGGGCGACCGTGGGACGCGGTCATGGTCTACTCGCCCAGTTGCGAGGTCATCTCGAAGGCGAAGCAGAGCGACAGCGTCGAGGTCGTGCGGGTCGTCCGTCTCGACACCCAAGACCCGAAAGCCGCCGCCGCGATCATCGGTGGCTGGCAGGAACGACAGGGCCGGATCGGAGTCGCGTACGCACACACGGTGTTTCTCGCCGCCGTCGCCGGCCACCCCACTCACGACTATCCGATGTTCGCCCACCTCAAGTCCACCGTGCGCGTCGCCCTCGGCGATCTACGTGCGGCAGGGCGCATCGCGGCGTTGACCCACGACGCTCGGATCGCCGTGATCCGACGCGACCTGTACTACCGGTACCGATGGTTGGTTCCCATCGAGGAGGTGAAGGCCGCCGAGATCGACCGGATCTCCAACGATCCGCACTTCACGCCGCCGCGCCCCGGGTGGGCACCCGACGCCTCGGAAGAGAACGCCGAGACGCACGGCTGAAGGCCGGCCGCCACCTGGCATCCGGCCGGCGGGGCCCGGATCGTTGCCGCCTGCCGCGCGGGAGACCACGCCTTACGAGGTCGTCGGTTCGATTCCGACAGGGGCTCCCCGTGGAAGCGCCGCTCACCGGCGGACCCGCCGCTCGAGAGGCGCCCTTCCCGTTCCTGGGGCCGCCGCCTCCCGCGCGCCGCTCGCGACACCTGTGGCAGGTTTGTCGTATCGCCGTGATGCCGTTCGTGGTGAGGGTGACGGCGGTCGCGAGGACCGCCGGACCTGAGGAGGAGTCATGACGCACTACCTGTTGAGCGTGCACGGACCGGCCGAGCGCAACGAGTTCGGCAACTACGACTCCCGTGAGGAGATGGAGGAGGCGTTCGCCGCGACCGGCGCCTTCAACGACAAGCTCCACGCCGAGGGCTACTGGGTCTTCGCCGGTGGGCTCGAAGCAGCATCGACGGCGACCGTGGTCGACGGCCAGGGGGAGACGCCGCTGATCACCGACGGGCCCTACCTCGAGACGAAGGAGCTCATCGGCGGCTTCTGGATCATCGACGCCCCCGATCTCGACGTCGCGCTCGACCTGGCGGCCCAGGGGTCGAAGGCGTGCCGCGGCAAGGTCGAGGTCCGTCCGTTCGAGGGCCTGGCCTGACGAGGCGCCGGGCTGCGCCGTACCCGCGCACGACGTCGGAACCGCCCCCGCCTTCGTGTGTCGGGTTGCCTGAACACGATTCTGTTACTCATCGGTTGCAGGGCGGGCGGACACTGTAACGTTCGCCTTGTAGATGGCTCGGTCCCTGGCGACAGTCGGCGCCCGGCTCGACGTGCCACGCCGAGGAGGCGTCATGCGCAAGATCCTGCCCGCTCTGCTCATCGTGGTGGGCACCTTCTTCCTGGTGGTGGCGATCGTCGCCCTCACCTGGGTGCCCGGACAGGTCGAGCGGACGCCGCTCGACACCGACAACGTCACCGACCTGTCCGGCACGGCCGGCGTGTTCTCCGGCGGAGACGCCCTCGACGAGGGGCCGGTCAAGGCGTGGAGCACCAATGCCGTCGACTCCGAGGCGTCCGACGACGACAACGTGGTGTTCAACACCTCGCTGTGCCTGGTGCACGACGAGGGCGGCATCGACGGCTGCGTCGACGCGGACGACCCCCAGGGCCGGCTGATCAGCGCCGAAACGACCCTGTTCGTCACCGATCGGCACACCGCGATGACGGTGGACAACGACGGGTACCTGCCCGAGACCGCCCCGCAGCTCGAGGGCCTGCAGAACAAGTGGCCGTTCGACGCCCAGAAGAAGGCCTACCCGGTCTGGGACGACATCATCGCCGGCACCGTCGAGGCGGAGTACCTGGGCGAGGACGAGATCGACGGCCTGAAGGTCTACAAGTACGAGTACCACGCCACCGCCGATTCGGTCGTGGTGGCCGGCGACATCACCGGCACGTACGACGCGACGTACACGTTCTACATCGAGCCGCGGACCGGTTCGATCATCAAGCAGGTCGTCCACCAGGAGCGGGTCGCCGACAACGGGACGCCGCTGCTGGAGCTCGACCTGGCATTCACCGACGAGCAGGTCCAGAAGAACGTCGACGACGCCAACGAAGCGATCTCGACGCTGCGCCTGCTCGAGGACATCGTCCCGATCGTCGGACTCGCCGCCGGGATCCCCCTCATCCTGCTCGGGCTGGCGCTGCTGCTCCTCGCCCGCCGCCGGCGCACGGCGGCTCCCGCGGACCAGCCGAAGGCCACGGCCGGGGCCTGACCTCGCCGGTCGCCTGCCGTCGGCGGACGGGCGGCGCGGACTACGTGCGCGGAACCTCAGCGTCCAGTGTTGAAGATCGTGTTCAGTCGGGCGACCTCGGCGGCCGGGAGATAGCGGGCTCCGCCTATCTGGCGCAGTAGGAACGTCACCTGCGCGGTGTACTCGAGCCGTTCCATGGCGAGGTACGCCTGCTCCAGGTCCGTGCCCCAGGTGAGGGCGCCGTGGTGCTCCAGCAGGCAGGCACGGTGCGACAGGACGAACGGCTCGATGGAGTCCGGCACGGCGTCCGTGGACGGCGTGGCGTAGGACGCCAGGGGGACCTCGGGCATCGCCACGACGGTCTCGGGCATCATCGGTCCGTAGAGCCCTTCGCCCTTGATCGCCCACACGGTCGAGTACATCGGGTGGGCATGGACGACCGCGTGCACCTGCGGGTCCACGGCGTAGACCCGCAGGTGCATCCGGATCTCCGAGGACGGCCGGACGTCGCCGCCCCCGAGGAGCTGCCCGGTGCCGTCGACGACGGGCAGGTCCTCGGGCCGCAGCGTGCCCTTGCTCACTCCTGTCGGTGTGCACAGGAAGCTGTCGGGGTCGACGCGCACGGAGATGTTGCCGTCGTTGGCGGCAACCATCCCGCGCTGCCAGAGCCGCCGTCCCACCTCGCAGACGGCCGCGCGGGCGTCGGCCTCGGACACGTGCACCTCGGATCAGTCCTCCGCGCCGTGGGAGAGGTCACGGTAGAGCTCGGCCGCCTTCTCGGGCGACCACTCGTCGTGGACGACGGAGCGCACGGCCTGGAGCATGGCGTGGGGGTCTCGACGCTGGAAGATGTTGCGACCCATGTCCACCCCGGCCGCGCCTTCGTCGACCGCCTTGCGCGCCATGTTCAAGGCGTCGAGCACGGGCAGCTTCTTGCCACCGGCCATGATGATCGGTACCGGGCACGCAGCGGTGACCTGTGCGAAGTCCTCGCAGTAGTACGTCTTGACGAGCTGGGCGCCGAGCTCCGCGATGATCCGGGTGGCGAGGCCGAGGTAGCGCGCGTCTCGCACCATGTCCCGGCCGACCGCGGTCACGCCGAGGACGGGGACGCCCGCCCCCAGCCCAGCGTCGACGAGCTGGGTCAGGTTGTGGATGGATTGGGTCTCGTGGTCGCTGCCGATGAACACCTGGACCGCCACGGCCGCGGCATCCATGCGCACGGCGTCGGTGATGTCCATCGCGATGCGCTCGTCGGACAGGTCGTTGAGGATGGAGGGGCCGCCGGACGCCCGGACGACGAGAGCGTTGTCGCAGCTGGCCGGGATGACCGAGCGGATGATGCCTCGCGTGGCCATGAGCGCGTCCGCGTACGGCGCGAGCGGCACGATGTTCAGGTCGACACGCTCGAGCCCGCTGGTGGGACCTTGGAAGTACCCGTGGTCGAAGGCGAGCATGACGGTGCGTCCGTCGGCGCCGAAGATGCGCGAGAGGCGGTGGCGCATGCCGAAGTCGAGCTGGCTGGCGCCCTTGATGTGGAATCCCTCCACCTGCTGGGGGCGGTCGAGGCCGAAGTCCTTGGCGGCGAGGTTGCCCTCGAGGTCAGCCATGGTTGAGTCCTTTCGTTGGCTTTCGTTGTCAGAGTGCTGGCGTCTCCGGCACGTGCGGAGCCGGTTGCCCCGGTGTCCAGGGCAGGTTCACGGTGTCGCCGGGACTGGCCGGCGACTTGACGAAGACCATGCGGAACGGCGCGTCGGTCTCGTTGACGAAGTAGTGCATCTCGCCGGGGGAGCAGCGGTACACGTCGCCGACACCGAGGAGGTAGCGCCGCTCGCAGCCGACCCACAGCGTCGCGGACCCCTCCAGCACGATGAACGACTCGTCGCAGAAGTGATGGATGTGGTTGGTCATGTCGTCGCCGGGCCGCAGCCGCAGGACTCCGATCTCGCTGGACGGGTCCCGGATGACGTAGGCCGGCCCGTGGTCGCCGAAGCGGTACTCGAGATCGTTGGTGGATCCGGATTTCATGTGTCCTCGCTCATGTGTGCGGTGGGCGGTGGCCGGTTCAGATGACCCGCTCGTTGCCGCCGTCGATGGGAATCTGGGCGCCGGTCGTGGCGGCGAAGGCGGGACCCGCCAGGGTGACGGCCAGGTCCCCGACCGCCTTGCTCGTGACCTCCGTGGAGAGGAGATTGCGACGCTTGTACTGCTCGACCGTCATGCCGTAGTGCTCGGCTCGCGCCTCGAGCAGCTCCGGTGTCCACAGGCCCGTGTCGAACACGGCGTCGGGGTGGATCATGTTGACGCGGATGCCATGGGGGGCCCACTCGAGGGCCGCGACCCGGGTCAGCTGGGTCACCGCTGCCTTGGACGCGGAGTAGGCCGCGGCGCCAGGGCCCGGGGCGGCGACGTTCTTCGACGCGATCAGCACGACGCGGCCGTAAGGGGTGCCTGCGGCGAGGAACGGGTGGATCTGTCCGTAGAGGTCCGCGACCGCGTCGACGTTCACCGCCATCGCCCGGCGCCAGGCCTGCATCGACATCTCGCCGAGGTTGGCGCTGGTGGGGAAGATGCCCGCCGCGACGACGAGGATGTCCACCCCACCGAAGGCCTCCACCCCGCGCTGGATGGCCTCGGTCACCGCAGCGGAGTCGGTGACGTCGACGGCGAGCCCGAGCCACTCCGGTGAGGAGATCGCGTCGCGTACCGATGGGCTGACGTCCCAGCCCACCACGCTGGCGCCCGACTCCAGCAGGCTGACCGCGCACGCGTGCCCGATGCCCGAGGCCGCGCCGGTCACGACCGCCACCTGGCCGGAGAGCGGGCGATGGCTGTCCTTGCGGGAGAGCTTCGCCTGCTGCAGCGACCAGTACTCGAGGTCGAAGACGTGCTCCTCCTCGACCGGCCGGTAGCCGCCGAGGGCCTCGGCCAGCTCGATCGCGCCGAGGGTGTGCCGGTAGATGTCCGCGGTTCGCGCCGCCTCGCCTGCCGTTCGTCCCGCGGTGAGCATGCCGAGGGTGCGATCGAGCACCACCCGGGGCGCCCCATCGAGCCGCAGCAGGGTGCGGCCGCGGCGCGTGGCGTGCCGGGTGAAGTAGTCGTCCTCGGCCCGGACGAAGGCGTCCAGATCGGTGCCGATCATCGGGCTGTGCTTGGTCCAGATGACGTGGTCGGGGGTGAGCGGCCCGCGCTGAGCGGCCGCGAGCAGGCGGTCGTCCCCGACGAAGGACGCAACCTCGTTGTCGCGGTGGGAGGTGACCACCATCGGGTGCCCGGCGGCCCGGCTCAGGGACTGCCGCAGCCGGGCCACGGCCAGCGGGTCTGCAGGCGGCAGGGGCGCAGCCGGCTGCGACTGGCCGCGCGTCGAGGATGCGCGCAGGAGGCCGGCCACGTCCGTGACCAGATCGACGTGGTGCTGGTACGCCTCGTCCGGCGTGGAGCCGACGGTGAACAGGCCGTGCCCCAGCACGACGACGCCCTGGGTGTGGTTGCCGCCCTCCCGGCTCCAGGCGGCCGCGCAGGCGGCCACCAGGTCTGGTCCCGGCATGGCGTAGTCCACCAGGATCACGCGATCCCCGAAGAGGTCGGCGAGCCGCTCGCGGCCATCGGGTGTGTTGGCGACCGCGAGCAACGCGTCGGCGTGTGAGTGGATGACGGCCGGTCGGGGCAGCAGCGCGTGCAGCAGGGTCTCCACCGAGGGATCCGGTGCCGCCGCGTCGAGCAGCGCACAGCGCAGCTCGTTGATGAGCAGGTCGTCGGGAACGACGACGGGCGGCAGGATCTCGCGCAGGCGTGCCAGCCGGAGCGGTGCGAAGCCGGCCGCGTCGATCGAGGCGAGGTCGTGTCCGCTCGCCTTGACGAAGAGGGTGTCCACGGTCGACCCGGTCAGGTCGGTGGTCGTGGCCTTCAGGCTCGTGTTCCCGCCGCCGTGAAGGACGAGCGCGGGGTCGGCACCCAGGAGCCGGGACACCCTGACGAGATCGGTCAGAGCGGCCGACGCCGCCGGGGACATCGCGAATGGCACACCGGACAACTTCCCACACCTGCTTCCAAGTTGTAAGACAACCTAGAGATGAGTTGCCAGGTCGTCAAGTGGAGACGCCATGATCGCCCGGCCCGTGACGCACCTGCGGCACGCCACCGGCCCGGCGCGGGGGCCGCGCTCGCGTCAGCGGTGGTTGCGGAAGATCGTGAAGGAGTAGCGGCCCTCGATGAAGTAGGTGCGCGAGTAGAGGATCAACCGGTCGTCACCGGCGTAGTGCAGCTGGTTCAGCAGCACGAAGAGATCGTGGGCCTTCGCCTCATCGCCCCACCCCACGTGGTCGGAGTGCACCGCATGCACCTCCGCGACCCCGTGGTCGGGCTCGATCCGGAGCACACCGCGCAGGAATGCGAACAGGGACCCCTCCAGCGTCTGGATGTCGAATCCGTCCGGGAGCAGCGTTGCGGGGAGGAGGTCGTAGGAGTACGCGACCACCTCGCCGTCGGCCAGGAGCTTGCGTCGCAGCTCGAGGACCTCGGTATCACCCGATACCCCCATGAATGCGGCCTCTTCGGGAAGCACCGGTCGCAGCAGCCGGGTCGCGTACACCATGCCCGGGACCTTCCCGGTGGCGCGGATCGAGTCCGTGATCGAGTCCATTCCCTCCAGCCCGGCGCGGACCGCCGGCTGCTCGACCACGAACGTCCCGACGCCGTGCTGGGTCTGCACCAGCCCCAGCGCCTCGAGCTCGCGCAACGCGGCGCGGACGGTCGGGCGTGACACGCCGAAGTTCTCGCTGAGCTGGGCCTCGGTAGGCAGTCTCGAACCAGGGCCGTAGGTCCCCGCGGACAGGTCGCCGCGGAGGTCCTCGGCGATGCGAGACGCCAGTGTGTTGCGGGTCCTCATCTTGCTTCTCCATTCACCCCGCGTGTCGCCACGCCGACCCTAGCGGGCGGCGTCGGCCGTGTGTTCACTCGAATCCGTTGACAACTGCCTAAGTCATATCTACTCTCCCAAGCAGTTGTAAAACAACCGGCAGTATATCGGGAGGCGAACCACATGGTCCTGGCATTGCAATGGCAGGAGGACGCGCAGACGATCCGGCTGCTCGACCAGACCCTTCTGCCCGTCGAGGAGCGCTACCTGGACGTCGACACCGTCGACGCCCTGGTCGCCGCGATCCAGAGCCTGGCGGTCCGGGGAGCGCCTGCGCTCGGGGCCGTGGGTGCGCTCGGTGTGGTCGTCGCCATGCGGCAGGCCGAGCGCGAGGGCTGGGATGACGAGCGGCTGCAGGTCGAGGTCGACCGGATCCGACTGGCACGTCCGACGGCCGTGAACCTCGCCTGGGGCGTGGACCAGGTCCGCGCCGCGATGCCGTCGGGGCCGGAGACGGTGCTGAAGATGGCCAAGGCCGTCGTGGAGGAGGACGAGGCGGCCAACCGGACCCTCTCCCGGCTCGGTGCCGACTGGATCCTGGGTCGCACCGGCAGGGAACGCGTGCGCGTCGTCACGCACTGCAACACCGGCGCGCTGGCCACCTCGGCCTGGGGGACCGCCTACGGGATCATCCACGAGCTCCACGACCGTGGCGCCTTGGAGGTCGTGTACGTCGACGAGACCCGCCCGCTGCTCCAAGGTGCCCGGCTGACCAGCTGGGAGCTGACGCGGGACGAGATCCCGCATCTGCTCGAGGTGGACGGCGCGGCGTCGAGCACGATCGTGCGCGGCCTCGTGGACGTCGCGATCATCGGCGCGGACCGGATCACCGCCAACGGCGACACTGCGAACAAGGTCGGCTCGCTGGCCCTGGCCCTGGCCTGCCAACGAGCCGGGATCCCGTTCGTGGTCGCGGCGCCGAGCTCCACTGTCGACCTGGCGACGGCCCATGGCGACGACATCGCGATCGAGGAGCGGGACGCCGCGGAGGTGCTCAGTCTCGGGGGCCACCCGACGGCGTTGCCGTCGACCCGGGTCTACAACCCCGCCTTCGACGTGACTCCGCACGACCTGATCAGCGCGATCGTGACGGACCGGGGGGTGGTCGAGCCGGCCGCCCGTCCCGCCCCGAACCTGCTCGCATCGGTGGCGAGCTGACACATGAGGCAGACCGGAGCCCCGGCTGCACCTACGAGAGGAACCCCATGAGGATGAACAAACTCATCGTGGCCGGTGTCGCCGCGGTGTCTGCCTTGAGCCTCGCTGCCTGTAGCCAGGGAAGCGGCGCCACCACTGCGGAGCCGAAGGCCCAGGACTCCGCCTCCGTGCAGGCGGCGAGCGGGGACGCACCTGCGCCGTTCGACCAGGCCGGGGTCCGCGTGGCCATCGTGCAGAACAGCGGCCAGGGTGACTACTTCCAGCAGTACCTGAACGGCACGAAGCAGCAGGCGGCAGCGCTCGGGATCGACCTGAGCGTGTACGACGCCCAGGGCGACAACGCCACGCAGGCGACCCAGCTCGATCAGGCCATCTCATCCGGCGTGCAGGGCATCATCGTGCGCCACGGCTTCCCCGACACGCTCTGCCCGGGCGTCAACAAGGCGATCGACCAGGGCATCAAGGTCGTCATCTACGACGTCGAGATCCAGAAGTGCGCGCCGCAGGCCGTGCAGACCCAGCAGTCCGACAACAAGATGGCGAGCCTCGTGCTGGACAAGATGGCCGAGGACATCGGCACCGGCAAGCCGGTCGGCTACGTCAACGTCGCCGGTATCGCGCCGCTGGACCGCCGGGACCTCGTGTGGCAGGACTACCTGGCCACGAACGACTGGACCCAGAAGTTCAAGACCGGCAAGTTCACGAACTCCACGGCCACGGACACCGCGCCGATGGTGGACAGCGTCTTGAAGTCCAACCCGGACGTGGTCGCCGTCTACGCGCCGTACGACGAGCTCACCAAGGCGACCCTCTCCGCGCTGAAGCAGAATCCGAGCCTGCAGGGCAAGGTCAAGGTCTACGGCGCCGACATCTCCACGGCCGACATCGAGCTCATGACCAACCCGGACAGCCCGTGGGTGGCGACCGGCGCGACGGACCCCAACGCCATCGGTGCTGCGGTGGTCCGCACGCTCGCACTCCACATGGCCGGCGAGCTGGACGGGCTCAACGTCGAGTTCCCGCCGATCCTGGTCACGCAGGACTTCCTGCGGTCGGAGGGGATCAAGAACATGGATGATCTGCGTGCAGCGGAGCCGGCGCTGAACATCGCCGACGTGTCGTCCGCCGACTGGATCCCGGCCGTCACGTTCTGACCGTCCGCCGGAGCGGGGCTCGGTCCCCCGCTCCGGCGAACCGAGAGGACATCGAGGATGCTCAGCAACCCTTCACCCGACGAGCCGCTGCCAGCCCTGAGACTGCACGACATCGCCATGTCGTTCGGGACCAACGCCGTGCTCAAGGGCGTCACCATGGCGCTGTACCCGGGAACGGTCACCGCGCTCCTGGGCGCCAACGGGGCCGGGAAGTCGACACTCATCAAGATCCTCGCCGGCGTCTACAGCGGCAACGGTGGAACGATCGAGGTCGCGGGCGAGCCGGTCGTCTTGGACTCGCCGCTCGCAGCCGCCCAGCACGGCATCCAGACCGTGCACCAGCACATCGGGGCAAGCATCATTCCCGGCCTCAGCGTGGCGGAGAACCTGGTCTTCGAGGAGATCGTCCAGGGCCAGATCCCCGCGGTCAGGTCGCACGCGAAACTGCTCCCCAGGGCGCGCGAGATCGCTGCGACCCTCGACCTCGGATGGTCCGACGCGACCCTGCGCAGCGACGTCTTCGAGCTCGGCATCGCCGACGGGCAGCTGTTGCTGCTGGCGCGGGCGCTGGTCCATCGGCCCAAGGTCTTGATCCTCGACGAGCCGACGTCGACGTTGTCGCAGGCTGAGGCGGACCGTCTCTTCGACGTCATCAAGCGTCTGTGCCGGGAGGGCGTCGCCATCCTCTACGTCTCCCACCACCTCGACGAGATCCGGTCCCTCGCCGACCAGCTGGTCGTGCTGCGGGACGGTCGCATCCACGACGTGCAGCGCCAGCCGTTCGACATGGCTCAGGCGATCCGCTCCATGCTGGGCAAGCAGGTCGCCCTGGATGCCGAGACCCTCGTCGAGAGGCGCGGCACGGCCGCGGCCCTCGAGCTTCGCGGCGTCCAGCTGTTGCGCCGCTCCCGACAGTTCGATCTCGACATCCGTTACGGCGAGGTGACCGGCGTCGTCGGTCTCATCGGCGCAGGAAAGTCCGAGCTCGCCCGCGGGATCTTCGGAGCCGACAAGTTCCGAGCGGGCACGGTCAGGTTCGACGCGAAGGCCTACCGTCCACGCCAGCCAGCAGACGCCGTCGGCCAGGGCATCTACCTGGTGCCCGAGGATCGTGCGTCCGAGGCGATCCTGCCGGGCTGGTCGATCGCATGGACCACGACGCTTCCCTTCGTCGCGAGGCTGTCCCGGGCCGGGATCTTGAACCTGCCACGGGAGCGATCCTCCGCGCGCTCGGTCATCGACGCCTTCGGTGTCGTGTCCACGGGCGCCGACCAGCCGGTCGACGCCCTCTCCGGCGGGAACCAGCAGAAGGTCGTGGTCGGGCGCTGGCTGAACCAGTCGCCCCGCGTCATCCTCCTCGACGAGCCTTTCCGAGGAGTCGACATCGGCGCCCGGCGCGACATCTGCCGGAAGGCGCGGGAGGCCTCCGAAGGGGGCTCCTGCGTGGTCGTCTTCTCCAGCGACGTCGACGAGATCCGCGAGGTCGCCGACCGGATCATCGTGCTCGTGGAGGGCGACGTCCGCCTGGATTCCTATACCTCGGAAGTTGACAGTGAGGCCATCGTGAAGAGCATGTCGGAGGTGGCATGATGCCGCAGATCGAATCCAGCGTCCTCCCGACAGAGGCTACGGGAAGCAGCAGAGTGATGCGGCCGGAGGACGATGTCTTGAGTACCGGCACCCGCGTACGTGACGCCGTGGTCAAGTACGGCTTCATCGCCGTGACCGTCGGGCTGTTCGCCTACTTCGCGCTGTCCGAACCGTCGTTCCGGACGTCGGGCGCCCTCTTCTCGATGCTGAAGTTCGCGTCGGTCACCGCGATCCTCGGACTCGGGATGACGTTCGTGATGGCGGTCGGCGGGATGGATCTGTCCATCGGCTCGACCGCCGGCCTGTCGGTGCAGATGGCCGCCATGACGATGGTGTTCTACAACCTCAACGGGGGCGCAGCGGTCGTCGTGGTGCTGCTCGCCGGGGTCGCGGTCGGCCTGCTCAACGCGGTGCTGATCGTCCTCTGCAAGATCCCGGACCTCCTCGCAACCCTCGGCGTGATGTTCGTGATCCAGGGGAGCAAGCTGATCCCGGTCGACGGACAGTCGGTGGCCTCCGGGATGGTGCTCCCCGACGGCACACCGGCGCCGGGCAAGTTCACGGAGTCGTTCCTGCGGATCGACGGGGGCACACTCGGCCCGGTGCCGTACCCGGTGATCATGATGCTGGTACTGACGACCGTCTCGTGGTTCATCCTGGCGCGCACCAAGTGGGGCCGCATCTTCTACGCGATCGGCGCCAACCCCGAGGCCTCACGACTGGCCGGTGTCCGGGTCGGGCTGTACCGCGGTCTCGCCTACGTGCTGTGCAGCGTCTTCGCTTCGATCGGCGGGCTGATCCTCGTCTCGCGCATCGGCCAGGGCGACGTGAACGCCGGCGCGTCTTCGCTGCTGGAGGCGGTCGCGGTGGCCCTGGTCGGGACTTCGGTGCTCGGCATGGGCAAGCCCAACGCCTGGGGAACCCTCCTCGGTGCGCTGCTCATCGGCATCGTGCTGACCGGCCTGACCATGAAGGGCTTCCAGTACTACTACCAGGACACCGCGAAGGGCCTCGTCCTGATCGTCGCCCTGTTGTTCTCGTTCACGATCTCGCGACGCAAGGTGCGCTACACCCCGGCCACCTAGCGCCCGAACCAGCGCCGAACCAACGCCGTCCGTCTCAGGAGAATGATGATGTCCGACTACGAGTTCCTCACCGTGGACACGGTGGCGTCCTACATCGAGTCCCGGCCGGTCCTCGCCAGCCGTGTCGATACCGTCGCCCTCGCGAGCGTCGAGGAGATCGGCGACGGCAACCTCAACCTGGTGTTCCTCGTCAAGGACCGGCACGGACGCGGCCTGTGCCTGAAACAGGCGCTGCCCTACGTCCGGATGACCGGTGAGGCGTGGCCGATGACGCCGGACCGAGCCCGCCACGAGGTCGAGTCGCTCCGAGCCCACCACGCCCTGATCCCCGACCATGTGGTGGAGGTCTTCGACTACCACCCCGAGCGGTACATCATCGCGATGGAGGACCTCAGCGACCACCGGGTGTGGCGAGGCGCGCTCAACGAGGGCCTGAGGCACGACGGAGCGGCCGAGGCGATGGGGGCCTACGTCGGCGCCGTCGCCTTCGGCACCTCCGCCTTCGGTCTCGAGCGTCACGCGCTCGCGGACGCCGTGAGCGCCTCGGTGAACCCGGCCCTGTGCACGATCACCGAGGACCTCGTGTTCACCGAGCCGCTCGTCGACGCCGGCCGCAACTCCGTACTCCCGGCCAACGAGAAGGATGCTGCGGAGCTCGCCGCCGACGACGCCATGGTCCGGGCGATGGGCCGCGCCAAGTGGCTGTTCATGACCCAGGCGGAGGCCCTGATCCATGGCGACCTCCACACCGGGTCGGTCATGGTCCGTGCCGTCGACGGCTCGTCGCGCTGCGACTCCGTCAAGGCCTTCGACTCGGAGTTCGCCTTCTACGGGCCGGTCGCCTTCGACCTGGGCGCGCTCTGGGGGAACTACGCCATCGCGGCGGCGCGTGCCCTCGCCCTTGGCCAGGACGAGCGGGCCGCATGGGCACTCGGGCTCGTCCAGCAGACCTGGGATGGCTTCGAGGGGGAGTTCCGCCGTCGGTGGCCGTCGCGCCTGGACGCCCGGGTATGGCGCGACGACACACTGCAGGACCTGCTCCGTGAGTGGGAGAACGAGGCCTGGCTGTTCGCGGCGGCGAAGATGTCGCGCCGGATCGTGGGTGCCGCGAAGACCGCCGACATCGAGACCCTGCCCGAGGAGCTCCGCGAAGGCGCCGCGCGTGGTGTCCTCCGGGCGGCACGCACGCTCGTCCGGCACTCGACCAGCGAGAACGGTCCGCGCGTCGTGGCCGGCCGGGTCGGCGAGGTGCTGGCCGAGCACTGCACGCGGTGACCCAGAGCGACACCACGGCAGGATGCCCGTCGGCCGCCGGCTGCTGGTCGGTCCCGGACGGGCAGCACGGGCCCGCGGCTACCCGGCCCGCCGGCTGATCCGCGCGACGACCTTGCCGTCACGGATCCAGGCGAGCACCACGCGGTGCGTGCCTCGGCCGACCACGCCGTCGAGGGTGAAGGCCGCGCTGCCGTGGGCGGTGACCACCGTCTGTGCGGCCAGCCGCCTCCCGTCGACGATCAGGACGACCCGTTCGTCGCCGTCCGTCGGGCACCCGGACGCGCTCGCCGAGGCCTCGGTCGGGCACCGGTCGTCCCGGTCGAGGATGCCGTCGGCGTCGGTGTCGGGGCAGCCGCTGCTGGCGCTGGGCCCGGGCCGGGTCGGGCACCGGTCGGCGACGTCCGGCACCCGGTCGCGGTCGTGGTCGGCCCGCACCGTGGTCAGTCGGGCGGTCAGCGTGTAGGTCGTCGGCTCGACGACCTCCTGCGGGTCGACGGTGATCGACAGGTCCCGGCGGGCCCACGGGACGGTGACGGTGATGCGGCCGTCCTGCTCCGCCACCTGCTGCCCCGAGCCGCCGTTGACGGAGAGGCCGAAGATCGTGGAGCCGGTCCAGCTCAGGGTGACCTCGGCGGTCGCCTGTTTCGCGATCGGCAGGTCGAAGTAGTCGCGGCTGTCGACGGCGCTGACCAGGCCGACGCCGAGCGTGCTGTCGGTGGGCAGGACGCTGGCGCCGCCCTCCGGGGTCAGCTCGACCCGTGCGGTCCGCACCGTCCGGGCGACCGGCGCGTCGCGGGTCTCGGCGCCCATCGGCGGCGCGGCCAGGCGCAGCCCGGCGCCGTCCGGAGCGGCGTCCGTGGTCGCGATCCAGTCGTTGCCGCGCGCGTGCAGGCCGGTGATGGCGTTGACCGTGTACGGCGCCTCGATCTGCTGGTCGGCCAGGTAGTCGCGGCGGATGTGGAAGGTGACGGTGTTGTCGTCGTAGTTCCAGGTCGCGCTGCCCCCGGGCAGGTAGTAGCCGGTGCCGTTGTCCATCACCTGCGGGGTGCCGGACGTGTCCCCGGTGCAGATGAAGGAGTCGAAGCGGCGCCCCGAGACGAGCAGGCTGTACGCCGTGGCCGACCCGCCCTGAGCGACCGGCCACACCTGGGTGACCGACATCGTCGCGTCCACCGTCCTGCGCGTCACCGACACCTGGACGCCGGTCAGGTCCGTGACCGGGGTGGGCGAGTCGGACGTGGCGTCGGTCGCCCGCGCGCTGCGCTGGGTCGGCGTCTTGCCGAGGGGCTCGTTGGTGGCGTCACCGCGCACGTGCACGTGGCCGTTGGTGACCTGCAGGGAGGAGGTCCGCAGCACCGGACGTGTCGTGGCGACGGGCTTCGGGCTCCAGCTGCCGTAGCTGAGCGGGACGGGACCGAGCTCGGGCTGCGGGCAGTCCGCAGGGTCCCCGGTCGAGGAGGCGTAGAGGTGGTCGTCGGGGTGCTGCACCTGGAACGAGTTGAACCCGTCGCCCCGGACGTCGTTGGGGGCGAGGTGGTCGTGCCGGTCCACCGCCCCGTCTCCGTTGACGTCGAGGTACCGGCTCATCCGCAGCGCGAAGCCCTCGACGTCGAGGGTGGAGACGCACTTGGCGACGCCCGGCGGGTCGGTGCTGTAGGCCATGATGTCGTTGGTCGGCGTCGGGCCCCAGGGGCCGTCGGCGCCGTCGCCCACGTGGCCCAGGGTGAGGCAGTGGCCGAACTCGTGGGCCACCAGGTCGAAGAGGCCGAAGAAGTCGGACGCGCCGGGCACCGGGTCCACCGCGCCGTTGACGGCGAAGCAGACGTTGCCGCCGACGCCGCCGCAGTCCTCGACGTACACACCGCCCTTCTCGCGGCCGTGCTGCTCGAACCCCGGCTTGTCCGTCCACGTGCCGAAGTCCAGCGGGGAGGGCACGGCGGCGCACGGAGCGCCCTCGCCGTCAATGATCCCGAGCTCGCCGGCGAACGACACCGGGTCGATCCCGATGCCGACCCCGCCGGCCGGGTTGCTGACGATCACGACGATCTCGGGATCGACCAGGGCGAGGGGCTGCTGCAGCGCTCCGGTGGGGTCGACCACGACCTGGTGGGTGCGGACGTTCATGTCGAACCCGTCCTTCAGCCAGGGCAGGTCCATCTGGTCGGCGAGATGGTGCAGGCCGCCTTCCCACATCATCACGGCCTGCTCGGCGACCCGCATGTCACGCTCGGCCGCGGGGGAGACCGGCACCAGCACGTCGACATCGACCTTCGGGGAGTCGAGGGCGTTCAGGCCCACCTTCATGTGGTAGCAGAGGTTGTCGGGGTTGAGCGGGTCGCGGTCGACCACGCAGCCTGCGGGCAGCTGACCGTCACCCCAGCTCGGACGGACGAACTCGCTCGACGGGCTGCTGGCCGCCGGCGCGCCCATCCCCACCAGGGCGAGGGCGAGCAGCAGGAGAAGGACGAGGGAGCTCTTGCGATCCATGCCCGGGAAACGACGCAATCGGGGTGAGGCTAGGGCTTGGCTGGACTGCCGGCGGACCGGTGCCTCGGCTACGGCCAGCCCTGCTCGAGCAGCGGCGTCACGGTGACCTCGTTCAGCACCGGCGCCCCGGGGTGGGTCGCCATCCAGACAATCAGGTCGGCGACCGTGTCCGGAGCGAGGGACTCCCGCACCGACGCCGGTGCCGGCTGCTCGGCCGTCCGGCGCGCGGCCGGGTCGAAGACACCCCACGAGGTCGCCATCGCACCCGGGTACAGGCAGCACACCCGCACGCCGTGCTCACGGCCCTCGGCCGCGAGCGACTGGGTCAGGCCGGTGAGCGCGAACTTCGTCGAGCAGTACGCCGAGGCGCCGGCCCAACCCCGCCGGCCGGCCACCGACGAGACGTTGACGACCAGCCCGCCGCCGCGCGACGCCATCGAGCCCATGAGCGAACGAGCCAGGAGGAACGGCGCGGTCAGGTTCACCGCCAGCACCCGGTCCCATGCCTCCCGAGACAGTGTCGAAGCCGGCCCGGGGCTGTCGGTGGCGGCGGCGTTGACGAGCACGTCGACACCGCCGAGCTGGTCCACGGCGCGGCGGGCGGCGTCCTCCACCGCATCGCCCTCGGCGAGGTCGACCGCAAGCTCGAGGGCCTGCGCCCCGGCGCCGCGTACGGCTGTCGCGACCTCGCTCAGCGCCTCGGCGTCGCGACCGGCCAGGGCCACGTCGTACCCGGCGCGGGCCAGGGCACGGGCGGTCGCCCTCCCGAGGCCGCTGGACGCGCCGGTCACGAACGCCACGAGCCGTTCCGTCATGAGTCGACGGTAGCCCGGCACCCCCGCCGGTGCGGTCCGGCGTCCGACGTCCGCCGGGACCCGGGGAGCCCTACCCAGCGAGGCACCCGCGCGGCGTAGGTCGAGTAGTCCCCGGGGAACCGCTCGCGCAACGCGGCCTCCTCGGCGGCGATCTGGCCGCGGTCGATCGCGACCACGAACGCCGCGGCCGGCAGGAGTGCCGCCCACCGCCCGCGCAGGAGGGCGTGGGCGACCAGGACCCCGGCCATCCCGACGTACATCGGGTTGCGCGAGACCGCGTTGGCGCCGGTGGTGACCAGGTCCGTCGCGGTGCCGGGCTCGAGCGGGTTGACGGTCGTCCCGGTCCGCCGGAACTGCTCGACCGCCGCGACGAGCAGGCCGGCCGAAGCGGCTCCCACCAGGCCGGCCGCCGCGGTGCGTGCCGGGCGAGCCGGACGCGGGCCACCCAGCAGCCGCTGGGCGAGGGCGGCGGCCGTGGCGAGGGCGGCCGGCGGCGGCGGGGTCTTCACGATGCGGACCTCACGAGGATCAGGCGAACAGGGCGTCGCCGTACTTCAGCACGACGGCCAGCACCAGCACCAGGATCCAGGCGACGACCAGCACGAGGTCGAGGTTCGAGCGGACCATGGCGACCAGGCCGGCTTGGACCCGGCGGGGCAGGTACAGGTTGGCGTCGCGGATGTTCACGTAGGTCATCTCGAAGAAGACCAGGGTCGTCGCGAGCGTCACCAGCAGGCACCACGGGCAGAGCGCCCCGATGTCGAACATGGCCTCGTAGAAGAGCCAGTAGGCGAACGCGAGGCCGACCGTGTAGACGGCCTGCGCGGCCAGCATGAACCAGCGCGGGAACCGGATTCCGGCCAGGCTGGCGACGGCCAGGGTGATCACCACCGGTTCGGTGACCAGGCCGAGGAAGGCGTTGGGGAACCCGAGCAGCGAGGACTGCCAGGAGTTGGCCACGGTGCCGCAGCTGATGACGGCGTTGATGTTGCAGCCGAGGTCGGCGTTCGGGTCCTCGGCCAGGCGCAGGGCGTCGATCGAGAGGACGAAGGAGGCCACCAGGCTCGCGACCGAGGCCACCAGCATCGTCACCCAGACGGTGGCGCGGCTGTGCCGCAGCCGGTGCAGGCGCGAGCCCTCGGCCAGCTCCTCGTCGGTGCCCAGCCCGCCGGTGGACCGCTTGTCGGTGCCCGGCGCGTGGGTCACTGGCTGCCCGCGGCGGACTCGATCGCCTCGGTCAGCGGGCCGACCGTGTACACGTCGCCCTGGAACTGCTCGCCGTCGATGACGACGGTCGGGGTGCCCTGGATGCCGGAGTCGAACGCCTTCTGCGTCACCGAGGCGGTCCAGGGCTCGTAGGTGCCCTCGCCGAACTGCTCGACGACGTCGTCGGGCACGCCGGCATCCCGGGCGATCGCGGCGATCTGGTCGTTGCTGAGGCCCTCGGTGCCCTCGGCCGGCTGGTTCTCGTAGAGCGCACTGTGGAAGGCCCAGGCCCGGTCCGGCGCACCGTGGACCACGGTCGCGAACGCGTTGGCGGCGCGGGTGGAGTACCGGGTGCCGCGCGACTGCTCGTCGAGGAAGGAGATCGGGCGCAGCTCGATCCGCGCGGTGCCGTCGGCGACCAGCCGGTCGAGCTCGCCACTGTTGGCCGCTTCGAAGGCGCCACAGGCGGGGCACATGTAGTCGTAGTAGATCTCGACCGTGACCGGTGCGTCGTCCTGGCCGACCGCGAACGACCCGGAGGGCTCGATGTTCGCCGGCGCCACCAGCGGCCCGGAGGCTGCGGGTGCGCTGTCGTCGTCGCCGGTCACCGTGCGCACGACCGCGAAGACGATGGCTGCGACCAGGCCGAGGATCACGACGGCGCCGACCGCGGTCACGAGCCGGCGGCGACGCGCCTGCTGCTCCTCGACGATGCGCTGCTGCTCGCGCATCTGCTGGGTCCTGATCCGTCCCTGCTTGCTCATCCGCGACTTCCTGTGGTCGTTTTTGGGCAGGCCCGGTCTGTGGTCGTGGCCTGCCGTCGACACTAATCGGAACGGGACGGATCCCCGAGGGTCGAGCGTGGATCCGGGACCTTCGGCTCTAGAGATCGGGACGATCGGCTCAGCGAGTCGGCACCGGGAGGCGAGGTTCTGGAGCCCGCCCCCGGCCACCCACCTGTGGGTGACCAGGGGCAAGGCCGGTCAGGGGTGGCGCTCACGAGGACGCTCACGAGGGCGCGCCGGGGACGATGCCCGGGCCGTACCCGCCGTCCCTGTCCCCGCCGAAGGGAGGGTCGGGGAGGTCGCCGGGCAGCGGCCCGCGCCGCCACTGCTGCCCGACCTCGGTCGGGCCTTGCTGCTCGTCGACCGATGCGCGGCCGACCAGGAAGCCACCGAGGCCGACGAGGACCACCAGTGCCGACAGCCCGGCCGCGAGGTAGCCCTCCGGGCCGGGTCGGCGGACCAGGGTCCGCCACCGGCTCGCCCGGTCCGGGACGGCCCGGTCGGCGCCGGACGGGTCGGCGGCCCGGTCCGGGGCGGTCGGCTCCGTCCGGTCTCCGCTCGGGGCCCTGTCGGCCGGGGTCTGCTCGGTCACTAGGTCCTCCTGGTTGCGATGAGCCCAGCGTCGGCGCGGGAGGTGGGGCGCAGGTGTGTGCTTCCTGTGCTGGTCCTGTGGATGTGCGGGCTCGGGAGTTCGGGCCTCCGGCCGGACGCTGAGGTGGCAGCATCACGCCATGCGGAGAGCGAGGAGAGCGGCCACGGCGAGTCTCGTCCTCGCGGCGGTGCTCGCCGGTGCCCGGCTCGGCACGACCGGCGCCTCCGCGGCCGGCCCGGGCGACCCGGCTGGCTTCACGCTCCGCCCCAGTGTGAACCAGCTCTACGTGCTCTCGGCGACACCGGGCGAGCAGCTCGAGCTCGTCGGGGCCGACGGGGCCACCGTCGCGGCGGGGACCGTCGACGCGGCCGGCAGCCTCGCGTGGCGCGAGCTGGCCGCCGGCGGCTACGCCGTACGGCCCGCGGCCGATCCCGGCGCGCAGTCCGATCCGGTCACGGTGGGCGACTTCGACGACCCGGCACCGCCGCAGTCCTTCTACGACGCGCAGACCCTGGCGCCCGGCTTCGGGTACGTCACCACCCGCGACGGCACCACGCTCTCGGCGAACGTCGTGCTCCCGCCCGGCCCGGGACCGTTCCCGACCGTGGTCGAGTACTCCGGCTACGACCCCAGCAACCCTGCCAACACGACCATGGCCCAGCTGTTCAACACACTCGGCTACGCCTACGTGGGCGTGAACATGCGCGGCACCGGCTGCTCCGGTGGCAGCTTCTTGCACTTCGAGCCGATCCAGAGCCTGGACGGCTACGACGTGATCGAGGCCGTCGCCGCGCAGCCCTGGGCGAAGTTCCACCGGGTCGGGATGGTGGGCATCTCCTACCCGGGCATCTCCCAGCTCTACGTCGCGCGGACCCGCCCGCCGCACCTCTCGGCGATCACGCCGCTGTCGGTCATCGACGACACCTACCGCGGCACGCTCTACCCCGGCGGCATCCTCAACACCGGCTTCGCCGTCCCCTGGGCGACCGAGCGGGCCAGCCAGGCGGCGCCGTACGGCCAGGGCTGGGAGCGCCCCCGGGTCGACGCCGGGGACAGCGTGTGCGAGGCGAACCAGGCGCTGCGGCTGCAGAACCCCGACCCACTCCAGCTGATCGAGGACAACCCCTACTACTCCGCGAAGGTGGGCGATCCGATCTCGCCGAGCCTGTTCGTGCATCGCATCGACGTCCCGGTCTTCATCGCGGGCGCCTGGCAGGACGAGCAGACCGGCGGCCACTTCCCGGCGCTGCTCGACGACTTCGCGTCCGCCCCGCACGTGTACGCGTCGATGGCCAACGGCTCGCACACGGAGTCGCTCAGCCTCGGCGTCTTCGGGCGGTACGCCGACTTCCTCGACCTCTACGTCGCCCGCCGGGTGCCGACCGCTGCCAAGACGTTCGTGGCCCCGATCCTGGCGCAGTCGCTCACCGGCGTCGCCGGCCTGTCGCTTCCGCCCGGGCCCGACTACACGGGCCTGACCTACCGGCAGGCGCTGCGCAGCTACCAGTCCGCCGACCCGGTCCGGATCCTCTTCGAGGAGGGAGCCGCGGCCGGCCAGCCCTCCGGTGCGCCGCTGCCCCGGTTCGTGCGGACCTTCCCGTCCTGGCCGATCCCGAGCGCCGCGCCGACCGCGTGGTACCTCACCTCGACCGGTCGCCTGCGCGCGACGCCTTCCTCGACCCGGCCCGCCGCGGCGACCCCGCGCAGCTACCGCGCGGACCCGACCGCGCTCCCGGAGACGACGTACTCGGGCTCGAGCTCCGGGATCTGGGCGGCGCACCCCGACTACGACTGGCGGCAGATTCCTGACGGCACCGGGCTCGGCTGGCTCAGCGCGCCCCTGCGCACGGACGTGGTGGCGATCGGCACCGGCTCGGTCGACCTGTGGGTCCGCACCCCGGCCCTCGACACGGACCTGGAGGTGACCCTCAGCGAGGTGCGGCCGAACGGCCGCGAGGTCTACGTGCAGTCCGGGTGGCTGCGGGCCAGCCACCGCGCGCTCGACACCGCCCGCTCCACGCCCGTCTCGCCGGTGCACACCGACCTCGAGGCGGACGTCCGCCCGCTGCCGGCCGGTCGGTACACCAAGCTGCGGATCGAGCTGTTCCCGTTCGCCCAGGCCTTCCGTGCGGGGTCCCGGCTGCGGCTGACCGTGGACGCCCCCGGCGGCGCCCGGCCGCTGTGGGCCTTCGACACCATCGCCGACGGCGAGCGGGTCTCCGTCGCCGCCGACGCGGTACGGCGCTCCCGCCTGGTGCTGTCCGTGGTCCCGGGCGTGCGGGTGCCGGCGACGGCCCCGGCATGCGCGTCGTTGCGCAGCCAGCCTTGCCGCAGCTTCCCCGGCTGACCCCTCGCCCCGGCCGCGCCCCGACGGCAGCCCGATCCGAGGCCGGGTACGGACCGCGCGGAGGCGTGTCTCTACGCTGCCGCGCATGAGCTCGGTACTGGTGCCGCCGCCGCACACGCGGCTGGAGGACCTGCTGAGCCTGGTCACGGGCGTCTACGTCGTCTCCCTCGGCCTGAGCTTCCTCCAGGCCTCAGGGGCGGTCACGGGCGGCACCGCCGGTCTCGCCCTGCTGCTCTCCTATGCGACCCCGATCGGGTTCGGCGTGCTGTTCGTGCTGATCAACCTGCCCGCGTTCGCGGTGGCCGCGTGGAAGAAGGGCTGGCCGTTCACGGTGAAGTCGCTCGCCTGCGTCGTCGGGGTGTCGTTCGCGACCCGGCTGCAGGCGGAGGTGCTGGACCTGCCCGACCTCGACAAGCTCTACGGGGTGGTCGCGGGCAACCTGCTGGCCGGCGTGGGCCTGCTGATCCTGTTCCGGCACGGGGCGAGCCTGGGCGGCTTCAACATCATCGCGCTGCTCATGCAGGAGAAGCTCGGCCTCCGGGCCGGCTACGTGCAGATGGTCCTCGACGTGATGGTCGTGCTCGGGTCCGCGTTCGTCGTCGACCCGGGCATCGTGGTGCTCTCGGCGCTCGGCGCCGTCGTGCTCAACATCGTGCTGGCCTTCAACCACCGGCCGGGCCGGTACATGGGCCTCTGACGTCGATTCGGGACTTCTGGGCGTCGGGTCCGGAGAATCTTCCCGACTCGACCGGCGGTTCACCCGAGTCAGCGCGGGGCGAACGCCGCCATCCAGGCATCCGCCTCGGGGGTCGACATCTGGAACCGCCCCGGCCTCTCCGACCGCGACCGGCGGCTGATCCTGATCGGCCTGCTCGCGGGGCAGGGCGCCGCCGACGTGCTGGGCATCCAGGTGCCCGCGGCGTACGCCAACGGCGAGCTCGACGACGACGCGCTGCGCGAGATCGTGATCTTCGTGTGCCACTACGCCGGCTGGCCCCAGGGCGCCCGGCTCAACTCGATCGTCGAGGAGACCATCGCGCAGGCCGGCCGGGACCGAGGCTGAGCCCGCCGGAGAGCGTGACCGAAGTCACGTCGCCTCGTTGTGGAGGAGAGCGCCCATGCTCGTCCGCACCGAGGAGCCCTCATGGCCCTGTACCCCAGCCTCCTGCCCTACCTGGTCGCCTTCGTCGCCTTCGGCGTCGTGGCCGCGCTGGTCGCCCTCACCGTGCTGGTGCGGGTCGTCGCGGCGCTGCGGCGTACGCCGGATCCGGGCGTCGTGATCGTGCCGGCCCCACGCGCCGAGGGCACTGCGGCCCCCGCGGCCGACAGCCACCACGCCCGCACCTGACCGCGCGGCCGGGACGCGGCCCGCGCCTCGACCTGGCCCCGGGTCCGGGCCCGGCCCAGGTCCCAGTCGGGCCCGAGCGGACCTCCAGTGACCCCCAAGCGGTGCGCGGGACGGTAGGTGCACCGAGGCAGACCGCCTCGGGCCCGCCGAGTCCCAGGAGCACCGTCATGATCGATCTCTCCGCCCTCGAGCCCTTCGCCATCGCGTTCCTCGTGGTCGGCGTCGTGGCCGCCGTCGTCGCCGCCGCCACGCTGGTCGCGGTCGTCGCCGAGGTACGCCGCGTCGCCCGCCCCGCGCTCGCCGTCGTCACGGCCGAGCCGGCTGCGACCGCCGGCCGCGCCGCCTGAGCCGCGTGCACCGGACCGGTGTCGCGTCAGTCCGACGAGCGGCGGGCGGCTCGCCGGTCGGAGTGGACCGTGGTCATCACGTAGTCCTTCTCCGGCCCGGTCGCCCGCCACTCGACCGACCACCCCTCCGGGCCGACCTCGATCAGCCCGTCGTAGTGGTCCGCGCCGCACGGATGCCCGACCCGGTGGCCCACCGACCACGGGTGGAACGGGCGCCCGTCGGAGAACGTCACCTCCCACGTCTCGCCGGCCCGCTCGACGTACAGCGTCCGGCTCACCGGGACCGAGCGGCCGGCCCAGGTCATCGTCCCCTCCTCGCTCCACCGCACCCGGTCGGGCGACTCCACCGCCAGGGTGGTGACGCCGACCACGTCTCGCCGCTCGCCGGTCAGGTGGTCGTCGACCACCCGGGTGAGCGTCCAGGTGCCCAACAGATCGGTCGGGAGCGGCTCGGTTCCCATGACCGATGACGGTAGCCAACCGCCGCTGTGCGAGGGTGCTCCGGTGCCGCCCCGTACGCGTGTCAAGCGCCCGCCCCGCCCCGCCATGCCGGTCCCCGAGGGGGCCCGCGAGGTGTTCACGGACGGCGCCTGCTCCGGCAACCCGGGCCCCGGCGGCTGGGCCTGGGCCCTGGACACCGCCGTCTACGCCTCTGGCCGCGAAGCGCCCTCGACCAACCAGCGGATGGAGATCCGAGCGGCGCTGGAGGCGGTGCGGTCCCTCGACGGGCCGCTGCTGGTGGTGAGCGACTCGACGTACGTCGTCCACTGCTTCCGCGACCTGTGGTGGCAGGGCTGGCTGGACCGGGACTGGGTGAGCTCGGCCCGCAAGCCGGTCGCCAACCGGGACCTCTGGGAGCCGCTGGTCGGCCTGGTCCAGGACCGTGGTGACGTCGCGTTCGCCTGGGTGAAAGGCCACTCGGGCCACGTCATGAACGACTTCGTGGACCGGCTCGCCGTCGCGGCGACACGGGCGTGACCTCCGAGGCTGAAGTGGCTCACGGGGCTAGCGTGAGGGCCAGCCGCACAACCGCCAGACCGAGTCGAGGGGAAGCCGCGTGGTCCGACGGGTCCGTCTCGGGCGCCGCGATGCGTCCCGGCGCGCCCGCAGGTGGGCGGGCCCGCCGCCGCTGCTGCTCGTCGCCACGCTGATCGGCTTCCTGGTCGCGCCGCTGGTCGGTCACCAGCCCGAGCCGCCGCCGGCGGCGCGGATCGCGGCCCACGTCACCGCCCCGGGCGCCCGCGACTCGGTGCTCACGGCGTCGCCCACGCACCCGCGGGCGGTCGCCGACCGGCCGCCGCGCCAGCGGGTCCTGAGTGCCGCGCCCTCCCGTGCCGGGCACGCCGCGGGCGCGGGCCTGCGGCCGGTGCGGCTCAAACGCGTGCACATCGGCGTCGCGAGCATGAACATGTACCGCAAGCTGAGCCCGGCGCAGGCCGCACACGACGCCCGCCGGCTGACCCGCCGGCCCGGCCTGGACGTGGTGGGCTGGCAGGAGGCCGACCGGTTCGGCCGGGTGCTCCACTCGCTGCCGGGCTGGGACACCAAGACCTTCCCGTTCGGCCGCCGCAACTCCGAGATCGCGGTCTCCTGGCGGCGCTCGGAGTTCGCGCTGGTCTCGGCTCGCCAGCGTCAGGTCGCGCAGGGTGTGAGCTGGCGGGACGGCCGCTACCCGTTCGGCAACCGGATGGTCGGCGTGGTCACCCTCCGGCACCGCGACACCGGCCGGCTGCTGACCGTGGTCGACGCGCACCTGCCGCAGGCCATCGAGGACCTGTCGCGCCCCGGGCGGTGGACGCCGACGATCAACGCCTACCGGGCCCGCAACCAGCTGGCCCGGATCGCGACGACCTGGCGCTCCGCCCCCGGCCGGTGGGTGGTCGGGACCGGCGACTACAACTTCGACGCGCGCGCCGACGCGCGGCACCGGCCCCGGGGCGGCCCGCGCCGGGCCCTGGCCGACACCGCGGTGTCGTCGTACCAGGCGCTGGGCGCCGACGTGGCGCCGACGTTCCCCTCGAACGGGCGCCGGATCGACTACGTGTACGTCGACCGCGCGGCCTACCGGGCCGAGCAGATGCGGTTCACGGGCCAGTGGGTGGTCGGCGGCTTCGCGAGCGACCACAACGCGCTGGTGACCCGGCTCGTGCTCAGCTGACCGCCACCCGGGGGCCGACCCGGGCCTGGGCCCAGCGCACCAGCGGCGCCAGGTGCGCAGCGGCGGCGCGCCCGTCGTCGGTGAGGGAGTACTCCACGTGCGGCGGCACCACCGGCAGCGCGGTACGCCGTACCAGCCCGTCGGCCTCGAGCACCTGGAGGGTCTGGATCAACATCTTCTCGCTGACCCCGGCGATCTCGCGCTTGAGCTCGCTCCAGCGCAGCGTCCGGTCGTCGAGCGTGAGCAGCACGAGCACGCCCCACTTGCTGGTCACGTGCTCGACGAGCAGGCGGGTGTCGGGGCAGTCGGTGTCGAGCTGGAGGTCGCGGACGAACGGCACGACACCGAACCTTACCCGAAGGTGGGTACCCCACTTCAAAGTCAGTACTGGTTGCTGGGAAGGTGTCGGAGTCCGCGGTGGTTCAGGGGAACGACACCAGCACCCACCTTGGAAGGCCAGACCATGTCGATCGTCATCACCGGAGCCACCGGCCACCTCGGCCGCCTCGTCGTCGAGGCGCTGCTCGCGCGGGGAGCGGAGGGGATCGTGGCCACCGGCCGGTCCGTCGAGCGGCTCGCCGACCTCGCCGACCGGGGCGTGCGGGTCGAGCGACTCGACTTCGACGACGTCCCCGAGTCCGTGGACTGGCTGGGCGCGGGCGACGTGCTGCTGCTGGTCTCCGGCAGCGAGGTGGGGCAGCGGCTCCCGCAGCACCGCGCGGTCGTCGACCTCGCGGTCCGCGCCGGCGTACGCCGGATCGCGTACACGAGCGCGCCCGCTGCCGACGACACCACGCTCGCCGTCGCGCCCGAGCACGCGGCCACCGAGGCGATGATCCGCGAGAGCGGGCTGCCGTTCACGTTCCTGCGCAACGGCTGGTACACCGAGAACTACCTGCCCACCTTCGCGCAGGCGCGGGAGAGCGGGCTGGTCATCGGGAGCGCTGGTGAGGGCCGCGTGGCGAGCGCGCCGCGCTCGGACTTCGCCGAGGCCGCGGCGGTCGTGCTCACCACCGACGGCCACGAGGGCGCGGTCTACGAGCTCTTCGGCGACGCCGCCTGGACCTACGGCGAGCTCGCGGCGACCTTCGCGGACGTGCTCGGCCGCGAGGTGACCTACCGCTCGCTCACCCCGGAGGCGCATCGGGAGGCCCTGCTGGCCGCCGGTCTCGACGAGGGGACCGCCGGCTTCGTGGTCGCCCTCGACCAGGACATCGCCGCCGGGCTGCTCGGCCTCTCGACCGGGCACCTCGCGAAGCTGCTCGGCCGGCCCACGGTGCCGCTGCGCGACACGGTCAGCACCTGGGCCGCCCAGGACTGAGCTGCCCAGGACTGAGCTGCCCAGGACTGAGCTGCTCGGGGCTGAGTCGCTCGGGGCTGAGTCGCTCGGGGTGGAGCCGCCCGATCACGACGTTGCCGTCGACGTCCGCGGCCGACGCGACGGTGACGTCGAGGCCCGCCGCGACGACGTGGGCGGCGGCCAGGTCGCGCTGGGCGGCGCTCGTCTCCACGAGCACCCGGCCACCGGGGGCGAGCCACGGCCGCGCCCCGGCGATCACCCGCCGGGCGACCTCGAGACCGTCCGCGCCGCCGTCGAGCGCCACCCGGTGCTCGTGGTCGCGCGCCTCGGGCGGCATCGTCGCGATGGCGCCGGTCGGGACGTACGGCGCGTTTGCGACCACGACCGCCACCCGCCCGCGCAGCTCGCCCGGCAGCGCGTCGTACAGGTCGCCCTCGTGGACCCGGTCGGGCGGCAGGTTCCGTCGGGCGCAGCGCACCGCGGCCGGGTCGATGTCCGCTGCGTGCACCTCGGCGCCCGGGACCGCCGCGAGCAGTGCCACGCCGATGGCGCCGGTGCCGCAGCACAGGTCGACGGCGAGGTCGCCCGGCTCGAGCGCCCGGATCGCCCGGCGGGCCAGCAGCGTGGTGCGCAGCCGCGGCACGAACACCCCGGGCTCGACCGCGACGCGCAGCCCGAGGAACTCCGCGAACCCGAGCACCTGCTCCAGCGGCTCGCCGGCGACCCGGCGCGCGACCATCGCCGCCAGCGCGGCCTCGTCCCCGGCCTCGCGGGCGAGCAGCGCAGCCTCGTCCTCGGCGAACACGCACCCGGCGGCCCGCAAGGTCGCGACGAGGGCGTCGTCGGGAGCGGGACCGGCCATGGTCGATGATGCTGCCATGCCGAGCGTCAGCACCCAGATCACCTGGATCGTGGTCGGGTACGCCGCGCTCGTCGCCGTCCTGGCGGTGGTGGCCGCCCGGCGTGGCGAGCGCCCCGGCTGGCTCGACCAGATGGCGTGGATGCTCGAGGTGCTGCTCCTCGTGCGCGCGCTCGCGGGCCTGGGTCCCCTGCTGGGCGATGACCGACCCGACTCGACCTCGACGTACGTCGGCTACCTGTTCGCCTCGGTGTGCGTGCTGCCGATCGCGATGCGCTCGGTCGCGGGGGACCGGGCGGCCTGGTCCTCCGCCGTGGTGGCCGTGGCCGCGGTCGCGGTCGGGGTGGTCGCCGTACGCCTGCAGATGACCGCATGAGCGGCGATCGACGCAGCGGCCCGCACCAGGTGCTGCTGGCCCTCTACGCCCTGTTCACCCTGGCCGCCGGCGCCCGGTCGATCGTGCAGCTGACCACGCAGTACGACGAGGCGCCGGTCGCGTACTGGCTCTCGCTGGGCGCGGCGGTGACCTACGCCCTCGGGTGGTTCGCGATCCGGCAGGCGTCGGCCGGGCACACCGGCTTCGCGAGCGTGATGCTCCGGGTGGAGCTCGGCGGGGTCGTCGGGGTCGGGACGCTGAGCCTGGCCGTGCGCGACTGGTTCCCCGACGCCTCGGTCTGGTCCGACTACGGTATCGGCTACGGCTTCGTGCCGGCGGCGCTCCCCGTCGCGGGGCTGCTCTGGCTGCGCCGGCAGAAGCGGCCGGCCCTCGCCGCTGACTGAAACGTGTTCTAGATTGCCGTCATGACCGCCGACGTCTTCGCCCCGACCACCCTGGGTCCGGTGCGGCTGCGCAACCGGACGGTGAAGGCGGCGACCTTCGAGGGCCGGGCGCCGCACGGGCAGGTGACCGACGAGCTGATCGACTACCACCTCGCGGTGACCCACGGCGGCGTCGGGCTGACCACCGTCGCCTACCTCGCGGTCGCGCCGGAGGGGCGCACGCACCGCGAGCAGATCGTCGTGGGCGAGCCGACGCTCGCGGGGCTGACCCGGCTCGCGGACGCGATCCACGAGTCGGGTGCCGCGATCGCGGGTCAGGTCGGACACGCCGGGCCGGTGGCCAACGGCCGCTCGAACGGCGTCAAGGCGATCAGCGCCAGCCGGATGCCGAGCCCGCTGTCGATGCAGCTGATCCGCTCGGCGACCGAGGCGGACCTGACCCGGGTCACCAAGGCGTACGTCGCCGCCTCGCGGCTGCTGGTCCGGGCCGGCTTCGACGTGCTCGAGCTGCACATGGCCCACAGCTACCTGATCTCCTCCTTCCTCGCGCCCGGGCTGAACCGCCGCAAGGACGGCTGGGGCGGCTCGCTGGCGAACCGAGCGCGGCTGGGCCGCCAGGTCGCCCGCGCCGTACGTGACGAGATCGGGTCGGACGCCGCGATCACCGCGAAGGTCAGCGTCGGCGACGGGTTCCGCGGTGGCGTGACGACCGACGAGGGGATCGAGTACGCGCAGCTGCTCGAGGCCGACGGCACCCTCGACGCGCTGCAGCTCAGCGGCGGCTCGTCGCTCATGAACCCGATGTACCTGTTCCGCGGCGAGGCCCCGGTCCGGGAGTTCGCGGCCACGATGCCGCTCGTCGTCCGTCTCGGGATGAAGACCCCGGTGGGCCAGAGCTTCCTCAAGGCCTACCCGTTCGAGGAGGCGTACTTCCGGGAGAAGGCGCTGCGGTTCCGGGAGGCCGTGTCGATGCCGCTGATGCTGCTCGGCGGCATCAACCGGCTCGCGACCATGGAGCAGGCGATGGCCGAGGGCTTCGACTTCGTCGCCATGGGCCGCGCCCTGCTCCGCGAGCCCGACCTGGTCGACCGACTCCAGTCCGGCCGAGCCACCGCCGGCGTGTGCATCCACTGCAACCGCTGCATGCCCACCATCTACTCCGGCACTCGCTGCCCGGTGATCGCCCCCGAGCCGGCCTGAGCCGCCCCGCGCTGGCCTGGCGGTTTCCCCGGTTCACCGGGGATGTTGGAACTTCTGGCCCGAAGTTTCGGCCCAACAGTTCCGGTTTCCCCGGTTAACCGGGGAAACCGACGGCGCCGGACGACGCGAGGCCGCCCGCCTCGCCCTTCCCACGGATCTAGAACATGTTCTAGATTGCCCGCATGGTCTCCACAGGTTCGGCCACCGAGCGCACGCCACCTCGCCCGCCGCTGAGGGTCGTCGTCTGGTCCACCGGGACCGTCGGACGGCACGCGATCGCGGGCATCGACGCCCATCCCGACCTCGAGCTGGTCGGGGTGTGGGTCTCCAACCCGGACAAGGCCGGCAAGGACGCCGGCGAGCTGGCCGGCCTCGGCCGTGAGCTGGGGGTGTGCGCCACCACGGACAAGCAGCAGCTGCTGGCGCTGCGACCCGACGCGATCGTGCACACCGCGATGACCGACGACCGGGTCTTCGAGGCGATCGACGACCTCGTCGACTTCCTCGAGGCGGGCGTCAACGTCACCTCGAGCGGGCCGGTGCTGCTGCAGTGGCCGGAGCAGATCCTGCCGCCCGAGCTGATGGAGCGGATCACCAAGGCCGGTGAGCGCACCGGCGCCAGCCTGCACGTCAACGGCATCGACCCCGGCTTCGCCAACGACGTGCTGCCGCTGACCCTGACCAGCCTGAGTCAGCGCATCGACGAGGTGCGGGTGATGGAGATCTGCGACTACTCGACCTACTACCAGCCGGTCGTCATGAACGACCTGTTCGGGTTCGGCAAGCCGATGGACCAGCCCGGGTTCCTGTTCGCACCCGGCGTCTTGTCCATGGCCTGGGGCAGCGTGGTCCGGCAGCTCGCGGCCGGCCTCGGGATCACCCTGGACGAGCCGCTGACCGAGGACGTCGACCGCCGGCCCGCGGAGGTCGACACGACGAGCGTCTCGGGGGACGTCGCCGCCGGCACCATGGGCGCGGTCCGGTTCCAGGTGATCGGCAAGGTCGACGGCGTCCCGCGCGTCGTGCTCGACCACATCACCCGGACCGCGCCGGACCAGGTGCCCGAGTGGCCGACGCCGCCGGACGGCGACGGCTGCTACCGGGTCGTCGTCACGGGCGAGCCGTTCCTGCAGCTCGACCTCACCCACCACGGGGAGAACGGCGACCACAACGTCTCGGGGATGATCGTCACCGCCCAGCGGATCGTGAACGCCGTCCCCGCGGTCGTCGCATCCCCCGGCGGGCTGGTCACCGCGCTCGACCTCCCGCTCGTGACCGGTACGGGCCTGGTGAGCCGCGCATGAGCCACTTCGCCCCCCGAGATCGCTCGCTGCGCTCCCGATTCCGCGGAGGCCCCGAATGATCCTCGACCGCTTCTCGACCGAGGGCCAGGTCGCGATCGTCACCGGCGCCGGCCGCGGCCTCGGCGCCGCCACCGCCGTCGCGCTCGCCGAGGCCGGCTCGGACGTGCTGATCTCCGCCCGCACCGAGCGCCAGCTCGACCAGGTCGCCGAGCGGATCCGGGCCACCGGCCGGCGCGCGCTCGTGGTCGCCGCGGACCTCAGCGACCTCGACGCGGTCGCCGGCCTCGCGCAGACGGCGTACGACGAGCTCGGCCGGCTCGACACGGTCGTGAACAACGTCGGCGGCACGTTCCCGAACGCGTTCCTCGACACCAGCAACGAGTTCCTCAACGAGGCGTTCGCCTTCAACGTCACCACCGCGCATGCGCTCACCCGCGCGGCGGTGCCGCTGATGCTGAGGGACGCCGGATCGGTGGCGGACGCGCAGAAGAGCGTCGTCACGATCAGCTCGATGATGGGCCGCACCGCCGATCGCGGCTTCATCGCCTACGGCACCGCCAAGGCCGCGCTCGCGCACTGGACGAGGATGGCGGCCCAGGACCTCGCGCCGCGGATCCGCGTCAACGGCATCTACGTCGGGTCGATCATGACCAGCGCGCTGGAGTACGTCGCCGGCCGGCCGGAGCTGATGAGCCAGCTCGAGACGAAGACCCCGCTCGGGCGCGTCGGCGAGCCCGAGGACATCGCGGCCGGCGTCGTCTACCTCGCCTCGCGGGCCGGGCAGTATGTGACCGGCAAGCTGCTCGAGATCGACGGCGGCATCCAGCAGCCGACCCTCGACCTCGGGTTCCCCGACGTCGGGTCGTAGGGTCCGTGCGTGACGCCATCCACCTCCCCAGCCTCCACGCCGACGGCGTTCGCCGTCTCGCCCGACTCCGGCGAGCACTGGAGCAAGGCGGGAGCCTGGCAGGTCGCCGACGGCATCCACCGGATCCCGCTGCCACTGCCGATGGACGGGCTCAAGGCGATCAACGTCTACGTGATCGAGAGCGCCGACGGGCTGACCCTGATCGACGGCGGCTGGGCGATCGACGTCGCCCGCGACCTGCTGGAGCGGTGCCTGCGCCAGGTCGGCTACGGGTTCGGCGACATCCGCCGGTTCCTGGTCACCCACGTCCACCGCGACCACTTCACGCTCGCCACCGTGCTCGGCCACGAGTACGGCGCGGACGTGGCGCTCGGCCTCGGCGAGAAGCCGGCCCTGGACCTGCTCAACGACCGGCTCCTCGACGAGAGCCCGTTCCTCGACGTGCTGCGCACGGCCGGCGCGAACGCGATCGCGGACCTCTGGGCGGCCGGCGGCGAGCGCCCGGACCCGGCGATGTGGCTGCTCCCCGACACCTGGCTCGAGGGCGACCACGAGATCGAGGTCGGCGTCCGCACGCTCGACGCGGTCCACACGCCCGGGCACACCCCGGGGCACTACGTCTTCGCCGAGCAGGCGGCCGGGCTGCTGTTCGCCGGTGACCACGTGCTGCCGACGATCACCCCGTCGATCGGCTTCACGGTCCCGCCGACGCCCGACCCGCTCGGCGACTTCATGGCCTCGCTGACCAAGGTGCGCGCGCTGCCCGACCTGAAGGTGCTCCCGGCGCACGGTCCGGTGGCGCCGTCCTCGCACGCCCGCGCCGACGAGCTGCTCTCCTTCCACGACCGGCGCCTCGAGCAGAGCCTGGCCGCGATCGCCGAGGAGCCGGGCACCGGGTTCACGGTCGCCCACCAGCTCGCGTGGACGCGGCACGAGAAGGCGTACGACGAGCTCGACCTGTTCAGCCAGGGCATGGCCGCGATGGAGATCAAGGCGCACCTCGAGCTGCTCGTCGCCCGCGGTCAGGCGACCCGCGCGGACACCCCCGAGGGCGTGCTGTTCTCGGCGGTCCCCGCCGGAGCGCCCGGCGAGGACACCCTCAGCGGCTGAGCCGCATCGGGGTGTGCGGGATCCCGTCCTCGAGGAACTCCGGGCCCGACACCTCGAACCCGAACGTCGCGTACCACGGCGCCAGCGGCGACTGCGCGTCGAGCACCACGTCGCGGTCCTTGCACACCTGGAGCGCGGTCTGCACCAGTGGGTCGGCCAGGCCCTGGCCGCGGACCGCTCGGTCCAGCACCACCCGGCCGATCCGCCAGACCGCCTGGCCGTCGCGCTCCTCGTCGAGCACCCGGGCGTAGCCGAGGAGGGTGTCGTCGTCGCGGAGCAGCACGTGACGGGTGTCCGGCTCGTCGTCGCGGCCGTCGAGGTCGGGGTAGGGACACTCCTGCTCGACGACGAACACGTCCTGGCGCAGCCGCCAGACGGCGTACGCCGTCGGGGCGTCCAGGGCGGTGAACGGGCCGGCGGTGATCGTGATCATCGGAGGAACTCCATCGTGCGTCGGCGGGCCTCCCGGGCCTCCGGGATGAACGGCAGCAGCGGGTAGACGTGGATCAGGTCGTGGACCTCGACGTAGGTGAGGTCCCAGTCGGCCTGCTCGGCCCGGCGGGCCAGCAGCCGGCAGCCGGGTGTGAGCGTGTCGCGGGTGCCGCAGAACATCAGCGCCGGCGGCAGCCCGCCGAGCTCGGCCAGCGCGGGGCTCACCTCGGGACGGCCCAGGTCCTCGGTGGATCCGGCCCACCAGGCGGCGTACGCCTGCAGCTTGCCGAGGAACAGCCAGGGGTCGCGGACCGTGAACGACTCGGTCTCCGGCGTCGCGGTGGTCAGGTCCACCCACGGGGAGTGCAGCAGCAGCCGCGCCGGCTGCGGGCCGCCGCGGTCGCGCAGCGTCTGGGCGATCGCGAGCGCGTAGCCGCCGCCCGCGGAGTCGCCGGCGAGCACCAGCTGGTCGGAGTCGCCGACCCACCGGCCGGTGAGGTCGGCGATGGCCGCGTGCGAGTCCCGCCAGGTGTGCTCGGGCGCCAGGGGGTAGTCCGGCAGCACGATCCGGGCGTGGAGGTCGGTGGCCAGGCGGCACAGGTAGCGGACGTGGAAGGGGTCGATCGGGGCCACGTAGCCGCCGCCGTGGAGGTAGACCACGGTGCGTCGCGGATCGGTCCCGCGCGGGGTGACGACGTACGACGCGAACTCGCCGGACCGGCCGGTGAGCACCTCGGTGACCACGGAGAACCGCTTCGCGAATCCCGGCGTCACGCGGGTCGGCAGCCGCCGTGCGAGCCGCGCGTGCCAGCGCTCGATCCGGGCCCGCTCCGCCTCCGGGGTGCCCAGGTCGCGCGAGCGACGCAGCCTCGGGACGACCCACGCGAGCGCCTCGTGGCGGCGGCTGGGGCTCATGGCTCGCAGCCTCCCACAGCGGGGGTTGTCACAGCGGCGCGGTGGCCGGTGTCTGGTGGGTGACGGACCGAGACGAGTCCACGAAGGAGAGAGCAGATGCCCAGCACGTTCCGCATCCCGAAGGCCACGATCACCGGCCTGTACGGCAAGGTGGTCTCGGCGTACGCCCGCCGCACGTTCGGGGAGATCCCTGACGGCCTCTACGTCTACTTCCACCACAAGCCGCTGATGAGGGCCGTGGTCGGCTTCGAGGGCAAGGTCGCGAAGTGGGGCGCGCTCGACCCCACGCTGAAGTCCTACGCCGAGCTGGCCAGTGCCGGGACCATCGGCTGCAGCTGGTGCCTGGACTTCGGCTACTTCAAGGCGCACGACGAGGGCGTGGACCTGGCGAAGGTCAGCGAGGTCCCGCGGTGGCGGGAGTCCGACGTGTTCACGCCGCTGGAGCGCGAGGTCCTCGAGTACGCCGAGGCGATGACCGCCACGCCGCCGACCGTCACCGACGCGATGGTCGCGCGGCTCGTGGAGCAGCTCGGCACCCCCGCCGTCGTCGAGCTGACCCAGATCGTGGCCCTGGAGAACATGCGCTCGCGGTTCAACTCCGCCGCGGGCCTGCAGAGCCAGGGATACTCGGATGTGTGCGAGCTGCCGCTCGCCGTACCGTCGGGAGACGTGAGGCCCGCATGAACGCCACCGATTCCACCGACGTCTTCGTCGACCACCGCAACCTGCTCTTCACGGTCGCCTACGAGATGCTCGGCTCGGCCGCGGACGCCGAGGACGTGCTGCAGGAGACCTGGCTGCGCTGGGTCGAGGTCGACCGCGAGGAGGTGCGCGAGGCGCGCGCCTACCTGGTGCGGATCGCCACCCGGCTCGCGCTGAACCGGATGCGCACGAACGCCCGGCGCCGGGAGTCGTACGTCGGACCGTGGCTCCCCGAGCCGCTGCTCACCACCCCGGACGTGGCGGAGGACGTCGAGCTCGCCGACAGCGTCTCCCTGGCGATGCTCACGCTGCTCGAGACGCTCGGCCCGACCGAGCGCGCGGTGTTCGTGCTGCGCGAGGTCTTCGACTTCGGCTACGACGAGATCGCGGCCGCGGTCGACAAGACGCCGGCCGCCGTACGCCAGATCGCGCACCGCGCCCGCGGACACGTCGCCGAGCGGCGGCCGCGGGCCGAGGCCACCCGCTCCGAGCGGGAGCACGTGATGGCGACGTTCCTCGCTGCGGTCGCGACCGGCGACATCCAGAGCCTGATGGACGTGCTCGCCCCCGACGTCGTGCTGGTCACCGACGGCGGAGGGGTCAAGAAGGCCGCGCTCCGCCCGATCCTGGGCCGTGACAAGGTGGTCCGCTTCCTCGGTGCGGTCTCCGAGGGCCTCGACGCCGTCGCCGACGTGGTCGTCGTCAACGGCGCTCCCGCGCTGCGGATCGTGCTGGACGGCGAGCTCGACACGGTCGCCTCGATGGTCGTCGAGGACGGCCTGGTCACCGGCCTCTACGTCGTACGCAACCCGGCCAAGCTGGCCCGGCTCGACGCCGTCGTCACTCTGACCCGTTGACCCCGGTTCGGCCAGCCGCGCAGCTGTAACGCCCGTTTACCCCACCTACCGCCGCCGCTGCAGCACGCTCGGGACAAGGGGTAAACGGGCGTTACAGCGAGCAGCGGGGGTCGGTGGCAGGACCGGCCCCCGGGACCCGGCCTGGGGGGACTACAGTTTGGACAAACGCAGGGGAGCACGCCTCAACAACGTGCTGAGAGTGCGGATCCGCCGCAGACCCTATGAACCTGATCCGGTTAGCACCGGCGAAGGGAGTCGGAAGATGAGACCCATCCATGCCCTGGCGCCACTGGCACCGCTCGTCGCGCTCGCCCTGGCGGCGACCGGCTGCTCGACCATCGGAAACGGCTCGTCCGGCGACGAGTCGACGGCCAGCCCGGGCGGCGAGCCCGGGCGGGTCGTGCTGGTCACCCACGAGTCGTTCTCGCTGCCCAAGCCGCTGATCAAGCAGTTCGAGCAGCAGTCCGGCTACGACCTGGTGGTCCGCGCGTCCGGCGACGCCGGGATCCTCACCAACAAGCTGGTGCTGACCAAGGGCGACCCGCTCGGCGACGTGGCGTTCGGCATCGACAACACCTTCGCCTCGCGGGCGCTCGACGAGGGCGTGTTCGCGCCGTACGACGCTCCGCTGCCGGACGGCGCCGACCAGTACCGGTTGCCGGGTGACGACGAGCACGACCTCACGCCGATCGACAACGCCAGCGTGTGCGTGAACGTCGACGACACCTGGTTCGCCGACCACCATCTCGCCCCGCCGAAGACCCTGGACGACCTGGCCGCCCCGGAGTACCAGGGCCTGTTCGTCACCCCGGGCGCGGCCACCAGCTCGCCCGGCCTGGCGTTCCTGCTGAGCACGATCGCGGCGTACGGCGAGGACGGCTGGCAGGACTACTGGGCGCGGCTGATGGAGAACGGGACCAAGCTGACGGCCGGCTGGTCCGACGCCTACGAGGTCGACTTCACCCAGGGCGGCGGCCAGGGTGACCGGCCGATCGTGCTGTCCTACGACTCCTCGCCGGCGTTCACCGTCGCCGACGGGGAGTCGTCGACGAGCGCCCTGCTCGACACCTGCTTCCGCCAGGTGGAGTACGCCGGCGTGCTGGACGGTGCCGCGAACCCCGCCGGCGCCGAGCAGCTGGTCGACTTCCTGCTCTCGCCGGAGGTGCAGGCCGCACTGCCCGAGAGCATGTACGTGTTCCCGGTCGACTCCTCGGTCCAGCTGCCGAAGGAGTGGGCCCGGTTCGCGAAGCAGCCGAGCGACCCGTTCTCGGTGGACCCCGCGTCGATCGACGAGCACCGCGACGAGTGGCTGCGCGAGTGGACCGACGTGACCTCTCGATGACCGGCACCGCGCGGACGGGGTGACGGGCAGGCCATGAGGCGCTCGCTCGAGCTGGTCGGGCTCGCGGCGCTGCCGCTGGCCGTGCTCGGCGTGTTCTTCCTGCTCCCGGTCAGCGGCATGGTCTCCGAGGGCTTCGTCACCGACGGCCGCTTCGACCCGGGTGGGGTGCTCGAGGTGCTCGGCCGGCCCCGGGTGCACCGGGTGCTGTGGTTCACGGTCTGGTCCTCGACGGTCGCGACCCTGCTCGCCGTGCTCCTCGGCCTGCCCGTGGCGCACCTGCTGCACCGGCGCCGGTTCTGGGGCCGGCGGGCGCTGCGCTCGCTGCTGCTGGTGCCGTTCGTGCTGCCGACGGTGGTGGTCGGGGTCGCGTTCCGCGAGCTGATCGGCGAGGCCGGGCCGTTGGGCTTCCTCGGCCTGGACGGCTCGGCCGTGGCCATCGTCGCCGGCCTCGTGTTCTTCAACGTGGCGGTCGTGATCCGGGCGGTCGGCGCCGCCTGGGAGTCCCTCGACCCGCGGCCGGCGGAGGCGGCCGCGGCGCTCGGTGCGGGGCCGGCCCACGTCTTCCGGACCGTCACCCTGCCCGCGCTGCGCCCGGCGATCGTCAGCGCCGCCAGCGTGGTCTTCCTCTTCTGCGCCACCGCGTTCGGCGTGGTGCTCACCCTGGGCGGGCTGCGCTACTCCTCGGTCGAGACCGAGATCTACCTGCTCACCACGAACCTGCTCGACCTCCAGGCCGCGGCGGCGCTCTCGATCCTCCAGCTGCTCGCGATCACGGCCCTGCTGGTGGTGACCGGCCGGTTGCGCGCCGTACCCGACCCGGCTCTGGCCCGCTCCACCCGGCGCCCGCCGCGGCCGGCGCCCGGCGACTGGCCCGGCCTGGTCGCGACCGGCCTGGTGCTGCTGCTGGTGGGGGCGCCGGTGGCCGCCCTGGTCGCCGGCTCGCTGCGGGTCGGCGACGCGTGGAGCCTGGGCAACTACCGCGCGCTGACCGGCGAGGGCACGCAGCACGCCCTGCTCGCCTCCGCGACCGACGCGCTCGTCACCTCGCTGCGCACCGCCGTCGACGCCACCTGGATGTCGCTGTCCCTGGGCGTGCTGGTCACCGTGGTGGTCACCCGCCGGTCGCGCACGCGGGGTGAGCGCCGGGCGCGCGGCCTGCTGGACGGGCTGTTCATGCTCCCGCTCGGGGTGTCCGCGGTGACGCTCGGCTTCGGGTTCCTCATCACCCTCGACCGGCCGCCCCTCGACCTGAGGGACTCACCGCTCCTGGTCCCGATCGCGCAGGCGCTGGTGGCGCTGCCGCTCGTCGTCCGGACCCTGGTGCCGGTGCTCGGTGGCATCGACGACCGCCAGCGGCAGGCCGCCGCGTCGCTCGGTGCCGGCCCGTTGCGTACCTTCGCCACCGTGGACCTCCCCGCCATGTGGCGGCCGCTGACCGCCGCGGCCGGCTTCGCGTTCGCGGTGTCGCTCGGTGAGTTCGGGGCGACCTCGTTCCTCGCCCGGGAGGACCACCCCACGCTGCCGATCGTGATCTACCACCTGATCGGGCACCCGGGTGCGATGAACTACGGCATGGCCCTCGCCGCGTCCGTCGTCCTCGCCACCACGACCGCGCTCGTGATGCTCGCCGTCGACCGGCTGCGGGTGCCGTCGGTGGGGGCGTTCTGATGCTGGCCCTGGACCACCTCAGCGTCTCGTACGACGGCGTGCCGGCTGTCGTCGACGCGACGCTGGAGCTCGCGGACGGGCACGTCCTCGCGGTCCTGGGGCCGAGCGGCTCGGGCAAGTCGACGCTGCTGCGCGCGGTGGCCGGGCTCGAGCCGGCCGTCGCCGGGCGGATCTGCTGGGACGGTGCCGACCTCGCCCACGTCCCGACCCACAAGCGCGGGTTCGCGCTGATGTTCCAGGACGGGCAGCTGTTCAACCACCTCACGGTCGCCCGCAACATCGGCTACGCGCTGCGGCTCCGGCGTACCCCCCGGGCCGCGGAGCGGGTCGCCGAGCTGCTCGCCCTGGTCGGGCTCGAGGGGTACGCCGAGCGCCTCCCGGCGACCCTGTCCGGTGGCGAGCGCCAGCGGGTGGCGTTGGCCCGCTCGCTCGCGGTCGCCCCGCGGCTGCTGCTGCTCGACGAGCCGCTGTCGGCACTCGACGCGGGGCTGCGTGAGCGGCTCGCCGTCGACCTGCGTGAGATCCTGCGTGCGGCCGGGACCACCGCGCTGATGGTCACCCACGACCAGGAGGAGGCGTTCGCGGTCGCCGACCGGCTGGCGGTGATGCGCGCCGGCCGGATCGTCCAGCAGGGCGAGATCGCCGAGGTCTGGCGGGCGCCGGCCGACCCCGAGACCGCGCTCTTCCTCGGGTACGCCCGCGTCCTGGAGGGCAGCGCCGCGGCCGCGCTCCTGCAGGCGGCCGGGCTGCCCGTCGCCCCGGCGGTCGCCGTACGCCGCTCGGCGCTCGTGGTCGCCGACGGTGCCGAGGCCGGGCCCCTCCGCGGCGCGGTCGTGTCGGCACGAGCGACTCCGGAGCTGATCCGCCTGGTCGTCGACGTGGACACGATCGGCGAGGTCGACGCGGTGGCCCGGCTGGGCACGCACCCCGGACCCGGCGACCCGGTCCGGCTGAGCGTGGACCCCAGTCGCTTGGCCCCGACGCCGACCGGGCGGTGACCGGGCACCGACCTCGACCGGTTGCCTACACTGACCCCCGTGTATCGCCGTGCCTATGCCCTGCTCGTGGGGAACGCCGTGGTCATGGGCGTGCTGGCGATCATCGTCGCGATCGTCTACGACAAGCGCCTGATCGACCCGGAGGGCAGCTTCCTCGGGCCGTCCTGGCTGCGGCTGCCGCTGCTGCTGTTCGGGGCGCTGCTGCTGGACCTGCTGCCGCGGACCCTGTGGTTCTCCAAGATGGACCCGCGACTGATGCCCGGGATCGTGCGCGAGCGCTGGCGGACCCACTGGAACCGGGAGCGGCTGACCCTGGTGGCGCTCGGGATCGTCTGCTTCTACGTCGTCTACGTCAGCTACCGCAACCTGAAGTCGTTCCTGCCGTTCGTGCGCGACGTCATGTACGACCGGGAGCTGCACTACCTCGACCGGGCACTGCTGTTCGGCCACGACCCGGCGCACGTGCTCCACGGGCTCCTCGGCGAGGGCTTCATGGCCTGGCCGCTGTCCTACATCTACCTGTGGTTCCTGCCGCTGGTGCCGCTCGCGGTCACCGCGTGGCTCGTCTGGTCGCGCAACCTGTCCTACGGCTACTGGTTCGTGACCTCGCAGTGCATCGCGTGGTCCCTGGGCACGGCGTCGTACTACGCGCTGCCGACGCTCGGCCCCGGCCTGGAGTACACCTGGCTCTACGACAGCCTGCCGACCACCCCGACGAGCAGGTTGATGGAGTCGCTCGCCTACGGGCGCAACAACGTCTACTGGGGTGTCGTCCAGGACGCCGTGCAGTCGGTGGCGGGCTTCGCGAGCCTGCACGTCGCGATCACGCTGCTGGTCGCGCTGATGATCCAGTACACCGTGCGCTCCCGGGCCCTGAAGTGGATCTTCTGGGTGAACTTCGGGGTCACCGTCATCGCCACCCTCTACTTCGGCTGGCACTACCTCGCCGACGACGTCGCCGGGGTGATGATCGCGTTCGTCTCCTTCTACGTCGGCGGGCTGGCCAGCGGTCAGAAGTTCGACAAGCACGGCCTCGCCTCGCACCCCACGACGACGACCTCCGCCGTCCCCGTCGACCGCTGACCTCCTCCTTCCCGACTCGACGTGATCGAGCCGCGCCCGCCCGGAGGCGGTACAGATCACCGCTTGATCCCCGGACGTGCTGGGTAGCGTCCGATCATGGCCACCGACACCGCCGCGCCCACGCCGACCGGCTACGTGCAGCCGGAGATCGACGTACCCGCCCTCACCGCGCTGCTCGACGGGAGGTACGCCGGGGTGCGCGACCTGGTGCGCACCAACCTCGCGGAGCACGCCTCGATCCTCGTGGACGCCGAGGAGATGTCGATCGACGACTTCCGGGAGCAGGTCTTGAAGGTCGTCGTCGAGATGGCCGCCACCGGGCAGACCGGGATGGGCTTCCCCGAGGAGTACGGCGGCGGCTGCGGCCTCGGCGCGTCGATCGCGGCGTTCGAGACCCTCGCGTACGGCGACCTGTCGGTCCTGGTCAAGGTCGGCGTCCAGTTCGGGCTGTTCGGCGGCGCGATCCTCCAGCTCGGCACCGAGCGCCACCACGAGGCCTACCTCGCCGACCTGATCACCGGGAAGCTGATGGGCTGCTTCGCGATGACCGAGACCGGCCACGGTTCCAACGTCCAGGCGCTCGGGACGGTCGCGACGTACGACCCGGCCACCGAGGAGTTCGTGATCACCACGACCACCGAGGACGCCCGCAAGGACTACATCGGCAACGCGGCCAAGCACGCCGAGGTGGCCGTCGTCTTCGCGCAGCTGGAGGTGGGCGGCACCACCGAGGGCGTGCACGCGTTCGTCGTGCCGATCCGCGTCGACGGCGAGTCGGCGCCCGGCGTCCGGATCGAGGACGACGGCCGCAAGATGGGCCTCAACGGCGTCGACAACGGCCGGATCTGGTTCGACCAGGTACGCGTCCCGCGCACCGCGCTGCTCAACCGGTTCGCGGACGTGACGCCGGAGGGGAGCTACGAGAGCTCGATCGAGAACCCGAACCGGCGCTTCTTCACGATGCTCGGCACCCTCGTCCAGGGCCGGGTGTGCGTCGGCGGCGGCGGGATCAACGCGGCGAAGGTGGCGCTGGCGATCGCGACGAAGTACGCCGTACGCCGCCGCCAGTTCGAGGCGACCTCGGACGAGCAGGAGGAGCTGCTGCTCGACTACGGGTTGCACCAGCGCCGGCTGCTGCCCCTGATCGCCCGGACCTACGCGCTGCACTTCGCCCAGGAGGTCGTTGCCGGCCAGCTGCACGACGTCTTCTCGGGCACCCACGCTCCCGGCGCCGAGGACGACCAGGCCCGGCGCGAGCTCGAGTCGCGCGCCGCGGGCACCAAGGCGCTCGGCACCTGGCACGCGACCCGCACGATCCAGGAGTGCCGCGAGGCGTGCGGTGGCGCGGGCTACCTCTCGGAGAACCGGTTCGCGGCGCTCAAGGCCGACACCGACGTCTTCACGACCTTCGAGGGCGACAACCACGTGCTGCTCCAGCTGGTCGCCAAGGGGCTGCTCACCGACTACGCCAGCGAGTTCGAGGACCTCGACCAGCTCGGCATGGTCCGGTTCGTCGCCGGCCTGGCCGTCGAGACCGTGATCGAGAAGACCTCGGTGCACAAGCTGCTCGAACGGGTCCGCGACCTGCTGCCCGGTGGCGACGAGTGGGACCAGGAGGCGGGTCTCCTCGACCCGGACTACCAGCTCGCGATGCTGCGCTTCCGCGAGGAGCACATGCTCGCCGGCGTCGCCCGTCGGCTCAAGCGGGGCATCGACCAGGACATGAACCCCGGCGAGGTGTTCTCCCGGGTGCAGGACCATGTGATCGCGGCCGCGAGCGCCCACGTCGAGCGGCTGGTGCTCGAGGCGTTCGTCGACAAGACCGCAGGCCTCCCCGACGGCGACCTCAAGGTCGCGCTGAACCTGCTGTGCGACCTGTTCGCGCTCTCGACCATCGAGGCCGACCGGGCCTGGTTCATGGAACACGGCCGGCTCACCGTGCCCCGGTCCAAGGCGATCAGCCGCGAGGTCGGCGACCTGTGCCGCAAGATCCGCCCGCTCGCCGTACCCCTCGTCGACGCCTGGGCGATCCCGCCGGAGATGCTCCGCTCGCCGGGCCTGGTCGGCTGACGGTTTCCCCGGTTCACCGGGGAAGTTGGAACTTCTGGCCCGAAGTTTCGCCCCAACAGTTCCGGTTTCCCCGGTTACCCGGGGAAACCGAGCCCGGGGCCAGCGGCGATCAGTGGCCCTCCTCCTTGAGCCGCGCGAACGACGCGTGGACCTCGGCCTCGGCCTCGGTGCGGCCGACCCACTCGGCGCCCTCGACGGACTTGCCGGGCTCGAGGTCCTTGTAGACCTCGAAGAAGTGCTGGATCTCGAGGCGGTCGAACTTCGAGACGTGGCTGATGTCGCGCAGGTGCTCCAGGCGGGGGTCGGTGGCGGGCACGCACAGGACCTTGTCGTCGCCGCCGGCCTCGTCGGTCATCCGGAACATGCCGATCGCGCGGCACCGGATCAGGCAGCCCGGGAAGGTCGGCTCCTGGAGGATCACCATCGCGTCGAGCGGGTCGCCGTCCAGGCCGAGGGTGTTCTCGATGTAGCCGTAGTCGGCCGGGTACTGCGTGGAGGTGAACAGGGTCCGGTCCAGGCGGATCCGGCCGGACTCGTGGTCGACCTCGTACTTGTTTCGCTGCCCCTTCGGGATCTCCACCAGCACATCGAACTCGAGCACGTCATCCTCCGCCATCGTCAAGGGCCATCGTCAAAGGTCTGTGGGCCCGCGCGACGGGCTGGGGTCAGTCTCGCGCACAATGGCAGCAATTGCGCACCCGGGAAGGGGTCGTTCGTGGGCGGACGTGACCGAGACCACCCCACCCGGGGCGCCCGTCTCGCGGCCTGGCTGCCCGTCGCCCTGGTGCTCGCCGTCCTGGCGGCGGCCGGCCTCGTGCTCTGGCTCGACCCGCCGGCCTCGCCGCCCGAGGAGGAGCCGGCCGCGGTCCCGCCGCCCGCGGGGCTCACCGTCCAGCCCCTCGTGGCGCCGGACCCGGTCGCCGAGCCGGCGAGCGGGGTGCCCGATCCCGGGAAGGTACGCCGGGCCCTCGCGCCGCTGCTCCGCGACGCCGACCTGGGCCCCCACGTCCTCGCCACCGTGGCCGGCCTCGACGGCACGCTGCTCTACTCCAGCGGCACCGGCTCGGCCACGCCCGCCTCGACCCTCAAGCTGCTGACCGCGGCAGCGGCCCTCGAGACCCTCGGCCCCGATCACACCTTCGCCACGACGGTCGTCGACGCCGGACCGCGGCGGGTCGTGCTGGTCGGCGGCGGCGACCCGCTGCTCGACCGCAAGGACGTCACCCGGCTGGCCCGCGACACCGCCACCGCCCTCGCCGCCACGGGCCGCACGCGCGTGCGGGTCGACTACGACACCGGCCTGTTCCGCGGCCCCGAGGTCAGCCCGCACTGGCCCGCCGGCTACCTGCCGGACGGCGTCGTCGCGCCGATCACTCCGCTCTGGATCGACGAGGGTCGCCCCGAGGACGGCTTCGGCCGGGTCGCGGACCCAGCCGCGGTCGCGGCAGCGGCGTACGCCAAGGCGCTGGCTCGCGCCGGCGTCACCGTGCTCGGGCCCCAGCGCGAGGCGGCGGCGCCCGCCGACGTCGCGGAGCTGGCCCGCACCGACAGCCTCCCGCTCGACCGGATCGTCGAGCACACCCTGGCGACCAGCGACAACGAGGCCGCCGAGGTGCTCGCCCGCCACGTGGGCCTCGCGACCTCCGGCGACGGGTCGTTCGCCGGCGGCGCCCGGGCCCTGCTGCGGGTGCTCGACGGGCTCGGGGTCCCCACGCAGGGCACCACGACGTACGACGGCAGTGGGCTCTCCCGGGAGGACCGGCTCGACCCCGACACGCTCACGGCGGTGCTCGAGCTCGCCGCGTCGCCCGAGCAGCCCGACCTCCGGGCGGTGCTCACCGGGCTGCCGGTCGCCGGCTTCACCGGCTCCCTCACCGAGCGGTTCGCCGGGCCCGACGACCAGGGCCGCGGCCTGGTCCGGGCGAAGACCGGGACGCTGTCGGGGGTGAGCAGCCTGGCCGGGATCGTGACCGACCGCGAGGGCCGGCCGATGGTGTTCGCGCTGCTCGCCGACCGGATCGACCTGGTCGACACCCTGGACGCCCGAGCCGCCCTGGACGGCGCGACCGGTGCCCTCGCCGGCTGTCGCTGCGGCTGACTTCCTGGCCGGGCGTGTGGCGGACGCGGGTACCGTCACCGCATGAGTAAGCACTCCGGCCCCGAGCTGGTCGACTGGGACCTCGCGGTCGCCCTCGGCTCCCGGATCGCGGGCGACGGCCCGGTCGTGGACCGCCGTACCGCGGACGCCGTGGTCGCCGAGCTGCGCGCCGACGCCGATCGGTCGACGGGCCTGGTCCGTGCGCACACCGGGCTGCTCGCCGCCGAGCGGACCGCCCCGGTCCTGGTCGTCGACCGGCCCGGCTGGGTCATCGCCAACGCCGACGGGTTCGCGACGATCCTGGCCCCCGTCGTCGACAAGCTGTCCTCGCGCAAGGGCGAGCCGACCGGGCTGACGAAGGCGATCGGCTCGCGCGTCACCGGGGCCGAGGTCGGCGCGCTGCTGGGCTTCCTGGCCGGGAAGGTGCTCGGCCAGTTCGACCCGTTCCACGCCCCGTCCGGGCGGCTGCTGCTCGTCGCGCCGAACATCGTCCACGTCGAGCGCGAGCTCGGCGTCGTCCCCCGGGACTTCCGGCTCTGGGTGTGCCTGCACGAGGAGACCCACCGGGTGCAGTTCACCGCCACCCCGTGGCTGGCCGACCACCTGCTGGGAGAGATGCACGCGCTCGCCGAGAGCCTCGAGCCGAGCGGCCTGCTCGACGACGGGTTGACCCGGATCGCCGGGGCCGTCCGGAGCGCTCGCGAGGGTGGCGGCAGCCTCCTGGACCTGATCGGAACCCCGGAGCAGAAGGAGATCGTCGACCGGGTCACCGGCGTCATGTCCCTGCTCGAGGGCCACGCCGACGTGGTCATGGACGACGTCGGCCCGGGCGTGATCCCGACGGTGGCCGACATCCGCAAGCGGTTCAACCGCCGCCGCCAGGGCGTCGGGGTACTCGACCGGCTGCTGCGCCGGGTGCTCGGCCTGGACGCCAAGATGGCGCAGTACCGCGACGGCGCGAAGTTCGTCCGTGCGGTCGTCGACAAGGCCGGCATGACCGAGTTCAACGCGGTCTGGGAGCGGCCCGAGAACCTGCCGTCGAAGGCCGAGATCGCGGACCCACGAGCCTGGATCAGCCGGGTGCTGTGACCGTCCCACGGGCCTGACCCATGAGCCTCCACCCCGCGATCGCCGCGGTGCGCCTCGCGGTACGCCGTGCCCTCGCCCACGTCGACCCGGGTCGGACCGTGGTCGTCGCGTGCTCCGGGGGCGCCGACTCGCTCGCGTTGCTCGCCGCGACGGTGTTCGAGGGCCGACGCGCCGGGTGGCGGGTCGTGGGCGCGACGGTCGACCACGGGCTCCAGCCCGGCTCGGCCGACCACGCCGCGCACGTCGTACGCCAGATGGCCGCCCTCGGCGCCGACGAGACCGTCGCCGCGACCGTGCACGTCGAGGCGGCCGGCCAGGGCCCGGAGGCGGCGGCCCGCCAGGCCCGCTACGCCGTCCTCGACCAGCTCGCCGAGCGCTTCGACGCCGACGCCGTGCTGCTCGGCCACACCCGCGACGACCAGGCCGAGACGGTGCTGCTCGGCCTGGCCAGGGGCTCCGGGGGGCGGTCGCTGGCCGGGATGCGACGCTCCTTCGACCGCTTCGTCCGCCCGCTCCTCGACCTCTCCCGCGCCGACACCGCCACCGCCTGCCAGGTCGCGGGGATCGAGTTCTGGAGCGACCCCCACAACGAGGACCCCGCATTCACCCGGGTGCGGGTACGCCGCAGCGTGCTGCCGGTCCTCGAGGACCAGCTCGGTCCGGGGGTGGCCGAGGCGCTGGCCCGGACCGCCGACCAGCTGCGCGCGGACATGGACCTGCTCGACGACGCCGCCGAGGCGGCGTACCAGCGCCTGCGCGACCTTCCTGTCGACGGGCTGCTCGCCGAGCCCGGCCCGATCCGGCGGCGGGTGCTGCGGCTGGCCGCGCTGGCCGCCGGCGCCCCCGCCTCCGAGCTCTTCCACGAGCACGTGCTCGCGATGGACGCGCTGCTCACCCACTGGCACGGCCAGAAATGGGTGGACCTCCCCGGGAAGGTGCGCTGCCGACGAGCCGACGGCCGGCTGCGCCTCGGCCCGGCTGGATGAGAAGTCTCAGGTTCCGCCTGCTCCGACCGATGTTCCGCGTCAGAATCGCAATCGACGTCCGTCTGGTCAGCGTGCCGACTGAAACGAGGAACTCCATGTCCCACCGCCGTACCTTCGCCGCCGCCGTCGCGCTGCTGGCCGCCGCGGTCATCGCGCCCCAGGCGCTGCCCGCCTCCGCGTCGCCCGCCGGCCGGGCCGTGACCGCCCAGCGGGCCGGCCAGGCGCTCATCCAGGGCGTTGTCGTCGACCAGGCCGGCCGCTACGTCGACGACGTCGAGGTCCAGGCGACCAAGGCCGACGGCACCCCTGCGGCCTCCGCGATCACCTACGCCAGCGACCGCGAAGACGGCCCCCAGCACGGCTACTTCTTCCTCGAGGTCACCCGTGGGACCTACACCCTGACGTTCTCGCGCGATGGGTACCGGACGCTCGTTCTCGACGACCTCCAGATCGAGAGGGCTCGTCAGAAGCTGAGCCTGGGTGAGGTCGAGATCCAGAAGAAGCTGGCGGAGAGCAAGACCGAGGCCAGCCTCGTGCGGCGCACGATCACGACCAAGCAGAACGGCGAGGTCGTGGTGACCGTGTCCGCGAGGGGCGTCAAGCCCACGGGCGACGTCGAGATCCGCGAGGGCCGCACCGTGGTCGGCGAGGACGGCCTCAGGGCCAGGGACAACGGCCAGGTCACGATCGAGCTGGACCGGTTGCCCCGCGGGACCCACGAGCTCAAGGCCTACTACCTCGGCTCCCCGGACCTGAAGGTGTCGGCGTCCACGTCCTTCACCCTGACCGTCACCAGGGGGCGGCACTGACCTAGAGTCTGCGCCATGCACGCATCCGACGTGGAGAACGACCTGGTCAACGTCCTCTTCACCGAGGAGCAGATCCAGCAACGGCTGGCCGAGCTGGCCAAGGACATCGAGGCCGACTACGAAGGCAAGGACCTCCTCATCGTCGGCATCCTCCGGGGCGCGGTGATGGTGATGGCCGACCTGGCCCGCAGCTTCACTCGGCACCTGGAGATGGACTGGATGGCGGTGTCGTCGTACGGCTCGGGCACCAAGTCCAGCGGCGTGGTCCGGATCCTCAAGGACCTCGACACCGACATCTCCGGGCGGCACGTGGTCATCGTCGACGAGATCATCGACACCGGCCTGACCCTGTCCTGGCTGACCTCGAACCTGTCCTCGCGCAGCCCCGCGAGCGTCGAGATCTGCACGCTGCTGCGCAAGCCCGACGCGCTCACCATGCCGGTCGAGGTGAAGTACGTCGGGTGGGACATCCCCAACGAGTTCGTGGTCGGCTACGGCTTGGACTACCGCGAGCGGTACCGCAACCTGCGCGACATCGGCACCCTCGCCCCCCACGTCTACTCCTAGCGGGGAAGCGTCGGCGGACCCGCTGATGGTGGTCGAGCGAGGCCCGCGACCGAGCCTGCGAGGTCGCCACGGCCGTGTCGAGACCCGGTGAGCGCAGAGTCGACCTCGACCACCCGATCAGCCGTGGACGCCGACTGCACCCGAGCCGGGTTTTCCTGAGACAATGGTGATTGCCGACGGTGTGTACCGTCGTCAGTTCAGATGAGCGTCCACCCGGCGAGCCTCCCGGGGGACGGCAACGCCGTGTCGGAAGAAGCCTGTGAAGCGCATATTCAAGGGTCCCTGGCTGTGGATCGTCCTCGCCGTGGTCGGCGTCCTGCTCGCCCTGCAGTACCTCGCGCCCAACCGCGGGGGCGAAGAGGTGGACGCCTCGAAGATGCAGGACCTCATCAGCTCCGGTGAGATCAAGGAGCTGACCTTCGTCGACGGCGGCGAGCAGCAGATCAAGGCCACCCTCGACAACGGCGACAAGGTCACCGCCTTCTGGCTCGACGGGACCCAGGCGGAGCTGGACTCCCAGGTCCAGGACCAGGTCGATGCGGGCAAGATCGACTCCTACACGGTCGAGGTGCCCAAGCCGAGCCTGCTCGGCTCGATCCTGGCGACGCTGCTGCCGTTCGCGCTGATCATCCTGCTCTTCCTGTTCCTCATGAACCAGGTCCAGGGCGGCGGCGGTCGCGGCGTCATGCAGTTCGCGAAGTCGCGCGCGAAGCTGATCTCCAAGGACATGCCGAAGACCACGTTCGGCGACGTCGCCGGTTGCGAGGAGGCGATCGAGGAGCTCGGGGAGATCAAGGAGTTCCTCCAGGAGCCCGCCAAGTTCCAGGCGGTCGGCGCCAAGATCCCCAAGGGCGTGCTGCTCTACGGCCCGCCCGGCACCGGCAAGACCCTGCTGGCCCGGGCGGTCGCCGGTGAGGCGGGCGTCCCGTTCTACTCGATCTCCGGGTCCGACTTCGTCGAGATGTTCGTCGGCGTCGGCGCCTCCCGGGTCCGTGACCTGTTCGAGCAGGCCAAGGAGAACGCGCCCGCGATCGTGTTCATCGACGAGATCGACGCCGTCGGTCGCCACCGCGGCGCCGGGATGGGCGGTGGCCACGACGAGCGCGAGCAGACCTTGAACCAGCTGCTGGTCGAGATGGACGGCTTCGACGTCCGCGGCGGCGTGATCCTGATCGCCGCCACCAACCGGCCCGACGTCTTGGACCCGGCGCTGCTGCGCCCCGGTCGCTTCGACCGCCAGATCCAGGTCGACGCCCCGGACCTCAACGGCCGGCACATGATCCTCAAGGTCCACTCGCGCGGGAAGCCGATGTCCCAGGACATCGACCTGCTCTCCGTGGCCCGTCGGACACCCGGCTTCACCGGTGCCGACCTGGCCAACGTGCTCAACGAGGCGGCGCTGCTGACCGCGCGCAGCAACCAGAAGCTGATCACCAACGCCAACCTCGACGAGGCCATCGACCGGGTGATCGCGGGCCCGCAACGGCGTACCCGCCTGATGAGCGAGAAGGAGAAGCTGATCACGGCCTACCACGAGGGCGGCCACGCCCTGGTGGCTGCGGCGCTGCCCGGCACCGACCCGGTGCACAAGATCACGATCCTGCCCCGCGGCCGGGCCCTCGGCTACACGATGGTGCTGCCCGACGAGGACAAGTACTCCCAGACCCGGTCGCAGATGCTCGACTCGCTGGCCTACATGCTCGGCGGCCGTGCGGCCGAGGAGATGGTGTTCCACGACCCCACCACCGGTGCCGGCAACGACATCGAGAAGGCCACCAACCTGGCCCGCGCGATGGTCACCCAGTACGGCATGACCGAGCGGCTCGGCGCGATCAAGCTGGGGGAGTCGAACTCCGAGCCGTTCTTGGGACGCGACCTGGGCCACGCCCGCAACTACTCCGAGGACGTCGCCGCGATCGTCGACGAGGAGACCAAGAAGCTGCTCGCGAACGCCCACCAGGAGGCCTTCGAGATCCTCGAGGAGAACCGCGACGTCCTCGACGCGCTGGTGCTCGAGCTAGTCGAGAAGGAGACGCTGGACAAGCAGCAGGTCGCGGAGGTCTTCGCGCCCCTGCGCCGCCGGTCCGAGCGGCCCGCCTGGACGGGCTCGCCCGAGCGCAACCCGTCCGCGATCCCGCCGGTGGAGATCCCGCAGTGGATCCGGGACCGGGCGGCCGCCAACGGTCACTCCAAGGAGGAGGGTGAGGCCGGGCCGGTGCTCACCCCGCCGGGATCCGGCGGCGACGTGCACGGTGACCCGGGGGTCGGCGGCGCCGAGACGCCTCCGGGCCTGCCGCCGCACTGACCGGCCGGCCCTGGCCCGGCGCTTCCACGGGTACTCGACCGCGCCGGGGCTCGGGTCTCGACACGGCGGTCGCGACCTCGTGCCTCGGTCGCGCGCCTCGCTCGACCACCAACGACGGGCCCGCTGACGCGTCCCCGCTATGGTCGTCGCCATGAGCGACTCGACGCTGCCGGGCGGACGTCCCGCGCCCGCCTTCGACCTGGCGCGCGCCGAGGCGGCCGTCCGGGAGCTGCTCATCGCGATCGGTGAGGACCCCGAGCGGGAGGGCCTGCAGGAGACCCCGGCCCGGGTGGCGCGGGCGTACGCCGAGCTCACGGCCGGGCTGCGGATGGAGCCCGAGGACGTGCTCACCACGACCTTCGACATCGGGCACGACGAGATGGTGCTGGTGCGCGACATCGAGCTGTGGTCGATGTGCGAGCACCACCTGGTGCCGTTCACCGGTGTCGCGCACGTCGGCTACATCCCCGCGACCAGCGGGAAGATCACCGGACTGTCCAAGCTCGCCCGGCTCGTCGACGTCTACGCGAAGCGCCCCCAGGTCCAGGAGCGGCTCACCACCCAGGTCGCCGACGCCCTGACCCGCCTCCTCGAAGCGCGCGGCGTGATCGTGGTGATCGAGGCCGAGCACCTGTGCATGACCATGCGGGGGGTCAAGAAGGCGGGTGCTCGCACCATCACCTCCGCAGTGCGCGGCACGATGCGGACCAACCCCACGACCCGGGCCGAGGCGATGGCCCTGATCCACCGGCGATGAGCCGCTGATGGCCGCCCTCGCAGACCTGCTCGCCCCCCGCGCACGGCCGCGGCTGATGGGCGTCGTGAACGTGACCCCGGACTCGTTCTCGGACGGCGGCCGGTGGCTCGAGCCGCGCGACGCCATCGCGCACGGTCGCGACCTGCTCGCCGACGGCGCCGACATCCTCGACATCGGCGGGGAGTCCACCCGACCGGGCGCCACCCGCCCCCTGGTGGAGGAGGAGCTGGGCCGGGTCGTCCCGGTGATCACGGCGCTGGCGGCGGAGGGTGCCGTCGTCTCGGTCGACACGATGCGCGCCGAGGTCGCCGAGGCCGCGCTGGCGGCCGGGGCCACCGTCGTCAACGACGTGTCGGGGGGTCTCGCCGACCCGCGGATCCTCGAGGTCGTCGCCGCGAGCGGAGCGGCGTACGTCGCCATGCACTGGCGCGCGCACGCCGACCACATGCGGGACTTCGCGGTGTACGACGGCCCCGGTGGCGTGGTCGGGGCCGTCTGCGACGAGCTGACCGCGCGGGTCCGGGCGATGACCGCCGCCGGGATCGCCCGGGAGCAGGTCATCCTCGACCCCGGGCTCGGCTTCGCCAAGCGCGCGGAGCACAACTGGGAGCTGCTGCGCCGGATCGACGAGCTGGCCGCCCTCGGCTACCCGCTCCTCGTCGGGGCCAGCCGCAAGTCGTTCCTCGGCCGGCTCCTGGTCGACCGGGGCGGCGTCCCCCGCGCCGTCGACCAGCGCGAGCATGCGAACGCCGCGATCACCCTGCACCTGGCCCGGCATGCGGTGTGGGGCGTACGGGTGCACGACGTCCGAGCCTCCCGGGACGCGCTCCGCGTCGCCGAGCAGCTGAGCGAGGAGGGTTCCACGTGACCGAACGGCCGACCGACGAGCTGAGCGTCACCGGCATCGCGTGCTACGGGCACCACGGCGTCTTCGACTTCGAGCGACGCGAGGGGCAGACGTTCGTCGTCGACCTCGTGCTGGGCGTCGACACCGCCCCCGCAGCGGCGTCCGACGACTTGCAAGACACCGTCGACTACGGGAGTCTCGTGGCTTCGGTGCAAGCCGCCGTGGAGAAGGATCCGGTCGACCTGATCGAGACCCTGGCCCAGCGGATCGCGGGCGTCTGCCTCTTGGACGGCCGTGTTGAATGGGCGAGGGTGACGGTCCACAAGCCGGACGCACCCATCGAAGCGACGTTCGCGGACGTCACGCTGACGATCACCCGGAGACGTGAGGGCACCCGTGACTGAGACCCCGAACCCGAACATCATCGACGCGGACACGCTGACCGGCGAGATGCGGCCGATCCGCCGTGCGGTGCTGGCACTCGGGTCCAACCTGGGTGAGCGGATGGGGAACCTCCAGGGCGCGCTGAACGCGCTGGCCGACACCCCAGACGTCTGGATCACCGCCGTGTCCCCGGTCTACGAGACCGACCCCGTCGACTGCCCGCCCGAGGCGAAGACGTTCCTCAACGCCGTCGTGCTGATCGACACCACGCTGGCCGCGAGCCGGCTGATGGACCGGGCGCTGGCGATCGAGGACGCCTTCGAGCGGGAGCGCGGTGAGCAGCGCAACGCGCCGCGGACCCTCGACGTCGACCTGATCGTCGTCGGCGACCGGCGCAGCAACGAGGAGTTCCTGCGGCTGCCGCACCCGCGGGCCGCCGAACGGGCCTTCGTGCTGCGCCCGTGGTTCGACGTCGACCCGGCGGCCGAGGTGCCCGACCGGGGTCCGGTCGCGGACCTGCTCGATGGGACCGACCAGAGCGGGCTGAAGCTGCGCGACGACCTGGTCCTCGAGATCCAGTGACCGGTCGGTGAGCGCCGGACCCTCCGGCGAGGAGCCGCAGCCGACCGGTCGCCTGCGGCCGACCTCTGGTGGTGCGCTCACGGCGTGGGCCGTCGCGGGCCTGGTCGGCGGATGGCTGCTCCACCCCGCGGCCGAACGGGTGCGGGACACCGCGCCGATCGTCACCTGGGCCCAGCCGCTCGCGCTCGTGCTCGTGGCGGCGATCCTGGGCGCCACGGCGTACCTCACCTGGCGCACCGTGCACGTCCAGCAGCAGCGGCTCGAGCCGCAGCGTGCGGTCAACCGCCTGGTGCTCGCCCGGTCCTGCGCGCTCGTGGGCGCCCTGGTCGCCGGCGGCTACCTGGGGTACGCCGTGAGCTGGATCGGCGTGGACACCGAGCTGGCCACCCAGCGGGCCTGGCGCTCGGCCGTCGCCGCCGCCGCGGGCGTCGGCATCGTGGTCACCTCGGTCCTCCTCGAGCGCGCGTGTCGCGTCCGATCCGACGACGAAGACACTTAATGTGCTGATATGGCCTCTTCCCCCGCTCCGGCCTCCCGTCGCCGCCAGCGCAGCACCCGCCTGACCGTCGCCGTCGTCCTCCTCGTCCTCGCCGCCCTGGTCGTTGCCGCAGCCGCGGCCACCGGGTCGACCGTCCTGATCACGCTCGCCGCCGTCCTCGGCGTGGCCCTGGGCGCGGCCGCGACCCGGATCACGCACTCCGAGCTGGCCCTCACCCGCCGTGAGGCCGCCCGCGACCGGGCCGAGCAGGCGCGCGCCTACCGCACGCTGACAGCGGAGCGCACCGCCGAGAACGCCGCGTTCGCCGAGAGCATGCGCACCCGGATGGCGCGCCAGCAGGACGCCCTGCGTGAGCTCGAGGAGGCCCTGACCGCCGCCCAGGGCCGGGCCGCCGAGGCGACCCGCAAGCTGAACGCCGAGGCCCGGCGAGCCGACGCCGCCGAGCGCGACAGCCGCCAGCTCGAGGAGGGCCTCGCCGGGGCCGAGCAGCGCGCCGCGGAGGCGATCGTCCGGGTCGCGGAGCTCGAGCAGGAGCTGGACGTCGTCCGAGCCGAGCTCGACGTCGTCACCCAGGCGTGGCACGCCGCCGAGGCCGGCCAGCGCAAGCACGCGTAGCCCTCGCCGAGTCGGTTCGCGGACCGTCCGACCCCGACGACGCCCGCGGGCGTCCGGCCCGGATGAGTCGTTGCCCACGTTTCCGCGCTGCGCGGCTGCGGCAGACTCCCTGGTTGTGATCCCGCACGAGAACCGGTTCGAGAGCGATCCCGATGCGGTGCTGGGCGACCTGCCCGGCCTGCCGAGCGGTTGGACGATCGGCACGCCCGATCCCTCCGACCGCTTCGACGTCGCGCGGCTCACCCACCTCCTGCGCGCCCACGAACGGCACGCCCGCGGCTGGGCCGGCTCCGGCGTGGACGACGTCATGGTCGAGGTCTCCGAGCACGGCCTGAGGATGCGGGAGAACGTCGTCATCCGCGACGAGGACGGCGACATCCACGCCTGGGGCAGCGTCCACGACCGGTCGGTCGGTCGGATGCTGTTCGTCCACATCGTGCAGCGCGACCTGCCCGACGACCCCGACGGCAGCATCGCCGACAGCTGCTCGGACCTGCTGGTCGAGTGGGCGGAGGCGCAGGCCCGATGCGTCGGCAGCGCCCGCGGCCTGGCCGTCCAGCAGATCGACACCGGCGCCTTCGCGGGTGACGAGCGCCAGGCGCGCTGGCTGGCCGGCAGCGGGTTCGAGAAGGTCCGCACCTGGTGGCAGATGAGCCGACCGGTCACGCCGGACGAGGAAGGGCTGGTCGCCACCCCGGATCACTGGACGGACCGCGGCGTGGTGTTCCGGCTGGTACGCCGCACCGGTGACGGGATGCCCGACGAGGGTGACCTGCACGAGGTGCACGAGGTCCTCGAGGGTGCCTTCGTCGACCACTTCAACTCCAGCGAGGAGACCTTCGAGGAGTTCGTCCACCGGCTGCGCGAGGATCCGGGCCACCGGTGGGACCACTGGTGGCTCGCCGAGCTGGTCGAGGACGGCGAGGACGGCGAGGACGGCGAGGACGGCGAGGACGGCGAGGACGGCGAGGACGGCGTACGGCGACCGGTGGGGGCGCTGATCGGCACGGCCTCGGAGGACGCGACCGGACCGGACGGCTCCTACGTGTCCTACCTCGGCGTGCTGGAGGCCGCGCGCGGTCGCGGTGTGGCCACGGGCCTGCTGCGCACGATCATCGCCGACGCGGCCGCCCGTGGCCGCAACCGCGTCGGGCTCGAGGTCGACGCCGACTCGCCGACCGGCGCCACCGGGCTCTACACCTCCATGGGCTGGGTCACGAAGTACGTCACCGAGTCCTGGCATCGCGACATTCCGGTGGCGTAGCCCGCCGGCGGTTTCCCCGGTGAACCGGGGAAACCAGAACTGTTGACCCGAAGTTTCGGCCCAGAAGTTCCAACTTCCCCGGTGAACCGGGGAAACCGACCGCGGCCTCAGCCGGCGGAGGCGACCTCGGCCATCTCGGCGAGGGCCGCGCGCAGCGCCCGGTGGATGCCGTTGGGGGTGAGCACGCCGACGAAGCGCGCGCCTTCGCGGACCCCGACCATCCCGGCGTCGCCGCGCAGCAGCACTGCCAGCGCGTGCCCGAGCGTGCTGTCGACGTCGATCGCGGCCCCGAGGTCACCGGCGGTGACGCCGTCCATCGGTTCGAGGTGGGCCGGGTCGAGCGGGGTGACGTCCAGCCGTCGCAGCCCCGAGGTCGATCCGACGAACTCCGCCACGAAGTCGTCGGCCGGCCGCCCGAGCAGCCGGGCCGGGGTGTCGTACTGCGCGAGCCGGCCGCCCGTGGCGAAGACCGCGACCCGGTCCCCGAGCCGGACCGCCTCGTCGATGTCGTGGGTCACGAACACCACGGTCACGCCGAGCTCGCGCTGCAGCCGCAGGAACTCGTCCTGCAGCCGCAGCCGCACCAGCGGGTCGACCGCGCCGAACGGCTCGTCCATCAGGAGCACCGGCGGCTTGGCCGCCAGCGCCCGCGCGACCCCGACCCGCTGCTGCTGGCCGCCGGAGAGCTGGGTGGGGTAGCGCTCGGCGTACGTCGCTGGGTCCAGCCCCACCAGCTCGAGGAGCTCGCGGGCTCGCTCCCGAGCGGTCGCGCGGGACTCGCCGTACAGCAGCGGGACCGTCATCACGTTGGCGATGATCTTCTGGTGGGGGAACAGCCCCACCTCCTGGATGACGTAGCCGATCCCCCGGCGCAGCCGGACCGGGTCCTGGCCGGTGACGTCCCGGCCGTCGATCTCGATGGTGCCGGTCGTCGGCTCGATCAACCGGTTGATCATCTTCAGCGTCGTCGACTTGCCGCACCCCGATGGGCCGACCAGGCAGACCAGCTCGCCGCGCTCGACCTCGAGATCAAGGGCGTGGACGGCGACCGTGCCGTCGTCGTAGGTCTTGCCGACGCCCGACAGCCGGATCATGGGCTCCGTGCTCGTGGGCCCGGCCGCCGCAGACCCGGTAGCGTCCATGCGGTGACCCTACTCGGGGCCGTGCCGGCGGCCGACGACCCGAGCTGCTACAGCCGACTGACCAACGAATGGTTCTGCGGGCAGTACCTGGGCGACTACCGCCACGAGCTGGTCGACGCAACGACCCAGCACCTCGTGATCACGGTGGTGAGCGTGATCGCCGGTGTGGTGATCGCGTTCCCGCTCGCCCTGCTGGCCCGGCGGCTGCCGGCACTCGAGACCAGCGTCCTGGGGGTGACCACGGCGGTCTACACGATCCCGTCGCTGGCGCTGTTCCCGCTGCTGGTGCCATTCACCGGGCTCAGCGCCACGACGGTGGTCATCGGCCTCGCGCTGTACGCGCTGACGATCCTGGTCCGCAGCATGCTCGAGGGTCTCCGGTCGGTGCCCGAGGAGGTGCGGGAGTCGGCGGTCGGGTTGGGGTACGGCGCCACCCGGCTGCTGGTGCTCGTCGAGCTGCCGCTCGCGCTGCCGGTGATCATGGCCGGCCTGCGGGTGGCGACGGTGTCCACCGTGGCGCTCACGACGGTCGGCTCCCTGGTCGCCTACGGCGGCCTCGGCAACCTGATCAAGGACGGCGTCACCACCAACTTCCGTGCCGAGCTGATGACAGCGTCGTTGCTGTGCGTGCTGCTGGCGGTGGTGCTGGACGCGCTGATCGTCGGCGCCCAGTGGCTCCTCACCCCGTGGTCCCGGGGGGCGCGCGGATGACCTCGATGACGGTCCTCGCCGACGCGTGGGACTACCTGACGACGGCGGGGAGCTGGACCGGCGACGGCGGCATGGTCGAGCTGCTGCTCCAGCAGCTGCTGCTGAGCTTCACCTCCTTGGCGCTGGCGGCCGCGGTCGGCCTGCCGGTCGCGCTCTGGCTGGGTCATCTCGGGCGCGGCGGCTTCCTCGCGATCAACGTGACGAACATCGGACGCGCCGTACCCACCTTCGCGCTGCTCGCCCTGCTCGTCACCGCTGATTGGCCCGGCACCGGCACCCTCGGACCGTACGGGCGGGCGGGACTCGCGACGATCATCGCGCTCACCCTGTTCGCCCTGCCCCCGATCATCACCAGCTCGTACGTCGGTGTCCGCGAGGTCTCGCCCGCGGTCAAGCAGGCCGCCGACGGCATGGGGATGACCGGGCGCCAGAGGTTCTTCCGGGTCGAGCTCCCCCTGGCGGCCCCGCTGGTGCTGCTCGGCCTGCGCCTGGCCCTCGTGCAGGTCTGGGCCACGGCCACCATCGCGGCGCTGGTCGCCGGCCCGGGGCTCGGTCGCGTCATCACCGACGGGTTCTATCGCACCAACTACGGCAAGGGGGTGGCGGGAGCCGTGGTGGTCGCGGTCGTCGCGCTCCTGCTCGAGCTGCTGGCCGCCCTCGGGCAGCGGGTGCTCGACCCGACGGCCCGAGCCTCGTCACCGAAACGTCACCAGGGAATGTCGGTGGACGCACCTAGAGTTACCGAAGCAGCCGACGCCGTCGGTCGTTAGCAGCATCCGGACACGCGCGGCACCCTGCCGCGGGACACAGAAGGACATGCACATGCAGGTACGACGCTCGTTGGCCGCGGCGCTCGCCGTCGGCTCCCTCTTCCTCGCCACGGCCTGTGCCGACGACGACCTCGACTCCAAGCAGGCCGACGACGCCACACCGTCGGCGACCACCGACCAGGGCCCGGTCCGGATCGCGGGTCAGAGCTTCACCGAGGCGGCCATCGTCGCCGCGATGTACGACGAGCTCCTCACCGCCGCCGGCTACGACACCGACGTGAAGCTGGTCGACACCCGCGACGCCTACATGGCCACGTTCCCGGACAGTGTCGACGTCGTGCCCGAGTACGTCGGCGGCATCGTCAACTTCCTCAACGCCCGGGAGAACGGCGCGAAGGCCGAGCCCTTCACGGCCGGCGACGGGGCCGAGCTCGTCGACCAGGGCAAGTCGCTGCTCGATGCGGCGGGCATCGCGCTCCTCGACCAGTCCGCGGCGACCGACACCAACGCGTTCTTCGTGACCAAGGACTTCTCCGAGTCCGAGGGCGTGACCAAGCTCTCCGACCTCGAGGGCAGGTCGGTCAAGCTGGCCGCGGCTCCCGACTGCGAGGGCCGGCTCGACTGCGAGGGCGGCCTGGTCGACCAGTACGGCATCGACGTCACCGAGGTGCTCCCGCTGGGCTACGCCAGCAACGACACCTACCAGTCGGTGATCAGCGGCGAGTCCGAGCTCGGCGAGACCAGCACGACCGACGGCACCCTGGAGTCGCAGGGCCTGGTGGTGCTCGAGGACGACAAGCAGATCCAGCCCGCCCAGAACCTCGTCCCCGCGGTGTCGAGCGCCTTCTTGGAGCAGCACCCGGACATCGCGGACGTCCTCAACGGGTTGATGGCCGCCCTCACCACGGAGAAGCTCACCGAGCTGAACGGCGCCGTGGCCGTCGACCGCGACAAGCCCGAGGACGTCGCCCACCAGTTCCTGGTGGACGAGGGGCTCATCTAGCCCGCACCTCGAAGTCCCGCAGCGCGAGGGCCGCGGGATCGACGCCGGTCGGGTCGAGGCCCGGTACGTCGATCCGCGGCCCGTGCGGCGCGTCCACTTGCGGCACCGGGCCGCCGAGGGCTGCGACGTACCGCATCACGAGCTCGGCCTCCTCGCGTCGGCCCTGCTCCACCAGCCAGCCGGTCAGCCGGTGCACCGGGGGCAGTCCGGAGTGCACGAGCGAGCGGTCGCCCCAGAACTCGCGCACGCCGGCCACGAGCAGGTCCCACCACTGGTCGGAGCACCCCGGTATCTCGGCGAAGTAGCGGTGCAGATCACCGGCGAGCACCCGGTCGTGGAAGACCGCGTCGACCTGCTCCGACCCGAGCGACGCGACGCTCGCGAGCGCCATCCGCTTGGTCTCCCACCGATCCCGCAGGTCGGCGAGAGAGGCCCGCTGCTGGGTGATCGAGGTGCCGTCGTGGCGGATCCGCCAGTGGTAGACGACCTCCGGCACCACCCCGAACCGCTCCGCCGCGACGAACGCCCGGGTCGTGGTCGGCTGGTCCTCGTAGCGGATGCCCTCGGGCCAGGCCAGCTCGGCCCGGTCCCAGAAGGAGCGGCGGAACAGCTTGTTCCACGCGAACACGTCACCGAGCAGCTCGGGGTGCTCCTCGAGCGTGAACGCGCCGCGGTCCCGGTGCAGCCGGCGCATCCACGGGAGCTCGGTGAGGACGCCGGCCTCCCAGCGGGCGACCGAGCCGGTCACGAACTCGGAGCCGGTGCGCTCCAGGTGCCGCACGAGGACCGCGTAGGCGTCGCGAGGCACGACGTCGTCGGAGTCGGCGAAGGCGAGCAGGTCACCGGTCGCGTGCCGGATCCCCTCGTTGCGGGCGGCCCCCAGGCCGCGGTTCGCGGTGTGCACCACACGGATCCGGGGGTCGCGGCCGGCGTACTCGTCGGCGATCACGCCGGAGGCGTCGGGTGAGCCGTCGTCGACGACCACGACCTCGAGGTTCCGGTGGCTCTGCGCGAGCACGCTGTCGAGCGCCTCGGGCAGGTACGCCGCGACGTCGTACACCGGCACGACCACGCTGACCAGCGGTCGCCGGCGCCCGAACTTCATGGCCTCACCGTACTGAGCGTTAGGCTCCCGTTCCGTGAGTGACCAGCCCGTGCCCGCCGACCCCAGCGACGTCGACCCCGCCGACTACCCGCGCAAGGTCCTGTTCGTGGCCGGTGCCGGCCGCAGCGGCACCAGCACCATGGCCGGGCTGATGCAGATCATGGGTCTGCACGTCCCGCAGCCCGAGGTGGTCGCCGACGAGACGAACCCGAAGGGCTTCGGTGAGCCGGCGTGGGTGGTCGAGCACCACGATCGCCTGCTGAAGGAGGCCGGCGTCCAGGTCAGCGACGCGCGCCCCGAGGCGTGGTTCGAGACCGGCCGGGTCTCCACCCGCGAGCCGGAGCGGATCCGGACCGCGGAGTGGCTCGACGGGCACTTCGCCGTGAACCCCGAGCTGGTCGTCAAGGACCCGCGGCTGAGCTGGTTCCTCTCGCTGTGGCGGGTGGCCGCCGTGCGCACCGGTGCGACGCCGGTCTTCGCGACGATGCTGCGGCCGCCGGCGGAGGTGGTCGGCAGCAAGCAGAACTACTACCAGAACCGGCTCGGCTCGGCGCACCTCGCGGCCTCCTGGCTGAACATGCTGCTGCACACCGAGCGCGCGACGCGTGAGTCGGTCGTCGACGGCGGCCGCGTCTTCGTCCGGTACGCCGACCTCCTCGACGACTGGACCCGGGTGGTGATGCACGCTGGCGAGCGGCTCGGCCTCGAGCACGTCATGCACGCCAAGAGCGAGGCCATCCGCAACGGCCACCGCTTCGTCGACCCCAGTCTCCGCCGGATGAACCAGACGCTGGAGGACCTGGCCCTGCCGCCCCGGCTGCACGAGCTCACCGCCGAGACCTGGGAGGAGCTCAACAAGCTCGCCGAGCCTGACGGGGACACCCCGGCGGTGCACGAGGCGCTCGACCAGCTCCGCGAGGGCTACGTCGAGCTCTACGAGGAGGCTGCGGCCATCTCGCGGTCCTCGGTCGTCGCCGCCGAGCAGCGGGTCCGCAAGCAGCTCAAGGGCGGTGGCGGATCCAGGCCCGCACCGGCCGCGCCCGCCGACCCCGCCGATCGGATCCCGCACGGCGTGCGCGCCGCGATACCGGCGCCGGTGCGACGAGGGCTGCGCAAGGCCATGGGCCGGAGCCGGTGACCGCCCACCTCGGCGCCACCGGGCTGGCCAACCTGGAGGGCCACACCGACTTCGACATCACCTGGCCGTGGTTGCGACCCGGCGGGCTGCGCCCGGGCTCGACCGCGGTGCTCCGCGTGAAGAACGAGGCGCCGTCGCTGCCGTTCGTGCTGCCGCCGCTGCTGCGCGCGTGCGAATTCGTGCTGCTCGTCGACAACGGCTCGGACGACGGCACGCCGGACGTCGCCCGCGAGACCGCCGAGCGCGCGGGCCGGGCGGACCGGCTGACGGTGACGTCGTACCCCTTCGCGGTGGCGCGCGCCGGCGCCGAGCACCTGGCCCAGCACGAGCTGTCGGTGCACTCGCTGGCGTACTTCTACAACTGGTGCTTCTCCCAGGTCACCACCCGCTACTCCTGGAAGTGGGACGGCGACATGGTGCTCACCACCGAGGGCGAGGTCTCGATCGCCGACCTCGGCTGGCAGGTCGGTGACGTGCAGTCGATCATCCGGGTGCCGCGGCACGGGCTCTACCTGGAGAGCGAGGCCAAGGGCTACCTCGACCTCGGCTGGCGCAACGCCGAGGAGTGGGGGTTCCCGATCGGGCCGGACTTCGTCTACACGAAGGCCTTCGAGTGGGAGATCCGCACCACGCCCGTCGGCGTGCGCTCGATCGGGCTGCCGCACGGCCTGTGCGTCGAGCTGAAGTACCTCGACGGCGAGGAGTTCGCGCACTGGACCGACCCGGAGTCGTTCGCGACCAGCTGGCGCAACCGTCGCAAGCGCCGCGAGTGGGAGGTCTTCCACGCCCTCAAGGAGGGCCGGGTGCCGCCCGGCGTGCACGAGATCACCGCGCCCGCCGGCGTCCACATCGTCGACCACGTCACCCACGACTGGCTCCCGCACGCCCCGCGCCCGCTCCAGGTCGGCTGACCCCGCGGGTCGCCCGCGTCGAGCCGGTTCGCCGACCACCCGTGTCGGGTAGGTCACGTGGCCGGGCCGTTCCGCGGGCCAGGGGCGAGGCGTAAATTCGTCGCGTCCGGGGAACACCCTCTCCCGACGGCACCACAGACTTCATCCACAGACGAGCACACCGTCCGGTACCCACACCGGCCCGTCCCGCCGCCGATCGCGGCAGACGGGTGGTCGGAGGGACTGGAACGAAAGGTTCGACTCATGACTCACCTCTCCGCGAACCTGCGCGTGGGCGTGGTCGGCGCCGGCCGGGTCGGCGCCGTCGTCGCCGCCGCGCTCGGGGCCGCCGGCCACCACGTGGTCGCCGCCGCCGGCGAGTCCGACGCCTCCCGCGCGCGGATCGCCGACCTGCTGCCCGGCACCCGTACCGCGAAGCCGACCGACGTGGCGCGCTCCTGCGACCTGCTGCTGCTGACGGTCCCCGACGACATGCTCGGCAACGTCGTCACCGTGCTGAGCGACAGCGGCGCCATCAGGCCCGGCCAGTACGTCGTGCACACCTCCGGCCGCCACGGCCTCGCGGTGCTCGAGCCCGCGGCCCGCGCCGGCGCGCACCCGGTCGCGATGCACCCCGCGATGACCTTCACCGGTACCGCGCTCGACCTCGACCGGCTGCCCGGCTGCGTCTACGGTCTGACCGCCGAGCCGTCGGAGCGGGTGTTCACCGAGGGCCTGGTCGCCGACCTGCGGGGCCGGCCGACCTGGGTGCCCGAGGAGATGCGCACCCTCTACCACGGTGGTCTCGCCCACGGCGCCAACCACCTGGTGACGCTGGTGAGCCAGGCGATGGAGCTGCTGGCGGCCGCCGGTTGCGACCACCCCGCCGGGACACTGCGCCCCCTGCTGACCGCAGCCCTGGACAACGCGCTCGAGCAGGGCGACAGCGCGCTGACCGGCCCGATCGTGCGCGGCGACGTCAACACCGTGCGCGCCCACCTCGCCGACATCGCGACCAACGCCCCGCACACCCTGCCGTCGTACGTCGCCCTCGCCCGCGACACCCTCGACCGCGTGGTGACCGACGGCCGGGTGCTGCCGATCCGTGCGGCCGCGATCAAGCGGGCGCTGGAGCAGGCCGAGCAGGCCGCGCCCAGGACGACCGCGCCCCGTCGATGAGCTCCGCTCCCGTCCTCGCGCACACCCGTGAGGAGCTCGCCACGCTGCTCGCTGCCGCCCGCGCCCGGGGCGAGCAGGTGGGCCTCGTGCCCACGATGGGCGCCCTCCACGAGGGGCACGCCAGCCTGGTCCGCGCCGCTCGGGAGCGGGTGACCGACGACGGACGGATGGGGCCGGTCGTCGTCTCGGTGTTCGTCAACCCCCTGCAGTTCGGCGCGAACGAGGACCTCGACCGCTATCCACGCACCCTGGAGGCGGACCTGGAGGTCTGCGCGCGCGAGGGCGCCGACATCGTCTTCGCGCCGAGCGTCGACGAGGTCTACCCCGGGGGACCCCCTCAGGTCACCGTGCGCCCCGGGCCGCTCGGCAAGATCCTCGAGGGCAAGGTCCGGCCCGGCCACTTCCGTGGGGTGCTCACGGTCGTCGCCAAGCTGTTCGGCCTGGTGCGGCCCGACGTCGCGGTCTTCGGCCAGAAGGACTACCAGCAGCTGGCGCTGATCCGCCGGATGGTGCTCGACCTCGCCCTCGGGGTCGAGATCGTCGCCGCGGAGACGGTCCGCGAGGACGACGGCCTCGCGCTCTCCAGCCGCAACCGCTACCTCGAGCCGGAGCAGCGTGAACAGGCCGTCGCGTTGAGCCGGGCGCTGCTCGCCGCCCAGGAGAACGCGGGCTACGGCGCCGAGGTCGCGCTCGACGAGGCGCGCGCCGAGCTGCGGGCGGCGCCGGGCGTCGACCTGGACTACCTCGTGATCACCGACCCCGACCTCGACGAGCTGCCCGCCGTCGTACCGCCCGGAACGCCCGCGCGGATCCTCGTCGCCGCCCGCGTCGGCGGCACCCGCCTGATCGACAACCTGCCCCTGATGCTCGGCACCAGAGGACCCGCTGGCGAAGCCAGTCCGCCGAACCGCGAGCGAAGCGAGCCTGGTTCGGCGGAACAGAACAAGAGCCCGGGCGAAGCCCGGACCACGCCCTCCGGCACGAGCGAAGCGAGTGAGTGATGTTGCGCACCATGATGAAGAGCAAGATCCACCGGGCCACGGTGACCCAGGCCGACCTGCACTACGTCGGCTCGGTGACGGTCGACGAGGACCTCCTCGACGCCGCCGACCTGCTGCCGGGCGAGCTGGTGCACATCGTCGACATCGACAACGGTGCGCGCCTGGAGACCTACACGATCGCCGGCGAGCGTGGCTCGGGCGTGATCGGCATCAACGGTGCCGCTGCCCGGCTCGTGCACCCCGGGGACCTGGTGATCCTGATCGCCTACGGCCAGATGGAGGACGTCGAGGCCAAGGGCTTCGAGCCGCACGTGGTCTTCGTCGACGCCGACAACCGGGTCGTGAGCACCGGCAGCGACCCGGCCGACGCCCCGGCCGGATCCGGACTGCTGCGCGGCGACCGCCCGGCCGGACGCTAGCCTGCCCCTGTGCAGCACCAGGGAGTGCCCGATCATGCAGTGCCCGACGAGGGAGTCCCGGACGTGCCCGCGGAGATCGACGCACCCGTACGCCGGGTCCCGGGCCGCCTGGTCGCACCCGAGCCCGGGTGGACCACCACCACCGACGTGGTCGTCGTCGGCTCGGGCATCGCGGGACTGACCGCCGCGCTCCGGCTGCGCGAGGAGGTCGGCACCGTTCTAGTGGTCACCAAGGACGTGCTGGCGGCCGGCTCCACCCAATGGGCGCAGGGCGGCATCGCCGCCGCCCTCGGCCCCGGTGACACTCCCGCCGAGCACGAGCTCGACACCCTCGTCGCGGGCGCCGGCGCCTGCGACCGCGACGCCGTGCACGCGCTGGTCACCGAGGGACCCGAGGCGGTGCGCGAGCTGATCGCGCTCGGCACGAACTTCGACCACGACCCGAATGGCGAGCTGTCCCTGACCCGCGAGGGTGGCCATCACCGCGACCGGATCGCGCACGCCGGCGGCGACGCCACCGGAGCCGAGATCCAGCGCGCCCTGATCGCCGCGATCGAGCAGGCCCCCGAGATCGAGGTCATCCAGCACGCGCTGGCCGTCGACCTGCTCCTCGCCGAGGACGGCGGGGTCGCCGGCCTCACCCTGCACGTGATGGGCGAGGGCCAGCGCGACGGCGTCGGCGCCGTGCACTGCCGGGCCGTGGTGCTCGCCAGCGGCGGGCTCGGCCAGGTGTTCTCCCAGACCACCAACCCCGCGGTGTCGACCGGCGACGGCATGGCCGTCGCGCTGCGCGCCGGTGCGGTGCTCCGCGACCTGGAGTTCGTGCAGTTCCACCCCACGGTCATGTACCTCGGCCCGGACTCGCTGGGCCAGCAGCCGCTGATCTCGGAGGCCGTGCGCGGCGAGGGCGCGTTCCTGGTCGACTTCGAAGGCAACCGGTTCATGCAGGGCGTCCACGAGCTCGCCGACCTGGCCCCACGCGACGTCGTGGCCAAGGCGATCACCCGACGGATGAACGAGACCGGTCGACCGCACATGTGGCTGGACGCCCGCCACCTCGGCGCCGACCTGTGGGAGCGGCGGTTCCCGACCATCCTCGCGACGACGCGTAGCCACGGGGTCGACCCGGTCACCGAGCTGATCCCCGTCGCCCCGGCCTGCCACTACGCGTCGGGCGGCGTGCGCACCGACCTGTGGGGCCGCTCGTCGGTGCCCGGGCTCTACGCCACGGGCGAGGTCGCGTGCTCCGGAGTGCACGGCGCCAACCGGCTCGCGTCCAACTCGCTGCTCGAGGGCCTGGTGTTCTCGCGCCGGATCGCCCAGGTCCTGCCTGGCGAGCTCCGGCCGCTCGTGTGCCCGGCCGAGGACACCCGGACCGCCGGGCTGGTCCCGGGGGGTGCCCGGCGCGAGCTCCAGGACGTGATGACCGGCCGGGTCGGTGTGCTGCGCAGCGCCGAAGGACTGGCCGACGCCACCGGTCTCCTGGACAAGCTGGCGGGGGAGCGCGCCGACGTGATCGACCAGGCTTCGTGGGAGACCACCAACCTGCTCACGATCGCCGTGGCGCTCGCCGACGCCGCGGCGCTGCGCGAGGAGACCCGCGGCTCGCACTGGCGCGAGGACTTCCCCGACCGCGACGACGCCGGGTACGCCGGGCACTTCGACGTGGTGATGGCGGACGGCGCCAGCACCCTGCAGCTGGTCCCCGCACCTCCGACCGACCGGGACGACCGGTGACCCCGGCGACGCCGTACGACGAGGAGCTCCGCGCCGCCGGCCTCGACCCGGAGGCGATCCGGGCCCAGGTCGCGCGGGCGCTCGCGGAGGACCTGCCCGGCGGGCTCGCGCGGGGCGACGTCACCTCGGTCGCGACGATCGCCGCCGATGCGCGCGGCACGGGGGTCTTCGCCGCTCGCGAGGCAGGCGTCGTTGCAGGCCTCGGGGTCGCCGCACTGGTCTTCCACGAGGTCCTGGGCGACGCGGTCGAGGTGACCGACCGGGTGCCCGACGGCACCCGTGTCGCGCCGGGTGACGTCGTGATGCGGGTCGCCGGCCCCACCCGCGGGCTGCTCACCGCTGAGCGCACGGCGCTCAACTACGCCAGCCACCTCTCGGGCGTCGCGACCGCCACCGCGCACTGGGTCGACGCGCTGGCCGGCACCCGCGCCCGGGTGCTCGACACCCGCAAGACGCTCCCGACCTTCCGGGCGCTGCAGAAGTACGCGGTGCGCTGCGGCGGCGGGGTCAACCACCGGTTCAGCCTCGGCGACCGCGCGATGGTCAAGGACAACCACGTGGTCGCCGCCGGCGGTGTGGTGCCGGCGTACGACGCGGTCCGCAGGGCCTATCCGGACCTGCGTGTGGAGGTCGAGGTCACCGGCCTCGACGAGCTGCGCGAGCTGCTCGACGCGGGCTGCACCGAGATCCTGCTCGACAACATGGACACCGCCACCATGGCCGAGGCCGTGCGCCTCACCGCGGGCCGGGCGACCCTCGAGGCGTCCGGCGGCCTGACCATCGAGCGCGCGCGCGAGGTGGCCGAGACCGGCGTCGACTTCATCTCCGTCGGCGCGCTCACCCATTCGGTCCAGGTCTTCGACCTCGGCCTGGACCTCTCCTCGGGCAGCGAGGGCTGAGCGGTGCCGCTGCTCTGTGCCGACATCGGCAACAGCCACACGGTCCTCGGCCTGGTCTCCGGGGGCAGCGTGCTCGCCGACTGGCGGGTGGCCACCGACGAGCGCAACACGGCGGACGACTGGTCGGTGCTGCTGCGCGGGCTGCTCGGCGCGGCCCTCGAGGAGATCGACGGGATCGCGGTCTGCGCCACCGTGCCGGCGGTGCTGCACGAGTGGCGCGAGATGCTCACCCGGCACTTCCCGGCGGTGCGGCACGTCGTCGTCGAGCCGGGAGTGCGCACCGGTGTCCCCGTGCTGATGGACAACCCCCGCGAGGTCGGTACCGACCGGATCATCAACGCACTGGCCGCCGTCCACGAGTACGGCGGGCCCGCGATCGTGGTCGACTTCGGCGGCACGGCGACGACGTTCGACGTCGTGAGCGCGCAGGGCCAGTACGTCGGCGGCTCGATCTCCCCGGGAATCGAGCTCTCGCTGGAGTCGCTCGGCCGCCGGGGTGCACAGCTGCGGAAGGTCGAATTGCTGCGGCCGCGCTCGGTGATCGCGAAGAACACCGTCGAGGCGCTCCAGTCCGGGATGGTCTTCGGCGTCGCCGCGCAGGTCGAGGGAATCGTCGACCGGATGATCGGCGAGCTCGGCGTCGGTGCCACCGACGTGCAGGTCATCGCGACCGGTTACTTGGCGCCGGTGGTGCTCGACGAGTGCCGCTGCTTCACCCACCACGCGCCCTGGTTGACGCTGCGTGGCCTCGAATTGGTCTTCGAGCGCAACGCCTGATATCGCCCACGGCCGTTCCCTGCTTCACGGGCACCGAGCCGTTTTCTCCGGCGCGACCAATTCCCGGCCGGTGACAAATGTCGCAGGAATTCCCCGGGTGTTTCACTGCCGCGGCTGTGGCAGAATGAATTCCACGGGGGAATCTATTTCCACTGGTTTATCGAGAGGGCAGCAAATGGCGCAGAAGGTCAACATCGTTCTCGTCGACGATATCGACGGCAGCGAGGCCACCGAGACGGTGACGTTCGGCCTGGACGGCACCACCTACGAGATCGACCTCAACGACAAGAACGCCGCGGCGCTGCGCGACGTCTTCTCCGGCTACGTCGGGCACGCCCGCAAGGTCGGCGCCGCACCGCGTCGGGCCCGGCGAGCCGCGGCCGCGAGCAGCGGCCCCAGCGCCAAGGAGATCCGCGACTGGGCGCGCTCCAACGGGCACGACGTACCCGACCGCGGGCGGGTCTCCGCCGAGGTGCGCGAGGCCTACGACCGGGCACACTGATCACGCCCCGGCGAGCGAGCCTGCGAGCTCGCGGCCCAGGGCGGGAGGTCGAGTAGCGCCGCCGGTGAGGAACGAGGCCGCGACGCGCGTATCGAGAGCCGGTGAGATGGACAGGGCGGTGACCACTGCGGTCACCGCCCTGCCGCTTGGGTGAGGCGACATCTCCCTGCTGTTCGCTCTCAGCGGACTGTCTGGGCCTCGCGGTGGGAACGCGTAGGCTGTCTGCGGGGTTAGTTGTCTCGTACCTCCCCTCCACCACGACGGGGGGAGGCAGGCCCCCACAAGCTTGTAGGAGCGATGCGCAATGTTCGAGCGGTTCACTGACCGAGCCCGCCGGGTGGTCGTGCTGGCCCAGGAAGAGGCCCGCATGCTCTCCCACAACTACATCGGCACCGAGCACATCCTGCTCGGCCTCATCCACGAGGGCGAGGGTGTGGCCGCGAAGGCTCTCGAGAGCCTGGACATCTCGCTCGAGGCGGTCCGGGCCCAGGTGGAGGAGATCATCGGCCAGGGCCAGCAGGCCCCGAGCGGGCACATCCCGTTCACCCCGCGCGCCAAGAAGGTGCTCGAGCTGTCCCTGCGTGAGGCGCTCCAGCTCGGCCACTCCTACATCGGCACCGAGCACATCCTGCTCGGCCTGATCCGTGAGGGTGAGGGCGTCGCCGCCCAGGTGCTGCAGAAGCTCGGCGCCGACCTGAACCGGGTCCGCCAGCAGGTCATCCAGCTGCTCTCGGGCTTCCAGGGCAAGGAGTCGGCGGGATCCGCCGCGGCCACCGGCGCCTCCGGCGGCGACGCGCCGTCCTCCTCGCTGGTGCTCGACCAGTTCGGCCGCAACCTCACCCAGGACGCGCGCGAGGGCAAGCTGGACCCGGTCATCGGCCGGGAGCAGGAGATCGAGCGGGTCATGCAGATCCTGTCCCGGCGTACCAAGAACAACCCGGTCCTGATCGGCGAGCCCGGCGTCGGCAAGACGACCATCGTCGAGGGCCTGGCCCAGGACATCGTCAAGGGCAACGTGCCGGAGACGCTGAAGGACAAGCAGATCTACACCCTCGACCTGGGTGCGCTGGTCGCCGGGTCGCGCTACCGCGGCGACTTCGAGGAGCGCCTGAAGAAGGTGCTCAAGGAGATCCGCACCCGCGGCGACATCGTGCTGTTCATCGACGAGATCCACACCCTCGTCGGCGCCGGTGCGGCCGAGGGCGCGATCGACGCGGCGAGCATCCTCAAGCCGATGCTGGCCCGCGGCGAGCTGCAGACCATCGGCGCGACCACCCTGGACGAGTACCGCAAGTACCTCGAGAAGGACGCCGCGCTCGAGCGCCGCTTCCAGCCGATCCAGGTGGCCGAGCCGTCGATCGCGCACACCATCGAGATGCTCAAGGGGCTGCGCGACCGCTACGAGGCCCACCACCGCGTGACGATCACCGACGAGGCGCTCGTCTCGGCCGCGACGCTCGCGGACCGCTACATCTCCGACCGGTTCCTGCCCGACAAGGCGATCGACCTGATCGACGAGGCCGGCTCGCGGCTGCGGATCCGCCGGATGACGGCGCCCGCCGACCTGCGCGAGTACGACGACAAGATCGGCGAGGTGCGCCAGCGCAAGGAGGCCGCGATCGACGGCCAGGACTTCGAGGCCGCCGCGCGGCTGCGCGACGAGGAGAAGCAGCTGATCCTCAAGAAGTCCGAGCGCGAGAAGCAGTGGCGTGCGGGTGACATGGACGAGGTCGCGGAGGTCGACGAGGAGCTGATCGCCGAGGTGCTCGCGGTGGCGACCGGCATCCCGATCGTGAAGCTGTCCGAGGAGGAGTCGACCCGGCTGCTCAAGATGGAGGACGAGCTGCACAAGCGGGTGATCGGCCAGGAGGAGGCCGTCAAGGCGCTCAGCCGCGCCATCCGGCGTACCCGCGCCGGCCTGAAGGACCCGAAGCGCCCCGGCGGGTCGTTCATCTTCGCCGGCCCCTCCGGTGTCGGCAAGACCTGGCTGTCCAAGACGCTCGCGGAGTTCCTCTTCGGCGACGAGGACGCCTTGATCCAGCTCGACATGTCGGAGTTCGGCGAGAAGCACACCGTCTCCCGGCTGTTCGGCTCGCCTCCCGGCTACGTCGGCTACGAGGAGGGCGGCCAGCTCACCGAGAAGGTGCGCCGCAAGCCGTTCTCGGTCGTGCTCTTCGACGAGGTCGAGAAGGCGCACCCGGACATCTTCAACAGCCTGCTGCAGATCCTCGAGGAAGGTCGCCTGACCGACTCGCAGGGCCGGGTGGTCGACTTCAAGAACACCGTCATCATCATGACCACCAACCTCGGCACGCGCGACATCGCCAAGGGCATCAACCTCGGCTTCCAGCAGAGCGGCGACGCGGCCGGCTCCTACGAGCGGATGAAGAGCAAGGTGTCGGAGGAGCTCAAGCAGCACTTCCGGCCGGAGTTCCTCAACCGGGTCGACGAGGTCATCGTGTTCCCGCCGCTGTCGCAGGAGCAGATCGTCCACATGGTCGACAACATGATCGCGTCGGTCGAGCTGCGGATGAAGGACCGCGACATGCGGATCGAGCTGACCCAGAACGCGAAGAACCTGCTCGCCGAGCGGGGCTTCGACCCGGTGCTGGGTGCTCGCCCGCTGCGCCGGACGATCCAGCGCGAGATCGAGGACGTGCTCGCCGAGAAGATGCTGTACGGCGAGGTCGGCCCCGGCCAGATCGTGCTCGTCGACGTGGAGGGCGAGGGCCCGACCGCGACGTTCACGTTCTCCGGCCAGAAGGTCGGCGACCTGCCCGACCTGCCGCCGTTCGAGACCGCGGAGGTGACCTCCAGCGAGGCGACCCCCCCGACCGAGGGCCCGGACGACTCCGACAGCGGCACCGACGTACCCAAGTCCACCGACTGACCCCTGCACCAACGCCGAGTCGGCGCATCCTGCCCGGGCAGGATGCGCCGACTTCGGCGTCTCAGGGCAGCGCGTAGGCGTCCGGGCCGACGTGGACGACCAGCCCGTCGGCCGCCAGCGAGGCGAGGCAGCGGACCCGCTGGGCCTCCTCCGACCAGACGGCGTCGAGCCGGCTGCGGTGCACGGGCCCGTCGTCCTCGCGGAGCACGGCGAGCAGCCGGCCGCGGCACTGGCGGTCGGTGCCGGCCCAGGTCTGCACCAGGCGCTTGGGCCCGTCGTACGCCGGGTAGCCGGCCGTGCGCCACGCGCACAGCCGGGCGACCGGGCAGTCGGCGCACCGCGGGTTGGCCGCCGTGCACACGAGCGCCCCGAGCTCCATCACCGCGACCGACCAGGTCGCCGCGGTCGGCTCGTCCGCGGGCAGCACCGCCAGGGCCAGCTCGCGCTCGGCGCGGGTCACCGACGGCGCCGGGAACTCCACGCCCTGCAGCGTCCGCGTGAGCACCCGCCGCACGTTGGTGTCGAGCACGACGTGCCGCCGCCCGTACGCGAACACCGCGATCGCCGCGGCGGTGTAGTCGCCGACCCCGGGCAGCGCGATCAGGTCGTCGTACGACGACGGCACGGCGCCGTCGTGCCGCTCGAGGATCGCCGTGGCCGCGGCGTGCAGGCGCAGCGCTCGGCGTGGGTAGCCCAGGCGACCCCAGGCGCGCACCGCCTCGCCGGCGGACTCGGCCGCGAGGTCGGCCGGCTGCGGCCACCGGGCCAGCCACTGCTCGTGGACAGGCAGCACCCGGGCGACGGGGGTCTGCTGCAGCATGAACTCCGAGACCAGCACCGACCACGGACCGGCCTCCGCGCGTCGCCAGGGCAGGTCGCGGGCGTGCTCGTCGTACCACTGCAGCACGGGTGCATGGAGCTCGTTCATGTCCGGGCCATTGTCGCCGGTGTGGCACCACCACCGGCGCCGCCCCCGTGACTAGCGTTGCGTCATGCCCGCCCTCACCCGTGGCCCGCTGCCCGCGCGCGTCTACTGGGTACGTCGGCTGCTCGTGCTCGGCACCGCAACCCTGCTCGTCGTGGCGATCGCCCGGCTCCTCGGCGGCGGCAGCGACGCCGCCTCGGAACCTGACGCCGGGGCGCAGCTGGTCGCGGACGGCTCCCCGACCGCAGCGGCGACGCTCGACGGCGAGCCGACGACCACGACGTCGGCCCGAAAGCCCGGCAAGCGCGCCTCGAAGAGCCAGGAGCCGGTGCTCGCCCAGCCCGACGGACCGTGCGCGGACGAGGACGTGGCGATCACCCCGAAGGTCGAGAACGCCGTCGCCGGGCGGCCGGTCCAGATCGTGCTGCAGCTGCGCACCCTCGAGTCCGACGCCTGCACGTGGCGGGTCTCGGCGGGCACCGTGACGGTCAACATCACCTCTGGCCCCGACGACATCTGGACCAGCCGCCAGTGCCGGCGGGCGATCCCGGCCCGGGACGTGGTCGTGCGCAAGGCCGTCACGAGCAACGTCTCGATCACCTGGAGCTCGCGCCGCTCGGACGACGGCTGCACCCGGCTCACCGACTGGGCCTACCCCGGCTGGTACCACGTCACCGCCGCCGCGCTGGCCGGCGAGCCCTCGGACGCACAGTTCGAGCTGCGGACGCCGACGGCCGCGACGATCACGAAGACCGTGACGCCTACCCAGAAGCCCAGCCAGAAGCCCAGCCAGAGCGCCAGCGGCCGGCCGGTCACCCCGGGGCAGGGGCAGAGCGCCTCGCCGTCCGGGGCCGTCGAGCCGAACTGAGCTCCCGCCCCGAGGTTGCCTTTCGGCTCACCGGGTCTCGACACGCCGGTCGCGACCTCGTTCCTCGGTCGCGCGGCTCGCTCGACCACCATCAGAGATACGCGTAGCAGTCGTCCTGCGCTTCGCTCGGACGACGACTACACGTATCTCTCGAGGATCGTCGACTCGGCGAGGCGGGAGAGGCCCTCGCGCACGCTGCGGGCCCGCAGCTCACCGACGCCCTCGACGGCCTGGAGGTCGTCGACCCCAGCGGAGAGCAGCTTCTGGAGGGTGCCGAAGTGGTCGACCAGGCGGTCGACCACGGTCGCGGGCAGTCGCGGCACCTTGGCCAGCAGCCGGAAGCCGCGAGGGGCGACGGCGCCGTCGAGGTGCTCGCCGTTGCCGAGGCCGAGCGCCCGGGCAGCGGCCGCGGGATCGACCAGCTCGGTGGAGGAGAGCGACTCGAGTCGGTTCAGCAGCGCCTCGGGGCTCTTCGACCGCCGGCCGGCCGGCAGGTAGTCGCGGATCACCAGCTCGCGCTCGGTGTCGACGCCCGTGATCAGCTCCTCGAGCTGGAGCGACAGCAGGCGCCCGTCGGTGCCGAGCTCGAGGACGTAGTCCTCGATCTCGCTCGCGATCCGGGTGACCATCTCCAGCCGCTGCGCGACCACGGCGACGTCGCGGACCGTGACCAGGTCCTCGATCTCGAGCGCGGACAGCGTGCTGGACACCTCGTCGAGGCGCAGCTTGTAGCGCTCCAAGGTGGCCAGCGCCTGGTTGGCGCGCGACAGGATCTGACCGGAGTCCTCGAGCACGTGGCGGGTCTCTCCGACGTACGCCGCGATGATCTGCATCGACTGGGACACCGAGATCACCGGGAACCCGGTCTGGCGGGCGACCCGGTCGGCGGTCCGGTGCCGGGTGCCGGTCTCCTCCGACGGGATGGTGTGGTCCGGCATCAGGTGCACCGCCGCGCGCTGGATCCGGGTGACGTCGCGATCGACGATGATGGCGCCGTCCATCTTCGCCAGCTCGCGCAGCCCGGTGGCCGTGAACGGGACGTCGAGGGTGAAGCCGCCGGTGGAGATCGACTCGACGACCTTGTCGTGGCCGAGCACGATCAGCGCGCCGGTGCGGCCGCGCAGGATCCGCTCCAAGCCGTCGCGCAGCGGCGTGCCCGGGGCGATCGTCGCGAGGGTCGCGCGCAGGCGCAGGATGTCGTCCGAGCGATCGGTGGCCACCTGCCGGTCCCTCCTGTGCGTGCGGCACCGGTCGGCCGCTGGGTCGAGTCTAGGGCAGGCTCTTACCAGCCTTCGACCGCTACCGGCCCTCGATCGAACGCGGCTTCTCGTGCTCGGTGTCGAGCAGCCGGAGAAGTCGCAGTGCTCCGCCGACGTCGGTCACGTCGAGGACCTGCATGCCGTCGACCGTCCACGACTCCGGGGAGCGGACCGCCGGCCGGCCCGGCTCGGTCGGGACCACCGCCAACTGGAACCCCAGGCGGGCGGCCTCGGCCAGCCGCAGCGGCAGGTCGCGGACCCGGCGCAGCTCGCCGGAGAGCCCGATCTCACCGATGGCGACCACGCCGCGGGGGGCCGCCAAGCCGCGGCTCGCGGAGGTGAGGGCGACCGCCGCGGCGAGGTCGCTGGCGGGCTCGGTGATCCGGGCGCCCCCGACGGTCGAGGCGAACACGTCCCGGGTGTGGAGGTGGACCCCGCAGTGCTGTTGGAGGACCGCCATCACCATCGCGACCCGGCTGGAGTCCAGGCCCGACGTGGTCCGGCGCGGCCGCTCGGCGGAGGTGTGCGTCACGAGTGCCTGCACCTCGGCCAGGAGCGGGCGCCGGCCCTCCATGGTCACCGCGACGCAGGTCCCCGGCACCCGGGAGTGGTGGCTCTCGACGAACACCCCGGTCGGGTCGGTGACCGCGGTGATGCCCTCGGGGCCCAGGTCGAAGCAGCCGACCTCGTCGACCGGCCCGAACCGGTTCTTCATCGCACGGACCATCCGGAACCGCGACTCGCGGTCGCCCTCGAAGTGCAGGACGACGTCGACGACGTGCTCGAGCACCCGAGGACCCGCGATCGAGCCGTCCTTGGTCACGTGCCCCACGATCACGGTGGTGATGTTGCGGGTCTTGGCGACCCGGACCAGCGCGGCGGCCACCTCCTTCACCTGGGTGACGCCGCCCGGGACGCCGTCGACCCCCGCGGCGCCGATGGTCTGGATCGAGTCGACCACCAGCAGCGTCGGCCGCACCTCCTCGATGTGCGTCAGCACCGCGCCCAGGTCGGTCTCGGCGGCGAGGTAGAGCTCGTCGTGGACCCCGCCCGTCCGGTCGGCTCGCAGTCGCACCTGGGAGGCCGACTCCTCGCCGGTGACGTAGAGGGTGCGGCGCTGGTAGCGCGCGGTCTGGGCGGCCACCTCCAGCAGCAGCGTGCTCTTGCCGACGCCGGGCTCGCCCGCGAGCAGGATCGCCGCCCCGGGCACCAGGCCGCCGCCGAGGACCCGGTCGAGCTCGGGCACGCCACTGGTCCGGAACCGGGAGTCCTCCACGGACACCTGCGCGATCGGGACCGCCGGGCGCGACACCGGCGTCGCCGGCGTACGGCCGACGGGCACCGCCGCCGCCTCCGCGACCGAGCCCCAGGCCTGGCACTCCCCGCACCGGCCCACCCACTTCGCGGTCTCCCAGCCGCACTCGGAGCAGCGGAACGCGGGGTGGGGGGACTTCGCCATGGGACGAACCTAGGCGGCGGCACCGACATCGCCTCCGGCGACGCGCGGCGGCCCGGGAGTGAGCGGGACCGGGGGCGAGCGGGTGGGCCGGCTGTGGACGGATCGTGGCGGGAACCGCGGCGGGAGGGCCGACGAAAGTTATGCTGACCTTGGAACGATCAAGGCGATCCCCGTCAGTCGAGGGAGGTGGGGTTGTCCAGGACGTCGGCCGGGACGAGCGGACGGGTGGCGCGGGTCTCGACGACCCCGCCGACCCTGGCCGACGTCGCCGAGCGCGCCGGCGTCTCCCGGCAGACGGTGTCGAACGCCGTGAACAACCCCGACCTGCTGCGCGCCGACACCCTGGCCCGGGTGCTGCACGCGATCGACGAGCTCGGCTACTCGCCCAACCGGGCCGCCCGCAACCTGCGCACCCGCGCCAGCCACCTGGTCGGGATGCGGATCGGGCCGGTCTACGAGGGCACGGCCAACGCCACGATGGACCGGTTCGTGCACTCCCTGGTGGAGGCCTCGCGCGAGGCGGGCTACCACGTCCTGCTGTTCGCGGGTGACCCCGAGGACCCGGTGGCCGGGTACGACGACCTGCTCCGCTCCACCACCGTCGACGCGTTCGTCGTCACCGACACCTACCTCGGCAATCCGCAGGCCACCTGGCTCGAGGAGCGGCGGGCCCCGTTCGTCGCGTTCGGACGGCCGTGGGACAACCCGGCGGCCGAGCACCCCTGGGTCGACGTGGACGGCGCGGCCGGCACCGACCTGGCGACGTCGTACCTCCTCGGCCGCGGCCACGAGCGGATCGCCTGGATCGGCTGGCGCAAGGACTCCTGGATCGGTGAGGACCGCCGCTCGGGATGGAGCCGCGCCCTGCACGCCCGCGGGCTGCCCACCACCGGCCTGGCGTCGCGGGTCGAGGACACCGTCTCGAGCGGCCGCGAGGCGAGCGCCGTCCTGCTGGACGAGGCCCGGCCCACCGCGTTCGTGTGCGCGTCCGACACCCTCGCCATGGGGGTGCTCGGCACCCTCGCCGACCGCGGCCTGACGCCCGGTCGGGACGTGTCGGTGATCGGCTTCGACGACTCGCAGGTCGCGCAGGTCGTCTCGCCCGGCCTCACCTCGGTGCGCCAGCCGCTCGAGGAAGTGGCCGTGGAGATCGTCAAGGCGCTCGAGGGCCTGCTCGGCCACCCGCCCACCGTCGGCCCCGGCGTGATGCTGGTCCCGAGCCTCGCCCTCCGCGGCACCAGCTGAGGTCGCGAGCCGTGACGGTTTCCCCGGTTCACCGGGGATGTTGGAACTTCTGGCCCGAAACTTCGGCCCAACAGTTCCGGTTTCCCCGGGTACCCGGGGAAACCGCCGCCCGGACCGCCGAGCCTCAGAACCGCTTCCACCACAGGTTGACGGCGTAGTCGACCTCGGTGCCGGCGTGCTCGGGGAGCACCTGGTCGGCGACCTGGGGGGTGAACTCGATCCGCACCACCGCCTCCAGGTCGGCGCGACTCGAGAAGGACCAGCGCAGGTCGAGGGGCACGCGGGTCCAGCCGCGGGCGGACCAGAACCGCTCGACCGCGACCGGGTCGACCTCGGGGTAGCCGCGCCGGAACCACCCGCCGAACGTGGAGCGGGTCGGGTCGTTGTCGATGACGTACGCCGTGCCGCCGCGGCGCACCACCCGGTCCAGCTCGGCCAACCCGGGCTCGCAGCCGGGCCCGAAGAAGTAGGCCCAGCGGGCGTGGACGACGTCGACCGAGGCGTCCGGGAGGGGCAGGGACTGGGCGACGCCCTGGTGCACCGTCACGTTCGCGAGCCGCCGGCTGCGCCGCCGCGCGAGCGCAACCAGGTCGGCGTGCGGCTCGACGCCGATCACCGACGCCGCGGTCTCGGCGAACCACGGCAGGTGGAAGCCGGTGCCGCAGCCGACGTCGAGCACGGTGCGATCGGCCCACCGGTCGACCGCCAGCATGGCCGCGGCCAGCAGCCCGTCGGGGTCGACCGCGCGGTTCTCGATCTCGTAGGTCGCGGGGTGCTGCCAGATGTTCGGGCTCGGGCGCGCGCCCTCGGTCGCCCGCACGCGGCCGCGAGACAGCTGCCGGACGGGACGGGCGATCGCGTGGCTGCGCGGATCGTCCATCAGCGTCCTACAGCCGGACCAGGCCGCTCGGGGTCTGGAACTGCGCGGCGCCGATGCCGGGCGTGCCGTTGGGCGCGGCCCACTCGACCTTCACGTCCTCCAGTGGTGCCTCGACGGTCTCGCCGAGCCACTCGCTCACCCGGTGCGGGTCGCCCGCGATCTCCAGGCAGGCAAGGGAGAACGCCTCGTCGGCGCCGGCGCTGGGGTGCAGCTCGGCCGGGATCTCCCACTCGATGAAGAAGGGCAGCTGCGGGTCGGCGATCAACCCGTTGACGCCGATCTGCTTCCACCGCAGCTCGGTGCCGTCGGGGCGGTGCCGGCTGCCGACGACGGCCTCCCGGCCGAGGCGCCGCTCGACCACGGTGATGTCGTCGACCGCGACGACCCAGCCGAGCCAGCCGCCGCCGAGGGCGGAACGGGCGCGCACGGCCTGGCCGAACGGGGCCTTGTCGGAGGCCGGGTGGTCGAGCACCTCGACCACCTCGAGGTAGGTGTTGCCGGCGAGCGGCAGGATCATGTTGCGGGTCCCGAACCGGGGGTGGACGCCACCGTCGACGAAGTCCCGGCCGAGCAGACGGCCGATGCGCTGAGCGGTACTGGCGAGGCCGTCCGGTCCGGCTGCGAAAGAAAGATGATCCAGGCGCATACAGAGATTCTGGGTGTTCTCTCAGGTTGACCGGACGGCGGGGTCCGAGTCTCTTGATGTCGAGATGTCCAGAACAGACCCGTCGGAGCCGGCCCGAGCCTCGGGGTCGGCCGGGCCCGGTGCGGGGAGAAGCGGCCCCGGTACGGCGTCAGTGCGGGTCGGCCGGGTGCAGCGCGAGCGCCGACCGGGACCGCACGTGCGCCTCGCAATGCCGGACCAGCTCGGCGTACGCCGCCTCGCCCATCAGGGCGGTCAGCTCGGCGGCGTTCGCGACGTACACCGGCTCCACGCCGACGTGCGCCTCGGTGTTGCCCGAGCAGTACCAGTCGAGGTCGTGCCCGCCCGGACCCCAGCCGCGCCGGTCGTACTCGCCGATCGAGACCTCGGTGTACGTCGAGCCGTCCTGGCGGGTGACGTCGCGGAAGGTGCGCCGGATCGGCAGCTGCCAGCACACGTCCGGCTTGGTCTCGAGCGGCAACTTGTCGAGCACGTAGGCCAGCGCGTGCAGGGCGCAGCCGGCTCCGTTCTTGAAGTCCGGGCGGTTCTGGAAGATGCACGCCTGCTGCCCGTCGACCTCGATCGTGCGGGTCTTGCGCTCGCCCTCGTCGTCGAGCTCGATCCAGTCCCGCTTGCGGACCTTGCCGTCGGGCCGCTGCGGCTTGTGCTGCCACAGCTCCTCGTCGAGCATCCCGACGTACTCCGCGACCCGTTTCTCGTCGTCCTTGTCGGCGAAGTGTGCGCCGAGCGTGCAGCACCCGACGTCCGGGGCATCGGCGTAGATGCCCGGGCACCCCCGCCCGAAGATGCAGGTGTAGCTCGAGGTCAGCCAGGTGAGGTCGCAGCGCAGCACCTCGGTCTCGTCGGCAGGGTTCACGAACTCCACGTAGGCGCGGGGGAAGACCAGATCGACTTCGGGCACCCGTCAACCCTACGTGCCGTCCGGGGCCGTCCCCGCCGCCGTTGGGTACGTTGGACCCATGCGGCTGGGCGTCCTCGACATCGGGTCCAACACCGGACACCTGCTCGTCGTCGACGCCCACGGGGGCGCCGCGCCGCTGCCGGCGTACTCCTACAAGCAGCCGTTGCGCCTCGCCGAGCACCTCGACGACGAGGGAGCGGTCACCCGGCTCGGGGTCGATTCGCTGACGGCGTTCACCGCGCAGGCCCTGGTGGTCGCGGAGGACAAGGGCTGCCAGGACATGCTCGCGTTCGCGACGTCCGCGGTGCGCGACGCGGTCAACACCGATGCGGTGCTCGACCACGTGCACGCGGCGACCGGCGTGCGGATCGAGGTGCTCCCCGGGGAGGACGAGGCCCGGCTGACCTTCCTCGCCGTACGACGGTGGTTCGGCTGGTCCGCCGGGCGGCTGGCCGTCTTCGACATCGGTGGCGGCTCGCTGGAGATCGCCGGCGGCGCCGACGAGTCGCCCGACGTCGCCTGGTCGCTGCCGATCGGAGCCGGCCGCCTGGCGCGGCAGTTCTTCAGCGGGGGGCCGCCCGACGACGAGGCGATCCGTGGGCTGCGCAAGCAGCTTCGTGCCGAGATCGCCCGCGACGCGGGGCACCTGCTGCGGGCGGGGACGCCGGACCACGCGGCGGCCACGTCCAAGACGTTCCGCTCGCTGGCCCGGATCTGTGGGGCCGCGCCGTCGGCGGACGGTCCCCTGGTCCCGCGGGTCCTGGAGCGCGAGGTGCTGCGCGAGTGGATCCCGAAGCTGGTCACGATGGCCCCGGAGGCGCTGGCGCACCTCCCGGGCGTCTCCCCGAGCCGGGCCCACCAGATCGTGACCGGCGCGCTCGTGGCCGAGGCGGCGATGGACATCTTCGGGCTCGAGCTCCTGGAGGTCTGCCCCTGGGCCCTGCGGGAGGGCGTGATCCTCGAACGGCTCGACCAGATCAGCGTGCTCGGCTAGCCATGGCCCCACGCGTCGGACTCTCCACCGTCTCGGTCTACCCCGAGTCCTCCGCCCATGCCTTCGCCTACGCGAGTGCGCTCGGTTACGACACCATCGAGGTGATGGTCGGGATCGACGCGCTCAGCCAGCAGACCTCCGCGATCCAGCAGCTCTCCGCACACCACGGCGTACCGGTGTCCGCGGTGCACGCGCCCTGCCTGCTGTTCACGCAGCGGGTCTGGGGCACCGAGCCGTGGGGCAAGCTCGAGCGCTCCGCGGAGATGGCGGCGGCGCTCGGGGCCGAGGTCGTCGTGGTCCATCCGCCGTTCCGCTGGCAGAAGAGCTATGCCCGCGACTTCGTGGACGGCATCGCCGCGCTCGAGGAGTCCACCGGCATCGCGTTCGCGGTGGAGAACATGTATCCCTGGCGTGCCTCCAGCCGCGGCATGGAGATGTACCTGCCCGGCTGGGACCCCTCTTCCGAGCCGTACGCCAACACCACCATCGACCTCTCCCACGCGGCCATCGCGCGGTCCGACCCGGTCGGGATGGCCGAGCGTCTCGGCGACCGGTTGCGGCACATCCACCTGACCGACGGCACCGGCTCGGCCAAGGACGAGCACCTGGTCCCCGGTCGGGGATCGATCGGCGCCGCCGCGTTCCTGCGGCACCTGGCGGCGGCCGGGTTCGGTGGTGAGATCGTCGTCGAGATCAACACCCGCAAGTGCCGCGACGCCGCGGCCCGCGAGGTCGACCTGCGCGAGTCCCTCGAGTTCGCGCGCGAGCACTCCGTCGTGGGGACGCCGTGACGGATCCCGCGACGCGGGCGGCCCCCCGTCGAGGTCGTCGGCCGGGGACCCCGGACACCCGTGCGGCGATCCTCGCCGCGGCCCGGGAGCTCTTCGCGGCCCAGGGGTACGCCGGCACCTCGGTGCGTGCGATCGGCGCGGCGGCCGGGGTCGACGCCTCGCTCGTGCACCACTACTTCGGGACGAAGGACGACCTCTTCGTCGCCGCGCTCGAGCTCCGCGTGGACCCCCGCGTGGTCGTCCCGCCGGTGTTCGAGGGCGGCCTCGAGAGCGCCGGCGAGCGGCTGATGCGGCTGTTCGTGTCGGTCTGGGACGACGAGGAGAAGCGGCTGCCGCTCCTCGCCCTGATCCGCGGTGCCTTGGACTCCGGTGGGCAGCAGCTGGTCCGCGACGGCTTCATGCGGATGGTGCTCGAGCCGCTCGCGGCCGGCCTCGGCGTCGCCGACCAGCGCCGGATGCCGCTGGTCGCCTCCCAGCTGTTGGGCCTGGTGCTGCTCCGTTACCTGCTGGTGGTCGAACCGCTCGCCTCGATGCCCGCCGACGAGCTCGTCGCGCTCTACGGGCCGACCCTCCAGCGCTACCTCTCCGGTCCGCTGCCCGACTGACCGGGAAGCGCGTTCGGGTCCAAGGACCCTTGCCGGGTGGGGCCTCCGTACGCATAATTCAACGCATGGTGAAAAACGCGGTGGAGATCCGCGACCTCCACGTCGTCCGGGGTCCGCACACCGTCCTCGAGCACCTCGACCTGACGATCGGGGGCGGGGTCACCGGGCTGCTCGGCCCGTCCGGGTGCGGCAAGTCGACGCTGATGCGCTGCCTGGTCGGCGTACAACGGATCCGCGGCGGGACCGTCGAGGTCTTCGGCCTGCCGGCGGGCAGCCGCCCGCTCCGGGACCGGGTCGGCTACGTCACCCAGGCGGTCAGCGTCTACCACGACCTGACCGTCGCCGAGAACCTGCACTTCTTCGCGCGGGTGCTGGGCGCGGGCCGCGCCGAGGTCGACCGGGCGATCACCGCCGTGGACCTGGCCGACCACCGCGACGACGTCGTCGGACGGCTCAGCGGTGGGCAGCAGTCGCGCGCGAGCCTGGCGGTCGCGCTGCTGGACGAGCCGGACCTGCTGGTGCTCGACGAGCCGACGGTGGGACTCGACCCGGTGCTCCGCGAGGACCTGTGGAACCTCTTCCACCGCCTGGCCGACGCCGGTGTCGCCGTCTTCGTCTCCAGCCACGTCATGGACGAGGCCGAGCGCTGCGACCGGCTGCTGCTGATGCGGCAGGGCCGGATCCTCGCCGACGGGACGCCCGCCGAGATCAAGGCCGCGGCCGGCGTCGACGACGTCGAGGCCGCGTTCCTCGCGCTGGTCAGGAGGGACGCGGCATGAACTCACCCCACGAACTCGCGCCTTCCCCCGCTGCGCTCCTCCGGTCACGACTTCCCGGGGGCCCCGAATGAACGCCCGGATCACCCTCGCCGTCGCCGGACGCGTCCTGATCCAGCTGCGTCGCGACCACCGCACGCTCGCCATGCTGCTGGTGCTGCCCTGCCTGCTCATCTCCTTGATGTGGTGGATGTACGACGAGGCGAACCCGCTGCTCTTCGACCGCATCGGGCCCGCGTTGCTCGCGATGTTCCCCGTGATCGTGATGTTCCTGGTCACCAGCGTCACCACGCTCCGGGAGCGCTCCAGCGGCACCCTCGAGCGGCTGCTCGCGATGCCGATGGGCAAGCTCGACTTCCTGGTGGGCTACGCGATCGCGTTCGGCCTGGTCGCCGCCGTGCAGTCGGTACTCGCCGTCGCCGTCAGCATCGGGCTGCTCGACCTCGACCTCGAGGGCCCGGTCTGGCTGCTGACCGTCGTCGCCGTGGTCGACGCCGTCCTGGGCAGCGCCCTGGGCCTGTTCGTCTCCGCGTTCGCGCAGACCGAGTTCCAGGCCGTCCAGTTCATGCCCGCCATCGTGATCCCCCAGCTGCTGCTGTGCGGGCTCCTGGTGCCGCGTGAGCTGCTGCCCGACGTGCTGCGTCAGCTCAGCGACGTGCTCCCGCTGTCGTACGCCGTCGATGCGATGCAGCACCTGACCACGAGCTCCGCCACCGGCCAGGTCTGGCGAGACGTCGCGATCGTGGGCGCGTTCGCCGTCGCGGGACTGGCGTTCGGGGCGGCCACGCTGCGTCGTCGTACTCCCTGATCCTGGCTGACCCTTGGCTGACCCTGGCCCGAGGTGGCCCCGGGACGGCCCTAGGCCGGCCTCGTCGTAGCCTGAGGTCATGTCGCTCCTCCGTCAGCCGCTCCTGCTCCTCGCCCGCAGCTCGCTGGTGAAGAAGGTCGTCAGCGGCATGCCCGTGTCGGCCGGCATCGTCCGCAGCTACGTCCCGGGCGAGACGACCGAGTCGGCCGTGGGCGCGACCGCGGAGCTCGTGGACGGCGGTCTGCGGGTCACGCTGGACTACCTGGGTGAGGACACCACCGACGCGGAGCAGGCCGACGCGACGGTCGCGGCGTACCTCGACGTGCTCCAGGAGCTCTCGGCTCGCGGCCTGACCCGCAACGCCGAGGTCTCGGTGAAGCTCAGCGCCATCGGCCAGTTCCTCCCCGACGCCGTGGGCTTCGGGGGAGGGGAGAAGATCGCCCTCGAGAACGCCCGCACGATCTGCCGGGCCGCCCGCAACGCCGGCACCGCGGTCACCCTCGACATGGAGGACCACACGACCACGGACTCGACGCTGTCGATCCTGCGCGAGCTGCGCAAGGACTTCCCCGAGACGGGTGCTGTGCTCCAGGCCGCGCTGCACCGGACCGAGAGCGACTGCCGGGCGCTGGCCTACGAGGGCTCGCGGGTCCGGCTCTGCAAGGGCGCCTACCTCGAGCCGGAGTCCGTCGCCTTCCAGGACCGGCTGGAGATCTCGAAGTCGTACGTGCGCTGCCTCAAGGTGCTGCTCGCCGGCGAGGGCTACCCGATGATCGCCACCCACGACCCCCGGATGATCGAGATCGCGTCGTCACTGGCCAGCCGCTACGGCCGCGCGGCCGGGACCTACGAGTACCAGATGCTCTACGGCATCCGCCCCGAGGAGCAGCGGCGCCTGGTCGCCAGCGGCGAGACGATGCGGGTCTACGTGCCCTACGGCACCGAGTGGTACGGCTACCTGATGAGAAGGCTCGCGGAGCGTCCGCAGAACCTGTCATTCTTCGTGAAGTCCCTGGTCTCGAAGAAGTGAGACCACAGCGTCCGCGACGAAGGAGCGGACGCGTTGTGGGTGAAGATCGAGCATGCCCCGCGACCGAGGCACGAGGTCGCGACGGGCGCGTCGAAAGTCCGGAGGTACCGATGTCCCAGACCGCCATCCTCGGCGCCGGCGTGATGGGCGAGACCCTGCTCTCCGGCCTGGTGCGCGCCGGCCGCCGCGTCGACCACCTGCTGGTCGGCGAGAAGCGCCCCGAGCGCGCCCAGGAGCTCGAGGAGCGGTACGGCGTCGCCGTGGTCGGCAACGCCGAGGCGGCCCGCAAGGCCGACACGCTCGCCCTGGTCGTCAAGCCCCAGGACATGGGCGACCTGCTCGAGGAGATCGCCGGCGAGCTGCGCCCGGGCCAGCTGGTCGTCTCCCTTGCGGCCGGCATCACCACCGCCTTCATCGAGGCCCGGGTCCCCGAGGGCGTCGCCGTGGTCCGGGTGATGCCGAACACGCCCGCGCTGGTCGACGAGGGGATGGCTGCGGTCTCTCCCGGGTCGCACTGCAGCGAGGAGCACCTCGCCGAGGCCGAGTCGCTGATGGCGTCGGTCGGCCGGGTGCTCCGGATCCCGGAGCGCCAGCAGGACGCCGTCACCGCGATCTCCGGGTCCGGCCCGGCCTACATCTTCTTCGTCGTGGAGTCGATGATCGAGGCCGGCGTCCACCTGGGCCTGCCGCGTGCGACCGCCACCGACCTGGTCGTCCAGACCGTCGTGGGCTCGGCCAAGATGCTGCGCGAGACCGGCACCCACCCGGCCGTGCTGCGCGAGCAGGTCACCTCCCCGGCCGGCACCACCGCGGCGGCCCTGCGCGAGCTGGAGATCCACAAGGTGCGCGCCGCGTTCCTCGCCGCCATGGAGGCCGCGCGCGACCGGTCGCGTGCGCTCGCCGAGGGCAGCTGACCGGCCCCTCCGCTGCCAGCAGCCGACCCCGCGTCCTCACAGCCCCATCGCGGCCTGCGCGGCCGCGAGCACCGGGGCGGTCACCTCCCGGCAGCGGGCGGCGCCGGCCTCGTAGACGCTGGTGACGTGGGCCGGGTCGGCCGCGAGGTCGGCGTACCGCTTCTGGAGCGGCTCGAGCTCGGCGATGACGGCGTCGGCGACCGCCTTCTTGAGGGCGCCGTACGTCGAGATGCCCTCCGCTGAGCCACCGCAGGCGGTGAGGATCTCCAGCAGGTTCGTCACCCCGGGCTTGTTCGGGTCGGCACGCACGGCGTCCGGGCCGGTGTCGGAGTCGGTCACGGCGCGGGCGACCTTGCGGCGGACGACGTCCGGCGGGTCGAGCAGCCGGACCACGCCCGGCGTCTCGGCCGCGGACTTGCCCATCTTCACGGTCGGGTCGTCCAGGCGCATCACCCGGGCGCCGGCCGCCGGGACGGTGATCTCCGGGATCGTGAACACCGGGCCGTAGGTGCTGTTGAACCGGGTCGCGAGGTCCCGGGTCAGCTCGACGTGCTGGCGCTGGTCGGCGCCGACCGGCACCTGGCGCGGACGGTAGAGCAGGATGTCCGCGGCCATCAGCGCCGGGTAGGTGAACAACGACGCGCGGGTCGTCGGCTGGTCGCGACCCTTCTCCTTGAACTGGATCATCCGGTTCAGCTCGCCGGTCGACGCCGTGCACTCGAGCAGGTACGCGAGCTGGGCGTGCGCCGGCACCCGGCTCTGCACGAACAGCGTCGACTCCTCGAGGCCGGCGGCGAGCAGGAGGGTGGCGGTCTCGTGGGTCAGTGACCGCAGCCGCGCCGGCTCGTGCGGCGTGGTCATCGCGTGCAGGTCGGCGATGCCGTAGAAGCACGCGGCCGGTGTGCTGGCGTCGCGCTGCGCGGCAGCCATCGGGCGGAGCGCGCCGAGCAGGTTGCCGAGCGTCAGGTGGCCGCTGGGGGTGAGCAGGGAGAGCTGGCGATGCATGGATCCTCCTGGGGAGTGCGGGCCCCGGGCGGATCGACCAGCTCGACCGACGAGAATCGGCCGCCCGTGGGCGGCCGATGGGTGAAGTGGGTGTGCTTCGTGCGCGGTCCGCCGTCAGGCGAGCCACCACTGGGTGGTACGGAACGTGGAACAGGACGTCAGCACCGGACCAGACTACCGGTAGCGTCCGTCACATGCCCGCCTGCCAGGGACCGGCGACCGTCGTGTTCGACCCCAGCCTGACCGCGTACGACTTCGGCCCGACCCATCCGATGTCCCCGCTGCGGGTCGACCTGACCATCCGGCTGGCCGAGGAGCTCGGCGTCCTGGCCGGGCTGCGGCGGGTCGACGCCCCCGTGGCCACCGACGAGGTGATCGCGACGGTGCACCGGCCCGCGCTCATCGAGGCGGTACGCCGTGCCGGCACCATGCCCGGCATCCTCGACGAGGCCCACGGGCTGGGCACCGACGACAACCCGACCTTCCCGGACATGCACCACGCGGCCGCGCACATCGTCGGTGCGACCGTCGAGGCCGCCCGTCAGGTGTGGTCGGGGGAGTCCCTCCACGCCGTGAACATCAGCGGCGGCCTCCACCACGCGATGCCGGAGCGGGCCAGCGGCTTCTGCATCTACAACGACGTCGCGGTCGGCATCCAGCACCTCCTCGACAGCGGGGCGAAGCGGGTGGCCTACGTGGACGTCGACGTCCATCACGGCGACGGGGTGGAGAAGGTGTTCTGGGACGACCCGCGGGTGCTGACGATCTCGCTGCACGAGACGGGCCAGATGCTGTTCCCCGGCACGGGGTTCCCGACCGACGCCGGCGGCCCGGCGGCGCGGGGTACGGCCGTCAACGTGGCGCTGCCCCCCGGCACCGGCGACGGCGGCTGGCTGCGCGCCTACCACGCCGTGGTGCCCCCGCTGGTGCGCGAGTTCGCGCCCGACGTCCTGGTCACCCAGCACGGCTGCGACTCCCACATCGAGGACCCGCTGGCGCACCTGATGCTCTCCGTGGATGGACAGCGGGCGGCCTACCTGGCCCTCCACGAGCTGGCCCACGAGGTCTGTGGTGGGCGGTGGGTCGCCACCGGCGGCGGCGGATACGCCCTGGTCGAGGTGGTCCCGCGGGCCTGGACCCACCTGCTGGCGATCGTGGCCGGCCGGCCGCTCGACCCGGCCACCGAGACCCCGGAGGGGTGGCGCAGGCACGTGCAGACCACGTTGGACCAGGTCGCACCCCACCGGATGACCGACGGCCGGACCCCGGCGTACCGGGACTGGATCGACGGCTACGACCCCGAGATCTGGCTGGACCGGGCGATCCACAGCACCCGGATGGAGGTCTTCCCGCTGCACGGGCTCGACCCGTTTCCCTGATCCCGGGTCGCGCCGGGGTGGCGCCGGCCGGGGGTGGACGCCGGCTTCGCGCAAGTCGACACGCCGACACCACTCGGGCGACTTTTAGCAACCCCTTCCCCACGAGTCACATCAGGCTCTATTCTCACCGTGCGCGACGCGTGCACTCACCGGCGGGGAAGTCGGTGGCGCGTCAGACAGAAAGTATCGGTGCACGATGGCTACCAACCCCGGGGACAGCTCCTCCTCGAAGTTCCTGACCGTCGCCGAGGTCGCGGCGATGATGCGCGTGTCCAAGATGACCGTCTACCGCCTCGTCCACAACGGCGAGCTGCCCGCCGTCCGGGTCGGCCGGTCCTTCCGGGTCCAGGAGAAGGACGTCGACGAGTACCTCCGCAAGAGCTTCTACTCCGCCGGTTGAGCTCGCCGGGCTGAAAGCGAACTCACACGGATGCGTCTCACCGGCGGATTCTGCCGGGGAAGGTGCGGCGGCTAGGCTAGGTCGGTCCTCCGGGCAGAACCGGTGGACGATACGGCTGTTGAAAGGTATCCCGTGGGTTCTGTCATCAAGAAGCGGCGCAAGCGCATGGCCAAGAAGAAGCACCGCAAGCTGCTGAAGAAGACGCGCGTGCAGCGTCGCAAGCTCGGCAAGTAGCGCCCGAGCCGATCACAGCACGCCCCATGGGCAGCGCCGGCAGGGTCGTCCTGGTCACCGGGGTCTCACGCGACCTCGGCCGCCGGTTCGCGCGCGCCCTGGCGGCCGACCCGTCCGTCGACCGCGTGGTCGGGGTGGACGCCGTACCGCCGCGCGGTGACATCGGCGAGGTCTCCTTCGTCCGGGCCGACATCCGCAACCCGGTCATCGCGAAGGTCATCGTCAAGGAGGACGTCGACACCGTCGTCCACATGAGCGTCATCTCCACCCCCGGCAGCGCCGGGGGGCGGAACACGATGAAGGAGCTCAACGTCATCGGGACGATGCAGCTCCTCGCCGCCTGCCAGAAGGCTCCCGGCCTGCGCACGCTCGTGGTGAAGTCCTCGACCACGGTCTACGGCGCCAGCAACCGCGACCCGGCGATGTTCACCGAGGACATGGAGCCGCGCCGGGTGCCGCGCTCCGGCTACGCCAAGGACGTCGCCGAGGTCGAGGGCTACGTGCGCGGTTTCGCCCGCCGCCGTCCCGACGTCTCGGTGACCATCCTCCGCGCGGCCAACGTGATCGGGCCCCAGGTCACGAGCCCGCTCACCTCCTACTTCCGGTTGCCGGTGATCCCCACCGTGCTCGGCTTCGACCCGCGGCTGCAGTTCCTGCACGAGCAGGACCTGCTCGACGTGCTGCGGCATGCGATCGCCGCGGAGGTCGCCGGGACCTTCAACGTCGCCGGTGCCGGGATCCTGATGCTCTCCCAGGCGGTACGCCGCCTCCAGCGGCCCAGCGTCCCGCTGCCGCCCTTCGCGGTCGGCCGGGTCGGCTCCACCCTGCGCTCGGCGCGGGTCGCGGACTTCTCGCCCGAGCAGCTCGGCCTGCTCACGTACGGGCGTGGCGTCGACACGACCCGGATGCGTACCGAGCTCGGCTTCGAGCCGGCCCTCACGACCGCTGGGGCGTTCGCGGACTTCGCGGCCCCGCTGCCGCCCACCGGCGGCTACGCCGACCGGCTGCTGGCCCGGGTCGCGCAGGGCCTGCCCGAGCCCGCACCCGTCCCCGCGCCGCTACCGGCCTCGGCGCCGGCGTACCCCCGAGGAGCCGACCGTGGGTGACGCGGAGATCATCCCGATCGGGACCCGCGGCCGGCCGGGCCGCGGCACGGGCAAGCACCCGTCCTCGGCCGCCCGCGGCCTCGCGACCGGCGCTCGACCGCCGGCTGCCAAGGCCGGCCGCCGGACCGCCGGACCCGCCTCGGGCTCCGCGCCCGAGCCTCCCGCGAGGTCCGACACCCGGGCCGAGCGTCCCGCGACCACGACCCAGGACCGGGCGCCGCTGGCCGGCATCCCCGCGAGCGACTGGCTCGCGGCGGTGCAGCACGGCGCTCGGGAGGTGTTCGGCGAGCAGTGGGAGCCCCAGCTCGCGCGGTTCCTCGCGTTCCTGCGGCGCCGGATCACCGGTGACTATGTGGTCGACGAGTACGGCTTCGACCAGGAGATCACCGAGCGCTTCTTGATGGCGACGCTGCGCCCGATCGCCCAGAAGTGGTTCCGGATCGAGGTCCGCGGGATCGAGAACATCCCGACCGAGGGCGGGGCCCTCGTGGTGTCCAACCATTCCGGCACCATCCCGGTCGACGGCCTGATGACCCTCGTGTCGATCTACGACCACACCGGCCGGTTCCTACGGCCGCTGGGCGCCGACCTGGTCTTCCGGCTCCCGTTCGTCAGCTCGCTCGCGCGCAAGAGCGGGGCCACCCTCGCGTGCAACGAGGACGCCGAGCGGATGTTGCACGGTGGCCAGCTGGTCGGGGTCTGGCCGGAGGGCTTCAAAGGGATCGGCAAGGCCTACAGCGACCGTTACAAGCTGCAGCGGTTCGGTCGCGGGGGCTTCGTCTCCGCCGCCCTGCGCACCGGCGTGCCGATCATCCCGTTGGCGGTCGTCGGCGCCGAGGAGATCTACCCGCTGGTCGGCAACCTGCCCTCCCTCGCCCGTGCCCTCGGGCTGCCGTACCTCCCGGTGACGCCGTTCTTCCCGGCCCTGGGGCCGCTCGGCCTGGTGCCGTTGCCCTCGAAGTGGCTGCTGGAGTTCGGTGAGCCGATCCGCACGGACGAGCTCGACGTGGGCGCCGCCGACGACCCGATGCTGGTCTTCAACGTCACCGACCAGGTCCGCGAGACGATCCAGCAGACGCTCTACTCGCTGCTGATGCAGCGCGAGTCGGTGTTCAAGTAGCCACGCGACCGACGTGGCCTGTCGGCTCGCTGGGTCTCGACACGGCGGTCGCGGCCTCGTTCCTCGGTCGCGCGCCTGCGGTTCCTGAGGAGCCGAGGGACGAGGCGTCTCGAAGGGCGACCACCATCACGGGGTCCGCTGGCGCGTCCCCCGTCAGGGAGTCTTCGGCAGCCCGCCGGTGACGCCGTCGACGACGTCTTGGAGGATGCCGCCGACACCGTCGACGACATCGGTGACCACGGGGACCGACGGCGCATCGCTGGGGGAGTCGCCGCCGGTGAGCCCGTTCGCCAGGTCGCCGATCGGGTCGGAGCCGCCGCTGGTGGTGGTGCCGGGCTGGAGGCCGCTGCCGTCGGGGTTCAAGATGCTGCCGGGGCCGACCTCGCCGGGGTCCACGTCGGGGAGGCCGGTGCCCTGGGCGCCCTTGGTGCCGTGCTTGCCGCCGTTGCGGGTGCGGTCGCCCTTGGTGACCGCGTCGGCGGGCGGCTTGGGCACGTTGATGACCTCGGCGGCCGCCCCGAGCGTCGCCGGGATGGAGGTGATGCCCGCGCCGCCGCAGTCACCGCAGCGCAGCGCGGCCTCGGTGTCGATCGTGGTGACGACGCCGGCCGCGCGGATCAGCTCGTCGCGGGCCTCGGCCGGCACCAGTGGCTCGAGGTCGGCGAGGCGGGTGAGGCTCGAGGCGGCGAAGTCGCGCAGGTGAGCGATCGAGGAGGCCTCGCCGGTGTGGGCGTAGTCGGCCAGCAGCAGGTCGGTGGCCTGGGTCGCCTGGTCGGTGAAGGTGTTGAGCGTGTCCGCGATCCGGATCTCGTCGCCGAAGTGGTTCTGGCGGGTGAGCGCGTCGACCTCGTCGAGACGGTCGGAGGCGTTCGCGAGGATGGTGGTGCCCTTGCTGCCCTCGCCGACGCTGAGCCCGGTGTGGGCCTGCTCGATGGCACGCTTGACCGGGTAGAGCGAGTCGCCCGGAAGAGCGGACTGGGAGGCGACCGCGAGCGAAGTGCTGGCGCCGACGATCACGATGCCGCCGACCACGGCGGCCAGCCGACGCTCGCGCGTGGGACGACGCGCCGGAAGGGTCAGCCTGGAGACGTCGTCGGGGACGAGCGCGGTCGCGGCCTCGGCCATCAGCCGCTCGCGGAGAGTGGCGACGAACTCGGGTCGCGGCTGGGCCTCGGGCACCGCGCGCAGGGCACCGACGAGCGCGAGCAGCTCGGCGTCCCGCGGGTCGGCGACGTCGTACGTCGACGCGCCCTCCACTCGCGCGTCGAACTCCTCGGCGCGGCGCTGCGCCGTGAAACCCCAGGTCATCTCGTCTGCCCCATCCAGCCGTTCGCCCGGTCCCCGCTCGGGGACTCTGACACCGACCTCAACGAGGCGTGGCCGGGCGGGGTTACGCGCGCGAGGCGCCCTGCGCAAAGGTTTTCGAAGAGGGTGCCCATCAGTCCCGGATCCCCTCGGGCATCAGCTTCGCGAGGTTGCGCACCCCACGCAGCTGGAGCTGCTTGACGGCCCCGTCGCTGCGGCCCAGGACGGCCGCCGTCTCGGCGATGCTCATCCCCTGGAGGAACCGCATCACCAGGCAGTCGCGCTGCTCGGGCGGCAGCTCGGTCAGGGCGTGCAGCAGCAGCTCGTTGGTGAGCCCGGCGAGCACCATCGACTCCGGGCCCTCGGTCGCGTCGTCGTGCAGGCCCATGTCCTCGGTGGTGAGCTCGAGGCGGGTCCGGCCGGCCTTGAAGTGGTCGGTCGCGAGGTTGCGGGCGATCGTCATCAGCCAGGCGCCGAAGTCCTTGCCCTGCCAGCGGAAGTTGTTCATGCTCCGCAACGCGCGGAAGAAGGTCTCGGAGGTCAGGTCCTCGGCGAGGGTGCCGGACCGGGTCCGGTAGAAGAGGAAGCGGTAGACCGAGGGCTGGTAGTGGTCGTAGAGGAGGCCGAAGGCGTCGGCGTCGCCCTTGCGGGCCAGCTCCACCAGCGCGATCAGCCGGCTCCGCTCGGCCTCGTCCTCCTCCGAGGAGGTGGCGAGCTCCGCGTCGCCGTACCCGTCGGGACCGCCGTCGCCGGTCCCGGGGCCGCTCTTGGGGCGGGTCTTCGCGCGCATCTCCGCGCGCCCGCTGGCGACCGCCTCGGTGGCGAGCATCCCGGGTGTCCCGGCGAGCTGGGGCTGCTCCAGGACAAGCACGTGGGCCACGAGGCGTCGCAGCGCGTCGAGACCGCGCGCGACGTCGGTGTCCTCCCACGACATGAGTTCGATCCTCCCGGAAGCTTCCCCCGAAGCCTGCCCCATCGTAAACGTGAGTTACTCCGCTGGGAACCTCTGTCCGCTCAAAGGACGTCGGCGTCCGCACTTCGGGCACCTGTCGTCGGTGAGTCCGGGGTCGGTTTCCCCGGTTCACCGGGGAAGTTGCCACTCCGGGGCCGAAACTTCGGGTCAACAGTTCCGGTTTCCCCGGTTCACCGGGGAAACCGCCGGCCGCGGAGCGCCAGGCCGGCGGCGACCGTGCCGCTGGCGGCGCCGGCGATGCCGCCCGCGACCAGGCCGGCGCGCAGCGCCTTGCGCCCGGTGCGGTAGTCGTGGATCCGCCAGCCCTGCTCCCGGGCGTGGGCCCGGAGCCGGGCGTCCGGGTTGATGGCGCACGGGTCGCCGACCATGGTCAGCATCGGCAGGTCGTTGAAGGAGTCGGAGTACGCCGAGCAGCGATGCAGGTCGAGACCCTCGCGGGCGGCGAGGGCACGGACGGCCTCGCCCTTCGCTGGCCCGTGCAGCAGGTCGCCGACGAGCCGGCCGGTGTAGACGCCGTCGATGTGCTCGGCGACCGTGCCGAGCGCGCCGGTGAGGCCGAGTCGGCGCGCGATGATCTGCGCGATCTCGATCGGCGCGGCGGTGACCAGCCAGACCCGCTGGCCCTCGTCGAGGTGCAGCTGCGCCAGGGCGCGGGTGCCCGGCCAGATCCGGTCCGCCATCGCCTCCTCGAAGATCTCCTCGCCGAGGTCCTGGAGCTCCGTGACGGTGTGTCCGGCGATGAACCCGAGGGCGGAGGCCCGAGCGTCGGCCACGTGGGCGGGGTCCTCGACGCCCACGACCCGGAAGTAGGCCTGCTTCCAGGCGGCCCCGAGGATCTCGCGGGTGGTGAAGAACTTGCGGCGGTGCAGGCCGCGGGCGAGGTGGAAGATGCTCGCCCCCTGCATCACGGTGTTGTCGACGTCGAAGAAGGCCGCGGCGACCGGGTCGAGCGGCGGGGTGAGCGCGGACTCCACCTCGGCGGCCGCCGCGGCGGCCTCGCCGGCGAGCACGGACCGCAGCTGGAGGTTCCGCGGGCGGGCTCGCCTGTCGTGCGCCGGGGTCACAGGGGCAGGGTAGACCGCCGGTCGAGCCGGACGCGGTGTGGAAGTATCCCCCTATGTCTGGGATGCGCGACATCGCCGAGCTCGTGAGCGTTGCCGCCGCCGAGCACCCTGACCGGCTGGCGGTCGTCGAGGCCGGCGGCCGCAGCCTCACCTGGGCCGGTCTCGAGGACGAGGTCGGCCGGATCGCCACCGGCCTCGGCGCGGCGGGGATCCTCGGCGGCACCCGGGTGCTGCTGGCGGTCGGCAACCGACTCGAGTTCGTCACCACCTATCTCGGCGTGCTGCGCGCCCAGGCGGTCGCCGTACCGGTCAACCCCCGCTCGACCGTGAGCGAGCTGTCCCGCATGGTGGCCGACTCCGGCGCGCGGATGGTGGTCGGCGAGCCCGACACGGTCGAGGCCCTGCGGGAGGCGGTGGCGGGACTGGACCCCGCGCCGCTGCTGGTCGTCATCGAGGCGGAGCCGCTGCCCGGCGAGCGCGCCCACGACGAGCTCCGGGCGCTCCCCGCCCGGCCGGTCCCGCCGTTGCAGGACCCCGAGAAGCTGGCGGTGCTGCTCTACACCAGCGGTACGTCGGGCCTGCCCCGAGCGGCGATGCTCACCCATCGGGCGCTGCTGGCCAACCTCGACCAGGTCGCCCAGGTCGAGCCGCCGATGATCCATGGCGACGACGTCGTGCTGGGCGTGCTCCCGCTGTTCCACGTCTACGGCCTGAACGCCGTGCTCGGCGGCATCCTGCGCCACCGCGCCAAGCTCGTGCTCGTCGAGCGGTTCGACCCGCACGAGACCCTCTCCCTCATCGACGACGAGGCCTGCAGCGTCGTTCCCGTCGCCCCACCGGTCTTCGCGTACTGGCTGGGGGAGGAGCATCTCGCCGAGCACCTCGGCCCGGTCCGGCTGGTCCTCTCCGGATCCGCGCCCCTGGCGGCCGAGCTGATCGACAAGTTCACCGCCCGCGCCGGTGTCCCCGTCCACCAGGGCTACGGCCTGACGGAGGCGGCACCGGTGGTGACCAGCACCCTGTGCAGCGTGACGCCCCAGGTCGGCTCGGTGGGCGCGGCGCTCCCTGGCGTCGAGCTGCGCCTGGTCGACGAGTCCGGCCGGTCTCCGGACGGCGACGACCCGGGGGAGATCCAGATCCGGGGCGCGAACCTGTTCAGCGGCTACTGGCCCGACGGGGAGGGCGGCCCCGACGACGACGGGTGGTGGTCGACCGGTGACGTCGGCTTCCTGGACCCGTCCGGTGACCTGTTCCTCGTCGACCGGATCAAGGACCTCGTCATCGTGTCCGGCTTCAACGTCTACCCGGTCGAGGTGGAGGAGGTCCTGACCGAGGTCGACGGGGTGGTCGAGGCCGCGGTGATCGGGGTCGACGACCCGGTGACCGGTGAAGCGGTCGTCGCGTACGTCCGGGCGCCCGACGCCGATCCCGCTGCGATCGAGGAGGCGGTCCGCGTCCACTGCGAGCAGCGGTTGGCCCGGTTCAAGCGGCCCTCGCGCATCGAGGTCGTCGACGCCCTGCCCAAGACCGGAACCGGCAAGGTCCAGAAGGGCCGGCTGCGCGGCATCGAGCGGCGCCGCACGTTGGGACTGCTCGAGTGAGCGCGCCCCGGGTCACGCTCTACACCCGGCCGGGCTGCCACCTGTGCGACGTCGCCCGCGAGGTCGTCGAGCGGGTCTGCGCCGAGCTCGGCGAGGCGTACGCCGAGGTCCACATCGACGACGACCCCGAGCTGCGCGAGCGGTTCACCGACGAGGTCCCGGTGACGTTCGTCGATGGCCGCCAGCACGACTTCTGGCGGGTCGACGAGGCCCGGCTGCGGGCCGCACTCGCCACGTCCTAGCCTCCCGCAGGCCGGCGTGGGTCATCTCACAAGGGGCCGGCGCGGCCGTGAGACGACCCCGGTCCGGTTTGTTCTCCTGTTCACAAACTCCTACAGTGAACGAGCGGCCGGGTTGCGAGGACGGGGTCGTCCCACCGCGCCCGACGACGGCCCTGCCCCTTGTGGCCCCGGCGTGGCCCCAGCGTGTTGGAGACGAGATCAGTGAGCGCACGGACCTCCCCCGAGAGTGCCCGGGACATCCCCGAGGCGACCGTCGCGCGACTCCCCGTCTACCTCCGGGCGCTGGTGACGCTGTCCGAGCAGGGCACCGCCACCTGCTCGAGCGAGGAGCTCGCGGTCGCCGCGGGCGTCAACAGCGCGAAGCTGCGCAAGGACCTGTCCTACCTCGGCAGCTACGGCACCCGCGGGGTCGGCTACGACGTGGACTACCTGCGCTACCAGATCGCCCGCGAGATCGGGGTCACCCAGGACTGGCCGGTCGTCATCGTCGGCATCGGCAACCTCGGGCAGGCGCTCGCGAACTACTCCGGCTTCCGCAGCCGCGGGTTCCGCGTGGTCGCGCTGCTCGACGCCGACCCGGCGCGCCACGACCAGGTGGTCGCGGGTATCGAGGTACGCCCCTTCGACCACCTCGAGCGGATCGTCCGCGACCACGCCGTCGCGATCGGCGTGATCGCGACCCCGGCCGTGGCCGCCCAGGACGTGGCCGACCGGATGGTCGCCTACGGGATCACCAGCATCTTGAACTTCGCCCCGACCGTGCTGACCGTGCCCGCGGAGGTCGACGTGCGCAAGGTCGACCTGTCCATCGAGCTGCAGATCCTCGCCTACCACGAGCAGCGCAAGGGTGCGGTGACAGCGTGAGCGTCCTCGTCGTGGGCATCTCCCACAAGTCGGCGCCCGTCGCCCTGCTCGAGCAGCTGGCCCTCGACGGCCCCGGGCTGCACAAGCTGATCGACGACGTCGCCGCCAGCGAGCACGTCACCGAGGCCACCGTCATCGCGACCTGCAACCGGCTGGAGATCTACGCCGAGGTGGACCGCTTCCACGGCAGCGTGGAGGAGGTCTCCCGGCTGGTCGTCGACCGGGCCGGAGAGCGCACCGAGGCGATGCTCCCGCACCTCTACGTCCACTACGACGACGGCGCCGTGTCCCACCTGTTCCAGGTGGTCGCCGGCCTCGACTCGATGGCGGTCGGCGAGGGGCAGATCCTGGGGCAGACGCGCGCGGCACTCAACGCCGGCCAGGAGATCGGGACGGTCGGGCCGGCCCTCAACGTGTTGTTCCAGCAGGCCCTCCGAGTCGGCAAGCGGGCCCGGGCCGAGACCGGCATCGACCGGGCCGCGCCGTCGCTCGTCAGCGCCGCCCTGGACCGCAGCCGCGCCACCGTCGGCGAGCTCTCCGGCAAGCGGGTCCTGGTCGTCGGCGCCGGCTCGATGGCGGGCCTGGCCACCTCCACGGTCGCCGCGCGCGGCACCGCCAGCGTCACGGTCGTCAACCGGACCTCCGGGAACGCCGACCGGCTCGCCGAGGAGTACGGCGCGCGCTCCGCGACGCTCGCGGAACTGGCGGCCGAGCTCGCCGTCGCGGACGTGGTGATCTCCTGCACCGGCGCGACCGGCACCCTGATCACCCGCGACATGGTCGCCGCGGCGACCGTCGACGGGCGCGAGCTGTCCATCCTCGACCTGGCCCTCCCGCACGACGTCGACCCGACGGTCGCCGACCTGCCCGGGGTCAGCCTCGTCGGCCTCACCGACCTCGCCGACGAGCTGCGCGACTCCGACGCCGGCCAGGAGGTCGAGGCCGTGCGCCAGATCGTGACCCAGGAGGTCGCGGCGTTCCTCTCGGCCCGCCGCCAGGCGAGCGTCACCCCCACGGTCGTCGCGCTGCGGTCGATGGCGACCTCCGTGGTGGAAGCGGAGATGGAGCGCCTCACCAGTCGGGTCCCCGGCCTCGACGACGACATCCGCGCCGAGGTGCTGCACACCGTCCGCCGGGTCGCGGACAAGCTGCTGCACCAGCCGACCGTGCGGGTCCGCGAGCTGGCGAACGAGACCGGTGCCGTGTCGTACGCCGCCGCACTCGCCGAGCTGTTCGCGCTCGACCAGGAGGCCGTCGACGCCGTCACCCGACCGGAGGGCCTGACGTGAGCGCGCCGCTGCGGGTCGGGACCCGCGCCTCCGTCCTGGCGACCACGCAGTCCGGGCTGGTCGCCGACCAGCTCCGCGAGGCCTTGGGCCGCGAGGTCGAGCTGGTCACGGTCTCGACCGAGGGGGACCGGACGCAGGCCGCCGGCATCCCGCTGCAGGGCGGTTCGGCCACCGGCGTCTTCGTGGCGGCGCTGCGCGACGCGCTGCTGCGCGGCGAGGTCGATGTGGCCGTGCACTCGCTCAAGGACCTGCCCACCTATCCCACCGAGGGCATCACGCTGGCCGCCGTACCCGTCCGCGAGGACCCGCGCGACGTCGTCGTCGCCCGCGACGGGCTGACGCTCGGTGAGCTCCCGGTGGGCAGTCGGGTCGGCACCGGGTCACCGCGACGGGTGGCACAGCTGCACGCCCTCGGCCTCGGTCTCGAGGTCGTCGGCATCCGCGGGAACGTCGACACCCGGATCGGCAAGGTCCGCTCCGGAGAGTGTGACGCCGTGATCCTGGCGCGCGCCGGCCTGGCCCGGATCGGGCGCCTGGAGGCCGTGACCGAGGTGCTCGACCCGCTCCAGATGCTCCCAGCCCCCGGTCAGGGTGCGCTGGCGGTCGAGTGCCGCACCGACGACCCCCTCGCCGCCCAGGTTGCGGCGGCCCTCGACGACCCGCGGGTCCGGGCGGCGGTGACCGCCGAGCGGGCCGTGCTGGCCACCCTCGAGGGCGGCTGCTCGGCGCCCATCGGTGCGCTCGCCGAGATCGTGGAGGGCGAGGACGGCGACGAGCTCTGGGTGCGATCCGTGGCGCTCTCGCCCGACGGCGCGCTCTCGGTGCGCAGGTCCGCATCGGGGAGCCCCTCCGACGCCGCCGGCGTCGGGACCCGGCTCGGCGAGCAGATGCTCGCCGACGGGGCCGACCGGCTGGGGGATCCGGCGGAGGTCCAGCAATGAACGGACCCCGAGGCCGTGGACCGCTCGATCCAACCCATGACCAACCGCTCGATGAACGCTCGATGATCACAGCAGACAAGGTGCAGAACGCATGACGCGAGGCAAGACCACCACCGCCACCGGCTCGGGATCCACTCGAGGCTGGGTGTCGTTCGTCGGCAGCGGCCCGGGCGACCCCGGCCTGCTGACCGTGCGCGCCGTCGACCTGCTCCGGCAGGCGGACGTCGTGGTGACCGAGGTGCCCGACCACGCGGCGCTGGTCCGCACGGTGCTCGGCCTGCCGCTCGACGCCGCGGGCGCCGAGCCGGCCGGCCCGGAGATCGTCGACGGCGGCTTCGGCGAGGACGGCCAGCCACTGACCCACGCGGCGCGCGCGAAGGTCGTGGTCCGCCAGGCCAAGCGCGGCCTGAGGGTGGTCCGGCTGATGGCCGGCGACCCGTTCCTCTACGCCTCCGGGCCGGAGGAGGCGCAGGCCTGCGTCAAGGCGGGCCTCGGCTTCGAGATCGTCCCCGGGGTGTCCTCGGTCAGCGCGGTCCCGGCGTACGCGGGCATCCCGCTCACCACCAAGGACTGTCGCGAGGTCGCTGTCGTCACCTGCGGCGAGCGGGTCGACTGGAGCCGGTACGTCGACGCGCGCACCCTCGTGCTGCTCTCGGCCGTCGGCCAGATCGCGGACATCAGCAAGGCCCTGGTCGCGGCCGGCCGCTCGCCGGAGACGCCGGTCGCGATGACCCGGGTCGGCACCACCACCGAGCAGGCGACGGTCACCTCCACGCTGGAGCGGATCGGTGCCGACGCGCGCGCCGCCCGGATGACGCCGCCGGCGATCACCGTCGTGGGCGACGTCGTCGACCTGCGCGAGACGCTGTCGTGGTTCGAGACCAAGCCGCTGTTCGGCTGGCGGGTGCTGGTGCCCCGCACCAAGGAGCAGGCCGGCTCGCTGTCCGCGCGCCTGCGCGGCTACGGCGCCGTGCCCGATGAGGTCCCGACCATCTCGGTCGAGCCGCCGCGCAACCCGCTGCAGATGGACAAGGCCGTCCGCGGCCTGGTCGAGGGCCGGTACGAGTGGATCGCGTTCACCTCGGTGAACGCGGTGCGCGCCGTCCGGGAGAAGTTCGAGGAGTACGGCCTGGACGCGCGGGCCTTCTCGGGCCTGAAGATCGCGGCGGTCGGCGACAAGACCGCCCAGGCGATCGCCGGCTGGGGCCTGCGGGCCGACCTGGTGCCGTCCGGCGAGCAGTCCGCGGCCGGGCTGCTGGCCGACTGGCCGGAGTACGACGAGCTCCTCGACCCGATCAACCGGGTGTTCCTGCCGCGCGCCGACATCGCCACCGAGAACCTCGTGGCCGGGCTCGTGGACCTGGGCTGGGAGTGCGACGACGTGACGGCGTACCGGACCGTCCGCGCGGCCCCGCCGCCGGCGCCGACCCGGGACGCGATCAAGACCGGCAAGTTCGATGCGGTCGTCTTCACGTCCTCGTCCACGGTGCGCAACCTGGTCGGCATCGCCGGCAAGCCGCACCCGTCGACGATCATCGCCGTGATCGGGCCGGCCACCGCGAAGACCGCGGAGGAGCACGGCCTGCGGGTCGACGTGCTGGCGGCCAAGCCGGACGTGGACACGCTGGTGGACGCGCTCGCCGACTTCGGCGCCTCGCGCCGGATCGCGATGGTCGAGGCCGGCCAGCCGGTGACCAAGCCGTCGGACCGCAAGCCGTCCGGCCGCCGGAAGACGACCTCGGCGCGATGAGCCCGGTCCGATGAGCGAGGTCCGATGAGCGAGGTCCCGGTCCCGCCGGTCGTCGGGCCGACCGTCCGGCCGCGACGGCTGCGCACCACCGCGGCCCTGCGGCGGATGGTGTCCGAGACCTCGCTCGAGGCCCGGCAGTTGGTGCTGCCGGTGTTCGTCTGCGAGGGCCTCGACGAGCCGCGACCGATCTCGTCGATGCCGGGCGTGGTCCAGCACACCCGGTCCTCGCTGCTCGCCGCCGTCACCGAGGCCGCCGAGCTGGGGCTCGGCGGGGTGATGCTCTTCGGCATCCCGGAGCGCAAGGACGCCGTCGGCTCCGGCGCGGTCGACCCGGCCGGGATCCTCAACCTCGCGATCACCGACGTGGTCGGCGAGGTGGGCGACGCGCTGACGGTGATGAGCGACCTGTGCCTCGACGAGTTCACCGACCACGGGCACTGCGGGGTGCTCACCCCGGACGGCAAGGTCGACAACGACCGCACGCTGAGCCGGTACGCCGAGATGGCGCTCGCCCAGGCCCACGCAGGCGTCGACATGGTCGGGCCGAGCGGCATGATGGACGGTCAGGTCGCGGTGGTCCGGCGGGCGCTGGACGCGGCCGGGCACACGGACGTGTCGATCCTGGCGTACTCCGCGAAGTACGCCTCGGCGTTCTTCGGCCCGTTCCGTGAGGCCGTGGACTCCTCGCTCGAGGGCGACCGCCGCACCTACCAGCAGGACCCCGCCAACGCCCGCGAGGGCGTCCGGGAGGCCATGCTCGACGTCGAGGAGGGCGCCGACCTGGTGATGGTCAAGCCCGCGCTCGCCTACCTCGACGTGCTGCACCGGGTCCGCGACGCCGTCGACGTCCCGGTGGCGGCGTACAACGTCTCCGGCGAGTACGCCATGCTCGAGGCCGCCGCGGCGAAGGGCTGGATCGACCGCGAGCCCGCGATCCTGGAGGCGCTCACCTCGATCCGCCGGGCCGGCGCCGACGTGGTGCTGACCTATTGGGCCGCCGAGGTCGCGCGGATCCTCGCGCGCTGAGCGGCCAGCCAGTTTCATCGGCCGGCCGACAGATCTCGACCCTGGACGACAAAGCTTCATCGTCCAGGCGCGAGGTTCATCGGCCGGCCGATGAAACTCGCGCTGGCCGCCGCGGGGATGAGGCGGACCGTCGTGTCACCGGGTCTCGAGACGCCGGTCGCGAGCTCGTTCCTCGCTCGCGCGGCTCCTCGACCTGGCGCCGATCGTGAGCCCGAGCAAGCTCGGGCTCACGCGCTCACCTAGTGGGTGTAGTCGTAGACGCACTGGTCGAACGCGTCGTCGTCCTTGAGGATGTTGTCGACGTAGCCGTCGAGCGTGCACTGGACGATGGCCTGGGCGACGGTGAGCAGCTCGTCGACCGGGGGGATCGAGGTCGACGGCAGCGGGGGGACGCTGGGCACCGGCAGGTCGCCACCGCCACCGCCACCGGTCGGGTTCGGTGCGGCCGGCGCGGTGGGCTCCGGGCTGGGCTCCGGGGCCGGCTGCTGGGAGCCGCCACCCGGCCCCTGGGTCTGCGTCGCGTGCGGCTGGCCGTGGTGCTTCTTCGGGCCCTGCTGGCCCGGCTTCGCCGGGGCGGGCACGAGGTAGCCGGCCGAGGTGGTGCCGTTGGGCACCGAGGTGAAGTCGCCGTCGAGGTAGGCGGCGGCGATCGAGAGCACCAGGTCGACGTACGACGAGCTGTGGTTGTAGCGGTAGACGGCGGCGCGCTGCCCGGCCGGGGTGGACAGGTCGTCGGAGCCCGAGCACAGGTAGACGGCGGTCGCGAGCGCGGCGTCGTCGACGTCCTGGGGGTTGCGCTGGCCGTCGCCGTCGGCGTCCACGCCGACGACCGACCAGGTCGAGGGGATGAACTGCATCGGCCCGATGGCCCGGTCGAACCGGGCGTCGGCGTCGTACTGCCCGGCGTCGGTGTCGGTGATCCGGGTGGTGCCGTGGCTGCCGTCCAGCGCGATGCCGTAGATGCCGGGTCGGGCGACGCCCTGGGCGTCCAGGGTGTTGCCGTTGGTGCGGCCGTGGTCGGACTCGACCCTGCCGATCGCCGCGATCAGCTGCCAGGAGAGGTGGCAGCTCTTGTCGGCGGCGTTGATCACGGTCTCGGCACGCTGGTAGGCGGCCAGGGCGGCGGAGGGGATGCCGGAGGTGGAGGCGGTGGAGACGATCCCGGCGCCGTCGCCCCGGACGCCCGGCGCCAGGCCGCCGGAGGTGGAGACGCTCGCCGGGGCCTTGATGGCCTCGGTCGGGACCGTCGAGCCGTCCGGCAGTGCGGTGGACTCGGACTCGGCGCTGGCCGTGGCGGTGCTGGCGCCCACACCGGCGATGCTGGCCGTCCAGGCGGCGGACAGCAGCGCCAGCGGCACGAGGGCCATGACCTTCTGACCGCGCCCGAATCGCGTGGACCGTGTCGGCATCGTCGTCGTCTCCTGCTCCCTCGTCCGGGTCTCCCTCAAGCCCGGGTGGAATCACCAACGAGTGGCGTCACACACAGTTACGGTACGTCGTGCGTCCAGCCCTCGTGCTCACCCCGGTGGAACGGTCATTCCCCCAGGTCATGACGCTGAAACACGTTCTCGCGGTTCCGGGCGGCCCGAGACGCGACCCTGGACGCCGCCGGTTGGCGTGCTCGGGGACAATGAGGCGGTGACCGCCGGAGCAACCCTGCCCACCGCCGCCTCCGCGGCGCTCTTCGAGCGCGCCCGGGCGGTGACGCCGGGCGGCGTGAACTCCCCGGTCCGCGCGTTCAACGCGGTCGGTGGCACGCCCCGCTTCATCCGCTCGGCGCGCGGCGCATGGCTGACCGACGCCGACGGCAACGAGTACGTCGACCTGATCTGCTCCTGGGGCCCGATGCTGCTCGGCCACGCCCACCCCGAGGTGCAGGCGGCGGTGTCCGCCGCGGTCGCCCGCGGCACGTCGTACGGCGCTCCCACCGAGCCGGAGGTCGAGCTGGCCGAGGAGATCGCGGCCCGGGCGCCGGTCGAGCGGGTCCGGTTCGTGTCCTCGGGCACCGAGGCCACCATGTCGGCGATCCGGCTGGCCCGCGGGTTCACCGGCCGCGACGTCGTGGTCAAGTTCGCCGGCTGCTACCACGGGCACGTCGACTCGCTGCTCGCCTCGGCCGGTTCCGGCCTCGCGACGTTCGCGGTGCCAGGCACCCCCGGCGTCCCGGAGTCGTCGACGGCCCTGACCCTGGTGCTGCCGTACAACGACCGGGCCGCGGTGGAGAAGGCGTTCGCCGAGCACGGCGACCGGATCGCCTGCCTGATCACCGAGGCTGCCCCCGGCAACATGGGCGTCGTCCCTCCGGACGCCGACGGGTCGGGAGGAGGCTTCAACGGCTTCCTGGCCGAGACCTGCGCCCGGCACGGCGCACTGTTCGTCAGCGACGAGGTGATGACCGGGTTCCGGGCCTCCCGGCAGGGCCAGTGGGGACTGGACGGCGCGGTCGAGGGCTGGCGCCCCGACCTGATGACGTTCGGCAAGGTGATGGGCGGCGGCTTCCCGGCGGCGGCGTTCGGCGGTCGCGCCGACGTGATGTCACGGCTGGCGCCCGAGGGCCCCGTCTACCAGGCCGGCACGCTCTCCGGGAACCCGATCGCGACGACCGCCGGCCTGGCGACCCTGCGGCTGGCCACCGACGACGTCTACGCCCACATCGGTGCCGCCGCCGACACCATCAAGACCGCGGCCTCCGACGCGTTGAGCCGGGCCGGGGTCGAGCACGTCGTCCAGGCCGCTGGCACGATGTTCTCGGTGTTCCTCACCGCCGGCCCCGTGCGCGACTTCGCGGACGCCTCCCGCACCGACGTCGCGGCGTACGCCGCCTTCTTCCACGCGATGCTCGACCAGGGCGTCTACCTGCCGCCCTCGGCGTACGAGGCGTGGTTCCTGTCCTCCGCCCACGACGACCGGGCCGTCCAGACCGTGCTCGACGCCCTGCCCACCGCGGCCCGCGCCGCGGCTGCCGCCCAGACGTAGGAGCCTCCTGCTGTGAACCAGACCCCTGACACGATCGTCCACCTGCTGCGCCACGGCGAGGTGCACAACCCCGAGGGCGTCCTCTACGGGCGCCGGGACGGGTTCCACCTCTCCGATCTCGGGGTGCAGATGGCCGAGAAGGTCGCCGAGGCCATCAAGGACCGCGACATCGTCCACCTGCGGTCCTCCCCGCTGGAGCGGGCCCAGGAGACCGGTGCCCCTCTGGCGCGGGCCCGGGGCCTGGACATCGTCACCGACGAGCGGGTCATCGAGTCGACCAACAAGTTCGAGGGCAGGCGCTTCGCCGGCGGCGCGAACGCGCTGCGCGACCCGCGAACCTGGGCGCTGCTGTGGAACCCGTTCCGGCCGTCGTGGGGCGAGCCCTACAAGCAGGTGGTGGCGCGGATGATGGCGGCGGTCGACGACGCCCGCGAGGTCGCGCGCGGTCACGAGGCGGTCGTCGTGTCCCACCAGCTCCCGATCTGGATCACCCGCCTCGCCGCGGAGAAGCGCTCCTTCCTCCACGACCCGCGCCGGCGCCAGTGCACGCTGTGCTCTCTCACGTCCTTCCACTTCGTCGGTGACCGGTTGACGCAGGTGAGCTACTCCGAGCCCGCCGGCGACCTGATCCCCGTGCAGGACAAGTCGGCGCCGTTCTCCGCCGGCGGCGCGCCCGAGCAGCGCAGGCCCTGATGACCCGTCTCCGGCGCAGCTTGGGAGCGGGGGCCGTCGGCCTGTTGCTCCTCACCGGGTGCTCCTCGCTGGAGGGCACCGGCGACAAGGGCTACATCAGCGGCGATCAGCGGGTGCGCGTCGTCGACCCGGCCGACCGCGGGTCGGCCGTCGAGCTCACGGGCACCTCCCTGACCGGCGACCCGGTGGACGTCGCCGACTCCCGGGGTCGGGTCCTGGTGGTCAACACCTGGTGGTCGGGCTGCGCCCCGTGCCGCAGCGAGATGCCGATGCTGACCGCCGCCGCGAAGGAACTGGGCGAGCGGGCCGACTTCCTCGGCATCAACATCCGCGACGCCAGCGCCAGCCAGGGGCAGGCGTTCATACGCAGCGTGGGCGCGGAGTACCCGTCGATCTACGACCCGACCGGCAAGGCGGTCCTCGCGTTCGCAGGGAAGACCACCCTGTCGGCGATCCCGACCACGATCGTGCTCGACGCCGAAGGCCGGGTCGCCGCCGTCATCACCGGGGAGATCCCCTCGAAGCAGACCCTGGTCGACGTCGTCGACGAGGTCGCTGCCAACGCCGCCGCGGAGTCGGGCGGGGAGACCGCGGATGGGTGACTGGTTCCAGCAGACCGCGTTCTCCGGGTCGCTCGTCCTCGCCGTGCCGGTGGCCCTGATCGCCGGCCTGGTGTCCTTCTTCTCCCCGTGCGTGATCCCGCTCCTGCCCGGCTACCTCTCCTACGCGACCGGCCTCTCCGGCGCCGACCTCGCCACCGGCGCGGCCGGCACCCGGCGCGGCCGGATGCTACTCGGCTCGGTCCTGTTCGTGCTGGGCTTCTCGGTGGTCTTCGTCGCCCTCGGCACCCTCTCCGGGGCGCTCGGGTCGTGGCTGGTCACCTGGCGCGACCAGATGACGTTCGTGCTCGGGCTGCTGACGATCGTGCTCGGGCTGGCCTTCGCCGGCTGGCTGCCGTTCTTCCGGCGCGACTGGCGGGTGCACTCGGTGCCGGCGGTCGGCCTCGCCGCCGCGCCGCTGCTCGGCTTCCTGTTCGGGCTCGGCTGGACGCCGTGCATCGGGCCCACTCTGAGCGCGATCACCACGCTCTCCTTCACCGAGTCGACCGCCGGCCGCGGTGCCGTGCTCTCGGCCGTCTACGCCCTCGGCCTCGGCCTGCCCTTCGTCCTCGCCGGCCTCGCCTACGAGAAGGCGCTCGCAACCGTCGGCTGGGTACGCCGCCACCAGGCCTGGGTGATGCGCGCCGGCGGGCTGATGCTGGTGGCCGTCGGCCTGATGCTGGTGACCGGCTGGTGGGACCAGGCCGTCACCTGGATCCAGCTGCACCTGGTGAGCTCCTCGGAGACCGCGCTATGACCACCCCACGGCACCGCGCGCCTTCCCCCGCTCCGCTCCTCCAGCGCCCGGTTCCGCGGGGATCCCGGGTGAGGGCCGCACGATGAGCACCCCGACCCGCACGTCGCTGAGCACCCGGCCGCCCGAGGACGACCGGCGCCCCGGTGAGCTGACGCTCCGCGAGCTGCTGCGCTGGACCTGGCGCCAGCTCACCTCGATGCGCACCGCGCTGGTCCTGCTGCTGCTCCTGGCGCTCGCGGCCGTCCCGGGCTCGATCATCCCGCAGGAGGGCGTCGACTCCCTCAAGACCTCGAACTGGCGGTCCGACCACCCGAAGCTGACGCCGGTCTACGAGCGGCTCGGGCTGTTCTCCGTCTACGACTCGCCCTGGTTCTCGGCGATCTACCTGCTGCTGATGGTCTCGCTGGTGGGCTGCATCATCCCGCGCGCGATCCTCTACTGGCGCGGGATGTGGGCCCAGCCCCCGGCGGCCCCCCGCAACCTGACCCGGCTGCCGGACCACGCGACGTACCAGACCGCCGTCGCACCCGACGCCGTGCTCGAGCGCGCCCGGGCGACCCTGCGCCGACGGCGCTACCGCCTCTCGCCCGAGGCCGGCGACGCGGTGGCCGCCGAGCGCGGCTACCTGCGCGAGGCCGGCAACCTGCTCTTCCACCTGGCCGTGGTCGTGGTGCTGGTCGGCTTCGCGCTCGGCGGGCTGTTCGGCTACAAGGGCGGCGTGATCCTGCTGGTCGGCGACGGCTACGGGTTCTCCAACAACCTGACGCAGTACGACGACTTCGACCCCGGAAGCCTGTTCCGGGACAGCGACATGGAGCCCTTCTCGTTCTCGATCGACGACTTCAGCGTCGAGTGGCTCACCTCCGGCCCACGGGCGGGGATGGCGCGCGGGTTCGAGTCGCACCTGACCTACCGCGAGTCGCCGGACGCGCCGGACCGGACCTACGACCTCAAGGTCAACCACCCGCTGAGCATCGGCAACACCGACGTCTTCCTCATCGGCCACGGCTACGCGCCGGTGCTCACGATCCGGGACGGCGACGGCGAGGAGGTCTACAGCGGTCCGACGATCTTCCTGCCGACCGACCAGAGCTTCCAGTCCATCGGGGTCGTCAAGGCGCCGGACGCCGAGCCGACGCAGATCGGGCTCGAGGGCGAGTTCTACCCGACCGTCGCGTTCTCGAAGCAGACCGGCAGCTACTTCTCGCTGTTCGGTCGCCCGCTGGACCCGCTGGTCTCGATGCTCGTCTACACCGGTGACCTCGGCATGGACGACGGCCAGCCGCAGTCGGTCTACTCCCTGGACAAGTCCAGGACGACGATGCTGACCAAGGCCAACGGCGCGCCGTACCGCATCGACCTGCGCCCCGGCGAGCAGGTGACTCTCCCCGACGGCCTCGGCACCGTCAGCTTCGACGGCCTCGAGCGCTGGAACAAGATCCAGATCAGCCAGACGCCGGGCAAGTGGATCGCCCTGATCGGCGTCGTGCTGGCGCTGCTGGGCCTGCTCGGCTCGCTGTTCATCCGTCCACGACGCGTCTGGGTTCGCGCCCGTCGTGACGGGGACGGCACACTGGTCGAGGTCGCCGCGCTCGACCGGTCCGGCGGTGGCGACGTCGCCGTCGTCGTCGCCCAGCTCGTGACCGACCTGCAACAACCCGACCGGGAGGACAACTCGTGACCGACGTGCAGTGGGAGAGCCTGAGCAACTGGGCGGTGGCCGCCAGCGGGGTCGTGTACTTCCTCGCGCTGCTGGTGCACCTCGCCGAGTGGGCGTCCTTGCGCAAGGTCCCGGTCGCGGCCGGTGCCGCGGTGACGTCCTCGGTGGACATCCCGGGTGGGATCGCCGTGGCCACCGGTCCCGGCGGCGAGGGCGACGGCCAGGACGAGGGGAAGGTGCGGCGCACCGAGTTCCTCGGCCGCCTGGGCTACCTGCTCACCGTCCTCGCGGTGGCCGTCCAGCTCGTGGCGCTCGTGGGGCGCGGCATGGCCGCCGACCCGGACCGGGTGCCGTGGGGCAACATGTACGAGTTCACCCTCACGGGGACCTTCGTGGTCGCCGCGCTGTACGTCGCGCTCTACCACAAGCTGCGGCTCGCCTGGATGGCGCCGATCGTGGTCGCTTTCGTGCTCAGCGTGCTGATGGTCGCGGTGATCTGGCTCTACGCCCCCGTCGCCCCGCTGACCGAGGCGCTCTCGTCGTACTGGCTGGTGATCCACGTGGTCTCCGCGATCATCGCCACCGGCGCGTTCACCCTCGGCGGGATCACCTCCGCGCTGTACCTCGTGAAGGCGCGCGCGCCGGAGCGAGAGTCCGGGTACGTCGCGCGGCTGCCGCGGCCCGAGGTGCTCGACCGGGTCTCCTACCGGCTGCACGCGTTCGGCTTCCCGGTGTGGACGTTCGCGGTGCTGATCACCGGCCCGATCTGGGCGCACCAGGCCTGGTCGTCGTACTGGAACTGGGACCCCAAGGAGGTCTGGGCGTTCATCACCTGGGTCGTCTACGCGGCGTACCTCCACGCGCGCACCACCGCCGGCTGGAAGGGCCGCAACGCCGCGATCCTCGCCCTGGTCGGCGTCGCCACGCTGTGGTTCAACTTCATCGGCATCAACTACTTCTCGACCACCAGCCAGCACTCCTACGCCGGCGGCGCACCCGCGCTGGTCGAGCCGGCCGCTCCCCAATCCGACGCACTCGGGTAGCCGCGGAGTCGGTCCCGGCCGGCCTTCGAGCGGACCGTGGCCGGCCCTTCGAGCGGACCGTGGCCGGCCCTTCGAGCGGACCGTGGCCGGCCTTCGAGCGGACCCGCTCGGGCCGCCGTCGCCGGTCGGCTTGCGGGCCATGGGGCGATCGCCGAGTCGGCGCAAGCCGTCCTCCCCCGCTTCGCTCCTCCGGTCCGTTTGCGCCGACTCGGCTCGGACCCGGACGAGCCGGAGTAAGCCCCAGCGGGGCTTACTCCGGCTCCTCCGGGTGCTTGCGCCGTCGGTCGAGGTCGCGCAGGAAATCGGGGTCGTCGTCGGGGCCCACCACCCGAGGCGGTGCCTGGGGGCGCCGCGGGGGCGAAGCGATGCCGCGCCGCTGGATCACCCGGACGGTGAGGTAGACGGCGACCGCGATCAGGATCACCACCAGCAGGAACTTCAGCACCCCTCCAGGGTAGGCGGTCGCTGGTCACGCCTAGGCTGAACCCGTGAAGGAGTTCTGGATCTACACCGCCCTGCGGTTCCTGCTCTTCGTGGGCTCGCTCGGGATCGTCGCGGGGGTGTGGTTCCTCCTCGCCGACTCGGTCCCGATCCTGTGGGCCGTGGTGATCGCCTTCGTGATCAGTGGCGCCGGCTCCTATTTCCTGCTCAACCGCCCCCGCGAGGCCCTGGCCCGCCGGGTCCAGACCCGCGCGGAGCGGATGACCGCGAAGATCGAGGAGATGCGGGCCAAGGAGGACGTCGACGACGAGGCCTGAGCCTCAAATCGGTGATTCGAGGCTGAGTCCCGCGGCGTGCTGCTCAGTCCTTGCGGCGGTTGAGCTGCCGCTGGATGCGGCTCTCCGGCTGGCCGAGGATCCTGGCCAGCAGCGGCACCCGGAACCGGTAGGCGAGGACGGCCACCACGACGAGCAGCAGGATGATCCAGAGCATGCCGCCAGGGTACGCCGGTGCTGGCTGGCGACCCGGCCGGCGCCCCGGCCCGATCAGCCGCCGGCCACCAGCGCGGCCGCGACCAGCACCGCCCAGAGCAGCTCGGCCAGGCCGGTCTGCTGCAGCACCGGGATCAGCCCGGGCCCGGCGGCGCCACCGAGCACGGTCCGCGCAGCGGGCCCGGCGAGCACCAGGAAGCCGAGACCGGCCAGGGCCCACCACGTGGTGGTGGCTGCCACCGCGACCACCGCGGCGGCGGCGAGCACGACCAGGAGCAGGAAGAGGCTGCGCGTGCGCCGGTCCCCGAGGACCACCGCGAGGGTCCGCTTGCCGGCGACGGCGTCGGTGGGGATGTCGCGCAGGTTGTTGGCCACCAGGATCGCGCAGGCCAGCGTGCCCACGCCGACGGCTGCGTACAGGGCTGCCCACTCCCAGGCCTCGGTCTGGACGTACGCCGTCCCCAGCACCGCGACCAGCCCGAAGAACACGAAGACCATCACCTCGCCGAGCCCGAGGTAACCGTAGGGCTTCGACCCGCCGGTGTAGAACCAGGCGGCCAGCACCGACACCAGCCCGACCGCGACGAGCCACCACGCGGTGGTCGCCGCCAGCACCAGCCCGGCGCCGGCGGCGACCCCGAACGCCAGGAACGCGGCCCGCTTCACGGCCGCGGGCCTGGCGGCGCCGGACCCGACCAGGCGCATCGGCCCGACCCGGTCCGCGTCGGTGCCGCGGATGCCGTCGGAGTAGTCGTTGGCGTAGTTGACCGCGACCTGCAGGGCGAGCGCCACGACGAGGGCGAGCAGCGCCTTCCACCACACCAGGCCGTCGGCGTACGCCGCGACACCGGTGCCCGCCAGCACCGGGGAGACGGCCGCGGGCAGGGTCCGAGGCCGCGCGCCGGCGAGCCACTGGTCGGGAGTTGCCACGACCGGAGATTCAAGCATCAATCGCACCGTCTAGCCTCAGCCAGGTGGACCGAGTGGACACGGTGGTCGAACCAGTCGCCGGGTGGCTGGCGGCCGACGACCCGGAACCGTGGGTGGTGGAGACCTCCGGCTCGACCGGTGCCCCGAAGCGGGTGGTCCTCCCGCGCGACGCCGTGCTCGCCTCGGTGCGCGCCTCCGCCCGCCGCGTGGGGGCCACGGGCCAGTGGCTCCTCGCCCTGCCGCCGGCGTACGTCGCGGGCCTCCAGGTGGTCTGCCGGTCCCTGGCCGCCGGGCACCCGCCGGTGCTGCTCGAGGACCACGGCTCCTTCGCGGCCGCGGCGGCCGCGATGGCGCCCGGCGAGCGGTTCGTCTCGCTGGTCCCGACCCAGCTGCACCGGCTGCTGGAGACCGACGCGCCCGCGCTGGCGACGTTCCACACCGTGCTCCTCGGCGGCGGTCCGATCGACCCGGCGCTGCGCCGCCGGGCAGCGGACGCCGGTGTCCACGTGATCGCGACGTACGGATCCGCGGAGACCGCCGGCGGCTGCGTCTACGACGGCGTCGCGCTCGACGGGGTCGCCGTCGCGCTCGACGCCGACGGCCGGGTCCGGATCGCGGGCCCGACGCTCTTCGCGGGGTACGCCGGCGACCCGGAGCTGACCGCCCGGGTCCTGGTCGACGGGTGGTTCCGCACCGCCGACGCCGGCCGGCTCGACGAGGACGGGCGGCTCCAGGTGCTCGGCCGGATCGACGACATGGTGGTCACCGGCGGCGTGAACGTGCCCGCCCCCGCGGTCGCCGCCCGCCTGCGCGAGCACCCCGACGTCGAGGCGGCCGAGGTGCTCGGCGTCCCCGACGAGGAGTGGGGCAACCGCGTGGTCGCGTTCGTGGTCGGCCCGGTCTCCCTCGACGTGGCGCGCGACTGGGTCGCCGCGGCCCACCCGCGGTCCTGGGCGCCGCGCCAGCTCGTCGCCCTCGACACGATCCCCCTGCTCGGCAACGGCAAGCCGGACCGGTTGGCGCTGCGGCACGCTGCCGTCGAGGAGTGGGCATGATCGTCTGGTCGGTGCCGATGCGGACCCGGTTCCGCGGCATCACGGTCCGCGAGGGGGTGCTGCTGCGGGGCCCCGCCGATGCCGAGCGGCCGGGTTGGGGGGAGTGGAGCCCGTTCCTCGAGTACGACGCGGCCGTCGCCGAGCCCTGGCTGCGCTGCGCGGAGGAGGCTGCGGCGGGCGACTGGCCGGCGCCGCTGCGCGACCGGGTGCCGGTGAACGTCACCGTGCCGGCCGTGGGACCACAGCAGGCGCACGCGATCGTGCTGGCCGGCGGCTGCCGGACGGCCAAGGTCAAGGTCGCCGAGCCCGGCCAGACCGCGGCCGACGACCAGGCGCGGCTCGAGGCGGTCCGAGACGCGCTGGGCGCAGACGGGCGGGTGCGCATCGACGTCAACGGCCTGTGGGACCTCGACACCGCGGTCGCCTCGATCCCCGTGCTCGACCGGGCGGCCGGTGGCCTCGAGTACGTCGAGCAGCCCTGCGCGAGCGTCGAGGACCTGGCCGCCGTACGCCGCCGGGTCGACGTGCCCATCGCCGCCGACGAGTCGATCCGCCGGGCCGCGGACCCCTACCGGGTGCGCGACCTGGAGGCCGCCGACGTCGCGGTGCTCAAGGTGCAGCCGCTCGGCGGGGTGCGGGCCTGCCTGCGGATCGCCGAGGACATCGGGCTGCCGGTCGTGGTGTCCTCGGCGCTGGAGACCAGCGTCGGGATCGCCGCCGGGGTCGCCTTGGCCGCCGCCCTGCCGGAGCTGCCGTACGCCTGCGGGCTCGCCACCGTGCAGCTGCTCACGGCCGATGTCGTCACCGAGTCACTCCTGCCGGTCGGCGGCGAGCTGCCGGTGCGCGCAGTGCAGGTCGACGAGTCGCTCGCGCCCGCCGACCCGGACAGGGTCGCCCACTGGGAGGCGCGGCTGGCCGAGGTGCGCGCGCTGCGACAGGATCGTCCCTCGTGACCGCCCCTGAGCCCGCCCCGGAGTCCGCCACCGCCACCGCCCGCCGGATCCTGGCGGCCCTGGTCGAGGCCGGCGTCACCGAGATCGTGGTCGCCCCCGGGTCGCGGAACGCGCCGCTGTCGTTCGCGGCGTACGACGCCGCCGCCGCGGGCCTGGTCCGGCTGCACACGCGCCTCGACGAGCGGACCGCCGGCTTCCTCGCGCTCGGCCTCACCAGGAGCGGCCGGCGGGCAGCCGTGGTCTGCACGTCCGGCACCGCGGTCGCCAACCTGCACCCGGCGGTCCTCGAGGCGGCCCACGCCGGCGTCGACCTGGTCGTCGTGTCCGCCGACCGGCCGGCCCGGCTGCGCGGCACCGGCGCGAACCAGACCACCGACCAGGTCGGCATCTTCGGCCCCCTGGTTCCCACCCAGGACGCCAGCGGCCCGGTCGAGCTGCTGACCGCGGGCCCGGTCCATCTCAACGTCCCGCTCGAGGAGCCGCTCGTCCCCGACGACCGCTGGCTCCCGGACGTGGTGCCGGGGGAGCCGGCCCACCGGGTGATCCCCGCGTCCCTGACCGTGCTGGCGCGGGGGCCGCGCACGGTCGTGGTCGCCGGTGACGACGCCGGCCCGCGGGTCCGGGTCCTGGCCGAGCAGGCCGGCTGGCCGCTGCTCGCCGAGCCGTCCAGCGGGTCGCGCACCGGGGACAACGCGATCCGCACCTACCGGCTGCTGCTGGACGGCGACCTCGGCGCGCGCGTCGAGCGGGTCGTGGTCGGCGGTCACCCCACGCTGTCCCGCCCGGTCAGCCGGCTGCTGGCCCGACCGGACGTGGAGGTGGTCGACCTCGGTGCCTGGGGGGTCTGGAGCGAGCGACCCTTCCCCGTGCACTCCCGGATCCTCGGTGGCGTCGGCGTCGACGCCCCGGTCGACGCGGCCGACGGCACGGCCGACGACACGGACTGGCTGGAGGAGTGGCGGACGGCGGACCGGGCGGTGTCCGCCCGGCTGGACGCGCTGCTCGCCGCCGAGCCCGGGCTCACGCCGCACGAGGTCGCGGGCGCGGTCGCCCGGGCCCTGCCCGCCGGCGGGCTGCTCGTCGTCGGCGCCTCGAGCCCGATCCGCGACCTGGACCTGATGGTGCCGCGCTACGACGTGGGCGCCCGGCGCAAGGTGGTCGCCAACCGCGGCCTCGCCGGCATCGACGGCACCATCTCGACCGCGGTCGGCGCCGCCCTGGGCCGGCCGCGCAGCACCCGCGCCCTGACCCTGATGGGGGACGTCACGTTCCTCCACGACGCCGGCGCGCTGGTGATCGGGCCCGGTGAGGCGGTCCCCGACCTCACGATCGTCGTGGTCAACGACGACGGCGGTTCGATCTTCGCGATGCTCGAGCAGGGGGCGGCGGAGTACGCCGACCAGTACGACCGGCTCTTCGGCACCCCGCACCGGGTCGACCTCGCCAGCCTCTGCGCCGCGACCCGCACGCCCCACTGGCGGGTCGACTCCCTGGCCGAGCTCGAGCACGCCCTCGCCTCGCCCGCGGGCGGGATCGAGGTGGTGGAGGCCGTCGTACGCCGCGACAACCGGCGCGACCTCGACGAGCGGATCCGCGCGCTGCGTCCCTGACAGTCCGGTCCGTCCGACCGCCGGTCCGCGACAATGGCGGACGTGGACACCGCCCTCTTCCTGGTCGCGCTGGCCGTCGCCGTGCTCGCCGGCGTGGTGGTCGCCGGCCGGATCGGGGTGCCCGCCCCGCTGCTGCTCGTGGTCGCGGGCGTCGCCGCGTCGTTCCTGCCGTTCCTGCCCGAGGTGCATCTCGAGCCGGACGTCGTGCTGTTCGGGCTCCTGCCGCCGCTGCTCTACTCGGCGGCGATCACGTCCTCGCTCGTGGACTTCAACGCCAACCGCCGCCCGATCCTGCTGTTGTCGGTCGGCCTCGTCGTCTTCACGACCCTCGGCGTCGGCGTTCTCGTCCACGAGCTGGTGCCCGGCCTGTCCTGGCCGGTCGCGTTCGCGCTCGGGGCGGTCGTCGCGCCACCGGACGCCGTCGCGGCCACCTCCATCGGCCGGCACATCGGGCTCCCCCGCAGGGTCGTGACGATCCTCGAGGGCGAGTCCCTGTTCAACGACGCGACCGCGCTGGTCTCGCTGCAGACCGCCCTCGGGGCAACACTGGTGGGGGTCGAGCTCTGGCGTGTCGGCCTGGACTTCGTGGTCGCCGCGGGCGGGGGCGTGCTGATCGGGGTGGTCGTCTTCCTCGTGGTCGGGGCGATGCGCAGGCGCCTGAGCGATCCGATGCTCGACGTCGCGATGTCCTTCGTGATCCCGTTCACGGCGTTCCTCGCTGCCGAGGAGGTCCACGCGTCGGGCGTCGTGGCCGTCGTGACCGCCGGCCTGCTGCTCGGCCACCGGGCGCCCGTCCTGCAGACCGCGCAGTCGCGGATCGCCGAGCGGATCAACTGGCGCACGATCGCGTTCCTGCTCGAGAACACCGTGTTCGCGCTGATCGGACTCCAGGCCCGGTGGCTGTTCGACGACCTGGGGGAGAGCACGCTCTCGCCGGCCCGGATCATCGCAGTCTCGGCCGCCACGCTGGTCGCGGTCATCGTGCTGCGGCTCGTGTGGGTCTTCCTCTCGCGCTCGCTGCTGGTCCGCCCGCGCGTGGACCCCGCGACCGGACAGGTTCCGCCGTGGTCGTTCACACTCCTGCTCGGCTGGTCCGGCATGCGCGGGGTGGTCACCCTGGCCGCGGCGTTCCTGATCCCGCCCGACACCCGGCACCGCGAGGTGCTGCTCGTCGTCGCGTTCGCCGTCGTGGCGGGCACCCTGCTCGTCCAGGGGCTCAGCCTGCCGTGGCTCACCCGCCGGCTGCACGTCCCCGCCCCGGACCCGCTCGACGACGCGCTCGCCCGCGCCACCCTGCTCCAGCAGGCGTCGAAGGCGGCGGTCGAGGAGCTCGAGCGGCAGGAGTACGACGACCAGGCCGGCGTGGGCGACCTGATCCGGCAACGGCTCGACCAGCGGAACTTCGCCGCGTGGGAGCGCCTGGGGACCACCGCCGACCAGGAGTCACCGGCCGCCGTCTACTACCGCATCCGGATGGCGATGATCGCCGCCGAGCGCCGACGGATCCTGGAGATCCGGCGCTCCGGCACCGTGGCCTCCGAGGTGATCGCCGAGGTGCTCTCGATGCTCGACGTCGAGGAGTCGATGCTCGACAACGCCCACCAGGAGCGGGACGAGGCCGAGGACTACGCCCGTCGGCGCTGGACGCTCGGGGAGACCTGCGACGACCTGGGCCGCTACCCGGTCGTCGACGCCGAGCCCGCGACGTACTGCCAGGCCTGCCTGGACGAGGGCACCCGCTGGGTGGCGTTGCGCCGCTGCCTGGAGTGCGGCAACCTCGCCTGCTGCGACTCCTCACCCCGCCAGCACGCCACCGCGCACTTCCGGGAGACCCAGCACCCGGTCATGCAGTCCGCCGAGCCCGGCGAGGACTGGCGCTGGTGCTACCTCCACCACCTGACGGCATGAGGCGGAGGTGTCGCCGGCTGGCGGGTCGTGTGCCTGAGCACGCTCCATGGCGCGTTCTCAGGCACACGACCCGATCGGCGCCGGGTGCTCGAACCGGATCGGGAAGCTCAGCGCCCCGGTGTTGCCGGAGATCGGCAGCCACCTGCCCGGCCCGTCGGGCTCGGCGCCGGGCATCCGGCGGGCCAGCAGCGGCAGCGCCACGGCCATGTCGGTGCGGGCGACGAAGTGCCCGAGGCAGTGGTGCACCCCCGCGCCGAACCCGTGGTGCGGCGGCCGCTGCTGGGTGATGTCGAAGGACGGGTCCGGCATCGCCGCCGGGTCGGTGCCGGCGCTGTGCGAGAGCATCTGCACGATGCCACCCTTCGGGATTCGCAGGCCCTGGAGCTCCACGTCCTCCAGGGCCTCCCGGGTCACCCAGGTCACCGTCGGGTTGACCCGCATCACCTCCTCGACCGCGTTCTCGCCGAGCTCCGGGTGCTCGCCCAGGAGCCGCCACTGGTCGGGGTGCTCGAGCAGCGTCTGGACGGCGAGGCCGAGCTGGTTGCGGGTCGTCTCCATGCCGGCGAAGGCGAGGAACACCAGGGCCACCCCCAGCTCGTGGCGCGAGAGGCGGTCGCCGTCGGCGGTGGCCTGCACGAGGGTGGTCACGAGGTCCTCGCGCGGGTGCGCGGCCCGGTCGGCGACCACCTCGTCGACGTACCCGTAGAGGCCGTCCAGCGCCGCCTCGATCCGCGGCACCTGGTTGCCGACGTCGATGGAGAACGACGCGCCCAGGTCGTCGGCCCAGTGCGCGACCTGCTGCCAGTGGTCCTCCGGGAGGCCGAGGAGCACGCAGATGATGCGCGCGGCATACGGCTCGGCGAACTCGCTCACGAACTCCACGGACCCGCGGTCGGCGAAGCCGTCGATCAGCTCGTTGGCCAGCGCCTGGAACCGGGGCCGCATCGCCGCGATCGTCTTGTTCCGGAACGCCGGCATCAGCAGCCGTCGGATCCGGGCGTGGTCGTCGCCCTCCAGGCTGAGCAGGGTCTCCTGCCACCAGTCGGAGAACAGCCCCGAGTGGATCCCGTTCTGCGCCGGCCAGCGGGCGTTGCCCTGCCGGAACCGCCGGTCGCGCAGGAGCGCGCTGACCTCCGCGTAGCGCAGCACGGCCCAGCCCCAGTTGGTCTCGACGTACCAGTCCTGGTCGCGGGCTGCGTGGACCTGTGCGGACGTCACGTCGAACGCCGGGTCGGAGAGATCGAAGTAGGTCATCCGGGTGCCCCCTCGCGATCGGGTGTCGGAGGAGCCTAGCGGCGCAGCCGTGCGGACTCACGGGTTGGTCGGGCGCACCATCCGGATCTCGCAGGTGTCGAGGCCGGCGTAGTGCTCGCGGGCTCCGTCCGGGACGAACCCGTTGCGGCGGTAGAACGCCTGCGCCCGGGCGTTGTCCTCGAGGACCCACAGCGAGCAGGCGGCGTCGGGCCGGACCGCGTCCCAGAGCGCCTGGCCGAGCCCGGTGCCCCACCACGCGGCGCGCACGTAGATCGCGTACAGCTCCTGGGGCGTGGCGCCGTCGTCGTCGCGGCTCGGCCCGACGACGGCGAACCCGACCGGCTCGCCGCCCGCCTCGGCCAGCACCCGTGGCGGGCCGTCGACGAGGTGCTTGGTCCAGGCCGCCACCCAGCGGTCCAGGTCCGTGACCCGCTGCTCGAGCAGCGCGGCGTCGACGTACGGCGCGTAAGCCTCGCGCCAGCAGGCGGCGTGCATCGCGGCGCACGCGGCGGCGTCGGCCGGCACCGCCGCGCGGAGCCGGACGTCGGGGGCGGGCGCGGTCACGCGAGCATCGTATGGACGGCGAGCCCGGCGACGACCACCGCCGAAACCAGGCCGGTGACGAGGTGGGCCCGGTGGCCGGTCGCGATCCGGCCGAGGGCGGCGCCCCCGCCGGCGAGCAGCAGCTGCCAGGACGCACTGGCGAGGAACGCCGCGAGCACGAACACCACGCCCTCGGCCGGTCCGGCGACGAGGCCCTGGTTGCCGAGGACGACGGCGGCGAAGTACACGACGGTCGTCGGGTTCACCGCCGTGATGCCGAGGAACATCGCGTACGCCGTCCGCGGCCGCAGCGATGGGACCTCGCGCACCCGGCCGGCGGACCGGAGGGCGTGGGCAGCGGTCAGACCGGCGACGCCGAGCAGCACCAGGCCGCTCGCGATGCTCAGCGCCCGGCTGACCGGCTCCAGCGCGGCCGCGATCGCGCTTCCCGCGACGACCGCGAGCGCGGCGTACCCGCCGTCGACGGTCGCCACCCCGAGCGCACCCGCCCCGCCGACGCGGAACGAGGTGCGCGCCGAGAGCGTGACGAGGAACGCCCCGACGGCGCCGATCGGGATGGCGATCGCCCAGCCGGTGACGAGACCGGAGAGGACCACCTCGAGCACCCTGGGATCATCCCGGGACCCGGACGGCGAGGGCCACCGGATTACCGTGGGCCGCATGAGGATCACGAAGTTCGGCCACGCCTGCGTCCGGGTCGAGCACGCCGGCACGACGGTCGTCCTCGACCCCGGCGTGTTCACCGACCCCGCCGCCCTGGACGGGGCGGATGCGGTGCTGATCACCCACGAGCACGCCGACCACTACCTGCCCGACCACCTGCTCGCCACCGACGCTCCGGTGTTCACGATCGAGGCCGTGGCGGCCCACGTCCGCGAGGACGTCCCGGCGGTGGCCGAGCGGCTCACCGTCGTCGCCCCCGGCGAGACCTTCGACGTCGGCGTCCCGGTGCGCGCCGTCGGGGAGCTGCACGCGGTGATCCACCCGGAGTTCCCGCGGTTCTTCAACAGCGGCTACGTGCTCACCCTCGGGGACCGCAAGGTGTACCACCCTGGCGACGCCCTGACCGAGCCCGGCGAGGACGTCGACGTGCTGCTGGTGCCCGTGTCCGGGCCGTGGCTGAAGGCGTCCGAGGCGATCGACTTCGCCCGGGCCGTGAGGGCGCCGCGCAACCTGGCCATCCACGACCGGGTCTACAGCGAGGCCGGCCTCGGCATCATCGACGGGCACATGGACAAGTTCCTCCCGAAGGAGGGCCTGGAGTACGTCCGGCGCCCCGACGGCCACGACCTGTAGCCCGGGCGCCGCGGGGTCGGTTTCCCCGGTGAACCGGGGAAACCGGAACTGTTGACCCGAAACTTCGGGCCAGAAGTTCCAACTTCCCCGGTGAACCGGGGAAACCGCCCGCCGGTCCGTCAGGACGCGGTGAGCGCGTCGCGGACCGGGACGAACTTGGCCTGGGCCTCGGCGAGCTCCGCGGCTGGGTCGGAGTCGGCGACGATGCCGCAGCCGGCGAACAGCCGGACGGTGCGGCCCTCGAGACGGGCGGAGCGCAGGGCGATGCCCCACTCGCCGTCGCCGGAGGCGTCCATCCACCCGACCGGCCCGGCGTAGCGGTCGCGGTCCATGCCCTCGATGTCCGCGATCAACGCGGTCGCGACCGGGGTCGGCGTGCCGCCGACGGCGGCCGACGGGTGCAGCGCCTCGGCGAGCTGGAGCGAGGACACGGTGGCCGCGTCATGGACCACGCCGGCCACGTCGGTCGCCAGGTGCATGACGTTCGGCAGGTGCAGCACGAACGGAGCCTCGGGCACGTTCATCGACGAGCAGTGCGGCTCGAGCGCGTCGGCGACCGAGCGGACGGCGTACTCGTGCTCCTCGAGGTCCTTGGAGGAATGGGCCAGGGTCGCGGCCAGGGCCAGGTCGCGCTCGTGGTCGCCGGTGCGGCGGATGGTGCCGGCCAGCACCCGCGAGGTCACCAGGCCGCGCTCGCGGCGCACCAGCATCTCCGGGGTCGCCCCGAACATGCCGTCGACGTGGAACGTCCAGCACATCGGATAGGTCTCGCCGAGCCGGCCCAACGGCCAGCGTACGTCGACCGGGTCGCTCGCCGTGGCGACCAGGTCCCGAGCGAGCACGACCTTCTCCAGGTCGCCGGCGTTGATCCGTGCCACGGCGTCGGCGACCACGGACATCCACTGCTCGCCGTTCAGCGCGCCGTCGGCGAAGCTGACCGCGGCCGGGGCCGCTGGACGCTCCACCGGCCCGAGCGGGGGTCCGACCTCGCCGACCGTGGTGAGCCACGTGACGTCGCCGCGGCGTCCGACGACCACGCGGGGGAGGACCAGGATCGAGTCGCCCGGGTCGTCGGCGAACGCGAACGACCCGAACGACACGAGGCCGGTGCCAGGCTCGTTGACGTCGTCGTGCACGTCCGCCCGAGCGATGGTCTCGCTCCACCACTTCACGGCGTCGGCGAACCGGGTGGCCCCGCTGGTGCGCACCTGGGCGGCGACGCCCCAACCGACCAGGCCGTCGCCCCGCCGCAACCAGGTGACCGGCCGGTCGGCCGGGACCAGGTCCAGCAGGCTCGCCGCCTGGTCGAGATCGAGGCGGACCGTGCGGACGACGAGCGCGTCCGCCGGGGCCGGCGGCGGATCGCCGGGTGTGGGGCTGCTCGTCACCCTGCCGAGGGTACTCACGGACCCCGCCAACCTCCGCACCCACGGGCCCGGTAGCGTCGCCGGACGTGACCAGCCGCACCTCCGCCCCGACGTCCGGCCGTCCCTCCACCTGGGCGGGGATCGCCATCGGCGTGATCGCGCTCGGGTTGCTCGCCCTCTTTGCGATCGCGCTGCCGAAGGCGGTCGGCGAGGACGACGGCGCTGCCCGGCTCGTGCTCCCGGACACCCTGCCGGGCGGGTACGCCGCCGCCGACGACCCCGCGTCCTTCGAGGGTGGCGACTACGCCGACCAGGCCGACTCGATCGCCGAGCAGGAGAAGTCCAACAGCGCCTACGGCAACCGGGTGCTGCCGGAGGTGCTGGGTCACGCGGCCGCCACCCGCACGTACGTCCTCGACGGCACCAAGGCCGTGTTCGTGCAGGTCTTCGACGCCGAGGGCGGCGCCTTCGCGCCGAACAGCATCCCCGACCCCGAGGCCTCCGGCGGCGCGCCCGCGAACGAGGTCACCAACGTCGGCGACGGGGTCTGCATCCTCAGCTACGGGCAGGGGTCGACCGACGCCGGCCCGGCCGACCCGGTCTTCAGCCAGTGCCAGGTCACCCGGGACGGACGCACCGTCCAGATCGGGGCGCCGGACGTCGACGCCGAGGATCTCGTCGCCACCGCGGACGGTCTGCTCGACGACCTCCAGGGCTCCTGAGGACCCTGCCGAGGGTCCCGGTCAGGACCAGTACACGACGACCGTGTCGCCCACGCGGACCTGCCCGTAGAGCAGGCCGAGCGCGTCGTAGTCGCGCACGTTGACGCAGCCGTGCGAGGCGCCGGCGTACCCGACGGCGGCGAAGTCCGACGAGTAGTGCACCGCCTGGCCGCCGGAGAAGAACATCGAGTACGGCATCGCCGAGCCGTAGAGCCGCGAGACGTGGTCGGCGTCCTTCAGGTACACGTGGAAGACACCCTCCCGCGTCGGGGTCGTCGACGCGCCGAACCGGACGTCCAGGGTCTGTCGCACCGTCCCGTCGACCACCCAGCGCAGGGTCGAGCTGGTCTTGTCGATGCAGAGCACCCGACCGGTCCGGCAGCGCGCATCGAGGGCGCCCGGCGTGTTGCCGCGGTTGTGCAGCTCGGCGCCGGTCGGGGTGCTCGTCATCGCGCGGAGCCGGTCCAGGGTGCGCTGGTCGACCTCGCCGGTGACCGGGATCTCCCGCTTGGCCTGGAAGCCGCGTACGGCGGTGGCGGTGACGTCGCCGTAGACGCCGGTGACGTCGGTGTTGAACCAGTAGATCTGCTTGAGGCGGGCCTGCAGGTCGCGGACCTCGTCGCCCTGGTCGCCCGGGCCCAGCAGGCGCGGGCCCGGTACGAGCGTGGGCTGGCGGGTGGGCAGGTGGGTGGGCTGCCGGGTCGGTTCGTCGGCGGCCGTGGGGGCGGGAGCGTCGGTGGGGCTGCTGCCGGGTGTCGCGGTGGGGTCGGAGGAGCTCGGCGCCGCGGTCGGATCGGTGGTCGCCGGCTGGTCGGTGGACGCGGCGCCGGCCCCGGAGGCGGCGGGTCGCGCCGAGGAGCCGCCGTCCAGCGCGTCCCCGGCCACGAAGGCTGCGGCGCACAGCAGCGCGGCCACCGCGACGAGGAGCAGCAGGCGACGCGCGAGCAACATGGAGCTCTCCTGGGGAAGTAGACGAGTCCGACACGAGGGTGACGCCCGGAGCGGGCGCTCGGTTGCACCCGCGCGGCGAGTTCCCGCGGTCGTGACCAAGCTGTGACCCGGGACGCGGAGGGCGGGGCGAGCCGGCCGGGTCGTAGTCTCTGCCCGTGGTCCGTGCCGAGCTCGACAAGCAGCCCTCCGACGTCCGTCGCATGTTCGATGCGGTCGCCCGGCGCTACGACGTCACCAACGACGTGCTCTCGATGGGGCAGGACCGCCGCTGGCGCAGGGCCGTCATCGCGGCCGTCGACCCGCAGCCCGGCGAGCGGGTCCTCGACCTCGCGGCGGGCACCGGTACGTCGAGCCAGCCGTTCGCCGACCGCGGCGCGAGCGTGGTGCCGTGCGACTTCTCGCTCGGCATGCTGCGGGTCGGCAAGTCGGCGCTGCCGCACCTGCCGTTCACGGCCGGTGACGGCACCCGGCTGCCGTTCGCCGACGCGACCTTCGACGCGGTCACCATCTCCTTCGGGCTGCGCAACATCGTCGACCCGCTTTCCGGCCTGCGCGAGCTGCACCGGGTGACCCGGCCCGGTGGCCGGCTGGTCGTGTGCGAGTTCAGCCATCCGACGTTCGCGCCGTTCCGCACCGTCTACCTCGAGTACCTGATGCGGGCCCTGCCGTCGATCGCCCGCGCCGTCTCCTCCGCACCGGACGCCTACGTCTACCTCGCCGAGTCGATCCGTGCCTGGCCCGACCAGGAGGGCCTGGCCGCGATGGTCGCCGAGGCGGGCTGGCGGGCTCCGGCCTGGCGCAACCTCTCCGGCGGCATCGTCGCCCTGCACCGCGCCACCCGGTAGGTCCGACGGCTCGGCCGACGCCCTCGGGGGTGCTCCGGCGTCCCGTCTCGGGACCCGTCCGGGACCCGTCTCGGGGCCCGTTTCAGGGCCCGGTGAGAGCAGCTGGGAGCCGGCATCCGCGCGCCGCCACGGGCGTCATTTAGGCCACGTCCTCGTTGACTAAATCCGCAGGTCAACGACCGTTTCGGAGTGTCGTGCCGGGATACCTGACCCGCGCGTGCGGATGCCGAAGTGGAATGGTTAACTGTCTCTCGCGCCACCCTCGTGATTGTGTTCACAAAGTCACAAACGGGTCCGAGCCGGACTGGGGCCCGACGGGCGCAGCGGCACAGATCTAGAAAGGCGCGGCATGGAGCTCTACACGCCCGTGGTCGTCCTGGTCGTCCTGGCGACCGTCTTCGCCCTCGGCGGCGCGGTGATGGCCTTCGCGGTCGGCCCCACCCGGTACAACCGGGTCAAGCTGGACTCCTACGAGTGCGGCATCGAGCCGACTCCGCAGGCGGTCGGCGGCGGGCGGTTCCCGATCAAGTACTACATCACCGCGATGCTCTTCATCGTCTTCGACATCGAGATCGTCTTCCTCTACCCGTGGGCCGTGCAGTTCGACGAGCTGAAGTTCTTCGGGCTGGTCGAGATGGTCTTGTTCATCGCCACGGTCTTCGTCGCCTATGCCTACGTGTGGCGCCGCGGCGGGCTCGATTGGGACTGAGAGGAACCAACTGATGGGAATTGAGGAGAAGCTCCCGAGCGGGGTGCTGCTCTCGACCGTCGAGGGCCTGGCGGGCTACATGCGCAAGGCCTCGTTCTGGCCGGCGTCCTTCGGCCTCGCCTGCTGCGCGATCGAGATGATGACCAGTGGCGGCCCCAAGCACGACCTGGGCCGCTTCGGCATGGAGGTGTTCCGGGCCAGCCCCCGCCAGGCCGACGTGATGATCGTCGCCGGCCGGGTGAGCCAGAAGATGGCCCCGGTGCTGCGCCAGATCTACGACCAGATGCCCGAGCCCAAGTGGGTGCTGGCGATGGGTGTGTGCGCCAGCAGCGGCGGCATGTTCAACAACTACGCGGTCGTGCAGGGCGTCGACCACGTCGTCCCGGTCGACATGTACCTCCCCGGTTGCCCACCCCGGCCGCAGATGCTCATCGACGCGATCTTGAAGCTGCACGACAAGGTCCAGCACACCAAGATGGGCGCCCACCGCGCGGCCGAGATCGAGGAGCTCGAGACGGCGGCGCTGCGCGCGCTCCCCACCTCCGAGATGAAGGGCCAGCTGCGGTGAGCGACGACTCCAGCGACGTGAAGCCGGGCCCGAAGGGACCCGAGCAGCCGGCCGTCGAGCAATCCCCGGAGAACGTCCCGGCGCCCACGGGAGAGGTCCATCAGGTCGGCGCGCGCCACGGCATGTTCGGCGTGCGCGGCACCGGTGACACCAGCGGGTACGGCGGCCTCAACCAGGCGATCGTGCTGCCCGGCGACGCCCAGCGGCCCTATGGCGGCTGGTTCGACGAGGTCGCGGACGGCCTGGCCGCAGCGACCCGCGAGGCCGGCCTCGAGATCGCGGCTCCGCGGGTGGTGATCCACCGGGGTGAGATCACCTTCCACCTGCGCCGCGAGGACCTGCTGCCCGTGGCACAGGTGCTGCGTGACGACGAACGGCTGCGCTTCGAGTTCTGCGCCGGCGTCAGCGGGGTGCACTACCCCGACGAGACCGGTCGTGAGCTGCACGCGGTCTACCACCTGCTCTCGATGACCCACAACCGTCGGATCCGCCTCGAGGTCGCCGTCCCGGACGCCGACCCGCACATCCCCTCGATCGTGCCGGTCTACCCGACCAACGACTGGCACGAGCGGGAGACCTACGACATGTTCGGGATCATCTTCGACGGCCACCCGGCGCTCACCCGCATCCTGATGCCGGACGACTGGCCCGGCCACCCGCAGCGCAAGGACTACCCGCTCGGGGGCGTTCCCGTGGAGTACAAGGGCGGCACGGTCCCCCCGCCCGACCAGCGGAGGAGCTACAACTGATGGCCGACCAGGATCTCTACTCCGGCTCCAGCGAGACGACCGAGGGCCGGGTCTTCACCGTCACCGGGCAGGACTGGGACTCGATCGCCGAGGGCCTGGCCGAGGACGAGGCGCAGGAGCGCATCGTCGTCAACATGGGCCCCCAGCACCCTTCGACCCACGGGGTGCTCCGGCTGATCCTCGAGCTCGAGGGCGAGACGGTGACCGAGGCGCGGGCCGGCATCGGCTACCTGCACACCGGCATCGAGAAGAACATGGAGTACCGCACCTGGACGCAGGGCGTGACGTTCTGCACCCGGATGGACTACCTCAGCCCGTTCTTCAACGAGATGACCTACGTGCTCGGGATCGAGCGGCTCCTCGACATCGAGGACCGGGTGCCCGAGAAGGCCCAGGTCATGCGGGTCCTGCTCATGGAGCTCAACCGGATCTCCTCCCACCTGGTCGCCATCGCGACCGGTGGCATGGAGCTCGGTGCGCTGACCGTGATGACGATCGGCTTCCGCGAGCGCGAGCTGGTGCTCGACCTGTTCGAGCTGATCACCGGCCTGCGGATGAACCACGCGTTCATCCGTCCCGGTGGCGTCGCCCAGGACATGCCGCCGGGCGCGCTCGACGAGATCCGCGGCTTCGTGGCGCTGATGAAGAAGCGGTTGCCGGAGTACGCCGACCTCTGCAACGCGAACCCGATCTTCAAGGGGCGCCTCGAGGGCATCGGCCACCTCGACCTCGCCGGCTGCCTGGCGCTCGGCCTCACCGGCCCGGTGCTGCGCAGCACCGGCTACCCGTGGGACCTGCGCAAGACCCAGCCGTACTGCGGCTACGAGACCTACGACTTCGACGTCCAGACGTGGGACACCTCCGACTCCTACGGCCGGTTCCGCATCCGCTTGAACGAGATGTGGGAGTCGCTGCGGATCATCGAGCAGGCCGCCGACCGGCTGGCCGGTCTCGACGGCGCCCCGGTGATGATCGAGGACAAGAAGATCGGCTGGCCCAGCCAGCTTGCGATCGGCAGCGACGGCATGGGCAACAGCCTCGACCACATCCGCCACATCATGGGTGAGTCGATGGAGGCGCTGATCCACCACTTCAAGCTGGTCACCGAGGGCTTCCGGGTGCCGCCCGGCCAGGCCTACGTGCCGGTGGAGTCCCCGCGTGGCGAGCTCGGCGCCCACGTCGTGTCCGACGGCGGCACCCGCCCGTTCCGCGCGCACTTCCGCGACCCGTCGTTCACCAACCTGCAGGCGACCAGCGTGATGGCCGAGGGCGGCATGGTCGCCGACGTCATCGTCGCGATCGCGTCCATCGATCCGGTCATGGGAGGCGTCGACCGATGAGCTTGACCCAGGAGACGTACGGCGAGCTGCAGGAGATCGCCGCCCGCTACCCGGAGCCCCGCTCCGGCCTGCTGCCGATGCTCCACCTCGTCCAGTCCGCGGAGGGCCGGATCACGCCGGAGGGCATCGAGGCGTGTGCCGACCTGCTCGGCGTCACCGCAGCCGAGGTCAGCGGCGTCGCGACGTTCTACACCATGTACAAGCGCCGCCCGGTCGGCGACTACCACGTCGGCGTGTGCACCAACACGCTGTGCGCGGTGATGGGCGGCGACGCGATCTTCGACCGGCTCAAGAGCGACCTGGGCGTCGGCAACGACGAGACGACCGAGGACGGCAAGATCACCCTCGAGCACATCGAGTGCAACGCGGCCTGCGACTACGCCCCTGTGATGATGGTCAACTGGGAGTTCATGGACAACATGACCCCGGACACCGCCGCCCGGATCATCGACGACCTGCGCGCCGGCAACGAGGTCCACTCGACCCGCGGCCCGCGGATCGTCACCTGGCGCGAGGCCGAGCGGGTCCTCGCCGGCTTCCCCGACGACCTCGCCGACGAGGGACCCGCGGCCGGGCGGGCCTCGCTGGTCGGTCTCGGCCTGGCCCGCGAGCGCGGCTGGGCCGCTCCCTCCTCCGAGCAGGGTCCGGCCGCACACGACGTACCCGAGGAGCCGGCGCAGGTCGAGCAGGCAGCGGCCGACGCGAGCCCGCCGCCGTCCGAGGCCGCCACGGTGGAGAAGGAGAGCGGCACGTCCGAGACGGCCGCCGAGAAGGGAGACGCCCAGTGAGCGATGCAGTGACCGACGTGCTCACTCCCGTCCTCACCGACAACTGGGACCAGGAGCGCTCCTGGACCCTGGCCGCCTACGAGTCACGCGGCGGCTACCGCGCCGTCGACACCGCGTTCGCGATGGAGCCCGACGCGGTCATCGACGCGGTGAAGGAGTCCGGGCTGCGCGGCCGCGGGGGCGCGGGCTTCCCGACCGGCATGAAGTGGGGCTTCATCCCGCAGGACAACCCCCGACCGAAGTACCTCGTCGTCAACGCCGACGAGTCCGAGCCGGGCACCTGCAAGGACATCCCGTTGATGATGGCCAGCCCGCACACGCTCGTCGAGGGCGTGATCATCAGCTCCTACGCGATCCGCGCCAACAAGGCGTTCATCTACATCCGCGGCGAGGTCCTTCACGTGATCCGCCGCGTGCAGCGCGCGGTCCAGGAGGCGTACGCCGCCGGCCACCTCGGCACGAACATCCACGGCTCCGGTTTCGACCTGGACGTTGTCGTTCATGCGGGTGCGGGTGCCTACATCTGCGGCGAGGAGACGGCGCTGCTCGAGGGCCTCGAGGGCCGCCGCGGCCAGCCCCGGCTCCGCCCGCCCTTCCCCGCTGTCGCCGGCCTCTACGCGAGCCCGACCGTCATCAACAACGTCGAGTCGATCTCCTCGGTGCCGAGCATCATCGGCCGGGGACACGCCTGGTTCGCCTCCATGGGCACCGAGAAGTCCAAGGGTGTCGGCATCTTCTCGCTCTCCGGGCACGTCAAGCGGCCCGGCCAGTACGAAGCCCCGCTGGGCATCACCCTGCGGACCCTCATCGACTTGGCCGGCGGCATCCGTGAGGGCCACGAGCTGAAGTTCTGGACCCCCGGCGGGTCGAGCACGCCGCTGCTGACCGCCGAGCACCTCGACGTGCCCCTCGACTTCGAGGGCGTCGGGTCGGCCGGCTCGATGCTCGGCACCCGCGCGCTGCAGATCTTCGACGACTCGGTCTGCGTGGTCCGCGCCGTGCTGCGCTGGTCGGAGTTCTACAAGCACGAGTCCTGTGGCAAGTGCACCCCGTGCCGCGAGGGCACCTGGTGGCTGGTCCAGGTGCTCACCGCGCTCGAGAAGGGCGACGGGACCGAGGAGGACCTCGACCTGTTGCTGGACCAGTGCGACAACATCCTGGGCCGGTCGTTCTGCGCCCTGGCAGACGGCGCCACCAGCCCGATCGTCAGCTCGATCCAGTTCTTCCGCGACGAGTACGTCGCCCACCTCACCCATGGCGGCTGTCCGTTCGACCCGGCGGCGGCCACCCTCTTCGCGACAGCCGGAGCCCAGGCATGACAAGCACACCCGAGAAGGCCGCGGTCGACACGGTCTCCGTCACCATCGACGGGATCCAGGTCGACGTCCCCAAGGGGACCCTGGTGATCCGGGCCGCCGAGCAGATCGGCGTCCAGATCCCGCGGTTCTGCGACCACCCGCTGCTGGCGCCGGTCGGTGCCTGCCGACAGTGCCTGGTCGACATCCCCGACGCCGGCAACGGCCGCGGCTTCCCCAAGCCACAGGCCTCGTGCACGCTGCCGGTCGCGGACGGCATGGTCGTCAACACCCAGGCCACGAGCCCGGTCGCCGACAAGGCGCAGCAGGGGATCATGGAGTTCCTCCTGGTCAACCACCCGCTGGACTGCCCGGTGTGCGACAAGGGCGGCGAGTGCCCCCTGCAGAACCAGGCGATGTCCAACGGCCGTGGCGAGAGCCGCTTCACCGGGGTCAAGCGCACCTACCCCAAGCCGATCAACATCTCCGCGCAGGTGCTCCTCGACCGCGAGCGCTGCATCCTGTGCGCGCGGTGCACCCGCTTCTCCGAGCAGATCGCCGGTGACCCGTTCATCGCGCTGATCGAGCGGGGCGCGCTCCAGCAGGTCGGCATCTACGAGCGCGAGCCGTTCGAGTCCTACTTCTCCGGCAACACCATCCAGATCTGCCCGGTCGGGGCGCTCACCAGCGCCGACTACCGCTTCCGCTCACGGCCCTTCGACCTGGTCTCCACGCCCAGCGTCGCCGAGCACGACGCCTGCGGTTCGGCCATCCGGGTCGACCACCGGCGCGGGCGCGTGATGCGCCGCCTGGCCGGCAACGACCCCGAGGTCAACGAGGAGTGGATCACCGACAAGGACCGGTTCGGGTTCCACTACGCCACCGAGCCGGACCGGCTGACCTACCCGCAGGTCCGCGACCGGGTCGAGGACGGTGGCGACGGGGGCCTGCGGCCCGCGTCCTGGACCGAGGCGTTCGCTGTCGCCGCCCGCGGCCTGCAGGCCGCCGGGGCGACGGCCGTGCTCACCGGCGGTCGGGTGACCGCCGAGGACGCCTACGCCTACAGCAAGTTCGCCCGCGTGTCCCTCGGCACCAACGACATCGACTTCCGGTCCCGGCCGCTCTCGGCCGAGGAGGCGTCGTTCCTCGCCGCCGAGGTCGTCCTGCGCGGTCCGGGCAACGGCGGGGTCACCTACGGCGACCTGGAGGCCGCGAAGACGGTCGTCCTCGCCGGGCTCGAGCCCGAGGACGAGGCGGGCATGATCTTCCTGCGCCTGCGCAAGGCCTCCAAGCCGGGCCGTCCGGGTGGCGGCACCCGCGTCGTCGCGATCGCGCCGTACGCCACGCGCAGCCTGACCAAGATGCGCGGCCAGCTGCTCCGCACCGCGCCTGGCGACGAGGCCGCCGCCCTCGAGTCGCTGTCCTCGCACGCCGAGTTCGGTGTCGACTCGACCGCGGTGATCCTGGTCGGCGAGCGGCTCGCGACCGTGCCCGGGGCGCTGAGCGCCGCTGCTGCCCTGGCCGCCCGGACCGGCGCCCGCCTGGCCTGGGTGCCGCGCCGGGCCGGCGACCGCGGTGCCGTCGAGACCGGCTGCCTGCCCAACCTGCTGCCCGGCGGCCGTCCGGTTGCCGACGCCGGGGCCCGGGTCGATGCCGCCACCACGTGGGGCGTCGACTCGCTGCCGGACGCACCCGGCCGCGACGCCGACGCGATCGTCGCCGCGCTGCGCGCCGGAGAGGTCCGCGGCCTGGTCGTCGGCGGCGTCGACCCCGACGACACCTCCGACCCGGCCGCCACCCGGGCCGCCGTCGAGGCCGCGTCGTTCGTGGTGGCGCTCGAGCTGCGCGAGACCGAGCTGACCCGCGCCGCGGACGTGGTCTTCCCCGTGGCGCCGGTCGCCGACCGGGCCGGCACGTTCGTGAGCTGGGAGGGCCGGCCGCGCCCGTTCCCGGCGGTGTTCAGCCGCCCCACGTCGCTGCCCGACCTGCGGATCCTGGCCGGCATCGCCGAGGAGCTCAGCGCGCTGGGGGCCGGCCGCGAGCTCGGCTTCCGGACCGTCGAGGAGGCCCGCGCGCAGATGGAGGAGATGGGTCCCTGGGACGGCCAGCGCGCTGCCCTGGACACCGTGTCCGCGCCGACCGCGCCCGTGGGGGAGGGCCTCGCGCTGGCCACGTGGAAGCTGCTGATCGACAACGGCGTCATGCAGGACGGTGACAAGGCCTACCGCGCCACCGGTCGCAAGCCCGTGGCCCGGCTCGGCCGCGCGACGTACGACGCCGTCGGCCCGACCGTCACGCTCACCGGTGACCGCGGCTCGGTGACGCTGCCGGCCGAGCCCGCCGACCTCGACGACGGGGTGGTGTGGGTGCCTGCGAACTCCTTCGGCAACGGGGTGCTGGCCGACCTGGCCTCGCCCGGCAGTCGCGTGACCGTCGCGAAGGGGGCCGACGCATGAACACCCTGACCGCACCGCTCCCGATGGCGACCGACGCCCTCTCGCAGTTCGGGCACGACGCGTGGTGGGTGATCGGGCTCAAGGCCGTGCTGATCCTGGTCGTGCTCCTGCTGCTGACGCTGTTCAACATCTGGTTCGAGCGGCGCGTGGTCGGCCGGATGCAGCACCGGCCCGGGCCCAACGTCAACGGACCCTTCGGGCTCCTGCAGTCGCTGGCCGACGCCCTCAAGCTGATCTTCAAGGAGGGCATCATCCCGAAGGCGGCCGACAAGGCCGTCTACCTGATCGCCCCGGTGATCGCCGTGATCCCGTCCTTCATCACGTTCTCGGTGATCCCGTTCGGGCCCGAGGTGACGATCCCGTTCACCGACACCCGCACGCCGCTCCAGCTCACCGACATGCCGGTCGCCGTGCTGTTCGTCATGGCGATCGCCTCGATCGGCATCTACGGCATCGTGCTCGGGGGATGGTCGAGCGGTTCGACGTACTCCCTGCTCGGCGGCCTGCGCTCGAGCGCCCAGATGATCTCCTACGAGGTCGCGATGGGCCTCGCGCTGGTCGCGGTGTTCCTGTACGCCGGCTCGATGTCGACCTCGGAGATCGTCGCGGCCCAGGACAACCTCTGGTACGGGCTGATCCTGGTGCCCTCGTTCGTGATCTACCTGATCGCGATGGTCGGCGAGACCAACCGCGCGCCGTTCGACCTCCCCGAGGCCGAGGGTGAGCTGGTGGGCGGGTTCCACACCGAGTACTCCTCGATGACCTTCGCCCTGTTCTTCCTGGCCGAGTACATCAACATGGCGACCGTGTCCGCCGTCGCGACCACCCTGTTCCTCGGCGGCTGGCACGCGCCGTTCTGGCTCGACCACGCCTGGGCGGGCGCGAACGAGGGCTACTGGCCACTGCTGTGGTTCCTCGGCAAGGTCTTGTTCTTCGTCTTCATCTTCATCTGGCTCCGCGGCACCCTGCCCCGCCTGCGCTACGACCAGTTCATGGCGTTCGGGTGGAAGCGGCTGATCCCGGTCGCGCTGGTCTGGATCGTCGCGGTCGCGACGATCCGGTCGATCTCGCTCGACGGCGGCGTCGACCGGCGCTACCTGCTGATCGGCATCGGCGCCCTCGCCGTGGTCTTCCTGGTCCTGTTCTTCATCGGCGGGGCCGCCGAGGAGCAGCCGACCACGGTGCCGGAGGCCGCGCCTGCCGGCGGGTACCCCGTACCCCCGATGCCGGCCGGCGGTCCGGTCCGCGGGGCCGCGGTCCCGCTCACGTTCGACCGCAGTTCACCCATCGCCTCGTCGATGCCACAGCCCAGCGCTGCCACCCGCAGCGCGGGGGAGGAGATCTGATGGCTGGCAGTCCCGAGCCCAAGAGCATGCGCGAGCAGTTCTGGGACCCGATCGCCGGGTTCGGCGTCACCTTCCGGACCATGTTCAAGAAGGTCGTCACCGAGCAGTACCCGTTCGACAAGTACCCGACCGCTCCGCGCTTCCACGGTCGTCACCAGCTCAACCGCTGGCCGGACGGCCTCGAGAAGTGCGTGGGCTGCGAGCTGTGCGCGTGGGCCTGCCCGGCCGACGCGATCTACGTCGAGGGCGCGTCCAACAGCGACGACCCGGACGGCGGGGAGCGGTTCAGCCCCGGCGAGCGCTACGGGCGCGTCTACCAGATCAACTACCTGCGCTGCATCCTCTGTGGGCTGTGCATCGAGGCCTGCCCGACCCGGGCGCTGACGATGACCAACGAGTACGAGCTGGCCGACGACAACCGGGCCGACCTCATCTACGAGAAGTCCGACCTGCTGGCCCCGCTGCTGCCCGGCATGGAGCAGCCGCCGCACCCGATGCGCCTCGGCGACGACGAGGGCGCCTACTACCGCGGCGAGTTCGCGGCGCCGGCGCCGACCGCCCCCGGGTCGAGCACGGAGGCGGGAGCATGATCGCGTTCTGGATCCTCGCCCCCGTGATGGTGATCGCGGCGCTCGGCCTCCTCTTCGTCCGCAAGGCGGTGCACGCCGCGCTGCTGCTGGCCGTCGTGATGATGTCGCTCGCGGTGCTCTACGCCGCCCTCGAGGCGCCGTTCCTCTTCGCGGTGCAGATCATCGTCTACACCGGCGCCATCTTGATGCTGTTCCTGTTCGTGCTGATGCTGGTCGGCGTCGACGCGTCCGACTCCGTCGTCGAGACGATCCGCGGCCAGCGGGTGCTCGCGGCGATCGCCGGCCTCGGCCTGGGCCTGGTGATGGTGCTCGGCCTCAGCCAGATCTCGCTCGGCACCGCCGTCGGCCTCGAGGACGCCAACTCCGGCGGCAACATCCAGGCGCTCGCCAACATCCTGTTCTCCCGCTACGTGTTCGCCTTCGAGGTCACCAGCGCGCTGCTGATCACCGCGGCCGTCGGCGCGATGGTGCTCGCTCACCGCGAGCGGCTCACCCCGAAGCCGACGCAGATGTCGCTCGCCGCCCAACGGATGAAGGACTACGCCGAGCGGGGCACCCACCCGGGGCCACTGCCGCCGCCCGGCGTCTACGCACGGCACAACGCCGTGGACACCCCGGCGCTGCTGCCGGACGGGACCGCCGCCGAGTCGTCGGTCTCGCGCGTGCTCGCGGCCCGTGGCACGGTCCGCTCGGGCCCGGCCATGGCCGAGGACATCGACGAGATCCAGGGCACGCTCAGCGGGGCGACCCACGCGGGTCGTGACGCCGTGGCCCCGGCCACCACGACCGAGGTCACCCCCGCCACCGGAGAGGACGCCGAATGAACGTGACGGCCTACGTGGTCCTCTCGGGGATCCTGTTCACCATCGGCTGCGTCGGCGTGCTGATCCGGCGCAACGCGATCGTGGTCTTCATGTGCGTCGAGCTGATGCTCAACGCCTCGAACCTCGCACTGGTCGCCTTCGCCCGCCAGCACGGCAACCTCGACGGGCAGATCGCCGCGTTCTTCGTGATGGTCGTCGCCGCCGCCGAGGTGGTCGTGGGGCTCGCGATCATCATGACCATCTTCCGGACCCGCCGCTCGGCCTCGGTCGACGACGCCAGCCTGCTGAAGTACTAGGAGCCACGCTCACATGTACGCATTGAACGAGGGCGCCATCCCGGTGGTGCACGCCGCGAGCGCCGACGGCGTCTACTCGCTGCTGTGGCTGGTGGTCGCGCTGCCGCTCGCCGGCGCCGCGATCCTGCTGGTCGGTGGCAGGTACACCGACAAGTGGGGGCACCTGCTCGGCACGCTCCTGCCGGTCGTGTCCTTCATCCTGTCGCTGGTCCTGTTCTTCGACCTGCTCGGCCGTGACGAAGGCGATCGCCAGTTCAACCAGCACGTGTTCACCTGGTTCCAGACCGGTCACCTCGACGTGGGCATGGACCTGCTGTACGACCCGCTGTCGGCGCTGTTCCTGCTGCTGATCACCGGTGTCGGATCGCTGATCCACGTCTACTCGATCGGCTACATGGCCCACGACCCGCGTCGTCGCCGGTTCTTCGGCTACCTGAACCTGTTCGTCGCGGCGATGCTGCTGCTGGTGCTCTCGGAGAACTACCTCGGGCTGTTCCTCGGCTGGGAGGGTGTCGGCCTCGCGTCGTACCTCCTCATCGGCTTCTGGCAGCACCGGCCGTCGGCCGCGGCGGCAGGGAAGAAGGCCTTCGTCATCAACCGGGTCGGCGACATGGGCATGTCGACGGCGATCATGATGTTCTACGTGACCTTCGGGTCGACGAGCTTCACCGTGATCAGTGCGAACGCACCGGGCGCCTCGGACACCCAGCTCACCATCCTCGGGCTGCTGCTCCTGCTCGGCGCCTGCGCCAAGTCCGCCCAGTTCCCGCTGCAGGCCTGGCTGCTCGACGCGATGGAAGGCCCGACGCCGGTGTCGGCGCTGATCCACGCCGCGACCATGGTGACCGCGGGCGTCTACCTGATCGTCCGCTCGAACTTCATCTTCGAGGCGGCGCCGCACGCGCAGACCGCCGTCGTGGTGGTCGCCCTGATCTCGATCCTCTGGGGTGCTGCGATCGGATGCGCCAAGGACGACATCAAGAAGGGCCTGGCGGGCTCGACGATGAGCCAGATCGGATACATGATGCTCGGCGCCGGCCTGGGCGCAGCGGGCTACGCGTTCGCGATCTTCCACCTGCTGACGCACGGCTTCTTCAAGGCCAACATGTTCCTCGGAGCCGGCTCGGTCATGCACGGCATGAACGACGACGTCGACATGCGCCACTACGGCGCGCTGCGCAAGATGATGCCGGTGACCTTCCTGACCTTCGCGATGGGCTACCTCGCGATCATCGGGTTCCCGGGCTTCTCCGGGTTCTGGTCGAAGGACAAGATCATCGAGACCGCGCTGGCCGACAACTGGCTGGTCGGACTCTGCGCGATCATCGGCGCCGGCGTCACCGGGTTCTACATGACCCGGATGATGCTGATGACCTTCTTCGGTGACGACCGGCGCTGGGAGAAGGACGTGCACCCCCACGAGTCACCCTCGGTGATGACGGTGCCGCTGGTCGTCCTCGCGGCACTCTCGGTCCTCGGCGGCCTGATGCTCGCCGGCGACTGGATCCAGGACTTCCTGGCGCCCGTCGTCGGGGTCGGCGCCCACGACGACCCACCGGTGCCCGCCCTCCTGGTCACCGCGATCATCGTGGTCGTCGTCGGCGCCGGTGTCGCGCTCGCCTGGATGCTGTTCGGCCGGCGCGAGATCCCGCGGACCGCTCCGCAGGACGTGTCGTTCGTGACCCGGGCGGCCCGTGAGGAGCTCTACGGCAACCAGATCAACGACGGCTTGGTCGTGAACCCCGGTCGCCACCTGGTGGGTGGGCTCCTGACGATCGACAAGCACGTCATCGACGGCACCTTCACCGGCGGCCCGGTCGCGCTCGGGTCCTTCGCCGGGGTCGCCCGGCGGGTCCAGAACGGCTTCGTCCGCACCTACGCCCTGTCCCTCCTCGGCGGCGCCCTCATCGTCGTCCTCGCTCTCCTGGCGGTGAATCTCGCATGAACGACCTTCCCTGGCTCACCGCGCTCTGGGTGCTGCCGCTGGTCGGCGCCCTGGTGACGGCGTTCGTGCCCCGGGCGACCGGGTCGGCGCTGCCCAAGCAGGTCGGGCTGCTGTTCGCGCTCCTCACGCTCGCCGTGGGCATCGCGATCGCCGTCCAGTACGACACCGGCGACGGCATGCAGCTGACCGAGACGCACACCTGGATCGAGGCCTTCGGCGTCAACTACGCCCTGGGCGTCGACGGCCTCGGGCTGCTGCTCATCCTGATGACGGTCGCCCTGGTCCCGTTGGTGCTGGTGGCCACCTGGAACGACGCCGACGACCGCTCGTCCGCGGCCTTCGTGGCCTGGGCGCTCGCGCTCGAGTCGTTCTCCCTCGCGGTGTTCGCCGCCACCGACGTCTTCCTCTTCTACATGGTCTTCGAGGCGACGCTGATCCCGGCGTACTTCCTCATCGGCCGCTTCGGCCAGGCCGGTCGCGGTCGCGCCGCGCTGAAGTTCCTCATGTATCAGCTCGGCGGCGGCCTGGTGCTGCTGGCGTCGGTGATCGGGCTCTACGTCGTCTCGGCCGACGCCGGCAACCCGTCCTACCTGCTCTCCGACCTGCAGCAGCTCGACCTGAGCACCAACACCGAGCGCTGGCTGTTCGTCGGGTTCATGATCGCGTTCGCGGTGAAGGCCCCGCTGTTCCCGCTGCACACCTGGCTGGCCGACACGACCGAGAAGGCGACGCCCGGCACCAGCGTGCTGCTGGTCTGCATTCTCGACAAGATCGGCACCTTCGGGATGCTGCGCTTCGGCCTGGGCCTGTTCCCGGAGGCCTCGCAGTGGGCGACGCCGGTCGTCGTCGCGCTCGCGCTGGTCTCGATCGTGTACGGCGCGCTGGTCGCGATCGGCCAGGACGACATCCTGCGCCTGATCGGCCTGACCTCGCTGAGCCACTTCGGCTTCATCACCCTGGGCATCTTCGCGTTCAGCAGCCAGGGCGGGTCCGGCGCGATCCTCTACATGGTCAACCACGGTGTCGGCACGGCGGCGCTCTTCCTGATCGCCGGCTACCTGATCCGGCGCAAGGGCACCCAGCTGATCAGCCAGATCGCCGGCGTCGAGACCAAGGCGCCGCTGCTCGCCGGGCTGTTCCTGGTCGCCGGGCTCTCCACGCTGGGCCTGCCTGGCCTGAGCCAGTTCGTCTCCGAGATCCTCGTGCTGATCTCGGCCTTCGACTACCACTGGTGGGTCGGCGCGATCGCCGTCACGGGCATCGTGCTCGCCGCGATCTACGTGCTCTGGCTCTACCAGCGCACGATGACCGGGCCGGCGACGCCGGGCGACGAGGCGATGACCGACCTGAACCGGCGCGAGCTGGTCGCGGTGGTGCCCCTGATCGCCGCGCTGGTGTTCTTCGGCTTCTTCCCGATGCCACTGCTCGACGTCAGCAATCCGACGGTCGACTCCCTGCTGCAACACGTCGGCGTGTCCGACGAGGCTCCGACGGTCGCTGACCACGCCGAGGAAGGTGCGCACTGATGGACTTCATCAAGCCCACGATCGAGTACGGCGACGTCTGGCCGCTCCTCGTGGTCTTCGGCGTCGCCGCCGTCGGCGTGCTCGTCGAGGGGTTCGTGCCCCGCGCCCAGCGCTACCTCGTGCAGGCCGCGCTGGCGATCGCCGGCGTGGTCGTCGCCCTGGTCGGCACGATCCTCGTGGCCCGCGACCTTGACGTGCTCGGGGACGGGGCCGCCCGCGGCGCCATCGACGTCGAGGGCACCATCGCGGTCGACGGCCCGGCGCTGTTCATCTGGGGGATGCTGCTGGTCTTCGCGCTCGGTGGCGCGCTGCTGTTCGCCGAGCGCCGGCTCGAGGGCGGGGTCTCGGCGTTCGCCGGCCAGGCCGCCGCGCTGCCCGGCACCGAGGCCGAGCGGCAGGCGTCGACGCGCGGCCTGGAGCACACCGAGGTCTACCCGCTGATGATGTTCGCGCTGGGCGGCATGATGCTGTTCGCGGCCGCGAACGACCTGCTGACGCTGTTCGTCGCCCTCGAGGTGCTCTCGCTCCCGCTGTACCTGCTCTCCGGGCTCGCCCGGCGCCGCCGGCTGCTGAGCCAGGAGGCGGCGCTGAAGTACTTCATGCTCGGCGCCTTCTCCTCCGGGTTCTTCCTCTACGGTGCCGCGCTCGTCTACGGCTTCTCCGGCTCGATGGGCTTCGCCGAGATCAACGAGGCGGTGCGCGACGACGTCGGCAACCAGACCCTGCTGCTGATCGGCATCGGCATGCTCTCGGTCGGGCTGCTGTTCAAGGTCGGCGCGGTGCCGTTCCACTCCTGGACGCCCGACGTCTACCAGGGCGCGCCCACCGCGGTCACCGCCTTCATGGCGGCCGGCACGAAGATCGCGGCGTTCGGCGCGATGCTCCGGCTGTTCTACGTCGCCTTCGGCTCCGACCGGTGGAGCTGGCAGCCGATGCTGTGGATCATCGCGATCCTCACGATGCTCGTGGGTGCGCTCATCGCGATCGTCCAGACCGACATGAAGCGGATGCTCGCCTACTCGTCGGTGGCCCACACCGGCTTCCTGCTCACCGGCGTGCTCGGCGTGCAGCAGGCCTCCGAGCTGGCCGACGGCGAGGTGACCTCGCTGCAGGCGGTGCTCTTCTACCTCGTCACCTACGGCTTCGCGGTCGTCGGCGCGTTCGCGGTCGTCACCCTGGTGCGCGACGCGGGCGGCGAGGCCGGCCAGTTCGTGCGCTGGCGGGGGATCGGGCGCCGCTCCCCGCTGGTCGCCGGGGTGTTCGCGTTCTTCCTGCTCTCGATGGCCGGCATCCCGCTGACCGCCGGCTTCGTCGGCAAGTGGGCGGTCTTCACGGTGGCCCTCGCCGCCGGCGCCTGGCCCGTGGTCATCGCAGCCGTGCTGTGCAGCATCATCGCGGTGTTCTTCTACGTGCGGGTGATCCTGCTGATGTTCTTCGAGGACGACGACGTCAGTGCCCAGGGTGAGGTCGCGAGCGTCACGAAGCCCTCGGTCCTGACCTCGGCGACGATCTTCGTCGGCGTGGCCGCGACCCTGGTGCTCGGTGTCGTTCCCGGACCGGTGCTCGATCTCGCCGCCAATGCAGGACAATTCGTCAGGTGACCCCTGCTTCCTCCGGATTGGCGCTCCCCGTCACCGACGAGGCTCTCGCCTCCCGGTTGCGTGACCGCATGGCCGCGGTCGAGGTCGCCCTGGCCGGCCACGTGGTCAGCCGCGCGGGCTTCGTCAGCGAGACCGCCAGCCACCTGATGGCGGCCGGCGGGAAGCGGTTCCGGCCGCTGCTGGTGCTGCTGGCCGCCGAGACCGGGGAGCACCCCGACGCCGACGAGGTGATCACTGCGGCGTGCGTCGTGGAGCTGACCCACCTGGCGTCGCTGTACCACGACGACGTGATGGACGAGGCCGAGCTGCGCCGCGGCGCGGTCTCGGCCAACGCCCGTTGGGACAACCACGTCGCGATCCTCACCGGGGACTTCCTGTTCTCGAAGTCCTCCGAGCTGACGGCCGAGCTCGGCCCGGACGCCGTCCGCGTCCAGGCCCGGACGTTCACCCGGCTGGTCGAGGGCCAGATCCTGGAGACCGTGCAGCCCGGGCCGGGCGAGGACCCGCTCGCCCACTACCTCGACGTGGTCGCCGGCAAGACCGGCTCGCTGATCGCGACCTCGGCGCACTACGGCGCCCGGTTCGGCGGCGCCAGCCGCGAGGTCGAGGAGGCGCTGACGGCGTACGGCGAGATCGTCGGCTCGGCGTTCCAGCTCTCCGACGACATCCTCGACATCGCCTCCGACTCCGGCGAGTCCGGGAAGACGCCCGGCACCGACCTCCGCGAGGGCGTGCCCACGCTGCCGGTGCTGATGGCGCGGGCCTCGACCGACCCCGCGGACGCGCGCCTGCTCGAGCTGCTCGGCGGCGACCTCACCGATGACGACCGGCACGCCGAGGCGCTGCGCCTGCTGCGGGCCCACCCGGCCCTCGGCCAGGCCCGCGACTACGTGATCGCCCGCGCGCACGAGGCCAAGGCCCACCTCGCCGTCGTACCCCCTGGCCCGGTGCGCGACGCGCTCGAGGCGTTCGCCGACCTGGTGGCTGTCCGTTCCTCCTAGCTACTGGGTCTCGACCCGCCGGTCGCGGCTTCGTTCCTCAGCCGCGCGGCTTGCTCGACCTTCGCCAGCCCACGCGCCGCCCTCGTTCCTCGGGCGACGCTGCTAGCTCGCGGTGGTGGCCTCGACGGTGAGGCGCAGCTGGCGGCGGCGGTGGTTGACCGCCTCGACGGTGAACACCACCAGGGCGATCCAGACCAGGACGAACCCGACCCAGCGGCCGGCAGGCATGTCCTCGTGGAACCACAGCACTCCGAGGGCGAACTGGATGATCGGCGCGAGGTACTGCAGCAGGCCCAGGGTCACCATGGACACCCGGGTCGCGGCCGCGCCGAAGCAGATCAGCGGTACGGCGGTGACGACGCCGGTCGTGGCGAACAGCAGCGCGTGACCCGCGCCGTGGCTGGCGAAGTTCGACCCGCCGGTCCAACCCAGCCAGGCCAGGTAGCCGGCGGCGAACGGAGCGATCACGGCGGTCTCGAACGCGAGGCTCTCGGTCGCCCCGACGTTCGCGGTCTTCTTGCACAGGCCGTAGCTGCCGAACGAGAACGCCAGGATCAGGGCCACCCATGGCAGTCGCCCGTAGTCGACAGCGAGGACGACGACCGCTCCGGACGCGAGCCCCATCGCCATCCATTGCAGCGGGCGCAGCCGCTCGTGGAGGACCACGACACCCATCAGCACGGTCACGAGCGGGTTGATGAAGTATCCCAGGGAGGTCTCGACGACCCGGTCGTTGTTGACGCCCCAGATGTAGGTCACCCAGTTCACACTGATCACCGCGGCGGCGATGGTCAGCAGGAGCCGGACGCGCCGGTCGCGCAGCACCGCGCGCAGCTGCGGCGTCCGGGCCAGCACCAGCAGGAGGAGGCCCATCGTGAGGGCGGACCAGAGCACGCGGTGTGCGAGGATCTCGGTCGCCCCGGCGGGCTCCAGCAACGGCCAGTAGAGCGGGAAGGCTCCCCACATGGCGTACGCCGCGAACCCGAACGCAAGCCCACGACGCGGTTCCGGCACCCGCACAGCATAAGAGGGCGTCGCAGGCGTTTGGCCCTGAGGGCCCAGGGGCAGGTTTCGGGCACGGGGCCGATCAGGAGCGCCCGCGACTCTCGGAGGGAGACCCCACGGATGCGTCAGACCCTGACGACCCTGACCGCCGCGCTCGCCCTGGGCGTGGGCGGCCTGACCGCGGCCGCGGGACCCGCCCAGGCGGCGAGCGCTGCGGCCGACGCCGCCGCCCGGACGATTGCGAGTGCGCCGGTCGGTCGGGGGACCGAGCAGCCGACCCGCGACCTGCACGACTCGATCGTGAAGCGGAACGGCAAGCTCTACTTCAAGGGCCGGGTCGATCCCGGGCACGGCCCGGTCGTCGTGCAGAAGAAGCAGTGCTCGTCGGCCACGTGCAAGTGGAAGGTGTTCAAGCGGGTGTCCACGCACGGGCCGAAGGAGCGCTGGCAGGTCCGCGTGCTCGCGCCCGAGCACGGCAACTGGTACTGGCGGGGTTACGTCAGGGCCTACGGCGGGTACGCCCAGTCCTGGACGCACGTCTACAAGACCTACACGACGCGCTCCTGAGACCTCGGGCACGCACAAGGGTCCCGCTCTCGGGCGGGACCCTTGGTGCTACCAGCGTGCTGCCCGGCGCCGTGGCCGGGGAGGCGCGCCGTCAGACGACGGTCCAGGTGTCGCCGCCGCCGATCAGGGCGGCGAGGCGCTCGGAGCGGTCGCCGGGGTGCGCGGCCTTCGCCTCGCTGACCTGGGCGCGGGCCTGGTCGTCGTACGTGGGTCGCTCGACCTGGCGGAAGATGCCGATCGGGGACTGGTGGAGGTAGCCGGAGTCGGTGAGCCGGGAGATCGCGAACGCCGTGGACGGGTCGGGGTTGTAGGCGTCGTGGACCAGCACCTTGTCCTCGGCCGCATCGCCGAGGTCGGCCAGGTCGACGATCTTGACGCCGCCGGTCCCCCCAGGTCCGACGTCGCGGATCAGGCCCTTGGTGCCCAGGCCGTTGCTGTCGGGGGCGCCGAACCGGATCGGCTCGCCGTGGACCAGCGGGATGATCGCATCGGCCTTGGTGTCGGGGGACTTCAAGGCGTCGAAGGCGCCGTCGTTGAAGATCGGGCAGTTCTGGTAGATCTCCACGAACGACGTACCCCGGTGGGCGGCGGCCGCGGAGAGCACCGAGGTCAGGTGCTTGCGGTCGGAGTCGATGGTGCGGGCGACGAAGCTGCCCTCGGCGCCGAGCGCGAGCGAGACCGGGTTGAACGGGTGGTCCAGGGAGCCCATCGGGGTGGACTTGGTGATCTTGCCGGCCTCGGAGGTGGGGGAGTACTGCCCCTTGGTCAGCCCGTAGATGCGGTTGTTGAACAGCAGGATCGTCATGTTCACGTTGCGGCGCAGGGCGTGGATCAGGTGGTTGCCGCCGATGGACAGCGCGTCGCCGTCACCGGTGACCACCCACACGGAGAGGTCCTCCCGGGCGGTGGCGATGCCGGTCGCGATCGAGGGGGCCCGGCCGTGGATGGAGTGCATCCCGTAGGTGTCGAGGTAGTAGGGGAAGCGGCTGGAGCAGCCGATGCCGGAGATGAAGACGATGTTCTCCCGGCGCAGCCCCAGGTCGGGCAGGAACCCCTGCACGGCCTTGAGCACCGCGTAGTCACCGCAGCCGGGGCACCAGCGCACCTCCTGGTCGGAGGTGTAGTCCTTGCCGGTCTGCGACTGGTCGGTGGTCGGGACCAGCTCGACGCCCGAGCGCAGGCCCGGGAAGTTGAGGTCGGTGGTCATGACAGCGCCTCCTCGGTGGACACGGCCGTGCTCGCGGTGCTGCCCGCGGTGGTGTCGGCGGTGGTGGTGTCGGTCAGGTCGACCTGGATGCCCTCGGCCTGGGAGATGAGCTCGCCGATGGCCTGGGCGACCTCGGCGGCCTTGAGCGGCAGGCCGCGGACCTGGTTGTAGCCGACGGCGTCGACGAGGTACTTGGCGCGGATCAGCAGGGAGAGCTGGCCGAGGTTCATCTCGGGGACCAGCACCTTGTCGTAGCGCGCGAGGATCTCGCCGAGGTCCTTGGGGAACGGGTTGAGGTGGCGCAGGTGGACCTGCGCGACGCGGTAGCCGGCCTTGCGGACCCGGCGGACGCCGGCGCCGATCGGCCCGTACGTCGAGCCCCAGCCCAGGACGACGACCTTGGCACCCTGCCCATCCTCGGCGGAGGGGTCGTCGACCTCCAGCGGCGGCAGCGACTCGGCGATCCGGTCGACCTTGGCCTGGCGGGTGCGGACCATGAAGTCGTGGTTGGCCGGGTCGTAGGAGATGTTGCCGGTGATGTCGGCCTTCTCCAGGCCGCCGATCCGGTGCTCGAGCCCCGCGGTCCCCGGCGGTGCCCACGGGCGGGCCAGGGTCTCGGGGTCGCGGGAGTAGGGCTGGAACGTGTCACCCTCCGCCGCGGGCGAGGCGAAGGCCGGGTCGATGGTGGGCAGGTCGGCGAGCTCGGGGATCCGCCAGGGCTCGGACCCGTTGGCCAGGTAGCCGTCGGAGAGCAGCATCACCGGGGTCCGGTAGGTCACCGCGATCCGGCACGCCTCCAGCGCGGCGTCGAAGCAGTCCCCGGGTGAACGGGGCGCCACGATCGGCACCGGGGCTTCGCCGTTGCGGCCGAACATGGCCTGCAGCAGGTCGGCCTGCTCGGTCTTGGTCGGCAGTCCGGTCGAGGGTCCGCCGCGCTGGACGTCGACGACCACGAGCGGCAGCTCGGTCATCACCGCCAGGCCGATCGCCTCGGACTTCAACGCGATCCCCGGCCCGGAGGTGGTGGTGACCGCCAGCGAGCCGGCGAACGACGCGCCGATCGCCGAGCCGACACCGGCGATCTCGTCCTCGGCCTGGAAGGTGGTCACTCCGAACGCCTTGTGCTTGGAGAGCTCGTGGAGGATGTCCGAGGCCGGGGTGATCGGGTAGGAACCCAGGAACACCGGCAGCCCGGACTGGACGCCGCCGGCCACCAGCCCGTAGGCCAGCGCCAGGTTCCCGGTGATGTTGCGGTAGGTGCCGGGCGCCATCGGCGCGGGCTTGATCTCGTACTGGACCACGAAGGTCTCGGTGGTCTCACCGAAGTTCCAGCCCGCCTTGAAGGCCGCGATGTTGGCGTCGCGGATGTCGGCGACCTTCGCGAACCGCTTCTCGAGGAACGTGATCGTCGGCTCGGTGGGCCGCCCGTACATCCAGGACAGCAGCCCCAGCGCGAACATGTTCTTCGCGCGCGCCGCGTCCTTGCGCGAGAGCCCGAACTCCTTGACCGCCTCGATCGTCATCCCGGTCAGGTCCACCGCGTGCACGGCGAACGCCCCGAGCGGGTCGTTCACGTCGCCCAACACGTCCAGCGGGTTGGTCGCATACCCCGCCTTGGCCAGGTTGCGGGAGGTGAAGTCGTGGGTGTCGACGATGATCGCGGCACCCTTCGGCAGGTCGCCCAGGTTGGCCTTCAGCGCCGCCGGGTTCATCGCGACCAGCACGTCGGGTGCGTCGCCCGCGGTCAGGATGTCGTGGTCGGCGAAGTGCACCTGGAAGGACGACACGCCCGGCAGGGTGCCCTGGGGCGCCCGGATCTCGGCCGGGAAGTTCGGCAGCGTCACCAGGTCGTTGCCGAACACCGCCGACTCCTGCGTGAACCGGTCACCGGTCAGCTGCATGCCGTCACCGGAGTCACCCGCGAACCGGATGATCACCCGGTCGAGCTGCTTGACCTGCTTCCCCTGCTGAACAGACACGGCGCGCGCCTACTTCCTGGTTCTTCCCTGGTTGCCTCACGCTTGCGCGGCGGGAGAACCGGCCCTCCGGCACCCCGCCGATCGTACTCGCGCCGCGACCAGAACTAGAACACGTTCCAGTTCTTGTTGAATCTGGTCGGGTCGCGCGGCTTCCCACGATAGTCGCGGACCCGGGTCGGCCGAACCCGTCTCTGCCGGTGGATCCGTGAGCCGTGCCACATCGCCCCGTCTGGTCCAGATGTCGGTCAAGTCTCTTAAGTCGAGTAGGCTGCTCGTCATAATCGAGACACGCCTCTTTTGGAGGCGGGAAAGAGACGAGATGAAGACTTCGATCAAGGTGGCGGCGGCCGCGTTCGCCGGGGTGCTTGCCTTGACCGGCTGCTCCGCCTCTGCGGACGGCGACGCCGACGAGACCGTCAACGTCAACGCGTTCTCGGTGATGGAGGCGGCCAACGAGCCCGTCTTCGCCGACTTCGCGGCCACGGAGGAGGGCAAGGGGGTTCGGTTCGAGACGTCGTACGGCGCCTCCGGTGACCAGAGCCGTGCCGTCGTGGCCGGCGCGGCCGCGGACGTCGTGCACTACTCCCTCGAGACCGACGTGACCCGGCTCGTCGACGAGGGCCTGGTGGCCGAGGACTGGAAGGACGATGCGACCAACGGCATCGCGACGTCGTCGGTCGTCGTGTTCGTGGTCCGCAAGGGCAACCCCGAGAACATCCAGACCTGGGACGACCTGGTCAAGCCCGGCGTCGAGATCATCACGCCCAACCCGGGCTCGTCCGGCTCGGCCCGCTGGAACATCCTGGCCGCCTGGGCGCACGTGACCGGAAACGGCGGCAGCGCTGAGGACGCGAAGTCGTTCCTCACCCGGCTGCTCGACAACACGATCGCCCTCCCGGGCTCTGGCCGGGAGGCCACCACGGCCTTCACCGACGGCTCCGGCGATGTGCTGCTCTCCTACGAGAACGAGGCGATCCTCGCCAAGCAGAGCGGCGCGGACGTCGACTACGTGCTGCCGCCGGACACGCTGCTGATCGAGAACCCGGCCGCCGTCACCGTCGACGCGGACGAGACCGCCCAGGCGTTCCTCGAGTTCATGACCTCGCCGGAGGCGCAGGCCGACTACGCCCAGTCGGGCTTCCGCCCGGTCGTCGACGGCGTCGACATCGGTGCGGTCGAGGGCGCCAACGATCCGTCGGACCCGTTCCCCGCACCCGACCGGCTGTTCACGATCGACGGCGACTTCGGGGGTTGGGGTGAGGCAGCCGACAAGTACTTCGGTGACGGCGAGGAGGGGCACCCCCTCGGCATCATCACCGAGCTGCAGCAGCAGACCGGCAAGGTGGGCGAGGAGTAATGCCCACTGCCCTCCTGGAGGGGCCGCGCGACAGCGCCGAGCCGGCGTCCCATGGGGGACGCCGGCGTCGGCGCGCCCGTCGTACGGCTCGGCGCAACACCTTGACCCCCGGCGCCGGTCTCGGGCTCGGGATCTCCATGATCTGGTTCAGCCTGCTGGTGCTGATCCCGCTCGCCGCCGTGGTCGCGGCGGCGTCCGCGGGTGGCTGGGACGGCTACCTCCGGGTGCTGCAGAACGACCAGACCTGGGCGGCGATCAAGCTGACGGTCACCCAGTCCCTGGCCGTGACCCTGGTCAACGTCGTGATGGGCACGGTCATCGCCTGGGTGCTGGTCCGGGACCGGTTCTGGGGCCGTTCGGTGCTGGACGTCATCATCGACGTGCCGTTCGCGATGCCGACAGTCGTCGCCGGCCTGCTCCTGCTCTCGTTGTACGGCCCGAGCAGCCCGATCGGGGTGCACTGGGCCAACACCGAGCGGGCGGTGAGCCTCGCGCTCGCGTTCGTCACCCTGCCGTTCGTCGTCCGGACCGTGCAGCCGGTGCTCGAGGAGCTCGACGCCGACGTCGAGGAGGCTGCCGCCTCCCTCGGCGCAGGTCGCGCGACGGTCGTCCGCAGGATCGTGCTGCCGAGCCTCGCCCCCGCGATCGCGGCCGGCGCGGCCCTGTCGTTCGCGCGCGCCATCTCGGAGTACGGGTCCCTCGTGCTGCTCAGCGGCAACCGTCCGTTCCAGACCGAGGTCGTGTCGGTGCGGGTGCTCACGTTCATCGAGAACGGCAGCAACACCTCGGCGGCCGCGGTCGCCTCGGTGATGCTGGCCGTCGCGTTGGTCGTGATCGTCTCCCTCGACCTCGTCCAGCGAAGGGTGGCCCGCCGTGGTTGAGGTCTCCACGCCCACCCGTTGGCTGCTGCGGGCGCTCGCCACCGGCTACGTGTTCTTCCTCGTGGCCTGGCCGGTCGGCCTGCTGGGACGCCGTACGTTCGACGGCGGCCCGGGGAACCTGACCGACATGCTCGCCGACGACCGTGCGGTCGCCGCGCTCCAGCTGACCGCCGTGGTCGCGTTCTGGGCGGTGGTCATCAACCTGGTCTTCGGGGTGACCGTCTCGATCCTCCTGGTGCGCTACGAGTTCCCGGGCAAGCGGGTGCTCTCGGCGCTGATCGACCTGCCGCTCTCGGTGTCTCCCGTCGTCGTCGGGCTCGCCCTGGTGCTGGTCTACAACGGCCGCGACGGCTGGTTCGGCACGACCCTGGAGGACAACGGCCTGCAGGTGATCTTCAACAGCCCGGGCATGATCATGGCGACCTGCTTCGTCGCGCTGCCGCTGGTCATCCGCGAGGTGGTCCCCGTGCTCACCGAGATCGGCGACGATCAGGAGCAGGCGGCCCGCAGCCTCGGTGCCGGCGCCCGGCAGACCTTCCTGCGGATCACCCTGCCGAGCATCAGGTGGGCCCTCGTGTACGGCGTGGTCCTCGCGCTGGCCCGGTCGATCGGCGAGTTCGGCGCCGTGAAGATCGTCTCCGGCAACATCACCGGCCGCACCCAGACCGCGACCCTCGCGGTCGAGGCGAAGTACCAGAACTTCCAGCAGCCCGAGGCGTACGCGATCGCGTTCCTGCTCGCCCTGGTGTGCATCGCCTGCCTGGTCGTCGTCGCCGTCCTGCGCCCCCGGCGCGCCCACCGACCCCGCCCCTGAAGGAGAGGAACCCCCGTGAGCATCGAAGTCTCAGGAGTCACCAAGCGGTTCGGTGACTTCGTCGCCCTCGACGACGTCAGCGTGTCGCTGCCCACCGGTCAGCTGACCGCCCTGCTGGGTCCGTCCGGCGGCGGCAAGTCCACGCTGCTGCGGATCATCGCCGGCCTGGACACCGCCGACGAGGGAACCGTCAGCATCGAGGGCGTCGACGCCACCAGGCTGCCGCCCCAGAAGCGCAACGTCGGCTTCGTCTTCCAGCACTACGCGGTCTTCAAGCACCTGACCGTGGCGAAGAACGTCGCGTTCGGCCTCGAGATCCGGACCCACGGGGGGCTCCGGCCCCCGTGGGCCCCCCGGCGGCGTACGGATCGAGACCGCATCCAGGCCAAGGTCGACGAGCTGCTCCGGCTCGTGCACCTCACGCAGTTCGCCCACCGGCTGCCCGCCCAGCTGTCCGGTGGCCAGCGCCAGCGGATGGCGCTGGCCCGGGCGCTGGCGGTCGAGCCGTCGGTGCTCCTGCTGGACGAGCCGTTCGGAGCGCTGGACGCGAAGGTGCGCAAGGAGCTGCGGGGGTGGCTGCGCCGCCTGCACGACGAGGTGCACGTGACGACAGTGTTCGTCACCCACGACCAGGAGGAGGCGATGGAGGTCGCCGACGAGATCGTGGTGATCAACGAGGGCCGGGTGGAGCAGGTCGGTACGCCCGACCAGCTCTACGACGAGCCCGCGAACGACTTCGTGATGGGCTTCCTGGGCGACATCACCACCCTCAACGGGGTGCGGCTGCGCCCCCACGACGTACACATCTCGCGCTCGCCGCAGTTCTCCGGCGCGGCCGAGGGCACGGTGTCGCGGCTGCTGCGGGTCGGGTTCGAGGTCCGGGCGACGGTGCTGACCGACGACGGTGACGAGGTGACCGTGGTGCTCACCCGGGCCCACGCGCGTCAGCTCGGACTCGAGGCCGGTTCGCCGGTGTGGGTCACCCCGGCCTCGGGTGCCGCCGTCATCCCCGCCATGTTGCCCACCCCCGCCTAGGTGGAACGTCGGGTCAGCCCTGGCGAGCCGTGAACGGGGCGCCGAACCGGAGTGGAACGGTGGGCTCGGTGGGAGTGGCCAGGAGTCCAGTCAGGTAGCGATGGAACGCCACGGCGTCGATGTGCTCGATCACCCGGGCGTTGGGAGCCAGGCCGTGCACGCCCCACGACATCGACGAGTACCCGCGGGTCAGCTCCGAGTCGGCCTCGACCGCGACGTGGTACTCCGCGGCATCGAGGACCAGGTCGGGATGCAGCAGCACGGCCACCGAGAGCGAGTCGGGGTGGGTCGTGCCCGGGATGCCCACGCTTTCGTCGAAGGCCAGCGTGGGCCCGCACACCTGCAGGAAGAACTGGGACAGTGTCGTACCGAGCGACTCGATGCCCGCGAGCTGCTCGCGGCTGAACACGGCGTCGTTGAGTGTCAGCGGTGCCCACGGCACGACGGTGATGTCGAAGCCGGCCTCGAAGACCACCTTGGCGGCGTGGGGGTCGACGTAGAGGTTGAACTCGGCCGCCGGGGTGATGTTGCCGCGGCCGTTGTTGGAGCCGCCCATGATCACCAGGTGCCGGACGTTGCGGACGAACGCGGGGTCCTTGACCGCGGCCATCGCGATGTTCGTGAGCGGACCGATCGCCACCACCGAGATCTCGCCGGGCGCCTCGGCGGTCATCCGGATCAACGCGTCGACCGCGTGCTCGTCCTCCGTCGTGGTGCCCGCGAAGTCCATGTCCAGCCCGCCGGAGCCGTCGCTGTGCACGTTCTCGGCCGATACCCACGGCAGGACCATCGGCTGCCGGCAGCCGAGGTGAATGGGCACCTCGCCGAGCCGGCCGAGCGCGTTCAAGGTGAGCTGGGCGTTGCGGACCTGCTGGTCGAAGCTGACGTTGCCGGCGACCATCGTGAGCGCCCGCAGGTCGGCCTCGGGGTCGAGGATCCCGGCGATGATGGCCACGCAGTCGTCTTGCGCGGTGTCGGTGTCGAGGATGAACGGGACGGGCACGAGGGTCTCCTGTGGAGGTCAGTGGCGGGTCAGCAGGGAGGTGACGCGGAGCCGGTCGGAGCGGATCCAGACGTCGGAGTACTCGATCGGCGAGCCGTCGCCGAGGTAGGTCACCTGCTCGAGGTGCTGCAGCGGGCTGCCGGGCGCGAGATCTAGCAACGCTGCCTGCTTCTGGTCGGCGAGCGTGGCGGTGAAGGTGCGACGACCGGTCGCGATGTGCAGGCCGTGCCGGCTGGCGAGCGCCCCGAACAGGGTGGCCTCGGTGAAGTCGGTCTCCTCCAGGCCGGGGGCAAGGTCGGTGCGGACGTAGTTGTCGAGCAGCGCGACCGGTCCCTCGGGGGTGCTCCGCAGCCGCACCAGGTGCAGGATCGGGCGGCCGACGGGCGTGTCCAGCAGGGCCGCGACCGGCGCGGGCGGCGTGAGCAGTCGGCACTCGAGCACCTCGGTGCTCAGCGGGCTGCCCTGGTCGGCGAAGTCCTCGGCCAGGCTGGTCAGCTTCTGGGCGATGGCGGGCTCGACGAGCGTGGAGGTAACGAAGGTGCCCTTGCCACGGACCTGCACGAGGGCGCCCTCGGCGATCAGGGTGGCCAGGGCGCGCCGCAGGGTGCCCCGGCTCACGCCGAGCGCCGCGGCGAGCTCCGGCTCGGGCTTGAGCCGGTAGTGGGGCGGCCACGCGCCGGTGGCGATCCGTTCGCGCAACCAGGCCGAGATCCTGGAGTGAAGGGTGCCTGGGGCAGCACTGTGCAGGCCCGCAGGCAATCCCTCCGCGAAGTCCTCCGCCATCAGTAGCTCTCGGTGTCCTCGTCGGCTGAGTCGGTGACGACCTCGACCCCGGCGCTGGTGCCGACCTTGGCGGCACCGGCCTCGAGCAGGGCCACGATCTGGTCGCGGCTCTTGATCCCTCCGGACGCCTTGACCAGCACGCCGGCGGGTGCCCGGTCGACCAGGTAGCGGATGCTCGCCGGGCTCGCGACCTCGATCGCGCCGCTGCTCGCGTTCTTCAGGTACGCCGCGCCCGCCTCGCAGGCGAGGTCGACCGCGGCATCGCGCTCGGACGGGGTGAGGAGGGGGAGCTCGAGCATCACCTTGACGGGGACGCCCGCGGCGCGGACGACGCCGGCGATGTCCTCGCGGAAGGCGTCGTGGTCGCCGCTGCGGAGCCAGCCGACCTGGACCCCGATGTCCAGCTCGCGCGCGCCGAGCCGGACGAGCTCGGCGGCCTCGGCCGCCTTGCCGGCGCTGGTCATCACCCCGACGGTCGGGAAGTCCAGTGCGGAGGCCACGGTGATGCCGGTGCCGGCGAGCACCTCCGCGGTGAGGCCGACCCACGAGCCCGCGACCATCGCCGCGTCGAAGCCGTGCTCGACGCACTGCTGGGCGTGCGCGATGGTCTGCTCGCGGGTGGTCCCCACCGCGATCAGGGTGTGCTGGATGTAGGGGGCCAGCTCGGCTGGCGTGAGCGAGGCGTATTCGGTCATCGGTGTCCTTCCGGGGAACTTGGGGCGCGGGCGGTCCGGCCTGCGGTCAGGTGAGGTCGGGTTCGGTGTCGAGGTCGGTCCGGCGCGGCAGACCGGGGAAGACCTCGTGATGCGCGACGGCGAAGGCGCCGACCCGGGCTGCGAACGCCACGGCGCCCGGGACCGAGCCGCCGCCGGCCAGCTCGACGGCCAGGGCGGCGGTGAAGGCGTCGCCGGCACCGGTGGTGTCGACCACCTCGGCGGGAGGGACGGCCGCCACCGGGGTGAGGCCGCCGGCGTCACAGATCAGGGCGCCCTCGGCGCCCAGGGTCAGCACGATCGTGGCGCCGCCGCGCTCGTGGAGCTGCCGGGCCAGCTCCTCGGCCGGTCCGGCCGCGTCGGGAGGCAGCCCGAGCAGGATCGCCGCCTCGGTGCGGTTCGGAGTGAGCAGGTCGACGTTCGACCAGGCTTCGTCGGGGATCGGTTGGGCCGGGGCGGGATTGAGCAGCGTGCGGGTGCCAGCCTCGTGCGCGGCCCGGAGGGCGGCGACGGCCGTCGCCATCGGGATCTCGAGCGAGACGACCGCGATGTCAGCGGCCGCGAGCTGCGGTGCGAAGTCCTGCACGTGCCGGGGGGTGAGGTGGTCCAGCGCGCCGGTGGCGATCACGATCCGGTTCTCCCCGCTGGGCTCGACGAGGATCATCCCGACCATGGTCGCTGCGGGTGCGGTGATCGTCGCCGTCGCGTCGACGCCCTCCGCGGCCCACATATCGCGGGCGGCCCGCCCGATGGCGTCGCCGCCGACCGCGGTGAGCAGGGTGACCTCCGCGCCGAGCCGGCTGGCCGCGACCGCCTGGTTGGAGCCCTTGCCGCCGTGGCCGGACCGGTACTCGCCACCGAGCAGCGTCTCGCCGGCCACCGGCAGCCGCGGCATCCGCATGGTCATGCCGACCCCGTAGCTCCCCACCACCGCGATACGCATCCTGAACCTCCCATGTGTCTATGGACAACTATAGACATATGGCGCCAGGCGCGCCCACCTTCGCCTGTGCTGCGCGGAGGGCGCGGCGATTCAGCGGTAGTTGGTGGAACGCTCCCCGCTCAGTGGCTAGCGGTGGCAATCGGTGGCTATGTGCCCTGACCTGCAAACTCTCCGTTGGTCGCGTTGGTTCGTGGTGGTCACTTGCGGCCATCTTGCGGACTCCCTGCGGACCGGGAAGGGGGTGAGCCGACATTGCCTGACACCGGACCGAACCAGACCGACGTTGACGCGCTCCGCGAGCTGCTCGACCTGATGGCGGACTTCCGCGACAACGACCAGCGGGCGCGTTACCTGCTGTCGTCGAACTGGCTGCGTGACCGTGGCGCCATCGCATCGGCACGGCTGGGTGCCTGACCGACCGTCGGCGCTCACGTCGACACTGAAGCTGCCGATCCGTACGGATGCGGATCGGTCGGGCGAACCGCCCACAACAGAACGGCCCCGGCCGGTGCGGGAACACCGGGCCGAGGCCTAGACATCGCCTAACTAGGAGGCAACATCATGAACGAATCATCCCGGAGCCTGAGCACCACCACATGCCCCGACTGGTGCATTGACAACGACCACAGCCAAGAGGTCAACGAGCAGCTCGGCGATGGGCCTCTGCACCAGGGGCCGGCCTTCGGCGGGCGGTTGCGCGCCTGGGGCCTCGACGACGCGGATGGTCGGACGCTCTCGATCGACTTCGAGGACCGTAGCGACTTCGGTACGCCGGAGCAGCTCCGCGCGCTCGCCCAGGCAGCGGAGGAGGCGGCGCGCTGGCTGGAGGAGCAGGGCATGAGCCACCAGCCGCCGGCCGGGTCCGCCGATCGGGCCCCGGCGCCTCGCCTGCTCGATGCCCTCGCCCTTCGTGAGGCCGAGGGCTTTCTGACCATCGACGAGGCCGCGGAGCGGTACGGCATCGATCGGGGAGTCCTCGCCGCGGAGGCCGCGGCCGGTCGCGTCGGGACCGTGTCCCTGAGGTTCGACGACACCATCGAGGCGACGTTCCTGCCGACGCATGACGAGGCAGTGGCGGCGTGGCTGGAGGCGCACCGGTGAGCGCGGACCGCCTCGCGGCTCGGAGGGTTCCGAAAGAGGCTCTCCGCGACCGCACGGGAGTCGTGATCCGGCAGGCGCGGAAGGCGCAGAGGTTGACCTTGCGCGACCTGGCGGCGATCTGTGAGGTGGACTACACCACGATCAAGGCGATCACCGAGGCCATCGGCAAGCACATGGCCGGTGCGGCATGACCCGCCTGACGCCCGCGCAGGCCCCCGAGCGCGCCCCGTTGAGGGCTGACCCGTGAGCGGCGGCGCTATGGAGGTGTTCGCACCGCTGATGATGCTGGGTGCACGGGTGAGGGAGGTCGGCGACCTCGACGAAGGGGCGTTGTGGGTGCCGCAACGGCGGCTGCTGCTCATCGACGCCAACCTGAGTGCGGCTCGGCGGGCCGAGGTGGCCGATCTGTTCCTCGCCGACGTGTTCGCGGACACGAGCACTACGGAGAACGCCTGACAGCGAAGTAGTGGCCCCCGGGGCGCCCCTGGCTTCGGCCGGGGGCGCTCTGGCCCGTCGCCGGTAGGGGTGTCCGTTCGGCGGACCCCCTCAGGGGCTTGGCGACGACCCCTGAGGATCTGCTGTGCTCGCGCCATGACCACCACTCCGAAGAAGCAGCTCACGCCGTTCATCAGCGTCCAGGGCGCCCCGATCCGACTGTTCCTCACGCGCCAGCAGGCCGCCGTGGCGTGCGGGGTCTCGCCGGCCACCATCAGCCGGGTGAAGAACACGGGTGCGCTGAAGGCGAAGAAGACCGCTCCGCGCGGCGGCCGGGAGCTCTACCGCATCGAAGACCTGCAGGCGTGGTTCGACGGGCTCGACGACGCGTAGAGCCGCCGATCACCCCCCTGGGGGTACGCCAGACGTACCCCATCGGTTGACAGCCTGTTTCGAGTTGGTCACTTCGCGACCAACTCGGTCCGGTCCCGGCCCTCGCGCCGTCGACGGGTGGAGTTCGGGTTCGGGACCTCTTCTCCCATTTGCTAGATCTCGTCGACCGTGCGCGGTACGACCTTTGCCGGGTCGAAATCCGCCTGGTCCATCAGGTCCTCGATGGCAAAGGCGTAGAAGTAGGTGCTCTTCAGCAGGATCGCGAAGGCCTCCGCTGGGTCGAGCTCGATGTCGCCCGTCATCTCGTCCTCGAACAAGATGTTCGTGATCGTGTTCCGATACTCGGCCAACACTTCTCGAAGCGGGTGGTTCTGGGGGTACGGCATGTGACTCCTTCGTGGTCAGGCCCAGCGTGTGTGCCGGCGTCCGCCAGCACCGAAGTAGGCGTCGAGGTGCTTGGTCAGGGTCCGACCGATGTCCTGGCTACTGGAGCCGACCGGCGCCTGGACGTTCAGCGTGATGTGCACGTCACCGCCGGAGCTCGGCCGGGCGGCCTGGCGCATGTAGGCGTCGTACGCCGGGGTCCGGCCGGCGTAGGTGTCGGACGCGCTGAACCGGGGCGCGGGCGTGCGCGGCGCCGAGGTCTTCCCGATGCCGAGCTGCGTGCGGATCCTGTCGACCAGCCGGTCGGCCATCCGGTCGGCGGTCTGGTCGAGCCGCCGCTCCTGTCGCTTGAGGCCCTTCGCGAAGCCCTCGGCCGCGCGGATGCCGGCGGCGAACAGGGACGCGGCCGCCGAGTCGCCGAGCTTGCCGCCGGCCTTGCCGATCTGCGCGGTCAGTGCGTTGATCTGGGCCACCGCGGCCGGGCCGCCCGACGCGATCGCCTGCGCGGTCGCCAGCGCGCCCTCGAGGTCGCCCTGGGCGGCCTGGTCGAGCAGCTGCTTGAGCGAGGTCTTGTTCAGCCGGCTCTTCAGCTTCTCGATGATCGCGGTGAACTGGTCGGCCACGCTCGCACGGGCGGCCAGCTGGGAGAGCAACGCCGGCAGGGTCACCGCGGTGCCGCCCCCGGTGGTGCCCAGGCCGACCACGCTGCCGTAGGACTGGAATCCGGCCTTGACGCTGGCGGCGTACTCCCGCGAGGTCCGGATCAGGTCCTTGTACCGGCTCGTGGCCTTCTCCAGCGCCCGGGCCACGGCGTCCTGCAGCTTCCCGTTCGCCCGCAGCGCGGCGCCCTCGTCCTTGAGGCTCTTGAGCAGCGACTTGCGCCGGTCGGCCTGCTTCTTCCCGTCGAGCCTCTTCTGGATCAGTTGCGTGATCCGCTCGAGCGCCCGCTTGATGCCCTCCGAGCCGTCGTCGATACCCCGGATCAGCCCCGCCATGATCAGCCGGCCGGTGCCGCGCAGCAGCTTGCGGTCCCGAGCCGGTGGGCCCTTGTGGAGCGGGATCTTCGACGTGATCCCGGCGAGCGTGTTCCACAGGTCCTGGGCCTTGTCGACGATGCCGGAGATCAGTCCAGAGATGACCGAGCGGCCGGCGGCGTACAGGATGTTGCTCAGGTCGCCCAGGGCGCCCTTGATGCGACCGGGGACGGTCGTCATGAACGCGATCGCATCGTTGAACTTGGAGCGGACAGCAGCAGCGAACCGGGCCGCCTTCTGCCCGGCCGCGAGCATCGCGGCTCCGGTTCGCATGTTCGCGGCGGTCAGCTTGACGAGCGCGTCGGCGAGCCGCAGGGCCACGGGGATGTTGGTGCGCGCCATGATCCCGCCGAGCCGGATCAGGACCGGGATCACCTTGCCGCTGAGCTTGGCCTGGAAGATCAGCACCTGAGCGGTGAGCCGCCCGGCGGTCTCGGCAACGCGGCGGATCGTCGGCTGCCACTCTCGGAACTGCGCCGCGACCTGGGCGAGCGCGGGGGCGATGTCGCTGCGGAAGGTCTGGCCGGCCTGGGCGAGCACAGGCTGGAGCCGCTGGGCGATCTCGCGGGCGGTACGGGTGACGGCCGGCAGCACGGTGCCCTGGAGGTAGCCGCCGAAGCTCCGGAGCGCGTCCGCGGTCGCCGCGACGGCGTTGCGGAACGTCTCGCTGCGCTTGTAGGCCACCGAGACCGCTGCTCCCAGGCCGACCACGGCACTGACTGCGAGGGCGGTCGGGCTGGTCACGAGGGCGATGGCTCCGAGGGCGGCGGCGGCACCGGCCGCGGCCGCGGCGGCACCGGCCAACGCAGGGATGAGGACCTTCTTGTGCTTGGTCGCGAACTCCAGGGCTGTGCGCAGCGCCCGGTCGATGACCGGGGAGTAGATGCGGTAGAGCGCCTGTGCCGTCGACGTGGCGGCGGCCTTGATCTGGTTGATCGTGCCGGCCAGGCCGCGCGAGGACGACTCCGCGAGCGCCTGAGCCGCACCCGCCCTACGGACCCCGGCGGTGTACTCGTCGAGCGCCTGCCGACCGCCCTTGAGCAGCACCTGGGCGCCGGTGATCGCGTTGCGGCCGAAGATCGACTTCAGCGCAGAGTTCCGGCCCTCGTCACTGAGCCGACCGAGGCCCTTGCGCAGGTCCTCGAGCAGGTCACCGAAGTCGCGCATCCGACCTCGCGCGTCGTACACCCGCACGCCGAGGTCCTCCAGCGCGGTCGCGCCGGCCGTGGACGGAGCCTGGAGGGCCAGCAGGATGCCACGCAGGCTGGTGCCGGCCTGGGACGCCTTGATCCCGGAGTTCGACAGCTCGGCGAGGATCGCGTTGACCTGGTCGAGGGGCAGGCCTGCCTTGGCCGCCAGGGGCGCCGCGTACTTGAACGACTCTGCCAGGTCGGTGACGTTGGCCGAGCTGATGTTCGCCGCGTTGGCCAGGCCGTTGGCGATCTTGCTGGCCTTCGAAGCCTTCAGGGAGAAGGTGTTCAAGGTGTTGGCGACGAGCTCGGAAGCGTCGGCCACCTCGAGCTCACCGGCCTTGGCGAGAATCATGGTTCCCCGGATGGCGCCGAGGGCCTTCCGGGCCGACAGCCCGGACTTGGTCAGCTCGACCATGCCGGCCGCGGCGTCGCCGGTGGTCTGGCCGAACTTCGCGTACACCGAGGCCTGCGACTCCAGGCGCCTTGCAATGCGGCTCAGAGACGCGTCCGTGGAGCCGGTCAACGCCTGGATCTTGTTCAGCGAGTCGACGTAGCCAGCGCCGACCTTGCCGACGGCCACCGCGGCGCGCGCGATGCTGCCCACGGCGAAGGCCGCGCCGAGCAATCGGCCGGTGCGGCTGGCTGTGCGACCGAGCCGTGACACCGTGCCGCTGGTGCGGGTGATGTCCGCACGAGCCATACGCCCGTTGCTGAGTATCGAAATCCTGATGGGCCCTGCGATGACTACTGCCCCCCTCGGGTCAGGTCGGTGGCGGTGCGGGACATCACAGATACATCCCGGGCCTGTAGTCGTCGTCCGCCGCCGCCGCCGGCGCCGGGCTGAGCGGTGTCACCGAGACCACGTGCAGGGTGCTCCCGGTGATCACGATCGCCAGGTCCCCCTGAGCCACCGCGGCGACGACAGCCACGGCGTCGGGCGCCTTGAACAGCGCGTCGAACGTCTCGGCCATCGCCTCATCGAAGATCTGGCGTACGCGGGTCATGTCCTCGGTCACGGCCATGTCACATCACCACGGGTGGCTGAAGTCGTCGGCGCGCTCGAACGCGGTCGCTGCGGCCTGTCGTCGAGCCCAGGCCTGCGCCTCCAGGTGCTCGGCGGCGTCGAGCACTGCCTGGTCGCGGGCGCCCAACGGCGCGACCTCGCCGGTGGTCAGCCCGAACTCGTCGAGCAGGGGGTTGCGGTCGGCGATCCGGTGGTACGCGTCGCGGTACTCCCGGGCGGCCGCTTCCCACTCGCGCGTTGCCTGCTCGAAGCGCTCGCGCGCAGCGGCCCAGTTGCTCAGGTAGCCGGCGTTCGCCGCCTCCCGCACCCGGTCGCGGGCCCGGTCCTCCTCGAAGCTCATGACACCTTCCCCTGCTCGGCGAGTGCGTCCACAGCGGATGCCGGGATCCGGGCCACACGGGCACCCAACCGGATCACCGGCAGCTCGCCCGAGGTCACGCGGCGTCGGACCGTGCGCTCGCTGATGCCGAGCCGCTGGGCGGTCTGTCCGTACGTCAACCCGATCACCTCCGGTCCCGCGCCGGCCCCGTCGGCCGGTTCGGAATCACTGTGCGACGGCCGAGCACCCGGCGCGAGCTTTGGCCGCTCCTGGCCGCTCCTGGCCTGAACTGACCGCATCAACAGGAGCAGGTCGGGCGCCGGATAGCCGCCGTTGCGCCGCAGCTGGCGCACGTAGCCGGTCAGCGCGGCGGTCAGTTGCGCGACGGTCGTCGGGTCATCATCGAGGACCACGATCATGATCGGTGGGCGCCGATGATCAGGGTCGCGGCCAGGCCGGACAGCGTCTCATGCTCCACCAGCGCGCCGGCCAGTGCCTCGACGGCCTCCCACTCCCGCTCGAGCAGGGTGCGAGTGGCGGCGCGCAGGTAGGCGAGGTGAGCGCCCAGGGTCCGCGGATCGTGGTCGGGGTTGAGGGCCAGAATTCCCGCCCAGGCCGCCGCTTCGTCACTGCCCGGGTCGAGGCCGGCCTCCTGGTGGTCGTCGGCTTCGCTGGCGGCCCGCTCGCGCGCGTGGACACGATCCTCGTCGCGACCCGCGAGCGCCTCGACGTGGCGCTCGAGGACGGGTGCGCGCTGCACGGTGCCGGCGTGTGACTTGCGCAGCTCGCCGCGTCGAGTGGTCGCGAGCCAGCGGGCCTCCAGGCGCCCCAGCGCTTCAGCCACGTCACCCGCGAGAGTGATCATCACGTCCTGCTCGAGTCGGCCTCGGGCGCGGAGGAAGAGATCGCGGTCGGCATCCCGCCCGCCGCTCTTGAGCAGGGCTCGGGCCTCGTCAGTGGTTTCGGACCACCACAGCGTCAGGCCGGCATGGGTACGCCCGCCCGCGATCGTCACCGCCTCGACCGCGTTGCCCAGGCAGACCGCGGCGACTGCATGGCCGCTCTCGTGGAACGCGAGCGCAAGCGCGCGCTCATCGACCACCTGATCGGTAGGCGAAGCTGCGGGGCACGGCTGATGCGGCGGGGGGTTCGTGCTCATGGTCGGTGGCCTTCCTCGGGTGGGCTTTCAGCCCCAGATCGCGAACGGTTCGACGGTCGGGTTGGGCTTCGTTGCGCCGCGCAGCGCGAGCGCGACAGACTCGAGAGCGCTGATCTCGCCGCGGCGGGAGTCGAGGCTGCGACGGTTGTCGAGGACCTGCCACTGTGCGACCTCCACCGCAGCGTTGAGCTCGGGGTAGTCGCCGTGCTCGAGGGCGTTGGTCTCGATCGCGGTGGCCAGGTCGGCATGGCTCTGTGCTCGCTCATCGGCGTCGACCAGGCGCAGTGTGACGCCGGCCTCGATCAGGTCGTCGATCATGAAGTTCTTACCCCGGATCAGGACCGCGCAACTGCGCTCGCGCTGGATCCGCGCGACGTTCTCCGCGAACCCCTTGCGCTCGGTGGCCGCGCGGCGATCCACGACAGCCAGATGCGTGTGCGCGTGGCCCTTGCACGCGGCTCCGAGCGAGAGCACCGTCTGGTCGTTGTCGCACGCCACGCCCAGGGCGAGCACCTCGAGCGGAGCCGGCGGCGCCTGCTTCAACCCCGGCCAGGTCGGGAAGATCGACGCTTCGAGGCCAACCTCCTCGACCCCGATGCTCAGCCGCTCCTTGAAGTACTCGTCCAAGGACTCCTCAGGCGCCTCGGGGCTGCACAGCTTGCGCCGCTCGTCGGCGATGAACTCCCAGCTGATCGCCGGTTTGCTCGACCGCCCGGCGCTGGGGTTGGCCAGCTTGATGACCTCGCGGTCGTCGGCGATGCAGCCCTCCACGCCGAGCCGGTGCGTGCACTTCGGCTGCGCACACGGCGGCGGCCCGAACCGCGGTGAGCCGTCGGGCTTCTCCCCGATCACCCGGATCGGCGACCACTCGGCGTAGAGCAGCCGGGGCTCGATGCGCAGACCGAGGGCGGCCATCCTGCCGCGGGCCATCAACGCGCGCTGCATGTGGCTGCCGAGGTGCGGCGCGGACGACGCGGCGCCCACCTGGGCATTGGGCCGAGTGGACATCGTCGGCAGCAGCGAGCCCTCGTGCTTGGCCTCGACGGCGAAGTACTCGTCCAGGTCGACGTCGTCGGCGGACATCGACTGGCCGGCCTTACCGGTCCGTGGCCGGAACACGATCGTGCACCGGTTGGTGAACTCGATCGACTTGCCGCCCTTGCCCTCAGTGATCCGCTTCACGCGCTTGGAGAGCTCGGCCGACTCCTCGATCATCTGCTTGAGGTCGAGCAACGCCTGGTCGGTCGCGGACTCCTTGTGCGCGGTCCAGATCTGCATCGGCCGGTGCAGCAGCAGCGCCTTGCCGAGCGCCCGGAACTCGAAGAACCCGGTCTTCAGGTTCTGCCGCGCGGCCTCGACGAAGACCTCGAAAGCGGCGAGCCGACCGCGGCGGTCCATGCCGAACGAGCCGTCGAGCAGAAGCCGCTGCTCCGGGTTCGCGGTGCGGCCGAACAGCTGGACCAGGTCGGCGACCTCGGGGCCGATCGTCACGACGTAGTCCGGGCAGTGGTAGAACGACGGCTGGACCAGGGCGTCCGGGTCGTCAAGCAGCCTCATCGAACGAGCTCCTGAATCTTCGCGGCCACCCGGGCCATCACGTCGTCAGCACCATCTCGCTGCTTGGGGGCGGCCTCGGCGCGGGCTTCGCCCATCAGGCGCGAGAGCTCCCTTGTCATCGTCGCGACCGCCGAGCCCGAGTCCTGTCCACTGCCGATCTGGCGCGCCAGCAGCAGCGCGGCCGTGCCGGCGACGGTCTGCATCGCGCCGGCGCTCTCCAGGCTCGAACGGATCTGAGCCTCGAGGCCACCGTCGGCGGCACCCACCCGAGGTGCCGGGCGCTCCCCGGACTGCGCCGCCGCCGTGACTGCGCGCCCCGTCTTCGTCGGCCGGCGGTTCGCGCGCACCCGGCACGCCGCGCCGCAGAACCGGCCGCGCTTGGTCTTGGCGACGAAGGGCGTCCCGCACTCCTCACACGTCCGGTCGACAGACACCGCGTTCACCTCCCCGGCCTGTTACGTAACAACGCTGCGGCCCGGTGGGGGAAAGGCGACGGCGGCGGTCATTCGGCCTCACCCCGGACCCGTCGTGCCGGGCCCCCGCCCCTACGAAGCTCAGTGCGCCGCTCACTCGAACCGCCCCCCGCAGCCGGCGCAGGGCCGATGGAGCGCGGCCGAGCAGTCCGGGCAGGGGTTGTACTCCGGCGCGACCGTGAGCTTGAAGGCGACCATCCGGCGACCACACAGGGCGACGTACGCCGCCCCGCGGTGCGCACGAGCTGGCTGGCAGACCTGGCACACCGCGTGCTCGAACTCATCGTCGAGCAGATCGAGGTCGCCGAGATTCAGGCCGAGGCCGTGATCGACGGTGCTCATCACCGGGATCCCTTCGACCCCCGCCGGGCGAGCTTCAGCTGCTCGCGCCGGACCCGGTCGGCAGCACAGAGTGGGACGCCGGGCCGGTCCATGCGATGCACCGGCAGCGGAGCGCCGCAGTCCATGCACTCGGCGAGGGCCTTCGCCTGCGCGTCCTCGGCCGCGTGGGCGACCTCGTGCGCATAGCGGCGCAGCACTCGGCGCGCCGCGTCCGCGAAGGTGCCGCCGCGAAAGGTCACGCTGCGACCGCAACCACGGCACACCAGTCCGGGATGCCCATCGGCGTGCTCGATCACGAACACGGCAGGACCGGCGCACCCGTCACGGTGGCGGAACCATGCCGCGAGATCCGGCGGTGCGGGGACGGTCACGACTGGCCCCCTCGGTGATGGCGAGCGTGGTCGCAGTGGTCGCAGCATGGGCCCCGGCGAATCGAGCGGAGGCTCTCGCATGCCTGGAACGGCGCGCCACAGGTCCGGCAGACGCCGTGAGCGAGCCAAGGGCGGCAGACCGGGCACGGGATCGGGCGCGCCTCGTCGTCCTCGCCGAGCCAGCCGCCACGGCAGCGGTCGTCGTGCTCGCCGCCAGGGGCATGCGGAGTCCGCATCCCCTTCTCGTCCTCGTCAGCCGCCCGGGCCTCCTCGAGCTCGCGCAGCTCCCGTGCGTCGGTGCTGTCGATCGGAATGGACATCTCAGCGGCTCCTCTCGAACTCAGAGCAGGCACGAACGAGGACGAGCGCACGCCTGGCAAGGAACGAGTACTCGTCGACGGCGACGACCGTCCGGCCCTCGCCGAGCTCGACCAAGTCCTCGATGACGCGCTCGGCGTCGGCGAGTGCGGCGAGTGCGCCGACGTACTCGGCGCGCTCAAGGTGCGGCTCCGCGCTCACGTGTTCACCGCCTCGTGGAGTTCGATCGACGGCGTGGCGTGGCGCGGATCGGCCGCGGCCCGATCGCAGATGCTGCATCGACTCGGGCGATGGCTGACCGGCTCGAACCGGTGCAGTGCAGCGTCGACGATCGTCACGTCGACGACCTCGCGTGAGCGCCCTCCTGTACTTACGGACGGCGGATGCGATGCGCCTTCCTCAGTGGTTCCTAGTACTCCTCTGTCGGACGCGGGGCGTCCTGTGTTCGGTCGTGGCGCGTCCTGTGAATAACCACCACGCGTCCTGTGTTCACCGTTATTCACAGGACGCCGGGCGTCCGGCGTAGACCCTTGATTCACAAGTCGCGCCGCGTCCGGTGTTGAGGGCTTGATCCGGAGCTCATGGCGTGGCGCCTTCCCGGGTGCCGAGTGCTGAACCCTCACGATCGCGCCGGCCTTCCGGAGCTGGCCCATCGCGCGACCGACCGCACGCAGGTCCGCGTCGGTCAGCGGTGCCCTTCGACCGAGCGCTGCCGCGAGCAGCTCGAGCCCACCCCAGAACACGGGCGGGTCGTCGTCGTCCTTCGTCGTAAGCGCGATCGCGACGAGCACCCGGAACGCTGGGTCGCGGACGTGCGCGGACCAGTCAGTCAGCACCGCCTTGACGTTGCCGGCGCCCACTCAGTCCTCACGCCCTTCGATCTCACCGAGAGCCCAGACGAGCGCCAAGTACGCGAGCCGGGCGAACTCGGTGCCGTCAGTCCGAGGGCGCATGGTCGCCACTTCCGAGATCTCGGCCCCGACGGCGGCGACGAACGGATCGCCTTCGTCCTGCATCAGGCGGCCGAGGCGGTCGATCTGAGCACGTACGTCGTCCGCCGGCCCGGAGCCTTGACGCCGCGGCTCAGACACCGCGATCGCCACCCGTCGACGTGCGCCACGGCCATCGTGCGACACGTCGTCGGAGACCCCGGATCAACGGATCCTGGTGATGACCAATCTTCAGGTGGCATGCGGCCCGTTCCGCGTCGCACTGGACCTCGTTGGCTCGCTGGGTCCAGCGGGAGGCGTCATCGGCGGTCCAGGGCGCGACGTAGGCGCGTACATTGCGTACCCCGCGAGCGGCCAGGGTCCGCAGTGCGAGGGCGCTGACCGACTCCGACATGCCGAGGGCGTGCATGTGGAACGCGGCGGCGGACACGTCGGCCGCAGGCCAGGAGTCAGCGACACGCTCGAGGCCTGGGGACCGGTGTGCGGACGGAACCGCAGTGGCGGCGGGCCGGATGTCGCCCGCAGAATGAGCCATCAGCCGGTCGTCCCGCGCGCCTCGGCGATGAACCGCTCAACGTCCTCGCGGGCGTAGAGGACGCGGCGGCCGACCTTGAACGACTTCGGCCCCTTGTGCGCGTGCCGCCAGAATCTCACGGTCTCGACCGGTGTGCGCAGGATGTCGGCGACCTCAGCGGTAGTGAGGTAGTCGGGCATTCCCATCTCCTCTCGTCGGGAGTTCCCTGGATCCCATCCTCATTCACCGTTGACATGACAGCAATTAACTGCTTATCTACATCCTATGACGCCGTCGACTCAGGAAGAGATCTGGTTCCGGGCCGGCCGGATCATTAGGCCCAAGGACCCAGTCGTGCGTGACGGAAACGTGATCTGGGCGGAGGAGTACGACGGCAAGGCGCCGCGAGCTCCGGGCCCTGATGACCTGCTCGACAGGTACTGCCGTCTCGCTATCGCCACGCACGAGGAGATCGCTGAGTTCGTCGCGCTCAACGGCCTTCCCGAGGTCGGAGGCTTCGTGATGCTCGGAGAAGAGAAGGCGCCGGATTGGCGGCAACGGTTCCCAGACGAGCCCGGCCGCGTGCCGGCCGATCGAATCAGGGAGCACGCGAGGGGTGTCGCCGCTGCGCGCAGGGTGGGCGCAGCCCTGGCCGGGCGACGGCCGGGCGACCAGGCCGACTGGCTCGACATGCACCGATTCCTGAACCCTGGCAAGCGGCGCCTGGCGTCCCGCCCGGGCTGGCTTGGCCAAGAGCTCGGCGACTGGTCCCTAGAGCGGGACAGGTTCGCCGGGCTGGTCTCCGACTTCCTAGCGAGCACCGGGGTCTACACCGGAGTCAACTGGTCCGACTACAAGCGCCTCGCGATCGTTCCGGTCTCGAGCACCTTCCTCGGCGCCATCGCGCTGTTGCTCAGCCGCGAGATAGGTGCCGAGGGCAGATACGCCTGCTCCTCCTGCGGGTCGCCGGTCGATCGCCGCCGTCCGCCACGCGCGGGTGAGTCCGTGTACTGCGATCGGCCCGAATGCAAGCGAGAGCAGCAGCGACGCAACCAAGCGGCATGGCGGGCGAAGAAGGCGGCGGAGAGGGGCGGGTCCTGATGGCCAGCATCAAGAAGCGCGACAACGGCAAGTGGCGGGCTCGCTATCGCGACGAGGGCGGCAAGGAGCACGCGCGGCACTTCGCGCGCAAGACCGACGCCCAGGACTGGCTCGACGAGGAGACGGCCGGGCTCGTGCGCGGCGACTGGATCGACCCGCGCCACGGCAAGATCACGTTCGCTCAGTGGTTCGCGGACTGGTCGGCCCGACAGGTGTGGGCGGACGGCACGCTCGAGGCGGCGGAGCAGGCGGCGGCGTCCGTGACGTTCGGCAACATCGCCATGCGGAAGATCCTCCGGTCCCACGTCGAGGCCTGGGTCAAGTCGATGAGCACGACCCTCGCCGCGAGCACGACCCGCATGCGCTACAACTACGTCCACATGGCCTTCCGCGCCGCGGTGCGCGACAAGGTGATCCGGGAGGCGCCCTCCGATGGGGTCGCACTCCCGAAGATCCCCAGGGCTGAGGTCACGATGCTGATCCCGACGCCGGAGCAGGTCGCGGCCGCGCGGGTGTCCTGTCCCGATTCGGCGTTCGTCGGGTTCATCGCGGTGTGCGCCTACGCCGGCCTCCGGCTGGGCGAGGCGGCCGGGCTGCAGGTCGGCGACGTCGACTTCCTCCGACGTGAGATCCGCGTGCGCCGGCAGGTGCAGGGGCAGACCGTAGCCACGGCCAAGGTCGTCCCGCCGAAGGCTGGGTCGGCCCGGACGGTGTACGTCGACGACAGCCTCGTGAAGCTGCTGTCGACGCACGTCCGCGACTACGGCACCTGGGGCGACGAGGGTTGGCTGTTCGGCATGGGCACGCTGCTGAACCGGAACTCGGCCGGTCACCTGTGGCGACAGACCCGGCAGGGTGTCGGCCTGGACGCCTTCACGCTCCACGACCTGCGCCATTTCTACGCCTCCGGCCTGATCGCGGCGGGATGCGACGTCGTGACGGTGCAGCACGCGCTCGGGCACTCGTCGCCGACGATCACCCTCAACACCTACTCGCACCTGTGGCCCAAGGCCGAGGACCGAACGCGAGATGCCGCGGCGTCACTCTGGCGTCCTGCGACCCGTCAAGGGAAGGCTGCGCAATGATGACTGTTCCCCTCGTCTTCACGCTCGAGGAGATGCTGCCTCACTTCGTCGACCCCGACCGTCGGTGCGACCCGACCGCCGAGGAGGTCGAGATTGCTGGCGTTCGGCTCGGGAGGAACGCCTACCCGGGGCTCGTGATCTCGCTGTACAACGAGGGGTTGCTGAACTCCGATGTCGCGGCGACAGTCGTGCCTTCAGCGTGGTCAGCTGCTGAATTCCCGAGCCTCCAGCTCGAGCAGGAGGAATGGCGAGACCTCTTCGACCTTGCCGGATACACCGTCGATGGCAAGCGGGCTGCGCGGCCGGGCGCATCTCTGAGCCTTTGGCGCGGCGCCATACCTGAGCACCGACTCGGGTGGGCGTGGACCGATGACAGGGAAGTCGCCGAGTGGTTTGCGGCCCGGCCCCACAACTCGGGTCGAGGCCGGGTGTTCACCGCCGAGGTAGAGCCCAGCCGGCTGCTCGCCAGGATCAGCGAGCAGCGGCCGGGCGAATCCGAGTACGTCGTCGACGCTCGCGGACTCGAGACCGTTGCGGACTGTCTGCGGACTGAGCGCACCACCGACGGCGGTGACCTGCATGTTCAGCGGTAGTTGGTGAACTGCACCGCGAAGTCGTAGTCCTGCTGCTTGACCAGGGCGATCACGGCCTGGAGGTCGTCGCGCTTCTTGGAGGAGACCCGCAGCTCGTCGCCCTGGATCTGCGCCTTCACGCCCTTGGGACCCTCGTCGCGGATCAGCTTGGAGATCTTCTTGGCGTCCTCCGAGGAGATGCCCTCCTTGAGCGCGATCGCGATCTTGCTCTGCTGGCCGGACTGGCGAGGCTCGGAGGCGTCGAGGACCTTGAGGCTCACGTCGCGCTTGACCAGCTTGGTCTTGAAGACGTCGAGCACCGCGCTGGCCCGGTCGTCGGCCGATGCGGAGATCTCGATCGCGTGCTCGCCCTGCCACTCGATGCTGGCGCCGGTGCCCTTGAAGTCGAAGCGCGTCGCGATCTCGCGGGCCGTCTGGCCCAGGGCGTTGTCGACCTCCTGGCGGTCGATCTTGCTCACGATGTCGAACGACGAGTCGGCCATGGTGCACTCCTGTCGCTGCGGCGCCCGGAGGGGGCGCTGAGGTTTTCGTCTGCCGTGACGGCTGCGCTATTGTTTCGCCAAGTTGCCGCTGGGCCAAACGGCCCCGGCGCAGCATCCCGGCAGGTTGCCCGAGCGGCCAATGGGAGCGGACTGTAAATCCGTCGGCTTTGCCTTCGAAGGTTCGAATCCTTCACCTGCCACACGGGACACGAGGGGCCCCTGACCTGCGGAAACGCGGGGCAGGGGCCCTTTGCTTCTTGTCCGGCTGGCACCGGCCGATGGCGACCGATTGCGGCTATCCGTGTCGAATACGTGTCGAAGTTCGGGCCACGCCACGACTGATGCACCCGTCAGAGACCGCCCGACCGCAGGGAAGCGCGCGCTACTGGAGCTCCTCGCTGATCCGGGTGAGGGCGATCTTGTCGTCACCCTCGACGCAGTTGGCGTAGATCCGGAGGAGGACGTCGACGCTGTGGCCGGCCCATTCGGCGACGCGGGCCGGTGGCACCCCGGCGTTGAGCCAGGTGGACAGGCAGGCGTGGCGCAGGTCGTAGGGTCGGCGGGCGAGCACGGAGTCGGCCTGCTGCCGGGTGAGTGCGTTGCGTCGGGCCGCTGCCCAGACCCGGTAGATGGTCTTCGCGCTGACCAGCGAGTGGTAGGGCGGTGAGAGGGGCGTGCCGGCGCGCCCAGTGCGGGCGGCGAAGAGGTGGCCTTGAGCGCCGGTCGGGAACGTCTCGAGATGTCGCGTCAGCGTGGCGACCAGGTCCGGGTGAGCCGGGACCGGTCGGGTGTCCTCGCGGCCGCGGTGCTTGAGTCCCCGTACCTCGCCGGCGGTGGCGGTGTCGGTCCAGGCGGCCCCGGCGCGCTGATGAGAGCGGGACAGCAGGATCTGCCCCCACCCCGACATGGGGAGTTGCAGATCCTCCCGGCGCAACTCGATGGCCTCGCCCGGTCGGAGACCGGCGTAGTACAGGCTGGCGAAGTAGGCGGTGAGCGCTGGGGAGGCAGTCTGGACGGCATCGAGCAAGGCCCGTGCCTGGGTCGGGTTGACCACGACTCGCCGGTCGACGACCTCGGTGGTGCGCGGCGGTCGCCACCGCACCCGATGCAGCGGGTTGCTGGGGAACGCTTCAACCTCGACGGCGTACTCCAAGACGTTGTGCAAAGTGGCGCGCTTGCGGGTGACGGTAGAAGCCGCGGCCGGGCGTCCGTCCTGGCGTAGGGCGATCCGGTCCAGTGCCTGACGCAGGGTCGCGGAGCTGCTGAAGGCCACCAGTGGCGGCGAGTGCCGCGTGAGCCAAGCGAGCGCGGCGGCATGCTCGTCATCCAGACTGGTCGAGCGTGCGGCGGTGTTGAAGGCCCACCGGAACAGCACGCGGCGCATCCGAGCCACCGGCGGACGTCCACCTGCCTCCGGCATCGTCGCGATCGTGACGTCCGTCAGCGCCTCGGCGATCCCACGACGGTGGCGGGCCGAGGCGTGGGCCCACTTGACGTCGACGTAGGCCATCGCGTGTTGCATCCAGGTGCGCTCCGGCGCCTGCTCCTGCATTGAGAGCGGCAGGCCGTTGTCGACAACGAAGGACTGGCCGGCCTGGGCAGCGACCTTGAGCTGGGCGCGGAACGCGTCCGCCAGCTTCCGGGTCGTGAAGGTGCGCCGGAACCGGCGACCCTGCACCTGCCACCTGACTGCATAGGTGGTACCCCGGGCTCCCCGGTAGGGGAGCACCGCGTAGATCCGTACGTCGAAGCTGGTCTCCATCGGAGCGGGTGCCTTCGTACTCCTTGGTACGAGGCGGTGATCTTGGGCTGCCGCCTCGTACAGGTCATAGGTCGGGTCCGGGTGACTCGCCACTCGGCGTAGCGGCCCTGTGGAGACGGCGCCCGCAGCGAGACTTGTGCACAGAACTCGGGTCAGGGGCTCGGGATCACAGCGCTGTCTCCATCCGTTCGTCGACCCAGCGGTCGAAATCCGCCTCGCGGACTCTGAGCTGCGCATTGGGGAGCACGAGGCACGGGGGAGCCTTGTGTGCTTGGCGCCAGTCGTAGAACGTGGATCGGGAGACCCCGAGCCGCGCGCAGATTTCTGGCACGGTGAGTAGGTGCTCCGTGGCGGCCGGGGACGGGACGGTGTCTGAGTTCGTCGGCAAGTCCATGCGGTTGAGGTACGTGATCAGTGCCAGTGCGGCACGGACGGCCTGGTGACGAGGGTCGTCAACCCCGTGACTTGGGACTTCCTAGCTCTCGTGCAGGTCCGGAGCCGCGGGACGAGTGCTGGGTGGAGCCCGGCACGCGTGGCGCCGGGTGTCGCGATCGATCAGCCCAGCGTTAGAGAGGCGGCGGACGGTGTCGACCAGGTCGCTGTTTCGGTCGACCGGGGGGTTCTTCCCGCACGGGTGCGGGGAGGTCGTCGCTTCGAGCGGGGTGGGGGAGCCCGAACACAAACCGCCTTCGTACTAAAGACCTGGGACATCGAACTGCGTCCCCTTCGCGGGCGGACGGTGGATGAGGGCGGCATGGAGATCGACCCGGCTCGCGCCCGGCGACACCGCGGCAGGCTCTGGCCGAGGCCGCAGGTGCTCACGTATGGTCCTGACGACTTCGAGGTCGCTCGGGTGGGCAACTGGCACGAAGCGCTCGCGAACTGGGTGGACCAGCCGTCCTTCGCCGCTCGCCAGTCGCGGCACGGTCACGCGCTGAACGAATGCCCCGCGCTCGACACCGGCTTCGAGGACATCGCTGATGCGTTCGTCGATGCGGCGGAAGAGCGTCTGGAAGCCACCGAGCATCCGCGGCTCGATCACGGTTCCGGATGGCAACGCCTTCATTCGGCTGACCGCGTTCGCGGCTTCTGCGGTGGCGCCGGCGCCGTTGCCGAGTCTTCCCCCGACGTTGCGGAGCTCGCGCTGGATCCGTGAGTACGTCGCGGTGCGGGCTCGCCATTGCTCGGCCAGTGGGGGATCGACCCGTTCGGCGTAAGGAATGAGCTGTGAGGTGAGCAGGCGCTGAGAGTCGACGATTAGGCGCAAGTTGATGGCGTTGGGAAGCGACTTCAGCCGGACCAGGAGGTTGTGCTCGGCCTGGAGCACTCCGAGGACTCCCGGCTTGGCCGGTCCGCGGATCGGCTTGGTCCGTGGGCGCCAGCCGGTCTGGTCGACGCTGTAGTCGGGCTGCCCGAGGCTGACGTCGAGCGCAGTAGCGAGTGCGGCCCACCCGAGTCGATCGCAGCCGGCGAGCGACTCCCAGTCGGGCGTGTTCCGGTACCGACGATCGAGCACGACCAGTGCTTGGCTGATCGCCGCGACGTCGCCTGCGATTGTTCGCGCTTGGGCTCCCGTGAGTTGAACGGATACGTCGGGCGCGGTGTCGTGCTCGGCGAGGGCTGCGGCCCTTGCTGCCAGGCGCCAGTGCTCGACCACGTCGTTCAAGCTCGGCGTCGCGAGTGCCGTACTGGACGCGGCCGTCGTCGCTGCCTGATCGCGAGCGAGCTCGAGAGCTCGGACCAGTTCGCTCACTGCCGCGCCATGATCGCTCGTCGCGCGGAAGGGATCCGCCGGCTTCAGCGGGATGTTCGGGAACGTCAGCGGCTGTGCGACACGGATGGCTTGCACGCACCAGGTGAGGAGCGTGCGACGGTAGCGCAGGATCTGTTGTCCGACCTCAGCCCGCTCGGTCGGCGAGTCTGCGGCGAGCCGGTGCATCACCCGGTGCTGGCGCAGGAGCGCCGCCAACTCCGTGCGCATCTGGGCACCGTTCTCGCCGTACATCAGCCGATGTCCAGATCGTGTGCGTCGACGATCATCGCCAGGATCAGCTCGACCGACAGGGCGTCGACTCCGTAGTTCTCGAGCTCCTCTACGGCGCTGCTCGCGACGGTGAGCAGGATGTCGCGATCGTCGGTGAGGTCGTCTGTGTCGAGTGCGGGGCAGTCGTCGCCGTGTACGCGGTCCAGTTCGAGCAGCACCCGCTCGTACGCGGACGACGCCTCAATGGTCAGAGCTTGGTCGGCGAGGGCGGCGACGTACGACCTGGCTTGCGCGAGGGTCTGTGCGTGGGGGAGAAGCATGTTCCCTCCTTCCGGGGTCGGGAATCGACCGTGTGCCGTTGATCGCTTTCAGGCGCCTGGCGGCGCGAATGCTGTGGACGAAGGTGGGCGTGACTTGGCCATGGGCCGGATCCGGATCACCCAATGAGTTGCTGATTCGCGATCGCCTCGATCCGGCGACGGCGCAGGACGTCTTCGCGTACGAAGTCGGCGAAGTCCTTCTTGCGGTCGCGGATCTCGATCTCGCCGCCGGAGTCGGCCGGGAGCTCGCCCGGCCAGGTGGTCTGCCTAGTCGGGCGGTCGCGGTCGAGCCGAGTACCACAGATCGACACCCAGTCCCGCAGCCGGCCGCGAGCTTCCGCGAACTCCCGCATCCAGCTGATGGGTGCCGACGGCGACGCCGACTCGTGGTAGCAGCTGAGCCAGTGGCAGTGCAGCGCCGACAGCTCCCAGACGAGTTCGTCGTGGCGGTGCCAGTACGGCGGCACGATGTTCGGCGGGAGACCGAACGTGCTCTTGAGCCACTTGACCCACTCGTCCAGGTCGTGCCACTCGATCTCGGCCTGCTCCGCGTCCAGCAGGTTCCAGTTGATCGGAACCGGCGGTCGCTCCAGGAGCTCCGTCACGCTGCGGTAGCCGTCAGGGTCGTCGGGCTCGTCCGGGTACGGACTCATGGCGAGTCCGATCAGAGGCCAACGGCGGGCGGCTGTGGCACGGATGTCAGGGACCGGTCAGCAGCGTGCCGACCGCGCTGGACGACGTAGTCGGTCTTGCTGACGTTGTGACCGATCTTGCGGGCGACGAACTCCTCCTTGATGACGCTGCCCTCGCGGCCGTCCACCTCGTACTCGTGGACGTAGCCGCTGGCCACGAACGAGTCGCCCTTGCGGAAGCGTGCGTAGGTCTCGCGGGCGGTGCTCTCGAAGGCGACCATGTCGTGGAAGGTGGGGTCGAGCTTCGTGAAGCTGCCGTCGACTTCCTTGCGCCACTGCTCGATGCCGACGCGCATGCGACAGCATTCGGCGCCGGCCTTGGTGAAGTGCAGTTCGGGTGCGGAGGCGATGAACCCGACCAGGCTCATCTGCGTGGGCATCGACATCCTGACTCCTGCATTCGGGCGGCGTCCGGTTGGCGCCGCTTCAGGAATTAAGGTGCGTGTGGGCGACCAAAGGGTCGCAGTGCACCATGAAGCGCCCCAGGTTTGATGCCGCATCCTTTTGAGTTGGAAGGATGCGAACCATGCCGAAGAAGATCGATCCCGCAGTCAAGGAGCGGTGCGTGCGGCAGGTGCTGGAGCACCTGCCGGAGTACCCGTCGCTGACCGCGGCCGCCGAGTCCGTCGCACGCCGCGAAGGCCTCGGGAAGGAGACCGTGCGCCGGTGGGTCGTCCAGGCCCAGATCGACGGCGGCCAGCGCCAGGGCGCAACCAGCGAGGAGCTCGCTGAGATCAAGGAGCTCAAAGCCAAGGTCCGTCGGCTCGAGGAAGACAACGAGATCCTCCGCCGGGCCTCAATTTTCTTCGCGGGGGAACTCGACCCCCGCAATCGCTGATCGTCGCGTTCATCGACGAGCTGCGGGCCGAGGGCCACGCGGTCGAGTCGATCTGCCGGGTCCTGCGCGAGCAGGGCTGCCAGATCGCCGCGCGGACCTACCGCGACTGGGCACAAGCCAACTGCCTTGTCGCAGCCCGGACGATCACCGACGCTCAGGTCACCAACCAGGTCCGTGACCTGGCCTGGACCGTCGACCACGAAGGGGTGCGCCGGATGACACCCGAGGGGCTCTACGGGCGTCGGAAGATGACCGCGCTGGTGCAGCGCACGTCGCCCGAGGCATCGCCCGGCAGCGTGGACCGGGCGATGAGAACCCTGTCCCTGCAAGGGGTTCGGCGTTCGAAGGGGATCCGGACCACGATCCCGGCCAAGGACGGCAAGCGAGCCGGTGACCTGCTGGATCGCGACTTCACCGCCGAAGCGCCGAACAGGACCTGGGTCATGGACTTCACCTACGTGAGAACCTGGGCCGGGTTCGTCTACGTCGCGTTCATCCTCGACGTGTTCGCCCAGAAGATCGTCGCCTGGAACGTCGCGCCCACCAAGGCCGTCGAGTTGGTCGACGTCCCGCTGCGAATGGCGTTGTGGCAACGCGACCGCGAGGGCCACCCGATCGTGCCCGGCGAACTGATCGGCCACGCCGACGCCGGATCGCAAGGCGAAATCAACCGGTCGTCGCAACACCTTGATTTCGGAGGTGTTCGAGGATGGCGACGAAGGACTGGAGCAAGAAGACCAGCGATGCGCCGGAGGGGCTTCGTCGGCAGTGGCGTGCTGATCGGGCGCTGAGGCCGGCGATGCGCTCGCCCGGGCGACCGGACCCGTCGCGGGTGGTGCAGCGACAGTTCTGGCGGCAGATCGCCACGGGCGTCACGACGGTGGAGGCGTCGATGGCCGTGGGCGTGTCGTGGCCGGTCGGTGCTCGCTGGTTTCGCCACGCTGGCGGCATGCCGCCGATCTCGCTGGCCGAGCCCACCGGCCGCCACCTGACCTTCGAGGAACGCGAGGAGATCGCGATCCTGCGCGCCAAGGACAAGGGCGTGCGCGAGATAGCCCGTGCGATCGGGCGTGACCCGGGGACCGTCTCACGCGAACTTCGTCGCAATGCAGCGACTCGTGGCGGCAAGCAGGAGTACCGCGCTGGCGTAGCGCAGTGGAAGGCACAGCAGGCGGCGAAGCGTCCCAAGACCGCGAAGCTCGTGACCAACGAGCGGTTGCGTGAGTACGTGCAGGATCGGCTCGCCGGCAACGTCCGCCGTCCCGACGGCACGATCGTGCCGGGTCCGACACCGCCGCCGTGGAAGGGCCTGAACAAGCCGCATCGCCGGGACAGGCGGTGGTCGACGGCTTGGAGCCCGGAGCAGATCGCCCAGCGCCTGAAGGTCGAGTTCCCCGATGATGAGTCCATGCGCATCAGCCACGAGGCGATCTACCAGTCGCTGTTCATCGAGGGCCGCGGTGCGCTCAAGCGCGAACTGGTCACCTGTCTGCGCACCGGGCGTGCGCTGCGGGAGCCGCGGGCCCGGTCACGGAACAAGGCACAGGGGCACGTGACCGCCGATGTCGTTCTCAGCGAGCGCCCCGCTGAGGCAGACGACCGGGCCGTCCCTGGCCACTGGGAGGGCGATCTGATCATCGGCACGGGTCGGTCTGCGATCGGCACCCTCGTCGAGCGCAGCAGTCGCTCAACGCTCCTGGTCCATCTGCCGCGACTGGAGGGCTGGGGTGAGAAGCCGTACGTCAAGAACGGGCCATCACTCGGTGGCTACGGGGCCGTCGCGATGAACACCGCGCTGACCGCGTCGATGACCAAGCTGCCCGAGCAGCTGCGCAAGACCCTGACGTGGGACCGTGGCAAGGAACTCTCGGGCCACGCGTTGTTCGCGGTGGCGACCGGCACGAAGGTGTTCTTCGCCGACCCGCACTCGCCGTGGCAGCGACCGAGCAACGAGAACACCAACGGCCTGTTGCGCCAATACTTCCCCAAGGGCACCGACCTGTCGCGCTGGTCCGCCGAGGACCTGGAGGCCGTCGCCTATGCGCTCAACAACCGGCCCCGCAAGGTCCTCGGGTGGAAGACACCCGCTGAGGTCTTCGAGGAGCAACTACGCTCCCTTCAACAACCCGGTGTTGCATCGACCAGTTGAACTCGCCCAATACACCTCGATCACCTTCACCGAACACCTCGCCGAGGAAGGCATCCGGCCCTCGATCGGGACGGTTGCCGATGCCTATGACAACGCCCTGATGGAGTGCGTGATCGGGCTCTACAAGACCGAGTGCATCCGCACCACGGTCTTCCACGCCGGCCCCTACCGGACCATCGGCGACGTCGAGTACGCCACCGCCGGCTGGGTCGACTGGTACAACAACAGGCGCCTGCACGGCTCGCTTGGGATGATGACCCCAGTGGAGTTCGAGCAGGCCCACTACGCGACTCTCAACCGAGAGCCGCAACCCGCATAGGAGCGGCACAGAACCTGAGGCGCTTCAAAGCCGCTATCCACGCCAACGACGCCGTTATGTCGTCAGTGTCTTGCTGTTCTCGGCGCATATCGATCTCGCCCCGGACGACTCGTGCAAGAACGCGTCGGCTCGCTGAGCCTGCCTCGATAGACTCGTATGCGTGACGGCACCTCTGGCAGACCGCTTCGGCCGCGTGGCCGCGGACCTGCGTGTGTCCCTGACCGATCGGTGCAACCTGCGTTGCAACTACTGCATGCCGGCTGAGGGCCTCGACTGGCTGCCGACAGAGCAGACTCTGACCGACGACGAGATCGTCCGGTTGATCACCATCGGTGTGGAGATGCTCGGCATCCGCGAGGTTCGGTTCACGGGGGGCGAGCCGCTGCTGCGACGAGGGCTGGTCGACATCGTGGCACGTACCCACGCGCTTGGGGTGGAAACCTCGCTTACCACCAACGCACTCGGCCTGGCCCGCACTGCGCAGGCGCTCGCCGACGCCCGGCTCGATCGAATCAACGCCAGCATCGATACCGTCCGCCCGGACACCTTTGCCACCATCACCCGCCGCGACCGACTCCACGACGTAGTGGCCGGGCTCGAAGCAGCCAAGTCCGCCGGTTTGGGTCCCATCAAGCTCAACGCCGTCCTGCTGCGAGGCACCAACGATGACCAAGCCCCCGAGCTGCTGCGCTGGAGCATCGAACACGGCTACGAGCTTCGCTTCATCGAGCAGATGCCCCTCGACGCGCAGCACGACTGGAGCCGCGCCGAGATGGTCACCGCCGACGAGATCTTCGACGCGCTCTCCACCGAATTCAGCCTGACCCCGCACGGCGAGCCGCGCGGGAGCGCCCCCGCGGAGCTTTTCGACGTCGGCGGGGGACCAGCCACCGTCGGCATCATCGCCTCGGTCACCCGTCCTTTTTGCGGAGACTGCGATCGTGTGCGCCTCACCGCCGACGGGCAGGTGCGCAACTGCCTTTTCGCCCGCGAGGAGTCCGACCTCCGCACGGCGCTGCGCTCCGGCGCCACGGACCAGGAGATCGCCGAGCGCTGGGTCATTGCGATGCTCGGCAAGCGCGCGGGCCACGGGATCGACGACATGACGTTCTTGCAGCCCGACCGCCCGATGTCCGCGATCGGCGGGTAGCGGCAACCAATCGGGCGCGGCGGGAGCCGCGCAAGCGTCGACAGGTAAGGGCCGCGTTGGACTGTCAAGACAGGGAGTGGCTGTGCTTTGCAGGTGATGTGTTCTGGCCTCCAGTTGCGCAGATCAACGGGATCTCCGAGGTGACCGACACAGGGTTCAAACGCAGAGGGCTTTCCGGCACCAGGTGATCCGTGCAGGAGGGCGCGGTCCAACGGGAAGCGGAGCATTTTACGGGGCGATCAAAGTCCGACGCGGTGCCCCCGTCGCGAGATGAGGGCACCGCCTGCGCTTTCGGTCCCCGGAGTGCCTACTCCACAGTGAACCCACCGAGTCGAACTTCCGTACGGCGGGGCTCGACTCTCGATTTGCTACTAAGTCTGAGAAGAGCGCTCCGTGGTTGTGGCCCCCACCCGGCCGGCGGTGGTGCGATCATCGGAGGTCGCCGAACGGTCCTAGCTTGGTACCCCGCACGCATGGCAGCCGCCAGTGCGAACGACGATGCAGGAGCCGGCGGCGTTCGACGGTCGAGGATCTGAGCATCCGCCCCGGCCGATGACGTGATGAGAGGCGGCAGACTCCGGGATCAGTAACCAGTCGCACCCGTCCAGGTTGCGCGAGAACGCCTCGGTGTCGCGAGCGGCACGACCCGACGGCGCCGATCTCCGCTCCGCGCGAGGAGAGCGGTAGTGCCAGACGCGTCGAGGGTGCTGTCGGACGACGGACTTCAACGCGAGGACGTTCGGGTGACGGCTCGATCAAGAGCGGGCAGTTCGTCGCCGCCGTGTCCGAGCGCGATCGCCCGGCTGAACAGCTCGACCACTGACCGGGGCACCCTGTCGTCAATGCCCGCGTCTCTGCTCGCTCTAACGACGTGTTCCAACGCACTTCGATGCACCTCAAGCGTGCAGTCGGTGCCGCTGAAGTCGTCGTTCTCCACCCTGGTCGCCGAATCCCGCGCAGTCAGTTCGATGAAGTCAACCATCCACCGGAGCTGTGAGCTGAGAGTTTCGACGGGCAACTGCTCCGCCCGGCAGAGGGCCAAGGATTGGTGGAAGGCAGCCGAGGCGCCGTACCAGAATCCGAGCCACGCGAGGTCGAGCGTCGCTGCATCCGTGACGTTCTTGCCGACCAAGACGTTCACGCCTGCGAGAGGGGCGAGTGTGTGCTGCCACCGTCCGAACGTCTCCGGGTCCCCTGAGTAGAGAATCGACGAGTGGTCGGTCCCGATGGAGTTCGGGTACGCAACGATCTTGGCCTCGAGGTATGCGACACCGGTTCGTACTGCCCAAGACGCAGTGCTTCGCGCTTCGTCTGGAGTGCCTGTGCTCATCTGGACCAGCGTCTTTCCACTCAGTGCGTCGTCCATCCCGGGGGCTTTGAGGAGTTCGTCCGTGACCGTGTAGTTGCTCAGGACCGAGAGGACGAGGTCGGCGCCTCGGCAGGCCTCGTCGGCGGAACTGGCCACCGATGCGGAGCTCTTGAAAGCCTCGGTTCTCGCGGAGGTACGGTTCCACACCGTGGTGTCATGGCCGGCCTCGGCGAGTACGCGAGCGATCTCAGTCCCCATCTGACCTAGGCCGAGCACAGCCACTCTGGAACGGTGCGTTGGTCTCATCACGTCAACTGCTCCCTTGTTCGGCAATTGGCTCCGTCCCGGCTGGGGGAGACATGTGGTTTGCAGAAATGTCCAGCAGCTCTCCCCGCCGTGCTGCTACGACATCCGCAGAAGTCCGACGCCAGGTTCACCGTTTCCGTACGGCCGCAACCGGCCATTGAATGGAAGCGGCCACGTTCGTGTTCGGTAGCACGAGTCGGAGCACCGACGGTGGGCGGATCTGTGGCTCCGATTCCGACGGACGAAGCGACCATCCCCGGGTACGCCCCCGTGTTCTGTCCAGCGATGACCGGCCAATTCGTCGCCCGCCGATCGCGGACCCGCAACGACGACGGCGCCGTGCTCAGTCGCCTCGAGCGAACGCTTGCGCGTGTCGGCGGCGCTCGGCAGAACGCGTTCGGATGCCTCGACGGAGGACCAGTGTCGGTAGTGCGTCAAGCAACCGACGTCGGTTCTGCGGATTGGGGCAAAGGATGCGCACGCCTATCAAGGCAATGTCGTTCCCCACCCCAAGGAGGAACGATGTCCCAGGTCGAAGACGTGAGCACCCAGGTGATGACGAGCAGCTGGAACCTCCGCCCAAACCGTCGGGGCCGCCCGGTCCACCGGTGCCTGATCCCGACGACCATGACGACTATGACGACTGACCGTTGCCGATCGCACGAGGCGTGTCGCGCATGAGCGTCGTAGGCACGACGAGAGGGCAAACCATGAGTCAGATCCTGGTTATCGGCGCGCGAGGCAAGACCGGGCGACACGTGGCGTCCGGGCTCGTCTCGCGTGGGGTGTCAGTCAAGGCAGCCTCACGCAATCCAGAAGAGGTTTCCGGCGGGCATGGCGTCCCGACTAGGTTCGACTGGCACGACAGCTCGACCTGGAGGTCAGCTCTCGCCGGTATCGATGCCGTGTACCTTGTGAAGCCCGAGTCCGAAGACGTTGTCGAGATCGTGACTGAGTTCCTGCACGCGATGGGGGACGCCGGCGTGCGACGGCTCGTCCTGCTTTCCGAGTGCGCGACCCACACTCGCTCTGAAGACGCAACGGAACGCCGGGTCGAGCTGGCTGTGGAGGCCACGGATCTCGAGTGGACGATTCTCCGTCCGAGCTGGTTCATGCAGGACATCATCGCGGAAGACTTCTTCGGGCCGATGATCCGCGATGGCGGCATCATCGTGATGACCACCGGCGGTTCGGCGACGGCCTGGATCGATGTTCGCGACATCGCTGAGGTAGCTGTCGAACTCCTGATCGGCGGCGGTTCCATTGGCCAGGCGGTCGACCTGACCGGCCCGGAAGCACTCACGTTGAACGAGCTCGCCGAACGCATTACCGCCGCGGCCGGCACGCCCGTGCTCGGCGTCGAGGAAACCGTGGCCGAAGCCGAGAGTCGTATGCGCCGTGACGGGTTCGACGAGGACACCATCGCGTACCTAACCCGGATCGTCGAGAGCATCATCGAAGGACACACCGCGAACGTCACCGGTGATGTCGAACGGATAACCGGGCACCCACCTCGCCACTTCGACTCCTTTCTGGTTGACCATGCCCGAGACCTTCGTCGTACTGGTGACCTCGACGCCGACAACACGCGACCAGACGCCGCCGCCGACAACGAGGCCCTCTTCAGGCGGCTAGTTGCGGCGTGGGCCAGCAGTGACTTCGACACGCTGCTCGACTGCTTCGCAGACGACATGGTCTATACGGACATGCCCTTCCCCGACGCCCCGGTCCAGGGTAAAACCGCCTTCAAGCGCCACGTGACCGACTACAACGCCCTGTTCGCCCGCGGACAGGTAGACACTGAATTGGTGACAGTCGTAGCGACCGACACGCATGTCGTCGGCGAGCTGTCGTGTCGCGCGAGCTACGTAGGCCCCGGCGCTCCGGCGGAAGGGGTCCCGGTCCATTGGTACGCCACATTGGTCGACACCATCGACGACGGGAAGGTTGTCTCGGAGCACGCGTACTTCGACCCCACAGCCTTCGACAAGGCTATCCAACGCGTCTCTACTTAAACCCTGCGCTCTCCTCGGGCGGGTTCGGTCCGAACCGGGCGACGCCTCGGCGCGGCGGCAACAGCAATTGTCAGATGACCGACATCGAAGACCCTGACTTAGCCGTGTCCGTGAAGGACGCGGCGACCAACTGATCGTACGTTGGCGAAATGCCGATGGCCCCCCGCCATGCACCACTGTTCGAACCGATCCGCGTCGGACCGAAGATCTTCCGCAACCGATTCTACGTAGCGCCCCACTGTTCCGGCCTGGGGGTCGAGTTCCCAGGCGCACAGGCATACCTGCGCGGGATGCGGGCAGAAGGTGGATGGGCCGCCGTCAACACCGAATACTGCGCGGTCGATGCCGAAAGCGACGATTCGCCGTGGGTCCAGGCCCGGCTCCTCGATGAACGTGACGAAGCCAACTTGCGACTCATGGTCGAGCGCGTCCACGAGTTCGACGCCTGGCCGGTGTCCAACTGGTGTACATGGGTGCCGACCACACCGGTTACGTGACGCGGCTGCCCGCCGGTGGACCCTCTCAGATAGCGAGCGCTATGTCAGCCCACTCTTGCTACGCGATGGCCAAGTCCGACATCCGCCGCATACAGAAGTCGTACGTCGATGCGGCGGTTCGTGCTCGAGACGTCGGATTCGACCTGATTCAGGTTGCCGCACGGGAAGGGTTCTCCCTCCCGCTCCAGTTCCTATGGCGCTACTGGAACCATCGCACCGACGAGTACGGCGGCTCGCTCGAGAACAGGACGCGATTCTGGAGAGAGACGCTCGAGCAAGTGCGCGAAGCGGTCGGCGACGACTGCGCCATCGTGGCTGGGTTCTGTCTGGACTCCTTCAATGACACGGCGGAGAGGGCGTTCAAGGTGGGCGACGACGGGGTGGGTGTAGTCGAGATGCTCGATGACATCGTCGACCTCTGGGACATGCAAGTCGGTCACTTGGAGGACGACGTCAGCTCCTCGCGGTTCTTCGAACCTTTCTGGCAGCGCGACTACATCGAGCAGGTCCGGCGTTACGCCAAGAAACCCATCGCCGCCGTCGGACGGTTCACAGATCCCGAGCTGATGGCCCGAGCTGTGGGTGAAGGGGTCATCGACATCATCGGTGCGGCTCGCCCGGCGATCTCCGACCCGTTCATCCCCAACAAGATCCGCGCCGGTCGAGCCGAAGACATCCGCGAATGCATCGGCTGCAACGTGTGCGTCTCGCGCTTCAACAATGGCGGCGGTCGCATCGTTTGCACACAGAACGCCACCGTCGGCGAGGAGTACCGCCGCGGCTGGCATCCCGAGAAATTCAACCCTTCAGACCGTGCGAGCGATCCCGTTCTCATCATCGGCGCCGGCCCTGCCGGAATGGAATGTGCGCGCGTACTCGGTGAGCGCGGTTTCGAAGCAGTCCACCTGGCGGAAGCCGAGTCGGAGGTCGGCGGCCACGTCAACTGGCTGTCACAGCTCCCCGGCATGCGCACGTGGCGACGAGTGGTCGAGTACAGGGAAGCGCAGTTGGCGAAGTTGTCGAACGTCACGGTGCTCACGGGTAGGCGTTTCGACGTGGAAGATGTCCTGGACTACGGTGCCTCGACGGTCGTCATTGCCACGGGCGCGAATTGGGACGGTACGGGGACCAGCCCGATGACACACACGCCCGTCCCAGGTGCCGACGCTCACCAAGGGATGGTCTTCACGCCAGAAGACGTCATGGTTGAGAAGCGCACGGTCGACGGTAGTCGAGTCCTGGTCTACGACTGTGACGGCTACTTCATGGGGTCGAGTCTGGCGCAGAAGCTCGCCATCGAGGGGAAGGAAGTCACGCTGGTCACCCCCACCGACCAGATCGGTTCCTACCTGTTTCACACCGACGAAGGAGGGCACGTGATGCATGCGTTGCTCGAGCTAGGTGTGGAACTCGTCACCAGCCACGCGCTCACGAGGATCGAGCCGGGAAGGGTCACTGGACACAACGTCTACCACGAAGCCATAGAGACGAGCTGGACGGTCGACGCGGTCGTGCTCGTGACACAGCGCCGGTCCCGCAATGACCTGTACGAGCAACTGACGACTGACCCGGAACGTCTGAGCGCTGCCGAGATCACTCACGTGCTCCGCATCGGAGACTGCGTAGAGCCTCGCGTCATCGCTGAAGCAGTGTTCGACGGTCACCGGCTCGGCCGGGAGATAGACACCTCAGACCCTGCCACGCCGCTGCCGTTCATCCGAGAGCAGCGCATTTTGGGCTGGCGGGAGGAGGACTACGACGGTGTCCTTCGGCACGTGCTGCCGCTCACGCCGGTGTCGAGGACGACTCGAGCATGATGGGCGAGCACGACACAGCTGGACTCCGCTACGTACCAGACCTGATGGTCGCCGCGGACCACTTCACGTGGCTGGCAGCTCCTACTCTCCGTCCCGAAACTCGCCCGAGCGCCCGCGAAGTAGCCGACCGCTGGCCGTCTCTGTGTATAGGACCGGCCAAGTCGATGCCTCGAATCTCGGGTTCCAGGAACCGCCAGCAGCGGCAAGACGCGGTCCTGTCAAGGTCGTGGTTGCCAGAGGCCCGACGACAGGACATGGAGAACTCGGGATGACGTTATCGCTGGAGACTGGCCGGCAGATCGTCCGGCTCGTTCACGAAACAGCAGACCGCCTTCAACTGCGCCCGCTCAGATCGTCGTGCTCGATAGCGGCGGCCACCTCATAGTGGCGGAGAGATCGGACGCTTCGCCCATCGGTCGATTCGAGATTGCCCGGGGTAAGGCCTACGGCGCCCTGGCGCTGGGCATGAATTCGCGCGCCATCATGGAGCGAAGCGAAGTGCAGCCGCAGTTCGTGGCATCGGCGACCGCGGCGCTGGACGGGCGCGTCATCCCCGTACCGGGTGGCGTCCTGTTGGACGACCGCAATGGGCGGCTCGTCGGCGCTGTGGGGGTATCAGGCGACACGTCCGACAACGACGAATCCGTAGCGATGGAGGCTATCGCTGCAGTGGGCTTCATACCCCGCGGCGCGGGGACGTGACACGTCCGATGTCCCTGCCTACTGGATGGGGATACCAGCGTCGACAGGGACGTCCGCGCGCATCGCGCTGAGGGTTCGCTCGCGGTAGCGAAAATCCTCTCGGGCGCTTTGGGCGACGGGAGACGATCTCTTGACGCCGCGGACAGTAGCCAATGCATGTGGGGGGAGGGGGGTAGGAATCAACCTCCCTTGGTCACGCACGAACAAGCGCACGCCGCCGTGACCTCACTTGACGAACTGCAACGACTCGCGCCTGTACGGCAGCGGCACCGAGGGATCGGTTGACTCGAACTCACGTGCCAAGCGATGACCATCGAACATCGCCTCGGCCAGCGGGCGCGGAGACTGCGCATCTCCGATGCAAAGAACGGCCTCGATTTCCGACTCGTGAAGCGTGTTGCGTTCGCTGACGAGTTGGCGATACACGTCGTCGACTGGTGCCCGCATCGTCACGAGCACGAGAGCGTCCGTCTCAAGTAAGAACGGCTCCTCGAATTCATCCGCCCCTCGGAGCAGCCCGTCGCCGACCTCCGTCAATGACACGTTCCGGTACATGGCGACCCCGCTGGTGTGAAGAGACCTACGAACCGCCGGCCCGTCCAGCGTCAGGTCCCCTTCCGCTGTCACCTGAGCGTGCGGCGTCACGACGGAGACTTTGTAGCCTTCGTCGGCAAGGAGTTGAGAGAGACCCGACCCCATATAACTGCCCTCAGCGTCGTAGACGGTCACGCGACAACCCGAGACGGGTCGGTCGCCGCGGGCGAGCAACTGGTCAGGCGTGAACACCCATTCCAGGCCGTCGACTCCTGGCAGCGGCGTGTGTGTGCCTGGCGCGAGCCCGGTGTCCAACCATCGTGCGCCCGTCGCGACAACTACGTGGGATGCCCCGTATTCGAGGATCTCGGCGGCGCTTAAGGTGGTCGAGGCGATGAGCTGCAAGTTCGGCAGCTTGTCGATCTGGATCTTACGGTGATCGATGAAGCGTCCCCACTCTCGAAGTCCCGGTAGGTCGACTACTTGACGGAGGTGGCCGCCAACCTGGTCGGCAGAGTCGACGAGGTGCACCATGTCGGCACCTCGCCTCGCCAGGCCGATTGCTGCTTCCAAACCTGCCGGGCCTGCGCCGACGACCAAGACGCTGACGTCTGGGCGTTCGAGAGGTTCGAAGCGCTCCGGGTGCCAGCCACGCCTGTACTCCTCGCCGGCGGTGGCGTTCTGAGCACACGCCATGTTGCCCCGATCGAGACTACTGATGCAGTGATTGATACCCATGCATTCCCTGATGTCCTCGATGCGACCCTCATAGACCTTCTGGGGGAAGAAGGGATCCGCGATCGACTGGCGAGCAGATCCGATGAGGTCGATAACTCCAGAGCGCACTACCTCGGCCATCAGGTCAGGACTCGTCCATCGCGATACCCCGACGATGGGCTTCTGAGTGGCGCTCCGAACGCGTGTGAAGAGCTCTACGTTGTGCCCCTCGGGGATGACCCTCGACGGGCTGATGTCGCTACCCCAATCCAGGACGGACCCAACATTGAGATCCCACAAGTCGACCAGTGGATCAGCCATCCGGACCAACTCCACGCTCTCGTCCAGCGTGTGACCCCACGGACCCTGCGTCTGGATCGACATGCGACTCGCGACCGCGCAGTCGGCACCTACGGCGTCACGGACTCGGCCGAGGGTCTCGATCCAGAACCTGGCCCTGTTCTCCAACGACCCGCCATACTTGTCGGTGCGGTGGTTGTGGAATGCGGACAGGAACTGCGCGAAGAGATATCCATATCCCGCGAGCACGTCCACGATGTCGTAGCCCACGTCGCGTGCACGCACCGCCGCGTCAACAAAGGACTGCTCGACGCGCTCAATGTCCTCGAGGGTCATGACTTTCGGAGTCCCAAGTGGTCCGGCGGGCGGTGGCAATTCGCCGGCGAGGCCGGACGGCGACAGCGCAGGCTCTCGGGACAGCCTTCGCATAGCGTGAGCGCCGCCATGATGCAGTTCGATGCTCGCGAGCGCACCGTGTTCATGGACGGCGTCGACCATAGCTTTGTGCCGTCGTCCGTCTTCCCCGTCCCAGATGTCACTGGAGTGCAGGGGGGACTCGTCGCTGCTGGGCCCCACGCTGGAGAACTCTGTCGACACCGCTGCCCAGCCGCCTTCAGCGCGAACAGCGCGGTATGAGGCCCACGTGGACGGACGAAGTACCCCGTAGGCGGTGCCGTGGGCCACGTTGAAGAAGCGGTTTCGAAGGGTCTTCGAGCCGATTGAGATGGGTTCGAATAGGACCCTGTGATGAGCAGCCGGGGGCACGCGATTCAACCTTTCGTCGGGTGGCAGGGGTGTGAGAGCGCCGGGGGCGTCTTCTAGTACGTGGGGATGTCAGTGAGAGGTGTGACGTCGCCGGGCTGAGCGATACATAGAGTGGACCGCATGCGTGTCGCGGCGACGTCTAGCGCCCGACGCAGGACGGGATTGCGGACTTCCTCGCCACGGGGCGATGCTAGTTAACGTTCTGCCGGTCGGCTTTGTGACAGTTGGCGAAGGAAATTGGCAATTTCCACGGATTGGCCCAATTCGAGACTGAAGGCACAGCTTCCGGCTGATGACTGGGCGACGGGCCGGTACGAACCGGTATGCAAAGTTACCCGTATGCAAGACTGGCAACGTGAAGCCTGTCGAGGTCTGCGAGGGCTAGGGTTAGTTGACCCACTCCTCGGTGCCGTCGCCGAACTGTTGATGTTTCCAGATCGGGACTTCTGACTTGAGTGTGTCGATGAGATGCGTGATGCCTCGAAGGCGTTTCCGCGATGAGCAGAGACCGTCGCGATGACCACTGCGATGTCTCCGATTGCCAGTTGTGCCTACCCGGTGACAAGCTGCAACGCCGTGAACCTCGTGCCTATCGCTGACCTCCTCGCACACGCGGACCAACTGCTCTAGAGCGTTCGGATGAGCGGAGTACTCGAGCCTGTCCACTGAACGACCGCCATCGCGATCGCGCACACGACCCAGGAACGGAAGGAGTCCGCCCGACGCATCGTCGTCGAGTGAACGACGAACCTCGTCTACGCTCAACGGCGTATTCCCGAATGTCGACGAGACGGACTGTCGGCGGCCACGAGAAGCTGCCCGGAGACGGCCACGAAGCTGCCCGGTGGCGGACATGAGTTCTGCCCGCTGACGGTCATGGGATCTGCCCGACACGACGTTGTCTGCCTTGCCGCGGTCCGCGGTTGAGGCCCCTTCCTCGGGTGCGATGAGCGGTGCTGATGCGCCCTATTGCTCCCGAGGAAGGGATGAGTTGAAGTCTGCCGAGGAGATCATGAAAATCTTGGATGCCTACGACCTGACAGGGTCGTTGCGTGATGCCGGGGAGCTGGCCGGCTGCTCCCACCACACCGTCAAGCGCTACGTCGTGCGGCGTGCTGGTGCCGGTGAGCTGGACAAGGCGGCCGTGCGGCCGCAGCTGATCGATGAGTACCTGCCCAAGGTCGAGGAGTGGGTCGAGCGGTCCAAGGGCAAGGTCCGCGCCGACAAGGCCCACGAGAAGCTCGTGGCGCTGGGCTACACCGGTTCGGAGCGCACCACCCGCCGTGCGGTCGCGAAGGTCAAGGCTGCCTACCGCGCGGGACATGTGCGGGTCCACCGGCCGTGGGTCACCGAGCCGGGGATGTGGCTGCAGTACGACTACGGCGACGGTCCGGTCGTCGACGGGGTGAAGACCGTGCTGTTCGTCGCGTGGTTGGCGTGGTCGCGGTTCCGGGTGGTGATCGCGCTGCGTGACAAGACGATGCCGTCGGTGTTCGCCGCTCTGGACCAGACGTTCCGGCGTCTGGGTGGGGTGCCGACCTATGTGCTGACCGACAACGAGAAGACCGTCACGGTCGAGCACATCGCCGGGATCCCGGTCCGCAACTCACAGCTCGTCGGGTTCGCCGAGCACTACTCGGTGGTCGTGCATACCTGTGTTCCCGCGGACCCGGCGTCCAAGGGCGGCACCGAGTCGTCGGTGAAGATCAGCAAGGCCGATCTGGTCCCCAAGGACACCAACCTGCGAGAAGAGTACGGCTCGTTCGCCGAGCTCGAGGCAGCCTGCGAGGAGTTCTGTCACAAGGTCAACACCCGCGACCATCGGATCACGAAGCGGCCGCCGATCGAGATGCTCGCCGAGGAACGGACCCGGCTGCACCCGGTGGCGATGACGCCGCACACGGTGGCGTTCGGTACCACCCGGGTGGTGCCGGCGAACACGCCGATGGTGATGTTCGAGTCCGGCCAGTACTCGGTCCCGCACGCCCTGCTGGGCGCCACGGTGTGGGTGCGGGTGCATGGCCGCGGGGGCGACGAGCAGGTCGTCATCGTCCACGTCGGCCAGGACGGTCCGGTCGAGGTTGCCCGCCACCACCGGGCCACCCCCGGCACACCACGGATCAACGATGACCACTTCCCGCCGCAACCAGCGGGGCCGCTGGATCGCCGACCACGCGCGAAGAACCCGGCGGAGTCGGAGTTCCTCGACCTGGGCGAGGGTGCCCGGCTGTGGCTGATCGAGGCCGCTGCGGCGGGCACCGGTCGGATGCGGGTCAAGATGTCCGAAGCGCTCGCGCTGGCCAAGTTGTTCGACCCCGTCGAGGTCGACTGGGCACTCGGCCATGCCGCGGTCCACGGCCGGTTCGCCGAGGCCGACCTGGCCTCGATCCTGGACCATCACGCCCGCCGACCCGCAGGCGGTGAGCACCGCGCCAGCGAGGACTCCTCGTTGACCCAGGGCACCAGCGCGTGGTCGCGACTGGGCCAGCAGGTCGGCCAGCAGGTCGGCCAGCAGGTCGAGGCCGACAGCGAGGTGACCCGATGACCGCCAGGACAGCGCAAGCGCCGCCGCTGCCAGCGGACTTGGAGGAGTTGCTGCGCCGGCTGCGGCTGCCTCACATCCGTCGTCACGCCCCCGAGGTCGTTGCGACCGCGAAGGCCCAACGCTGGGAACCGGCCGAGGTCCTCAAGGCCCTGTTCGCCGAGGAGGTCGCCGGCCGGGAACGATCCGCCTTGGCCACCAGGCGTGCCGCGGCGGGGTTCCCGACGGGGAAGACCTTCGACGCCTGGCAGCCCGAGGCCTCCTCGATCCCGGCGCCGACCCAGCAGGCGCTCCGGACCCTGGAATGGGTCCACCGGCGGGAGAACCTCGTGGTGTGCGGGCCGTCGGGCACCGGGAAGACGTTCCTGCTGGAGGCACTCGGACAACATGCCGTCGAGCAAGGGTTGAAGGTCGCCTGGTTCACCCTGGAGGACCTCGGGGTGCTGCTACGCCGCCACCGTGCCGACGACACCGTCACCAAGGCCATCGCCCGGGTCCTGCGAGCAGACGTCGTGGTGGTCGATGACATCGGCCTCTTGCCGGTGGCCGCCGACGCAGCCGAGGGGCTCTACCGGCTCGTCGACGCCGCGTATGAGAAGCGCTCGGTCGCGATCAGCTCGAACCTGCACCCATCCGGGTTTGACGAGCTGATGCCCAAGACGCTGGCCACGGCCACCGTCGACAGACTGCTTCACCACGCTCACGTCTGCCAGACCAGCGGGGACTCCGTGCGGCTCACCCAAGCGCTCGCCGGCCAGGGGGTGAGCCCGTTGAGCTGAGCACCTGGTCGGTGGTGGCCGCCAGCCCCCTTGGGCAGATCCCATGGCCACCACTGGGCAGTTCTCGTGGCCGTCAGCGGGCAGGTTTCACGTCCGCCACTGGGCAGTTCCTACTGGCCCTTGACAACGGACAGCAGGATGGGTTATGCAGAGAAGTTAGTGGCTCCACGACCGGTTGCCCGTAAGGCACCCATGCCTAGATATGGTGTCCCCGAAATGACTGGAGACGAGGCAGCGACTCGGGACGGAAATGGTGCGCCGTCACGTCGAAACCCGCCAGGAAAGCCCTCGCTCGTTCTACGAGGTTGTTGGGGAACCGGGTGTTTCTGCCCAACAACACTGTCCCGTCGTTACGTGGGTCGCTGTCTTGTCTCATCCCAGGTCGGCTTGCGCCTCCGTGCTGTCCTCGGACTCGCGCACCGCGTGCACCGGCAAGCATCGCTTCTTCGCCGACCGGTTCAAGTCGTAAGCCATTCATAGCTCAATTGGACGAGGTGCCACACAACTTCCAGTTCATGACGATCCCGAGGACCGAACACAAGGAGGGCATCCTGCACAGGATGCGGGACACCCCATCTGGCGCCGACCACCTGCTCCATCACTTGAGCCGGGACCGAGAGGTGAAGGCTCCCATCATGAGGAGGATGCAAGTGCGCGAACTCGCGCCCACGCTGGAATCTCTCGGGCCGCGCTGAACCGATCCCTCCCGCAACGTGGAGAGCCCGTGCGTGCGACACCGAAACCAACGTCGGGGCCATGTAGGTATAGGGGAGCGAACGCATGCGGGACCACAGCTCTTCCTGAACCATGACGGGAGCGATCTGTGACCATTGACTGTGCGCGGCTGGACCGACTATCTCGGGGATAGGGCCCGCGCGGTGTGGCAGTGTGGCGAAGGGGTGAGTCATCGCACCCGACCGGACAGGGAAGACACCACCCCGGCAGCGGCGTGGTGTCCGCTGCGGATCGCCCCTTCCATCAGGCCAGTGTAATCCGGATCTGCGTACTCGCCGGCGAAGAACACCGCGCCTACTGGGCGCCGCATCGCCTCGACGTCGGTCGGGGTGGCGTCGGCCCCGAGTGCTGAGTAGGCCCCGCCGGACAAAGGATCATCAGACCACGTGCTCAGGACGGCGCGGGCCCCCGGTGCGAACTCAAGGTCGTGACGTAGGTGGCGCACCGCTTCTGTCCACCCAGACTGAAGCCCATCCGGACCGTACGCACCGAGAGCTCCAGCGCTGCCCATGAAGCAATTGAGTATCGGCGGGACACGACCGTCGGCCTCGTTTTCAAGCGTCGTCGACAAGATTGCGCTGTCCAACTCCAAAACGACCGCGCACGGACATGACCGCCGAGGTCCCGGGTTCCTCGCTGAGCGGGACGTGGAGCTTGGCTGCATGTCCTTGGACCATATGGTCCAGGGCCGCGCGCTTCCACTTGGGCAGATCGATCACACAGTGGCCCTGCCCACGAAGGACGGCCAGCGGAAGGCCGACGACCGCAGCATCGAATCGCCTGGACCATCTCTCGTCGTGACGGTGACACCTGCTGCGTCCTGGGTGAGGACCTCCACCCTCTCGCTCAGGCGCACGCGAGCCCCGAGCTCGGCGGCAATCGCGTCGGGCAGGCTCTGGTTGCCGCCCGCAATCCGCCAACTCGGCTGGGGCTCGATCGACGCTATCTGGCCGAGCGCAGAAGCGCTCACCTCGCGAGCTTCTGCCGCCGCCGCCGAGATTTCGATGCGAGCCCTGAGTGCCTCGGCCAATCGACCATCACCCACCCCCCCGCAGACCGTCTTCCGCGGAGAGTGCGCCCTCGTGCGCATGATCGCGCACGAATCGCAACGCATCCCGGCCGGCCGCGATGAGGTCTTCGGTCGACACGTCCGTCAGGTCGCCAACCTCGCGGACGTAATAGCTCATCCCGGTCTCGACGAGCCCAAGACCGTACTGCTGCAACAAACCCCGCGTCTCGGAGTAGCCGTGAAGCACGAACTCGGCGCCGCGCTCGATGACGATCGGACCGAACGCAGCTTCGAGCGACTGCAACCACACGCGACCCCCGACGCGGTCCCGTGCTTCGAAGACCGTGACATCGAACCCCTCGGCAACGAGGCTCGAAGCCGCAGCGAGGCCCGCCAAACCTGCTCCTAGGACCGCAACGGTGCCACTGGACGGCGGGGTCATGCGAGTGCTCTCGACTGGCTCACCCGTCGACCGTAGGCAGACGAACGACCACCGTCACTGCTCGTGCCGTATGAATCGAGGCATCGATCCGTACGTTCGTATAGCCCCTCGCGTGCGGCAGTCCCGCGCGAGCCGACAGCCGCGTCGGGGTGGCGGGACAACGTGTGCCACGGATCGCAGGGCGTCACTATTGCAGGAAGATGACAGAGGTCACCTGCCTTTCATCAGATCCGGGTAACGGAGGAGATCGCATCGATTGGCCAAGATGTCCGTTGAGCGAACGAGAGGGAACAGCATGGTCGATAGCGTCGAGGTTGCAGTCGTTGGAGCCGGATTTGCCGGACTCCGGGCGGCACGGGATCTGAGCACAGAGGGGCGTTCGGTCGTGCTGCTCGAAGCAGCTGGAAGAGTCGGCGGCCGTGCGTACAGCCGAGAGTCGGCCACTGACCCAGGAACGACTGTGGAGGTCGGCGGAGCCTACTTCCACCGCCACCACCACGCGCGCCTCGCAGCAGAGGTCGACCGCTACAACATCGAGACCCAACCCGCCGCGCCGTTCAAGGTCTTCCGGAACCGCCTGGCGTCCGGAGATCACAACGCTGCCTTCCCCATCCCGCCTGAAGAGCTTCTCGAAGCAGAAAGAGTCCTCTTCTGCCTCATCAGGGACGCGCGCCGCATCGACTGTCACGCAGGACTCGAGAATCAGAATCTCAAGGATCTCGACATCTCGGCGCATGACTATTTGAACGCATTGAACCCGCCGCCTGTCACCAGCCAGCTGCTGCGATCGTGGATCTGGAACATGATGGGTCAACGCGTCGAGGACGCGTCAGCACTGTGGGTCCTGCAGTTGATCGCCTCGCATGACTACTCTGTGCTCGGTGTGCTCTTGTCCTTGGACGAGGTGATGACCAGCGGTACTGGCACGCTGACGAGTGCGATCGCCAGCGAGGTGCCCGACCTTCGCCTAGGTGAAGCGGTGCACGCGATTCATCAACAGGCCGACTGGGTCGATCTCGCATACGGCGCAGAGCGTGCGCTGAGGGCCGAACACGTCGTCGTCGCGGCACCTTTGAACTGCATGCGAGAACTCCGATTCGAGCCGCCATTGTCAGGACCGCGCGCCGAAGTCGTCGCCGAAGGGCATGGAGGCAGGGGACTCAAGCTGCTCATCCACGTGCAGGGGGTCCCGGAAGGAATCTCGTGCACTGGTGACGGTGTCTTCCCGACCTTGTACGACTACCTACCCGCTACCGACGGTGGCCGCATCCTCGTCGGCTTCACCGACCGGGACTCCTTCGACCCCGCCGACAACGACGCGATCGAGGCAGCGGTCCACCACTACCTGCCGGAGGCGATCATCGTCGGAACGGACTATCACGACTGGTGCGCGGACCCGTACGTGCGCGCACCCTGGGTGTCGCCGCGCATCGGGCAGGCGACACGTGCCCACAAGTCGCTTGGCGAGCCTCACGGCCGCGTGCACTTCGCAGGGTCGGACGTCTCACTCTTGTTCCCTGGCTACATCGAAGGTGCGCTCGAGACCGCCGACCGCGTTCGGGCGGAAATCAACGGCTAACCGTCTGACTCTGGGCCGCCAGTCTCTCGCTAATACGCCGCCGACGGGCGGGCTATGGGTCGTCTGTCTGTGCATCGCACACGTAGCGACGGACCCGAGGCAGAGTGTGATTATCGGCCTGTCGTCGTAAGGACCGGGATCACCCGGGTCCGCGACGGCAAGTACGACCAGGCCGAGTACTGAGAGGGCATCCAGCAGGCGACCTCGTAGAAGGCGGACGTCGACTAGTTCTATTCGATCCATCGTCCCTTGGTGAAGACAGCACTCAAGCGGGCAGGCAACGCCGTCGTGGTCTGGAAGTCGGCAGACCGCTGCGAGATTCACCCTGTGCAGATTCACACTTCGCCGCGGCGTCGCCGTTCTCGGAAGGGCAGTCTCATCGACTGGGGTGAGGCGATTGGGGAGGTTGAAGTGATCGAGGTCAACGTGCCGGATCTTGCTGTTTTCAAGGCTCTCCACGACGGAATCATCGACGTCATGACCGAGCGCCCTGACTGTCAGGGGAAGACCCAAGTCTCCGACTGCGGTCCCGGCAGGGAGTAGGAGAACGAATCTGCGCTACTTGGCCCGAATGCCGGGATCTCCTGCCCCAAGCTAACAGCCACCAACAGGCCGGACACCACGCCATCGCGAGTCACGGTGATGACAACGCCCATTGGGCGTGGTCGTCACCTGAGCAGACCAATTCTGACGCGGGCCGCCAACTTGCAGGAAGGTGACAGGGATCGTGCCGAATTCGTCGAATCTCGGCAACAGGTGCCCCTGCGGACCACCCCCAAACTGGACCACACCGAAACCGAGAGGGGCTACCGGCAACCCCAAGGTCCCTAGGGCGACAAGGCATCCATCTGAGGCTTAGTCCTGACGACAACCCCGATCCCACGCTACGTGATCGAACCTGGGGCGTTCCTAGCAGGGCGCCGCTTGAAGGGACTCGGCTCACTCGCCGATCACTTCGATTCTCGGACCCAGCATCACCAATGGCGGCTACATCGTGGCTCGCCGCTGACACTTCGCAGGCTCGTGGCCTGTCCAGAACAGCACTCCGAAAGAGGAACGACATGCACAAGACACTCGGCACACGAGTCCGGCGCCTCGCTGGCGCGGTCCTGGTGTTGGCGGTGATGGGAGTCATCAGCAGTTGCAGCACTGAGTCCGGGGGACAAGCCGCTTCCGCCTCCAGTGACGACAACGTGGCGCAGGCGGCAAACGAAGCCATCGACAAGCTCTACGGCAACGGCACCTTCACCGAGCCCGCGTCCACCGGCCCCAAGGCGCAATCCGGCTACAAGGTCGCGTTGGTGAGCTCTGGTGTCCAGTCGCCGACCGGAACTGCCATGGCCAACGGCGCCAGGGCCGCCGCAAAACTCCTCGGATGGGACTTCACCGTATACGACGGCAAGTACGAGCCCGCCGAGTATCAAGAGGGAATCCGGCAGGCCATCTCGCAGAACGCAGACGCCATCTGGCTTTACTCAATCGATTGCCCGCTCGTTAGGACCGCCCTCGAAGAGGCGAAGAAGGCGGGCATCCCGGTCTTCTCCCAGGAGGCCGCCGACTGCAGCGACGTCGACCCCAGCCAGCCCTCCTACTACGAGCGGAGCCTGGAGTTCGTCGAAGGTGACTTCATCACATGGGGCGAGGGACTCGGCGCGGCGGAGGCCACGTGGCTCCTTTCCAAGCTCGGATCCGAGGCGAACATCATTGAGGTCAGCAACACCGAGCTTGTCATCACCAAGGCTGTGCACGATGGTTTCCAGAAGGCGATGAAGGAGCAGTGTCCCGAGTGCGAGGTCGCGACACTCAACATCCGGCTTGCCGATTTCGGACCCGCCCTCGAGGAGAAGATCTCGACTGCGCTTCTTCGCAACCCGGAAGCCAACGGCATGGCCCTGTCCTATGACGACCTCGTTACTTCCGGGGGAGCGGCGGCGGTGATGGCGTCTGGACGCAACGACTCGATCGAGGTGGTCTCCGGCAGCGGATACGCCGCGAACATCGACCTCGTCCGCCAGAACAAGGGTCAGGACGCCGGGTGGACCTACGACGGAAGCTATGAGGCGTGGTCGGCCGCGGACATGATCAACCGGTACTTTGCTGGCGAGGAGAGGGTCCCTTCGGGCGTGGGCATCTCGATGTTCGACCACGACCACGACCTCCCGCCCGAGGGCGAGGCCTGGTCGACCAGCATTGACTACGAACCGGTCTTCAAGAAGGTGTGGGGCGTCTCCTGATCCGCCAAACCGACGGGAGAGGACGCGGGCTTGCGCCTGCGTCCTCCCCTGCCCCGACCAGTGCCGGTCGAGGGTGTTAGAACGCCGCTCAGAGGTGTGCGCGAGAGCCCTACAATCTGCTCATGTCGATCGAGCACGACCTACGGGCGGTCGCGGATGAACTCATTCTGAAGATCCCGGCAATCAGCGAGGAAGTCAGGGAGCGCTGCCGCTCCGGTGCTCCTAACTACTACCGCCGCAACGACCCCATGTTGCTCGAAACCGAACTACCCAGCATCACGGGGGCGCTCACGAGCATCATCCACGGACTCCGTCACGCCCGGCAGCTCCCTGACGGCGCCTCCGAAGGGGCCTTGGAAGAGGCAAGGGTCGCTGCACAGGCCGGCGTCGAACTGACCGACCTGCTCCTCACTCGCCGGATCGGCCAGGTGGTGCTGTGGAACTGGATTCTTGAAACGGCTGTACGCATCGTACCTGCCGGCCCGCGCCAGATGGCCGTCCTGAAGCAGGCTGCCGAGTACCACTTCGCTTGGAACGACCGCATCACGCACGACGTAGTAGCGACTTACGAGCAGGAAAAGTCGGCTTACTTCTTCCATAGCAGGGACCGGCAGCGTCGAGCAGTCGTCACAGACCTTCTGAACGGAGTTCCGACAGACACCGAGCAACTGGGCTACAATCTGAAAGTTGATCACCTGGCCGCGGTGGTGTGGGGAAGTGCGCCGAGGGTCGCCCTGAAGTCCCTTGCGACCCTGTTCGAGGCGTCCCTCCTCGTGGTCGAAGGCACAGGCGGGACGTCGCTGGCCTGGTTGGGCAGCAGCCGACTCTGCGAGTCCTTCGAGCAGCGCTACGAGACGTTCCAACCACCGGCGGCAACGTTCGTTGCAGTCGGCGGCCCGCTGAATGGCGTCGACGGCTTCCGTCGCGCACACAGGCAGGCGTGGCAGGCCTGCCGAGTGGGGCGCCTTCGGTCCGAACCTGTCACGCGCTACCGCGATATTGCTTTGGAGAGTGTGGTACTTCGTGACGCGCCGGCGGCTCGTGACTTCATGATGAGTGAGTTGGGACCGATCGGCGACGACGATGCGCGCACCCAGCTTCTGCGTGAGACCTTGAAGGCCTACTTCGACACGGGTCAGAACGCGGCCGCTACTGCGGGCCGCATCCGTGTGCACGAGCGGACGGTCGCGTACCGCCTCAAGTCGATCGAGGAACGGCTCGGATTCCCGATCAGCGATCGCCGCGACGAGCTCGCGGTAGCCCTTCGCCTGGCTGGTGTCTTGCACGAAGCAAGCGATCGTCAGCTCTCCATTCTCGGAGAGAACAGCCAAGGCGAAACAGGGATCTGAACGACGATCAGTCGTCCCTCGGCGGACTCCTCGGCGGACGTTGACGGTCGGCACGTCAGCAATCCCACAAAGACAACCTCCATCTTGTCGGAGCATGCAGAGGCGATCGGAAGGGTCGGCTCCCATACTGGCGCAGCGCAGTCGCGCACCCAAGCGTTAGCAAGAGGAGTTCCCCATGATTCGGCACGTCTTCTCATGGCGTGTGGCCGAAGGCCACAGCAACGACGAGATCATCGAGATCCTGAACACACTGCCGGGCGCGCTGCCAGTGATCAAGTACTGGGAGGTTGGCAGCCATCAGGGCGACCCGGGGGACAACGGGGACCCGTTCGACGGCGTACTCATCACTGACTTCGACTCCTGGGACGACCTCGATGCCTACTCCAACGACCCCTTCCACCTCAGCGTGGTCGAGCGACTCCTGCCGCGGTTCTCAGCACGCGCCGTCGTCGACTTCGAGCGCAAGGACGCCTGATGGATCGGGCCGGCATCAAGGTTGCCGCCAGCCCGTGGGGACCCGATGATCAGCTCGGGGCGCTCAATCACCTCAGCCGCGAAGGTTCCGCCGCCATCCTGGCGCGGGTCGACGGAACCCGGAGCTACGATCTCAGCATCGATTACTTCGTCGGCATGCCGAGCTTCCAAGCCGCTGGCGACCCCAGTTATCAGCTGTTCATGAGCCACACCCCCGCTGGAACTGTCGTCGACAACATGAACGGAGTCGGAGAGGCCGGCAATCGGCATGTCTGCTACTCCGGTGATGTCGTCTTCATGTACACCCACACTGGGACGCACATCGACTCCCTGAGCCACTTCGGCGTGGACGGGCACATCTACAACGGCTTCTCGGTCGAGGACAATCTCGGCAGTCGCGGATGGACCAAGGGCGGGGCAGAGGTCATCCCGCCCATCATCACCCGCGGCGTGTTGATCGATGTCGCCAAGAGCCACCAAGTCGACTGCCTGCCGGATTCGTACGCCATCACCGTCGAGGACTGCCAGAAGGTGCTCAATGATGCGGGCATCACCCTGCAGCCGGGCGACGTCGCGCTGATCCGGACTGGACGTATGGGCTTCTGGCCCGACGGGTCCAAGGTGCTCGGAAATCCGCCTGGACTTAGCCTCGAGGCCGCCAAGTGGCTCACCCGCCAGGGAATCTCGGCGATCGCTGCTGATCAGGAGTGTGTCGAGGTCGGCCCGTCCCAGCACGAGGACAACTGGCTCCCAGGGCACTGCCACTTCCTTGCAGAGGCCGGTGTCCCGATGATCGAACTGGTCAACCTGGAGGAACTGTCGCGCGACGGCGTCGACGAATTCTGTCTGATCGCCGCACCCATCCGTCTGCGCGGCGCAAGCGGAGCACCGCTCCGACCCATCGCGTTGCCGCTGCGTGACAACTGATCGTGACGAGGGACGGACAAGGAGGTACGGGATGAGCATGCCGAAGGTCGGTGTCGTCGGCGGTTCGATCGCGGGTCTGACGGCGGCGAATCTACTCCGCGACGCTGGCTGCGAGGTGGATGTCTACGAGCGGAGCGACACGCTGCTCTCCGGTTTCGGCACCGGAATCGTAGTCCAGCCCGAGTTGGTCCGCTACCTGCTGGAGCGCACCTCGACCGCGCTGGAAGACATCAGTGTCCCGAGTAACGAGATGCGCTACTTCGATGCTGCTTCCGGACGGAGTGCAGGCCAGGTCAAGGCGGGGTGGCGCTTCACGGCCTACAATGCCGTCTACCAGAAGTTGCTGGACGCTTTCGGGACAGAGCGGTACCACCTCGGCAAGGAACTCGTCCTCGTTACCCCGGGAGCGGAGACCGCTACGGCCACCTTCGCCGATGGCGCCCAGGTCACCGCTGATCTCCTCGTCTGTGCGGATGGTGGCGGCTCTGTGGCGAGATCGCAGTTGCTGGGCAGGAAGCCCGACTACGCGGGGTATGTCACCTGGCGCGGGATGGTGGACCAAAGCGACGTCTCGACGGAGACATGGGACTTCTTCCAGGATGCCTTTACGTACGGCCTTCTCCCCGACGGCCACATCATCGCGTATCCCATAAGTCAGGTTTCCTCCGAGGGTGAGGTCACGGGCGACACCCGGCTCAACTTCCAGTGGTATTGGAACGTCGAAGCAGGAGAGGCCCTCGACGAGCTCATGACGGCGAACGACGGAAATCGACGACCCGTCTCCGTGCACTTCCCGGCGCTGCCGGCGTCCAGCCTCGAAGAGTTCCGCAGCAGAGCGACCAGCCAGTTGGCGCCCAACTTCCGTGAACTGATCACCGGAGCTCCGCAGCCGTTCGTCACTATCGTCGCCGACGCCGATGTCCCTCGGATGGCATTCGACCGACTCGCCCTGATCGGGGATGCGGCATTCACTCCCCGACCGCATGCTGCGGCGGGAGCCGCCAAAGCGGCAGCCGATGCCTGGGCGCTCGCCGACCGGCTCGTCGAGGCTTCCGGTGACGTCCAGGAGGCCTTGGCGGCGTGGGAACCCGAACGGCTGGCCGTGGGGGAGGCGTACTTGGCGAAGGTGCGCGCGATGGCCGCTGCCCTGCAGCACGGGGGGGAGTTCCCCCCTGGGGCGGCAGAGTTCCGGTTCGGTCTACCCAGACCCGCGTGATACGGGCCATGACCTCACCCGAGGTTGCCCGCGTTGCGACTGACGCGTTATTGAATACGTCGCCCAGGCAAGAAGGAGAACCCGATGCAGTTGCTCAATGAGTTCGAAGTAGCACTGCCGCCGGAAAACACGTGGACTCTTCTCACCGATCTCGAGAAGGTGGCGCCATGTCTCCCCGGCGCATCAATCACGTCGGTTGAAGGCGATGACTTCCATGGCCGCGCCAAGATCAAGGTCGGTCCGATCACAGCCGAGTACAAGGGTGTCGCGCAGTTCACGGAGCTCGACGAGAAGGCGCACACCGCCGTCCTCCTCGCCCGTGGCAAGGACGCACGCGGTCAGGGAGACGCAACCGCTAACGTGCGCGCGACACTCCACCCGAAGGGCGCGGGTACCCGCGTGGTGGTCGAGACGGAACTCGCCCTGACCGGCAAGGTGGCCCAGTTCGGACGGGGCGTGCTTGCGGACGTGAGTGGCGCACTGATGACCATGTTCGCTCAGCGGCTGCAAGAGATGGTCGCAGCGGAAGGCGCTCCTGACACACCCACGTCTGCTGCCGCTGCCACGGACGACCGCGACGCGCAACACCAGGCTGCCGAGGCCCCCGCGCACCCGGCGGCCTCCGCGTCATCCAGTCGGGTAGGTGGGCGTGTCAGCGACCGCGACGACGAGGTGCTCGACATCCTAGCTCTGGCCGGCGGAATGTCGTGGGCCAAGGCCATTCCTACCGGCGGGGCGCTCGTCAGCGTCGTAGCCGCTCTGATCAGCGTTTTCGCAGCGGGGTACGCCTCCGGCAGGGCGCGCTCGGCCAATCGTTGATGTCATCAATCACCACTGATTGAGGGAGTACACCGTGAAACCACCCAAGTTCCGTTATGTCGCACCCAGGTCGCTCGACGACGCTGTCGAGCATCTGGCGTCCGATCCGGACGCGAAGGTGCTGGCGGGTGGTCAGAGCCTGATGCCGCTCCTCGCCATGCGGCTGGCAGCTCCCTCGATCCTGGTCGACCTGCAGCATGTGTCTGGCCTCGATGACATCGAAGACCAAGGCACATCTCTGCTGATCGGGGCGCGTGTGACGCACCGAGAGATAGAGCGTTCGGCCATGGTGGCCGAGCGTCTGCCGATCCTGTCCTCGGCGGTCGTCCACATCGCTCATCCGCAAATCCGATCTCGCGGAACTTTCGGCGGCAGCACAGCACACGCCGACCCGTCTGGTGAGTGGCCGACCATCCTGCTGTCCTTAGGCGCAACGATGCGCACGGTCAGTCCCCGCGGGCGGAGGACGATCGAGGCCGACGACTTCTTTGTCGGGCCTTTCACCTCGACCCTCGCCGAAGACGAGATCCTGACCCACGTCTCGGTACCCACCACGCGCACTGCATGGTCGTTCCAAGAAGCTGCCGTCAAGAAGGGCGATTACGGGCTCGCCCTTGTGGCTGCCACCGGTACCGCTCGCGATGGGGTGCTTCTGGACCCGAGAGTCACAGTCGGTGCTGCTGTCGGGTCGGTACGGAGGGTTGCGGAGGTCGAGCGTCTCTTGACTGAGACGCCACTGACCGAGGGCCTGGCAGATGAGGCGGCCGTGACGGCAGCCGCTTCGATCGACCCGATCTCGGATATTCACGGCAACAGCGAGTATCGCCGGAAGCTGGTGGCCTCACTCGTACGACGTGCCGTGATCGAACTCATGAACGGAGCCTGACGTGTCCACGACCCCCGAAGAGCGTTTGGACGTCTCGATGACGATCAACGGGAGCCGCTACCGCGCTACGGTTGAGGCACGCCGGACGCTGGCCGACTTCATCCGTGAGGATGCGCAGCTTCCAGGCACTAAGCTTGGCTGCGAGCACGGTGTGTGCGGAGCATGCACGGTACTGCTCGACGATCTGCCGGCGCGTTCCTGCCTCACCCTCGCGGTGCAGGCGGAAGGCCGTCAGATCCGGACCGTTGAGAGCCTTGCCGATGGCCAGGAACTGAACCACCTCCAACGTGCGTTCCGCGAGCAGCACGGCCTTCAGTGTGGATTCTGCACGGCTGGCTTCCTGATGACGGCGACTGCGTTGCTCGAGGAGAACGCGACCCCGACACGGGAGGAGATCGTAGAGACGATGTCGGGTTCGCTATGTCGATGCACGGGATACCAGACCATCATCTCTGCCATCGAACAAGCGGCGGCCGAGGGTCAGAGCGACACGGAGGACGACCAGTGAAGAAGCTCGACAGTCACCAGCACATGAAGACGCCGGTCGTCGCTGCTCGGTCGGTCGGGACCCGAGTGCTGCGGTCTGAAGACCCGCGGTTGCTCACCGGCCGAGGTGAGTTCATCGCCGATATCGACCTCCCGCGCCAGCTCCACGTGGCTTTCATACGAAGTCCTGTTGCACACGCACGAATCACTAATCTCGACTTGTCCGCAATCCGCGACGCGGACGGCGTGGCACTGGCGTGGTCCGGCAAGGACGTCGCCCCCTTCTGCGAGGGCCTCGTCGGCGAGATGGCGGTTGAAGGCTGCTTTCCGACCACGATGCCGCTGCTCGCGGGAGATGAAGTCGTCTACGTCGGTGAGCCTGTCGCCGTGGTCGTGGCTGACTCGCGCTACGCGGCAGAGGACGCTTGTGAACTGATCGATTGGGACTTCGACGAGCTGCCTGCCGTCACCAACGTGGACGCAGCCGCCGGTGGCGGTCCAGTCGCGAACCCGCAGCTGCCCGATAACATCGGACTCAACGGTGGCGCGAGCTTCGGTGACGTTTCAGGAGCCTTCGAACAGGCCCACCAGGTCGTCGAGGGTCGGTTCTACACCTGCCGTGTCTCGGCGGCTCCTATGGAGACGCGCGGCGTGATCGCCGACTACGAATGGGCGTCGAAGGCGCTACGTCTGTGGTCGAACACCCAGATGCCGCACTATCTGAAGTACATGCTGACGGCGTACCTCGGTTTCCCGGAGCAAAGCGTCGAAGTCATCACTCCCGACACCGGCGGTGGGTTCGGCTTGAAGGCGCACGTCTATCCCGAAGAGATGTTGCTGCCACTCATCGCCAGGGAAGTCGGCCGGCCTGTCAAGTGGATCGAAGACCGTCGAGAGAACCTCATCGCCGGCGCACACGCGCATGAGCAGTACGTTGACATCGCGTACGCGCTCGATGCCGACGGCAAGATCACAGGAGTCCGTACACACGCGCTCGGTGACGGCGGGGCGTATCACCTGCCACCATGGTCGATGGCCGTGGAGCCGTGGTGTGCCGCAGTGATGACCCCCACCGGCATCTACGACGTACCGGCTGTGGAGTACACCTACAAGGCCGCGGCCACCAACAAGACGCCCGTCGGCGCCTACCGCGGGGTGGGCTACATGGCCGGGACATTCGCTCGTGAGTGCCTCGCCGACGATGCCGCGCGTGCACTGCGCATGTCGCCCTTCGACTTCCGTCGACACAATGTCGTTCGCGAGTTCCCGTGGACCAATCCTCAGGGCATTGTTTACCAGGAGGGAAGCTGGCTGCAGACAATCGACGCACTCGAGGAGATGGTCGACTACCCGGCCTTTCTGCGTCGGCAGACCGAGCTGCGCAAGGAGGGGCGCTACATCGGGCTGGGCCTCAGCTGCTTCGTCGAGAGCAGCGGCGAGAGTACGGCGACCAGCCTCGAGCACGGACTCGGCGACGTTTACCATGACACCGCCACAGTCCGGCTGAACCCCAATGGCACCGCCAACGTGACGATCGGTCTGTCGGCGCAGGGCCAAGGACTCGCCACGACCATGGCCCAGATGGCAGCCGACACCTTGGGCATCAAGGTGGAGGACGTCAGCGTCCAGACAGCGCGGTCGACCTCTCACGCCTACGGCTCAGGCACCCTCGGTAGCCGCGGCGCAGTCGTTGCAGGTGGAGCCGTGTCACGAGCAGCAGACGTCGTCAGAGAGAAGGTGCGGCAGGTAGCCGCCCACATGCTCGAAGCATCGACCGATGACATCGAGCTGGTAGACGGTCTCGCTTCGATCAAGGGCATCTCGGACGCCTCGTTGTCCATCGCCGACGTTGCCACCGCAATCTATTTCGACCTCGACTCGTGGCCAGAGGACTTCGAGCCAACCCTCGAAGCCACCCAGGCCTACGATCCTTCCCAGGCGATGTTCAGCAACGGCGGCCACGCGATCATGGTGGAACTAGATGCCGAGACCGGCTTCGTGCGCTTCGAGAAGATCTTTTCAGTCGAAGACTGCGGCACGGTCATCAACCCCAACATCGTAGAGGGACAGATCCGCGGCGGAGTCATACAAGGCATCGGTGCATCCGTATTCGAGGAACTAGCCTATGACGAGTCTGGCCAGATTCTCACTACCACTTTCCTCGACTACGGACTGCCGACAATGGACGTCGCCCCGCCGTTCGAGATCAACCACCTCGAGACGCCCTCCTCGCACTCCGCCTCGGGCGTGAAGGGGATGGGAGAGTCGGGCCTCATCGCGGCTCCCGCTGCGGTTCTGAACGCCGTCAACGACGCCCTTTCACCATTCGGCGTGGTGTTGCGCGACCTGCCACTGACGCCTGAGAAGGTGCTTGGTGCCATGTCTGGAGCGAAGGTAGCGACCGGTTTGGCAGAGCGGTCGTGACCAGCGGGGACGGCTCGCGCACGAATCGTCTGCGCGTTGCCCTGCTTCAGGTCGCTTATGGCGACGACGAGAGTCTGTCCGATCGGGTTCAGCGAGTCAGTCAATGGATCCGCGAGGTCGGACCCGCAGACCTGGTGGTGCTCCCGGAGCTCTGGGCGCACGGCGGCTTCGCATCCACGACGTGGCGGGCGACAGCGGAGCTCATGAACGGACCGACCATCGCGCAGATGGCCTCGGTTGCCCGCGAGGTCGGTGTCTGGCTGCACGCGGGATCCATCATTGAGCGAGCAGAGGACGGCGCCGATCGCGGTGCCGAGAGACGCGGACTGTGGAACACTTCTGTGCTGATCTCTCCGCAGGGCACCGTCCACAAGACGTACCGGAAGATCCACCGCTTCGGCTTCGGCGACGGTGAACCGCGCGTTTTGGAAGCCGGCACGGACCTCGCTGTTGCCGAGCTGGTGCACGATACGGGTGCGAGTCGCGTCGGCATGGCGACCTGCTATGACCTCCGGTTCCCGGAACTCTTCCGCCGGCTCGGCGATCTCGGTGCCGACGTGATCGTGCTTCCGGCGGCGTGGCCGATGCGCAGAGTGGAGCACTGGCGGTTACTCGGACGGGCGAGAGCCTTGGAGAACCAAGCCTGGGTGCTCCAGTGCAACACCGCCGGCACGCACAGTGGGCTGGATATGGGAGGCCATTCCCAGGTCGTCGCCCCTACCGGTGAAGTCGTCGCCGAGCTGGGGAGCGATGAGGACGTCCTGCTCACCGACATCGATCTGAACCTCGTCGCTTCTGTCAGAGCGGACTTTCCCGTCCTGGCCGACCGCAGGATCTAGACATACGGTTGCTCAGCCCGGCGGCCGGAAGTAGTAGTACTGACTGATTGACCCGTGCTGACCTGCGCAAACGTCGACGGCATTCGACAGTCTGTGCCACGCCGGGTAATGAAAGCGGGTCTGGTGATGTGGGATCAGGGTCGTCGGCTTGGAGGAGCGATCTCGAGATGCCTCGGGCGGTTGTCGGCATGGTTCGAAAGTGACGCCGTCCGGGGTCACGGCCGCGTTTTCAGGCGTCCTCGACAGCAAGCAGCGCCTCGGTGCGGTCGCGCGGTGGGGCACTTGGTCCGCACCCCCCGGGCAGTGGATGAGGTACAACCCGCTCGCCGGCGCTGGTACGTCCCAGCGAGGTGCAGGAAGCATCCGGTACCACCCCGGCCTAGGCCCGGCGAGCCACGCTGCAGCCGGCGGAGGTGCCCCTCGAGTGCCCACCAGTCGAATTCGAGAACGAGTACCACGACGCAACCTCGCACCGAGCCCGTCGTTGCTTGTGGTTAGTTCCTCAAGTTGAACCCGGGTTGAAAATTGACCCCTTGGTTCTTTAGCCTCGATCCACCGATCTGCGGGAACGGTTGCGCGCGTCAAGAGGTGAGAATGCTCTTACGTGGCGAGAAATCGAACTTGTCTAAGGTCCCAGTTTCACCATCACGAAGGGCATCTCGTAGATGCAACTTTGCCACACGTCGGCTGCGACCTCCGCGGTGTTCGACGATCCGAATCTCGTGTCGTCGGCCGGACTGGTCCCGGTCCTCGTGCTGGCCCGGTCCGCTGGCCTTCACGAGCTCGCCGGCAGCACCTGTCGGTGCCGACCGACAAGGGCGCCAACGCCGGGTTGAAGGTCGCCTCGCTCGTCGCCGGGATGGTCGCCCGTGCCGACTCCATCGACGACGTGGCACTCCCTCGGCTCGGCGGGATGGGCCGGGTGTTCACCCACGCCACCGCGCCCTCGACGTTGGGGTCTTTCCTTCGGACGTTCATCTTTGGCCACGTCCGTCAGCTCGACGCCGTCGCGTCGAGGTTCCTGACCCGGCTGGCCCCCAGACACCGTTGGTCGCCAGCATCATCCCCGACGCCATCGACACAGCCGGCCGGGTGATGGTCGACGTTGACGACACAATCATCGAGGTCCACGACTACACCAAGCAGGGCTCGGGCTACGGCTACTCCGGGGTCCGTGGAGTCAACGCTCTGCTTGCGACCGTGTCCACGAAGGACTGCGCCTCTGTGGTCGTGGCCCAAACGACTCCGCAAGGGATCGCGTGGCTCACCCCGGGGTGCAAACGGCTGGTTGCCGACGCGCTGAGGACCGTTCGCACGATGTCGACCGACAAGCCCTTGCTGCGCCCAGACTGGGCGTTCCTCGGCCACCGCACCGTTTGCGGCCGCGCTCAAGGCGGGTGCGGATGTCTCGGTCACGGTGCGCCTCGACAAGCGGATCAAGGCAGCGATCTCCACGCTTCCCCATGACGCCTGGACCAGCATCGAGTACACCGACGCCGTCTACGACGAACAAGCCGATCGATGGGTATCTCGAGCGGAGGTCGCCGAGATTCCCCTCACCGCGTTCGCCGCACAGAAGAAGGTCCACCACGTGCCCGGACGTCTCGTGGTGCGCCGGATCGGCGACCTCGCCCGGCAAAAGCAGCAGGTCAGGAGACGTTGTTCGACACCTGGCGCTTCCACGGGTTCTTCACCACCACCGACCTCGCGACAGCTGACACCGTGGCCGCTGACAAGACCCACCGCGGTCACCCGATCATCGAGCAGCTCCACGCCAACCTGAAGGAAGTCCTCGGTGGCTCACCTGCCTTCAGCGTCGTTCGCCGCGAACGCGGCCTGGCTCGTGGTGGCCGTCATCGCGTTCAACCTCACCCGGGCAGCCGCGACCTGAACCGCCCTGGATTCATCGGAGGGCCGGTTGTTTGACGACCTCCGGGTCGGGGGTCGTCGTCTTAGCCTGCCGGTGGAGTGACTCGAACTCAATCGGTGGCAGGTAGCCGATCGAGGAGTGCAGCCGGGTGGTGTTGTACCAGTGGACCCATCGGGCGACTTGCCACGCGACTGCGGATCGGTCCTTCCAGGTCGGTCCGCCGTCGTTGATGGCCTCGGTCTTGAACAGTCCGATCGCGGACTCGCACAGGGCGTTGTCCAGCGCGTCGCCTACGGTGCCGATCGACCCGGCGATACCGGCCTCGATCAGCTCGGCGGTGAAAGCCACCGACGTGGCTGCCGGCATCGGAATGGTGGATCAGCCCAGTGCCGGTCCACTCGACGTGGTGGCGCTGACGCACGTCGAGGGCCTGGCGGAACGCGTCAAGGACCAGCCGGGTCTCCTTCGAGCCGCTGACCCGCCAGCCAAGCACCCGGCGGGAGAAGACGTCGACGACGAACGCGACGTAGCAGAACCCGGTCAGGGTCCACACGTAGGAGAAGTCCTATGCCGACCTTCGAACTATGCCGATGTTGCTGGGGATGGGCTGTGCTGGCGCGGCCTTCGGCTCCGGATGGTCGGCATAGTCAAAGTGCGGTGAGCCAGGTGAGGATGTCGGGCGCGGGACGGTAGGTGCCGGCTTGCACGTCGGGCGGTCGGGTTCGGTCGAGGGCTGCTTGCTTGATGGCCATGTCGGCGTGGAGGTAGCCATCGGTGCTGTGGGTGTCGGCGTGCCCGAGCCACAGCGCGATGACGGCGACGTCGACCCCGGCAGCGAGCAGGTTCATCGCTGCGGTGTGGCGCAGGGTGTGCATCGTGACGTGCTTCCCGGTCAGGCTTGGACAGGCGGCTGCTGCGGCTGCGACGTGGGTGGCAAGTCGATGCTCGAGGGCATCGCGGGACAGGGACAGACCGCGGGGACCGCAGAACAGTGCGGTCCCGGGCCGGGCGGACCGCTCGGTCAGGTAGTCCGTCATCACGCTTACCGTCGCGCCCGTCAGGGGCGTGATGCGTCGGCGCCGTCCTTTGCCGGTGCAGGTGACGTGTGGGCCGGTGCCGAGGTGGACATCGTCGATGGTGAGTGAGCAGACCTCGCTGATGCGAAGACCGGTCTGCACGGTCATGGCCAGCAGCGCGTGGTCGCGTCGCCCCGTCCGGGTCGTCGGGTCGGGCGCGGCGAGGAGGGCGACGACCTCGTCGGGCCTGAGGAACTCGATGACCGGTCTGGTCGTGCGTTTGGGCGGGATCGCCAGGACCTGGGTGATCGTTGCAGCGTGTTCGGGGTGATCGGGCAGCGCGTGGCCGAGCACGGCGCGGATCGCGGTCAGGCGGACGTTGCGGGTCTTGGCACTGTTGCCGCGCTCGTGTTCGAGGTAGTCCAGGAACCTGGTGATGTTTGTCGCGGTGACGGCGTCGAAGTCGACCGCGTCGACGCTGACCCCGAGTGTCGTGGTCAGGTACTTCAGCAGCATCCGCCACGTGTCGCGGTAGGAACCGATCGTGTGATTCGACAGGTCCCGCTGACTTCGGGCGAAGGTGGTGAAGTAGGTCTGCAAGCTGGCGGCCAGCGCGTTCATGAGGGCTCTCCTGTGCCGGCATCGATGTCGGCACCGATTTCGGGGTTGAGTTCAAGGCGGCCGGCGGCCAGGGCCATGAGCTCGCCAGTCGCGGACAGGTACCAGTACGTGTGGGTGGCGTCGGAGTGCCCGAGCCAGGTCGCGAGCAGCGACAACACCCGCTCGGGGTCACCGTCGTGGGCGTAGGCCGCGGTCATGTGCGCGGTGGCGAAGGTGTGTCTCAGGTCGTGCAGGCGCGGTCGTGCTCTCCCACGCGGTGTCAGTCCGGCTTCCTCCCGGACTGCTCGGAACATCTTGTAGAAGCTCACGTAGATGTACCCGGTCCCGTTGGCGGTCACGAAGACCGGACCATCGGGGTCGGGGTTGGTCGCCGTGCGGGCTGGCAACGTGATGTAGTCCATCAGCGCGGCCGTCGTCGTGGGGTGCAGCGGGACGAGCCGCTCAACCGACTTCGCCGCCTTGATGACCAACAGATCGTTGACGTGGTCGACGTCGCCCACGCGCAGCTTCAATGCCTCCCCGATTCGCAGCCCCGTCGCGGCAAGCAGCCCAATGACCGTGCGCATCGTCGCGGCGATCCGCTCGTCAGTGAACACTCGGTCGCAGGCGGTGAGCAGCGCATCGAGGTCGTGTTGGCTGTAGATGAAGGGCACCGCTCGAGGCTTCGGGGCCGGTAGCAGCCCGCGCGGGATGACCGGGACGTCGACGTCGTTCGCGTTCAGGTAGCCGGCAAAGCGCCGCACCAACGACAGTCGGGTCGCCCACCACGAGGGGTGCGCGTCCGGGTTGAGCCGGGCCCAGGTCACCGCCTCATCGATAGTGAACGTCTGCGTCTGGCCGCGGGCTTCGAGCCAGGTGCAGAACAGGCCGACCTGCCGCTCGACGTCGTTGAGCTGGAACCCCAACGCCCGGCGCATCACCAGGTACTCATCGAGCCGATCACGCAACGTCGGTGTCGGCGCCGACGCCGCCGGCGTCTTCGCGGGGGCGGTCATCGCGGTACCTGTCCGAACGGGACGACCAGCTCGCGTAGCGAGGCAAGGTCGACCTTGGCGTAGGTCATCGTGGTGACGGTGTAGACGTGGCCCAGCAGTTCCTTGGCTTCGCTCAGCGTGCCGCCCGCGGCCAGGACGTCCATCGCGGCGGTGTGGCGGAGCCGGTGTGCGTGGATCGGCTCGATGCCGGCCATGCTCGACAGGCGGGCGATGACCCCTGAGGTTCCCGAGGCCGTCATCATCTGGCGTGGTGCCCGCAGGCGCACGAACACGGCGCGATCCAGCGCCTCAGGTCGAAGTCGCAGCCAGGCTTCCAATGCCTGCCCCACGTCGACGGGTAGGGGTAGCACGTGCTCGCGGCCCTTGCCGGTGACTCTCACCTGGCCGCCTGCCCAGTCGATGTCATCGAGCATCAGATGGGCGGCCTCACCGGCCCGCAGGCCGAGCCGGACCAGCATCAACACCAGTGCACGGTCTCGTGCCCCGATCGCCGTGGTCGGGTCGCAGACGGCGAGTAATGCCGCGACCTGGTCGGCGGTCACTCCCCGCGGGAGGGATCGTTTGGTCCCGGACGGTTTGAGGATCCCGGCGCTCAGGTCCCGGTCCAAGCGACCGGTGCTCAGCGCCCACCGCAGCAGGCAACGGACCGAGCCCACCACGTGAGCCTTGGCGGCAACACCGTAGCCACGGCCACGGTCAGCCACGTACGCGTTGATCATCGTCGCGTTGAGCCGGTCCCAGCTCACCGACCCGTCGGCCGTCGTCACCTGGTCCAGAAGACCGACTGCGTAGTAGCGATACCGAACGATGGACTTCTCGGTCAGCCCGCGCTGGACCCGCATCCACTCGCACCATTGCGCCGCCGCAACCTGTGTCGGTGTGGACCGGTCCTCGTCGACTCCGTCTGCCTGCAAGTAGCCGGAATCTGTCAGGCATCGGCGGAGCGCACCGATCCAGGGCTTCACCGAGGAGCACGGCCGTTCGCGGGAACGCTCCGCTGTCACGAACCGATCGAGCAGGTCCTCGTCGATCTCATCGATGCCAGCGCCAGCCAACTCCATCCAGGCGCTCAGCCGCTGGGCCAGATTCACGGCTGCGGCCGCTGAGCCCGGCGAGTACCCCTTCGCCGCGAACCACCGCCGACATTCGTCCAACACAGTCGGTGCCAGCGGGCCCACCGGCACCCGCTGGATCCGAACCGGATACGGCCGGGCCGTCGCCGATCTCTTCGTCACGAACCTCACCTCCAGACACTTCGTGTGTCTGAAGCGTGATCACGACGCCGGGACTATGCCGACCTTCCATAGCCACTCCACGTCACTGACCTGCACGACCTTCAACAATGTCGGCATAGTTCAGAGGTCGGCATAGGACATCACCGAGCACTGGACCCGCGAGGGCGAGCTGTATCTCTGCGCGATCAAGGACGTCTACTCCAACCGGATCGTCGGCTACTCCATCGACTCACGGATGAAGTCCCGGATCGCGGTCGCCGCGCTCGACAACGCGGTTGCCCGCCGTGGTGCTGAGGGCGTGGATGTGGCCGGCTGCCTGCTGCACACCGACCGTGGGTCGCAGTTCAGGTCCAGGAAGCTGGTCCACCAACTCAACCGGCACCAGATGGTCGGCTCCATGGGCCGAGTCGGCGCGGCCGGCGACAACGCGGCGATGGAGTCCTTCTTCTCGCTGCTGCAGAAGAACGTGCTGGACCGCCGCGTCTGGAACACCCGCGAGGAGCTCCGGATCGCGATCGTGACCTGGATCGAACGGACCTATCACCGCCGCCGACGGCAAGCCGCTCTCGGGCGGTTGACCCCGGTCGAATACGAGTTGATCATGAAGCCCGCCGCCACCCAGGCGGCCTAACCGAAACTGTCACCCGTCCGTGCAGCAGACCCAGCCGAGGTCCACCACGGTTTGGGCCATCGGAATGAACGTCGATGTGCCGAGCTATCGACGACCGACGCCGACAGTCTGTCCCCCGCCACTCCGTCGCCCGCAACGCAAGCAAGCGCGCAAGCGTATGCCCGCTCGGTCAACAAATGCTGAGCGGGGAGACGCCGCTGCACGACGTCCCCCCGCTCGACAAAGCTCAGGAAACGCCCCACATCGCCTTGTAGACGGGCTTGTACTCAATGTCGACCGACCACGCCTTACCGGCCGGCGGCAATCCGTTATCGGCATCGAAGACGGCGATGCCGACTCCCGACTCACCCTGCTCCTCGCCCGCCAGCAGGCGATTGATCATGTCCGCCGCGGCCCAGGTCTCGTACCCCATGTCGTAGGCGAAGCCGGCATCCTGGCCCTGGCCGTCACGGATAAGTTTTACATTGGCAGGGAAGCCACTGCCCGCAACGACCGCCAGCGAATCATTTCGGCCCGACGCCATCACCGCGGCCGAGCCACCTGTAGTCATTAGATCGTCATAAGAAAGTGCCATGCCGTTGGCGTTCGGGTTACGCAGCAGCGCGGTCTCGATCTTCTCTTGCAGCGCAGGGCCGAAGTCAGCGATCTGCGCTTTCACCTCCGTTACCTTGCACGCCGGGCACTGTTCTTCCATAGCGGCCGTGAACCCCTCGTGAATTGCGTTCGTCACAACCAGCTCGGGCACGCTGACCTCGATCACATCGGCGTCCTCGCCCAGCTGCGCCAGTAGCCATGTCGCCTGCGATTCACCCATGGCCCTCGCCCAGTCGATGAAGGTGCCTTGGCTGAAGGCGAGCGTGTCAGCGAAGTAGGACTCAGCCTCAGGGTCGACATCTGTGCAGTCTGCGGCTTCCTGGGAAACCACTGGGATACCGGCCCTCTTGGCCTCGGCCAGGGCGGTTTCGGCCAGCGGACAGTCGATTGAATAGAGCCAGATGACGTCTGCCTTCTGCGAGATCGCCTGACGGATGCCCTCTTGGTATTCAGCTGGCTCGTACTTGCCGTCATAGACTGAGAGGTCCCATCCAAGCAGTCCGGCCACCTCACGGGCGGCCTCGACCTGCTTGGTGCCGGTTGGAGACTGAACACCGGAGTTGACGACTGCGATACGGGCTCCGCGCTGAGCCTCGGGGCCCTCTGCGGGCGGCTCGGTATAGCTACCCTGTCCGTAAAAGTTGGAGTCCAGAGCCTCTGCGGCGTTCTGCGCGATCTCGTCACCGCCACCGCTACCGATTGTCTGCTCACCAGACTCGGTGCTGCAAGCCGCTCCTGCGGCGATGACTGCGAGCGCCACTGAGACGCCGGCCAGCCGGCGGGCAGGCCTATTGAATGTCGAACGCATCGTTCCTCTTTCGAGTGCATACAAGGCACGGGTGGGGACCCGTCTGGAGTTGCGCGACCGCCCGCTTCGAGTGCTGGCCGCCGTCGGTGAAGAACGGCTGCGAGCGGAAAGTCGCCGTGGCGTGGTTGGGCCCATCGATGAGCGACTACTCGTCCCGCATGCGACCTTCTGTGCGGGGGCCGCTGCAGCGTTCGCGGGACCTCCGGCTCTGTGTGGCAGGGCCTCGTGAGCCCGTTTGATGTTGCCAACCGTTGAGTGGAGCCATCCTCAAATTCGGCGCCACGGGATAGTTGCCGGAATCGGACGAAATGGGCTTAGCGGTGTGCGCCTTCCGTCAAACGAAGGGTGTCAGCCTGCCAACGCAGATCCCCGTGGCTTTGGAGCAGACGATGATCGTGCACGACGCGGGCTAGACGGGCCGAGTGCATGCCCGGTGACGGTCGGGCCGGGGCAAGCCCGGACTGGAGTGGATGCTCCAAGGGAGTTCGGGGACCTCGGTGCGACTCGCCGGCGGTCGTGCGGCCCCCCGCGGTTGGCTCAGTGTGTCGAGGACCATCTTCGCCCCATGGTATCGGGAAGGGTGCTCCGTGCTCGTACAGTCGACACCGCGAGCTCGGGGCCAACGACCCAACGCTGAGAGTGTGTCCGCGCTGGCTCCTCGAACACGACAACCTCTGGCCTCCTCCGACCCGGATGCACGGCCCGGTCAATCCGTCGCAGCAACGGTCATGCTGCTGCCGGCTTGGCGAGCAGCTCCGCCAGCGCTCGGTCTGGTGTCCGTAGGTCGAGGGTAGGCCAGTGTCGACGGTTGAGGATGGCGGCGATCCGGGCGAGGTCGTCGGCGGGGTGGATCGACAAGTCGGTGCCCGGTTGGTGTTCTCGCTCGTGCCGCGCTGCCAGGTCGCAGAAGGAGACCGGCATCTCGGTCCGGGCCTCGACGTCGCTGTAATGGGCCAGCTCGGATCCGCGATCACAGGTCGGGGACTGTCGCAGGTCGACCGGCAGGCGGCTCATCTCGCGGATCATCGCCTCGACGCCGCGTCGGCGTCGTGGCGCCCGGGCAGGTGGCGCAGGATCACGAACGGGGGGTCGACCGCTCGACCAGGGTGCCGACCGCCGAGGCGTTGCACGTGCCGAGGATTAGGTCGCCTTCCCAGTGGCCAGGGACAGCAGCACGGTCGGCAAGTTCGGCAGGCCGCTGGCCGATGGTGAACGCCTCGCGCTGCAGCGACTTTCAGCGACCATAGACCGGCCCATGCGGCTCGCGTGCCCGCCGCTCACTCTCAGCATCGCTGCACTCCGATCAGGTCACCGTTGCTTAGACCGATGGACATCGCCCAGAGCGGAAGGAGTCGAAGTGTTTGGCTCGCACTTGTGACTCACGCACAACCGGGACCGCAACCAGTCACGGTGCCCGATCATGCTCGAGATTCGACGCAGGGGTCGGCCATGTCGGCGGCCTCGCCGAGCGCCTTCCGGGCTGCCTCCACGATCTGCTGGTACCCAGTGCAGCGACACAGATTGCCGGAGATTGCCTCGCGGATTTCGTCGTCGTTGAGTCGACGCGCCTCGTTGTAAATCGGCAGCAGGGTCATCAGCATCCCAGGCGTGCAGAAGCCGCATTGGAGGCCGTGGCAAGCGGAGAATGCATCTTGGAGCCCGTGCAGCTTTTCGTCGCAGGCAAGGCCTTCGACGGTGGTCAGTCGCCGGCTGTCGCATTGCACCGCAAGCATGGTGCAGGACCGCACGGGCTCGCCATCCAGAAGCACGGTGCAGCTGCCGCACACCCCGTGCTCACAACCGACGTTGGTGCCGGTCAGTCCCAGCTCGTGCCGCAAGAAGTCCGATAGAAGCATGCGTGGCTCGACGTCACGCTCATAACCTTCACCGTTTACGGTCACACGAGTCTTCATGCGGATTTCCTCTCGGTTCCGGCGCGGTCCAGATCGAACGCTTGGCGCAGAGCTCGACGTAGTGACTCCGCGACGACAGCGCGCCGATACTCCTTCGTCCCGTGAACGTTGCTTTCCGGACTGAGATACCTCTCTGCGCGGGCAACCGCATCGGACACGGCCGACTCGTCGACTATTCGGTCGACCAGAACCTCATCGAGGCCCTTGGCCGAGGTGGGTCCAGGGCCCGCCGCAATCAGACCCGCGCGCACCCGTGTGCAGCGTCCCTGTTCGTCGAGGCGGACACTGACTGCTGCCCCGCCGATGGCGTAGTCACCTTTACGGCGCGCGAACTCCGAGAATCCCCACTTGGTGGAAGCATCGTGTGCAGGGACCTCGACACCTGTCAGGAGTTCGCCATGGTTGAGGGCAGTCTGAAAGTGGGAGCCGAAGAAATCTTGGCACGGGATGCGTCGTTCCCCGTCGCGAGATCGGGCGACGATGGTGGCTCCAGTCGCGAGGAGCACCGCCGGGAACTCGGCAGCGCTGTCACTGTGGGCAATCGCTCCACCGAACGTCCCTCGATTGCGCACCTGTGAGTGGGCGACCCAGCCTGCAGCCGTTGAGAGTAGCGGAGCGTCCTGTCTGAATATGGTCAGCCTTTGGATCTCTGCGTGCCGAGTCAGCGCTCCGATACGCAGCACCTCACCTACTCGACGCACGTCGCGAAGCTCGGTGAGTCGGGAGACATCTACCAACAGCGTGGGACTCGCAAACCGCAAGCTGAGCAGCGGGATGAGGCTCTGCCCGCCGGCGATGAACTTCGCGTCCTCATCGGAGCAGACAAGTTCGATCGCGTGGTCCACTGATGTGGCGACCACGTACTCGAAAGGCGGTGGCTTCACGGGCATCCCTCTCGTGGAACGTCGGCCGGTCCCGACGCAGTTGCGCGTTCCAATTACGGCGCCTGATCTGTTTCGACTATCACACCAGTCTGGTCCCAGCGAGGCACCATGCCCATTACGCAGTCAGGCAAGGTCAACGCCTGCTTGTTCGGCACCTGACAAGGGCAGATGGTGGGGCGGCTTACTGAGCGGCAGCCTCGGGGTCGGGGCCCAAGCCGGCGTCCGCCTGCGCATCAAGATCGCGGAGGTCCGCACTTGAGACCTGGCCTAGGAGGTCAGCGAGGCGAAGTGCCGCGGCCAGCTCGTCCCGACGAGCGCCGATGGTCACCCCGAGTCGGGACTCGATCGAGCGCAGGCGGTAAGCCACCGTACGCTCGTGGACGTGAATGGCCTGTGCCGTAGAGGCCGCATTCTGTCCGGACCTGAAATAGGCCCGCAAGGTGGACTTCAACAACTCACCACGCGGATCTTCCTCGTCATGCAGGGGACCTAGCTCACGCGACACAAAGTCTTGGACGGCTTGACGGTCCTTGAGCATCAGTGCCTCTAGTGCGACATCGGCGTAGTTAACGAGGCCCGCGGCTCGTAGCTTGCCTACTCGGTATGCCTGCCACGCCTGACGGTGACTCAACCGGAAGCCATCGATCCCGTGCGCCACCTCGCCCAGAGCAAGATGGGTCTCGCGCATCGCCCGGGCAGCCTCCGGCCGCTCGACTAGTACTCGCTTCAACGATGACGAGCCTAACCAGCCCAGGTACGTCCCAGAGGTGCCGCTCACGGTCAGGTGCCTCGCGTCCAAACTGACGGCTAGCGCCCGAATGTTGGCCTCAGGCGAGCGTCCCCATGCGACGACAGCCAGGTGCTCCGCACGCAGGCTGTAACCGAGTTGCTGAACGTCGGCCGGTATCCCTCGCAGGATGTCACTGACGACCGCACGTCGCTTCCGGTCCTGACTCCTGAAGAAGTAGGCATTGTGTTCGGCTTGATAGGCGGCGATGACGGACTCCATCACCTTGTTGTTCCACCCGTACTGGTAGTCCGAGGCCTGCTTTAGGACGGCCATGCGCCGCTCGTCCGAGTCGACCACATGCAAGGTCTCCTCCAGGATCGCGTCCCACAAGATCGACTGACCCACCCGATACGTGCGCAACAAAGAGTGCAGATCGATGCCAGCCTGGGCCGCAATCCGAGCTTCCTGGAGTGCAGCATCGGAAGGACGGTCGGGTGGCCGGCGTCCACCGGCCAAGCCCTCGACGATGCTCGTGAGTGCAGACAGGACACTGGAGCGTTCGGCTTCCTTGTATACCGGGTCGTCCTTCTCGTAGATCTCAGGAACCTCTTGTGCGGAAGTCCGTTCGATCGCCGAGACGAGTTCAGGGATCCGCGCCCGGACCGCGTTCGCCACGACCTGCAGGTCGGACTCGATCGTCATGGATCGATCCTAGGCACGTTCACGATCGAGGTCTCAGCTCGCCGAGAATGTCCTCCGAGCACGCTCCGGCTCACGGGGCCACGACAGCGTCTACCACCAAGTCCGCCCAGGATTCGTCGTACCGATCGAAGCGCGGAAATCCCTCTCCCGGGCGCGCCGTCCAGTGGTATTGCACCCCGGGGTTGTGTTCAGCGTAGCGGTCCTTGACGAAGATGTGAGGACTGCCTTGCACCGGCAGCGCCGCCGCGGTGTGCCAGTGCGTGAATACCTCCGCGTAACCCTTCCCCTGCTCAAGAGCCGATTCGAGAGCGGGCAAGTACAGCGAAGGACACCCTGCAGCAGCCGCAAGGATCTCGGAGTGCACACTGATCGACCGGCCGTGGATGTAAAACGCCTGACGTAGAGCATGGTCTAGTTCGTCACTGGCGCGTAGGCCACCGACGCTGAGCGCCTTCGCAGCCTGAACGGCGGCCATGGCTGGCACGGTGGAGACCACGTATTGCCAATCGGGAGCAGTCCAAGGCTGCCAACCGAGAGCCGGCACCAGTCCGGCGATGGCAGTCACCTCGACATCGATGATGCCCTTCGGCGTGCCGCGCTTGTTGAAGAGCTCCAGCGGAAAGGCGCGGTGGTCGATGGCAACGTCAACGTCTCGCTGCAGCACTCGGGAACGCAGAGTCTGCAGGGCAAGACTCGCCCACGGACAACCGATGTCGGACCAGACGGTGATGACGCCATCCGTGGTGTTGACCAGCGCTGGGTTCTGGAAGGGGTCGCCAGGATGCTCGGCACCGTGGTCGATTCCGGTCGTCACGATCAGGTCGTCCGTCGGCGATACAGCACGGTGGCCAACGCGACCCCGGCGATAAGAGCGCCACCGTTCACATAGTCGTTCACGTAGGGATCAACCCCGGCCAGGCTCAGCCCATTGTTCAGTACGGCGAGGAAGTAGACAGCGATGATCGTGCCCCAGACGTTGAAACGCCCTGGACGAACCGACGCGGCACTCAAGAACGCCGCTGCGAATGCCGGCAGCGTGAAGGTCATTCCGACGTTGGGCGAGGCACCGCCCGCGCGGGAGACATACAGGAGACCACCCAATCCGCAGAGAAGCCCCCCGGCGGCGAACGTCACCGCGCGGAGACCATCAGTGCGGAGGCCAACAAGCTTCGCAGCTTCCATGTTGGAGCCCACAGCGTAGATCTGGCGACCCAGAGAAGTGTGATTGAGCACGAAGTAGGTGATACCCGCGATCACGAGGAGGGTGATGAAGATGATCGGAACGCCGGCCACGAGTCCCGTTCCGAAGTTGGTGAGAGACTGGGGGATGTCGCTCGCAGGCGCGAGGCCGCCGGTGCGCTGGAGGACGATGCCCCCCAGGATCGTGGACATACCCAAGGTCGCAATGACTCCGTTGACATGCAGCCGGGTGACGATCAGAGCGTTGACCGCACCGATCGCAAGCCCGATGGTCAGCGCGAGGACTACCGCAGCCAGCACATTGCCTTCGGATGAGACGTATGCCGCCACCACGATGGCGGCGAGGCCCGCGATGTTGCCGACGGAGAGGTCGAACTCTTGGCAGAGGAGCGGGAGCAGCAGTCCGAGCGAGATCACGCCAATGACAGCCTGGCTGGCAAGCAGGATGCGCATGTTGGCTACGGTGGGAAACGTGGATGACGTCTCCGGCCAGAAGCAGAAGAACAGGGCAATCACGACCAGGAGGACCAGGAGAGCATAGGCCTCAAGGAAGTCCACGAAGCGTGCCTTGCCAGTGCGGGCTCGCGCAGCCTTGCGCTTCTGCTCCGCTTCGGCGACGCCTGTAGGAGCCGGCAACGTCTCGGCGTCCGGTGACGCGACGGGCGCGTCGGTGGTGTCTTGCGTGTGACTCATAATGCCTTCTCCTGTGCGTACACGATGTCGTTAAGGATGTCCTCAGTCAGAGGCCCGTCGACGCTGTCGACGATCTCGCCGCCGCTGATGACCACGGCGCGTTGAGCCAGTGCCGCCAGCTCCCCGAAGTCCGAGGAGACCACCAGCACGGCCGTACCGGCCGACGCTGCGGCGCGCACCAGTTCGTGGATCTCGTTGCGAGCCCCGATGTCGACGCCCTGCGTCGGCTCGTCCAACAGCAGAACGTCTGGACGACGTTGCAGCCATCTCGCCAGGATGACCTTCTGCTGATTGCCGCCTGAAAGGGATGTCAACGGCGCAGTGGTGCTCGGCGCACGGACTCCGAACTCCTGGATCAGTCGCTTGGCCGCCTTCCGCTCTCTCGAAGGGCGGATCCAACCCGCGCGCGCATGTTCGCTGAGCGACGTGATCGACAGATTCTCAGCAATGCTGAGCTCCGGCAGTGCCGCTTCGCGCAAACGGTTCTCGGGGACAAGAGCCAAGCCCCTCTTCATTGAGGTCCGCATGTCGGACGATGGCACCGTGCCCGACCGGACCGCGACCTCGAAGTCGTCCCTATGCGCGGCCCCGAAGATCTGCTTCAACATGCGCGAGCGCCCCGACCCGAGTAGGCCTGCGATGCCCACGATCTCGCCGGCCCGGACCAGCAACATCTCCTTCTTTAGACCGGTCGCAGTTCGACGACGCAGCGTAAGCGCCGTCTCCCGGGAACCCGCTACCTGGGAGAGGGGAACACCGCTCGCCACCACGTCGTTGCCACGCCGCGGGCGCAGCGCGGGCTGCGCAGACGCCGAGCCGGTGATGCCGGCCACGAGTGTGTCGTGGCTGATGGCTGCACCGGTGAGGCGTGACGCGACGCTGCCGTTGCGGAGTACCGTCACCTCGTTGGTGATGGCGGTGACCTCTTCGAGCCGATGTGAGACATAGATGATCGTCTGGCCGTCGGCGGCGTACTTCCGCAAGGCCGTGAGGAGCACGTCGACCTCATGCTTCGGCAGACTGGCCGTCGGCTCGTCCAGAACCAGCACGCCACGTTCGGCGGTGTCATCTTGATCCTGGAGCGCCCGGGCGATCGCCACCATCATCTGTGCTGCAGGGGATAGGCGGACCAGATGGGCGTCGGCGGCGACGTCGATCTCGAACCGGTCGAGCACTTGCCTGGCCCGTGCCTTCTGTGCCCTCCAGTTGATTGACTTGACGGCCGTCGACTCGAAGCCGCGACCGAGCGCCAAGTTCTCAGCGACCGAGAGGTCCGGGAAGGTCGAGTTCTGCTGGTGGACGAAGTGAAGTCCGGATGCCTTCGCCCGCGAGGGCGTGTGGGACCGCGCGTCGATCCAGTCGCCATTCAGCGCCAGCTTGCCCTCGTCAGGCGTGACGACACCCGCCAACATCTTGATCAAGGTGGACTTCCCAGACCCGTTGCCACCCATCAGACCATGGATGGCACCAGTCGTGACCTTCAGCGAAACCCGATCGAGAGCGCGAGTGGCGCCGTAGGTCTTGCTGACGTCCAGGACGGCGAGCGCAACCTTCCTCGCCTGCTCCGCCTGGGTGTGCTCCGTGGTGGTGTGTTCGTTCATTGGTACTCCTGGGGTGGCTGCTCTGCACACGGGCCGCTGCTTGGTCCGGCTATCGGTACCGTCCCGACCCTCCCGGCGAAAAGACACGCAACTGTGGATCCTGGGGAACGAGTTGGGCTATTCGGTTCCGGACAATGCGAGACCACCGTTTGACGTCTTCCGGGTGTTGCGACTCACATCGACTCGGGTTCATCACTGAACGCGATCGAATGCGACCTCCGCCAGAGCGTCTCGGGCGGGACGGGCACCTTGATCGTGCGCACACCTTCGCCAAAGGCATCGTCTATGGCGCCCGCGATGGCCGCGCCCACAGCGATGAGGCCGACCTCCCCCAAGCCCTTGGCCCCGAACGGGTTGTTGGGTGTAGGCGCGTCCTCCGTCATGAAGAAGTCGACATCTGGCACGTCCAGCGAAGTCGGCAGAAGGTAGTCCATGAAGGACGTGGCCAACGGTTGACCGGATTCGTCGTACAGGAACTCCTCGTAGAGGGCACCTCCGATGCCTTGCGCTGCCGCACCGATCACTTGGCCGCGGGTGGTCATTGGATTGATCGCTCGTCCGGCCTCGGTGCTGGTAAGGAAACGCCTCAAGGTGTGACCTCCCGTGGCGGGATCAATCTCGATCTGCACGAGAGTGACCCCGTAGGGATAGTTCATGTGCTCATCCAGGTAGACGGCCTGCGCGCCGAGGCCTGGCTCGTCGTTGGCCAACCTCGCGGACCATCCGTCCCACCGTCCGGCGATCTCGGCGAGACTCAACCCCTGCTGCTCGAGCCCGGACACCACGATGCGGCCATCGACGAGGATCAGATCGTCCACATTTGCTTCCAGCATCTCGCTGGCGAGCCTCTTGGCCTTGGCTAGCGTGTCGAGGGCCGCCTGACGCGCCGCTCCTCCGGCCAGAACGGTCGAGCGACTCGACCAGGAGCCGACACCCTCGGGCACAAGCTCGGTGTCACCGTGAACGACGTCGATGAGCTCTGGATCGACTTGGAGTTCATCGGCAACGATCTGCGCCAGGACTGTTTCGATACCCTGTCCGACGGAAGATGCCCCAGTTCGAACTCTGATCCGTCCAGAGGCGTCTACGTCGATGGCGCTCGTCTCGTAGAGCCCAAGGCCAGCCTTGTCCATCAGCATGCCGATTCCGTTGCCGACTAAGCGGCCCTGCGCTCGGAGCTCTGCCGCCTCCCGCTCCCAATCGTCGAACCCCGCCGACTCGAGCGCTTTGTCCAAGTGGTCAACGACGTCACCCGAATCGAAGTGGTAGGGCTCGAAACAGATGTCCATGCCCGGCGCGAATGGAAGGTCGGCTTCGGTCAGCAGATTGCGGCGCCGAATCTCTACCTGCGAAATGCCGATCTGTTCGGCCGCGAGGTCGAGGAGCCGCTCGCGAGCGAAGGTCCCTTCGTACCTGCCTGGAGCACGGTAGGCGGACAGCGGCGTCTTGTTGGACACCACGACGTGAAGGAGCCCGTCGTACGCCGGCACTCGGTAGGGGCCTGGGACCATCCCGACTGTGATGTCGCTGACGAGAGGCTCGGCCTGCCGAATGAACGCTCCGTGGTTGTGCCAGATCTCGTCCTTCAAAGCCAGCAGGACCCCGTCGGCGTCGAAGGCCGCGGCCATTTCGTGCACCTGTTCGCGAGCGTGAGCGTTTGCCACCATGTGCTCGAGGCGATCTTCGGTCCACTTGACAGGACGTCCCAGACGCATGGCCGCCCAGCCCACCATGATGTATTCCGGAAAGACCCCGCCCTTCACACCGAAGTTCCCTCCGATGTCGACGTGTTTCATGCGCAGATCCGCGAGCGGGAGTTCGAGTACTTGCGCGATGAGGCGCTGACAGTCGTGGGTGTGGACCGGCCCCCACATGAAGAGTTGCTTGCGGCCGCGGTCGGGCTCTGCGATGCACCCTCTCGTCTCCATCGGCACCCCGGAATGACGACCGACCACGTAGCGACCCTTCACGACATGCGCTGCCTTCTTAAAGGCGTCCGCGACGTCGCCGTACGCCTTCACGATGCGAACGGCCTCGTTGGACTGCCCCTCGAAGAGTGGTTCGGCCTCATCGGTCAAGGCGTACTGAGGATCGAGCACCGGCGGAAGGAGGTCGTAGGTGACCTCCACCAGCCCGGCGGCGTCTTCAGCCAGATACGGCGTGTCAGCGATGACGGCGGCGACGGGTTGCCCGACGTACCGGACACGGTCACCGGCGAAGACCGGGTGCAGATAGTCGTCGATCTGCGGGTAAACCTCGTGGTAGCCGATCTGTTCCAGCGGCACTTCAGCATCGATGTCATCAGCCGTGATGACTAGCCGGACGCCGGGAGCCCGTCGGGCCGCAGAGGGCTCCACGGAGACGATGCGCGCATGGGCCTCAGATGAACGCACCACGCTCATGTACAGCTGCCCGTGAATATCGACATCGTCCACGAAACGCGCATCTCCCCGCAGGAGCCGCGCGTCCTCACGGCGACGCACGGGCTGTCCCACGTATCGCTTGGCTGAAGGGCCGAGACCACCGGAAGCGCCAGGTCTACTCACTGCTCGTCCTCACTTCTGTGCGATGTACCGAGACACGAAGTGTCGTCGCGGCGCCGTTGCTGCCGCTGCTCGCTGGCGGGAGAAGCGCATCCGCCCGATGGGCAGATCATGTACATATGCCTTCCCATTGCTAGGTGGGCGCCAAAGACATGCCTCGGATTCGCGGAACATGTAGACGGCCGACGGCTGCGCAGTCGGGAAGATGCTGCCTCCCGACCTATGGAGAAGAAATGACGACCGAGACCCCACAAGTCCCGACGGCCGAAGAAGAGATGCTGAACTGGGGCCGCCTGTTGATGGACGGTCTGCCGTTTGCCGACCTCCTGGCCGCACAGCGTCGGGACGCTGAGACGTCATGGTTCGACTTCTGGATGGCGAAGGCGGACGCGTACGAGGCCATGGGTGAGACCGCCCTGAAGGACGGCAACGACCTCACGGCCGGCTACTGGTTCTGGGTCGGATCGATGGCCGCGCAGTACGCGCAGTTCCTGTGGTTCGACGAACGCCGCCCGAAGGGCCAGCTCCGCAAGGCAGGGCTCTATCACCGCGCCGCTCCACTGCTCGACCCCCCGGCTGAGCGTGTGGACCTCCCTATCGACGACACCGTGATCATCGGCTACCTGCGCCGGCCCAAGGGGGCCGACGGGCCCGTCCCGTGCGCAGTGCTGCTCGGCGGCCTCGAGAGCACGAAGGAGGAGAGCTACATGTTCGAGAACCTCCTACTCGAGCGAGGCGTCGCCACCTTCACGTTCGACGGTCCCGGCCAGGGTGAGATGTTCGAGGACGTCGCACTCGCCGGCGACTACCACCGCTACACCTCACGGGTGGTCGACTACCTCGAGACCCTAGGGGTCACTATCGACGAGGATCGGATCGGAGTGCTGGGCCGCAGCCTGGGAGGACATTATGCGCTGCGTGCCGCCTCAATGGACGACCGCTTCCGTGCATGCGTCACCTGGGGTGGTTTCGTCCAGATGGACGACTGGGATTTCGAGTACCCCATGACCAAGCTCAGCTGGCAGTACGTAACGAAGTCGCCCGATCTGCCCACTGCGCAGGAGCGGGTGAAGGAAGCCATCGACGTACGCCCCGTGCTGGCTGGACTGAAGGTACCCACGTACGTGATGCACGGGGCCAAGGACGAGACTCCTCTCACCGAGCTGGATCTGTTGCAGGAGTACGCGGTCAACGCGGACATCACGATTGATCTCGAGCCCGAGGGCGATCACTGCTGCCACAACCTCGGTCCCGCCCCGCGCCTTCGCATGGCGGACTGGCTGGCGAACCAGCTTCGCCCCTGAACCGGCTCCGCGCGGCGTTCGCGACCGCCGCGTCGCGCGGGCCACACCACACCCCTCAGAGCAGCCGAGTAGCTGCAGAACGGTAGGAACTTCATGGATGAGATCAAGGCCGTCGAGTCTGGGACCGTCGAGCTGGAGACGTGGCAGCCCGACGGCGTCACCATTCACGAAGGAGACCCCAAGGGCCGGGGCTTCACGCTCTTCGAGAACTACGAGAGCGGAGCCCGGGCGACCGGGGTCTTCGAGTGTGAGCCGTCCAAGACTACCTACACGCTCGAATACAACGAGATCATCTATGTCCTGGAGGGCGAGGTCACGATCGAACTCGAGAACGGCTCACGCGTCGATCTCAGGGCGGGGATGCAGGCGTTCCTGCCAGCCGGCCACATCTCCACGTGGACCTTCCACACCAAGTTCCGCGAGGTCTGGGTGCTGGCCGACTGACATCGTGCGCATGAGCCGCGCTCGCCGCCCCGGTCATCACAGATGATCGGGGCGGAGCCCATTTGCGGCCGGCCACGTCCATCACCGCGACCAGCTCACGCCGAAGGCGGCGCATCTCGTACCGAGCACCACCGACCGTCCTTCCCAGCTCGGCTCCGCCAAGACTGGGACGACCGGGTCGCATTCGTCCCGGACGACGTGGCTTCCCCTGGGTTGCATCCCGCGGGCGCCACGAATTCGAACGCTGCCGGAGGCGATCGATCCGCTCTCTGACCGAGGCGGAAACCGCTCGCTGGCAAGGCGGCTCGCGACACTGAGCGTGACGCCTCGCGAGCGGAGCGCGTGGCGATCGGAGCGCGTGGCGATCGTCAATCGGCCGACCGATACGGCTCGCGACAACTATGGCGCCATAACGCTATCGAGCTACTACTACATGTAGTCGCTTGTGCACGTAAAGCTCGAACGCACCGTTCGAGCACGAGGGCTTAGGCGTCGCTGGCGGCCAGGCGAGAAGGAGCGTCCCGTGGAGTGGTGGGGTTTGAGGTCGGGCGGGTCGGCGTGAAGTGGGCGGCCATCGGCGGGATCTTCGGTGTGAAACGACCAAGTCACGCACTGAAGGAGAACCACCGATGGCCTTGTCCCAGTCTGCCCTGTCCGAGTTGCTCGAGGCGTTCCGTGCCGGTGATGGCGTGGACCTGATCTGTGAATCGGTCCGGGTCGCGTTGCAGGACCTGATCGAGCTCGAGGCCTCCGAGCGGATCGGCGCGGCGCCCTATGAGCGCACCGATGCCCGGGTGAGCGAACGCAACGGGCACCGGCCCCGGGTGCTGACCACGAAGGCCGGGGATGTCGAGCTGCGGATCCCCAAGCTCCGCAAGGGCTCGTTCTTCCCGGTCATCCTCGAGCCCCGCCGCCGCATCGACCAGGCGCTGTACGCGGTGGTGATGGAGGCCTACGTCCACGGTGTCAGCACACGCTCGGTCGACGATCTGGTTGAGGCGATGGGCGTCGATGCCGGGATCTCCAAGTCCGAGGTGTCCCGGATCTGCGCCGGGCTCGATGAGCAGGTCGGGGCGTTCCGCACCCGCGCCCTGGACCACACCGAGTTCCCCTACGTCTACCTCGACGCGACCTACCTCAACGTCCGCAACACCACCGGTCAGGTGACCTCGATGGCGGTCGTGGTGGCCACCGGGATCGCCGCAGACGGCTCCCGGGAGGTCCTCGGGCTCGACGTCGGGGACAGCGAGGACGAGACGTTCTGGCGTGGCTTCCTGACCGCGCTGAAGCAGCGCGGACTCCACGGCGTGCAGCTCGTGATCAGCGACCAGCACGCCGGGCTCGTCAAGGCGCTCAGGCGGTCCTTCCAAGGTGCCGGGCACCAGCGGTGCCGGGTCCACTTCGCCCGCAACCTGCTCGCCCACGTCCCCAAGTCCCACGGCGACATGGTGGCCGCGGTGTTCCGCACGATCTTCGCCCAACCCGACGCCGCCGCGGTCAGCCACGCCTGGGACGAGGTCCGCGACCAGCTCGCGAAGTCGTTCCCGAAGATCGGGCCGCTGATGGACGAGGCGAAGGCCGAGGTCACCGCGTTCACCGTCTTCCCGCGGGCGCACTGGCAGAAGATCTGGTCGACCAACCCGCTGGAGCGGTCAACAAGGAGATCAAGCGACGCTCCCGGGTGGTCGGGATCTTCCCCACCCCCGCCGCCGTGATCCGGCTCGTCGGAGCCGTCCTGGCCGACATGCACGACGAGTGGCAAGCCGGCGACCGCCGCTACCTCTCAGAAGCATCCATGGCGCTGCTCTACCCCGACAGCGATACTGGACTCATCGCCGCAATCGACAGCAGCGAATAGGCACCGAGGATCAACCTCAAAGCCCACCACCCCGCGGGGCTCTGCCAGGCGAGAGGAGCAAAGACCACTCGGAGTAGTAGCTCCGAAACTCTTCGAACAATCTCGCAGCAGATGGCCATGCCGACGTGTGATGACCTTGGAGCAAAGGCACTGTCGATTGGGACGACATCGGTCGCTTGCGTCGAAGAGCTGCGGCACCCGGTTTCCAGGGCTTGGTCTTAGCGTCCAGGGGAATGCGCTCGGGAGGCGCGTACCCGGCGGCAAACGCGCTGCTCAACGGCAGTCGCGACCGTGACCCGCGTGCCGCCCACCCGCAGCGCCTTGGCCTACTACATCCCGCCTTGCACGGTTGAGAAAGTCCGGTACCTCCTCCCAGTCAACCGACCGGCCGCGGCGACTCGCGATCACGGGCGCGGGCTGGCCGGTGCAGTTGCGGAAACATTGGCGCTGCACGTCGGCTCTGGGACAACGGCGCCGCGGGGTCAGATCCTGCGTCCGGGGTTAGCCCCTCGCGGGGCCCGACCCCCGGGTTCTTGGACACGCTGAATCCAGCAGGTGCTGGGAAGCGGATGATCGAAGAACCATGGCCAGGAAGAACTCCTCCGAGGAGCTCCGTCGTCAGGCCGTCGACTTGATACTAGTCCACGCCGGGGCCACGGTCCGCGGCATCGCCGATGACCCCTGGCATCGTGCGCGGCACGCTGCGCCACTGGCTCGAGGTGTACGGGACCGGGAAGAAGACCGCTGCCGACGGGACGTTGACCTCCAGCCCCCTGCAGTCCACGACCACAACGACGACCTCGTTCGGCACCCGCGAACGAGACGCCGGCGCAGAAGGTCGCCCGGCTCGAGGCGTCCACGATGTCGTAGCCCACGTCGCGAGCGCGCACCGCGGCCGCTCACGAAGGCACGCTGGACGCGCCCGATGTCGTCCAGGGTCATGACTGTCGGGGTCCCCGGTGGGTACCACGGGGCGTCGTTCCGATGATGGGCCCGAGGCGGAGAGCGCAGGTTCACGTGAGAGCCGGCGTAGCGCCTGAGCGCCGCCGTGATGCAGCTCAATGCCGGCGAGAGCGCCAAGAGCGTGGTCGGAGTCCACCATCAACTTATGGCGACAGGCGTCTTCCTCGTCCCAAAGATCGCTCGAGTACCACGGCCACTCACTCACCGCTGGGGCCGACACTAGGGAACTTCGTGGACACGGCCGCCCACCCGCCCTCCGCGCGAGCCGCCCGGTAAGCGGCCCAGGTGGTCGGCCGGAAGGTCCCGAACGCGGTGCGGTGGAGCCCTTGTAGAACCGGTTGCGAAGCGTCTTGGGCCCGATGACGACTGGGTCGAAGAGGGTCTCGTAATGGTCAGCCGTTGACATGGATGTCGACCATCTCAGCCATCCTTTGGGAGCTGGTTTCGGCGCTCATGGCGTGGCAGGGGCGCTGGTCTTCGATGTTGGCGCCAGGGGGAGTCGGTGAACGAGCTCGCCGTCGTAGTCCTCCTCGCGCCATCCAAGGATTCGCTGCTCCCGAATGAAGGGCAGCGGGGTGGCCGGGTCCGGCGCATCGATCTCGCGGGCCAGCCGGTGACCGTCAAAGACTGCTTCGGCGATAACTCGTGGCTCTACACAGTCGCCAATGCGAAAGACCTCGATGCCGTTCTCACGGAGAACTTCGGCCTGGCCTGTGAGTTCATCGTACAGCCCGCTGCGGGAACGACGCTGGGTTACGAGCACGATGCTGCTTGCCGGCCAGGTGGCTGTCAGGCCGGAGTGGTAACTGTGGTGGCCTGTCACCAAGCCGGGCCTGATCGACGTCACCACATGACTCGGCACAACTTCGACGCCGAGTTCAAGCAGACTGTGCACCATTCGCTCGCCCTCGTCGGTGTAGAACAGGTACGAGCCGACCTGGTCACCCGGGCAGACGAGCGTGACCTTCTTGCCTTGTGCCGCCAGCCTCTCGGCGATGCTGGAGCCCATGTAGTAGCCGTCGCAGTCATACACGACCACCCTGTCGCCGAGGCCTTGTCGTTGCTCGATCATGATGGACTCGGGCGTAAACACCATCTGTCGGTGGTCCTTGGCACCGTCAATCGGAGCGTGGGTGATCGGGTTGTTCCCGGTGGCGTCCCATTCGGCTCCGGTGGCGACCACAACGGTCTGGGCTCCGTAGTCTAGGATGGCCTCGACATCCATGGGCTGGTTGGTCAGCACGGTGACGTTGTTGAGCTTCGACAGCTGTGCCTCGCGGTATTCGACGACACGCCGCCAAGTGCGTAGCCCCGGCAACTGGGACACCCAGTTGACGTGGCCGCCGACCTCCGCGTCCTTGTCGACAAGATGAACGTTGTGGAATCCACGTTCTCCCAGCACCCGAGCACACTCCAGCCCGGCTGGGCCAGCGCCGACAATCAGAATGGGCTCCTCAGCACGAGGCGAAGCATTGAACTTCTCCGGATGCCAGCCCCGCCGATACTCCTCGCCCACGGTCGCGTTCTGAGTGCACACGATCCGACCACCCCCGTTGTTGAAACGGGAGACGCAGATGTTGCAGCCGATGCACTCACGAATGTCTTCGCCACGTCCCTCCCGGATCTTCGTCGGGATGAAGGGATCAGCAATTGCGGGACGCGCTGCCGCGATGATGTCGATGACCCCGTCCCTCACTACTCGTGCCATCAGTTCCGGGTCGGTGAACCGACCCACAGCTGCGATGGGCTTCTTGGCGTACGGCCGGACCTGTTCGATGTATTCGCGCTGCCAGAACGGTTCGAAGAACCGCGACGAGCTCGCGTCGTCGGTCATGGATCCGACCTGCATGTCCCAAAGGTCGACCATGTCATCCAGGAGTTCGACTACCGCGACGCCGTCCTCGTTAACCCTGAAGGCCCGATCGGACTCATCGGTGAACGAGTCAAGGCAGAAGCCCGCCACGATGGCGCAGTCGTCGCCAACGGCCTCACGAACCTGCTCGATCGTCTCGCGCCAGAACCTGGTGCGGTTTTCGATGGACCCGCCGTACTCGTCGGTGCGGTGGTTCCAGTGGCGCCAGAGGAACTGCAGGGGGAGCGAGAAACTTGCCCGAGCGGAAACCTGGACTAGATCGAACCCGATGTTGCGGGCCCGGATGGCAGCGTCGACGTATGCCTTCTGAATTCGGCGGATGTCGCTCTTGTTCATCTCGTAGCACGAGTGACCAGACAACGCGCTGGTGACCTGCGAGGGCCCACCTGCCGGAAGCCGCGTCACAAAACCAGTGTGATCGGGGCCCATGTAGACGAGCTGAACGCCGGCCAATGCCCCGAACTCGTGGACGCGCTCGACCATGAGCCGGAGGTTGGCCTCGTCGCGGTGGTCTATGAGCCGGGCTTGGACCCAAGGCGCATCGTCGCTTTCCGCGTCGACCGCGCAGTACTCGGTGTTGACCGCGGCCCAGCCGCCCTCGGCGCGCATGCCCCGGAGATAGGCCTGAGCTCCGGGGTAATCAACACCCAGACCGGAGCAATGGGGGGAAACGTAGAACCGATTGCGGAACATCTTGGGGCCGACCTGGATCGGTTCGAACAGCGGCGCATGGCGCGGGTCGATGGTCATGGTCGGAACCTAGCCGGATTCTCTGCGGGCACTTTGTCAGGTTGGACCAAGTTCAGTGTCGCCTTCTGCTGGATACGGTCGGTCTGAATCGGCCTGACTCGAGCTGAACCGCCGACGACAGCGATGAGAGCGAGCACGAACCCGAAGACCTGAATCGAGTTGAGGCGCTCTCCCAGAAGCATCCCCATGAGCGCTGCCACGAGCGGTGACACCAGGCCGAGTAGGGCGGCAGAGGTCACCGGCAGGCGGCCGATACCTCTAAACCACAATGCGTAGGCGAGTAGGCCGCCGATCGCGCCGAGCCACAAATACCCCGCTGCACTTGAGATGCCCACATGCGAGGGCAGACCTTCGACGAGAAGCGTGGCGGGCAGCAGGGCAAGCCCACCTACGGCCAGTTGCCATGCGGCGAAGCTGATTGGACTGATCCCGGCCGGCCGTCCCCATCGCTTCGTGAGCGTCATCCCGACCCCCATGGCGCATGCGCCGACTAGCCCCGCGAGGATCCCGAACGGGTCGAACCCGACATCCGGCCCGAGGACGACGAGACCCACACCCACCAGGCCGACGACACCCCAGGCAAGCCGCAAGAGTGACAGTCGCTCGCCGAGCATCACGACCGCAAGCCCAGTCACGAACAGAGGCTGAGCGGCTCCCAGGGTCGCGGCGACCCCGCCCGGCAGTCGTTCCGCTGCGATGAACAACAACGGAAAGAAGGACCCGATGTTGAGCATGCCGAGTACAGCTGCCTTCCACCACCAGTCTCGCCTGGGCAGGACTCGGGTCAGGAGTATCGCCAGCAGCCCTATCGGGAGGGAGCGCATCAGCGCTGCGAACAGTGGGCGGTTCGCAGGCAACAGTTCGGTTGTGACGGAGTATGTCGTCCCCCAGACCATCGGCGCGATTGCTGTGGCGGCGGTCAACGCCAGTTGGTGGCTGACACGTAGTGCGTCCCCTACGGTGACGCGCGTCACCCCCGCGGGGGTGACAGGGTCTTCGGCAATTGCACTCACTCTGCGAGTCTTGGCCCTGGTCATCAATCAGTCCAACGCAGGGTTGCGATGGAACCGATCGTTCCTCATGATTGATGGGTGGATCTTCAACAGATGCGGTACGTCCTGGCAGTCGCCGACGCCCGGAACTTCACCAGGGCCGCGGAGCAGTGCTTCGTCGTCCAGTCAGCACTCAGCCAGCGCATCGCCAACCTTGAGCGCGAGCTCGGCGTAGCGCTGTTCGCCCGCACCAGTCGCCGTGTCGAGCTGACCGCGGCTGGCCAGGCGTTCATCCCACCAGCGCGTCAGTGTCTTGAGGCTGCCGACCGGGCCGCAGCCGAAGCTGCTGCGGCCGTAGGGCAAGTGCGGGGTCGGCTCACCATCGGCGTGATCCCAAACGTGGCAGCCGTCGACCTGCCCGATGTCCTACGGCGGGTCCGGGAGAAGTACCTTGCGGTTCGCATCGAGTTGCGGGTCGGCGCAAGTGACTGGCTGGCAGAACAGGTTGTCGCAGGGAATCTCGATGTTGCATTTCTGGGCCTCCCCGAGAACCAGAAGCCCGTCGGCGTGAGCTTCCGCGCATTGGCCAGCGATCGCCATGTTGCGGTCCTACCGGTCGACCACCATCTCGCGGGGCGCGCCGAGGTCGGCCTAGCGGACCTGTCCGACGAAGCGTTCGCGGACTTTCCCTACGGTTCACCGGGCCGCGCCCAAGGAGATTATGCCTTTGCCTCCGCAGAGATCCGACGAGACGTCGCATACGAGGTCGTTTCCGCCGACCTGATGCTGGATCTCGTCAGGCATGGGCTTGCGGTGGCATTGCTGCCATCGATGTCCGTAAACCCCATGCCCGAGCTGGCCATCGTCTCAGTTACTGACGGCCCTGGCCGCGTCGAGTACCTCGCTTGGAGCGACTTCAATCCCAGCCCGGCGACCCGTGCATTTCTCGACATTCTAGCGGACGAGGCAAGCCCGGGAACCGGGCACGACGTGCATCGTTCCGCTTTACCAGCGATCCGCGGATCCGATCCGACCTGACTCATCTTTCGTTCGATTCGAGATCACCGACTTGTCCGCGACACGAGGCAGAGGGCCCGGAGCAGTTGCCAGGCGCGGAGAGATCCTCCAGGTGGGTTGCTGGGGGCGCTCTTGTGTCATGTGACAAGCGCTCGCAGTCAATGGCGCGTTTTGTTCAGTGGCTCGGCCTTCCGTCGTGTTGCAGTGTGGTCTCGCTGAGTCCATGAGAAACCCACATCCCCACCACTGAAGGTTGGCGTTACCGCATGAAGGAGCCCAGCACGATGGCACCCCTTACCGGCACCGCAGTCAGCGGCACGATCTCGCTGGCGGAGATTCCGTGGCCCGCTCCCGTGGCGGTGCCCAACGCTGTCGAGGGCACGCCGATGTCTCGGATCGTCTACCTGGTGGACGACACGAGCCGTCAGGCGGGCATCTGGAGTTGCTCCACGGGAGCCTTCGAGTCCAACCATTGCGGATATGTGGAGTGTGTGCACATAGTCGACGGCGCAGCGGAGTTGCGGGGCGAGGACGGCACGGTGTGGAAGGTCGGGCCCGGCACCCTGCTGGTGATCCCGGATGGCTGGGTCGGGACTTGGCACGTGACCAAACCGATCACCAAGTCGTTCGCCATCTTCCGCGCGGCCCCTGAGGCCGGCCCCGCTACCTCGTGCTGAGCCGGGGCCACAGGGCGAGGTGGACCTCGATCCGGACCTGGACTACGACGGAGCATCAATCACGTTCGTGGCCTCCAGGGCGCTGCGGCCGTCCAGCCTTGGTACCTCCTGCGTTGTCGCGGTGTACAACGATCTACGGCGGTCTTGACCGCAAGACGCATTGGCTTTGGCAACCAGCGGTGAGATCTTCGGACGACCGAGGTCGGTTCGCGGGACGAACATCCCTCCCAACTCCATCGAATCCAGAGATTCCCGAGAGAGATCACCAATGCGCGATCAGCAGGCCCACGCGGCGGCCACCCCCAGCTTCTGGCACGAGGATGCAGACCTCGACTGGGCCCCGAAGGGACCCCTCGACGGTGACCTCGATGTCGACGTGGCAATCGTGGGCGGCGGGTACACCGGCCTGTGGACCGCCTACTACCTGGCGAAGGCGGATCCGAGTCTGCGCATCGCCATCCTCGAGAAGTACTTCGTGGGCTTTGGCGCCTCCGGGCGCAACGGCGGTTGGTGCTCGGCAATCTTTCCGACGACCCTTCGGAAGGTGGCGGCCGACAGCTCGCGTTCGGCGGCCGTACGGATGCAGGAGGCGATGTTCGAGACCGTCAAGGAGGTCGGGGAGGTCGTTGTAGCCGAGGGGATCGAATGTGACTTCCAGCCCGGCGGGTACGTCTCGGTCGCCCGCAACGAGGCACAATGGGTCAGAAGCCAACGAGAGGTCGATGGCTGGCGTGCCTGGGGATTCGGTGAGGAACACTTCAGGATGCTCACCCCGGATGAGGCCGCCGAGAGGGTCGCAACCTCACACACTCTCGGCGGGACCTTCACTCCCCACTGTGCTGTGGTTCAGCCGGCGAAGCTAGTGCGCGGGCTCGGCGACGTGGTTCGAGCCCTCGGAGTGAGGATCTTCGAGGCGACGGAGGTTCGGGAGATCCACAGTGGCGGCCTATCGACCGCTCGCGGCACCGTGCGAGCCGATGTCGTCGTCCGCGCGACCGAGGGCTACACGGCCCAGCTCAAGGGTGCACGCCGCGAGGTCGTCCCGATGTACTCCCTGATGGTCGCGACTGCCCCGTTGCCGGAGGAGATCTGGCAGGAGATCGGGCTGCGGGAGCGTGAGACATTCAGCGACAAACGTCACCTGCGGATCTACGGTCAGCGCACTCGCGATGGGCGAATAGCTTTCGGCGGGCGCGGTGCGCCGTATCACTTCGGCTCGCGGGTGAAGCCCGAGTTCGACGACGACAGGCGAGTTCACGAAATGCTCCGCAACATCCTGGTTGACCTGCTCCCGACCATCAGGGGTGTGGAATTCACTCACGCTTGGGGTGGGAATCTAGGCATCCCGCGAGACTGGTACCCGTCGGTGGGTTACGACCGTAGTTCCGGAATCGGGCATGCGGGTGGCTACGTCGGCGACGGGGTCGCGACAGCGAACCTTGCGGGCCGGACTCTCGCCGCCGAAATCCTCGATCTGGAGAACGACGTGCGCTCGCTACCTTGGGTCGGTCGAACCACCCCCCGCTGGGAACCCGAGCCACTACGTTGGATAGGCGTGAACGCCGGAACCGCCGCCTTCAACATCGCCGACCGCACGGAGGCGCGGTTCGGGAAGCCGTCACGATTGGCTTCCGGTCTCTGGAAAGTGCTGGGTCACTGATTGTAAGTGCTAGCCACGTCCGTGGCTGGCACGGCAGTTCCGACCGGGCACGGTTCTCGTCGGCTCGACTAGGCATGTCGCACTCGTCAACTGGAAGTTCGGGCGCCCGATTGGTCGCCTAGTGCCGTCCGCGCAAACTCGTCGACGGTGAGCAGCTTGACCGTGCCACGTCCCGGGGCTGAGCGTCCGTAGTCGATGACGCGGGGTTCTCAGATTGAACCGCCCTGGAAATGCCGGAGGGTCCTGATCTAGCAAGGGAGAGTCAGGACCGTGTCTGCACCGAGGAAGTACGACCAGGAGTTCCGTGACCGTGCGGTGAGGATGTACCGCGACCGGCTGGCCGAGGCGGGTGAGTCGAAGTTGAGCGCACGCCGGCATGTGGGCTCGCTGCTGGACCTGAATCAGGCCACGCTGCGCAACTGGGTCGAGGACCGCTACCCCAACGAGGGCGCCGAGGGCGGATCGCGGCGGGTCAGTGAGGGCGAGGAGATCCGGGCGATGAAGAAGCGCGTGGCCGAGCTGGAACGGGCCAACGAGATCCTCAAGACCTCTGCGGCGTTTTTCGCCCAGGCGGAGCTCGACCGCCGACTCAAGTGATCGTCGACTACATCGACTCCCATCGGAAGCGGTTCGGCGTCGAGCCGATCTGTGCCGTGCTGTCCGAGCACGGTGTCTCGATCGCGCCCTCCACCTACTGCGAGCGCCACCGGCGACCGGTCACCGCGGCCGAGCTCGAGGAGGCCTACCTGGTCAACGCCCTGGTTACCCTGCACGCCGAGAACTGGGGCGTCTACGGCGCCCGCAGGCTCCACAAGGCGGCGCGGCGGGCCGGGATCGATGTCGGCCGTGACCAGGTCGCCCGGCTGATGCGGATCGCTGGGATCGCCGGCGCTGTCCGTGGCCGGCACCGCACGACCACCACCCGCCGTGACACGACCGCCCTGCGGCATCCCGATCTGGTCCAGCGCGGCTGGGACGTCCCGGCCGGGACCGACCAGCTGTGGGTGGCCGACCTGAAATGCCGACGTCGGCATTGGATGTCGGCCAGCCACAGGGTGTTCGGTGCCTCGGCGGTGAAGTCGCGCATCACCAGGTCGTCGTGGACCGGTGGACCGGGCTTCTTGCCGTTGCGTCCGCGCTTCTTCCCGAACGCCGACCACCAGCCCAGTTCTGAGCAGATCTTCCACACGGTGCGCTCGGCCATCGGCTCACCGGCGTCGCGGGCCTCATCGACCAGGAACCGGTAGCCGAACTCCGGGTCCTCGCCGTGGGCGTCGAACAACGCGTTGGCCCGGTAGGCCGTGGCCAGTTCCGCGTCGGTGACCGGGTTGGCCAGCCAGCGGTAGTAGGGCTGGCGAGCGATCTTGAGCACCCTGCACGTCACCGTGACGGGGATCCCGTCGCCGGCCAGCTCGCGGACGAGCGGGTACATCATTTTCCCGGCAGATGCGCCTGCGAGAGATAGGCGGCAGCGCGGCGCAGGACCTCGTTCTCCTGCTCCAGCAGCTTGATCCGCTTGTTCGCCTCACGCAGTTCTGCGGACTCGCTGCCCGAGCTCGAGGCACTCGACTTGGATGCGGAGTCGCGCTCGTCGATCGCCAGCCACCGCTTCAGGCACGACGGCGAGATGCCGAAGTCCTTGGCGACCTGGGCCATCGAGGAGTCCGACTCGCGATAGACCCGGATCACGTCCTGGCGGAACTCCTTGGGGAACGCCTTCGGCATGGTGCACATCCTTCCAGCGCCGACACACATCGACGCAGATCAGGTGTCACCTATCCGTGCAGCAGACCCGCTCCTTAAGGCATGGGGCCGGCTCGGTTCGCGGCGCCAGCGCCGGTCATGTGTGGGAATGGCGATGCACAACATCTCTATCAGGTGCTGTCGTGGACGACCCGTCCCTTCGAGCGTGGCACCGAGGCCATCACGCCTCGGACTCGTTGGGAGGGGTTCAAGGTGCTCGATTCCTCGCCCGCTCGTGCACCGTTCTCTCGGCTCTCGGCTCTCGGCTCTCGGCTCTCGGCTCTCGGCTCTCGGCTCCGACTTGACGGCGACACGGGCATCCTCTGTAGCGGACGGCAGGTCCACAGAGGGCGCCCACGGGCCCGTTGCCGGAAAGCGCTAAACCGGCTGTCAGTTTCCAGCACAAGACCCGCAGACGCTGGTCGCGATGCGTCCTACCGTCGGACCGGAAGGACGGACGTGGCGTTGGGCGGAGACACATGGTGACGTATCTACTGCTAGGACTCGCAATCGCCGTGGAGGTGATGGCCACCCTGTCCCTGCGAGCATCCGAGGGCTTCAGCAGACCTCTGCCGAGCCTTATCGTCGTGAGTGGATATGGGTTGTCGTTCTTCCTGCTCTCCGTAGTGCTCCAACGCGGTCTGAACGTCGCTATCGTGTACGCGTTGTGGTCCGCGACCGGCATCGTCGCCATCGCCGTGATCGGCGCGACCTTCTTAGGCGAACGCCTCACAAGTGCACAGGTTCTGGGCATGGGCCTCATCGTCAGCGGTGTGCTAGCCCTCGAGTTGGGCGCGCGCCACGGGTGAGCGGATGGGCGCAGCCGTCGGGCGCGGGAACCGGACGACCGGGGGTCAAATATCGCCGAGCAATCGAGAGACACTGTGATCACGAGGGTGGAAGCGGCCGGCACGGTCGCACGGCTGTACACGACTGTGACAAAGGGATTCGCCCTCCGCGAAGTTGAGCACGTCGAGGTGACCGCGTCAGGAATTGTTGGTAACCGGGAGTTCTTCTTGGTCGACATCGACGAGCGCCTGTATTCAGTGCCCAAAGACCCGATCTTCCTCGACTATTGGACCACCTACGACCCGCTCGCGAACGTTTTCCGAGTCGGTAGACGAACGGTTGTGGAGTGCGAAGCCGCGGTGCGTCCGGTGGGCCCTATTCGTCCGTTCCAGTTCGACGAGCGCATGGTCGACGGTAGGTGGACCCCGGGGCCTTGGGATGCGTGGCTTTCCGACCTGGCCGGGCGCAACCTGCGGCTGGTTCGCTGCGCCGAGCCTGGCGGAGGTGGGGACGTCCATCCTGTCACCATCGTTTCGTCGGCCTCATTGGCATCGCTCGGATGTGAGCTCGACGGTCGACCGGTGGACAGTCGTCGGTTCCGGTTGAACATGACGCTCGACCTAGGCCCGCACCCCTATCGGGAGGACTCCTGGGCTGGTCGCGTCGTGGCGGTTGGAGACTGCGCACTGAGGGTCACCATCGGGATCCCGCGATGCTTGGCCGTCGAGCATCGTCCGTATGACGGTGACCGGAAACTTCAGGTCCAGCGACACATACGGGACGTGCGCGGTCCCACACCGGGTGAGTCCGGCCCTGCCGTCCTCTTCGGCATGTACGCAGGGGTCGTGTCGCCTGGCAGTGTCCGGGTGGGCGATCGGGTGGTGCTGACGAGCTGACGGGGTTGTCTGGCAAGCGATTTGCGGGGCGCTACTCGCGAAATGGGATCAGAAGTCGCGAGCCGGCCGTTGAACTTAGAGACACGCCAAGCAGTTCAGAGTGGATGGGCGCGCGCGCCGTCCTAGTTGCGGACCCGCTTGGACGCCAGCACCTAGGTCTGAGGTCAGCCCTATACCCGGGACGGCCACGAACCCCACGCCTATACGGATCGATCGATCCGCGCCCCACGCGCGAGCAAATTTCGCGCCGTACTTGCGGCTACGCCTCATCGGGTTCTACGACCTCCCCGAGACCGCGTCTGGGAAGACTCGCAGCGTCGAACTTCGAGCACGAGAGCCAGCGCCGCGACAACCGGCCACCCGGGGAGACCCGCGACGAGGACTTCCCTGACCCTCAAGCATTGACGAACGGCCGTGATGACACGGCCCGTGCTGCTGGCCGGCGCCGGCCGCGATGTGTCGACTCGTACTGAGTTGTTGGGGTCCCGGATGCTCGCATCGGTTGCAGGCGGCCGACGCGAACTCAACAGCTGCGTTCGTACGGTGGTGGCGGGGTCCGACGCGAGGAGCGTCCCGTGGAGTGGTGGGGTTTGAGGTCGGGCGGGTCGGCGTGAAGTGGGCGGCCATCGGCGGGATCTTCGGTGTGAAACGACCAAGTCACGCACTGAAGGAGAACCACCGATGGCCTTGTCCCAGTCTGCCCTGTCCGAGTTGCTCGAGGCGTTCCGTGCCGGTGATGGCGTGGACCTGATCTGTGAATCGGTCCGGGTCGCGTTGCAGGACCTGATCCAGCTCGAGGCCTCCGAGCGGATCGGCGCGGCGCCCTATGAGCGCACCGATGCCCGGGTGAGCGAACGCAACGGGCACCGGCCCCGGGTGCTGACCACGAAGGCCGGGGATGTCGAGCTGCGGATCCCCAAGCTCCGCAAGGGCTCGTTCTTCCCGGTCATCCTCGAGCCCCGCCGCCGCATCGACCAGGCGCTGTACGCGGTGGTGATGGAGGCCTACGTCCACGGTGTCAGCACACGCTCGGTCGACGATCTGGTTGAGGCGATGGGCGTCGATGCCGGGATCTCCAAGTCCGAGGTGTCCCGGATCTGCGCCGGGCTCGATGAGCAGGTCGGGGCGTTCCGCACCCGCGCCCTGGACCACACCGAGTTCCCCTACGTCTACCTCGACGCGACCTACCTCAACGTCCGCAACACCACCGGTCAGGTGACCTCGATGGCGGTCGTGGTGGCCACCGGGATCGCCGCAGACGGCTCCCGGGAGGTCCTCGGGCTCGACGTCGGGGACAGCGAGGACGAGACGTTCTGGCGTGGCTTCCTGACCGCGCTGAAGCAGCGCGGACTCCACGGCGTGCAGCTCGTGATCAGCGACCAGCACGCCGGGCTCGTCAAGGCGCTCAGGCGGTCCTTCCAAGGTGCCGGGCACCAGCGGTGCCGGGTCCACTTCGCCCGCAACCTGCTCGCCCACGTCCCCAAGTCCCACGGCGACATGGTGGCCGCGGTGTTCCGCACGATCTTCGCCCAACCCGACGCCGCCGCGGTCAGCCACGCCTGGGACGAGGTCCGCGACCAGCTCGCGAAGTCGTTCCCGAAGATCGGGCCGCTGATGGACGAGGCGAAGGCCGAGGTCACCGCGTTCACCGTCTTCCCGCGGGCGCACTGGCAGAAGATCTGGTCGACCAACCCGCTGGAGCGGTCAACAAGGAGATCAAGCGACGCTCCCGGGTGGTCGGGATCTTCCCCACCCCCGCCGCCGTGATCCGGCTCGTCGGAGCCGTCCTGGCCGACATGCACGACGAGTGGCAAGCCGGCGACCGCCGCTACCTCTCAGAAGCATCCATGGCGCTGCTCTACCCCGACAGCGATACTGGACTCATCGCCGCAATCGACAGCAGCGAATAGGCACCGAGGATCAACCTCAAAGCCCACCACCCCGCGGGGCTCTGCCTCCGACGCGCGCGCCGCGTCCCTCTCGTCGTCGTCTTCGTGGCGGGGATCCTCTCAAGTTCAGCGATGAGAATGGGTAAGTCGGTCCGGTTCGTAGTTGGCGGATGCGAACCTGTTATCCCTTGCGGCCGTCGCCACGACTGCTCTGGCGGCGAGGTCATGACCCGAGGATGTGCTCCATTGCGCGACTCACACGGTCGGTGTCCTCGTGGTACTTCACCAACGCGCCGAGGGTTATGGCTGCCGCCTCCAGGTTCAGCTCGACTGTCTGGAGATAGTGGAGCGCTTTGGCCCAATCTAATGTCTCCGCGACGCCGGGTGGCTTGAGTAGTGCGTGTTCTTCGAGTCGGAATTCTTGGACCACTCGCACGACTTGCTCTGCTAGATCTCTTGAAACCTCGGGAGCCCGAGAGCGGACGATCTGCAGTTCGCGTTCCAGCCCTGGGTGCTCGACCCAGTGATAGAGGCAACGACGCTTCAGCGCATCGTGGAGCTCGCGCGTCCGGTTAGACGTCAGCACGACTACTGGAGGGACGGATGCCCGGACCGCGCCGATCTCCGGGATGCTTACCTGGTTCGTTGAGAGCACTTCAAGCAGGAATGCTTCGAATTCGTCGTCGGCGCGGTCGAGTTCGTCGATGAGTAGGACGGTCGGGGCCTGCCGCAGAGCTTGGAGCACCGGGCGCGGCAGCAGGAAGCGCTCGTGGTAGAGCCCCGCGTCGGCCTCTGTTGCCTCCACCGCCCCGGCTGCCTCCAGGACGCGCAGGTGCAGAATCTGACGAGGGAAGTCCCAGTCGTATAGCGCTTGGGTGGAATCGATGCCTTCGTAGCACTGGAGCCGCAGGAGGGGCAATTGCCAGGCGGCGGCCAAAGCCTCTGCGAGCGCAGTCTTGCCGGTGCCGGGTTCACCCTCGAGTAGTAGTGGCCTATGCATCTTCACGGCGAGGAAGACGACCGCGGCGAGTTCGGGCGAACAGAGATTGCCGGTCTCGCTCAACAATCGCTCGACGTCGTCCGGTGAGTCGACTCGGTCGGCCGGGGCCAACGCGTCCCTCCAACCTCGGCGTGATGGATGGCGCCCTCGGACGCGCTGAGAGGCACTCCGGTCCCACCCCAGCGTGCTGACACGATCTCGGCCGCGATGCTGATCGCGGTCTCCTCGGGAGTGCGAGCGCCCAGATCGAGACCAATGGGGCTCGACATGCGGTCGAGCTGCTCCTGTGTGACGCCAGCTTCTCGAAGGCGAGTCACCCGATCGTCGTGAGTGCGACGTGAGCCCATGACGCCGACATATGCGGCGGGAAGGTTAAGCGCAACGGAGAGGAGAGGAACATCGAACTTCGGGTCGTGCGTGAGAACGGCGATGACCGTGCGGTCGTCGACCCGTCCATTGCGATGCTCCTGCACCAGATACCTGTGTGGCCAGTTCACAACGACCTCATCCGCCTCGGGAAAGCGAGCCGGGGTGGCGAAGACGGGTCGTGCGTCACACACGGTGACGTGGTAGCCGAGGAAAGATCCCACGGACGCGACCGCTGCGGCGAAGTCGATCGCGCCGAAGACGAGCATCCGGGGCTGCGGCGCGAATGCTTGAACGAACACCTTCATCCCCTCGCCGAGCCGTTGGCCGTCGGGACCGTAGGTGAGCATGGCGTTGTGACCAGCAGCCAGTAGTCCGAGCGCGTCGTCGGCAACCGCGTCGTCGGCCCTACCGCTACCCAGAGTGCCCTTGCGGGAGGACTCTTCTCCTTCTGGGTACAGCACCATTCGTCGACCGCGCCACGCGGCGTCTGGATGGTCGACGACAGTGGCGATGGCGACCGGTCGACCCCTGCGGATGTCGTCGACGACTTCCGCGAAGTGCGGGAAGGTGTCACGGTCGACCCGTTCTACGAAGACGTCCAGTTCTCCACCACACGTGAGCCCCACCGCGAATGCTTCGTTGTCGGAGTACCCGTAGTGCTCGAGCACCGGGACTCCATCAGCGAGGACCTCGCGCGCGATTTCGTAGACTGCGCCCTCCACGCACCCCCCCGATACCGAGCCGTGCACCGTGCCGTCGGCCGTAACACCCATCGCGGCCCCGGGATCGCGGGGGGCAGACCTCGAGGTGTCGACGACGGTGGCAAGCCCGATCGGCACTCCGTTGTCCCACCATTCGAAGAGCCGATCGATGATGTCGCGCATGATGCGTCTCCTTGCGGTCGGTCATCCAAGGAAAGATGTGGGGTCGATTCGCGATATGAGACGGGTGGGGAGGTCGACTCGGGCCTCGTCATCCTGCTTGCGGTCTCGGCGAAGCATTGCCGTCTTGACGAGCTGTCCGCCCAGGTACCGAATTGGCTCTGGCGGCAGGCCGTGTCCTGAGGGTGCTCTTGTCAGAAACGACGTTGTCATGCCGTCCGCCGATCTGGTGGCTAGGCCGGCCAGAATCTGAGCGCCGATGACAGACGGTCCGACGCCGTCACCTGAGTAGCCCGTGCCGAAGTACACGCCCGGGAAGCCGGTGACCTCGCCGAAGAAGGGCAGAGAGGATAGCGAGTACTCGACGGGCGCGCGCCACGAGGACAGCAGCTCGGCGCCCGCCAAGTCAGGCACAGTTCTGGCCATGTGCGCGAGGATCTGGTCAGGGCGAGGGGCCGCGGTGAACAGCGTGTTCGTACCTCGAACTCCCCAGCCGATGCCGAGGCCTGCTTTGCCGAACAGGACCTCTCCTCCGCGCATCGGGCGCCAGTAGTCCAACAGGCGTCCGGAGTCCGAGACGTTCGTGAGCGGAGGATTTTTCCACTCGTGTCGCGGGCGAACCACGATATTGTCCGATGCCGTCGTGACGAGGTAGGAGCGAAGTTGCGGGAACTGGTTGCACCACGCGTTGATTGCCAGTACGACCGAACCGGCTCGGACCGATCCAGAATCAGTCGTTACCGAGGTGGCGGCGTGTTCGCGTAACAACCCCGTCATCGGGCTATGTTCGTGCACGACGACACCAAGGCTCTGTGCGACTCTCATGAGACCACGGGCGAGACGGGCAGGATGGAGGCCAACACAGGTCGGATCGAGGATCCCACCGCGTGCCGGCGCTCCGGCCAGTCGAGTCGCTTCCGCCGCGTCGACCTCGACGAAGGGGCAGTCGCGGTGGGCGGCCGCAGCCCCGAGGGTTTCACCCCACGCCCCGTCTTGGCTGCTGTTGTTCGAGGCCCACAGCCAGCCGTTCGACTCGACCTGCGCGTCGATGTCGTGCTCAACGCAGAAGCGACGAATGTGATCAATCGCCTCTACCGAGGCCCGAGCTACGTCAGCGCCTTCGTCCTTGCCGCCCGCACGCAGCAGGGACGGCAGCTTCGGCCATAGGTTCATCAGCATGCCGGCGTTGGTTCCGCTTGCTCCGCAGCCGCAGAGACCCGCTTCGAGAAGGATCACGTCGATGCTGGGCTCTCGCGTCTTCAGTTCGATGGCGGTCCATAAGCCGGTGAATCCGCCACCGACGATGCACACGTCGGCCCGGGCCTTCGAGGTTAGGGGCTCGGCATTGACCCGGTGTGGCTCGTCGGCCAGCGCGTCAGCCATCCAAAAGGATCGGACTCCCGCGTCAGACCTGTTCAGGTCATGGACGCGCGGGACTCGCCACCGTGCACTCATCGGACGACTGCGCAAGTTCGTGCCATCGCGTGTCGCGGGCGTGGATACGGCGTAGCGGGGGTGTTCGAGAAGCCCATCTGGCCAATCTAGGAGCGGTCGGAATCCCACTCCTGCACAGTCGCAGGCAAAGATGCGCCGATGCTTGTATGGAAGCGGTAGTGGACTCGGCAGGGAGCAAGCCGCATAGGCGCATCTGGGGTGATGCCGGTCTCAGACTGCCGCTGTGCATTGGCGACTTTCCACACAATCGTGCCGTTGGCCTTATGACACCTGGCAGTGCTGTAGCGGTTCGCCTTGGGCGAGCCTGAGCCGACTAGTTCTGAGAGAGGCGCGCTGGATGACCTTTGTTATTACCCAGTCTTGTTGTGAGGACGCCGCCTGTGTCACGGTTTGTCCTGTCCAGTGCATCCGCCCTCGACCTGGTGATCCGGACTTCGAGAGCACGGAACAGCTCTACATCGATCCGTCGAGCTGCATCGATTGCGGCGCTTGCGCCACCGCATGTCCAGTTGACGCCATCTACCCCGGAGACGCACTTCCTCCGAGCCTCTCCACGTTCAGCGCGGTCAACGCCGAGTACTTCGAGGCGCGTCCGTTGACGCCGGCTGAACCACCGGTGATCTCCCGCAATCGTCTTACCCTCGGCCAGTCGACGCTGATGGTCGCGGTGATCGGATCGGGACCCGCTGCCCTGTACGCGGCGACCGAGTTGACCGAGATCCCCGGCGTCGAAGTGACCATCATCGAGCGACTCCCGACTCCCTTCGGATTGATACGTTCAGGAGTCGCGCCCGACCACGACAACACCAAGCGCATCGCTGACAGGCTCGGGCGCGTCCTGGTCCGGCCCAACGTGCGTTGTCTCTTCGACGTGGAGGTTGGACGCGACATCTCGATCGCGGAAGTGCTGCAGCATCACCACGCTGTCATCGTGGCAACAGGCGCAGCGAGCGCACGACGCCCAGGTGTCCCCGGAGAAGCCCTCGCCGGTTCTGTCTCAGCCAAAGAGTTCGTCTCTTGGTACAACGGTCACCCTGACAGCGCACTACCGGACTTCAGCATCAAGGGGCCGAGGGCGGTCGTTATCGGCAACGGCAACGTGGCTCTGGACGTCGCGCGTCTGCTCGCGCAGCGAGCGACCGCGTACGCGTCCACTTCGGTGTCCGACTCCGCACTAAGGTCGCTAACCGCCGGCAGCATCGAGGAAGTGGCCGTCGTCGGACGCAGGTCCCAAGCCTTCGCCGCTTACAGCACAGCTGAGTTGACGGCGCTAACGCACCTGCCGGACGTGGATCTGGTCGCGGAGGCGAGTGAAATTGCTGTCACGGACGATGACTGGGCCGCTGCTTCCCAGTCAGGCCGCGGGTGGGCCCTGGCTCGCCGATACGACATTGTCGCCGAGGCTGCCGCTCGCACTTGCACACGGCCTCGACGGATCATCCTGCGTTACGGTCTGACGCCGGTGGCACTGTTGGGCCAGCACGAGGTCACAGGCATCGAACTGACCCGGCATGACGGGACCAAGGAGGTCATCGAGACCTCGTTGGTCATCTGGGCTGTGGGATTCACTGGACAGCCGATCGACGGACTGCCATTCGATGGGGACAGGGGAGTACTTCCGAATCGCGAGGGTCGGGTGATCGACCTCCGCGGCGGGCGCCCCGTGCCGGGGGTGTATTGCACCGGTTGGGCGAAACGCGGGGCCTCAGGGGTGATCGGGACGAATCGGGTCGATGCGGCCGAAACAGTTGCGTCATTGATGGAGGACTTGAAGAACGGACGCTTAGCAGATCCGCGCGGCGGCCCGGAATCGTTCGCAGACCTCGCTCGGTTGCGACGACCCCGCCTGCTTGAGGTCGACGGTTGGCGGCGCATCGATGACGCCGAGGTGGATGCAGGGCGCGACCAAGGCCGCACTCGGGTCAAGTTCGTGACGTGGTCGGGCCTCCGCGACGCAGGTCATAACGACTGATCGCCCTCAACGAGGCCGGCATTGAACTCATCCCCCCTGAACGCAGTGCACGCGCAAACTCCGACAGCTTTTTTTCGGACAGTGAGTAAGACGGCGCGCAGACATCACGACAACATCATCGAACCCGTCCGTTCTCTCGCCCTCCCTTCCCGAAAGGCTCCTCATGTCGCCCGTCAAGGTCGCTGTCATCTACTACTCCGCCACGGGGACCATCCATTCGATGGCCGAGCGGCTGGCGACCTTTGCGCGAGGCACAGGCGCGGAGGTCCGGCTCCGCCGAGTCCAGGAACTGGCACCGCCGGACGCCGTCTCACGCAACAAAGTGTGGGCCGACCACGCAATTGCCACTGAACACATCGACATTGCCTCGGCCGACGACGTGGTGTGGGCAGACGGTGTCATGTTCGGGACGCCGACCCGGTTCGGAAACGTTGCCAGTCAGCTGAAGCAGTTCCTCGACACCTTGGGGCCCCAGTGGTCCCAGGGTCTGCTGGCGGACAAGGCCTACGCCGGTTTCACGGCCACGCAGACGGCGCACGGGGGTCAGGAATCGACTCTGCTCGCTCTGTACAACAGCATCTACCACTTCGGCGGTGTCCTCGTGCCGCCCGGCTACACCGATCCTCTCAAGTTCGTCGACGGGAATCCGTACGGCGTATCCCACGTGACTGGCCAGTCGAATAGCGAGCCGCTAGGAACGCCGCAGGTGGCTGCGCTCGAGCACCTGGCCAACCGTGTCGTTCGGCTGTCGGGGAAGTTGCGGGACGTCTCAGCGTCGACCGCCGGCGTCTCGTAATCGCGCACGATTCTCGCTCCACCGAGACGATCTCACTGCTCAGCCAACCGACTGAGCAACTGCCCTCTCCCTGAGAGTGAGCGGAGGTACGACGATGACGAAGCAGCAGGCGGCCGGTAAACAGACGACTTGGGCAACCCCAGCGAGGACCGGATGGTCGGCAACTCAGTCGGGCTCTCTGAGACCTTGCGAGGATTGCGGCGAAGAGCTTCAGCGCTGCGCTGGATGCTCTGAGTCTCGGTGCCTGACGTGCGAGCCTTACCGTTCCGACGACTGCCGTTGGGTCCTGTAGAAGACAACCCGACAGGCTCGGGATGTGGTAGGGCGGGTGGACTGCTCGGGGGGCGACGTGCGCACGCGGCTGGTAGGACGGCTATGACGCGCCTGCGGCGCAAGCGACCAGCGGCGGATCCACGTCTGCCGGAGCCGGATCTGAGGCGATCTCCTCGATGGGCCGCGTCGGTCGCCCGCGGCTGGCTGGAGCGGTCGCGGCGATCTGCACTGGGGCTCGGCGTGGATCTTCCGAGCGTCGTGGACGCCTAGATTCGCCCATTAGGCGGACTAGACGTCGACGACCAACTCGGCATCGCAGACCCCATGCGACGAGGTGGCACGGGGTGCGGCGTAGGGGCCAGTCGGGGCAACCTGCGAGCGGGCATCCTCAGCACCTTGCGCGAGCCGAACGTGTCGGGCCGGACGCTGAGCGCGACTGCCCCGAGCCAACATTCCCATCGGTGTCTTGCTTCTGAAAGAGCCCTGCTCACCCCATGGCCTTGTCGAGATTGTCTAGATCGTCGTGGGCGTCGTGCGTATCGACGTTGGCGGTGGAAACTCGGCAATTGCGGAAAAGTTGAACTGGTCGGAGCTGGCCGCGTCGTTGCTCGCTCAGCGTGGTGTTCGAGAGCGCTACAGCTCTATCCGCCGAGTGCTCCCCGCCCGGTAGTGCTGAGAAGTTGGCGGGTGCGCAGCGCAAGGTACAACTCGGCCTGGACGCCAAAGTCTCGGAGGTCGGCGCCGGTCATCTCTTCGATCTTCTTGAGTCGATAGACCAGAGTCTGCTTGTGGATGCCAAGTCGGCGTGCCCCCTCCTGCCATGATCGATTGACCTCGAAGTAGACCTGAAGCGAGCCGAGCAGATTGGCTCCGTGTTCCTCGTCGTATTTGATGATCGGGCCGAGGAGGCGCTGAACCGCCGCTTCGCCTTCTGCCACGGTATTCGGCATGAAGTAGGAACCGTGGGATCCATAAATCGCGCTCTGCACAGAGGCTGCGCGAGCGCTCTCAAGTGCCCATTGAGCCTCCCGGAACGCATCCGAGAGGCGGGTGAGCGACGCGACGGGTTGACTAGCCCCCACCGTGGCGTCAACGAAGTCAAGCTCAAGCCCCGCTAGGAACCGATCGTCGTCGACAACGATCAGGTGGAGTTCTCCCACCGGCAAGTGCAGATGGGGCCACTGGACGTACTCCAGCCCTTCCGCAAGCCCGATCGCTCGAGGGTGTGTCGAGTGATCATCGTTTTCCTCCTGCCACAGGGTTACCCGCCAAGGACCGTCGCCGAGCCGATGAAGTCGGATCTGACTCGCCGCTGCCTCGGGTGTGATCGTGCCGTCGAGCATCCGGCGAGTGAGATCCGCTCCTCGCGCTCTGATTCGCGATGCCTGAGCTGCACGTCGCTCGACCTCAAGTTCCACGATCATTGCTGCGTGCTGCGTGAGGAGTAGGTCGGGGACCTCACCTTCGGGCCAGGCGCGCACCACGAGGCCGGCACTTCCCCGCGTTCCTACTGGTACGAGAAGCGCTGAAACGTGGTCGTCAGCCAGGCGGTTGAAGGCCGGGAGGCGTCCCTTCTCCGACTGTGCCCTCTTGAGGGCCGCTTCGCGCACCTCTGGCGGTAGCCCGGTCGGAGCAGGTAGGAGGCTGCTGCCCGTCCGAAGTTCGATCACATGCAGGCTGGCGTGAAGCTCGCCGCCGAGGCGCTCCAGTAGGTCGTCCACCATGGCTCCCTGATGGGTTCGACGCAGGACGTCATAGAGGCGCAGGACCTTGGCTGCCCTCGAATGTGCACGTCCGCTGCTGGCCTCCGCCACCAAGCGGGCGATCGTGACGAACGGGACGTTGCGCGCCGTCATCAGGATGGGAAAGTCGATCGAGTCCGCTGCGGCGATGGCCTCGGCGGTTAGTGGGGGGGCAGCGAACCCTTCGCCGAGAGCCAGGCCAACAATGCTTGCGTCCGCGAGCTGCCTGATGAAGTTGACCTGGGCGGCGGCGTCCGACGGGAAGCTGTAGCCGTCGGTCATCAGGAGATCACCGTTTCCCAGCCAGTTCCAGGGGTCGGCCACCTCACAGGTGTGCGCCCATGTGATGGTTCGTTGCATCCCATCTCGCCCCGCAACGATCCGAGTTCGGATGAGCGGGTCCGTGACGAGCGATTCGACCGTCAGGCTCACGCCTTCATAATCACACGCGCGTACACGAGAGAATACCGTTGTTGCTGGGTTGTTACATCGTACGGCTAATCACCGACCTCAAGTTCCGATGTAACAGACGAACGAGTCTCTGTTCCGCCCGACGGCATCTCACCCCGCCACCGCATGCCGACGGCGGCCGCGCGACGGTTAGCAGGGACGTTGTGGACTCTCACGTAGTCAATGCCGAGGAGGGCGGCGAGCGCCGTCGACGCGGCTGTCAGGTCGTCACGAGTCCCGGGCTCGTCCTCGGGCAGGTCGGCCGTGCCGAGAATTTCACGGAAGAGGCTCTTTCGAGAGGTCCCAATCATCAGCTCGTAGCCCAGGGCCCGGAGAACAGAGAGATTGGTCAGGAGCTCCCAGTTCTGCGACGCGGTCTTGGCGAAACCAATGCCCGGATCGACGATCAGGTTGCTGGCTTTCACGCCCGCTTCGAGGGCGGCGTCGACGCGATCAGCGAGCTCATCTCGCACCTCGTGAGCCACGTCCGAGTACACTGCTCGCGCAGCCATTTGGTCGCTCGGCGCCCGCCAGTGCGACACGACGAGCGTCGCGCCCGACCGCGCTGCAAGGTCCAGCATGCGATTGTCATACAGCCCGCCGCTGACGTCGTTGATCATTGTGGCGCCGAGGCTCAAGCACGCGTCGACCACTCCGGCGTCCATGCTGTCGATGCTCACCCGTGCACCGGCGCGCGTCAGCGCGCGCACCACGGGAGCGACTCGCTCTAGCTCGGTTTGAGCATCGGTAGGAGTCGCGCCCGGGCGAGTCGAACATCCGCCGACATCGACCGCCCACGCTCCGTCATCCACCATCTGCAATCCCGCGCCTACAGCTGCGTCAACGCTGGGGTAGAGACCGCCATCGGAGAAGGAGTCGGGCGTCACGTTGACGACGCCTAGCAGACGGACCATGTCGCACTCAGCCCTTGCGCTTGGTGACTTCGTCGGTCAGCGCGGGGAGGACCGTGTGCAGGTCGCCCACCACGCCGAAGTCGACGAGCTCGAAGATCGGGGCCTCCTCGTCCTTGTTGACCGCGACGATCGTCTTCGAGGTCTGCATACCGGCGCGGTGCTGGATCGCGCCGGAGATGCCGGTGGCGATGTAGAGCTGCGGCGAGACGGTCTTGCCGGTCTGGCCGATCTGGAAGGTGTGCGGGATCCAGCCGGAGTCGACCGCGGCCCGCGAGGCGCCGACGGCACCACCCAGCGCATCCGCGAGGCCTTCGACGGCCTCGAAGCTGCCACCGGTGCCACGACCGCCGGCGACCACGATCGCGGCCTCGGTCAGCTCGGGACGCCCGGTCGCCTTCCGCGGCTGGGAGGCCACGATCTGTGCGGCCTTCGCGTCGTCGGACACGGTCGCGGCGAACTCCTCGACGGTCCCGGCACCGGCGGCCTCCTCCGGCGCGGCGGAGTTCGGCTTGACCGTGATGATCGGGGTGCCCTGGGTGACCTTGGCCTTGGCGGTGTAGTTGCCCGCGAAGACCGACTGGGTGGTGGTGCCGTCGGCCTCCACGTCGACCGCGTCGGTGATCAGGCCGGACTCGAGCTTGATCGCGAGGCGACCGGCGATCTCCTTGCCCTCCATGGTGGAGGGGATCAGGATCGCCGCGACGCCCCCACCGGCCTGAGCCTTCTCCGCCAGCTGCTGGAGGGCCTCGGCCTTGGGCGCCACCAGGTAGCCCTTGAGCTGCGCGTCGTCGACGACGTAGACCTTCTCGGCGCCGTACTTCTTCACCTTCTCGGCCACGTCGGCGCCCTGGGCCGAGCTGCCGATGAAGACCGCCGACGGCTCGCCGAGCCGCTTGGCGATGGTCAGGAGCTCGTACGTCGGCTTGCGCACCGCGCCGTCGACGTGGTCGATGAGAACGAGAACTTCAGACATCGGTCAGCTCCTCAGATGAACTTCTTCGAGGCGAGGAACCCGGCCAGCGCCGTGGCGCCCGAGCCGTCCTCGTCCTTGACGATCTCGCCGGCGGTGCGCGGCGGGCGGGCCGTGGTCTCGGCGACCTCGGTCCAGGCCACCGACAGGCCGACCTGGCCCGCGTCGACGCCCAGGTCCGCCAGCGACCAGGTCTCCAGCGGCTTCTTCTTCGCGGCCATGATGCCCTTGAAGGACGGGTAGCGGGCCTCGCCCGACTGGTCGGTGACCGAGAGGACCAGCGGCATCGTGGCGCCGATGACCTCGGTCGCGGTGTCACCGTCGCGCTTGACGCGCACCTGTGCTCCCTGCGTCTCGATGACCGACGCGAGGGTGACCTGGGGCAGGTCCAGGCGCTCGGCGAGCATCGCCGGCACCACGCTCATGTCGGCGTCGGTCGAGGACATGCCGCACACGACCAGGTCGACCGGCTTGTCCGCACCCGCCTTCTCGACGGCCTTGGCCAGCACCAGCGAGGTGGCGGGCGCGTCGGAGCCAGCGACGGCGTCGTCGACGACGTGGATGCCCTGGTCGGCACCCATCTGCAGCGCCTTGCGCACCGCGTCGACGGCCTTCTCGGGCCCGACGCACAGCGCGGTGACGATGGTGTCATCGCCGCCGGCCTTCTCCTTGAGCTGGAGGGCCTGCTCGACGGCGTACTCGTCGAGCTCCGAGAGGAGCCCGTCGACGCCGACGCGGTCCAGGGTGTTGTCCGACTCGAACTGCCGATCGGCAGTGGCGTCGGGGACGTACTTCACACAGACGACAATGTTCACGTGCTGGTTTCGCTTTCGGGTGCTTCGTCAGGACGCGATCTTGGTGCTGGCTTCTGAAGTGATGCCCGCTGCGCGTTCGGCGAGTTCTACGACGTTCTTGAGGAGCATGGCGCGAGTCATCGGGCCGACCCCGCCCGCGGCGCGTGTCCACTTCCCTGCGACATTCTCGACACCCGGATCGACGTCTCCAAGAATTCCTTCAACAGTGCGAGTGATCCCGACCGAGAGAACAGTGGCGCCGGGCTTGATCCAGTACGGCTTGACGAGGTTGGCCACTCCTGCGGCAGCAATCACGACGTCGGCAACGCGCGTGTGCGCAGCGACATCGATGGTCGCCTCGTTCACCATGGTGACCGTCGCATGCTCGCTCGGTCGCGTGAGCATGAGCCCGAGCGGACGACCCACCGTGGTGCCGCACCCGATCACGCAAAACTGAGACCCTGTGATCGGAACGTCGTTGCCGCGCAGCAACTCAAGGATCCCGCGAGGGGTACAGGGCAGCGTTCCTTCCTGGTTCAGAACGAGACGACCCAGGTTCACTGGGTGCAGACCATCGGCATCCTTTTCGGGATCAATGGCGTTCAGAACGAGGTGCATGTCGATGTGTGCCGGCAATGGAAGTTGCACGATGAATCCGGAGCAACGCTCGTCTTCGTTCAGACGTCCAACGGCATCCAAGACGCGCTCCTGAGACGCCTCCGCGGACATGTCAATCCGGAAAGAGTCGATCCCTACTTCCGCACAGTCGCGATGCTTCCCGGCGACGTACGACTGCGAGCCAGCGTCATCGCCGACAAGGATCGTTCCGAGGCCTGGACGCTGACCAATCGCTTCAAGTGCAGCGACGCGCGTGCGCAGGGAATCTTTGACGTGCTGCGCAGCCAGCTTCCCGTCGATGACGGTTGCCTTGCGATCCACCAGGTCGCCCTTTCTGTCATCCGCGTGTGCTGTGGCAGATCCCACGCGCACGATGATTGCTATCGACTCGCTGGACGCGGGAGTGAATAGAACGCGCACGGACCTGCGCCGCGTCGATGACAACCTTGACGTCGTCGGGATGGCCCCGGCCATTGATCGATCGCACAGTTTGGATCACACCCTTCTGTCACTAGATGCATAGCGAGGCTCCTCGGGCGCGGGCACTGTTGCTACCTGATCGAGAGGTGGCCTCATGGGAGAGCAGCAACAGCCGGCGCGCGCGCAGGTCGTCATCGTGGGTGGCGGCATCATTGGGACGAGCACTGCGTATCACCTGGCTTGCCGTGGTTGGACGGACGTTGTACTGCTTGAGCGCAACACCCTGACTTCGGGCACGACTTGGCACGCGGCAGGGCTCGTGACCCAGGCGCGAGGGACATGGGGGACCCGCGAAGTCGTTCAGCGAAGTCTCGACGTGTTCCGCAACCTCGAACACGACACCGGCTTCTCTACCGGTTTCGTAAAGACCGGGACGATGAACCTCGCCACGTCCGCTGACCGGTTCGATGAGATGCGCCAGCTTGCAAGCGTCGTCCGCGGGAACGGTATCGATGCTGACCTTCTAGACGTCGACCGCACGCTCGAACTCCACCCGCTCCTCAACAGCGATGGTCTCTACGGCAGCCTCTACTTCCCTGAGGACGGTCGCGGTAGCGCCACCGACACGACGATCGCGCTGGCGCGCGGTGCGACTAGTCGCGGCGTGCGAATCATCGAGAACGTCGCTGTCGCCGGCGTCATGACAGCTGGCGACCGTGTTCGCGGAGTGCGTACGACAGCGGGGGACATCGAGGCCGAGTACGTGGTGAACGCGACCGGCATGTGGGGCCGCGAGTTCGGGGAGATCGCAGGGGTCGACGTCCCCCTCCAAGCACTGGCCCATTACTACGTTGTAACTGAGGCCATCAAGGACCTGCCACGGAACCTCCCAACCATCAAGAGCGGCGACGAGTACTCGTACGTCAAGGACGAGGCAGGCGCACTCATGGTGGGCTTTTTTGAGCCTGGAAGCTACGCATGGGCGTCGAGGGGCATCCCCGAGAGCGACGGCTACATCCGACTTCCCGAGGACTGGGACCACCTCGGTGACTTCTACGAAAGGATGATGTATCGAGTCCCGGTCCTCGCCGATGCCGGCATACGCTTGCACTTCTGCGGCCCCGAAAGCTTCACCCCGGACGGCCAGTACCACCTGGGCGAGGCGCCTAACCTGCGCAACTATTTCGTAGCTGCCGGCTTCAATTCCGTCGGGTTCCTTTCCGGGCCTGGCGCCGGATCTGTTCTCGCTGACTGGATCGTTGACGGATACAGTCCCGTCGACCTCCCAGAGACCGACCTCGGACGGGTCCAAACCCACGAGACCAACCGCAGATTCCTCGAAGAGCGAGTCGTTGAGTCACTTGATATCTCTTACGAGATCCACTGGCCCTTCCAGCAGCGAGAATCCGCCCGCCAACTACGAGTGAGCCCGTTGTACGAACGAACCGACGCGGCCGGCGCGGTATTCGGAGAGCTCGCCGGCTGGGAGCGCGCCAACTGGTACGCCCCCGCAGGCGTCGTGCGCCGCTACGAGTACTCCTTCGGACGCCCGAACTGGTTCGAGCACTCGGCGGCCGAGCACAACGCCATTCGCGAAGCCGTCGGAATGATCGACACCTCGTCCTTCGGCAAGCTCCTGGTTCAAGGACGCGACGCTGTGAGTGTGCTGAACCGACTCTCGGTGAACCAGGTCGACGTGCCGATCGGACGCATCGTCTACACCCAGTGGCTCAACGACAACGCGGGCATCGAAGCCGACGTGACCATCACCCGGGTCGGCGAAACTGAGTTTCTCGTCCTGTCCGGCCCAGCAACCATCAACCGAGACCTCGCTCATCTCCGACGGCACATCGGTGACCAGTTCTGCACCGTCGCCGATGTCACAGGGACCATGGCCATGCTTGCCGTCATGGGCCCGAATGCCCGTGACCTCCTCGGCCCGCTCACCGATGCAGACTTGTCGACCGAGGCGTTCCCCTTTGGGACGTCTCGGCAGATCGACCTCGGCTTGACCCACGTCAGGGCTACTCGCGTGACTTACGTGGGCGAACTGGGATGGGAACTCCTGATCCCGTCCGAGAGTGCAAGGCACATCTGGGACACGATCATGGACGCCGGCGAGCCGCACGGTCTCCGCAACGTCGGTTATCACGCGATGAACTCGTTGCGGCTAGAGAAGGCCTATCGAAGCTGGGGGCATGACATCTCCGCAGGCGACAACCCGATCCAGGCGGGCCTCTCATTCACTGTCAAGTGGGACAAGTCGTCGGGATTCGTCGGCCGCGAAGCGCTGGAGAAGGTGAAGAGTGAGGGCGTCGCACGGCGTCTCGTGCAGTTCGTCCTGGAGGATCCGGAACCGCTCCTCTTCCACGACGAACCCATCTATCGCTTCGGCGAGTTGGTCGGACGCGTCGCATCCACCCAGTACGGCCACACCCTCGGCGGGGCTGTTGCGCTTGGCTGGGTCGAAGCGTCTGAGGTTGTACCGCGCACCTGGTTCGAGTCCGAGCCGTACGAGATCGAGGTAGGCGGCCGGCGCGTCCCCGCTCGAGCTTCCTTGAGTCCCATGTATGACCCGAAGTCCGAAAGGCCCAAGCAGTGACGAACGACCTCATCCTTACCCTGTCCTGCAAGGACCGGCCCGGCATTGTCGCGGCCGTGGCCGGGTTCCTCGCGGATCGGGGCTTCTCCATCCGGGACAGCCAGCAATTCGGAGATGAAGACTCGGAGCTGTTCTTCATCCGTGTCCACGCTGCCAGCGAGATGCCGGTTGAGTTCGACACGCTGCGAGCCGAGTTCGACACGACGATCGGCAGCGTCCTAGAGGCGTCCTGGGCATTGCATGATCCGTCCGTCAAGCACCGATTACTTCTTATGGTGTCCCGCCAGGGTCACTGCCTCAACGATCTGCTGCATCGCGTGCGAACCGGATCGCTAGCGGCAGACGTCGTCGCTATTGTCTCTAATCACGAGGACTTCCGAGAACTCGTCGAGTGGCATGGCATCCCGTTCCACCATGTCCCCGTCACCGCGGAGTCCAAGGACTGGGCCGAGGACGAGTTGAGGAAACTCGTCGCGGCGTACGACGCCGACTCGGTCATCCTGGCTCGGTACATGCAGATCCTCTCGGACAGTCTTTGCCGAGACTTGGCAGGTCGCGCTATCAACATCCACCACAGCCTGCTCCCCAGCTTCAAGGGCGCTCGGCCGTATTACCAGGCGCACGCGCGCGGAGTGAAGGTCATCGGCGCCACGGCACACTACGTGACTGCAGATCTAGACGAGGGCCCGATCATCGAACAGGACTTCATTCGCGTCGACCACTCGAAGTCTGCGGCAGACCTCACGGCAATCGGTCGCGATCTCGAAGCCCTTGCCCTCGCCCGTGCTGTCACCGCTCACACGGAGCACCGCGTACTGATGAACGGGTCCCGAACGGTGGTGTTCCGATGACGATCACCGGGGCATCGATGAGCACCGCGAACTCGTCCGACGCTGGCGCGCACTCTGAAGCCGATGATGAAGTAAGCCGCGACGGCATCACTATCGGCAGCCATATCGTTCTTGGCGTCAACTGACTCGCTCTACGGCCGACGGGGTTCACCGTCAACTGGATTCGTCACTGGCGAAGCAGACAGACGATTGGAGCTGCGGTTGCTCGATCCGACACCGGACTGACCGTGCCGAAGCCCGATCGTCGCTTCCCGGGACCGTGCGAGCAGCTGAGCATCTCGTCGTCCCGTGCGGCGGGGGCTGAGCGTCTGCAGAAAGATCTCCGGGGAAGAGCGGACCGCCTGTCGGCGGTGGGGCGCTTCGTCGTACCACCGGACTAACACGTCGAGGGCTCTTTGCTCAGTAAGCGGTCTGCACCCAAAGGCCGAGGCGTCGAGCGAGGTCGGCAATCGTGGCGGCGGCTACTCCGCGCGGGTCCCACGCAGCCGTCAGCCGGATCTCCAATACGCCTGCGCTGAGCTCGATGGAGAGCGGGCTCAGGTCGAATCGAGAGTCGTCGGTCACGACCGCCACCCCGCGGCCGGACGCGGCCAGAGCCTGGGCGATCGTTCCGTTTGCCGCCTCGACAACCGCGCTATACGAGCCGCCAAGCGCGAAGACTGCGGAGTCCAGCGCTTCCCGAGCCGTAAACGTGGATGGCAGGACCACGAGCGGGCGTTGAAGCAGTTCGTCGAGCGCGACGCGAGTACGATTGGCCCACGGGTCGGTTGCCCGCACGTAGGCCCAGACAGGCAACACTGCTAGCTCGTGCATCGCATAGGGCGGATCTAGCCGTTGAGTTCCAATGGCTAGATCCGCCCCGTCGTGCAGCATCTCCGCCGGGGAGAGGCCGTCGGCACTGCGGACGTCGACGACCGGATCATCTTTAGACATGGTGGCGACGAAAGGCGACACCACGTCGGTGAGCGTCACCGTCGGCGCCGCGATGGTCACGCGCTCCAGGCTGCCCCGTGCATGGAACGTTGCTCGCGCCTCGAGGGCATGGGCTGAGGCGAGCAACTCGCGAGCGGCGGGTAGCAGGGCCTGACCGGTACGACTGAGCACCAGCCGTCCGGCGCTTCGGTCGAACAGCGCTACCCCCAGATCCTGCTCGAGCTGGCGGAGCTGACGGGACAGGGCTGGCTGCGTCACGTGCACCCGCACAGCGGCTGCGCTGACGCTTCCGGCGTCGGCAGTCGCGACGAAATATCGAAGGTGGCGCAACTGCACTTAGCCTCCTATGTCGACAGGGCATGGGAATGGACTGAAATAGGTATTGGACAGCATAACTTCCTAGTCGCGAAACTGACTGCATGACTGCTGTATCCGACGAGAAGCCCAGCAAGTTGTCCGCCGTTCACCAGCAGCGCCTGCTGCGCACCGAGCTTCCCGGGCCGGCGTCGCGCCGGCTGATGGCGCGCAAGTCCGCCGCTGTCGCGCAAGGCGTCGGCACGACGATGCCGGTCTTTGCGGCCAACGCCGACGGCGGCGTCGTGGTCGACGTCGACGGGAACCAGTTCATCGACCTCGGCTCGGGCATCGCTGTCACGTCGGTTGGCGCCAGTGCCTCACGCGTGGTCGCCGCCGTGCAGGAGCAGGTTGCCGCTTTTACCCACACCTGCTTCATGGTTACCCCCTACGCGGGCTACGTCAGCGTCGCCGAGGCGCTGAATCGGCTCACCCCCGGCGGCCACGAGAAGCGCACCGCGCTGTTCAACTCCGGCGCCGAGGCCGTCGAGAACGCCGTGAAGATCGCGCGCTCACACACCGGCCGCCAGGCGGTCGTCGTCTTTGACCACGCCTACCATGGTCGGACCAACCTGACGATGGCGATGACTGCGAAGAACATGCCATACAAGCACGGCTTCGGTCCGTTCGCCGGCGAGGTCTACCGCGCGCCCCTTTCCTACCCCTATCGCGACGGCGGCGTCGGTGGTGCAACGGCTGCGGCCCGGGCCATCGATGTGATCGAGAAGCAGGTCGGCACCGCCAATTTGGCCGCTGTAGTGATCGAGCCGATCCAAGGCGAGGGCGGGTTCATCGAGCCTGCTGCGGGCTTTCTGCCGGCCCTTGTGGCCTGGTGCCGCGCGAACGCGGCCGTCTTCGTGGCTGACGAGGTGCAGACCGGCTTCGCCCGTACCGGCGACTGGTTCGCGTGCGACCGTGAAGGCGTCGTTCCCGATCTCATCGTCACAGCCAAGGGCATCGCCGGCGGCCTGCCGCTCTCAGCGGTCACCGGCCGTGCGGAGATGATGGACGCCGCCCACGTTGGTGGTCTCGGCGGCACCTACGGCGGCAATCCGATCGCCTGCGCGGCCGCGCTCGCGTCGATCGAGACCATCGAGGCCGAGGGCTTGGTCGCCCGGGCCCGCGAGATCGAAGGGCTCCTCCTCGGCCGGCTCCGTGCCATCGAGGCCCGCGACTCCCGGATCGGGAACGTCCGCGGTCGTGGCGCCATGATTGCCGTCGAGTTGGTCCGGGCCGGCACCGATGAGCCGGACCCCGAGCTCGCCAAGGCCGTTGCCGCCGCGGCGCACCGGCAGGGCGTCATCGTCCTGACATGCGGCACGTACGGCAATGTGCTCCGCTTCTTGCCGCCGCTCTCGATCTCCGACGACCTTCTAAACGATGCCTTCGACGTGCTCGCCGCGACTTTCGAGGTGACGAAGTGACGACGTTCGGCGTCGAGGACCCTGCCTCCCTCGAGATCATCGCGCAGGTGCCGGACCAGGGTCCCGACGAGGCACGCGTCGCCGTCGACCGCGCGGCCGCGGCCTTCGCCGACTGGTCGCGCACCTCGCCCCGGCACCGCTCCGACGTGCTGCGCCGCGCCTTCGACCTGATGATGCGCGATAGCGAGGAGCTGACCGGGCTGATCACCTCTGAGAACGGCAAGTCGCTGGTCGACGCCGCCGCCGAGGTTGGGTACGCAGCCGAGTTCTTCCGGTGGTTCTCCGAGGAGGCGGTCCGGCCGAGCGGTGAGTACGGAGAGGCCCCGACCGGCGGCGTCCGCACCATCGTGACCCACCGTCCCGTGGGTGTCGCTGCCCTGGTAACCCCCTGGAACTTCCCGGCCGCGATGGTGACCCGCAAGATCGCACCGGCACTCGCCGCCGGGTGCACCGTCGTGCTCAAGCCCGCCGCCGAGACCCCACTGACCGCATTGGCGGTTGGGCGGATCCTGAGTGAGGCGGGCGTGCCCGACGGCGCCGTCGAGATCGTCACGACCACTGACGCACCGGGCGTGGTGACCGCCTGGCTGAGCGACGACAGGGTCCGCAAGGTCTCCTTCACCGGCTCCACCGGTGTCGGCCGCGCCCTGTTGCACCAGGCGGCCGACCGCGTCCTCAACGCGTCCATGGAGTTGGGCGGCAACGCGCCTGTCGTCGTCACCGATGACGCCGACCTCGGCGCTGCTGTCGCCGGCACCATGATCGCCAAGTTCCGCAACAGCGGGCAGGCGTGCACAGCGGCCAACCGCATCTTCGTCCACAACGACGTCGCGTTCGACTTCGTCGCCCGTCTCGGCGCCGCGGTCGAGAAGCTCAGTGTCGGCCCTGCCATCGACGGTGCCGCGATCGGCCCGCTTATCACGCAGGCTGCGCTGCAACGGGTCACCGAAGCGGTCGACTTCGCCGTCCGAGAGGGTGCCCGCATCTCGCACCAGGCGCAGTTGCCGGAGGCGCCTGGCTACTTCTTCCCGCCGACCGTCCTCGCCGGGCTTGCCCCCGACGCGACGATCCTGCGCGAGGAGATCTTCGGCCCCGTCGCCCCGGTCGTCGTGTGGCACGACGAGGACGAGCTCCTCGAACTCGTCAACGACACCGAATATGGATTGGCTGCGTACGTCTTCGCAGGCGACATCGGCCGCGCCGTCCGCCTAGGCGAACGCATCGACGCCGGCATGGTCGGCATCAATCGCGGCCTCGTATCGGACCCCTCCGCGCCCTTCGGCGGCGTCAAGCAGAGCGGCCTCGGCCGCGAGGGCGCCCGCGAGGGACTGCGGGAGTTCCAAGAGACCCAGTACCTCAGCGTTGACTGGTCCTGACCCGCAGTCACGGTCGTGCCTCGCTCGAATCCAGCACAGGAACATCCGTCGATCGAGTGACGATCGCGGAGTTAGTCCCAGGCTATGGGCGGCTCCATGACAACGCTCGCGCCTGACGAGATCACCATGCGCGGCTCTCGCGACGAAGCGGTCCAGCAGCCTCGCGACGCTTGTCGCATCCTTGGCTACGACGATGGCATTGTGCGAATGCTTGTCGGTCGACCCCGGTCGACCCCGGTCGATCGCGAGCGTCTATGTCGAATGCCTGCTGAAGTTCGTCGCGATGCCGTGTCTGCACTGGTCAGCGAATGGCAACCCCCGGACTGTAAATCCGTCGGCTTTGCCTACGAAGGTTCGAATCCTTCACCTGCCACTGGACGTGAGCTCCAGGCGACGAGACCCCCACCACGGTGGGGGTCTCGTGCATTGCGGCCGTCCGCGGCGGCGGCCCCCCTCAGCGCAGCGGGTCGAACGGTCGGAGCTCGTCGGGGACCGTGCCGGTGGCGATCTGCTCGGCGAGGAGCTTCCCGGTCACCGGCCCGAGCGCCACCCCCCACATGCCGTGCCCGCCGGCCACGAAGACCCGCGACGAGCCGGTCGCTCCGATGAGCGGCAGCCCGTCGGCGGTGCACGGGCGGGAGCCGACCCACTCGTCGCCGCGGTGGTCGAGGTCGACCCCGCCGAGCAGCGGACGGACCGCCTCGACGATGGCGCGGACCCGGCGCCGGTCGAGCGCCTCGTCGGGTCGGCGGAACTCCATCATCCCGGCGACCCGGAGCAGCGGGACGTCCTCCTCGCCGTACGGCGGGTCGCCGATCGGGTTGACGGGCTCGTGCAGGGGGGTGCACGCGACCCGCTGCTGCGGGAAGTAGACCGGGCCGTCGGGGACCCGGTCCCCGGTGACCGTGAAGGAGTAGCCGCGTCCGGCCTGCACCCACCGGGTGACGCCGAACGGCCGGGCCAGTCGGCTCAGCGTGGCGCCGGTGGCCAGCACGACGGCGTCGTGCCGGTGCCGGCCGCCGCTGCTGTCGACGACCCACGCCGCGTTCCGCTCGGTCGTGACCTCCTCGACCCGCACCCACTCCCGGAGCTTGCCGCCCCGATCGATCACGGAGCGGGCCAAGGAGCGCACGAAGTTCGGCGGGTGGATGTAGCGCTGCCCGTGGAGGAGCACGGCGGCCCCGACCTCGGCGCTGAGGCTCGGCTGCGCCTCCTGGACCTGCGGGCCGGTGAGGTAGTCGTAGTGGACCGGCTGGCCGGCCTCCTCGATGCGCCGGAGCTCGTGGAGAAGTGCGGACGCCTCGCTCGTGGTGCGGTAGCCCGCCACGAACGGTTTGGCCCGGTGCGGGCGCGGTGTGGCCTCGGCCTCGGCGAGGTCCTCATAGGCCCGGATCGCCAGCCGGTTCATGGGCGCGTACGCCGCCATTCCGCTCTGCCAGTGCTGGGTGGTGCAGTGCCGGGCGAACCCGGCGAGGAACCGCCACAGGGCCGGGTCGAGCCGCGGCGGGACGAAGACGGGCGAGGACGGCTTGAGGACCGAGGCCAGGCCGTACCTGAGCACGTCGGGCTCGGGCAGGGGCGCGGTGAGCGCCGGCGTCAGCCAGCCGGCGTTCCCCCAGGAGGCACCGCTCGCGGCATGGTCCGCGTCGTACACCGTGACGTTCGCGCCGCGCTCCTGGAGGAACCAGGCGACGCTGAGCCCGACGATGCCGGCGCCGACGACGGCCACCTCGTGCGGCGACGCCGTGGGCGCCGGACGGACCGCCTGGATCGCCCGCGCCGCCAGGCGTCGCCGTGCTGCTCTCGAGGTCATCGCCGTCACCTCCCCACACAGCTCACGCAGGTGCCGGCCCACGGCCGGAACTCCAGCCGGTCCGCCGGGATGGCCCCGCCGCAGCCGGTGCAGGTCCCGAAGGTCCCATCGGACAGTCGGCCGCGGGCGGCGTCGATCTCGGCGATGGTCTGCTTCAGTGCGCCCCGCTGCACGGCGACCACGGGGTCGTCCTGGGTCTCGGGCAGGTTGCGCAGCTGGAGGTGTCGGGTCTCGGCGGCCTCGATCAACAGCGACTCGAAGTCGACGGTCGGCTGGGTGGTCATGGGGGTCCCCTCTCGGTGTCTCGGGTGGAGCAGGCTGGCGCGGTCAGATGTCGAGCGCGCAGTAGACGCAGCGCGGTACCCACGGTCGCTGGGTGAGCAGGGCGAGCGAGATCGGCTCGGCGCAGTCGAGGCAGGCGCCGTACGTGCCGGCGGCCAGCCGGGCCGTCGCCGCGGCGGCGTCGCGCAGCACGTGCTGGAGCCGGTCCCGGTAGCGGATCGTGCGCTCGCCCAGCTCGTGCGGCTCCGGCAACGCCCGCAGGCGCATGCTGGCAGCGGCTGCGACGGCCTCCAGCCGGCCGGGGGCGTCGATCGGGAGCGCGACGGTGTCGTCGAAGCGTGATCCGCGCTTCCTCGGAGGCGCGAAGAGGTCCACCTCGAACCATGCCGGGGGCTCGGTGGCCGCCGGCACCCGCTTGCGGTCCCGGCGGTCTCGCCGGTCGCGGTGGGCTCGGTGGGCTCGGTCCGTTGCGGCAGTGGGGTCGACGAGGTCGGACTTCATGTCATTCCCTCCCAGGGGTGGGGCCGTGCTCGGGTCGGCCTCGGATGGTGGGCGTGGTGCGTGTGTGGCCGGGTGGCCGGGGCCGCGACGGCGGTCGAGGTCGTCAGCGGGCGGAGCAGGAGCCGCACAGCGGCGCCCACGGCCGGGACAGCGCGCGTGCGAGGTCGGTGCGGGCTCCGCACCGCCGACAGCTGCCGTAGCTGCCGTCCGCGAGCTCGGCCTGCGCGGCCCGGATGTCCTGCAGGATCCGCTGGACGCTCTCCCGGTGCGCCACGGCGACCGGCGTCGTGGGCGGCGGCAGCGCCCTCAGCTGTGCCTCACGGGCCGTCGCGGCGAGCTCGAGGTCGGCGGCGATCCGCTCGAGGAGCTGGCCGTCGTCCGGTGGGGGGATGGTGCCTGAGCCGGACTGTGTGAGACCTGCCGGTGAGAGCCCTGGATGAACCCGCATCGGATCCTCCTGTCTCCGGAGAAGCAACGATGGCGATCCCGTCGAGGACGGGACCGCTGGCCTGAGGAACTGAGGTGACTGAGTGCCGTCAGGCGGGCGGGGCGCGGTCGACGCTGCGACGCAGGACGTCGAGCCCGCGGATGCCGCGGGCGATCTCGCTCAGCTCGAGCGCGAGGAGGGCAGCACCGGAGGGCACGTGGGACGGCTCAGCCGTCACCTGTACCTCGAGAATCGGTGCCATGGCCGGACCATAGCACCGACCTGGTGGCTTTCGGCCTTCCTCGGGACCGGCTCGCAGCGGCCCGGACCGGGCGCTCAGGTGTGCCCGGGGACGCCCAGCTCGCCGGTGTAGAACGGGGAGTCCTTGCGGGAGAGCAGGTCGCGCCGCTGCTCGTGCGTCAGTGCCTCGACCTGGGCGCGCACGTCGGCAGGGTAGCCGCTCACCTCGGGTGCCTCGTCGACCGGCACGACCGTGTGGACGACCCGGTCGTCGTACAGGTGCACCATCGTCATCGCCTGGTGCCCGTTCACGCCCGAGACGAACCGCTCGAGCGGCGCGGGGTCGGACGTGTAGCAGGTCGCGGAGGCGACCGAGACCGGGATGCCGGCGAACGTGGAGTACGTCGAGTAGTGGAAGTGCCCGCCGAGGATGCAGCGCACGTCGGTGCCGCCGAGCACGTCGGCGAGCCGGTGCTGGTCGAGCAGCTCGATGATCTCGGCGGCCGGCATCATCGGGATCGGGATCGGTGGGTGGTGCAGGGCCAGCAGCGTGCCGTGCGGCGCCGGGGTGGCGAGCACCTCCGCCAACCAGGCCAGCTGGTCGTCGGCGAGCTCGCCGTGGTGGTAGCCGGGGACGCTGGTGTCCAGCGCTACGATCCGCAGCCCAGCGACCTCGTGCACGCGGTCCTGCGGCGCATCCGCGTCGGCGCCCTCGACGCCGAACAGCCCGCGCGCGTACGGCGCCCGCTCGTCGTGGTTGCCCATCACCCAGACGACCGCCGCCCCCATCTCGGCGGCCGCGGGCTCGACGAGCTCGCGCAGGCGGGAGTACGCCGCCGGCTCGGCCTTGTCGGCGAGGTCGCCGGTGAACACCAGCGCGTGCGGCGGGGTCTCCAGCCGCGAGAGCCGGGTCAGCGCGAGGCGAAGGCCCGCCTCGGTGTCGATGACGCCGTACTGCCGGGCGCCGCCGGCGAGCAGGTGTGGGTCGCTGAGATGGGCGACCACGTGGCGAGGTGCGGGGTACTGGCCGAGCTGCACGCGGCCACGCTACCGGCGGCGGGTGAGCTGGAAGACGGGGATGACCCGGTCGGTCCGCTCCTCGTACCTCCCGAAGTTCGGCCAGGTCCGCAGCATCACCTGCCACAGCTCGGCCCGCTCGGCACCGGTCGCCTCGCGCACGTCGACGCCCACCCGCTCGCCGCCGTACCCGATCTCGGCCGCGCCCGCCGCTGACCCGCTGGATGGTGCGGTCGACGGTGACGGTCTGCGGCAGCAGCCTCGGCAGTCACGAGATCGCGCCGATCCGGACGGCGAGCCGGGTGAACGGGCCCATGGCGGGGACCCTCACCCGCGGTCAGCCCCGGTCAGCCCCCCGATCAGCCCCCGATCAGGAGCGTTCGCAGCGCGTCGTCGACGGTCGATGCGGTGACCGCGGCGGCCACGTGCGCGTCCGGCCGCACCACCCACACCTCGTCGGGCAGCAGGCCCAGCTCGTCGGCCGTTGCGGCGGGCACGCCGAGGCCGGTGCAGGGGACCGGCAGGTCCGGCGCGGGGACCGGGTCGCGGGCGAGCAGCAGCAGCCCGCACCGGGCGAGCTCGCGCAGCCGGACGCCGTCGACCGCCAGGTCGGGCAGGATCGCGCCGACGGCCGGGTGCGGGCTCGCGCCGTACCGGAACGGTGCGTAGAGCCGGCCCGAGTCGATCTGGGCGCGGGCCTCCACCTCGGTGACCGCGCGCTCGAGCACCGCGCGCCGGTGCGCCCAGCCCGCGTCCGACTGGGGGACCAGGAAGTCCATGGTGCGGGTGGTGATCGCGAGGTTGTCCAGCGCGGCCGCGCGGCGCTCGACGTCGTACGCCGGCGTCAGGTCGCGGCCCCAGCCGTGCAGCTCGAACGCGATCCGCCAGGCGGCGTTCTCGGCGTCCGCGACGCCGGAGTTCAGCCCGCGCGCGCCGAACGGCGCCACGAGGTGGGCGCAGTCGCCGGCGAGCAGCACCCGGCCGGCGCCCATCCTCGTCGCGCACCGGGAGTGGAACCGGTAGACGGTGCACCACGCGACGTCGTACTCCCGGTCGCCGACGATCCGCCGGATCCGGCGGTCGAGGTCGCCGCTCGACTGCTCCCGCTCGAGGTCGAACCCCGGTGCCACCTGCCAGTCGATGCGGTACGTCGAGTCCGGGCACGGGTGCATCAGCACCTGGCGGCCCGGGTTCCAGGCCGGGTCGAAGTAGAAGCGCCGCTCGAGCTCGCGGTCGGGCAGCTCGCAGCGGATGTCGCAGATCAGGAACTCGTCCTCGAAGCTGCGGCCCGCGAAGTCGGCGCCGACGGCCCGTCGCGCCAGCTCGCCGTGTGCGCCGGCGCAGGCCACGACGTACGGCGTCTCGACCGGGCCCCGCGCGGTCTCGACCCGCGCGCGGTCGCGGTCCTGGACGATCCCGGTGACGGCCGTGCCCCACCGGACCTCGACCAGCGGCTGGTCCGCGATCCGCTCGTCGAGCAGCTGCTCCACCCGCGCCTGCCCGACGTTCACCCACGGCGGGAACGGGCTGCTGCCGCTGTCCGCGAACGCGACGTGGAACAGCTCGTGCTCGCGGTAGTAGGTGCGCGCCACCCGCCAGGTGACGCCCTCGTCCGCGATCGCGCGCCCGGCGCCGACCGAGTCCCAGATGTCCAGGGTCTCGCGCTGCTGGCAGATCGAGCGGGAGCCGGCCGGCGTGCGCCCGTGCTGGGCGTCGAGCACGATCGTCGGGATGCCCCAGCGAGCCAGGAGCAGCGCGGTCGTCTGGCCGACCGGCCCGTTCCCGACGACGACCACCGGTGGTCCGCCGTACATGGGGGCACGCTAGACCGGCGACGCCGCGCCCGTCCCGGGTACGCCGCAACGTCCCTCGCCGTTCAACCCGACGTCGGGTCGCGGTCGGATCGGCTGCCTACCGTTCGCTCGTGCTGACTCGTGGGTTCGTGGGCAGTGTGCTGGTCCTGCTGGGCGGGCTGGTCGTGTCCACGCTGCCGCGGTCGACCTGGCTGATGGGCCACGACCTGCTGGTCGACCTGCGCGGTGCCGAGGCCGGTCGGATGGCCGGGCTGGCGGTCGTGCTGCTCGGTCTCGGGCTGCTCGCCGCCGCCTGGCTGTCGCTGTGCCGGCACGTCGCGGTCGCGCAGGGCGAGGAGCGCGAGGACGCGGTCTACCTGGTGCGGCACGCCGCCGTCGTGTGGAGTGCGCCGTTGGTGCTGGCGCCGCCGCTGTTCTCCCGCGACGGCTGGTCCTACGCCGCCCAGGGGATGCTCGCCCACGTCGGCATCTCGCCGTACGAGTACGGGCCAGGCGTGCTCGCCGGACTGCCGGTCGCCGAGGCCGTGGACCCGCGCTGGATGACGACGGTGACGCCGTACGGCCCGGTGCCCGTGGCCGTCGGCGAGCTCGCCGCCGGCGTCACCGGCAACCCCTGGGTGCTCGTGGTCGCGCACCGCCTGGTGGCGCTCGTCGGCCTGGCGCTGCTGGCCTGGGCGGTGCCGCGGCTCGCGCAGTGGAGCGGCCTCGACCCGGCGCTGGCGTCGGCGGTCGTGCTCGCCTCACCACTGATGATCGCCAACGGCGTCGGCGGTCTGCACAACGACCTGTTGATGGTCGGGCTGATGGCGGCCGCGCTGGTCGCCGCCGTCGAGCGGGGGTGGGTGGCCGGCGCGCTGCTCGGCGGGCTCGCGGCGGCCGTGAAGCTGCCGGGCGGCCTGGTCTGCGTGGGCGTGGCCCTCGTGGGCCTGCCGCTCACCGCGTCGTTCGCGGCACGGGTACGCCGGCTCGCCGTGGTCGGCCTGGCCGCCGTCGGGACGCTCCTCGGGCTCGGCGTCGCGAGCGGCCTGGGCAGCGGGTGGGTGCACGGCCTCGCCGTCCCCGCCACCGTCAACACCCCGCTGTCGGTCACGACGCTGGTCGGCGGCCTGCTCGACCGGTTGGCGTGGCTGCTCGGGCTCGGCCTCGCGCCGGCGACGTTCCTCGGCCTCGTCCGCCAGCTCGGCACGGCGGCCATGCTGGTCACGGTGCTCGTGGTCGCCCTGCGCTGGCGCACGGGGGACCGGGCCGGGGCCGTCCAGGCGGTCGCACTCGTCGTCGCGACCACCGTGCTGCTCAGCCCGGTCGTGCACCTGTGGTACCTGCTGTGGGTGGTGCCGTTCGTCGCCACCCTGCGCCTGTCCCGGGTCGCGACGGCCGGACTGCTCGCGGCCTCGACCGGCTTCGGCCTGGTGGCGCCGATGGACTCCTCCCTGCACGGCGCCTACTACGCGATCGTGCTGGGCAGCATGCTGGTCGCGATGCTGGTGCCGCTGCTCCTGCTGACCCGCCGCTCACGAGCCCGGATCGAGCGGATCGTGTCGGCGGAGTGGATCCCCGCTGCGGGGTCGGTCGCGGGGGTGGCGGTGGAGCCGGAGCCCGCTCAGGTGCGTGCGGGCGCGATGACCCCGGCCACCTCACCGAGCGTGATCCGGCCGCCGGACGTGCCGGGTGCGGCGTAGCGGAGCACGACCTCGTCGCCGTCGTCGAGGAACGCGTCGTCGGCGCCCCAGCCCAGCTCCAGCAGTGAGCCGCGCTGGTCCGGCTCCGGGCCGCTGATGGTGCCCGACGCGTAGAGGTCGCCGGTGCGCAGGCTCGCTCCGTTCACCGTGAGATGGGCGAGCAGCTGCGCCGGCGACCAGTACATCGTGCGGTAGGGCGGCCGGCTGACGACCTCGCCGTTGACGACCACCTCGACGTCGATGTCGAGCCCCCGGGTGGCGCCGGGGCCCAGGTAGGGCAACGGCTCCGGGTCCTGGCCGGGCAGGTCGACCCACGCCGCGTCGAGCGCCTCGAGCGGCGTCACCCACTGGGACACCGAGGTCGCGAAGGACTTGCCGAGGAACGGCCCCAGGGGTACGTACTCCCAGGCCTGGATGTCGCGCGCCGACCAGTCGTTGAGGCCGACCACGCCGAACACGTGGTCGGCGAACGCGTCGTACCGCACCGGAGTCCCGAGCTCGGACGGCGTGCCGACCACGAAGCCGAGCTCGGCCTCGATGTCGAGCCGTGTCGAGGGGCCGTACGTCGGGCCTGCGTCGCCGCGCCGCTGCCCGCACGGGCGGACGACGGGGGTGCCGGACGCGACCACCGTGCCGGCGCGACCGTGGTAGCCGACCGGCAGGTGCTTCCAGTTCGGCAGCAAGGGCTCGGCGTCGGGGCGGAAGATCCGGCCGACGTTGGAGGCGTGGTGCTCGCTCGCGTAGAAGTCGACGTAGTCGGCCACCTCGACCGGCAGGTGCAGGGCGACCTCTGCGAGCGGGACCAGGTGCGGCTCGACCAGGTCGCGCTCGGCCTCGTCGCTGAGCAGCCCGGTGACCCAGGCGCGCACCGACTCGCGGACCCGGCGCCCTTCCGCCATCAGCGCGTTCAGCGAGCGCTCCTCGAGGACGCGGTGGACGTCGAGCATCTCGGCGGCGGCGACCGGTGCCAGGTCGAGCACCTGGTCGCCGATGCGGACGCCGACCCGCGGCTCCTCCCCGGCGCGGGAGAACACGCCGTACGGCAGGTGGTCGACGTCGAACCCGGAGCCGGCCGCGCCGGGGACCCAGGTCCTCACGAGAGCTCCAGCAGGCCGAGCGCGACCAGGTCCTCGAACGGCTCGTCGATCGAGCACGACCCGAAGGAGGTGAACCAGCGCCGGGCACCCGCGAGGTCGAGGTCGCGAGCCTCGGCCGCCAGCCCGTCGCCGTCACGGCGCTCGAGGACCTCGACGACCTCCTCGGCCGAGGCGCCGTCGAACGCGAGCCGGGTCGCGACCAGGACGTTGAGGAAGCCGTGGTGCTCGAAGCCGCCCGACTCCGCCGGGCCGGTGTGCCGCACCGCGTGGTGGAGACCGGCGGTGCACTTGAACGGCGTCTCCCGGTCGAGCGCGGCGTCGATCCAGCGGGCCAGTGCATGCGCGTGCGGGAACGCGGTCGCATCGAGCCCTCCGGTGCGGAACTTGAGCCGGAACTCCTGCGCCGCGACCTCGTCCGCCGCGGCCAGCCAGCTCGCGGTCGAGCCGACGTGGGGGATCTCGACGAAGACCGGGACGTGGTCGTCGAGCTGGCCTTCGGCCCGGGCCGCATCGACGGCGGCGCCGACCCGGCGCGCCGCACCGAGGAGGTCGTCCGGGTCGCGCAGCGCGAGCTCGACCCCTTCGACGGCGACGTGCAGCTTGCGGGCGAGTGCGACGGTGCCGGCGACCTGCCCGGCGCCGCCGGTCACCACGACCGAGAGCGCGAGCGGCGTCGCCTTGAGCGCCGGCAGGTCGGTGTCGCGGACCACGAAGGTGCCGACCAGGTCGGCCCCGGGCTGCGCGCGGCGGGCCAGGTGCCGGGCGGTGGCCTCGGCCAGCGGCGCGTCTCCGGGCGGGAAGATCGCGGCGTCGTCGACGAGGCCGCGCCACGCGCCCCCGAGAGCAGGTGCAGGCGGTTGCGTTGACACGGTGGCTACTCTAACCATGAGGCACATAGCGGACGAACCTGTCCGACTATCGGAGGCGACGTCGACGAACGGAGGCGGGATGGCCCACTACCGACGGATCGGTGCGGTCCCGCCGAAGCGGCACACGCAGGCCCGCGACCCCGACGGCCGGCTCTACTACGAGGAGCTGATGGGCGAGGAGGGATTCTCCTCGGACTCGTCGCTGCTCTACCACCGCGGCGTGCCCTCCGCCATCGTCGCCGCGGAGCCGTGGGAGCTCCCGGACCAGAGCCGCACGCCCAACCACCCGCTCAAGCCGCGGCACCTGCGGCTCCACGACCTCGAGACCGGCGGCGACGCCGTGACCAGCCGTCGGCTCGTGCTCGCCAACGCCGACGTGCGGATCTCCTACGTGGTCGCCGGGTCCGAGCCCTCCGCCTACTACCGCAACGCGATCGGCGACGAGTGCGTGTACGTCGAGTCCGGGGCCGGCGTGGTCGAGACCGTGTTCGGCGTGGTGGGCTACCGCGCCGGCGACTACGTCGTGATCCCGCGCGCGACCACGCACCGGTGGGTGCCGGCCCCTGGGTCCGAGGACCCGAGCCGGCTCTACGCGATCGAGGCGAACAGCCACATCGCCCCGCCCAAGCGCTACCTGTCCCGCTACGGCCAGCTGCTCGAGCACGCGCCGTACTGCGAGCGGGACCTGTACGGCCCGACCCAGCCGTTCACGGCCGACGGCGGCGACGTCGACGTCCTCGTCAAGCACCGGACCGGCGGCGGGATCGTCGGGACCCGGATGACCTACGCGACGCACCCCTTCGACGTGGTCGGTTGGGACGGCTGCCTGTACCCCTACACGCTCAACATCGAGGACTACATGCCGATCACCGGCAAGGTGCACCAGCCGCCACCGGTGCACCAGGTCTTCGAGGGGCACAACTTCGTGGTCTGCAACTTCCTGCCGCGCAAGGTCGACTACCACCCGCTCGCGATCCCGGTGCCGTACTACCACTCCAACGTCGACAGCGACGAGGTGATGTTCTACGTCGGCGGCGACTACGAGGCGCGCAAGGGCTCCGGCATCCGCATCGGGTCGATCTCGCTGCACCCCGGCGGACACGCCCACGGGCCGCAGCCCTCGGCGATCGAGGCCTCGCTCGGGGTGGAGTACTTCGAGGAGTCGGCGGTCATGGTCGACACCTTCGCCCCCCTCGACCTCGGCGAGGCGGGCCTCGCGGTCGAGGACCCGGCGTACGCGTGGAGCTGGGCCGGGCGGGGGCCCGAGGACCCGCCGGTCTTCTCCAACTCGTGAGGTGCATAGTGGAGTCGTGGAGACCCGCAGGCTCGGTCGTCTCGAGCACCGCAGCACAGTCCTGATCTACGGGGCGGCGGCCCTCTCCGAGGTCACCCAGGACGTGGCGGACCGGTCGATCCAGGAGGCCCTCGACGGGGGCATCAACCACTTCGACGTCGCGGCCGACTACGGCGACGCCGAGCTCCGGCTCGGCCCGTGGTTGCCGCGGATCCGCGACCGGATCTTCCTGGCCACCAAGACCGGACGCCGGGACCGCGAGTCCGCCTGGCAGGAGATCAACCGATCGCTGGAGCGGCTCCAGACCGACCACGTGGACCTGCTCCAGCTGCATGCCGTGGGCGACCTCGCCGACCTCGACCTCGCCACCGGGCCCGGCGGCGCCCTCGAGGCCGCGCTCCGGGCGCAGGAGGAGGGCCTGGTCGGGGCGGTCGGCATCACCGGGCACGGGGCCCAGGCGCCGGCGACCCATCTCGAGGCACTGCGCCGGCACCCGTTCGCGACCGTGCTGACCCCGCTCAACCCGGTGCTGTGGCGCGACGAGTCCTACCGCGCCGACTACCAGGCCCTGGTCGCGGAGGTACGCCGCCAGGACGCCGGCCTGATGACGATCAAGACCGCGTCGCGCCGCAACTGGCCCGAGGGCGACGAGCACCGGTACTCGACCTGGTACGAGCCCTACGACGACCAGGCACGCATCACCGCCGCCGTGTCGTGGGTGCTCGCCCACGACGAGGTCACCGGGCTCGCGACGGCTGGCGACGTGCGCCTGCTCGGGATGTTCCTCGAGGCCGAGCGCACCCGGGTGGCCGCCGCCCAGGCGGAGCACCTCCTGGCCGGTGACCCCCGCTACTCCTCGCCGTTCGTGGCCATGCCGTTCTGAGCCGACCGGGCGGGCGGCGGTGTTGCGACCGGTGCTCGTCAGGCGGGCACCCGTGCTCCGTCGGTGACGGCCGCGTGCACGGCGAGCATCCGGTCGACGGTCGCCTGCCAGGGGAACAGCTCGGCGCGGCGGCGCGCGGCCTGGCGCCGTACGGCGACCGGGCGGGCCGCGACCTCGAGCACGGCGTCGGCGAGGGCGGCCGGGTCGGACTCGGCCCAGCCCCCGGACTGCTCGTCGACCAGCTCGCGCGCGCCGCCCCGCGACGCCGTGACGACCGGGGTGCCGCTCGCGAGCGCCTCGAGCACGGCCAGCCCGAAGGTCTCGCCCGGGCAGACGGAGAGCGCCACGTCGGCCGCCGCGATCCGGTGGCTCAGGTCCGCGCGCCCCGCGATGAACCCGTGGAACGTGACCGGCGCCCCGGCCGCCAGCTCGACGAGCTCGTCGAGGTGCGGGCCGTCGCCGTACACGTCCATCCGCACCGGTACCCCGCGGCGGTGCAGCTCGACCGCGGTCGCCACGGCCAGGTGCGGCGACTTCTCCCGCGACAGCCGGCCGACGTGGGCCAGGCGCAGCACGTCCGACGCGGCGGCCGGATGGGGACGGAACGTCTCCAGGTCGACACCCAGCGGCACGCGCACCGTCGGGCAGCCGGCCGCGTCGGCGAGTGCCTGGAACTCCCGCTGCGCGTAGTCCGAGGTCACCACGAGCGTGTCGAAGCTGCGGACGAGCAGCCGGTTGAGCAGCCCGATCGAGACCTTCGAGGTGGTCTCCAGCCCGCTGCGCATCGCGAACATGTCGTCGAGCCGCTCGTGGGAGAACAGCACCGACCCGACGCCGCGGCGTCGGGCCCAGCGGGTCACCGGCAGCAGGGTGAGCTTGTCGCTGAGCTCCACCGACGTCGGCGCGAACCGCTCCAGCACGTCGACCACCCGCCACGGCTCCACGATCAGCCGGTAGCCACCGCCCACCCGTGGCGCTCGCACCTGCACGACGTCGCCGTGCTCGGTCGTGGTCGCCGCGTCCACCGGGCCCGGTACGACGAGCAGCCGGTCCACGCCGGCAGTGACGTACCCCGCCCCGAGGGCGGCGACGGCGGTCTTCATGCCGCCGGAGGCGGGTCCGATGAAGTTGGCGAGCTGGGCGATGCGCACGCAGCGACGGTCCCGTGCCCGCGTGAACGCGCGGCGAGGGTGGGGTGGCGGTCCGGTGTCGGTGCGATGGTGCACCCTGGGCCCATGGCCGGGTGGACGTGCGAGTTCGACGCCGAGCTGTGGGAGTGGGAGTCCTCGCCGCAGGGCACGGCCTGGGTGTTCCTCACCGTGCCGGCCGAGGAGACCGAGGAGATCCGGCTGCGCTCGGGCCCGCCGCGGGGATTCGGGTCGGTGCGGGTGGAGGTGACGCTGGGCGGCTCGACCTGGCGCACGTCGGTGTTCCCCGACCAGGAGCGCGGCTACGTCCTACCGGTCAAGAAGGCGGTGCGCCGCGCCGAGTCCCTCGAGGTGGGGGACCCGGCGCGGCTGCGCCTCGAGCTGGTCTGACGGGCCCGCGCTACGGCGCGACCGGCTCGCGGTTGAGCGTCTTGTAGGTGTACGCCGTGCCGAGTAGCACGACCGGCACGCTGACCAGCGCACCGACCACGCAGATCACGAACCCGACCGCGGCGACCAGGCCGCCGACGATGTACCAGACGATCGTGGCTGCGAGGTTGTCCTTCACGAACAGCACGCTCGCCTTGATCGCGTCGACCGGCGCCATGTTCTTGTCGATGATGAAGAACAGCGTGTACGACGTCGCGAACCCGACCACCAGGCCGGGCAGGTAGCACAGGATCGTGCCGACGAACGTGGCGACCGCGATGATCACGCTGGCAACCACCACCGACCCGAGGTTGTCGGTCTTGATGACGTCCGCGAACAGGAACGGCCGGCCCGCGGTGACGTTGAGCGAGGCCCGGACCAGGCCGGCGCCGATGATCCAGGCGACGACCAGCAGCACGGCCGACAGCAGCGACTGCAGGATCAGCCGGCCGAAGAAGCCGGTGCCGTCGTCACAGGTGAGCGAGCCGTTCTGCACCGAGCACGACGCATCCGTGGTCAGCGCGTTCATCACGAAGGTGCCGAGGACGGCGACCACGACCAGGGCGACGACCAGGACCACGGCGGACAGGATGATCTGGGCGGTGTTCGCCTGGAACTTCGCCCAGCCGTAGGACAAGGCGTTGCCGAGGCTGTAGCCGCTGCCGTCGCCACCGCCGTACGACGGGGCGGGCGGGGGCGGCGGCGGGTTCTCGCCGTACCCGCCGGTCGGCGGTGGCGGCCCGCCGTAGCCGTCGCCCGATGGCGGTGGCAGTGGCGGAGGAGGGGCCTGGTCGGGGGGTGGGGGTTCGTTCGTCGACATCCGGTGCTCCTGGATCTCATCCGCAGGGCTGGCAGTTCGCAACCTAGCGGTCCCGCGCCCCGCAGGGACAGGCTCAACCGGACTATTGGCAACGGCCCGAACAGGCATCCGAGCCACGGGTCCGGGTACCGCTTCCCCGGCGGCGACCGCGGCGACAGGATGGGGCACATGGGCAGGAGACCTCCGCACCGAGACATCGACGAGCGCGAGCTGGACGTAGACCCGCCCAAGCGCACGGCCGCAGGGGTGCCGGCGGTCGCGGTCGCGATGAAGCGGGCGGTCGAGCAGATGGGGGTCCGGCGTACGGCGCAGACGCTGCTCAAGCTCAACCAGGCGGACGGCTTCGACTGCCAGGGCTGCGCGTGGCCCGACCCGGACCCGAGTCATCGGGCGACGGCGGAGTTCTGCGAGAACGGCGCCAAGGCCGTGACCGAGGAGGCGACCAGGCGACACCTGCACCGCGGCTTCTTCGCCGCCCACCCGCTCACCGAGCTGCGGGAGCGGTCCGACTACTGGCTGGGCCAGCAGGGCCGGATCACCGAGCCGATGGTGCTGCGCGAGGGCGGCACCCACTACGAGCCGATCGGCTGGGACGAGGCGTTCGCGACCATCGCCCGGCACCTGCAGGCGCTGGAATCCCCGGACCAGGCGATCTTCTACACCTCCGGCAAGACCTCCAACGAGGCGGCGTTCGCCTACCAGCTCTTCGTCCGCGCCTTCGGCACCAACAACCTGCCCGACTGCTCGAACATGTGCCACGAGTCGACCTCGGTCGCGCTCGCGGAGGTGATCGGCATCGGCAAGGCGTCGGTCACCATCCGCGACGTGCTCGAGGCCGACCTGATCGTGATCGCCGGGCAGAACCCGGGCACCAACCACCCGCGGATGCTCACCGCCCTCGAGGGCGCGAAGCGCAACGGCGCCCGGATCATCGCGGTCAACCCGCTCAAGGAGGCGGGCCTGGTCCGGTTCAAGAACCCGCAGCGACCGCGCGGCATCGTCGGCCACGGCACCGAGCTCGCCGACCTGCACCTGCCGCTGCGGATCAACGGCGACCTCGCGCTGTTCCAGGCGATCGGCGCGCTGCTGCTGGAGTGGGGCTGCGTCGACCACGAGTTCGTCGACCGCCACACCTGGGGCTTCGAGGCCTGGGCCGAGCACCTGCGCACGCTGGACTGGGACGTTGTCCGCCGGTCCACCGGGCTGACGCGCGAGCAGATCGAAGAAGCCGCGCGGATGTTCCGCGACTCGCGCGCGACGGTGATCTGCTGGGCGATGGGGATCACGCAGCACCGCAACGCGGTCGCGACCGTCAAGGAGTTCGCGAACGTCGCGTTCCTCCAGGGCAACATCGGCAGGCCCGGCGCCGGGCTGTTCCCGGTGCGCGGCCACTCCAACGTCCAGGGCGACCGCACCATGGGGATCTGGGAGCGCCCGCCCGGCCACTTCCTCGACAAGCTGCGCGACGAGTTCGGGTTCGAGCCGCCGCGCGAGCACGGGTTCGACAGCGTGGCCGCGATCAAGGCCCTGCGCGACGGCGACGCCAAGGTGTTCTTCGGCCTCGGCGGCAACTTCGTCTCGGCCGCGCCGGACACCGAGGTCACCGAGGAGGCGTTCCGCCGCGCCGCGCTGACCGTGCACGTGTCGACCAAGCTGAACCGGTCGCACGTCGTGCACGGCCGGGAGGCGCTGATCCTGCCGGCGCTCGGGCGCAGCGAGAAGGACCTCACCGGCGGCCGGGTGCAGCGGGTCACCGTCGAGGACAGCACCTGTTCGGTGCACGCCTCGCAGGGTCCGCTCGAGCCGGCCTCGCCGTACCTGCGCTCGGAGGTCGACATCGTCTGCTCCCTGGCGCAGGCCGTGCTGGGCGACCGCTACGGCCTGCCCTGGCAGGAGTTCCGCGCCGACTACACCGAGATCCGGCGCCGGATCGCGCGGGTGGTGCCGGGCTGCGCGGCGTACGACGAGAAGGTGGACCGCCCCGGTGGCTTCGTGCTGCCGCACCCGCCGCGGGACAGCCGGACCTTCCCCACCGAGAAGGACCGCGCGATCTTCACGGTCAGCCCCACGACGGTCCTCGAGGTGCCGGAAGGCCGGCTGCTGCTGCAGACCCTGCGCTCCCACGACCAGTTCAACACCACGATCTACGGCCTCGACGACCGCTACCGCGGCATCTCCGGCGGCCGGCGGGTGGTGTTCGTGCACGCCGACGACATCGCCGCCCTCGGGCTCGAGGAGGGCGAGCACGTCGACCTGGTCAGCGAGTGGGAGGACGGCTCGCAGCGCCGGGCGCCGTCGTTCCGCGTGGTCGCCTACGACACCCCGCGCGGCTGCGCGGCGGCGTACTACCCCGAGACGAACCCGCTGGTCCCGCTCGACTCGACGGCCGAGGGCAGCAACTGCCCGACCTCGAAGTCCGTGGTCGTGCGGCTGGACCGGGCCGACGGCGGGCCGCAGGGCGTCACCGCCGGCAGCGACGTCGGCACGATCACCCCGGCCGGACGGGGCGACGAGGGCAAGCGGCACGTGGAGCCGGAGCACCTGAGCTGAGACGCTTTCTATGGGGTTGACACCCCCTAGAAGCGTCTCAGGCGCGGCACAATGGGGCGATGAGCAACCTCGAGGACCGGCCCGACGAGGTCGACGGCGCGTGTGCGGTGACCTCGGGCATCGAGATCATGACGCCGCGCGACGTGCCGCTCGGCGGGCCCCGCGCGATGCGGGTGCGGCGTACCCTCCCGCAGCGCCAGCGCTCGCTGATCGGCGCCTGGTGCTTCGTCGACCACTACGGACCCGACCGGGTCGCCGACACCGGCGGCATGTCGGTCGCGCCGCACCCGCACACCGGGCTGCAGACGGTGAGCTGGCTGTTCACCGGCGAGGTCGAGCACCGCGACAGCGCGGGCAACCACGCGATGGTCCGGCCCGGAGAGGTCAACCTGATGACCGCCGGCCGCGGGATCAGCCACTCGGAGGTCTCGCCGGCCGCGACGGAGACGTTGCACGGCGCCCAGCTGTGGGTGGCCCTGCCCGACGCGGACCGCTTCACCGACCCCGGGTTCGCCCACCACGCGCCCCCCGCGGTGACCGGGGACGGCTGGACCGCGCGGGTGTTCCTCGGGTCGCTGCTCGGCGACAGCTCGCCGGTCCCGACGTACACCCCGCTGCTGGGCGCCGAGCTGCTGCTCGGGCCGGGCACGACCCTGACGCTCGACGTGGACGAGACCTTCGAGCACGGCGTCCTCGCGGACACCGGCGTGCTCTCCGTCGCGGGCGTCGAGACCAAGCAGAACGACCTCGCCTACGTCCCGCCGGGCCGTTCGACGTTGACCCTGACGGCGTACGACGAGCCGGTCCGGCTGCTGCTCCTCGGCGGGCCGCCGTTCCCCGAGAGCATCGTGATGTGGTGGAACTTCGTGGGCCGCAGCCACGACGAGATCGTGGCGTTCCGCGAGGAGTGGCAGGCCCAGGTCCTCGACCCGGACGGCGCCGAGCGGGCGCCGGCCGAGGCGGGTGGCCGGCGCGAGGACGGCGGCGCGTACGCCCGCGTGGTCCGAGACTCCCAGCTGGTCCGGGAGGGCCGGTTCGGCGTCGTCGTCGGTGACCACCTGCCGCCGATCCCCGCGCCGCCGCTGCCCAACGTCCGGCTCCGCCCGCGCACCTGACCGCAGCTGTCGTCGACCCGCCGCCCCGGCGATAGATCCGTCGGGTGCCGGGCGGCGGACCGCGCACACGCCGGTGTCGGCACGGTCCGCCAGGATGTCCGCATGGGACCGGTGACCGCAGAGGACGGCGTCGCGCGCTGCCCGTGGGCCGGCGGGCCCGGCGTGATGCGCGACTACCACGACACCGAGTGGGGCGAGCGGGTGCACGGGGAGGCGGCGTACCTCGAGCGGCTGACCCTCGAGGCGTTCCAGTCGGGCCTGTCCTGGTCGACGATCCTCAACAAGCGCCCGGCGTTCCGCGAGGTGTTCCGGGGCTTCGACGCCGACGCGATCGCGGCGTTCGACGCCGCCGACGTCGAGCGACTCATGCAGGAGCCGCGGATCGTCCGCAACCGGCTGAAGATCGAGGCGGCCCTCACCAACGCTCGCGCGACCGTCGCGCTGCGCGAGGCCGAGGGCCTCGAGGCGTTGGTGCTCTCGTTCGCGCCCGACGACCCGCCCGCCTGGCGCGACACCGCCGAGATGGCGACGACGTCCGCCGAGTCGGTCGCGCTGTCCAAGGCGCTGAAGAAGCGCGGCTTCGCGTTCGTGGGCCCGACCACCATGTACGCCCTCATGGAGGCCATCGGCGTCTTCGACCCCCACCTGGTCGGCTGCTTCCGGCGGGGCTGCCCGCGGGGTCGGCTTCCCCGGTGAACCGGGGAAACCGGAACTCCGGGGCCGAAACTTCGGGCCAACAGTTCCAACATCCCCGGTGAACCGGGGAAACCGTCACGGGCTCGCAGATCAACCCCCGGCCGGTTCGGGTCGATACACCCAAGGAATCGGTCTTTCTCGGGTCCAAGTACGGCGGTTTATGCTCAGCTCGTGACCCAGTTGGTCGAGAACCGCGAGACGGCCGCGCCGGCCACCGCCGGGGAGCTGCTCGAGCTCGTGCGCACCGGACGGGCCAGCACCCGCTCCCAGCTGCGTGCCCTCACCGGGCTGTCGCGGACCGCCGTCACGGCGCGGGTCGGCTCGCTGACCTCCGCCGGGCTCCTGCTGCTCGGCGAGGAGCTCGCCTCGACCGGCGGCCGGCCTCCGGGCGCCCTGGTCTTCAACAAGGACGCGGGCACCGTCCTCGCGGCCGCGATCGGTCGGTCCCGGAGCCAGCTGGCGGTGCTCGACCTCGACGGCCAGGAGCTCTCGGCAGACTCGCGCGACCACGAGGTCGGGGTCGGCCCGGACGAGCTGATGGCCGATGTCGTCGACCGGTTCCGAGGCCTGCTCGCGGGTGTCGAGCCACCGGTCCTCGGCATCGGGCTCAGCCTGCCCGGCACCCTCGACCAGGCCCGAGGCGTGAGCATCGGCTCCCCGGTCATGTCCGGGTGGGACGGGGTGCCGCTGGCGCCGTACTTCGCCGATCTCGCGCAGGCACCGCTCTTCGTGGGCAACGACGCCGACGTCTTGGCCCGCTCCGAGCTGCTGGGCGGTGCGGGTGACCTCGGCGACGTACTGGTCGTGAAGGCCTCCACCGGACTCGGCCTCGGCATCATCGCCGGAGGCCGGGTGCTCAGCGGGCATCTCGGGGCCGCGGGCGAGATCGGGCACACCAAGGTCGACGCCGCCGGCGAACTGCCCTGCCGCTGCGGCGCGGCCGGCTGCCTGGAGACGATCGCTGGCGGCTGGTCGCTGGTGGCCAAGATGGCCGAAGGCGGGCATCCGGTCGGCCACGTGCGCGAGCTGGTCGCCCTCGCCCTCCAGGGCGACTCCGCCGCCCGGGGCCTGCTGCGCGACAGCGGCCGCGAGCTCGGTGACCTGCTCGCCGTGGCGATCAACCTGCTCAACCCGGCCGCGGTCGTCATCGGCGGCGACATGGGCGCGGCCTTCGACTTCTACCTCGCGGGGGTGCGCGAGAGCGTCTACCGCCGGGCCGCGCCGCTGGCGACCCGCGACCTGCAGTTCCTGCCGGCCACCCACGGCGCCCGGGCCGGAGTCGTCGGCTGCGCGGCACTGGCTCTCGACCACGTGCTGAGCCCGGTCGCCATCGACAGTCGGCTGGCCACCCAGGCCTGACCGCTACCGTCTGCTCCGTGACCCGAGTACACGCCTTCGGCGACGACGCCCTCGGCACCCTCGACGCGGTCGGGCTCGTCGAGGCCATCCAGGAGGGCCGGGTGTCGATCCGCGAGGTGGTCGACGCCGCGATCGCCCGCACCGAGCGGCTCCAGCCCGAGCTCGGCGCGCTCGCCTACGTCGCCTACGACCGGGCCCGGGCCGAGGCCCGGGACCCGCGCGGCGGCTACTTCGCCGGGGTGCCGACCTTCGTCAAGGACAACGTCGACGTCGCGCGGATGCCTACCCAGCAGGGCTGTGACGCCTACCGCGCCCGACCGGTCAAGCACGACGGTGACTTCGCCCGGATGTTCCTGGCCACCGGGCTGGTGCCGCTCGGCAAGACCCAGCTCTCCGAGTTCGGCTTCAGCCCCTCCGCCGAGCACCCCCGCCTCGGGCCGGTGCGCTCGCCGTGGGACACCGCCCGCACCGCCGGCGCCTCGTCGGCGGGTACGGCGGCGCTGGTGGCCGCCGGCGCCGTACCGATCGCCCACGGCAACGACGGCGGCGGCTCGATCCGGATCCCTGCGGCCGTCAACGGGCTGGTCGGGCTCAAGCCGACGCGCGACCGGCTGGCCCAGGACCGGCTGACCCGGCGGATGCCGGTGCGGATCGTGGCCGACGGCGTGCTCACCCGCTCGGTGCGCGACACCGCGGCCTTCCTGCGCGAGGCCGAGCACGTGTACCGCGCCCTGTCGCTGCCCCCGATCGGCGATGTCACCAGGCCGGGCCGGGCCCGGCTGCGGATCGCGGTGCACACCGGCGGGATCGGCCGCACCGCCTCCCCCGAGGTCGTCGACCTGACCCTCAAGACCGCCCGGCTCCTGGAGGAGCTGGGCCACGAGGTCGAGCAGGTCGTGCACCCCGCGCCGGCGACGGTGCCCGAGGACTTCCTGCTCTACTGGTCGATGCTGGCGATGACGATCGTGGGTGCCGGCCGCCGGCACCTCGGCACGTCGTGGGACCGCACCCGGCTCGACAACCTCACCCTCGGGCTGGACCGCCACTGCCGGCGGCGCCTCCACCGGCTGCCCGGGGCGATCGCCCGGCTGCGCCGGCTGTCCCGGGTCTCCGCCGACTTCCACCGCCGCTACGACGTCGCGCTCACCCCGACGCTCGCGCAGGCGACCCCGCTGATCGGGCACCTCGACCCGACCAACGACTTCGACACCGTGATGGAGCGGATCCTCGAGTGGGTGGCGTTCACGCCATGGCAGAACGCGACCGGCGACCCCGCGGTGTCGCTGCCGCTCGCGACCACCTCGACCGGGATGCCGCAGGGGATGATGCTCTCCGCCGGAGCCGGCCGCGAGTCGACGCTCCTCGAGCTCGCCTACGAGCTCGAGGAGGCGGCGCCCTGGCCGCGGATCACGGACTGACCGAGCGCGGTACGACGAGCAGCGCCTGCGCCGACCGGGCGACCAGGCCGCGCTCGTCGTACGTCGCGGAGGTGGCGACCCCGACCGACCCGTCGGACAGGGTGGTCTCCGCGTCCAGGCACACCCACTCGCCCGCCGGCTCGCGCAGCACGTGCACGGTCAGCTCGGTGTTCAAGAACCCCCACTCGCGCACGTCGAGGGCGGCGCTCGCGCCGGAGGCCGAGTCGACGCACGCCAGCAGTCGCTGCACCGGGCTGATCGGCTCGCCCTCGACCAGTGCCGGCGGCCGCATCCACACCACCCCGCGGCCGGGGACCTCGAGCCCGCCGCTCACCCATCGCCACTCGATCGCGTCGAGGTAGCCGCCGTGCCAGGCCTCCGGCCGGGGGTGTGCGACGCCGTCGGCCGGCGTGTGCGGCAGCGGGGCCGGGCCGGCACCCGGTCCTGCGGTCCGGGGGAACAACCAGGCCGCCGCGGTGGCGGCGACCCGGCCCCGGGCCACGTCGTGGAGCTCGGCGGCCGCGAGCTGCACCGACCGCCCCGGCCGCACCACGCGCGCCGAGACCGCCACCGGCCCGACCGGCACCGGCCCGAGCAGCTCCATCGTGAACCGGCCGACCCGACCGCCCCCGGCGGCCGGGAGCCGCTCGATCGCGCGCGCCAGCAGCGCCGCGGGCGGGCCGCCGTGCTGGGCGTCGGGGGACCACGGCCCGGCGGTCGTCGGCAGCGACTCGAAGGCCTCGACCGGCCCGTCGGACGGACCCGCGAAACGGTCGCTGTGCCGGTAGAAAGCGACCGGCTCAGCCGATTTTTCGATCACCCGTCCCCCTGTGTATTGTTCTGCGTCGTTGCCCCTTTAGCTCAGTCGGCAGAGCGTCTCCATGGTAAGGAGAAGGTCTACGGTTCGATTCCGTAAAGGGGCTCTGGGCAAGACGTTGGGTGGTCGGGTTACTCTGGACCGCGCAGCCGTGCCCTCGTGGCGGGGTAGCTCAGGTGGTTAGAGCACACGGCTCATAATCGTGGTGTCGCGGGTTCGAGTCCCGCCCCCGCTACTGCGACCTGGACAGTGACACCAGCACCGACCTCGAAGGACAACCCGTGGCCAGCAAGACCTCCGACGTTCGCCCCAAGATCACCCTCGCCTGCGTGGAGTGCAAGGAGCGCAACTACATCACGAAGAAGAACCGGCGCAACGACCCGGACCGGATGGAGCTCTCGAAGTTCTGCCCGCGCTGCCGCAAGCACACCGCGCACCGCGAGACCCGCTGAGCGATCTTCCACGTCGACCCGCCCGAGACTCTCGGGCGGGTCGACGTCATTTCCGAGCCGCCCCCGGTCAGACCCGGCAGCCGGGCCGGGTCCAGGAGGCGAAGTCGGTGAGGTCGAGGCGCACCAGCATCGGTACGACGGGCCGCCCGCCGAGTCGCTGGTAGTGCCTGGTGCCCGACTCGCTGACGACCCAGAGCGACCTGCGCCCCGCCAGTGACATCCCCTCCGCACCCGGCACGAAGGCGCGCCGCCGGGTGCCGTCGGGCCCGACCAGCACGCCGCAGCGGGTCACCGACTGCACGAACCACGCCCCCGGGCGCCCGCCGCCGAGGGCTCCCCACACCGCGCCCTGGGTCGCGCGCGGCGCCGGCGTGGAGCGCTGTGCCGTCGCCGGGGTGATGTCGAGCGCGGTCGAGGCGACCAGCGCGTCGGTGTCGAACCAGTCGACCCGGCCCGGACGGTGCGGGTACCACCGCCCGATGCCGAGCCGGCCGTCGCCGTCGAGGAGCGCGAAGGACCCCCGCAGCGGATCCGCCAGCGCCCAGACCCGCCGGACGTCGAGGGTCCCGGGGTCGATCAGCCACAACCGGCTCGTCTCGACCAGCCACAGGCCGTGGGCGTCGCGGACCAGGCCGCCGCCGTGCCGGCAGGTCACCGGGTCGCGGTCGCCGACCTGCCCGGCGACCGGGTCGAGGCGGGCCATCGTACGGCCGGTGCGGAGGTCGACCTGCGTGATCGCGCAGTAGCGGTGGTGCAGAGGAGCGTCGCCGTCGAAGCCGCTGACCCAGGCCGCCCAGCCGGCGGTGGCCACGCCCTGGGGCACGAAGCCCCGCCCGGTCCGCAGCCAGACCCCGGCACAGACCGCGTGGTCGTTGGCGAACCGGTCGAGGGCGGGCTTGCCGAGGTACGCCGGCGGTCGCCCGCGGACCTCGTCGTACGTCAGCGGGCCGCAGCCGGAGCGCCGGTCGTCGTGGTCCGGGAACGGGAGCCTCGACCCGGTGCATCCGGCGCCGGCCGCCAGGGCGAGCGCCAGCACGACGCCGACGAGCCACCGGCTAGGTTGACGCCATGCCTGTCGACCAGTCGCTCGTCGGCCGGGTGTTCCCACCCACCCGACCCTATGCGGTCACCGAGGAGCACGTCCGGAGCTTCGTGGCCGCCACCGGCGGCGCGTACGACGGCGGCCCGGCGCCCACGACGTACCCGATCGTCCTCGCGTTCGAGGCGATGAACGCCTTCCTCGAGGCGGAGGCGATCGAGCTGCACCGGATCGTGCACGGCGAGCAGCGGTTCGCCTACGAGCGCCCGGTCGTCCCCGGGGACGTGCTCACCGCGACACTGACCGTGAGCAGCCTGCGCCAGATCGCCGGCAACGACATCATCGGCACCACCAGCGAGGTCACCGACGAGGCGGGCGCGCTGGTCTGCTCGACCAGCGCCACCCTGGTGCATCGGGGGGCCGGGGCATGAGTGCCGGGAGCCTGCCGGCCCGGACCTTCACCGTCACCCGCGCCGACCTGGTCGCGTACGCCGAGGCGAGCGGCGACCACAACCCGATCCACCAGGACGAGGCGGTGGCCCGCAGCGTCGGGCTGCCGGGGGTGATCGCCCACGGCATGTACACGATGGCGCTCGCCGCCCGGGCCGTGTCCGAATGGTTCCCGGGTGCGCAGGTGGTCAGCCTGGGCTGCAAGTTCACCAACCCGGTCGTGGTGCCGGCTTCGGGCGGCGTCGACGTCGAGGTCGCCGGGGAAGCCGAGGAGGCCGACGGCGTGACGACCGTGAAGCTGACGGTCACCTGCGCGGGCCAGAAGGTCCTGGGCATGCCGAAGGCCGTCCTCCGTGCCTGATCTCGCCGACCACACGACGCTGCGGCTCGGCGGTCCGGCCGGCCGCTGGGTGCGCGCCACCTCCGAGGACGAGCTCGTCGCGGCGGTGAGCGAGGCCGACGGCGCCGGCGAGCCCGTGCTGGTGCTCGGCGGCGGGAGCAACCTCGTCGTGTCCGACGACGGCTTCCCGGGCACCGTCGTCGAGGTCGCCACGCGCGGCGTCGTACCCGACGTCGAGGACGGCGCCTCCTGCGGCGGGGTCCTGGTCACGGTCGCAGCCGGCGAGACGTGGGACGACCTGGTCGCACTCGCCGTCGAGCGGGAGTGGTCCGGGATCGAGGCGCTGTCCGGCATTCCCGGATCCGTGGGCGCCACGCCGATCCAGAACGTCGGCGCCTACGGCCAGGAGGTCGCCCAGACGATCGCCAGCGTCCGGGTCTGGGACCGGACGCTGCGCGGGGTCCGCACGTTCGCCGGCGCCGACTGCGGCTTCGGCTACCGCACCTCCCGGTTCAAGCAGGACCCCGGGCGGCACGTCGTGCTGTCGGTGACGTTCCAGTTCCGCCAGGGCTCGCTCGGAGCGCCGGTGAGCTACGCCGAGCTGGCCCGCGCCGTGGGTGTGGAGGTCGGTCAGCGGGCCCCGTCGGCGCAGGTGCGCCGGGCGGTCCTCTCCCTGCGGTCCGGCAAGGGCATGGTCCTCGACCCGGCCGACCACGACACCTGGAGTGCCGGGTCGTTCTTCACCAACCCGGTCGTCCCCGCGGACGCCGTACCGGACGGAGCGCCGGCGTGGCCCCAGCCCGACGGCCGGGTGAAGACCAGCGCCGCCTGGCTGATCGAGCAGGCCGGCTTCGGCAAGGGGTACGGCGCGGGCCCGGCGAGGCTGTCCGGGAAGCACACACTGGCGCTGACGAACCGCGGCAGCGCGACGACCGCGGACCTGCTGCAACTCGCGCGCGAGGTGCGCGACGGGGTCGAGGCGCGGTTCGGGATCCGGCTGGTCAACGAGCCGGTGCTGGTCGGTTGTGAGCTCTGACCCGCGGGGAGGATCCCCGGCTACGGGCTCGTGGTCGCGACCCCGACGAAGAGGGCGATGAAGGCGAGCACGATCACGACCGCGAGGGCCAGCAGGCCGGTGCCGACGATGCCCATCACCCGGCCGGCGGAGGCCATCTCCCGGCCGCTGTAGCGGCCGGGCTCGGCGTCGATCTCCCGCAGCGCGCGGCTGCCGATCGCCCAGGCGAACGGCGACACCACGAGCGTGACGCCTCCGCAGAGGAGGATGCCGACCAGGCCGATGATGCCGAGCACCATCGCGGTCGTGGCCGACGGGTGCTCCGGCGGCTTGGGCGCCCAGTGGTACGGCGGCTGTCCCGGCCCGGGCTGGTAGGGCTGCTGGTACTGCCCCGCGCCGTAGGGCTGCTGGTAGGGCTGCTGGTAGGGCTGCTGCGGCTCGCCGGGCTGGTTCGGGTCGCTCATGGCCCCATCGTCGCAGGACTGGCTCCGAGCCAGGCGTCGATGTCGGCAAGGACACGGGACCGGACGTCCCCGGGGGCCCGGGAGGCGCGCACCGACATCCGGGCCAGCTCGGCCAGCTGGGTGTCGGTGAGGTCGTGGGCCGCGCGCATCGTGGCGTACTGGCCGGCCAGCCGCGAGCCGAACAGGAGCGGGTCGTCGGCTCCCAGCGCGACGGTCGCCCCGGTCGCCAGCAGGGTGGGCAGTGGCACCGAGGTCAGGTCGGAGTACACGCCGAGCGCGACGTTGGAGACCGGGCACACCTCGAGCGCGACGCCCGCCGAGACGATGCGGTCCAGCAGGGCCGGGTCCTCCGCCGACCGGATCCCGTGGCCGAGGCGCTCGGCGTGCAGGGCGTCCAGGCACAGCCGCACGTGCTCGGGCCCGCGCAGCTCGCCGCCGTGGGGGGCGAGCAGCAGCCCGGCCCGCTCGGCGATCCTGAACGCCGGGGCGAAGTCGGCGGTGCTGCCGCGGCGCTCGTCGTTGGAGAGCCCGAAGCCGACCACCCCGCGGCCGGCGTACTGCGCGGCCAGGCGGGCCAACGTCCGGGCGTCGAGCGGGTGGCGGGTGCGGTTGGCCGCGATCACCACCGCCATGCCGAGGCCGGTGGCCCGCTCGGCGTCCCGGACCGCGTCCAGGACCAGGTCGGTGAAGGCGGTGATGCCGCCGAAGCGGGCGGCGTAGCCGCTGGGGTCGACCTGGATCTCCAGCCAGCGGCCGCCGTCGCGGACGTCGTCCTCCGCGGCCTCGAGCACCAGCCGGCGCACGTCGCCCTCCGTGCGCAGCACCGACCGGGCGACGTCGTAGAGCCGCTGGAAGCGGAACCAGCCCTTCTCGTCGGCCGCCGAGAGCTGCGGCGGCCAGTCCTCCACGAGCTGGTCGGGCAGCACGATGCCGTCCCTCTCCGCGAGCTCGAGCAGCGTCGAGTGCCGCATCGACCCGGTGAAGTGCAGGTGCAGGTGCGCCTTCGGGAGCTCGTGGAGATCGCGCATCGGGTGGTGCGCGGCTCAGGCGAGGAGCTTCTCGGAGGCGGCGAGCAGCACGCAGACCGTGACGGCTTCCATCGCCTCCGTGACCTCGCTGAGGGTGGGGAACGACGGGGCCAGCCGGATGTTCGTGTCGGCCGGGTCGTCGCGGTAGGGGTACGCGGAGCCGGCCGGCGTCAGTGCGACACCGGCGGCCTTGGCGAGCTCGATGACCCGGGTCGCGGTGCCTGGCAGCACGTCCAGGCTCACGAAGTAGCCGCCGCGCGGGTGCGTCCACTGCGCGATCCCGAGGCCGCCGAGCCGCTCGCCGAGGATCCGGTCCACCTCCGCGAACTTCGGCGCCAGCAGGCCCCGGTGCTTGGCCATGTGGTCGCGCACGCCCTGGGCACTGCCGAAGAACTCCAGGTGCCGCAGCTGGTTGACCTTGTCCGGGCCGATCGAGCCGAGCCCGAGGTTCTCGTGGAACCAGGCGACGGTCTCCCGCGAGCCGCCGACGAAGGCGACCCCGGCGCCGGCGTGGGTGATCTTGGAGGTCGAGGCGAACACGACCGGCCGGTGCGGGTGCCCCGCGACGGCGGCGAGCGTGACGATGTCGGCGCTCTTGGTCTCCTCGCTCGACAGGTGGTGCAGCGCGTAGGCGTTGTCCCAGAAGAGCTTGAAGTCCGGGGCGGCGGTCGGCATGGAGGCGAGACGCTCGGCCACCTCCTGGGTCGTCACGTGTCCGGTGGGGTTGGAGTACGTCGGGACGAGCCACATGCCCTTGACCGTGGGGTCGGCGGCCACGAGGGCGGCGACGGCGTCGGTGTCGGGGCCGTGCTCGACCATCGGCACCGGAAGCATCTCGATGCCGAACCACTCCAGGAGCGCGAAGTGGCGGTCGTAGCCCGGCACCGGGCAGACGAAGCGGACTCTCTCCTCCTGGCCCCACGGGCGCTCGGAGTCGACACCGCCGCGCAGCCACAGATAGGTCAGCACGTCCTTCATCAGCGTCAGGCTGGAGTTGCCCTGGGCCGACACCTGCTCCAGCTCGAGCCCGAGGAGCTCGGCGAAGATGGCGCGCAGCCCGGTGATGCCGGCCAGGCCGCCGTAGTTGCGGGCGTCCACGCCGTCCGGCGTGGTCGTCCTCGTCGGAAGGGTGAGCAGCGCGTCGGCGAGGTCGAGCTGCTCCGCCGACGGCTTGCCGCGGGTCAGGTCCAGACTGAGCCCGGAGGCGACGAGCGCGTCATAGGCCTCCTGCTGCTCGGCTTTGAAGGTCTCCAGGCCGGTCCGGGACAGGTCAATCAGGGGCTCGGTCACTCCCATATCGTAGGGTGGCCGGCCCGGCGGGCTGCCGGCGTACCGGCCCTGCGCTCCTCGACCCGGGCGTCCGCCTCGGGCCACCCGGCGCGTCTCGGGTACCGTGCCCGGCCGGCACGGTCATGCGTCGCCGCAGGCTTGCCGCGCGGCCTCCCAGAAGGCGTCGATCTGCGCGGTCCGACCGGCCCTCCGCCGCGCCAGCCGCAGTCGGTGCCGCAGCCCTTCCTCACCTGAGGTGGGGACCACCGCCAGCCCGGCCAGCTCCGCCGGGTTGATGAAGTCCATCTCCCACGCGACGGCCGGGAAGAGGCCGAGGCCGGCCCGGACCCGCTCGATGATGCCCGGGTGGGACGTCTCTCCCGGCGCGGCCGCGAGCTGCCGTGCTTCGGGACGACCGGGCACTTCCACGCCGCCCAGGTCCGTCTGGACCGGAGCGAACGGCTCGACGGCCCGCCGGACCTGACGACCGAGCGGATCGCCGCCGGCGTCGGACACGGGCAACGCGTGGTCGTCGCCGACGGGACGGTGCTGTCATTGTCATTCGACCCGCTGGGTGTCTACCGCCTGCTTGCCCTGATCGACGACCCGACGGAGCCCTCGGCGTTCGCCGCCGAGGCGCTCGGGCCGTCGGCCACCGCTCCATCGCCCGAGCACGACAATCTCCACCGGACACTCAGGGTGCTCCTGGACACCGGGATGAGCGTGGCCGAGAGCGCGCGCCTGCTGCACTTCCGCTACAACACCTTGCGCTACCGGATCACCCGCATCGAGTCGCTCGTGGGTCCGTTCACCGCCGACGCTCAGCTCCGGCTGCGGATCCTCCTGGCCCTCCAGGTGCTGGACATGCGCGGGGTATGAGGCAGGTGCCTCTGGGCCGGTCGAGCTCAGCCGGTCTGCAGCGAACGGGCCACCTCGCGAGCCCGAGCCGCCAGCTCTGCCGGGTCGGCGTTCACCAGCGCGTGGTCCCGCACCACCAGCTCGCCCTCGACCAGCACGTGTCGGGCGGTAGCCGGGGGCGAGAGCAGCAGGCCGGCCACCGGGTCCGCCTCCGTGCCGACGGCGTTGAGCCCGGAGACGTCGAAGACCGCGAGGTCCGCACGGGCGCCGACCTCGATCCTGCCGAGCTCCGGCAGGCCCAGTGCCCTGGCGCCTCCGGTGGTCGCCACGACCAGTGCCTCGGAGGCGGTGAGTCCGTGCTCGACGCCGTGCACCCGGGAGACCAGCAGCAGCTGGCGCGCCTCGGCCAGGGCACTGCCGCCGTCGTTGGACGCTGACCCGTCGACGCCGAGCGAGACGGTGATGCCCGCGTCGACCAGGTCACGGATCCGGCTGATGCCTGAGCCCAGTCGCAGGTTCGACGTGGGGCAGAGCGAGATCGCGGTGCCGGTGTCGGCCAGCACCTCGATGTCGCCGTCGGAGAGATGGACGCAGTGCGCCAGCCACGTACGCGGGCCGAGGACGCCCCACTCCGCCAGCAGCTCGACCGGGCGGAGGCCGGTGGCGCTGACGGTCGCCGCTTCCTCGTCGCGAGCCTCGGCCAGGTGGGTGTGGAAGCCGAGCTCGCGGTCGCGCGCGAAGCCGTGCGCCGCCCGCGCCAGCGTCGAGGTCACCGCCAGTGGGTGGCAGGGGGCGGCCGCGATCCGGGTCCGCCATGCCGGCCCCTGATCGTGATGGCGGTCGGTCAGGTCGGCCAACCGACGGAGGTAGCGGTCGGTCGACTCGCACAGGGCAGCGGGGGCGAGCCCGCCGTGGGCGTCGTCGACATCCATGCTGCCGACGGCGCTGACCAGCCGGATCCCGAGCCGGCGCCCGGCCGTGACCTGGGCGTCCACCGGGTCGGGTGATCCGGATGCCGGAGGCAGGTAGTGATGGTCCACGGTGGTGGTGCAGCCGGACAGCAGCAGTTCGCCCGCGGCGACGGCGGTGGCCGCCTCCTGCCAGGCACTGTCGTGGCGGCCGAACAGCGGCCAAAGCTCGCCGAGCCAGCCGAACAGACCGTGTTCCTGGCCACGCACCCGGGTCAGGCACTGGAACATGTGGTGGTGGGTGTTGACGAGCCCGGGGACGACGACGGCGCCGCGCGCATCGACGATCCCGGTGCCCGCGTCGACGACCAGGCCGGTCCCGATCGCGGTGATCACGCCGTCCTCGACCAGGACGCTGTCGGCAGCCGGGTGGCTCGTGAGCACCGCGTCCGCACCGCGGATCAGGAGCCTCACGGCACGCCTGCTCCCGTGAGGTAGCTCGCGGCGTAGATCTCGTCAGCGTGGTCCAGCCCGCCCGGAGACTCGTGGACGCAGCGGCCATCTCGCAGCACCAGCACCCGGTCGGCCGCACCGGCGACCTCGTCGACGTCGCAGGAGATGTAGAGGACAGCCGTCCCTGCCCGTGCGGCCTCGCGGACGATCTCGATCAGCGTCCGGCGGGTCGGCTCGTCGACGCCCTGGGTGGGTTCGTGCAGGATCAGCACCTTCGGCTCGTCCTCCAGGACCCTGGCCAGCAGCACCTTCTGCTGGTTGCCTCCGCTGAGCGACCCGATCGGCGCGTCCGGGCCACTCGTCCGGACCTGGAACGCCCCAGTGGCGCGACGCGCCCAGGATCGCTCCCGGGGGTCGGCGATCAGGCCGAGGATCCGGTTGGCGCGGCGTACGACCGGGGAGAGGTTCTCACGGACCGATGCCGCGACGTACACGCCGTTGAGGAGCCGGTCTGCCGGAACGACTCCGAGCCCGTTCCTCCGGCTCTGGGCGTAGGTCCGGCCGCGCAGCCTGTGCCCGTCGAGGTGGATCGCTCCGGCGTGGCAGCGGTCCGGCCGGGTGATCAGGTACGGCAGCTCTTCGAACCCGGCGCCCGTGGCGCCGGTGACGCCGAGCACCTCGCCCGGGCGGATCTCCAGGGACAGGTCGCGGACCTGCTCACCGGTGACCCGGTCCAGGACCAGCCGTGGCGGCCGGTCGGCGGCCACGGTGGTCGCCGACGTTCGCCGCAACGCGGTCACCTGGCGACCACTGACCATGCGGAGCAGCTCGTCCTCGTGCGTGGTGGAGACGTCGACGGTGTCGACCACGGCACCGCTGGCCAGCACCGTGGCCCGGTCGGCCGCCGAGAGGACCTCGGACATGTGGTGGGTGACCAGCAGCACCCCACCGCCCTGGGCCGCGACCCGGCGCGCGGTGGCGAGCACCATGTCGGCGTCCGTCCCCCGCAGCCGGGCCGTGGCCTCGTCCAGGATCAGCAGGTCCAGCGGGGCTCTCGTTGCGCCACGCTTGAGCGCGCGGGCGATCGCCACCACCGCCTGGTTGGCCGGAGAGAGATCTCGAACCATCGTGTTCGGGCGGAAGTCCGCGGCCAGCGAGTCGAGGATCGGCTGCAGGATCCGCCGCTCCTTCTCCCAGTCGACGAACGGGCCTCGCCGCGCGACGACGTCGCCCATGCAGCAGTTCTCCAGCACCGTCGCGTCAGCGCAGAGCGCCAGGTCCTGGTGGACGACGCCGATCCTGAGGATCCCGTCGTCCCCCGATCCGATGGTGAAGCCACCGGAGTCCGGACGGACCAGACCGCTGATCATCTTGACCAGGGTCGACTTCCCGGATCCGTTGTGACCGAGGAGAGCGTGCACCTCCCCACTACGGACGTCGAAGGTGACCTTCCGAACCGCCTGCGTCGAGCCGAAGCTCTTCGTGAGGCCGCGGACGCTGAGGGCCGGAGCCGGTCCGCTGATGATGATCCCGGGTGACAGCATGTCAGGAGAGGCCCCACAGCTCCTTGTAGCCGTCCTGGTAGGCCGGTCCGAAGAGCGCCTCGTCGACCGACTTCGAGGTCGAGGTGTCGACGTCCTTCAGGGCGGCCGAGTCGACGAACCGGACGGGGAGGACGGGGTTCGCGGGCTCCATCTTCAGCATCCCGCGCATGGCCTGGTCGACCGCGGCCCACGCGGCCCATGCGGAGCTCTTGGCCACGTTGGCGACGAACACGTCCCCCTGCTTGACCAGGGCCAGCGCCGCGGGGCTGCCGTCCTGGGAGGCGACCCGCGTCTTGCCGGTCGCGGCGGCCTGCTGCACACCGGTGGTCGCGAAGATGCCCATGGCGTCGTAGATGGGGAGGATGAAGTTGATGTCCGGGTTGCTGCGGATCTGCGTCGCGGTGAGCCCCGGGATCTGGGTCGACCAGTCGTTGAGAGCAGTGTCGGTCGTGGAGATGACCTCACAGGTGTCGCAGCTCTCGATGGTCTCGGCGATCGCCTTGACGATCGCCGGGGCGGCGGTGAGCTCGGAGGTGTTCATGATCTGCACCTTGGCCTCGCCGTCGGTGCTCGCGATGGCGGCGGCGGCGATCAGCTGTCCGCCCAGCTCGGCGTCGGGCGAGACGTTGCCGAAGATGTTCGGGTCCGAGCCCTGACCCGGCACGTCCGCGACCGGCGGGCTGTTGACCACGTCGATGGTCGGGATCCCCTTGTCCTTGGCGGCCTTGATCTGGTCGGCCACCACCTGCATGACCAGCCCGTCGCTGATGATCGCGTCCGCGCGGTTGTCGATGGCCTGCTGCATGCCCTGCCGCATCAGGGTCGCCTGGCTCTTCGCATCGAAGACCGTGACCTTGAGCCCGAGCAACCCGGCTGCGACCTTGGCGTTGGCCACGACGTCGGCGAGGGTCGGCACTCGGAGGTCGATGGCGACGATGGCGATCGTCTTGCCCTTCAACGCCGACGTGTCGACGGCCGGCCCGGGCGGCGTGAACTCGGGGGCGCTCGAGTGCTGCTCGATGAGCTCCGTCATCGCGACTGCGATCTCGGACGTGGCGTCCTGCTCACTCACGGAGGCGGTGCTCTCGGGTGCCGAGCACGCGGTGAGGGCGAGCGAGGCGGAGACGACGGCGGCTGCGAGCAGCCGCAGGGGCTTCTGGGACATGTTCTCTTCCTTCGGTTGGCGCGGTTCCGAGACGGGCGGAGGGGAGGTGCTCAGGTGCGGGCCTTGCGGGCGAAGAAGCGACTGAGGCCGACGGCGAGGACCAGAACGCCGCCGTTGAAGACATTGATCACCCAGTTGTCGAGTCCGAGGAACTGGAAGCCGGTGGTACCGACGGCGAGCAGGTAGACCGCCCACACCGACCCCCAGACGTTGAACCGACCGGGGGTGAACGCAGTAGCGCCGAGGAACCCAGCGGCGTAGGCGGGCAGCAGGAACGGGTCGGCGATCGACGGGCTGGCGGCGCCGGTCTGCCCCACGAACATGACGCCCGCGGCACCGGCGAGCAGTCCCGCGGTCATCATCACCCCGACGCGTACCCGGGCGGTGCGGACCCCGGCGAGCTCGGCGGCGGCCCGAGCATTGCCGGTGAAGAACATGCTCCGCCCGATCGGCATCCGGCCCACCACGAGGTAGAGGACGAAGGCCACGGCGAGCATGAAGAAGAACGCCGCCTGGACGTCGAGGAACCGGCTCTGGAAGGGGTAGGTCAACGACGTCGGGAGGCCGCCGATGGTCACGGAGCCGGCGACACCGATGGCCAGCCCCTGGACCAGGGTCCCGACCGCGAGGGTGACGATGAACGAGTTGAGTCCCGCGCCGACGACCAGCGCCGCGTTGACGAGGCCGACGATCGCGGCCAGCGCCAGTGCGACCAGGCAGGCCAGGGGCACCGAGACGCCGTGCTCGGTGGTCAGGTAGGCGATCAGGCTTGCCGACAACCCCATGACCGCGGCGACGGAGAGGTCGAACTCTCCGATGATGAGCACCAGCGTGACGCCCATCGCGAGCATGGCGGCGGTCGCCTGGATGCTCAGGATCGTGGTGAGGTTGGCGACGGTGAAGAAGGTCTCGGTCCGAAGGACGGAGAACACGGCGATCAGCGCGACCAGGGCGAGGAGCAGCGCGTACCGCTGCAAGTGGGTGGCGAGATCGCCACCACCCGAGCCGCTGCTCGCGCGGTCGTCACCGGTGGCGGTCGGATCGACCGCGAGGTCGGTGCGGATCTTCGACGATGTGGTCACGCGCGGCTCGCCTCCGTGCTGGTGAGGGGCCGGCCTCCGCGTGCGGGGCGCCGGGGCAGCCGGCCCTGGCTCTGGGTGTGCCGCGCACAGTAATCAGGCGGTCGAGCAAGGTGGAACGATCTCTCGAAACATTCCCCTGTGAGGAAAAGGAGCGGCAGTCAGTCCGAGCCGAAGTAGTCCAGGGTGATCGCGCCGCTGGCCGCGCGCAGGTGAGTGATCAGGCCGCTGACGCGCACGTGCGGCAGGCGGACCGAGGGCGCCGCGACGGCGAGGGCGGCGATCGACTTGCCGGTGGGGTCGTTGATCGGAACGGCCACCGCGTGGACGCCGGGCTCGCGCTCGCCCATGTTCGTGGCGTAGCCGAACTCACGGATGGTTGCGAGCTCTGCGTGCAGCGTCGCGCTCCAGTCGGCATCCGGGTGCCGCGGATCCTGGCCGAGTGCCTCCTCCAGCTCGGCGGGCTTGAGGGCCGCGAGCAGGACCTTGCCGGCCGCCGACACCGACGCCGACACGCGTTGGCCCCGGATGCTTCGAACCTGGAGGCCGTGCCGATCCTCGACCACCGCGTCGAGGCAGAGCACCTCGTGGCCCACGAGCACCTGCAGGTTGACCGCCTCGTTCACCTGCTTGCACAGCCGCTCGAGGTGGGTGTGAGCGATCCGCTCCAGCGAGTTCTGGTCGCTGAAGTGCCGGGCGAGCTTGAGGATGTTGGGTCCCGCCACGTACGCCCTGGATCCCGCGGGCTGGCGAAGGAATCCCTCGTCCTTGAGACAGGTCAGCAGCCGATGGGCGGTCGACCCGGCGACGTTGAGCGCCCTGGAGGCGTCCACGACCCTCAGGGAGGGCTGGTGCTCGAGCAGCATGAGCAGGCGCAGCGCGTTGGCGGCGGAACTCACGGCTGGAACGCGCTGACCATCATCGTTCGACATGGCGGAATCATAGGGCGTGCCGTCAGCGTGAGGTATCCGGTCGGCGCCGGCGCAACCGGAGTAGCGTGCGGCCGCGAAGCGAGCCGTGGAGCGGGATGGGCCGCGCGGCGGGGGTGGAGTCTTCCTCTCTCGCGAATTTTCTGCGAAGTATCTTCTGTTCTGGGGGGTGGATGCCTAGAGTCCGACCCCAATCGGTTCGTCGACGTTCGAGGAGCAGTGACAACAGTGCAGGTCCACATCGATCGCCCCAGCTGCCAGGCGTACGGCAACTGCGCCGACGAGGCCCCCGAGGTCTTCGAGCTGGACGACCAGGGCTACGTGCAGTTGGTCGGGGGCGAGGATGTCCCGGACGCGTTGGAGCAGGCGGCACGCGCTGCCATCCTCAGCTGCCCGGCGCGTGCGCTCAGCGCCTCGGAATGATCACTCTGGCATCGCCGCCACACCCGAGTCCCCAGGGGAGAGGAGTTCGTCTTGACCACTGAGCGGTCGGTCAGCATCCCGCGTTCCTACTACCGCGACCAGGAGGTGCTGGAGCGCGAGCTCGCCACGATCTACGGCGAGAACTGGATCTTCATCGGGCACGAGTCCGAGGTCCCCGCCCCCGGCGACTACGTCACCCGCAGCATGGGTGCGAACCCGGTGATCATGTCGCGGACCGAGGGTGGCGACATCCACGTGATGCTCAACTCGTGCACCCACCGCGGGACCGAGGTGTGCAAGCTCGCCTACGGCAACACCACGACGTTCCGGTGCGGCTACCACGGCTGGGTCTTCGGCGGCGACGGCGACCTCAAGGGCGTGCCCGGGCGCCGCTCGCTCTACGGCCCGGACTTCGACCCGTCCCGGCTCGGGCTGCGCAAGGCCCGGGTGGAGATCTGCTGTGGCCTGGTCTTCGCGACCTGGTCCCCGGACGGCCCGGGCCTCCAGGAGAGCCTCGGCGACATGCTGTGGTACCTCCAAGGGTTCTTCGAGCTGTTCCCAGGAGGGCTCGAGGTCCACGGCGGCGCCCACACGGTCGACGTCCGCGGGAACTGGAAGATCCACGTCGAGAACTTCGCGGGCGACGGCTACCACCTCAAGACCGCGCACAAGACGATGTTCGACCTCGGGGTGATGGGGACCCAGGCGGGCGCCGTCGAGGGGTTCGTCGTGAACGACCCGCACGGACACTCGCTGCGAGCGCAGTACCTCGTCGACGAGGGGGTGCCCGGCGTCGTGCTGGGCTACGAGGACGACCTCCTCGCCACGATCGACGCCGATGAGCAGCACCGGAGGTTCCGGGAGCGGACCACCGTGATCCACGGGATGGTCTATCCGAACCTGCTCTTCATCACGACGGCCCCGCTCTACTTCGGCACCGACGCCGACGGTGCGGTGGCTTTCACCCAGCTGCGCCAGATCACACCGCTCGACCCACACCGGCACCGCGTCACCTACTGGACGCTCGTGCCCAAGGATGCCAGCGCGGACTGGAAGCGCAGGTCCTACCTCTACTCGACCCGTCAGCACGGTGCCGCCTCGTTCTTCGAGGCGGACGACCTCGAGAACTTCCGTCGGATCGACGCGGGGCTCGGCGACTCGGTCGCCGGCGTCGTGCCGTTCAACTACGAGCTCGGCGTCGATGTCGGCGAGCGCGCGACGCCGCCGTGGACCGGACCCGGTCGCATCGTCCGCCAGGACCTAACGGAGGCTAATCAGCGCAACCTGGTCAGGCGCTACCTCGAGCAGATGGAGGCTCGCCGATGAGCGGCATCTCCGTCGAGCTGCACCGCGAGATCGAGCAGTTCCTGGTCGACGAGGCCGACCTCCTCGACACTCACCGTCAGGCCGAGTGGCTGGACCTGCTCCATGACGACTTCACCTACCGGATGCCGGTGCCGGTGGCCCGCGAGGAGCCGACGCAGGGCCAGTACGACGCCGTCCTGGAGTTCGCCAACGAGTCGAAGAGCTTCCTCTCGATGCGCTTCCAGCGCGTCGACTCGGACTTCGCCTGGGCCGAGCGACCGGCGGCGTTCGTGCGCCACTTCGTTTCCAACGTGCGGATCGAGGAGCTGGCTGTCGATCGGGCCTGGCGGGTGCGTACCAACGTCATGGTGATGCGGTCCCGGCTCCCCGAGCCTCCCAGCCTGGCCACGGCCGAGCGGGTCGACCGGATCGAGCGTCACGACGGTCGCCTCCTGCTCCGGGAGCGGGTCGTGCACCTGGACACCGAGCATCCGACCGACTCCCAGCTCGGCTCGATCTTCTGATGACCTCACCAGACGACGCGACGTCCGGCCCGCAGGAGAAGTGGCGGGTCCACAACGAGTTCGCCTCCGTGACATTGGCGCTCGTGCCCCATGGCCGGGGTACCCGCCTCCAGATCAGTGCCGGTCGGGTGGAGTCGACCGGCGTCATCGACGCGACCGTCCTCGAGGCGCTCACGATGCTCTCAGAGTCGGAACTGGCCCAGGTCGTCGCGTTCGCCGCAGACCCCGGCAACGTCTTGCACCGGGAGCCGACGACGCCCGTGGGCGGCGACGACCCTGCGGCCGGAACCCGTGGCCAGGCATGAAGCGGCAGAGCGGCAAGGAATGAGTGGGCAGCGAATGAGCAAGCAGATCCCCGATCGGGTGGTGGTCGTCGGCTCCTCGGTCGGTGGGACCCGGGCTGCGCAGGGCCTGCGGGCAGCGGGATTCACCGGGCAGGTCGTCATCGTCGGTGCCGAGAAGGTGGCGCCGTACGACAAGCCGCCGCTCTCCAAGCAGCTGCTCTCCGGCGAGTGGAGCGTGGAGGACATCGCGCTGGCCTCGGTCGAGGAGCTGGGTGGCGCAGGCATCGAGCTGCGCCTCGGTGTGGCCGCGGGCGGGGTCGACGTGGCCAACCGCACGTTGACGCTCGTCGACGGCACGACGCTCGGCTACGACGCGCTGGTCATCGCGACCGGGGTCCGGCCACGCACCCTCTCGGCCCCGCGGACCGTGGCCCTGCACACCGTGCGCGAGTTGGCCGACGTCAGCGCCCTCCGCGGGGCGCTGGACTCCGGCCATGGTCTGGTCGTGGTCGGCGGCGGCTTCATCGGGGCCGAGATCGCTTCCACCGCCGCGGGTCTGGGCGTCCCTGTGTCGATCGTCGAAGCCTTGCCGGCGCCGTTCTCGCGCGTGCTCGGAGATGAGGTCGGCGGCCTCCTGGCCCAGCTCCACGCCGAGAACGGGGTCGAGGTCGTGTCGGGCACGGGCGTCGTTGCACTGCGCTGTGGCCCGACCGGGCTCACCGAGGTCGAGCTGGGTGACGGGAGGGTGTTGTCGGCGGGTGCGGTGGCCGTGGGGATCGGCTGCGTGCCGAACACCGATTGGCTGGCTGGCTCCGGGATCCCGCTCGCGGACGGCGTCGCGACCGACCAGTTCTCGCGGGTCCGCGAGGTTCCGGGTGTCTACGCGATCGGGGATGTGGCGAACTGGCATGACGTGCGTACGGGAACGTCCCGGCGCGTGGAGCACTGGACGCACGCCTTCCAGCAGGCCCAGCTGGTGGCCCACAACATCGTGCACCCCGATGACCTCCAAGCCCAGACACGGGCGCCGTACTTCTGGTCCGACCAGCACGGCGTCAAGATCCAGATGGTCGGGCGCCGCGGGCGCGAGGACGCAGTCGACGTCATGTGGCGTGACACCTCGGACGGGCAGCGCCCGGTGGCGCTCTACTCCGACCGGGGGCGGTTCACCGGCGGGGTCACCTTCGGCGCACCGCAGCTGAGTGCGCGGCTGCGACGCGCCTGGGAGGACGGCCTCGCGCTGACGGACGCATGCGCCCTCGTCGCAGGACTGCCCGCCCCCGCTCGCGCCTGACCCGAGTGCCGGCCCGGCTCAGCCGTAGGCCCCCCGCCAGCCCAGCGCTTCCGAGATCCGCCCGGCGGTCTCCGACAGCGTCTTCAGCTGGACTGCCTGCCCGTCCGCGTCGTCGAGCACCGGGAGAGGCAGCACGCTGGTGAGCGCTGCGGCGACGCTGCCGTCCTTGCGCCGGATCGGCACCGACAGCGAGCCGTTGTCGTCCTGGAGCTCGGCCCGGGACGCGGCGTAGCCCTGTTCGCGGACCTCGGCGAGACGCTTACGCAGCGCCGTGGGGTCGGTGATGGTGCGCGGGCTGACCGCCACCAGCGGACGTGCGAGGTAGCCCTCGACGAAGTCGGCGGGTGCGTGTGCCAGCAGCACGATCCCGAACGAGGCGCAGTGCAGCGGCAGGCGGTACTGCTCTCGGATCCGGGTGACCGCTGCGGCCTGAGGGTTCTGCTCGGCGAAGAGCGTGACGGCGTTGAAGCCGCTGCGCTCGGTGACCTTGAGCAGGCCGGGTACGTGGGGCAGCGCCTGCTCGAGGTGGCCGAGCCCGATGCCCAGAACCGGGTGGTCGCGGATGTAGGAGGTTGCCATCGCCCACATCATCGGACCGACGGAGTACTCGCCCGTGTCGGGATCGCGCTGGAGCATGCCTTCGTCGGTCAGCACACGTACCGCGCGGTAGATCGTCGCCCAGGGCTTGTCCAGCTCGCGCGAGAGGTCGGCGGGCCGCATGGGCTTGTCCGCGAGGACGCGCATGACCAGCGTGCTCCGCGACAGCGACTTCACGTGCTGGCCGCGTGGGGCTGGGCTGGTCTCACTCATGGCATGCCATCCTGTCGAGCCGGCGGACCTGGATATCCGCACTGTGGCTAATCTAGCCACAGTGCGGATATCCAGTCGACGGCCTGCCCCCATTCTCACACTGGCGAGGACGTCCAGAGCCCGTCATCGGGATCGTTGAACTGTGCCGGGATCATCACCTCGGTGATCGGGTTGGCGGTGCCCCACTGGTCGGAGTTCTCCTCGTTGATCTCGAAGACCCGGGGCACCCACGTGTCCTCGTCGGGGATCTTCTCGAGCTCGGTGGTGTACTCCATGATGTTGCCGAACGGGTCGAAGAAGTAGGAGAACGTGTTGTCGCCGGGTCCGTGGCGGCCGGGCCCCCACACGATGTCGTGGCCGTGGCGCATCAGCCGGCCCGTGCCGCGCATGTACTCGTCCAGGCCCCGCATCTCGAAGGAGATGTGGTTGAGCGAGACGTGCGGGCCCCGGGCGATGGCGAGGATGTGGTGGTCGGCGCCGCTGCGCAGGAAGCACATCTGGTCAGCCAGCCAGTCCGAGAGGCGCAGCCCGAGCAGCTCTTCGTAGAACGCCTTCGTCGCCGGTACGTCGGTGCTGTTGAAGACGACATGGCTCAGCTTCTGCGGGATCGACTCGCCAGGCTCGAGCGACCGGGCGGGCCGCGTCTCCACGTCGCTGGACACCTCGATGAGGCGGCCGTCCGGGTCGAAGAAGCGGAAGCCGTACCCACCGCCCGGGGTGTCGAGTGCGCCGGGCTGCCGGTCGAGCCGGATCCCGCGACCCCCGAGGGACTCCGCGAGGGCGTCCACGTCGCCCGTCGACCGGGCGCCGAACGCGACGACGTCGAGCCGCTTGGCGGCGTCCTTGCGGACCCGGAGGATGTAGTTCTCCGGGGAGGCCGGCGAGCCGAGGAAGACGATGCCGCTGTCCTCGGCCACCGGGACCAGGCCCCACTTGGCCCGGTAGAACTCCGCGGCGTCCTCGAAGTCCGGGGCCGCGATCCCCACGTGCCGTAGGTGCGTGATCGCACCGCCTGAGAGTTCCACGTCATGCCTCCTGAGTCTGCGTCGGGGACGACCTTAGGAACCCTGGGGGGCTCAGGCCATCCACGCGTGCTGATGCACCCCATCGCCGGCATCGATGCCGCCGTGCGCCTCGATGGCCGGCCCGGGGGGCCGGTCCGAGCCGGACGACGCTTGACAGCGTGTCAGTCTCGATGCGAGCATAATGCTCGCATTATGAACAACGCATCCAAATTTACGAGGAGGGTCCGTGTCCCAGGCCGGTGACCACGAGCTCGCCGGACGGGCAATGCTCCTGACCGGGGCAGCGACCGGCATCGGAGCTGCGCTGTCGGCGGGTCTGCGCTCGGTGGGCTGTCACGTCGTCGAGCTCGACCGAGTTCCGCTCGCCGCCGCCGACGACCTGATCGCCCTTCCCGGCCGTCGGCACCGCGTCGTCGGCGACGTGACCGATCCGGAGGCCAATCTCGAGGCCGTGCGGCTGGCCCTTCGCGAGTTCGGGGCCCTCGACGGCTTCATCGGGAACGCCGGTGTGCACGACGGCGGCGTGCACGTCCGCGATGCCGACCCGGCCACCCTGCGTGACCTCACCCGCACGGTCCTCGACGTCAACGTGGTCGGTTACGTCGTGGGTGCCTGCGCGGCCGCCGAGGCGGTGACGCAAGCGGGTGGCGTCATGCTCTTCACGCTGTCCGACGCGTCGTACGTCGTGTCCGGCAACGGCGCCGGCATCGCCTATGCCGCCTCCAAGCACGCCGCGCTCGGTGTGGTGCGGTCGCTCGCGGCCAAGCTGGCGCCCGCGGTACGCGTGAACGCGGTCGCTCCGGGCGGGGTGGTGACGCCGCTGAGCCGGGTGGCGGCGGACGGCGAGGCCACGGGGCGGCAGCAGGTCTACGAGAACGTCGAGGACTCGGTGGCCGGCATCCGTGCGCTCAATCCACTGCGCACCATCCTCACGCCCGAGGAACTCGTTCCTCACTACCTCTACCTGTTGACCAGTCAGAGCACGGGTCTGACCGGTCACGTCGTCCGCCCGGACGGCGGCCTCTCGATCGCCTGACCGGCGGTCGACCGATCCACCCCGCACCCGACTACTCCGGCGCGCTCGCGCCCCCACCGAAGGAGACCCTCGTGGCCAGCTACGAGAACGCCACCGACGCCCGCGCCTGGGCCCGGCAGAACCTGAGTGGCGTGACCGGGTGCGTGATGCCCTCGTTCACGTCGGACATGTCCGGGCTCAACGAGGCAGCCATCGTCCACGACATCCACCACGAGCTCGAGCTCGGGTTCAGCGGCTTCCTCATCGTGGCCGAGTGCGGGACCACGCCCGAGGAGCTCGAACGCTTCATCGACATCTGCGTCGCGGAGAGTGGCGAGGCGATCACGATCCTCCAGGCCGCCGAGCCCACGGTGGAGGCGAACGTCGAGCTGATCCGCCGGTCCGCCCGGGCCGGCGTGGACCTGGTGATGCCGTCCTACCCGATCGGGTTCTACCCGCAGAGCGGCGAGGAGGTCGTCGCCTACACGCGAGCCCTCGCCGAGGCCAGTCACCTCGGTCTGATCGTGTTCGCGATGAACCTCTGGAACTTCGAGCGCCTGCACCCCTCCGGCTTTGCGGTCGACTGGCTGCGGCGACTCGTCGACGACGTGCCCAACGTCGTGGCGATCAAGAACGAGGTGGCCGAACCAGGCGTGGCCGGCATCGCGGACGTGTTCCGCCGGTTCGCGGACGATGTGGTCGTCGCGGACCCTCTGGAGATGAACTCCCCGGCGTGGATCACGACCTACGGCATGCGGTGGATGGGGACGTCCAACTACGAGTACTTCGGCGGCGATGTGCCCCGCTACTTCGAGCTGCTCCAGGACCCGGAGCGCTACGACGAGGCCATGGAGATCTACTGGCGGTTGCACCCGGCCCGGCAGGCGACCGGCTCGCTGATGAAGGAGGCCAACGGCGGCACCGTCTTCGTGCACCGAATGCTATGGAAGTACCAGGGCTGGCTGCAGGGCTTCAACGGCGGCCCGGTGCGGCCGCCGCACATGCGGCTCCTGGACCGGCAGATGCGCACGCTGCGTGCGGCTGCGATCGCCAGCGGCCTCGACGTCACCGACGAGCCGGACACCGAGTTCTTCCGCGGACGGATCCAGGCATGATCGAGCCGGACGCCACGAAGGTCAGGGTGGTCAGCGCCGAGGAGGTGCTGCGGCACGGCACGCCGGCGCTCGCCCTGGCCTCGGCCCGGACCGCGGCCGACATGCGGCGCGATCCCAGCTCGGCCGTCAAGCGGCTCAACCTCGGGCTGCCCGGCGGCTGGATGCGGGTTCTCGCCGCCTCGCTGCCATCGCTCGGCGTGTTCGGCTACAAGGAGTTCCACTACTCGCCGGGCGGCGTGCTGCGCTACGCCATCCACCTGTTCTCCACCGAGGACGGGCGACCGCTCGGCATCGTCGACGCCTCCATGATCACGACGCTGCGCACGGCCGGCAGCGCGGTTGCCGCCGCGACGGCGTACTTCGGCCAGCCGGAGCGTCCGCTCACCGTCGGGGTCATCGGCTCGGGCGCCGAGGCGCAGGCCGGGCTCCGTGCCCTGGCCGCCGCGCTGCCCGTCAAGGCAGCGCACGTCACCAGCCGGAACGAGGCCAACCGTGCCGGGTTCGCCGAGCGGCTGAGCGGCGAGCTGGGCATCCCGGTCGTCCCGGTGCCCGATGCGGCCTCGGCGGCACGGGACGCCGACGTCGTCTACGTCGGCACCGGTTCGTCGTCGGTGGTGGTCCGCGCGGAGGAGCTGGCTGCCGTCCCGCTGGTGCTGTCCATCGGGTCGACCATGCCTGACCAGCGCGAGCTGCCCGGCGAGGTCCTGGCCGGCGCGGCCGTCCTGGTCATCGACACCCCGGACGTGCTCGAGGAGTCCGGTGACGCGCTGGACGCCGCCTCGATCGGCCTCGACCGGTCGAGGGTCCGGATCCTCGGCGACTTCGTCGCCGACCCCGGCCCCCGCGCCGCCGGGACGACGCTCTACAAGTCGATCGGGTCACCCGAGCAGGACCTCGTCCTGGCCAAGGCCATCGTCGACGACATGGCGGGGCTCGACGGCCGGTTCGTCGACAGCCTCACGGACCTCAAGCGCAACCTCAAGCCACTCGCACCCACCTCGAAGGAGCAACCATGAGCAGCGGCCTGTGGATCGACGGCGGTTGGCAGGAGTCGCGAGGCGATCGCGGTGAGTTCGCCGTGGTCGACCCGGCGACCACCGGCGTCCTCGCCCGCGTCGTCGACGGCTCGGTCGAGGACATGGCCGCCGCCGTGGATGCGGCGTCTCGAACCCACGAGACCTGGGCCGAGACCCCGGCCCGGGAGCGGTCCGTCGTGCTGCGGCGGGCCTGGGAGCTGATGACGGAGCGGTCCGAGGAGCTGGCCCGCCTGATCGTGCTGGAGAACGGCAAGGCGCTCCCGGACGCACGCAGCGAGGTGGTGTACGCGGCGGAGTTCTTCCGGTGGTTCTCGGAGGAGGCCGTCCGGGCCCACGGTGACATGCGTCGCTCGCCCAGTGGGCAGAACTGGATCATGGTCACCGAGGAGCCGATCGGCGTGGCGCTGCTGGTCACGCCGTGGAACTACCCGGCGGCGATGGCCACGCGCAAGATCGCACCGGCGCTGGCCGCGGGCTGCACGGCCGTGCTCAAGCCGGCTGCCGAGACCCCGCTCACCGCGCTCGCCCTCGCCGAGCTGCTGGCCGACGCTGGGCTGCCCGACGGCGTGCTGAACGTGGTCTGCACGACCCGTGCCGGCCAGCTGGTCGAGCACGCTCTCGGCGACCCCCGGGTGCGGGCGCTGTCCTTCACCGGGTCGACCGAGGTGGGCCGCAAGCTGCTGGCGCTGGCTGCCAGGAACGTCGTCCGAGCCTCGATGGAGCTCGGCGGCAACGCGCCGTTCGTCGTCCTGGACGACGCGGACCTGGAAGAGGCCGTCGAGGGCCTCATGGTGGCGAAGCTGCGCAACGGTGGCTCGGCGTGCACGGCGGCCAACCGGATCTACGTGGCCGACCGGGTGGCCGACGAGTTCGTGGAGCGGTTCACGGCCCGCATGGCCGGCGTGCGCCACGGCAACGGCCTGGACGAGGGGGTCGAGCTCGGGCCGCTCGTCAACGAGGACACCCAGCGCAAGGTCGGGGAGCTGGTCGACGGCGCGCTGCGCGAGGGCGCTTCGCTCGCGACCGGTGGCGGCCACGATGGCCTGCCGGGTTACTCCTACCGCGCCACCGTCCTCACAGACGTCAAGCCCGACGCGGAGATCCTCAAGCACGAGATCTTCGGTCCGGTCGCGCCCATCGTGAGGTTCGGCGAGGACGCCGAGGCGGTAGCCCTCGCCAACGACAGCGAGTTCGGACTCATCTCCTATCTCTACACCCGCGACCTCGACCGAGGTCTGGCGGTCTCTCGTCGGCTCCGCTCGGGAATGGTCGGCGTCAACCGCGGGGTGGTGTCCGACCCGGCCGCGCCATTCGGCGGGGTCAAGCAGTCGGGCATCGGCCGTGAGGGTGCTGCCGAGGGTCTCCGTGAGTTCACGGAGATGAAGTACACGGCCATCCCCTACCGGTAGGCGGGTGGCTAGACGGGGAGCCTGCGAGGAGACGTCGCCCGCCCCAGGCCCTCCGCCCGCCGCTGTGACCGAGGCGCTGCGCCGGCGTCCGCCCGCCGGCGCAGCGCCTCGGTCACAGCTGTTGGGCGGTCGTCAGGATCTCCTGGCGCAGCCACCGGTGGCCGACGTCGGAGTCGCGGCGGATGCTCCAGAACAGGCACTCGTCGATGGTTCGCAGGGGGAGCGGCGGTTCGACGGCCCTGATCCCGGCCCATCCGAGCTCGTCCACGAGTCTCTGGAGCGTCAGGATGATGAGCCCGGTGCCGGCTACGAAGAACGGGGCGAGGAGGGACGTCTGGGTGCTCAGCTCGGCCGCGGGGTCGAGGGTGAGGCCGTCCAGCTGGCGGTCGCCCAATGCCGGTAGCTCGCGGTCACCGGTGGCCAGGCGACGGTGCGACGCCAGCTGCTCGATGGTCAGCCGGTCGCCGATGCTGGCGTCGTCCGCGTCGACCGCGAACACGTAACGGTCCTGGAACAGCGACTCTCGCCGCAGCTCGGGCGCGGGATCGAGCATCTCGCCGGGCAGGATCGCTAGGTCCACCCGCCCCTGACGAATCATCGCCTCGTAGTCAGCCGCCACCGGCTGCACGATCAGGCGCACCTCGGGCGCCTCCACACTCAGCCTGCGCACCAGGGGACGGATCAGGACGAGTCCCACGTAGTCGCTGGCCATCACGGTGAAGGTCCGTCGATCCGTCGTCGGATCGAAGGCGTCCACCACGTCCAGCACCGCCTGGACGGCCCGGATCGCCTCCGTGACCGGTCCGACCAGGGCCTGCCCCATGGCGGTCGGGACCATGTCGCCACCCGTGCGCACGAACAGCTGGTCGCCGAACAGCTTGCGGAGTCGGCCGAGGGTTGCGCTCATCGCCGGCTGCCCGACTGACAGTCGCTCAGCCGCCCGGGTCACGCTGCGCTCGGTCAACAGGGCGTCCAGGGCGACCAGCAGGTTGAGATCGACGTTCGTCACGTTCATGCGCAGACCGGACGCACCGAACCCACAGGCGCTCCTCTCCCGGGCACGTCGCGCCCACCCGTCCAGCCTACGGGTGCTCGGCACGACCTGTGGCGATGGCGACCGCCGCAGGTTAGGCGGTGCCGTGGTCGACCCCCTATGCTTAGGACACCGGTGGATCATCACGCTGCTTCGCCATGCCCTGCGCAGGGTGGTGATGCGGAGCGCGAGGATTCGCTCGGAGGGCACTAGCTCAACTGGCAGAGCATCGGTCTCCAAAACCGAAGGTTGGGGGTTCAAGTCCCTCGTGCCCTGCAAGGATGGATCGGTCGGATCAAGCTCGAACGAGGAGAGGTGGAGGACGTGCCGGACAGCAAGGCAGTCCGTGGATCGCGCGGCGGGGGCTCCCAACGCACGAGCATCCCCACGTTCTACCGCCAGGTGGTCGCCGAGCTGCGCAAGGTCGTCTACCCGACCCAGGAGCAGCTGGTCACGTACTTCATCGTGGTGATGGTGTTCGTGGTCTTCTTCATGACCCTGGTCTCGGTCCTCGACCTCGGCTTCGGCAAGCTCGTCTTCTCGATCTTCGCCGGCAAGTCCGACACCTGACTCCGGCCCTCGCCGGACGACCAGAGCAGCACCCGAACGTGATGGAGCAGTACGTGTCTGAGCAGGAGTACGACTCGGCGAACACCGACGAGACGACCCCGGAGTCCACTCCGGAGGCCACCCCGGAGCCGGCCGGCGGGGTCGACCCGACTCTGGAGGACCAGTACGGCGAGCCGAACGACGGCCCCGAGGTCGAGGAGGACCCGCGGCTGGACGCCGAGGTCACCGACGAGGACTCCGACGCGGCCCTGGGCCTCGACGACACCGAGGACGACGGCGCGAGCAGCCTGGAGATGTCCGCGGCCGAGGGCGACGACGGCCCGGACGCGGCCGCTGCCGACCCCGAGGCCGACGAGGCCGACCCCGGCGACCCGCTCGAGGCGTTCCGGCGCGAGCTGTGGGCGAAGCCCGGTGACTGGTTCGTCGTGCACACCTACTCCGGCATGGAGAACCGGGTGAAGTCGAACCTCGAGAACCGGATCATCTCCTTGAACATGGAGGACTACATCCACGAGATCGTGGTCCCCACCGAGGAGGTCGCCGAGATCAAGAACGGCCAGCGCAAGATGGTGCGCCGCACCGTCCTCCCGGGCTACGTCCTGGTGCGCATGGACCTGACCGACGAGTCCTGGGCCGCGGTGCGGCACACGCCGTCGGTCACCGGGTTCGTCGGCCACAGCCACCAGCCGGTGCCGCTGTCGATGTCCGAGGTCGAGAACATGCTCGCGCCGGCGGTCGTCGCCCGCGCCGAGGCCGAGGCGGTCGCCGCGGGGGCTCCGGCCTCGTCCGGCGGTGCCGCGGCGAAGAAGCCGGTCGAGGTCGCGGACTTCGACGTCTCCGACTCGGTGATGGTCGTCGACGGCCCGTTCGCCACGCTGCACGCGACGATCACCGAGATCAACGCCGAGGCGCAGCGGGTCAAGGCCCTGGTCGAGATCTTCGGCCGCGAGACCCCGGTCGAGCTCAGCTTCAGCCAGATCCAGCGCGTCTGAGATTTCGCCCCACGGCGAACCGCGCCGCACAATAGACAGGTTGCCCGGGTGAGATCGGGCGACAGCAGGTGGCAGAGGCGTACGACGTACTCCTCGTCATGACCACGAGACAGAAAGAGAAGCAATGCCTCCGAAGAAGAAGATCGCCGCACTCGTCAAGGTGCAGCTGCAGGCCGGAGCCGCGACCCCCGCTCCGCCGGTCGGTACCGCTCTCGGTCCGCACGGCGTGAACATCATGGAGTTCTGCAAGGCCTACAACGCCCAGACGGAGTCCATGCGCGGCAACGTCATCCCGGTCGAGATCACGATCTACGAGGACCGGTCCTTCACCTTCATCACGAAGACGCCGCCGGCCGCCGAGCTGATCAAGAAGGCCGCGGGCCTGCAGAAGGGCTCCGGCGTCCCGCACAAGGAGAAGGTCGGCAAGCTGACCAAGGACCAGGTGCGCGAGATCGCCCAGACCAAGCTGCCCGACCTCAACGCGAACGACATCGAGGCGGCCATGAAGATCGTCGAGGGCACCGCCCGCTCGATGGGCGTCACGACCGACTGACGCTGGTCTTCCAGCAGCACATCCGTGGCAGGGCCGCGCTGGCCCGCTCACCACATCTTTCGAAGAGAGAAGAGAAAGCTCATGCAGCGCAGCAAGACCTACCGCGCAGCGGCGGAGTCGTTCGACAAGGACGAGCTCTACGCGCCGCTCGCCGCGATCAAGATCGCGAAGACCTCCAGCAAGAAGAAGTTCGACGAGACCGTCGACGTGGTCATGCGCCTCGGTGTCGACCCCCGCAAGGCCGACCAGATGGTCCGCGGCACCGTCAACCTCCCGCACGGCACCGGCAAGACCGCCCGGGTGCTGGTCTTCGCGAACGCCGACAAGGCCGAGGCCGCCCGCGAGGCCGGCGCGGACGTCGTCGGCGGCGACGAGCTGATCGACAAGGTCGCCGGCGGCTGGCTCGACTTCGACGCCGTGGTCGCGACTCCCGACATGATGGGCAAGGTCGGCCGCCTCGGCCGCGTGCTCGGCCCCCGCGGCCTGATGCCGAACCCGAAGACCGGCACCGTGACGCCGGACGTGGCCAAGGCCGTGTCCGACATCAAGGGCGGCAAGATCGAGTTCCGCGTCGACCGGCACGCGAACCTGCACTTCATCATCGGCAAGGCCTCGTTCGGCGAGGTCCAGCTCGCGGAGAACTACGCCGCGGCGCTGGAGGAGGTGCTCCGTCTGAAGCCGGCCAGCTCGAAGGGCCGCTACATCAAGAAGATCACCGTCTCCACGACGATGGGCCCCGGCATCCAGGTCGACCCGAACCGGACGCGCAACGTCGCGCTCGAGGACGAGAACGCCCAGCCCTGATCTGACCGCAGTCCCGTACGTCGACCCGCCCGGTGCTCCGGGCGGGTCGACGTCGTTGTGACGGACCGGAGGGACGCACCTGTCGGGATGCCGCCGGGGTCTGGTCGCAGGACGTCATACCGATGGTGCTACCTGTTGCTCTGTGGCACCTGTTGCTCGAGGCGTATGACGTCTTGGAGTGACCCTCAGTGCCACGGTCACGATTGCTCCGATTTGGCTCCGCCACCAGAACCGCCGTACTGTTCTCCACGAAACCAAAGACCGCCGGTTGTCTCGCCACGCACGTGGTGCGACCGAAGGTTCCGCGGAGACGCGGACGGCCTGCGCAGGTGTCGGAGCACGTTCCTCCTCGCGGAGGGTCCACGCCCTGAGCCTGTGCTCGGGGCGTTCGTCTTTCCCGGGCCCCTCGCTCCCGGTGGTCGACCACCGGAAGGAGACCCATGGCGCGGGCAGACAAGCAGGCGGCCGTCGCGGAGATCGTTGAGTCCTTCAACGAGTCCGCCGGTGCCGTGCTGACCGAGTACCGCGGTCTCACCGTGAAGCAGCTGCAGGAACTGCGGCGCTCCCTCGGTGCGAACGCCAACTACGCCGTGGTCAAGAACACGCTGGCCAAGCTGGCCGCCTCCGAGGCGGGCATCACGGCCTTCGACGACCTGCTGACCGGCCCGACCGCTATCGCCTTCATCAACGGCGACGTGGTCGAGGCGGCCAAGGGTCTGCGTGACTTTGCCAAGGCGAACCCGACCCTTGTCATCAAGGGCGGCGTCCTGGACGGCAAGCCCCTCGACGCGACCGAGATCGCCAAGCTGGCCGACCTCGAGTCCCGCGAGGTGCTCCTGGGCAAGCTGGCCGGCGCGATGCTCGCGTCGCTCAGCCAGGCCGTCTACCTGCTCAACGCCCCGCTCGCCCAGGCCGCCCGTCTCGCGGGCGCGCTCCAGGCGAAGGCCGAGCAGGACCCCTCGATCCTCGCAGGTGGTGCTGGCACGGCTTCGGCCGAGCCGGTCGCCGCCGAGGAGGCCCCGGCTGTCGACGAGCAGCCCGAGGCCCCCGCTGACGAGGCTCCCGCCGTGGAGGCTGAGGCCCCCGCCGCGGAGACCTCCGACGAGGGCGACACCGCCGAGGCCTAGGCCCCGGCGCAACCACCACCTGAAACCCGGCCCGGTGGCAGCAGCTGCCGGACCAACGAATGGAAGGAAACGCCACCATGGCGAAGCTCAGCACTGACGAGCTCCTCGACGCGTTCAAGGAGATGACGCTGATCGAGCTCAGCGAGTTCGTGAAGCAGTTCGAGGAGACCTTCGGCGTCACCGCCGCGGCCCCGGTCGCCGTTGCCGCCGCCCCCGCGGCCGGTGGCGCTGCCGCCGCCGGCGGCGACGCTGGCGCCGAGCAGGACGAGTTCGACGTCATCCTCGAGTCGGCCGGCGACAAGAAGATCAACGTCATCAAGGAGGTCCGCGCGCTGACCTCCCTCGGCCTCAAGGAGGCCAAGGAGCTCGTGGAGGCGGCCCCCAAGCCGATCCTCGAGAAGGTCGCCAAGGACGCGGCCGAGAAGGCCAAGGAGGCCCTCGAGGGCGCCGGCGCCACCGTCACCCTCAAGTGACGTCGCGGCGACTCGCCGCCTAGCTCGACCCTCACGAGGGGCGGTCCACCCGACAGGTGGGCCGCCCCTCGTGCCATTTGCGGTCCAGACGGGGCGCGCGTCCGAGGTGTAGATCGGGGGTCGCGGGGAAGGAAACCGACGCGTAACCTCGCCGCTACTCCGGCGTTGTTACCGGTCAGTGGGAGCGGGGAGTGTCAGGCGTGCATGGACCGGGGGAGCGCGCGCGGTGCCGATGGAGGGACGAAGGCGGTCATGGGCGTTGAGATTCAGGTCGAGCACCTGAGCAAGTCGTTCGGCAAGCAGCTCATCTGGGGCGACGTCACGCTGACCGTCCCCGCCGGCGAGATCTGCGTGATGCTGGGCCCCTCCGGGACCGGCAAGTCGGTCTTCCTCAAGACCCTCATCGGGCTGCTGAAGCCCGACCAGGGCTCGATCGTGATCGAGGGCACCGACATCGCCACCTGCTCCGAGAAGGAGCTCTACGAGATCCGCAAGCTGTTCGGCGTGCTGTTCCAGGACGGCGCCATGTTCGGCTCGATGAACCTCTACGACAACGTCGCGTTCCCGCTGCGTGAGCACACCAAGAAGTCCGAGTCCGAGATCCGCGACATCGTCATGGAGAAGATGGACCTGGTCGGCCTGGTCGGTGCCGAGGACAAGCTCCCCGGCGAGATCTCCGGCGGCATGCGCAAGCGCGCCGGCCTGGCCCGGGCGCTGGTGCTCGACCCCGAGATCGTGCTCTTCGACGAGCCCGACTCCGGCCTCGACCCGGTCCGTACGTCGTTCCTCAACCAGCTGATCGTCGACCTCAACGCGCAGATCGACGCCACCTTCCTGATCGTCACCCACGACATCAACACCGCCCGGAAGGTGCCCGACAACATCGGGCTGCTCTACCACCGGCACCTGGCGATGTTCGGCCCCCGCGAGATGCTGCTGTCCTCGGAGGAGCCGGTCGTGCGTCAGTTCCTCAACGCCCAGCGGGTCGGCCCGATCGGCATGTCCGAGGAGAAGGACGCCGACGAGCTGGAGGCCGAGAAGGACCAGGAGCTGCCGCCGCTGCCGCCGATCCCGCTGCAGCTCGAGCCCTCCAACGGCATCCCCCGGCGCAGCCAGCGGCCCCCGGGTGAGTGGTGCCGGGAGCACGGCGTGACCCCGCCGCCGGGCTCGTTCGAGGAGAACATGTCGATGGCGACGGGCGGCTGATCGGCCGATGTCGTCGTTGACAGCGAGCCGGGCGCTTGCTCCCGTCGGGACCGCCGGGAAGTTCTTCGCCTTCGGCCTCGACGTGATGCGGGCGCTGTTCAAGCGACCGTTCCAGCTGCGGGAGTTCATCCAGCAGGCCTGGTTCATCGCCTCGGTGACCATCATCCCGACCGCCCTGGTGGCGATCCCGTTCGGTGCGGTGATCGCGCTGCAGGTCGGCGGCCTGATCAAGCAGTTCGGCGCCCAGTCGTTCACCGGCTCCGCCTCGGTGCTCGCGGTCGTCCAGCAGGCCGCGCCGATCGGTACGGCGCTCCTCATCGCCGGCGCCGGCGGGTCGGCGATCGCGGCCGACCTCGGTGCGCGCAAGATCCGCGAGGAGCTCGACGCGATGATGGTGCTGGGCATCGACCCGATCCAGCGCCTCGTGGTGCCGCGGGTCCTGGCCGCCATGCTGGTCGCCGTCTTCCTCAACGGCCTGGTCAGCGTCGTCGGCGTCGCCGGCGGTTACGTCTTCAACGTGATCCTGCAGGACGGTACCCCGGGGGCGTACCTCGCCAGCTTCACCGCACTGTCCCAGCTGCCGGACCTGTGGCAGGGCATGGCGAAGGCGCTCGTGTTCGGCCTGATCGCGGCGGTCGTCGCCTGCTACAAGGGCATGAACGCCGCCGGCGGTCCGAAGGGCGTCGGCGACGCCGTCAACGAGTCGGTCGTGGTCACCTTCATCCTTCTGTTCATCGTCAACTTCGTGATGAGTGCGATCTACATCCAGCTCGTCCCGCCGAAGACCGGGTAGGGCGCCATGGCCAGCATCCGTGCGGTCTACGTGAAGCCGCTGAAGACCCTCGACAGCCTCGGTGAAGAGCTCGCGTTCTTCATCAAGGCCCTCGCGTGGACGCCGCGCGCGATCCGGCGCTACAAGAAGGAGATCCTCCGCATCCTCGCGGAGGTGACCCTCGGCAGCGGCGCGCTGGCCGTGATCGGCGGCACCGTCGGCGTGATCCTCGCGATGACCTTCTTCACCGGCGCCCAGGTCGGGCTGTCCGGCTACGCCGCGCTCGACCAGCTCGGCACCGCGGCGTTCGCAGGCTTCATCTCGGCGTACTTCAACACCCGTGAGATCGCACCCCTGGTCTCGGGCATCGCCCTGGCCGCCACCGTCGGGTGCGGATTCACGGCCCAGCTGGGCTCGATGCGCATCTCGGAGGAGGTGGACGCCCTCGAGGTGATGGCGATCCCCTCGCTGCCGTTCCTGGTCACGACGCGCATCGTCGGCGGCCTGATCGCGATCATCCCGCTGTACGTCGTGGGCCTGCTCGCGTCGTACTTCGCCACCCGGCTCACCGTCACCCAGTTCTTCGGGCAGTCGGCCGGCACCTACGACCACTACTTCAACTCGTTCCTACCACCCGGCGACGTGCTGTGGTCCTTCGGCAAGGTCCTGGTCTTCGCGGTCACGGTGATCCTGATCCACTGCTACCACGGCTACACCGCCTCGGGCGGTCCGGCCGGGGTGGGTGTCGCCGTGGGCCGTGCCGTGCGCACGAGCATCGTCGCGATCAACGTGATCGACCTGTTCTTGTCGATGGCCATCTGGGGCGCGTCGACCACCGTCAGGCTGGCGGGGTGATCGCGTGCGGCTGATCGCTGGGCACAAGGTGCTGGGTGTGGTGTTCCTCTGCCTGCTGCTGGCGGGCGGCTACCTGACCTACGCCGTCTTCAGCAAGAAGTTCGCCGACTACGACGAGGTGACGCTGCAGACGTCGAAGATCGGCATGCAGCTGCCCGTCCGCGCCGACGTGAAGATCCGCGGCGTCATCGTCGGCGAGGTCCTCGACTTCGAGCCGACCCCGGACGGCGCCGACGTGACCCTGGGCATCTATCCGAGCCAGCTGGACACCATCCCCGCGAACGTGACCGGCTCGATCGTCCCGAAGACGCTCTTCGGCGAGAAGTACGTCGCGCTCGAGGTGCCCGCTGAGCCGGCCTCCGAGCACATCGCCGCCGGCGCCACGATCAGCCGGACCGCGGTCTCGATCGAGGTCGAGGAGGTTCTCTCGGACCTCTACCCGCTGCTGCGCACGGTCCAGCCGGCCGACATCAACATGACCCTGAACGCGATCTCGACCGCCCTGGAGGGCCGCGGCGACCAGCTCGGCCAGAACATCGAGACGGTCGACAGCTACCTCAAGCGGATGAACCCCCAGCTCCCGCAGCTGATCGAGGACCTCCGGCTCACCGGCCAGGTCTCTCAGACCTATGCCGACGTGCTGCCGCAGATCGGCGAGATCCTCGACAACACGGTCAAGACAACCGGCACCCTGGAGGACCGGGAGGTCAAGCTGCACGCCCTGTTCGACGACGTGGCGTCCTTCTCCGACACCGCGCGGGGCTTCCTCGACGACAACGGCGAGAACCTGATCCGGTTCAGCAAGATCGGCCAGGAGCAGCTCCGGGTGTTCGCGAAGTACGCCCCCGAGTACAACTGCCTGACCCGCGGCATCGTGAACGCCGGCAAGCTCCAGGCCGAGGCCTTCCGCGGCTTCGTGCTGCACATCGTCCTGGAGACGCTGCCCCACCAGCCACGGCCCTACAACGTCAACGACCGGCCGCACTTCGGCGAGGACCGGGGCCCCTCCTGCCTGCACCTGCCGAACCCGCCCTGGTCGCAGTCGAACCCGGTTCGACACCAGCCCGACTTCAACGACGGCGTGGACGAGCCGACCGGGAAGGGCACCTCCCGCGTGGCCCCGAACCAGTACTTCCGGACCCGCGTCGGCACGGCGGCCGAGAGCGACTTCCTGCGCTCGCTGCTCGGTCCCGCGCTCGGCGTGCCGGCAGCTGAGGTCCCCGACCTGGGCCTGCTCCTCGTCGGCCCGATGGCACGCGGAGCGGAGGTGTCGCTGCGATGAAGATGCTCGACCAGCGCACCAGCGCCGACCTCACCAAGCTGCTGATCTTCATCGTGGTGACGACGCTGGCCACCTCGGTGCTCGTCGCGACGATCGGCAACCTGACCTTCTCCAGCAAGCACGACTACCGCGCCGAGTTCGTCGACGCGACCGGCGTGGTGAAGGGCGACGACGTGCGCATCGCCGGGGTGAAGGTCGGGACCGTGAAGAGCGTCGAGGTCGTCGACCGCACCCGTGCCCTGGTCACCTTCGACGTCGACGACTCCGCCTCGATCAGCCAGGCCACGCACGCGGCGATCCGCTACCGCAACCTCGTCGGCCAGCGCTACATCGCACTCACCGACGAGATCGGCGACGTCGCCCCGCTGCCCGCGGGCGGGACGATCCCGGTCTCGCAGACCTCGCCGGCCCTCGACCTGACCGTCCTGTTCAACGGCTTCAAGCCGCTGTTCCAGGCGCTTTCGCCGGCCGACCTCAACCAGCTCTCGTACGAGATCGTCCAGGTCTTCCAGGGGGAGGGCGGGACCCTCGAGGGACTGCTCGCGCACACCGCCTCGGTGACCTCGACCCTGGCCAGCCGCGACCAGCTGATCGGTGACCTGATCGACAACCTCAACGAGGTGCTCGACCACATCGGCGACCGCGACGTCCAGCTGAGCCGGCTGATCACCACGTTCCGCACCTTCGTGGGCGGACTCAAGGACGACCGCCAGGCCATCCTCGGCTCCCTGGACCAGATCTCCGAGCTCTCGGTGCAGACCGCCGGACTGGTCGACGGCATCCGTGAGCCGTTCGTCAGCGACATCCACCAGCTCCGCGAGGTCGCCCGCAACCTCGACAACGGCAAGGCCGAGCTGGACCGGGCCCTGCAGGTGCTGCCCATCAAGCTCAACAAGGTCGGCCGGACCGCGACCTACGGGTCCTGGTTCAACTTCTACCTGTGCCACTTCCAGGGTCGGATCCGCCTCCCGGGCGGACAGTCGGTGCCCGTCGACTACCCACCCAACGGCGTCAAGGTCGCAGACAGGTGTGATCTCGGATGAACCACCCCACGAGGTTCTTCTCCTCCACTTCATTCCCCCGAACAACCTCGAGGGGACCCCGATGAACCACCCCACGAAGTTCTTCTCCTCCACCTCGTTCCCCCGAACAACTTCGAGGGGACCCCGATGAACCACCCCACGAAGTTCTTCTCCTCCACTTCGTTCCCCCGAACAACTTCGAGGGGACCCCGATGACTCCCTTCCGTGAGCGCAACCCCGTGATCGTCGGGGCGGTGAGCCTGGTCGTCCTCGCGCTGGTGATGCTGGCCGCCTTCCGGGCCCAGGACCTGCCGCTGATCGGTGGCGGCGACACCTACTACGCCGCGTTCTCCGAGGCCGGCGGGCTCGAGCCGAACGACGAGGTCCGGATCGCCGGAGTCCGGGTCGGCAAGGTCGAGAGCGTCGAGCTCGAGGGCGACCACGTGCGCGTCACGTTCCGGGTCGACACCGCGTCGGAGTTCGGCGACGACACGCACGCCGCGATCAAGGTCAAGACGCTGCTCGGCGCGATGTATCTCGCCCTGCAGCCCGCTGGCGCGGGACAGCTCGACGAGGGAGCCGAGATCCCGGTCGAGCGGACCAGCTCGCCGTACGACGTCGTCGACGCGTTCGCGGGGCTTGCGAAGACCTCCGAGCGGATCGACACCGATCGGCTCGCGGAGTCGCTGACCACGCTGGCCGACCTCAGCCGGAACACCCCCGAGGAGTTCCGCCAGGCGCTCGACGGGGTCTCCCGGCTCTCCTCGAACATCGCGGCGCGGGACCAGCAGATCAACAGTCTGCTCACGAACCTCAAGCGCGTGACCGGCGTCCTCAACGAGCGTGACGACGACATCATCGGCCTGATGAAGGACTCCGACGTCTTGTTCCGGGCGCTGGTGGCGCGGCGCGACGCGGTGCACAACCTGCTGGTCTCCACCACCCGCTTGTCGAAGGAGCTGACCGCGCTGATCGAGCAGAGCCGCGCCGACCTCAAGCCGGCGCTGACCCACCTCGAGAACGTCCTGGCCGTGCTCAACAAGAACGAGGACAACCTCGACAACAGCCTGCGCCTGATGGAGCCGTTCTACCGCGTCTTCGCCAGCACGCTCGGCAACGGGCCCTGGTTCGACACCTACATCCAGAACATGCCGCCGGTGCCGCAGGTGGGTGGCTGACATGTCGAGCATCCTGAAGCGCGCCGTCGTCCCGGCGGTCCTGGTGATCCTGCTGGTGGCTGCCGCGCTCACCATGTTCCGCGGAGAGGACCACAAGACCCTGACGGCGCACTTCCCGCGCGCGATCTCGATCTACGAGGGCAGCGACGTCCGCGTCCTCGGCGTGCCCGTCGGCAAGGTCGACACGGTCACGCCGTCCGGCACCGACGTCGTCGTCACCATGACGTACGACGCGGACCTCAAGCTGCCGGCCGACGCGAAGGCCGTGATCATCGCGCCGTCGATCGTGGGCGACCGGTTCGTGCAGCTGACCCCGGTCTACACCGGTGGCGACGTGCTCGCCGACGGTGCGACGCTGGCGGGGGACCGGACCGCGGTGCCACTCGAGCTGGACCAGATCTACAGCAGCCTCGACGACCTGACCGTGGCGCTCGGCCCGACCGGAGCGAACCGCAACGGGGCGTTCTCCGACCTCCTCGAGACCACCGCCGAGAACTTCGGCGGCCAGGGCGCGAAGTTCCACCAGACGATCCAGGACTTCGGCAAGCTCAGCCAGACGCTCGACGACAACAAGGAGGAGCTGTTCGGCTCCGCCCAGGAGCTCGAGGGCTTCATCGGCACCCTCGCGCGCAACGACAAGACGGTGCGCAAGTTCAACGACTCGCTCTCGCAGGTGTCGACGATGCTCTCCGGCGAGCGCCAGGAGCTCTCGGCGTCGCTGCAGCACCTCGCCACGGCGCTCGGCCAGGTCTCGGACTTCGTGAAGGAGAACCGCGAGGTGCTCGGCAGCAACATCTCCGGCCTCAACCGGGTCTCCAAGGTGCTGGTCAAGCGGCGCTCGGAGCTCGACGGCATCCTCGACTCCGGCCCGCTGGCGCTGAACAACCTGGCGCTGACCTACAACCCGCAGGCCGGCACCCTCGACACGAACGCGAACCTCGGCGAGGTGTTCAACCAGGTGGAGTCCGACCCCTCGACGTTCCTCTGCGGCTTCCTGAGCCAGGCCGACACGTCCGGAGCGCTGTGCGACCTGGTCCAGCAGGCCCTGCCGCGGCCCGGGACCGGCGCCCCAGGAGCGCCGAGGTCGTCGGTCGACCTGTTCGACCCGACCCTGGCGGGCCTCGTGGGGGTGGCCCGATGATGAGGCCGCGGATGCTGCGCGCCGTCGTCGCCGCTGCGGCCGGAGCGGTGCTGCTGACCGGGTGCCAGTTCGACGTCTACGCATTGCCGCTGCCCGGTGGCACCGACGTCGGCGACAACCCGATCACCGTCACCGCCGACTTCCGCGATGTGCTCGACCTGGTCCCGAAGTCCACGGTCAAGGTCGACGACGTGAACGTGGGCGAGGTGACCGACGTCGACCTCGTCGAGGGCCATGCCCAGGTGACGATGAAGCTCCGCAACGACGTCGACCTGCCCGACAACGCGATCGCCGAGATCCGGCAGACCAGCCTGCTCGGCGAGAAGTTCGTCTCGCTCAGCCCGCCGACCGACACCCCGGCCACAGGTGAGCTGGGCGACGGCGACACCATCGGTCTGGAGGACACCGGCCGCAACCCGGAGGTCGAGGAGGTCCTCGGTGCGCTCAGCCTGGTCCTCAACGGCGGTGGTGTCGCCCAGCTGAAGACCATCGCCACCGAGCTCAACAAGGCGCTCGGCGGACGCGAGGACGCCGCCCGGTCGGTCCTGACCCAGATCAGCGACTTCATGGCCCAGCTCGACGAGAACAAGCAGGACATCGTCAATGCCATCGACTCGCTGAACAACCTGGCGGTCTCGGCCCGCGGGCAGCAGGACTCGATCGACGCCGCGCTCGACGAGCTGCCGAGTGCGTTGACCTCCCTGGACCAGCAGCGCGCCGACCTCGTCAAGATGCTGGGCGCCCTGAACCGGCTCGGTGGCGTGGGCGTCCGGGTCATCAACGCCTCGAAGGACGCCACGATCGAGTCGTTGCGCCAGCTGAACCCGGTGCTCACCGAGCTGGCGAACTCCGGCGACGCGTTCGTGAAGTCGTTCAACGTCTTCTTGACCTACCCGTTCGTCGACGACGTCGTCGGCCGCGACCCGCAGGTCGCGCGCAACCTGCACATGGGCGACTACACCAACCTGTCGGTCGAGCTCGACATGGACCTCTCCGGCGGAGCCAGCGGCACCGCCCTGCCGACCCTGCTGCCCAGCGACCTCGATCCGACGGTCGTCCTCGGCCGGGTCGCCCGGTGCATCCAGAGCGGGGACATCAACAGCTTGCCGTGCCAGAGGCTGCTGAGCACCGTCGAGGGTCTGGCGAAGCTGCGCGACGCGTGCCTGAAGAAGAAGAACGAGAAGACCGTCGTCTGCCGGATCGTCAACCAGATCCCGGGGCTGCCCGAGGGCGGCCTCCCGACCGCCTTGCCGACCAGCCTCCCGAGCCTCCCCGACCTGACCGGGATCCTCGGCCTGGGCCGGACCGGCGTCGGCCCGACGACCTCGGCGCCCGGCCCGACCCTGGGCCAGCTCAGCCGCCTGTTCGACCCGGCCCTCGTCCGCCTCCTCGTCCCGGGGATGGTGACCCGATGATCACTCGCCGCACCCGTCTGCAGCTGCTCGCCTTCGTCGCGATCACGCTCCTCGGTGTCAGCTTCGTCGGCGCCCGCTACGCGCGGCTCGACCGGATCTTCTTCGACGACCACTACACCGTCGTCGCGCACTTCCAGGACTCCGGTGGCATCTTCACCGGCGGCGAGGTGTCCTACCGCGGCGTCCAGATCGGTCGGGTGGGTCAGCTCGAGCTGACCGACTCCGGCGTCGACGTCTACCTCGACATCGACAACGGCTGGGACGAGATCCCCGCGGACTCGCTCGCCGTCGTGGGCAACCGCTCCGCCGTGGGCGAGCAGTACGTCGAGCTCCAGCCGCAGGAGGACTCCGGGCCCTACCTCGGCGAGGACTCCCAGATCGCGATGGCCGACACCCGGATCCCGATCGCGACCCAGAAGCTGCTCACCGACATCTCCGACACGGTCGAGTCGGTCGACAAGCAGGCGCTGGCCACGACCGTCCACGAGCTGGGCCAGGCCTTCGGCGGTACCGGCACGGACCTCCAGCGCATCATCGACACGGGCAACGCCTTCATCAACGAAGCCAACGACAACTTCGACGTGACGACGGCGCTGATCCGTGACAGCAACACCGTGCTCACCAGCCAGCTCGACAAGGCGAGCGCGCTGCGCACCTTCGCCCGCGAGCTGAGCCTGTTCAGCGGCTCGCTGGCCGGCTCCGACGCGGACCTGCGCAAGGTCATCGACAACGGCTCGGCCGCGGCGACGCAGCTGCGCACGTTCCTCGAGGACAACGAGGTCGACCTGGGGGAGCTGTTCAACAACCTGGTCACCACCGGCGACGTCGTCGTCAAGCACCTGCCCGGCATCGAGCAGATCCTGGCGATCTACCCCTACGTCGTCGAGGGCGGCTTCACGGTCGTGTCGAAGTCGCCGGACACCGGCCTGTACGACGCCCACTTCGGCATGATCATCACCGACAACCCCGTGTGCCACCACGGCTACGAGGGCACCGACACCCGACCTCCGCAGGACGGCAGCAACCGGCCGATGAACACCAAGGCGGGCTGCCGGGAGCCGGCGACGATGAGCAACCCGCGCGGTCCGCAGAACCTCCCCCGGGCGGGCGCGGCCTACCGCGCGCCGGTCGCGTCGTACGACCCCGACACCGGCAAGGTGCACTGGGGCGCGAAGATCGACCCCGTGCTGGCCCCGACCGGTACGTTGGCCCCCCAAGCGTTCGGAGAGGAGTCGTGGAAGTGGCTGTTCCTCCAGCCCCTGGTGCCGTGACCACCGGGACTGATGAGACGCCGCGTTCCGCCACCTTCCGGCTCGTGCTGCTCGTCGTCCTCGTGATCGTGCTGCTCGCCTCGGCCGGCGCACTCGCCTGGCTGCTCACCGAGCGCCGTGGCGAGGCCGACGGGGTCCAGTCCGAGCGCGACGCGGTGATGTCGCAGACCCGTCAGTTCGTGCTCCGGCTCAACACCTACGGACCCGACCAGCTCGACGACCAGGGTCACCTCACTCAGTACCGCGACCAGGTCCTCGAGGTGATCACCCCGAAGTTCGCCGCCGACTTCGAGAAGTCGGGGCTGCCGATCGCCGAGCAGACCGTCGCCCAGGCCGGCTACGGCCGCTCCGTGCAGGTCTTCGGGGTGGGGGTGGAATCGGTCGACGCCGACTCCGCGACCACGATCGTCGCCGCCGGGCTGACCGGCTCCTACCCCGACCCGAAGCACCCGGGGGACGAGGCCAAGCGGGTCGACGCCGACCAGGACGTGCTGCGCTGGGAGGTCGACCTGGTCAAGACCGACGGCAAGTGGCTGGTCGACGACTACGCACCGGTGACCGGGGAGGGTGCGAAGTGAGCACGCCCACCCCGAGCTGGTACGACCTCCTCGGGGTCGCGCCGGACGCGCCCGCCGACGAGGTGCGGGCAGCGTGGCGTGCCCAGATCGCGGACCTGGATCCCACCGACCGGCGCTTCGCCGTGCTGAACCAGGCCGCCGAGGTGCTCCTCGACCCCGACCGACGGGCGGCGTACGACGCCGAGCTGGCCGACCACGCCGACCTCGACAGCGCGCCGGTGGCCGAGCCGGTGGCCGAGCCCGACGATGGGCGCCGTACCGATCCGGAGCCCGCAGACGTCGAGGCGACGCCGAGCACGCCGGTGGACCGGGTCGGAGCGCCCCGGCTGGCGCTCGTGCCCGGGTGGCTGCTCGCCGGGATCGCCGCGGTCACGCTCGCCCTGGTGGTGGCCGTCGCCGTGCTGTGGGTGCGCGAGCCGTCGGCGGCCGACGTCGAGGGCGAGGCCCGGGCGGCCCAGGCCGCCGCCGAGCGCGCCGTGGTGCCGATCCTGTCCTACGACGCCACCCGCCTCGACGAGTCGAAGGCGGCCGCTCAGCAGTACCTCACCGGCAGCCTGCGCACGGACTACGACAACATCTTCGCGGGCCTGATCGAGAAGAACGCACCCGCGACCAAGACCGTCGTGCAGGCGAGCCTGGTGCGCTCGAGCATCGTCCGCGCCGACGGTGATCGCGCGCAGGTCTTCCTCCTGGTCAACCAGACCCGGACCAACAAGAAGTACACCGAGCCGCAGGTCTACAAGAACTGGGTCACGCTGACCATGGACAAGGTCGACGGCGAGTGGCTGGTCGCCGACATGACGACCTGACCGACCCACCTCGCCCAGCACCCGCCCAGCACTCGCCCGGCACCGGTGCCGATCGGCGGACCCGCCGTCGGCGTGCTTGACCTGGGCGGCCCGGGCGTTCATGATCGACGGCAGCGAATCCCGCGCGCGTTGTCGCGCGCCCGTACGTGCGGTATCGTGGGTTCTTGCGTCTGCCCTCAAATGCGCTTCAGCCTGCCCGGTGGCTGATTCAGTGGTGGGATGATGCAGATCGAAGAGCGAATCGTCGAAGGACACCTCTTGGCCGCGCGCACCACCCCCGGTAACACCCGCCGCATCTCTTTCGCAAAGATCACCGAACCTCTCGAGGTCCCGCAGCTCCTCTCCCTCCAGACCGACAGCTTCGACTGGCTGGTCGGCAACGACAAGTGGAACGCCGCCGTCGAGCGCCGCCGTTCCGAGGGTGAGGACGTCTCCAGCAAGTCCGGTCTCCAGGAGATCTTCGAGGAGATCTCCCCGATCGAGGACTTCTCCGAGACGATGTCGCTGTCGTTCGAGAACCCGGTCTTCTACGACCCCAAGTACACCGTCGACGAGTGCAAGGAGAAGGACTTCACCTACTCCGCGCCGCTCTACGTCTCGGCGGAGTTCACCAACAACGACACCGGTGAGATCAAGGGCCAGACGGTCTTCATGGGCGACTTCCCCCTGATGACCGACAAGGGCACCTTCATCATCAACGGCACCGAGCGGGTCGTCGTCTCGCAGCTCGTCCGCTCGCCGGGCGTCTACTTCGAGCGCACCGCCGACAAGACGTCCGACAAGGACATCTACACCGCCAAGCTGATCCCGTCGCGGGGCGCCTGGCTCGAGTTCGAGATCGACAAGCGCGACATGGTCGGCGTCCGCCTCGACCGCAAGCGCAAGCAGAACGTCACGGTGCTGCTCAAGGCCCTCGGCTGGACGAACGAGCAGATCCGCGAGGAGTTCGGCGAGTACGAGTCGATGATGCTGACCCTGGAGAAGGACCACACCCAGGGCCAGGACGACGCGCTGCTCGACATCTACCGCAAGCTGCGCCCGGGCGAGCCGCCGACGCGGGAGGCCGCGCAGACGCTGCTGAACAACTACTACTTCAACCCGAAGCGCTACGACCTCGCCAAGGTCGGCCGCTACAAGATCAACAAGAAGCTCGGCCTCCTCGAGGCGTTCGACCAGCAGACGCTGACGATCGACGACGTGGTCGCCGCGATCAAGTACATCGTCGCGCTGCACGACGGCCGCGAGCAGATCGAGGCGCCGCAGGGCACCCTCGACATCTCGGCCGACGACATCGACCACTTCGGCAACCGCCGGATGCGCACGGTCGGCGAGCTGATCCAGAACCAGCTCCGCACCGGCCTGGCCCGCATGGAGCGCGTGGTCCGCGAGCGGATGACGACCCAGGACGTCGAGGCGATCACGCCGCAGTCCCTGATCAACATCCGTCCGGTGGTGGCGGCGCTGAAGGAGTTCTTCGGCACCTCCCAGCTCTCGCAGTTCATGGACCAGACCAACCCGATCGCCGGCCTGACGCACAAGCGCCGGCTCTCGGCGCTCGGTCCCGGTGGTCTGTCCCGCGACCGCGCCGGCATGGAGGTCCGTGACGTCCACCCGTCGCACTACGGCCGGATGTGCCCGATCGAGACGCCGGAAGGCCCGAACATCGGCCTGATCGGCTCGCTCGCCTCGTACGGCCGGATCAACCCGTTCGGGTTCGTCGAGACGCCGTACCGCAAGGTCACGAAGGGCAAGGTCACCGACCAGATCGACTACCTCACCGCCGACGACGAGGACCGCTACGTCATCGCGCAGGCGAACGCCGCGCTCGACGACAAGAGCCGCTTCGTCGAGGAGCGTGTGCTGGTCCGCCAGCGCGACGGCGAGGTCTCCGAGGTGCTCGCCGACGAGGTCGACTACATGGACGTCTCGCCGCGCCAGATGGTGTCGGTCGCGACCGCGCTGATCCCGTTCCTCGAGCACGACGACGCCAACCGCGCGCTCATGGGCGCCAACATGCAGCGCCAGGCGGTGCCGCTCATCAAGAGCGACTCGCCGCTGGTCGGCACCGGCATCGAGTACCGCGCCGCGGTCGACGCCGGCGACGTGGTCGTGGCGACCGCGGCGGGCGTGGTCAAGGAGGTGTCCGCGGACGTCATCGAGACGATGAACGACGACGGCACCTACTCGACGTACCGCCTGGCCAAGTTCAAGCGCTCCAACCAGGGCACCTGCATCAACCAGCGTCCGCTGGTCAGTGAGGGCGACCGGCTCGAGATCGGCACCCCGATCGCGGACGGTCCCTGCACCGACGAGGCCGAGATGGCGCTCGGCACCAACCTCCTCGTGGCGTTCATGCCGTGGCAGGGCCACAACTACGAGGACGCCATCATCTTGAGCCAGCGCCTGGTCCAGGAGGACATCCTCACCTCGATCCACATCGAGGAGCACGAGGTCGACGCGCGGGACACCAAGCTCGGCCCCGAGGAGATCACCCGGGACATCCCGAACGTCTCCGAGGAGATGCTCGCCGACCTCGACGAGCGCGGCATCATCCGGATCGGCGCGGAGGTCACCACCGGTGACGTCCTCGTCGGCAAGGTGACCCCCAAGGGCGAGACCGAGCTGACCCCCGAGGAGCGCCTGCTGCGTGCGATCTTCGGTGAGAAGGCGCGCGAGGTGCGCGACACCTCGATGAAGGTCCCGCACGGCGAGTCCGGGACCGTCATCGGCGTCCGGGTCTTCGACCGTGAGGACGGCGACGAGCTGCCCCCGGGCGTCAACCAGCTGGTCCGGGTCTACGTCGCCCAGAAGCGCAAGATCTCGGTCGGTGACAAGCTCGCGGGCCGGCACGGCAACAAGGGCGTCATCGCGAAGATCCTGCCGATCGAGGACATGCCGTTCATGGAGGACGGCACGCCGGTCGACGTCGTGCTCAACCCGCTGGGTGTGCCGCGACGGATGAACATCGGGCAGATCCTCGAGCTGCACCTGGGCTGGCTGGCCAAGCAGGGTTGGGACCTCAACCTGAACGACGACAAGTCCGGTGCCGACTGGAAGCAGCGCCTGATCAAGATCCACGCCGACAAGGCGGAGCCCGGCACGAAGGTCGCCACCCCGGTCTTCGACGGTGCCCGCGAGGACGAGATCACCGGGCTGCTCGGCTCGACGATCCCCAACCGCGACGGCGTGCGGATGATCGACAACACCGGCAAGGCGAGCCTGTTCGACGGCCGCTCGGGCGAGCCGTTCCCGGAGCCCGTCGCGGTCGGCTACATGTACATCCTCAAGCTGCACCACCTCGTGGACGACAAGATCCACGCGCGCAGCACCGGCCCCTACTCGATGATCACGCAGCAGCCGCTGGGCGGTAAGGCCCAGTTCGGTGGCCAGCGGTTCGGCGAGATGGAGGTCTGGGCCATGGAGGCGTACGGCGCCGCCTACGCCCTGCAGGAGCTGCTCACGATCAAGTCGGACGACGTGCCCGGTCGCGTCAAGGTCTACGAGGCCATCGTGAAGGGCGAGAACATCCCCGACTCCGGCATCCCGGAGTCGTTCAAGGTGCTCGTCAAGGAGATGCAGTCGCTCTGCCTCAACGTGGAGGTGCTGTCCCAGGACGGCACGGCTATCGAGATGCGCGACGCGGAGGAGGACGTCTTCCGCGCCGCCGAGGAGCTCGGCATCGACCTGTCCCGTCGCGAGCCCAGCTCGGTCGAAGAGGTGTGACCGAGGAACGCGCGGAGCGCCTGTTCGCCGGAACAGACAGCGCAGTACGGCGCTCCGCCGTTCCTCGTTCTTCCTCCCTACTTCACTTTTCTTAGAACTACCGAAGGGTTGCAGCCACCGTGCTCGACGTGAACTTCTTCGACCAGCTTCAGATCGGCCTGGCCACCGCGGACGACATCCGCACTTGGAGCCACGGTGAGGTCAAGAAGCCGGAGACCATCAACTACCGCACGCTCAAGCCCGAGCGTGACGGCCTCTTCTGCGAGAAGATCTTCGGTCCCACCCGGGACTGGGAGTGCTACTGCGGCAAGTACAAGCGGGTCCGGTTCAAGGGCATCATCTGTGAGCGCTGCGGCGTCGAGGTGACCCGGTCCAAGGTCCGCCGCGAGCGGATGGGCCACATCGAGCTCGCCGCCCCGGTCACCCACATCTGGTACTTCAAGGGTGTCCCGAGCCGCCTGGGCTACCTGCTCGACCTCGCCCCGAAGGACCTGGAGAAGGTCATCTACTTCGCGGCGTACATGATCACGGCCGTCGACGAGGACGCCCGCCACCGCGACCTGTCCTCGCTCGAGGGCAAGGTCGGACTCGAGCGCGAGCGCCTCGAGAAGCGCCGCGACCAGTCCATCGACGACCGTGCGAAGAAGCTGGAGGAGGACCTGGCTGCCCTCGAGGCCGAGGGTGCCAAGGCCGACCAGCGGCGCAAGGTCAAGGACGGCGCCGAGCGCGAGATGAAGCAGCTGCGCGACCGTGCCCAGCGGGAGATCGACCGCCTCGACGAGGTGTGGAACACCTTCAAGTCGCTGAAGGTCCAAGACCTCATGGGCGACGAGATGCTCTACCGCGAGATGAAGAACTGGTTCGGCAAGTACTTCGAGGGCCACATGGGCGCCACGGCGATCCAGAAGCGCCTGGAGAGCTTCGACATCGAGGCCGAGGTCGAGCTGCTGCGCGACACCATCGCCAACGGCAAGGGCCAGCGCAAGGTGCGGGCCCTCAAGCGGCTCAAGGTCGTCGACGCGTTCCGCAAGACCGGCAACAAGCCGCAGGGCATGGTGCTCGACGCGGTCCCGGTCATCCCGCCGGACCTGCGGCCGATGGTCCAGCTCGACGGCGGCCGCTTCGCGACCTCGGACCTGAACGACCTGTACCGCCGTGTCATCAACCGGAACAACCGGCTCAAGCGACTGCTCGACCTGGGTGCTCCCGAGATCATCGTCAACAACGAGAAGCGGATGCTCCAGGAGGCCGTCGACTCGCTGTTCGACAACGGTCGCCGCGGTCGTCCCGTCACCGGCCCGGGCAACCGGCCGCTGAAGTCGTTGTCCGACATGCTCAAGGGCAAGCAGGGCCGGTTCCGCCAGAACCTGCTCGGCAAGCGCGTCGACTACTCCGGCCGTTCCGTGATCGTGTCCGGCCCGCAGCTGAAGCTGCACCAGTGCGGCCTGCCCAAGCAGATGGCGCTCGAGCTGTTCAAGCCGTTCGTGATGAAGCGCCTGGTCGACCTGTCGCACGCGCAGAACATCAAGTCCGCGAAGCGGATGGTGGAGCGCGCCCGCCCGGTCGTGTGGGACGTCCTCGAAGAGGTCATCACCGAGCACCCGGTGCTGCTCAACCGGGCACCCACCCTGCACCGTCTCGGCATCCAGGCCTTCGAGCCGCAGCTGATCGAGGGCAAGGCCATCCAGATCCACCCGCTGGTCTGCTCGGCGTTCAACGCGGACTTCGACGGTGACCAGATGGCGGTGCACCTGCCGCTGTCCGCGGAGGCCCAGGCCGAGGCCCGGATCCTGATGCTGTCGACGAACAACATCCTCAAGCCGTCGGACGGCCGCCCCGTGACCATGCCCACCCAGGACATGATCATCGGCCTGTTCTTCCTCACCACCGACCGTGACGGTCAGCCGGGTGACGGCCGGGCGTTCGCGTCGCCGGCCGAGGCGATCATGGCGTTCGACCGGGGTGAGATCTCGCTGCAGAGCAAGGTCAGGATCCGGTTCACCGACATCGTGCCGCCGCTCGAGCTGGGCGCCGACTGGGAGCAGGGTCAGGCCGTCTCGCTGGAGACCACTCTCGGCCGCGCGCTGTTCAACGAGACCCTGCCCGCCGACTACCCGTACGTGAACTACGAGGTCGGCAAGAAGGCGCTCGGCGCGATCGTCAACGACCTGGCCGAGCGCTACACCAAGGTCGAGGTCGCGGCCTCCCTCGACGCGCTGAAGGACACCGGCTTCCACTGGGCGACCCGCTCCGGCGTCACGGTCTCGATCGACGACGTGACGACCCCGGGTGACAAGGCCGACATCCTGTCGGGGTACGAGGCCCAGGCCGCCAAGGTCCAGAAGCAGTTCGAGCGCGGCCTGGTCACCGACGAGGAGCGCCGCCAGGAGCTCATCGAGATCTGGACCCAGGCCTCCAACGAGGTCGGCAAGGCGATGGAGGCGAACTTCGACCGCGCCAACCCGATCTACATGATGGTCGACTCGGGTGCCTCCGGGAACATGAACCAGATCCGGCAGGTCGCCGCGATGCGTGGTCTCGTGGCGAACCCGAAGGGCGAGATCATCCCGCGGCCGATCAAGTCGAACTTCCGCGAGGGCCTGACCGTCCTGGAGTACTTCATCGCGACCCACGGTGCCCGCAAGGGTCTGGCCGACACCGCGCTGCGGACGGCCGACTCGGGCTACCTGACCCGTCGTCTGGTGGACGTCTCCCAGGACGTGATCATCCGCGAGGACGACTGCGGCACCGAGCGCGGCCTGCCCAAGCGGATCGGCGAGCGCCGTGAGGACGGGACCGTGGTCAAGGCGGAGAACGCCGAGACCGCGGCGTACGCCCGCACGTCGGCCGTCGACGTCGCGCACCCGGAGACCGGCGAGGTGCTCGTCCGGGCCGGCGAGGACCTCGGCGACGTGAAGATCGGCGAGCTGATCTCCGCGGGCGTCGAGGAGGTCAAGGTCCGCTCCGTGCTGACCTGTGACGCCAAGACCGGCACCTGCGCGAAGTGCTACGGCCGGTCGCTGGCGACCGGCAAGCTCGTCGACATCGGTGAGGCCGTCGGCATCATCGCGGCCCAGTCGATCGGCGAGCCCGGCACCCAGCTGACGATGCGTACCTTCCACACCGGTGGTGTGGCCTCGGCCGACGACATCACGCAGGGTCTGCCCCGTGTGGTCGAGCTCTTCGAGGCCCGCTCGCCCAAGGGACGCTCGCCGATCTCCGAGGCCGCCGGCCGGGTGACGATCGAGGAGAGCGACAAGGCGCGCAAGGTGCTGATCACCCCCGACGACGGCTCCGAGGTCCAGGAGTACCCGGTCTCGAAGCGGTCCCGCCTCCTGGTGGGGGACGGTGACCACATCGAGGTCGGCCAGATGCTCACCGTCGGCACGCCCGACCCGCAGGACGTCCTGCGGATCCTGGGGGTGCGGCGGGCGCAGGAGCACCTGGTGGACGAGGTCCAGGCCGTGTACCGCTCGCAGGGTGTGTCGATCCACGACAAGCACATCGAGATCATCGTGCGGCAGATGCTGCGCCGGATCACGGTGATCGAGTCCGGCGACACCAACCTGCTCCCGTCCGACCTGGTCGACCGGGTGCGGTTCGAGGAGGAGAACCGGCGCGTGGTCTCCGAGGGCGGCAAGCCGGCCTCGGGCCGTCCGGTCCTGATGGGCATCACCAAGGCCTCGCTGGCGACGGAGTCGTGGCTCTCGGCGGCCTCCTTCCAGGAGACCACCCGGGTGCTCACCGACGCCGCCATCCACGGGCGCAGCGACTCGCTGCGCGGCCTGAAGGAGAACGTGATCATCGGCAAGCTGATCCCGGCGGGCACCGGCCTCGAGCGGTACCGCAACATCCGGGTGGAGCCCACCGAGGAGGCCCGCGCCGCGGCGTACTCCGTCACCGGCTACGACTCCTACGACTACGAGTTCGGCAACGGGACCGGCCAGGCCGTCGCCCTGGACGACTTCGACTTTGGGTCCTATCAGAATTAGCGTCCTTGCCCGGAGCTTCGCTCCGGGCAAGACCCAGACGCAAAGGTTGAGGAGCGTCGACGTGGACCGCGCGCCAGCGCGGGATGCGTGACGCGTCTCGAAACCGAGTGGTCGAGCGGAACCCCCGTCCTGGTGGGCGGGGGTTCCGTCGTCTCCGACGGCAACTTCCGGGAGCGCGCAGGCGTCCCAGTCCCGAGACGGACCGGAACAGGAGACCACCATGAGGATCATCAGGATGCTGGGCGCCGCGGGACTGGTCGTGGCCGGGCTGGTCGTGCCGTCGGGCGTGGCCCAGGCGACCACGGTGCCGGCGTGCACGAACGCCGAGCTGCACGCGTCGTACCACCGCACCGACGCGGGGATGAGCCACCGCTACGGCCGGCTGGTGCTGAGGAACGTGTCCGACCACGCGTGCCGGACCGGTGGGTACGGCGGCCTGTCGTACGTCGGTGGCGGCGACGGCACCCAGATCGGCGCGCCCGCGGACCGCGAGCCCAGCAAGGTCCGCACCCTCGTCGTGAAGCCCGGGCGGAAGGTCGTGAGCGTGGTGTCGGAGACCGACGCGACCGTCTACCCCCTGCGCGAGTGCCGCCCGGCGAAGGTCGACGGCTTCCGCGTCTACGTCCCCAACGAGACTCGATCTCAGTTCGTGGTGCACCGCACGATCGGGTGCCGAAACGACCGGGTTCACCTGATCACCCACAAGGCCTACCGCCGGCCCTGACTCCGGGCGGGCCGCCGCTTGGGAGGATCGGGTCCGGGCCTGAGACAATCGCTGGGTGACCATCCCGACCTCCACCGACGTCCTCGTCGTGGGCGCCGGCCCCGCGGGGTCGGCCGCGGCGGCGTGGGCGGCCCGCGCCGGGCTGGACGTCGTGCTCGCCGACGCGGCGGTCTTCCCCCGCGACAAGACGTGCGGTGACGGGCTCACGCCGCGGGCGATCGGCGAGCTGCAGCGACTCGGCCTCGAGGACTGGCTCCGCGCCCACACGGTCAACCAGGGCCTGCGCGCCCACGGCTTCGGCCAGACCCTCCTGTTGCCCTGGCCGGGTGGCTCCCTGCCCGACTGGGGCTCGGCCGTGGCCCGCACCGAGCTCGACGACCACCTGCGGACCGCCGCCATCAAGGCCGGTGCCGTCGCGGTCGACGGGGTCCGCGCGGTGGACGTCCGCCGCGACGGTGGACAGGTCACCGGTGTCGTCTTCCGGACCGCGACCGGCAACGTCGAGATCGGGTGCCGGCGGCTGGTGGTCGCCGACGGGGTCCGTTCCCCACTCGGCAAGGTGCTCGGCCGCGAGTGGCACCGCGAGACCGTGTACGGCGTCGCCGGACGCTCCTACGTCGCCTCGGAGCTGTCCGACGACCCGTGGATCAGCTCCCACCTGGAGCTGCGTGGGCAGGACGGCACGGTGCTGTCCGGCTACGGCTGGATCTTCCCGCTCGGCACCGGCGAGGTGAACCTCGGGGTCGGCACGCTCGCCACCGCGAAGCGGCCGGCGGACGTGGCGATCAAGCCGCTGATGGCGCACTACGCCGAAGAGCGACGCACCGACTTCAAGCTGTCCGGCGAGCTGCGGATGCCGACCTCCGCGCTGCTGCCGATGGGCGGGGCGGTGTCGAACGTCGCCGGTCCGAACTGGGCGCTGATCGGCGACGCAGCGGCCTGCGTGAACCCGCTCAACGGTGAGGGCATCGACTACGGCCTCGAGACCGGTCGCCTGGTCGCCGAGCTGCTCGCCGAGCGTCCCGTCGACGCACCGGGCCTTGACGTCGTGTGGCCGGCGCTGCTGCGCGAGCACTACGGCGAGTCGTTCTCGATCGCGCGCCGGCTGGCCGGGCTGGTGACGCTCCCGCGGCTGCTACCGACCCTGGGCCCGGCGGGCATGCGCTCGGACTGGCTGATGACGCTGGCCCTGCGCTGGATGGGCAACCTGGTGACCGACGAGGACCGCGACCGGGCCGCGCGCGTGTGGCGGTGGGCGGGGCGCCGCTCGATCGCGCTGGACCATCGCCCGCCGTTCGGCTGAGACGCTGATGGTCGGGCTTCCGAAGCGGCAGCGGGTGGCGGCGTACGCCGTGATCATCCGCGAGGGCCGGATCCTGCTGAGCCGGCTGTCGCCGAGCATCGCCTCCGAGGAGCTGTGGACCCTGCCCGGCGGTGGCCTCGACCACGGAGAGGACCCCCGCGACGCGGTCATCCGGGAGGTCTACGAGGAGACCGGCCTGCACGCGGTCGTCGGTGAGACCGCACGGGTGTACTCCGCGCACCTGCCCGGCGTGTGGCGCGACGGCCGGCGGGTGGACGCCCATGCGCTGCGGATCGTCTACGACGGGTGGGTGCCGGTCGACGCCCCCGAGCCGCGGGTCGTCGAGGTCGACGGCTCGACCGTGGAGGCGGCCTGGAAGCCGCTCGGGGACGTGCTCGACGAGACCGTCCCGGTGGTGCCGATGGTGCTCGAGGCGGTGGCCGACCACCGCCCCTTCCGCCATCAGCGGCTCGGCGCATACGCGCTGATCCGGCGCGCCGATGCCGTGCTGCTCGTCCGGATCTCCGGGCTCGGCTTCCACACCGGCTCGTGGACGCTGCCCGGCGGCGGCGTCGACCACGGGGAGGCGCCCCGCTCCGCTGTCATCCGCGAGGTCCGCGAGGAGGCCGGCGTCGAGTGCCAGGTCGGGGAGCTGGTCGCCGTCCACGACGACCACTTCAGCGGCACGGCGCCGTCGGGCCGCTACGAGGACTTCCACTCGGTGGCGCTGGTCTTCGCGGCCGACCTCGAGGCCGCCGCCGAGCCGCGCCTGGCGGAGCAGGGCGGCACCTCGGCGGAGGTCGCCTGGGTGCCTCTCGCCGAGATCGAGTCGGGGCAGCGGCCGGTGCTCCCGCTGGTCCGCGAGGCCCTCAGCGCAGCGGAGTGGCCGCGACCTCGCACAGGTTGAGGTAGGGCCTGGCGACATTGTTGGTGACCATGTAGGACGAGAGCACCCACGTCCTCTTCACCCCGCCGACGGACCACCAGATGCGCATCATCCCGTTGCGCGGGAGGTCGACCGGCCCGAGCAGCCCGGTCTCGGGGTCGTACTCGAGATCGCTGTAGTGGGTGATGTGGTCCGGGTCGTCGACCCGTCCCTCGCCCTGGATGTACTCGTAGTCCATGAACGAGTCCGGGTCGTCGGGGCGCAGCGCCACCGTCTGCTCGCCGGTGCGGCCGGTCTCGCAGCGCAGCTCGGCCCGGCCGAATCCGGGGATGCTGGCGGTCGCGGTCTGCTGGGTCGCCGCCTCGTCGTCGCCGTGCCAGCTCAGCCCCAGCTGCTGGTCGGTGTCGGTCCGCAGCGCGAGCGTCATCTTGCAGTACTGGCTGCCCGGGTAGGCGAACCGCTCCCAGTACCAGGTGAGCTGGAACGAGGTCGCCGGTATCGTCATCGGACCGCCCCCCGGCTGGTCGCGGCCGGGGCGCTGACTGATCACGCCGTACGCCGAGCCCTTCGCGAAGTCCTCGATCGGGGTCTTCTGGTTCAGGCCTTCGTGCGCCTGGGGCCCGGTGCCGCCCTTCCCGTCGTCGGCCGCCGTCGCGTAGGTGTAGATCCGGACGTTCTTGACCGCGACCCGGTCGGTGCCGTCCTTGTTCTCGAGCTTGGCCATCCACAGCTGGGTCTCGGCCCGCCGGTCGTTGGCCCGGATCCGCAGCATCGTGTTGTCGGGCCGGCAGATCAGCTCGACCTGACCGATCCCCGGCACGTCGGCGACCTTCTGGTACTTCGGCCGCTTCTGGAAGCCCTGCCACTTGACGACGATCCGCTTGGACTGCTGGACCTGCCGCTGCTTCGCCCGGGCCGAGCTCGCCGCGGTACCGCCGGCGTAGGTCGGGGCCACGGCGAGGGCGGGCAGCGCGAGGAGCAGTGGCACCGCGAGCGCCACGAGTCGGGTGGCCCGGGTGGTCATCGCGCAGGCTTCTCGCTCTGCACCGGCTGGATCGGCGTGCTCGCGTTGTCGTCGGGCACGTAGAGCTGCGGCGCCTGGTCCCCGGTGAGCCAGGACTGCTGGAGCCGCACCGTCTCGTCGGGCAGCGCGACCAGACGGGCGGTGTCCGCCCCGGCCTGGGCGTGCGCCACGTAGTGGCTGAGGAAGTCCCGGACCTCGGCGCGGGCCAGGGAGCGGGTCGTGGTGGTGATCAGCAGCTGCCGGGCGAGCGGGTACTCACCGCTGGTGATCGTCCGCTGGCTCGGGAAGATGCAGTTGCGCCGGCCGTCGGGCAGGGTGATCTCGAAGGGCCGCAGCTGGTCCTCGAACAGTTCGTAGTAGCTGAACCGGAAGTAGGCCACGTGGCCGTGGTAGGCCTGGTAGAGACGCCGGGCCTCGTCGGTGTTGCGGTAGACCTCGTTGACGGCGGCGTAGCGCTGCTGGGCAGCGTCCAGGCGCGTCCGGGCCGCGGTCCGGCGCTCGAACGCCTTGTCGACCCGCCGTTGGTCCCTGGCCTTGTCCGCCTCCGGTCGGCCGTCCCGAATGCCCTTGGCTCGCTCGGCGAGCGCGACCGCGAGCTCCTCCCGGGCGGCGATCATCTCGCTGCGTGCGTCCTGGAGCGCCTGGTTGGCCTGGGCGCGGCGACGGCTGACGTCGTCGAAGCGCGCCGCCCGCAGCTCGATGTTCCGCTTGCCGACCACGAACTTGCGAGCCGCCTCGTCGTTCTCGGCCAGGAAGTAGTCGGAGCGCAGGTCGACCTGGGAGGGCTCGGGCGCGCCGAGCACGTAGCGGCCGAAGAAGCCGAAGCCGTTGTTGTCGGGGCTCGGTCCGCCCACCTTCAGCGGCACGTCGTCGAAGCCGAGCGGCGGCTGGCTCCAGTTCGTCAGCGGCGACCCGGCCCGGTAGATGTCCCGGACCTGGTCGACGGTGAGGCAGTCGGCGCCGACGTCGGTCTCCGACTTGATCGCGATCACGATCGCCTCCGCAGCGACCTGGAACTGCACCACGTCGAGGCCGACGGCCTGACAGGCCTCCCACTCGGCACGGCTGATCGGACGGGCCGAGTCCACGAGGTCGATCTGGCCCGCACACAGCTCCTGGAAGGCCTGGTCCTCGCCGTTGTCCGCGACGTTGACCTGGGCCGCGTTCGCGGTGGCCTCGTAGCTCCTGACCTCGGTCGGGGTCAGCGACCCCGTCGTCGAGCCGTCGATGCCGACGACGCCGGAGGGCCGGGTCGGCAGCGCGGCGTACGCCTTGTCGATGTCCTTCTGCCGCAGCTGGTTCTCGCGGAACTCGTTGGCCTGGTCCTGGCTGACCGAGTCGGTGGCCTCCTGCGACGGGTCCGAGCAGGCCGTGAGCAGGCCCAGCGAGACCGCGGCCACCGCCAGGGAGCCGAGCAGCTTCGAGCGGGTGCGTGTCACTGGACCGCACCTCCCTCGGTCGGCGAGCTGGAGGGGGGGACGGTCGGGCTCTCGCTCGGCACGACGACGGTCTCGTCCTCCTCCGGCGGGTAGTGGTACCGCGTCCCGAGGGGCAGCACCTCGAAGTCGTCGAGGGTCAGGCCCTGGAGCTCGTTGCCGCGGATCAGTCCGTCGGTCACGTCGCGCTGCGCGTAGAGCGTCGGCACGGCCGCCCGGTCGACCACGATCGCGCCGTAGGTGCGCAGGCAGGCGACGATCGCGTCGGCGAGCCGCTGCTGCTGCTTGGTGAGCTTGATCAGCTTGCCGGTGCGCGGGTCGCGAGGCGCGGGGAGCACGACGTCGCGCTTGAGCCGGATCCGGGCGCCCTCGGGGAGCGACCGGGTGCGTCCGTTGCCGTCGGTCGAGGACGCCGGCTGGACGAAGATGCCCGCCGCTGGGCCGGGCACGCTGATCGCCAGCGCATGCTGGATCTCGCCGGACTCCAGCTCGCCGGGCCGGATCAGGCCGGCGAACAGCGGGAGTCCGGAGCCGCGGGCGCCCTCGGTCCACGGCTCGCTGTAGCCGGGACCGTTGAGGTCCCACTTGCGCATGTAGTTGTAGGAGATCGTGTCGTCGGACTCGCGGCGCGCCCGCCACAGGTCGTAGGCGACCGAGGCGGAGGTGTCGAACACGGTGTACCACCCGTCGTAGCGCGGGTCCGGGTCGACGTCATCGGGGATGTTGAGCACGGTGGTGTCGGCGCCGTCGCCGCACACGAGCTGGCGGCACACCAGCGACGTCGGGCGGCCGCCCGCGACCACGGGCACGGTCCAGCGCACCGTGTTGATGTAGAGGCCGTCCTCGACGAAGTTGCGGCGGATGAACGACGTGCCACCGGGGCGCTCGATCACCCCGACCCGCTCGTGTGCGAACTGGATCATCTGGTCCGACCTCGCGTCGACGCGCGAGGTGTCGATCCGCCGGTTCCACGGGGAGCTGTCGTTGAAGAAGCGGCGCTCGGGCACCACGACGCCGGCGGTGGCTGTCGGGTCGACCGTCACGACGACCTCGTCGGACGGGTCCGCGCCGGAGTCGGTGCCCGCGCAGCCGGCGAGCAGCACCGAGCCGACCGCGACCAGGGCGGCGACGCGGTGTGTCCGGCGGATCCGGTGGGTGCTCATGTCAGGACCCGGTCTCTCTGCTTCGGGACCGGTTGAGCGTGGACTCGGCCGTGTCCGCCACGCGGGAGATCGCGTCGCTGAGCACCGCCAGGCGGTGGCCCTCGTCGCCGGACTCGTCGATGTCGTCGAGCTCACCGGAGCGCATCCGGGCCGCGGTGATGATCGCGTGCGCCTCGCGCCGCGACTGGAGCCGGATCAGCTCGGCGTCCAGCTCGGCCTGGGCCGTGACCAGCTCGTAGCGGCGGGTCGCCTCGAGCTCCATCGCCTCGAGGTGTCGCCGCGTGGCCTCCTCGGCCGCCTCGATCCGGCTGATCACGGCCTGCGCGATCTCCTCGACGGTCCGGGCGACGTCGACCGGCTCGGGCTGCGGCTCCGGCACGGGCACCGGCCGCTGGGCCATGGGCTGCTCGGGCTCCGGCTCCGGGGTCTCCGCGTGCTGGGGTTCCGGCTGCTGGGGCTCCGGCTGCTCGACCATGGTGAGCGGCTTCTTGGGTGCCCGGGACTTCTTGACCTTCGGCTCGCGCGGGCGGGCCTGCGGCTCCGGCTCGGGAGCTGCGCCCTCGGTGGCCTGCTCGTCGGTGGCCTGCTCGTCGAGGCCCGGCACCGCCTCGGTGGTCTCGGCATCCGGCTCCGGCTCCGGTTCGGCGGCGGCCGCGACCTCGACCGCCTCGGCGGACTCGTCGGTGGGCTCGGCGTCGGCGGGCTCCGTCTCCGCGACCTCGGCGACCTCGGCCTCGGCCTCGGGCTCCTCCCCGCGCGGTTCGGGCTCGGTGATCGGCGCGGGCACCGGCTCCGGGACGCGCCGCAGCGGCGGCTTGGCGTCCGGCTGCCGTGCGCTGCGTCCGGGCCGCCGCGCGGGCGGCTCCGGGGCGAGCGCGGCGGTGAAGTCGACCTGCCCGATCCGGGAGGGGTCGGTCAGCGCCGAGAGCACGTCGTCGACCGATGGCGGCGGCGCGATGCGGGGCTTCTCGTCGGCCATCACGATGCCCCCAGCTGCCCGGTCGTGGCCCCGCCGGGCTGGTAGCCGGCCGGCACACTGACCAGGACGTAGCGCGGCGTGCGGTAGACGACCTGGAGCTGTGCGTCCGAGCCGGCGGCGGCGTCCGGGTAGAGCTTGGTGAGCAGGTCGCCGTTGTCGCTGGCGGACATCAGGAGGTAGCGGACGCCGTACTTGTCCGGATCCCGGGCCGCGACCTTCCACGGCCCGTCGCTGTGGTCGATCCGGTCGAAGAAGTACTCCGGGTGCCCGGTCAGCATCATCACTGCGTAGGTCTGGGCGTTGTCGGTGAGGATCGAGTTGTCCCGCGACACGTTGTTGGAGATGTACTTGGCCATCGCCTGCTCGGAGACGATGCCGACCCTCTCGCGGTTGAGGGTCTGCGCGCCCTCCTGGGACTCGCCGGTGGTGATGGCGGCAGCGAACGGCGCCTCGAGGTTCTGGTACCGGTAGGTCTTCATCGCCTGCAGGGTCCACGGAATGCTGATCACCAGCGCCACGACCACGAGCGCGGCGACCAGGGTGCTGCCCTCCTCGGCCGACCGGGCCAGCCAGATCGCGCCGATGACGCTGATCAACAGGATCGGCAGGGCGTTGCGCATCAGCATCGGAGAGTCGGTCAGCCGCAGCACCACCGCTGCCGAGGGCAGCAGGATCGAGGCACCGAGCATCAGGCCGAGCCAGAGCGCGAACGGGTTGCCGCGGGCGAACCCGGCGAAGATGAGTGCGGGCAGGACGATGATCGCGATCGGAGCGCCGTACAGCACCAGCTCGCCGGAGGCCCGGAGCAGCTCGACGGCCGAGAACGTCTCCAAGCCCCCGGAGGCGGCCGCGTCGCTCGACCGGGTGATCCAGGCGAACGGGTTGAGCAGCAGGATCAGGTTGAAGACCGTCCACAGGGCGATCACGTAGACCGTCGGCGAGGCGAAGCCGACCACCGTGCCCTCGACCTCGGTGCCGTCCGCTCCCAGCCGCGCGAGGATCGCGCCGATCATGATGGCGCTCAGCAGGAAGAACACCAGGCTGGTGTAGCCGGCGATGGAGGCGATCGAGAACGAGATCCCGGCGAGCATCACGAACCGGACGTCCGCGGTGATGTACCAGGCGAAGAGGGCGCCCAGAGCCGTGACCACCAGCGCCACCCAGACGAAGTGCCGGGTGCCGGTGGTCGCGTACAGGAGCACCATCGGGTTCGCGCCCAGGGCCAGCAGGACGGCGTACCGCAGGGGTCCCGCCACGAGCGCGCGCCGCATCATGGTGTTGAGGGCGACCATCGTGACGGCCGCGAAGACGGCCGAGGCGAGCGGTACGACGGCCAGTGAGGTCACCAGGCCCCGGAAGATCGCCAGCGGCGCGATCAGCAGCGTCGCGAGCGGCGGGTAGTCGAAGCCGATCGCGGACAGCTTGGCCGGGTCGTTGTGCCACACCATCAGGGCCCGGTTCAGCCGGTCGAGGGTCTCGAAGCCGACGACGTGCAGGTCGACGACCACCCAGTAGCCGAACCACGTGTAGGCGATGGTGAAGAACGCGAAGACGAGCGCGCTCTCCCACCACCGGCGCGGGACGTCGTTGGGCCGGCGGCCCACCGACTGGACGATCCCGCTGAGCCGGTCCCTGGTGTGGACGACGTTGACGGTGGTCATCGGGTCACCCGTGGCCCTCGTCCAGGCCGTGCACCGTCTTCTCCCAGTAGAACGGGTTCGTGAAGAGCTGGATGAAGCCCTTCCACGCGGCCCAGCTCATCAGGCCCCAGTAGAGGGGGGAGAGCAGCGCCGTCCGGGTCAGCCCGAACTCGCCGCGGTGCAGGCTGCCCGCGACGTTGAGGTAGACGAACACGAAGTTGCCGACGAACAGCAGCGCGCTCGCGGCGTAGAAGATGATGCCGGGGAACAGCTGCTCGATGAAGCCCGCCTGGGTGAAGACGTACAGCGTCGTGAGCGCCCAGAAGATCGGGTTGAGGAGCAGCACGAACGCGCTGCCCATCGTGAGGTTGAAGCTCAAGAACCCCTTGAGGCCCGTCTGGGACAGCAGCGCGAAGGGGGCGCGCATGTGGACCAGCCAGGTCTGGATGTAGCCCTTGTTCCAGCGGCTGCGCTGGCGGATCCAGTTCGGGACCTGGGAGTTGGCCTCCTCCAGGGTGGTGGAGTCGATCATCGCCGTGCGGTAGCCCTCGCGGTGCAGTCGGATGCCGAGGTCGGCGTCCTCGGTCACGTTGAACGGGTCCCAGGCGCCCAGCTCGCGCAGCTTGGCGGTGACGAAGTGGTTCGAGGTCCCCCCGAGCGGGATCGGGGACTCGGCCGCGCCCATCGCCGGGAGCACCAGCTCGAAGTGCATCGAGTACTCGTTGGCGAACCAGGCCGTGAGCATGTTCTGGTCCTGGTTGAAGTGGTTGAGCTTCGCCTGGACGCACACGACGTTCTCGGGCACCCGGCTGAAGGCGATGATGGCCTTCTTCAGCTGGTCGGGGTCCGGCCGGTCCTCGGCGTCGAAGATGACGCAGTAGTCACCCGTAGCCAGCTGGAGCCCGTAGTTGCACGCCTTGGGCTTGGTCTTGGGCTGGCTGTCCGGGACCACCACGAGGTGGAAGTGCGGCGGCAGCTGCAGGTCCCGGATCCTCTGGACCGTCTCCTCGTCGTCCTCCTCGCACAGCAGCTTCACGTCGAGCCGGGTGCGGGGGTAGTCGAGCGCGTTGATGTCGCGGACCAGACGCGGGACGATGCCCGCCTCCTTGTAGAGCGGGACCAGGATCGTGTACGTCGGCAGGTGCCGCTCGTCGATCGCCGCGATCTCCTCGTCGGTGACGTCGGTCTCCAGGTGGGTCCCGAGCGCCCGCAGGGTGAGCCGGAACTTGTAGAACGACACCACGAGGTAGAGCAGGCTGCACGCCGCGACCACGGCGATCGCCGTCTCCATCGGCCAGATCACCGCGCACATCACGACCACGATCGCGGTGGTCACCAGCGCGGCCTTCTGGCCGCCCGAGATGACGATGTGGGCAGACTCCTCCGGCCGGGTCTCCATCAGCAGCCGGGTGGACACCTCGGCGTAGTGCCGGGCGTGGACCCGCTGGACCAGCTGGTCGAGCTCGGTGCGGTTGGCCAGCAGCTGGCGGAACGGCGAGCCGAGCGCCTCCTCGACCTCGGCCGCCTGCTCGGTGTCGAGGGGGCGGGCGACGGCCAGGAGGACCAGGTCGTCGGTCGCCGCGACCGGCACCGCCTGGAAGGTGTGGGCGAGCCGCTCCGGGAGCCGCCGGGCCACCTCGAAGTCGGGGGTGAAGCCGGCCAGCCCGACCCGCTGCATCTGGTACATCTCCGACAGCGCGGCCACGAGGACGTCCTCCGTGATCGCCTCGTGGGACACCAGGATGTCGCCGAGCGGGTCGCCGGTCCGGGAGTACTCCAGCATCGCGCGCTGCAGCTGGTCGTCGGTGATCAGCCCGCTGCGGGTGAGCATCTGGGCCATCTGCATCCGCGCGCGGCGGGCGTCCGGGGTCTCGACCTCGGTCTCCTGCGGCGGGTAGACCGCGTCGATCGCCGCCACGATCTCGTTGACGGTGTGCCGCACCAGCTGCACCGGGCGGTCGATCCGCTCGGCGACGACCTGGGTGGTGATCGCGTCGTCGGCGTCGGCGGCGGCAACCAGCACGGTGCCGTTCACCGACGCGTACGGCATCACCCGGAAGGTGCGGCAGATGCCCTCGGGGATCAGGTGGCGCAGGTCCTGGTCGACGCCGTCGGTGAGTCGTGGGTTGCGGCGGGTCTCGGTGCCGGTCTGGATGGTGGTCACGGCGAGGTCCCCGCTCCGAATCCGAAGGCACCCGGCGTGCCCCGGCCGCCGGTGCCGGACTGGGTCGGGCCGGCCGGCGTGCCGGTCGGTGCGGTCGGGGCGGTCGTGGACCGCTTCGCCCGCGGCCGCAGCACGGCGTAGGCGAGATAGGCGAGCCCCAGCGCCACGAGCGGCGCGATGAGGAAGGCGAGGAAGACGACGACCAGGATGAGTAGGGTCAAGACGAGGTCGACGAACGCGGCGCCGACCGACTTGGTTGCCGGACGCGACGGGCTCGCCTGCACCGACATGACGCTTCCCCCCTGCTCAGGTACCACACGCTCGGCCCCGAGTCCCTTCTTGGGGACTCATGGTGGCACGCCCCCTCGCGCACCGTTCACCGATTGGTGGACTCCTAGATGCTCACCGTAGCCCGCATTCGCCGGCCCCAGGAGCGGTCTGGTCCACCGTTGACGGACTGTTGATCGATCGTTGACGACGTGTGGACCGCCTGTGGATCTCCGGGCCGCCGGGAGCCGGTCACCGTGCCGGCAGGTGCCCGGTCAGCCAGGTGCGCGCAGCCCGGCCGTACGCCGTCGGCCGACCGCGCTCGTCGGTGACCAGTGCCATCGGGTCGCCGGGATGGTCCGCCCAGACCCAGAACAGCACACCCAGGTTGTGCTCGTCGGCCCAGTCGAGGTAGCGCCCGACGTACCCGTTCTCGGGATGGCGGGCCCCGAGCTCGGAGGTCAGCACGGGCACGGTCTCGGCGACCGGGGCGATGACGTCGTTCCAGCAGTCCGGGTCGCCGCACGCCTTGAAGTCGTAGGAGTGGAACGCCGCCACCAGCTGGTCGTCGTCCGGCGCGAACTCCAGCCAGTGGCTGATGTCGTTGGCGTAGTCCAGGCCGCCGAGCAGGATCGGCTGCTCGGCACCGGCGTCCCGGATGGCGTTGACCACGGCGGCCATGCCCTGGACGGGATAGGTGACCTGTCCGAGGGTCGCGGTCTGGTCATCCTCGACCGGCGCCTGGCAACCGCCGTCCCGCCAGCACCGCCAGGTGAGCCCGAACAACAGCCGGGCACCGCTGGAGCTGTACCGGGAGTAGGGCTCGTTGAAGGCGTCGAACAGCACCGACGGGTTGTCGGCGTACTCGGTGGCGACCGAGGTCCAGAACGCGATCGACTCGGAGTCCGGCATCGCCAGGTTGCCGAACTCCGGCTGCCCGATCCGCTTGCGGCTGTGCAGGTCCAGCACGACCACGATGCCGGCCCGGTTGAGCGCGGTCACGAACGCGTGCACGTCGCTGCGGTAGCCGGCCACCGAGCGTTCCTCGTACTGGTCGCTGACCGGTGCTCCGCGGGTGCCGAGCCAACAGTCCTGGTTGAGGGGGAGCCGGACCGTGTTCGCACCCCAGCCGGCGATCTCCTTCGCCTCCGTCGTGGCCGGGTCCCGGGCGACCAGGTTGTCGAGCGCCGACATGCCCCAGCCCTGGGCGCAGGCGTACTCGAAGCTGCTCCAGTTGACCCCACGCGGCACGAAGTCGCGACCGCTGCGGGCGTCGATGATCCGGTTGCCGTCGACCACGGGATGTGCGGCCCCGGTGTTCGCGGGGACGCCGGCCGCCATCGGGGTGCGCAGCTGGAGGTAGAGGCCGGTGCCGGCGACCAGTGCCACGACCACGGCGAGCACGATCCAGCGTGCCTGGTGCCGCGCGTGCAGCCGCATGGAAGCCCCCCTCTCCACGGGACCAATCGTACGGTCCGGAGCGGCCGTTATGTTGGCCGAATGAGCGAGACCGTCTTCACCTACGCCGCACCCGCGCTGAAGTTCGGGACGGGCGCCTCCGCCGAGGTCGGGCACGACCTCGCGTCGTACGGCGCCCGCCGCGTGCTGCTGGTCACCGATCCGGGGGTCGCGGCCACCGGGCACCCCGAGCGGATCGCCGCGCAGGTCACGGCTCGTGGCATCGAGGTGACGACGTACGACCGGGTCCACGTCGAGCCGACCGATGAGTCCCTGGCCGAGGCGATCGACTTCGCCCGGGACGCGGGGCCGTTCGACGCGATCCTGGCCGTCGGGGGCGGCTCGTCGATCGACACCGCCAAGGCGGTCAACCTGCTCACCACCAACCCGGGTGAGCTGATGGACTACGTCAACGCCCCGGTCGGCCGGGCGCAGGCGCCCCAGCACCCGCTGCTGCCGCTGGTGGCGATCCCCACCACGACCGGAACCGGCGCCGAGAGCACCACGATCTGCGTGCTCGACGTGCTGGCGCTGAAGGTCAAGACCGGGATCAGCCACCCCCGGCTGCGGCCGACCCTGGCGGTCGTCGACCCGGCGCTGACGATCAGCCAGCCCGCCGTGGTCACCGCGGCCGCGGGCCTGGACATCGTCTGCCACGCCCTCGAGAGCTACACCGCCCGGTGGTACGCCGAGTTCGACGCCAAGCAGCCCGAGCAGCGGGTGCCCTACTGCGGGGCGAACCCGATCTCCGACCTGTGGTCGGAGCGGGCGCTGTCGCTGCTGGCCGGCTCGTTCCGGGCGGCGGTCCGGGACGGGTCCGACCGCGCCGCGCGGGAGCAGATGGCGATGGCGGCGACCTTCGCCGGCCTGGGCTTCGGCAACGCCGGCGTGCACATCCCGCACGCGAACGCCTACCCGATCGCCGGCCGGGTCCGCGACTACCGGCCCGACGGCTACCCCGACGAGCCGATCGTCCCGCACGGCATGGCGGTCTCGCTGACGGCGCCCGCCGCGTTCCGGTTCACCTTCGACGCCGCCCCCGACCGGCACGTCCGCGCGGCCCAGCTGCTCGACCCCGGCGTCGCGCCTGGCCCGGACGCCCTGCCCGCGGCGCTGCGCAGCCTGATGCGCGACGTGGGCATCCCGAACGGCCTCGCGGCGGTGGGGTACGCCGATGCCGATGTCGACGACCTGGTCGCGGGGGCGCTCCAGCAGCAGCGGCTGCTCGCGACCGCGCCGAGGCGTCCCACGGAGGAGGACCTGGCGTCGGTGTTCCGGGCCTCGATGGAACACTGGTGACGTGTCGCAACCGCCCTCTGCACTCGTCGCGGAACTGCGCCGGCGGGACGTCTCGGACGTCGACGACTCCACGCTGACCCGGGCGCTGTACTCCTCGGACGCCTCGCTCTACCGGGTCGTCCCGCAGGTCGTCGTCCGCCCCCGCCACCGCGACGAGCTGCTGGCGATCCTCGACACCGCTCGCGAGACCGGGGCGCCGGTCACGATGCGCGGCGCCGGCACCTCGATCGCCGGCAACGCGGTCGGCACCGGCATTGTCGTCGACACCCTGCGCCACCTCAACCGGGTCCTGTCCGTCGACCCGGAGGCTCGGACCGCCGTCGTCCAGCCCGGGGTCGTGCACGCCGACCTGCAGCGCGCGGCCGCGCCGTACGGCCTGCGGTTCGGGCCGGACCCGTCGACGCACACCCGGTGCACGATCGGCGGGATGATCGGCAACAACGCCTGCGGGTCGCGGGCGCTGGGCTACGGCCGCACCGTCGACAACGTGGTCGCGATGGACGTCGCGCACGGGCCGGGCGCCGCGGACGTCGAGGCCCGGCTGGCGGCTCTGGTCGACCAGCACCTGGGCCACGTGCGCACCTCGTTCGGGCGGTTCTCGCGCCAGGTCAGCGGCTACTCCCTGGAGCACCTGCTGCCGGAGAACGGCCGCAGCCTGGACCGGTTCCTGGTGGGCTCCGAGGGCACCCTGGCGATCGTCCAGGAGGCGACCGTGCGGCTGGTCGAGGACGAGAGCGTCCGCTGGCTGGTGCTGCTCGGCTACCCCTCGATGGTCGAGGCGGCGGACGCCGTCCCCGTCCTGGCCGCCGCCGCGGACGGGCGGATGATCGCCTGCGAGGGGCTGGACGCGCGGATCGTCGACCTCGTGCGGGCCCGCGGCAACGCCGTCCCGCAGCTGCCGCCCGGTGCCGGCTGGCTGTTCGTCGAGCTGGCCGGAGCGGACGCCGAGTCGCTGGCGGCCCGGATCGTCGCGGCGTCCGGGGCGCTCGGGCACCGGATCGTCCTGGACGCCGCCGAGTCGGCAGCGCTGTGGCGGATCCGCGAGGACGGCGCCGGCCTGGCCGCCCGCAGCCTGTCCCGCCCGGCGTACTCCGGCTGGGAGGACGCGGCCGTGCCGCCGGAGCGGCTCGGCGCCTGGCTGCGAGACTTCGACGAGCTGCTGCGCGAGCACGAGCTCGACGGCGTGCCTTACGGGCACTTCGGGGACGGCTGCGTGCATGTGCGCATCGACTTCCCCTTCCAGGTCGACGGCGAGGACCAGGCGCGCCGGCGGTTCCGCGACTTCCTCACCGCGTGCGCGCTCCGGCTGCGCGAGCACGGCGGCTCGCTCTCCGGCGAGCACGGCGACGGGCGGGCGCGCTCCGAGCTGCTGCCGCTGATGTACGACGCGGAGTCGCTGCGCCTGTTCGCGGCCGTCAAGGAGATCTGCGACCCGGTCAACCTGCTCAACCCCGGCAACATCGTCGACCCCGCACCGCTCGACGCCGACCTGCGCCCGGCCCGGCCCCGGCCGGCGATCTCGCTGGCGGCCGAGGTGCACCGCTGCACTGGTGTCGGCAAGTGCGTCTCGCCGCGGACCACCGGCGTGATGTGCCCCTCCTACCTCGCGACCCGTGAGGAGAAGGACTCGACCCGCGGCCGGTCGCGGGTGCTCCAGGAGGCGCTCGACGGGGAGCTCGTGCACGGGCTCGCCGACCCGGCCGTGCACGAGGCCCTGGACCTGTGCCTGGCCTGCAAGGGCTGCAAGTCCGACTGCCCGACCGGCGTGGACATGGCGAGCTACAAGGCCGAGGCGCTCTACGCGACGTACGACGGGCCCGGCGCCACCAAGCGGCGGCCACGCAGCCACTACCTGCTCGGCCGGCTGCCGAAGTGGGCCCGGCTGACCGCCCCGATGGCGCCGGTCGCGAACCGGATGCTGCGGCTCGGCCCGGTCGCGCGGCTGGCGAAGGCGACCGCCGGCATCGACCAGCGGCGCTCGATCCCCGCGTTCGCGCCGCGCACCCTGCGCCGCCGGACCGGCGGATCCGCACCCGGCACCCCGGACGTCTGGATCTGGGCCGACTCGTTCACCGACCACTTCTTCCCGGACAACGGGTTGGCCGCGATCCGGTTCCTGGAGTCGGTCGGGGTCACCGCGCGGGTGATCCGCGAGGACGCGTGCTGCGGCCTGACCTGGGTGACCACCGGCCAGCTCGACCAGGCACGGTCGATCATGGACCGCACGGTGCGGACGCTCTCGCCGTACGTCGCGTCCGGGGTGCCGGTCGTCGGCCTCGAGCCGTCCTGTCTCGCGACGCTGCGCAGCGACCTCCCCGAGCTCACCGGGGCGCACCTGGACGTGCTGACCTTCGCCGAGCTGCTCGAGCGGCTCGACGTGCCGTTGCCCTCGCTCGCCGGCGTCGAGGTCGTCGCCCAGCCGCACTGCCACCACGCGTCCGTGCTCGGCTGGGCCGCCGACAAGCGGCTGCTGGAGCGGGCCGGCGCGACCCTCACCCAGGTGGCTGGCTGCTGCGGCCTGGCCGGCAACTTCGGGATGGAGAAGGGCCACTACGAGGTGTCGGTCGCGGTCGCGGAGACCCACCTGCTGCCCACCGTGCGCTCGCACCCGGACGCCGTCGTGCTCGCCGACGGGATGTCCTGCCGGGTCCAGCTCGACGACCTCGCCGACGTCCCCACGATGCACCTCGCCGAGCTGCTGGCTTCTAGGCTGGAGGGGTGAACCCCCGGCACCGTCGTCTCGTCATCCCGATCGCGCTGGCGGCGCTGCTCGTCATCGTCGTGATCGCGGCCGTGCTCTGATGGCCGAGCCCCTGCTGCGCGCGCTGAACCGGATGCGCGACCACCTCCTCGACCCCGACGCACTCGTCAAGGCGGTGGCGTCCGGGCGGCAGAAGGGCACCCAGCCCACGTGGCGGCGCGCCGAGCTGCGCTACGTCGACCTGAAGGCCGGCCGGCACCTCCAGGTCACGACGTACGACGACACCCAGGCGCACACCGCGAACCACGCGCTGGCCCCCTCCGACGGGGCGAGCGCGGCTCGGGAGGCGGTCGACACCCTGCTCGACGAGCCGTTCGGCAACTGGCACGTCGACACCACCACGCAGAGCCACCAGCTGCGGGTGACCAAGAAGCTCGAGGCGGTCGTCCACACGACCGACCGGGCCCAGCCGGTCGAGATCGAGCGCGGCCACGACCGCGACAAGCCTCGGCTGCTGCCCGAGGACGACCCGGTGTTCGTGGCGCTGGGCATCTCCGACGAGTCCGGTCGGCTCAAGCCGAGCCGCCAGGCGAAGTATCGGCAGGTCGAGGAGTTCCTGCGGCTGCTGGACTCCTCGATCACCGACGCCCTGGACAAGGGCCATCTGCGCCGGCCGACCGCCGAGGAGCCGCTGCGCATCGCCGACCTCGGGTGCGGCAACGCCTACCTGACGTTTGCGGCACAGCGGTTCCTCACGGGCGTCCGCGGGCTCCCGGTCCGGCTGACCGGCGTCGACGTCAAGGAGCAGTCCCGCGAGCACAACGCGGCCGTGGCCGAGCGCCTGGGGGTCGGCGCGAGCTTCGTCGTCGGCACGATCGGTGGCGTCACGCTCGACCCGCCACCGGAGGTGGTGCTGGCCCTGCATGCTTGCGACACCGCGACCGACGAGGCGCTCGCCCAGGCGGTGTCCTGGGAGGCCCAGCTGGTACTGGCCGCGCCGTGCTGCCACCACGACATCGCCGCGCAGCTGCGCCGCTCGCCGACGCCCTCGCCGTACGCGATGATCACCCGCCACGGGATCCTCCGCGAGCGGCTGGCCGACACGCTCACCGACGCGCTGCGCGCCTCACTGATGCGCCAGCAGGGGTACCGCGTCGATGTCGTGCAGTTCGTGGAGAGCCAGCACACCCCGCGCAACACCATGCTGCGCGCGGTCCGCACCGGAGCTCCGGTCACGGGTGGCTCGGTGCGCAAGGAGTACGACGAGCTCGTCGACACCTGGGGCATCAGCCCCGCCTTGGCCCGGCTGCTCGACGCCCGCTGATGCTCGACCGGGTCCTCGGTCTCGCCTCGGCCGCCTCGTTCCTGGTCGGGTCGCTCGCCGGGCCCGCCGAGCCGCACGCGACCGTCGACCTGACCTTCGCGGACCCGGCCATCGTGGAGTCCAGCGGGCTGGTGGTCCGCGACGGGCTGTTCGTGACCACCAACGACTCCGGTGACCGCGGCCGGATCTTCGTCGTCGATCGCTCGGGGCAGACCGTCGGGACCACCTCCTGGGCGGTCGAGCCGGAGGACGTGGAGGCGCTCGCACCGGCGGGGCCCGGCTCGGTCTGGGTCGCCGACATCGGCGACAACGGGGCGTCCCGGGACTCGATAGAGATGCTCAGGGTGCCGTACGGCCGCGGCGACCGCACCGTCGAGCCGCCGACCTACACGATGGTCTACCCCGACGGCGCGCACGACGCCGAGGCGCTGCTCGCGCACCCGCGCACCGGGCAGCTCTTCGTCGTCACCAAGAACCTCTTCGGCGGCACGCTGTACGCCGCGCCGCGCCGGCTGTCCACCGAGCGGCCCAACCGGCTGCGCGCGGTCGCGGACTCGCTGGCCTTCGTCACCGACGGCGCCTTCCTGCCGGACGGTCGGCACTACCTGCTGCGCGACTACGGCGCCGCGGCCGTCTACACCTTCCCCGGCCACGACCGGGTCGCGTCTTTCCGGCTGCCCTCGCAGCAGCAGGGGGAGGGGATCGCGGTCGCCCCGGACGGGTCGGTGCACATCAGCACCGAGGGCCAGTTCAGCAAGGTGCTGCGGGTCGACCTGCCCGCCGACGTCGAGCGGGTGCTGCGGCCACCGCCGCAGGAGCCGTCGGCGACGCCGTCGCCCCCCGCGGCCGGATCGCAGCCCGGGGGCGATGGTGGCGGCGACCCGTGGTGGCCCTGGCTGCTGGGTGGCGCGATCGTCGCCGGGTTTGTCGGCCTGATCGCGCGGCTACTGACGCGCCATGGTGCGGCTGCGTAGGACGTCGCCCGGCCAGCCGGGCTGGACCCGGCGCCGGGCGGGGAGGGGGTTCGTCTACCTCGACGAGCAGGGCTCCCGCCTGCCCGACGAGGACGCGCAGCGGGTCCGCGACCTCGTCATCCCACCGGCCTGGACCGACGTGTGGGTCACGCCGTACGACAACGGGCACCTGCAGGCGGTCGGCACCGACGACGCCGGTCGGCGCCAGTACCTCTACCACCCGGACTGGCGGGCCCGGCGGGACGCCGAGAAGTTCGACCGGATGCTCGAGTTCGGCAAGGCACTGACCAGGGCCCGCGAGCTCGTCGTGCGCGACCTCGGCCTGGAGGGGATGCCGCTCGAGCGGGCCTGCGCGGCCGCGGTCCGGCTGCTCGACCTGGGCTACTTCCGGATCGGCAACGACGTGTACTCCGACGCCCACGGGTCGTTCGGGCTGACGACGCTCGAGCGCCGGCACGTGCGCCGCCACCAGGACCGGCTGGTGTTCGCGTTCGTCGGCAAGTCCGGGGTCGAGCACCGGATCGAGATCGACGACGCGGTCGTGATCGAGGCGATCGACGTGATGCGCCGCCGCCGCAGTGCGGACCTGCGGCTGTTGGCCTACAAGAACGGCCGCGGCTGGCGCTCGGTGCTGCCCGAGCTGGTCAACGACTACGTGCGTTCGTCGACCGGCCTCGAGGCGACGGCGAAGGACTTCCGGACCTGGCACGCCACCGTGCTCGCCGCGGCGGCGCTCGCCGAGACGCCGGAGCCGGGCCGGTCGGCGGCCTCGCGCAAGCGGGCGGTCGCCGGGGCGATGAAGGAGGTGGCGTCCTTCCTCGGCAACACCCCGACGCTGGCGCGCTCGTCGTACGTCGACCCGCGCGTCGTCGACGCCTACGAGGAGGGCCGGACGATCGCGCGGGCCACCGGGCGCGCCTACGACAGCCCCGACGAGCGGCAGGCGGCGCTGGAACGTGCGACGCTGAGGCTGCTCAAGGAGGTATAGGGCGTGTCTCCCAAGTCCATGGCCTGCTGCGCGTCGCCCATCACGCGCTCTCGCTGCGTTGCCGTCGCTCGACAGACAAGCCCGGTATGCCTTCGCCCCGCCGCCTTGCGAGAGCACGCGCTGGACGACGCTCGCGACGGCCGAGACTTGAGAGGCACGCCCTGATGGACATCACCGTCGTGCAGGGCGACATCACCCGGCAGGAGGTCGACGCCGTGGTCAACGCCGCGAGCTCGCGGATGCGCGGCGGTGGCGGGGTGGACGGTGCCATCCACCGGGCCGGCGGGCCGGCGGTGCTCGAGGACTGCGTCCGCCGGTTCCCCGACGGGCTGCCGACCGGCGAGGCCGGCTGGACCACCGCGGGCGACCTGCCCGCCCGCTGGGTCATCCACGTCGTCGGCCCGAACCACGCCGCCGGCCAGCGGGACCGCTCGCTGCTGCTGTCCTGCTACACCCGCGCGCTGGCCGTCGCCGACGAGCTCGGCGCGGCCACCCTCGCCTTCCCCCTGGTCTCCGCGGGGATCTACGGCTGGCCCAAGGACGACGCGGTCGCCGCCGCCCTCGAGGCCCTCCGCTCCGCCGACGCGGCCGGCACCGCCGTCACCGAGGCCCGGATCGTGGCGTTCGATGCGGCGACGTACGAGCTGGTCCGCGCCGCCCTCCACGTCGAGTCGTGAGTCCCGACTCAACGCGTCAGAGGTGGTCGACCACCCAGTCGATGGAGCGGGTGAGGGCCTCGACGTCGGCGGGGTCGACGGCGGGGTACATCGCGATCCGCAGCTGGTTGCGCCCGAGCTTGCGGTACGGCTCGGTGTCGACGACCCCGTTGGCGCGCAGCACGGCGGCCACCCGGGCGGCGTCGATGCCGTCCTCGAAGTCGATGGTGCCGATCACCAGCGAGCGGTGGTCCGGGTCGGTGACGTACGGGAAGGCGTACGGCGACTTCTCCGCCCACGTGTAGAGCGTGTCCGAGGACTCCGTCGTACGCGCGACCATGCCGTCGAGCCCGCCGGAGGCGTTCATCCAGTCGAGCTGCTCGGCCATGAGGAACAGCGTCGCGACGGCCGGGGTGTTGTAGGTCTGGTTCTTCGCCGAGTTGTCGATCGCGGTCGGCAGGTCGAAGAACGCCGGGATGTGCCGGCCGGAGGCGGCCACCGTGGCCGCCCGCTCGAGGGCGGCGGGGGAGAACAGCGCGATCCACAGCCCGCCGTCGGAGGCGAAGCACTTCTGGGGAGCGAAGTAGTAGACGTCGACCTCGCGCAGGTCGACCGGAAGTCCACCCGCGCCCGAGGTCGCGTCGACGAGCACCAGCGAGCTGTCCGACGACGTGCCGGCGGGGCGTACGACGGGCGCCATCACCGCGGTCGACGTCTCGTTGTGCGCCCAGGCGTAGGCGTCGACGCCGTCCTCGGCGACGGGGGCGGGCCGCGAGCCCGGCTCGGACGCGATCACCGACGGGTCCGCGAGCCACGGGGCGGCCTTCGCGGCCTTGGCGAACTTCGAGGAGAACTCGCCGAACGTCAGGTGCTGGCTCCGCTCCTGGATCAGCCCGTACGTCGCGATGTCCCAGAACGCGGTCGCGCCGCCGTTGCCGAGCACCACCTGGTAGCCGTCGGGCAGGGAGAACAGCTCGGCCAGGCCGCTGCGGACCCGGCCGACCAGGTCGCGCACGGGCGCCTGGCGATGCGACGTACCCATCAGCGTCGATCCGGTCGCGGCGAGCGCGTCGAGGTGGGCGGTCTGGATCTTCGACGGTCCGGCTCCGAACCGGCCGTCGGCGGGGAGCAGGTCGCGGGGGATCTGCAGGGCGTCGGTCATGGACAACCTTCCAGGGTGGATCGGTGGAGTTCCTGACCACGCTGTCAGCGGCCCTATTGTGTCACTGCCGTCGCAGACGTTGCTCGAGGAGTCCAGATGACCGTCGCCTTCATGGGTGGGTTCCTGGGTACGGCCGCCCGCTATGGCGCGGGCGAGACCATGCCGGTCGTCAAGGACTCCGCGACCTACCTCAGCGACGGCGAGGGCATCCTGGGCGCCGGCCGCACCACCGGCTCGTACTGCTCGAGGTGTGGCGTGCGCACCGGCGCGGACGCCAGGACCTGCGACCCCTGCGGCTCCGCCCTTGGCTGAGCCGCTGGAGGTCCGCCGCGTCGGCTACGGCCACCCCGACGCGCTGCGCCTGATCGCCGAGGTGCAGGCCGAGTACGTCGTGCGCTACGGCGGGCCGGACGAGACGCCGCTGGACCCGCTGATGTTCGAGCCGCCCGCGGGCAGCTTCTACGTCGGGTACCTCGACGGCGTCCCGGTCGCGACCGGCGCCTGGCGGCGCTCCACGGTCGAGGCGTTCGGCACCACCGCCACGGTCGAGGTCAAGCGGATGTACGTCGCCCCCACGGCACGCGGGCGCGGCCTGGGCCGGCTGATGCTCGCCCGGCTCGAGCAGAGCGCGGCAGCGCACGGCGCCGAGGCGGTGGTGCTCGAGACCGGGCTGCGCCAGCCCGAGGCGATCGCACTCTACGAGTCGGCCGGCTACCTCCCGGTGCCCGCGTTCGGCTACTACAAGGACGCCCCGCTGTCGCGTTGCTACGGCCGGCGCCTGGTGCCGGTCGCCGGATAGGACCGCGAGTTCTCCCGAACCACCACGCGGGTGCTGGTCTAGACCTATCCTTGTCGATCGTGCGTCTCGGAATCCCGCTGCTCCTCGCTCTCCTGCTCGGCCTCGCCGGCGCCGCTCCGGCGGCCGCCGAGATCGAGGGCTACGCGTCGTACGACGCCTCCTCGACCTGCCACCCGAAACCGCGGGCCGGCACGGAGTACCTCGGCCGGTGGGTCGCGCGGCACTACGGCGGTGGTTACGTCGGCTTCGGCCGGTCCTGCTCGAAGAAGGACGGTCCCACCTCCGAACACCAGACCGGTCGCGCCTTCGACTGGAGCCTGGACGCCTCGAGCAAGCGGGACCGGAGCACCGCCCGGGAGTTCATGCGGCGGGTCTTCGCGGCGGACGGCCGCGGGAACGAGGACGCGCTGGCCCGCCGGATGGGGATCATGTACCTGATCTGGGACGACCAGATGTATCCCGCGTGGACCGGGTTCCGTCCCGAGCCCTACCTCTCCTCGAGCTGCAAGACGCGGAAGAAGTGCTCACGGACGCTGCGCCACCGCGACCACGTGCACGTCTCGCTCAGCCGTCCTGGCGCCCGGGGCGTCACCAGCTGGTACGACGGGCGCCTCTAGCCGGGCTTGCGGATCTGCCGACGGCGGTCGAGTCCGAGGTGCTCAGCACCTCCCGGCCAAGGCCGTCACTTCGCTCACCGCGCCCACTCCGCGCGCCAGCCGGCCACCTCCGAGGCGGGCCGTGACGACGGCCCGGTGTAGACGGCCGAGGGCCGGATCAGCCGGCCGGTGCGCTTCTGCTCGAGGATGTGCGCCGACCAGCCGCCCGTGCGGGCGCAGGTGAACATCGAGGTGAACATGTTCGCGGGCACCTCGGCGAAGTCGAGCACGATCGCGGCCCAGAACTCCACGTTGGTCTCCAGGACCCGGTCCGGCCGGCGCTCGCGCAGCTCGGCGAGCGCCGCTCGCTCCAGTTCCTCGGCGACCTCGTAGCGCGGGGCGGCCAGCTCCTTCGCCGTACGCCGCAGCACCCGGGCCCGGGGGTCCTCCGCGCGGTAGACGCGGTGGCCGAAGCCCATCAGCCGCTCGCCGTCGTCGAGCAGCTCCTTGACGTAGGACCGGGCGTCGCCGTCGCGCTTCTCGACCTCCTCGATCATGCCCAGCACGCGGGAGGGGGCGCCGCCGTGCAGTGGTCCGCTCATCGCGCCGATCGCTCCGGAGAACGCTGCGGCGACATCGGCACCGGTCGAGGTGATCACGCGCGCAGTGAACGTGGAGGCATTCATCCCGTGCTCGGCCGCGGAGGACCAGTACGCGTCGATCGCATGGGCGTGCTTGGGGTCGGCCTCGCCCTTCCACCGGATCAGGAACTTCTCGGCCAGGGTGCTGCCCTTGTCGACCTCGGTCTGCGGCACGACCGGCTGGTGCAGGCCGCGAGCCGACTGTGCGGCGTACGACAGCACCATCACCGCGACCCGCGAGAGGTCCGCGCGGGCCTGCTCGTCGCTGATGTCATAGGTGGCGCGGAAGCCGAACGCCGGGGCCAGCATCGCGATCGCAGCCTGCACGTCGACGCGGACGTCGCCGGTGTGCACCGCGATGTTGTAGGCCTCGGCGGGTGGCAGGCCGGGGTCGTAGCCGCCGTCGATGAGCAGCCCCCAGACCTTCTCGAACGGCACCCGGCCGACGAGCTCCTCGATGTCCACGCCGCGGTAGCGCAGCGCCGAGCCCTCCTTGTCCGGCTCTGCGATCTCGGTCTCGAAGGCCACGACGCCCTCCAGCCCGTGCTGCACCTCGGTCATGTGACTCCTTCGCTGGACTACGCGAGCAAGCGCCCGAGGCATTGTGCCCCGGGCCGCGACTAGGGTCGAGGGCATGGGACACCTCGATCTCGCTGCTCTTCGTGAGGAGTATGCCCGGGCTGGTCTCGACGAGGCCGACCTCGCCCCCGACCCGATCGCCATGTTCGACCGTTGGATGGGCGAGGCGCACGACGCGATCCGCCACGACGCGAACGCGATGGTGCTGAGCACCGTCGGACCCGACCTGGCCCCCTCCTCGCGGATGCTGCTGCTCAAGGGCGTCGCCGAGGACGGGTTCGTCTTCTTCACCAACACCGCCTCCCTCAAGGGCCACGAGCTCGCCGCGAACCCGCGCTGCTCGCTGCTCTTCCCGTGGCACCCCCTCGAGCGGCAGGTGCGCGTCGACGGGGTCGCCGCCCCGCTCCCGCGCGCCGACGTCGAGGCGTACTTCGCCTCCCGGCCGCGGGCCTCCCAGCTCGGTGCCTGGGCCTCGCACCAGTCGGAGGTGGTGTCGGGCCGCGCCGAGCTCGAGGCCGCCTACGCGGCTGCGGAGGTCCGCTACCCCGACCAGGTCCCGACGCCGGAGGAGTGGGGCGGGTACGTCGTACGCCCCGAGGTCGTCGAGTTCTGGCAGGGCCGCACCGGCCGCCTGCACGACCGCCTGCGCTACCGCCGTACCCCCGGCGGGTGGGTCACCGAGCGCCTCGCTCCCTGAGCGGTAGTCCCTGACGGTTGTGCGGCGGATCCGCGGGCGAGACCGCGCAATCGTCAGGGACTATCGGAAATGAAGTTGTGAGTGAGTGCTCACTCACTTACTCTCGATCCTCATGGAGGCGAAGAGGGAGCGCGCCCGGCCGCTGTCGCCGGAGGAGCGGCGGGAGGCGATCATCGCGGCCACCCGGCCGCTGCTCTACGAGCACGGTCGGGCCACGACCACCCGGCTGATCGCGGAGGCAGCCGGGATCGCGGAGGGCACGATCTTCCGGGCGTTCGCGTCCAAGGACGAGCTCTTCGACGCCGTGCTGGAGGCAGAGTTCGACCCGACGGCCTTCCTCGACGACGTCGCGAGGATCGACCCGGCGCTGGACCTGCGCGACCGGCTGGTCACCTACACCACCCTGCTCCAGCGCCGGTTCGTCGGCATCTTCACGCTGATGGCCGCGATGGGGATGCGCAAGCCGCCGGACAGCCTGGGCGCCCCCGAGCTGCGCAAGCGGCTCGCCAACGAGGGACTCGCGCGACTCCTGGAGCCGGACGCAGACCGGTTCACGATCCCCGTCGACCGCGTGGTCCACCTCTTCCGGCTGCTCACCTTCTCGGGCAGCCACCCCCACATCTCCGACCAGCGTCCGCTCTCCCCCGAGGAGATCGTCGACGTGGTCCTCCACGGCGTGCTGAGAGACGAGGAAGCCTGATGATGCTCCGACTGCTGCGCGAGCGGCTCGCGCCGTACCGCACCTGGCTCGCCCTGGTCGTGGTGCTCCAGTTCGTCGGCGTGGTCGCGATGCTCTACCTGCCCAGCCTGAACGCCGACATCATCGACGAGGGCGTAGCCAAGGGCGACACCGGCTTCATCGTGCGGGCCGGGGCGATCATGCTCGCGGTCTCGCTGGTGCAGATCGTGTGCTCGGTCAGCGCCGTCTGGTTCGGCGCGCGTACGGCGATGGGCTTCGGGCGCGACGTCCGCGCCGCGCTGTTCCACCGCGTCGGGACGTTCTCGACGCGCGAGGTCCAGCACTTCGGGGCGCCGTCCCTGATCACCCGGGGCACCAACGACGTCCAGCAGGTGCAGATGCTCGTACTGATGGCCTGCACGATCGCCGTCGCCTCGCCGATCATGATGGTCGGCGGCGTGCTTATGGCGCTGCGCGAGGACCTCGGCCTCGGCTGGATCCTGGCGGTCGTCGTGCCGGCACTGTTCCTGAGCGTCGGGTTCGTCGTGAGCCGGATGGTGCCGAGCTTCCGGGCGATGCAGTCGCGCATCGACGAGGTCAACCGGGTGCTGCGCGAACAGATCACCGGCATCCGCGTGGTCCGGGCCTTCGTGCGCGAGCCGCACGAGGCGGCGCGGTTCGGCACCGCGAACGACGAGCTCACCGACGTCGCGATCCGGGCCGGCCGCTGGCTGGCCACGATGTTCCCCCTGGTGATGCTGGTGGTGAACGTGTCCAGCGTCGGGGTGATCTGGTTCGGTGGCCATCGGGTCGACAACGGCCAGATGGAGGTCGGCGCCCTGACCGCCTTCCTCACCTATCTCATGCAGATCCTGATGTCGGTCATGATGGCGACGTTCATGCTCATGATGATCCCGCGGGCCTCGGTCTGCGCCGACCGCATCGTCGAGGTGCTCGACACCGACACCTCGGTGCCCGTGCCCGACGAACCGGTCGCGCCGGATCCCGCACTGCGCGGCCACCTCGATCTCGAACGGGTGACGTTCGCCTACCCCGGCGCCGAGTCGCCGGTGCTCCAGGACGTGACGTTGTCGGCCCGGCCGGGCCAGACCATCGCGCTCATCGGGTCGACCGGAGCCGGCAAGTCGACGCTGGTCAACCTGGTGCCGCGGCTGTTCGACGTGAGCGCGGGCGAGGTCCGCGTCGGCGGCGTCGACGTACGCCGCCTCGACCCGGAGGCGCTCTGGGCCGGGATCGGGCTGGTCCCCCAGCGGGCCTACCTCTTCTCCGGCACGATCCGCAGCAACCTGCTGCACGGCAAGCCGGACGCCACCGAGGACGAGCTGTGGCGGGCGCTGGAGATCGCCCAGGGGCGGGACTTCGTCGAGGCGCTGCCGGACGGGCTGGACGCGACCGTCGCCCAGGGCGGGACGAACTTCTCCGGCGGGCAACGCCAACGGCTTGCGATCGCGCGGGCGCTGATCCGGCGGCCCGGCATCTACCTGTTCGACGACGCGTTCTCGGCACTGGACCTGGCGACCGATGCCCGGCTGCGCGCGGCACTCGACCCCGTGACCACTGACGCGACGGTCCTGATCGTGGCCCAGCGGGTCGCCACGATCATGGACGCCGACCTCATCCTCGTGCTGGAGGAGGGCCGGGTCGTCGGCCGCGGCACCCACCACGAGCTCCTGGCCGGCAACGAGACCTACCAGGAGATCGTCACCTCCCAGCTCACGGCGGAGGAGGCGGCATGAGCGAGACGGGCTCGACCGGCTCGCCCGGCAAGGGCAAGGTCTTCGAGGCGACCGAGCGGATCCAGGCGCCCCAGGGTGGGCCGGGTCGCGGTCCGATGGGCGGCGGCATGGTCGGCCAGAAGGCGATGAGCTTCGGGCCCTCCGCGCGGCGCCTGATCGGGCGGATGCGGCCCGACCGCGCGCAGGCCGTCGTCGTGGTGCTGCTCGGGGTCGCCAGCGTTGCGCTGATGTCGAGCGGACCGCGGATCCTCGGGCACGCCACCGACCTGGTCTTCGACGGGTTCATCGGCCGGCAGTTCCCGGCCGGCACCCCCGACTCCACACTGCCCGACGCGGTGCAGGGTCGAGACGTCGTCCCCGGTCAGGGCATCGACTTCACCGCGGTCGGCCACGTGCTGCTCCTGGTGCTCGCGATCTACGCCGGCGCCTCGCTGCTCGGCTGGCTGCAGGGCTACGTGCTGAACACCGTGGTGCAGAACACCGTGCGCCGGATGCGCCAGGACGTCGAGGACAAGATCAACCGGCTGCCGCTGGGGTACTTCGACCGCTCGCCCCGGGGGGAGCTGCTGAGCCGGGTCACCAACGACATCGACAACGTCAGCCAGACCCTGCAGCAGACGATGAGCCAGCTCCTCACCTCGCTGATGACGGTGGTCGCCGTGCTCGGCATGATGTTCTGGATCTCGCCGCTGCTCGCGTTGATCGCCCTCGTGTCGGTCCCGCTCTCGCTGGTGGCGACGGCGCAGATCATGAGGCGATCACAGGGGCAGTTCGTGGCCCAGTGGCGACGTACCGGAGCACTCAACGCGCAGATCGAGGAGGCGTTCTCCGGGCACGCGCTGGTCAAGGTCTTCGGTCGCCGTGAGGAGATCGAGCGGACCTTCGCCGAGGAGAACGAGAAGCTCTACCAGGTCAGCTTCGGCGCCCAGTTCGTCAGCGGCCTGATCATGCCGTCGATGATGTTCATCGGGAACCTCAACTACGTCGCGATCGCGGTGATCGGGGGACTGCGGGTCGCCAGCGGCTCGTTGTCGCTGGGCGACGTGCAGGCGTTCATCCAGTACACCCGGCAGTTCACGCAGCCGCTCACGACGGTGGCGTCGATGGCGAACCTGCTCCAGTCCGGCGTCGCGTCGGCGGAGCGCGTCTTCGAGCTGCTCGACGCCGACGAGGAGCCGCTGGACCCGGCCGCGCTGCGCACGCCGGCCGTCCGTCGTGGCGAGGTCGCCGTCGAGCGCGTCTCGTTCCGGTACGACGAGGACCGCCCGCTGATCTCGGACCTCTCCCTGGTCGCCCGGCCGGGGCAGACCGTGGCGATCGTCGGCCCGACCGGCGCCGGAAAGACGACGCTCGTGAACCTGGTGATGCGGTTCTACGACGTGGACGCCGGCCGGATCACCCTGGACGGCGTGGACATCGCGGGGATGCCCCGGTCGGTCCTCCGCGGGCAGATCGGGATGGTGCTCCAGGACACCTGGCTGTTCGAGGGCACGATCCGCGACAACATCGCCTACGGACGTCCGGACGCGACCGACGAGCAGGTGCTCGAGGCGGCGCGCGCGACGTACGTAGACCGCTTCGTGCATGCGCTCCCCGACGGCTACGACACGGTCATCGACGAGGAGGGGTCGAACCTCTCGGCCGGCGAGCGTCAGCTCGTCACCATCGCCCGGGCGTTCCTCACGGACCCGGCCCTGCTGATCCTCGACGAGGCGACCTCGTCGGTGGACACCCGCACCGAGCTCCTGCTCCAGCACGCGATGGCGGCGCTGCGCACCGACCGCACGTCGTTCGTGATCGCGCACCGGCTCAGCACGATCCGCGACGCGGACCTGATCCTGGTGATGGAGGACGGGGCGATCGTCGAGCAGGGCACCCACGACCAGCTGCTGACCGCCGCAGGAGCCTATGCCCGGCTCTACAACGCCCAGTTCCAAGCGGCCGAGGTCGGCTGACCGGGGCTGGCTGCCGGGTCTCCGCCGGACGTCATACGGACGGAGCAAGCGGTAACACCCTCCGTATGACCTCCCGGGACCCCAGCGGTGGCCGCGGTTCGGTTGCGGGGGCACCGCCGGCCCGACCCATCGGCCCGGTTAATCCCTTGAACGCCCCGGCGCCGCGACCTACCGTGAGCGGACACGGGAAAGGAGGTGGTCCGAAGAATGAGTTCTTCCAGGACGCGTGAGGTGGCTGCCCGCTAGCAGCCCACCAGCAACACCCGGGGTGGAAGTGCCCCGGGACGGCTGCTGGCGAATCCCAGGCAGTCACCCGACCCGCAGGCGATCCGGTCATCACGTCCACCGGAGCGGTCTCCTCGGAGGCCGGCGCCTGCGGGTCGCTGCATGTCCGGGTCAGGCGGCGCCCTCCGAGGCCGCGTCGGCAGCCGCCACCTCCGGCGCCAGCTCCGGTGCGATCCCCATCGCGACCGGCGCGGGCTCGACAGCCACCTGCTGGGCACGGTTGGACTCGACCGCCTGCTCGGAGAGCGACGCGACGAGCGAGCACACCGCCCAGACGCCGACGGCGCAGAGCATCAGCCGGACCAGGGCCGTGTCGACCGAGAGGGTGCCGGCCACACGGGCCGCGTAGATGGCCGGCGACCCGACCAGGAGGGTTCCGGTCACGACGGGCCACGAGATCGGGTTCATGCGTTCACCGCCAGCGGCACGTCGACGCCGACGGTGCCCTCGGAGCGGATCTGCTCGGCGCCGAGCAGCTCTTGGTAGGAGAGGACGGCCAGCCGCGGGACGATCGGGTGCACCAGCCGGTGCACCGCTGCCCGGAGCTGGGGTGCGCACACGAGGACCGGCCGCAGGTTGCGGTTCTCGACCGTCGTCACCAGCTGCGCGAGGTTCGTGAGCAGCGCCTGGCTGGACTCGGGGTCGAGCGCGATCGCGTAGCCGAACTCCGAGGGCCGCAGCGACTCGAGCACCCGCTGCTCGAGCTGCGGCTCGAGGGTGATCACGTGCAGCGCCTTGTCGACGATGTACGGCGCCGCGATCGCCGGGCCGAGAGCCCGACGAGCGGCCTCGACCAGCGGGTCGAGGTCCTTGGTCCGGCCGGCCTGCAGGGACAGCGCCTCGAAGATGCGCACCAGGTCGCGGATCGAGACGCCCTCCTCGAGCAGCTGCTGGAGCACCCGCTGGATCTCGCCGAGGCTGAGCGGGGTCGGGGTGAGCTCCTCGACCACGACCGGGTGCGAGCGCTTCACCACGTCGGTCAGCATCCGGACGTCCTCGCGGCCGAGCAGCTGGGCGGCGTTCTGGGTGACGACCTCGGCGAGGTGGGTGGTGATCACCGATGCGCGGTCGACGACCGTCGCGCCGGAGAGCTCCGCCTGGCTGCGCATCGACGCGGGGATCCACCGGGCCTCGAGGCCGAAGACCGGCTCCTTGGTCGCCTCACCAGGGAGCGATCCGAGGAAGTCGCCGATCGCCAGCACGGTGCCCGGAGGCGCCTCGCCGCGGGCGACCTCGATGCCGAACAGCATGATCGCGTAGGTGCGCGAGGGCAGCTGGGGGTTGTCGCGCGTGCGGACCGGCGGCGCCACGATGCCGAGGTCGGTCGCGATCTTCCGACGCAGCGACTTGACCCGTTCGAGCAGGTCGCCGCCGCTGGAGGGGTCCACGAGGTCGATCAGGTCGGCCGACAGCTCGAGACCGAGCGGGTCGACCTGGATCTCGGCGGCGAGCAGCTCCGGGGTGTCCACGGTCGCGATCGCCGTGGTGGCCGCGGCCGGCTCCGGGTCCTCGACGGCCTCCTTGATCCGGGAGGATGCGATCAGCATCAGTCCGCCGGCCAGCACGAACGGGATCTTCGGCAGGCCGGGGATCAGGCACAGCGTGAGCGCCGCGAAGCCCGCGATCCGGAGCGGGGTCCGGTTCGCGGTGACCTGGCGCATGATGTCGGTGCCCATGTCGTTCTCGCCGGTGGCCCGGGTGACGATCAGGCCGGTCGCGACCGAGAGCAGCAGCGCGGGGATCTGCGAGACCAGGCCGTCGCCGACGGACAGCAGGCTGTACGTCGTGACCGCCTCGCCGAACGGCATGCCGAGCTGGCCGACGCCGACGGCGAAGCCACCGATCAGGTTGACCAGCGTGATGATGATCGCGGCGATCGCGTCGCCCTTGACGAACTTGGACGCACCGTCCATCGCGCCGTAGAAGTCGGCCTCGGCGTGCACCTCGGCCCGGCGCCGACGGGCCTCGTCCTCGTCGATGAGACCCGAGTTCAGGTCCGCGTCGATGGCCATCTGCTTGCCGGGCATCGCATCGAGGGTGAACCGGGCGCCGACCTCGGCGACCCGACCGGCACCGTTGGTGATGACGACGAACTGGATGACCAGCAGGATCGCGAACACGATCAGACCGACGATCAAGGACCCGCCGACGACGAAGTGGCCGAACGTGTCGATCACCTTGCCGGCGAAGCCGTCGAGCAGCACGAGGCGGGTGGCGCTCACGTTCAGCGCGAGGCGGAACAGCGTCATCACCAGGATGACCGCCGGGAACGCGGCGAAGTCGAGGGGGCGGCGGACGAACATCGCCGTCATCAGCACCAGGAGCGCCACCGTGATGTTGAGCGCGATCAGCAGGTCGAGGAGCATCGCGGGCAGGGGCACCACGAGCATCACGACGATCATCACGATGCCGATCGGCACCGCCAGCTGGCTCAGCCGCTTCAGTGGCACGAGCTCCTCCAGGCGAGACGGGTTGATGAGGCGGGCGCCGTCCTTGGCACCGCTGTCCGACTCCGTCCTGGCGTCGGGTGATCTATCGGCCGGCAGGCGGCGGGCCTGAGGGGTTCCGGCGGCGCCGACCCGCGGCGAGCACCTCGGGGAGCTCGTCGACGCTGCGCGGGGTGCGGTGCTCGCCGCCGTGCTGGCCCTGCGCGCGGCGGCTGAGCACGAACGCCAGCACCTGCGCGACGGCGGCGAACAGCTCGGTCGGGATCTCCTGCCCGACCGTGGTGGAGGTGTAGAGCGCCCGTGCGAGCGGTACGTCGCGGACCAGTGGCACCCGCGCCTCGGTGGCCTTCTCGCGGATGGCGGCGGCGATCACCCCGGCACCTCGGGCGACGACCCGCGGGGCCCCGCGCTCGGGCTCGTAGCGCAGGGCGACCGCGACGTGGGTCGGGTTGACCAGCACGACGTCGGCGGTTGGCACGTCGGCCATCATCCGGTTGCGCGAGGCCGCGAGCTGGCGGGAGCGGATCGCGCCCTTCAGGAGCGGGTCGCCCTCGGACTGCTTGTGCTCCTGCTTCACCTCGTCCTTGGACATCCGGGTCTTCTTGCCCATCAGCTTGCGCTGGACCAGGTAGTCGGCGGCACCGAGCAGCACGCCTGCGACGGCGATGTTCCGGATCATCGAGAGCGCGTGCGACGCGAACTGGTCGAGGACCAGCGACATCGGCATGAGCCCGCCGATCAACGGCAGCATCGACTTCACGGCCAGCCACACCAGCAGCGCCACGATCCCGCTTCGGATCAGCATCTTGGTGCCCTCCCAGAGGGCGCGGGGACCGAAGATCCGCTTGAAGCCGGGGAGCGGGTTGAGCTTGGACAGCTTCGGCTTGACCGACTTGGTGGCGAGGAAGAAGCCGCCCTGACCCAGCGCCCCGGCGATCCCGACCACGGCGATCCCGGCACCCAGCACCACCAGGACCAGCAGCACGTGCCACAGGCCCTGGCCGAGCAGCTGTACGGCGATCTCCGCATCGGCATCGGCCGCCGAGGAGAACATGGTCGTCGTCAGCTCCCGGAGCTTGTCGATCTCGTGACCGAACAGGCGGGGGAGGAACATCGCGATCAGCAGCAGCGCGGACCAGGCCCCGATCTCCGGGCTCCGTGGGACCTGACCCTCCTTGCGGTTCTCCTTGTTGCGCTTGGCGGTCGGCTTCTCCGACTTCTCACCGGTCATCGGCCGATCACCCCGCTCCTGCGAGCGAGGACATCGCCTGGGTGCTGAGGTCGACGAGCCGGTCCACGGCCTGCGGGAGGACGGGGAACCATAGGCCGACCAGCAGCAGGGTCATGCCGACCTTGACGGGGAACATCACGTTGAAGGCGTTCAGCTGGGGGGCGACCTTCGTCAGCAGTGCCAGCCCGAGGTCGGAGAGGAACAGCACCGCGATCATCGGCAGCGCGATCTGGACCGCGGTCGTGAAGAACATCCCGAAGGCGGTGAGCAGGACGTCCGGCGCGGTCTGCCACTCCGGGGAGGTGCCGAGCGGGAGGAAGTGGAAGGTGCGCAGCAGCCCGCCGATCACCAGGAGGTGGCCACCGCTGGCGAACAGCAGCACCGTGGCCAGCATCTGGTGGAACTTGCCGAAGACCGTGTTGGCGTTCATCGACAGCGGGTCGAAGCCGGACGCGAGCGAGAAGCCGCCGAAGACGTCGATCAGGCTGCCGGCCGCGGCGATCGCGCCGAACAGCAGCTGGGTGACGAAGCCCATGGCGAGCCCGATGAGCACCTGGGTGCCGACGTTGAGGAGCAGGCCCACCGTCGAGAGCGGGATCGAGCCGCCGTCGGGGACCGCGGCGAAGGCGAGCCCGAGACCCAGCACGACCTTCGCCATCATCGGCACCGCCCGTCCCGAGAACGGCGGGACCACGGCGAGCCAGGAGACGATGCGGACCGAGGCGAGCAGGTAGGCCACGAGCGGCTCACCCGCCACGGTCAGGGTCATGGGTCGGCTCAGCCGAGCAGCGCGGGGATCCCCGCGAACAGGTCGTTGGTGAACGACACGAGGGTGTGCATCATCCAGTTGCCGGAGAGCAGCAGGGCGATCCCGACGCCGATCAGCTTCGGCACGAACGCGAGCGTGGCCTCCTGGATCTGGGTCAACGACTGGAACAGCGAGATCGCGAAGCCGATGACCAGCGAGGTCACCAGGATCGGGGCGGACAGCTTGAGCGCGACGACCAGGGTGCGCAGCGCGATCTCGATGATGGCGGTGTCGGACATGACGCGCTCCTAGCCGGTATAGCTCGCGACGAGCGACTTGATGACCAGGGCCCAGCCGTCGACGAGCACGAACAGCAAGAGCTTGAACGGCAGCGACACCATCACGGGCGGCATCATCATCATGCCGAGGGCCATCAGGGCGCCGCTGACCACGAGGTCGATGACGAGGAACGGGATGAAGATGATGAACCCGATGATGAAGGCCTGCTTGAGCTCGGTCAGCACGAACGCCGGGATCAGCGTCGCCGTGGACACGTCGGCCCGGTCCTCGGGCAGGTCGCGGCCGGCGACGTTGGTGAGCAGCATCAGCTCGTCGTCGTCGGTGTTGTCGAGCATGAAGTCGCGCAGCGGCTCGATGCCGTCCTGGATGGCGACCGAGGTCGTCTTGTCCCCGTTGAGGTAGGGCTGGAGCCCGACCTCGTTGATGTCGGACAGCACCGGGCCCATCACGAAGAGGCTGAGGAACAGTGCGAGACCCGCCAGCACCTGGTTCGGCGGCGTCTGCTGGAGCCCGAGCGCGTTGCGGGTCAGGCCGAGCACCACGAAGATCTTGGTGAACGCCGTGCAGCTGAGCAGGATCGCAGGCAGCAGCGAGATGAGCGTGAGGCCGATCAGCACCGTCACCGACGTGCTCGGGCTGTCGGTGAGACCGCCGAGGTCGACGGTCACACCGTTGCCGCCGGCAGGTCCGTCGGGGCCGTTGGGGCCGTTGGGGGCGGCGTACGCCCCGGGTGCCGCGGCCACGGCTCCCAGGGTGGCGCCGAGCGTGAGGACGACGAGCAGGAGGGCGCGCCGCAGGCGGGCGCTCACGAGCTCCGCCGGGTCGCCGCGGCCAGGGCCTGGCGCCACGTCGCGGCGCTGAGGACCGAGCCGGCGAGCGCACCGCCCGGCCGGGTGGCCGCGACCGGCTCGGACGCGGCAGGCCGGTCGGCGGGGCCGTCGGCGAGCGAGAGCACCTCGGCATCGCCGGTGTCGAGGTCCTCGGGGTCGAGCTCGGTCAACACCCGGACCTGGTGCTCGGTCGCGCCGAGCACGAGCAGCCGGCTGCCGACGGCGACCACGGAGACCGTCGAGCCCCGGGAGAGGTGGTGGCGGTGCAGGACCCGCACCATCGGGTCGCGGCCCCCGCGGAAGCGTCGCCCGCCGAACCGGGCGAGCAGCAGGAGCAGCCCGATCACCAGGGAGAGCGAGACCAGGAGGCGGACGGTGAGCTCGAGCATGTCAGCCGGCCGTGGAGTCGGTGACGATCTCGGTGATCCGGAGCCCGAAGTCCTCGTCGATGACGACGACCTCGCCCCGCGCGATCAGCCGGCCGTTGACCAGCAGGTCGGCCGGGCTGCCCGCCGCGCGGTCGAGCTCGAGGACGGCCCCGGGCGCCAGGTCGAGCAGCTCGCGCACCGTCATCCGGGCGCGGCCGATCTCGACCGTGACCTCCATGTCGACGCCGTGCAGCATCTCGATGCCGCGCCGGTCACCGGTCGGCGCCGCGGCCGAGGTGGTGGGCAGCGCAGGTGTGTCGTCGGCGGGGTGGGCGAGCAGCGCCTCGGGCACCAGGAGGGCGGCGACGACGTCGCTCCCCTCCAACGGGACGATGACGAACGGCTCGGCGATCTCGTCGACCACCGTGTCGGGATCGACCTGACGCGCGGCACCGGACCGGGCACCGAGAGCCGTGGCAGCGGCGTCCAGGCTGGGCTGCAGCGCGGCCGCGAGGTCCAGGTCTCCGATCGGGCTCGCCGCCAGTGCGGAGACCAGCTCCGGGCCCACCAGCACCGTGAGCCGGGCCGAGGTCCGCCCGTCGAGATCCGCGACCACAGCGCCCGCGAATCCCGCGTCGGCAGCCGCGTCCCCCGGTCGCGGCGCACCGGCGGTGAGGGGCTCTGCGGCCGGCAGCACTGCGATGGCGGCGGTCGCGGCGCTGACCGCCAGCTCGAGGTCGACGGTGGTCTGCACGGTGGTCATGCGTTCTCCTTCGGGGTGCCCACGATCAGGGCGGCGAGCCGGAATCCGCTGGTCCCGGGGGTGGCGTGCGCGAAACAGGTGCCGTCGACGACGACCTCGAGGGGGGCCGCGGCGGGGTGCCGGAGCCGGAGCGCGTCGCCGGGGCGCAGCGCGGCGAGCTCCATCGGGCTGAGCGTGGTCGGGCGCAGACTCACGGCGACCTCGACGGGCACCCGCTGGAACTGGTCGGCGAGCTCGGCGGCCGCCTGGGCGCGCTGGGCGCGCTCGCGCTCGGAGACGGGTGCGGGTGCCGCGGCGCGGAGCAGGTGGGGGAGCAGGCTCGAGAACGGCATGCACATCGTCATCCGGAACGTACGGTCGTTGATCCGCAGCTCCAGGCTGGCGGCCACCATCACGTCGGAGGCGCCGGCGACCTGGACGAACTGGGGGCTGTACTCCACCCCCTTGACGACCGGCTCGAAGGCGACGATCGAGGCCATCGAGTAGCGCAGCTCGCCGAGCAGGCGCTCGATCATGCCGCTCGCGACGCCGGCCTCGATCTCGGTCAGCGGCCGCTCCGGCTGCTCGAGGCGGCCGGGGCCGCCGAGCATGTGGTCCACGCAGGTCATCACCGCGAGCAGGGGGATCTCGAAGACGCCCCGGTCGAAGAGCGGCTCCGCGGAGAACGAGGTCAGGTACGTCGACGCGTCCAGCGAGTCGATGTACTCGGCGTACGTGCGCTGCTCGATCGAGGCCAGGCTGACCCCGCACACGGTCCGCAGCGACGAGGTGAAGACGGTCGTCGCCTGCCGGCAGAAGTCGTCGAAGGCCAGCTGCAGCATCCGCGAGTGCTCGCGGGAGAGCTGGATCGGACGCCGGAAGTCGTACGGCTGCGGGGTCGCGGAGGCGCGCCGGGCCCGCCGGTCCGCCGCGGGGGCGGCGCCGGGGTCCGTGACGGAAGCGTCGGAGGAGGCCACGATGACTCTCATCGGCCCGGCCGGCGCGTTCCTGAGGGATGTCTGCACCAGAAGTCCCGGCGACGATCTCCCACCTGGTGGTGGGTCAGCTCGCGCTCTCCGCGAGCGACCTGGTCCTGGGGGCACTGCCGGCCCCGGTCGTCGGGCTACTGCGTGACGAACTCCGTGAAGTAGACACCCATGACCTCGTCCTCGTAGGACTTCTCCAGCGTTGCCTCCAGGTCCTCCTTCAGCTCCTTGCGGTCCCTCGGGTTGGCGACCTCCTCGATCGTGCGCCCGCTGAACAGCTCGATGGTGGCGTCGAGGGCCTTGCTCCCGTCGACCTCCTCCGGTGCGCCCTCCACGAGCTGGAGGGCGATCCCGATCTTCAGGTAGTGGCCCGACGCCAGGTTGATCTGGGTGGACTCCAGCGGCAGGATCGCGCCCGGCTTCGGCCCCTCCTCCGCGGCGCCGCTCGGCTTCAGCACGAACCAGTACGCCGCGCCGGCGACCACGAGCAGCGCGACCACGATCAGCAGGAGCTTCTTCTTGCCCCCCTTCGCCTTCTTCTCACCGCCCTCTGCGGCCTGGTCGTCGTTCTTCTGCTTGCGCTTGATAGCGGTCACACTCATCCCTCTGCCCCCTGTCCGCCCGGTCGGGCGTCCAACACGTCGTCGATCAGCTGGGTGGCCTCGTAGCTGGTTTGCGGGAGGACGACGATGTCGACCCGCTTGTTGATCTCCTGCGAGCCGGGCGTGGCCGGGTCGACCAGCGGCCGCTCGTTGCCGAACGCCGAGAGCGACAGGCGCTTCTTCGGCACGTCGCCGTGCTCGTTGAGCCGGCGCAGCACGGTCACCGCGCGGGCTGCGGACAGGTCCCAGTCAGTGGCGAAGAACCGTGGCTTCACCGGCTCCTGGTTGGTGTGGCCGTCGATCCGCAGCGCGTTCGGCACGTCTCGGAGCACGCGGGAGAGCGTGTCGACGACCCGTTCGCCGCGCGCGCTCAGCTGGGCGATGTCCGGCTCGAACACGACATGTCGGGACACCAGGCTGACCACGAGGCCGCGGTCGTCGATGGTGGCCTGCACGTCCTTGGCGAGACCGGCCGCGCGCAGGGCCTTCATCAGCTGCTTGCGGACCGCCTCGAGCCGCTTGGCCTCGGCGGCGGCCTCGGCGTACTGCGCCTGGAGGCGCCGCCGCTCCTCGGCGGTGACCGCGGCCCGGACGAGCTGCTGCTGGTCGGCGGGCATCGCCTGGAACGCCTGGCTGCTGACGTAGTCCGGGCCGGTCTCGGCGAGGTTGTCCTCGAGCACGGACGTGCTGCCGGTCATGATCGAGCTCTCCGCGCCGAAGCCCTCCGCCAGTCCGGACTTGAGGGCGTTGTACTTCGCCTCGTCGACCTGGCTCATCGCGAACATCACGATGAACAGCACCATCAGCAGCGTGAGCATGTCGGCGTAGGTGACGAGCCACCGCTCGTGGTTGTCGTGCTCCGGCTCCTCCGGTGGCTTCTTGCGGCGCCGTGGTGGGGCGGTCATCAGGCGGCCTCCGCCTCGCGTTGGCCGACCGGGAGCAGCGAGCGCAGCCGCTGCGCGACGATGCGCGGGTTCGAGCCGGCCTGGACGGCGGCGACGCCCTCGATGACCAGCTCCATCTGCGCGGCCTCGAGCTCGCCCAGGCGGAGCAGTCGGGAGCCGAGGGGCAGGAAGATCAGGTTCGCGGACATGACGCCCCACAGGGTGGCGACGAACGCGCCGGCGATGAGGTGCCCGAGCTTCTCCGGCTCGGCGAGCTGCTCGAGCACGTGCACCAGGCCCATGACGGTGCCGACGATGCCGATGGTGGGGGCGTAGCCGCCCGCGGAGTTCCAGAACCGGGCCGCCTGCTTGGTCTCGGCCTTCTTCGCCTGGACCTCGGCCTCCAAGATGTCGCGGAGCTCCTCGGGGTCGGTGCCGTCGATCGCCATGGTCAGGGCCCGGGCGAGGAACGGGTCGTCGAGCCCGGCGACGGTGTCCTCGAGCGCGAGCAGGCCCTCGCGGCGAGCCTTGTCGGCGCAGGCGACGAGCTGCGGCACCAGCTGGGCGCTGTTGGGCGCGTGGCCGGTGAACGCGCGGACCAGGCCGCGCATGGCGAGCTTCGCGTCGGCCATCGTGCCGCCGGCCAGCGAGATCAGCAGCGTCACGCCGAACACGAGGAGGATCGGCGGGAGCAGCATGAGGGACATGGGGTTGCCGCCCTCGAGCATGTTCACCACCACGACGACGATGAACGCGACGAGGACCCCGATCAGGGTTGCCGGGTCCATCAGGCGTCAGCTCGGTTGATCCGGCTCAGGTGCGCCGCCGGGTGCTCGGTGACCGTGCCCAGCTTCGGGCGCTCCTGGGACCACGGTTCGATGTCGATGAACGAGCTCAGCGCGAGGACCTCGCCGCGGTAGTACCTGACCGCCGCGACCACTTCCTCGAGGGTGTCGATGACGACGTACTTCTTGCCGTCGACCAGGGTGACCACAGTGTCCGGCGTGGAGTCGACGCGCTCGATCAGGTCGGAGTTGAGCGCGAACACCGTTCCCGAGAGTCGCCTGAGTGTGATCATGTGTGCACCGTCCTTGGGCCGTTCCGAGCAGCCGTCCGTGGCGCTCGCAGTGTTTCCATCGGCGTCGGGCGCCCGGACCTGAGCGGTCCGGGCGCACCGCCGAGGGCTACCGCTTGATGTTGACGAGGTCCTCGAGGACCTGGTCGGAGGTCGTGATCACCCGCGAGCTCGCCTGGAAGCCGCGCTGGGCGAGGATCAGGTTGGTGAACTCGGCGGCCAGGTCGACGTTCGACATCTCCACGGAGCCGGGGCTCAACGCGCCGCGGCTGCCCTCTCCGGAGACGCCGAGCTCGGCCACCCCGGAGTTGGCCGTGGTGGTGAAGCTGGTCTCCCCGGCCCGGGCCAGACCCATCGGGTTGTTGAAGTTGGCGAGAGCGACCTGGGCGACGACGAGCTTGCTGCCGTCCTCGAAGGTCGCCGTGAGCTTGCCGTCCCGGCCGAGCTCGTACGACGAGAGCGCCAACGGCGGCGTCGCCCCGTTGTCCTCGGGCAGCACGATGTCGGTGAGCCCTCCCGTGTGCACCCCGGCCGCGTCGAACGTGGTGTAGCCCTGGACCCGCCCGCCGCCCGGCGAGACGAGGGTGCCGCTGTTGTCCCAGCTGAAGGCGCCGGCGCGGGTGTAGGTGGCCACGTTGCCGCGCATGACCACGAACATGCCGTCGCCGTTGATCATCAGGTCGGTGGGCCGTCCGGTGGTCTGGTTCGCGCCCTGGTTGAGGTTGGTGTTGGTCGCCGCCACCTGGACGCCGAGCCCGACCTGGATCGGGTTGGTGCCGCCCAGGCCGCCCCCGGCCGCGGATCCGGAGGTCAGCATCTGGGAGAGGGTGTCCTGGAAGACCGTCGAGCTGGACTTGAAGCCGATGGTGTTGGCGTTGGCGATGTTGTTGCCGGTGACGTCGAGCATGGTCTGGTTGACGCGCAGGCCGCTGATGCCGGCGAAGAGGGAGCGAAGCATGGGTGTCTCCTGGTGGTGGGTGGGGGGTCAGGCGTTGGTGGCGGGGGCCGAGCCGCCGGTGGTCGGGTCGGTGGCCGCGCCGCCCGTGGTCGGGTCGGTGCCGGGGGCCGAGGCGTTGACCGCCTGGACCTGGCCGAGGGTGACGTTCTGGCCGTCGACGACGAGCATCGGGCCGTTGGCGTCGTAGGTCACCGAACCGACCAGGCCGGACACCGCGGCGCCGTCCTGGTCCAGGTAGGTGACGTACCGGCCCACGAGCCCGCTGGCGCCGAACGAGATCTGGGTGGCGAGGAGGGCGGCGGTCTGGTCGGCCACGTCCTGCATCTTCTCCAGGGCGGTGAACTGGGCGTTCTGGGCGAGGAACTCGCCGGAGTCCGCAGGGTTCATCGGGTCGTGGTAGCGCAGCTGGGCGACCATCAGGTTCAGGAACATCTCCTTGTCGTCGCTCGCACTGGTGGCGGTCGACGGCTGGTACATCCCGGTGCTGGGGGTGACGGCCTCGGTTGCCGAAACGGACACGGGTACCTCCTCACATCGTCACGTCGAGGCCCGAGCGGGCCCCCGTGACCGTCGCAGGGCGACGCGACGGGGTCGTCGCGTCGGGGATGCCGTCCGTGGCGTTGCTGCTTCCTGGCCTGGTGCTCCGGCCGTGGCCGCCGGTGGCCTCGCCACCGTTGCGGTCGGCGCCGGTCCAGGCGCCGCCGGAGAGATCGGTGGACCACTGCGACCCGGCGCCCGGCTGCTGGGTGCCGGCCTGGCCCGAGGTGCCGGCCGAAGGCGCCGACGAGGCCACCGGCAGGCCGGTTCCGTCGCGGACCACGATCCGGGCGTCGCTGCGTCCGACCGCGTCCAGCAGCCGCTGCAGCTCGGGGGTGCCGTCCGCCAGCGCCCGGCGGGCCTCGGTGCCGGCGCTGAGGCTGACCTCGAGGCCGCCCTGCCGCTGGGTGAGCACCACACGGACCTCGCCGAGCGACTCGGGGTTCAGCCGGATGGTGACCCGCTGGGGGCCGTCACTGCTCGTGGTCAGCCGGACGACCTCCGGGAAGACCTGGTGGGCGACGGCGCTCGACGCGGTGCTGGCGGGTGCTCCCGCCGGCGCGGAGGTCGCGGCCACCGGCGCAGAGGCCGCGGCCAGCGGGGTGGCGGTCGCGGCGGTCGGGTTGACGCCCGCGGTCGACTGCGTGCGCGGACCGGTGTCGCTCGTGCCTCGGTCCGCGCGGGCGGCGAGAGCGCCCGGCTCGGCGAGCGGCGCGTCCGCGGCCGGGTCGCCCGGCAGAGCGGAGACCGGCGGCTCGGCCGGCAGCGATCGAGCCGGAGCCGGGGCGGCCGGAGCGGTGGCGGCCGGAGCGGTGGTCGCCGGAGCGGTGGTCGCCGGAGCGGTGGCCGCCGGAGCGGTGGCCGCCGGACCGGCCCCGGGGGAGGCGACGGGGAGGGCCGACGTGCTGCTCTCGGCTCCCACGCCCGTGATCGCATCCGCCGCAGCCACCGTCGGCCCCGAGGCTGGCCCGGACGACGATCGGGCAACGGTGATGGGGACCGGGATCGTCAGACCGGCCACGATCACTGGGACCAGGTTCGGGGCGAGGCCCGGCACCAGGTCCGGGTCGATCGCTGCGGCCGTCTCGTCGGTGGGCTCCGAGGCCGACGCGTCGTCGGCGGCGTCGGCGGGCGTCCCGTGACCGCCGGCAGCGGTGCTCGCTCCGACCGGCTGTGGCACAGGGCCCGCGTCGAGGAGGGCCTGGACCAGGGCGAGGAAGGCGTCCCCGGTCGTGCCGTCGGCGGTGGACCCGGGTGCACCGGGGATGTTCGGGTCGGCGACAGCTACGGGCGGCGGGCCGATCGGGGTGGTGGTCATGCGGCGGCTCCCAGCATCGACATCACGGAACGGACGTAGTTCTTGGTCTCGGGGTAGGGCGGGACCCCGCCGTACCGGAGCACGGCCCCCGGGCCGGCGTTGTAGGCGGCGAGCGCGAGCGGCGTGCTCCCGAAGCGGTCGAGCAGGCTGCTGAGCAGCCGGGCGGCGCCGTCGACAGCCTGGGTCGGGTCGTAGGGGTTGTCGACCCCGAGCCCGGAGGCGGTGCCGGGCATCAGCTGCATCAGCCCTTGCGCGCCGGCCGGGCTGGTGGCGCGCGGGTTGTAGCCGGACTCCTGGCGGGCGACGGCGGACAGCAGCGCGGGGCTGACGCCGTACTTCTGGGCGGCGGACTCGAACAGGGACGCGTACGGCGTCCCGGGCGCCAGGCGGGCCGCGGCGCCGGCCGCCACCGGGCCGGCGACGACGCCCCCGGCCGGGGTGACCGGTGCGATCGCGCCGGCGTCGGGGACCACCCGCCGGATCGCGGTCGGCGTCTCGTAGACCGGGCCGATCCGCACGTCCAGCCCGGGCCGGGGTGCCTCGATCATCTGGTTGTCGCCCACGTAGATGCCGACATGGTGGACCGGAGAGCCGAAGGCGAGGATGTCGCCGGGCTGTGCGTTGGCGAGGCCGCCGCTCACGGGTCGACCGGCCTCGGCCTGCTGATAGGAGACGCGGGGCAGCTCGTAGCCGAGGTCCCGGTAGGCGCGCTGCACGAGGCCCGAGCAGTCCAGGCCCTTCGCAGGGTCGGTGCCGCCCCACACGTAGGGGACGCCGAGGTACTTCTTCGCTGCCGCGACGACGGCATCCCCGCTCGCCGTGCCGGGCGTGCCGAGGGCTCCGGCAGCGCTGGACGGGGCGACCTGGCGCATCGAGGTCGCGAACGCGGCCGAGGTGGCGGTGCTGGTCGCCGGTGGCGACAGCAGGGCCAGCTGGGACTGGATCTGGCTGATCCGCGAGGTGACGTCGGTGATGCTCATACGGCGTCCGGATGTTCAGCGGCCTGGGCGCGCAGCCAGAGGTCCTGACCGATGGCGTCCAGCTCGCGGTTCTCCCGGCGCCGGCGCTCCTCGCGGACGGCGGCGGCGCGGCGGGCGATGAGCGACTCCACCGCCGCGAGCCGGCTGCGGTCCTCGATCCACCGGCTGCGGGCAGCGAGCGTGAGCTGGTGCGCCGAGGCGTAGGCGGTGCGCGCCTCGGAGAGGGCCAGCACGAGCGCCTCGAGCCGATGCTGACGGGCGCGGAACGCGACGAGGTCGGAGACCCCGACCTCCGGGGTCTCGGAGACCTGCTCCTCGAGCGCCCGCACCTGGGCGGCGGCGGCGTTCTCCTCGATCAGGGCGGTCGCGAGCCCGAGCCGGCTGTCGCGCTCGCGCAGGCTGCGCAGCCGGACCAGGCCGCGCAGGCTCGTCTGGGTGGATCGACTCATGTCGTCACCAGCTCGTGCAGGGCGGACCAGGTGTCCGCGGTGGGCGTCACGTCGGACATGTCCTGACGCAGGAAGTCGTTGATCCTCGGCATCAGCGCCAACGCGTCGTCGGCGTCGGCGTCGCTGCCCGCGACGTACGCCCCGATCTCGACCAGCTCGCGCACCGAGCGGTAGGCGGCGAGCAGCCGGCGCAGTCGGATGCCGTCCGCCCGGCCCGAGGGCTCGATGATCGCCGAGGCGACCCGCGAGATCGACTCGAGCACGTCGATGCTGGGGAAATGGCCCGAGGTCGCCAGGTCGCGGGACAGCACGACGTGGCCGTCGAGGATCGACCGGGCGGAGTCGCCGATCGGGTCCTGCAGGTCGTCGCCCTCCACCAGGACGGTGTAGAGCCCGGTGATGCTGCCCTCGGGTGAGGTGCCGGCCCGCTCGAGGAGGCGGGGCAGCAGCGCGAACACGCTCGGCGGGAAGCCGCGGGTCGCAGGCGGTTCCCCCGCCGAGAGACCGATCTCGCGTTGGGCGAGCGCCACCCGCGTGAGGCTGTCCATCATCAAGACGACGTGCCGGCCGGAGTCGCGGAACCACTCCGCGATGCGGGTGGCCACGAACGCGGCGCGCAGGCGGACGACGGGAGGCTCGTCGGAGGTGGCGACCACGACGATGGACCGGCGCAGGCCCGCTGGGCCGAGGTCGTTCTCGAGGAACTCCCGGACCTCGCGGCCCCGCTCCCCGATCAGCGCGATGACGGAGATCTCGGCGTCGGTGCCGCGGGCGATCATCGAGAGCAGGCTCGACTTGCCGACGCCCGATCCGGCCATGATCCCGAGCCGCTGGCCGCGGCCGCAGGAGATCAGCGCGTCCATGGCGCGTACGCCGAGGCCGAGCTGCTGGTCGATGCGCGGGCGGCTGAGCGCGGCCGGCGGGAGGTTGTCCACCACCACCGTCGGGAGGTCGTCGAGTGCCGGGCCGTCGTCCATCGGCCGGCCCAGACCGTCGAGGACCCGCCCGCGCAGCGCCTCGCCGACCGGGATGCGCAGCCCCTCGCCGTGGTTGACGACGTGGTCGCCGACGCGCAGGCCGGTGGTGTCTCCCAGCGGCAGGCAGGTCAACATCCCGTCGCCGCTGGCGACCACCTCGACCGGCACCGGGCCGGTCAGGCCCTGGACCTCCAGCAGGTCGCCGAGCGCGGCGCTCACGCCGGACACGGTCACCCGCAGGCCGAGCAGGCCGACGACCCGGCCCAGGACGAGCGGCCGGACGGCGAGCCGGGCCTGGCGCTCGTGGTCCGCGGTGAGGACACTCATCGGGGCCCCCGCGAAGTTGTTCGGGGGAGCGCAGCGGAGGAGAGGAACTTCGTGGGGTGATTCATCGGGGCCCCCGCGAAGTTGTTCGGGGGAGCGCAGCGGAGGAGAGGAACTTCGTGGGGTGACTCTTCGTGGGGTGATTCATCGGAGCACCTCCCGCAACCGCTCCAGGGCGGAGGTCACGCACAGGTCGACGGCCGCCCGGTCCGTCTCGACCACGGCATCGCCGGGACCGAGGTGGGGGTCGACGACCAGTCGCACGCCGTGCTCCACGAGGAGACCGGCGGTGCTCGAGGCTGCGGTGGTCGCTGCCACCCGGACGGTGGCCCCGCTGTCGTCCGGCAGCGCGGCCAGCACGCGGGTGATGACCGCGGCTCCGGGGTCGGCCGCGACCGAGAGCTCGTGTACGACCAGCTCCCGGGTCAGCTCGAAGGCGAGCTCGGTGGCCTGGTCGGCGATCCGGGCGGTGGCCTCCCGGGTGGCCGTGCGGAGCCCGGCGGCGGCGTCGGCGAGCGCGGCGATCGCGGCCCGGTGCTCGCGCTCGCGCCGTTCCTCCTCGTCGGAGTGTCGCTGCTCGGCGGCGGCCTCGGCCTCCGAGGCGCGGACCAGCGCCTCGCGCCGGCCCTCGGCCCAGCCCACGGCGTAGCCCTGCGAGCGCGCGGCGACGTGGGTGCGTTCGGCCAGGCCGCCGAGCGCGGCCTCGGTCACCGGGTCGCCGAGCACCGCGGCGTCGCCGAGCCGGGTCCAGACGCCGGTGCGCAGGTCGGGCCGCGCGGGCGCGCGGTACTGGGGCATCTCGTCAGGAGACGAACTCATCGTCGCTCCCGCCGCGGTTGATGATGATCTGGCCCTGTTCCTCCAGCTGGCGGATCCGCCGGATGATCGACTGCTGCGCCTCCTCGACCTGGGCGAGGCGGACCGCGCCGAGCAGGTCGACCTCCTCCAGCAGCGTCTCGGCGGCGCGGCTGGACAGATTCGAGGTGATCTTGGCGCGGACGGCGTCGCTGACGCCCTTGAGGGCGAGGGCGAGCTCGGCCTGGTCGACCTGACGGACGACGAGCTGCACCGAGCGGTCGTCGAGCTTGACGATGTCCTCGAACATGAACATCCGGCTGCGGACCTCGTCGGCGAGCTCGGCGTCGAGCGCCTCGAGCCCTTCGACGATCTGGCGCTCGGTGACCCGGTCGGAGCGGTTGATGATGCTCACGAGCGGGTCGACGCCGCCGACCCGCGACATCTCGGCCGGCTGCAGCACCGAGGACAGCTTGCGCTCGAGGGTGGTCTCGACGGCGTGGATGATCTCGGGGGAGGTCCGGTCCATGACCGCGATCCGGTGCGCGACCTCGGCCTGCAGGTTCGACGGCAGCCCGGAGAGCACGAGCGAGGCCTTCTCGGCAGTCATGTGGGCGAGTACCAGCGCGATGACCTGGGGGTGCTCGTCGGCGATGAACGTGCGCAGCTGCGAGGGGTCGGCCCGGTGCAGGAACTGGAAGGGCATCTGGACGGCTGCCGCCTGGAGCCGCTCGATGATCTCGCCCGCCCGTTCCGCGCCGAGCGACTGCTCGAGCATCGTGCGGGCGAAGGCCAGGCCGCCGCGCGCGATGTTGGCGCGGGCGCCGGCCATCGTGCGGAACTCGGTGAGAGCGGCCGCGCTCTCGGCGGGGTCGACGTACTCGAGTCGGGCGATCTCGGCAGAGATCGCCTCCACCTCGGCGTCGGAGAGGTGGCTGAGCACGGACGCGGCGTGGTCCTTGCCGAGCTGGATCAGGACGACCGCGGCCTTGCGCACGCCGGCGGCCGTCAGGTTCATCGTGTTCATCGCCATCAGGGACGCTCCACCAGCCAGCCGCGCAGCAGGGCGGCGACGTCCTCGGGCTGGCCGTCGGCGAGATCGGCGAGCTCACGCCGCATCTCGTCGCCGGCGCGGTCGGCGCTCTCGAGGGCTTCGAGGGCGGGGCTGTTCTGGATCGCGACCGCGGCCGCGGCCTGGCGCTCGGCCGCGTCGTTGCGCAGCTGCTCGACGAGGTAGGTCGTGGTCTTCTCGCGACGCTTCGACTTCTTGCGCGAGCGCAGCCAGGCGATCAGCAGGACCGCGAGGATCGCGACCGCGATGCCGGCGTTGCGGGCGAGGTCCCACATCCGCTGGGTCTTGGCGGCCTTCGTCGCGGCGGCGAGCTCCGCGGCGGCGGCCTTGTCGGCGGTCCGGTCGAACGGCATCGTCGTGACCTGCACCGTGTCGCCGCGGTCGGGGTTGATGCCGACGGTGGCCGCGATCAGGTCTTGCACGTCGGTGGGGTTCACGGTCTGCGCGGCGGTGGTGTCGAGCACCACGCCCACGTGGAGGGTGTTGATGCTGCCGGGCGCCGTCTCGCGGTGCTCGATGGTCTTCTCGACCGCGTTGTCCGAGGTCGTCGACTCCTTGACGTAGGACGACTTGCCGCCGGCGCCGGTCGCGCCGAAGCTGTCCATCTGCCCGTCGGGGCCGACCACGCCGCTGCTGCTGGAGCCGCCGGCCGGACCGTCGTACTTCTCGGTGCTCGTGCTCGACGACAGGGCCGGCACCTTGTTGCTCTTGCCGTAGGTCGTCGACTCGGAGACCGACTTGTCGAAGTCGAGGTCTGCGGTCACCTGGACGGTCGAGTTGCCCGGGCCGAGGACCCGGTCGAGCATGCTCTGGATCCGCTGGCTGGTCTGCTGCTGGAAGCTCGTGACCTGCTGGTCGCGCGTGCTGGCACCCAGGGCGCCGGCGTCGCTGGAGGAGAGCACCTTGCCGGAGGAGTCCGCGACCGTCACGTTGTCGGGGTCGAGACCGTCGATGCTCGAGGCGACCAGGTGCACGATCGCCTGGACCTGCTCGGCGTTGAACGTGGTCCCGGCAGCGGTGTCGATGAGCACCGAGGCGGTCGGCGGGTCCTGCTGGTCGCTGAACACCTTGGCCGGCGGCAGCGCCAGGTGGACGACGGCGGTGGTGACGCCGTCGACCGCCTCGATGGTCGAGGCGAGCTCGCCCTCCATCGCGCGCTTGAAGTCGGTCTGCTCCTGGAACTCCGAGGTCGAGATGTCCTGGTTGTCCAGCAGGGAGTAGCCCTGGCCGCTGCTCTGCTCGGGGAGGCCCTGGCCGCTGAGCGAGATCCGGGTCGCGTACACGGAGTCGCGCGGCACCATCACGGTCGAGCCGCCATTGGCCAGCTTGTACGGCGTGCCCTGCGAGTCGAGCTCGTCGACGATCGCCGAGGCGTCCGACGCGGCCAGGTTGCTGTAGAGCGGTGCGTAGTCCGGGGTGGACACCCACCGGAAGACCATGAACGCGGCGAGCAGGATCGCCGCCGTACCGATCACGGACACGACCTGCTGGCCGAGGGTGAACGAGGTGAACGTGGTCCGCAGGTTGGCGAGGCTGCGGTTCAGCTTCTGCTTCATCAGTGCGTCATCCGATCGGCATCCGCATGATCTCGTTGAACGCCTCGAGCGCGCGGTTGCGCACGGCGACGGTCAGCTGGGTGGTGACCGAGGCCTCGGTCGCGGCGATGGTGTAGTCGTGGATGTCGTTGAGGTCACCGGTCGCGGCCTGGACGGCGAGCCGGTCCGACTTGTCCTGGACGGCCTCGAGCCGGTCCAGCCCGTCGATGACCATGTCCCCGAACGCCGCGCCGGCCTGCGAGCTCCCGCGGACCGGGTCGGTCGGGTTGAGCTGCGGCGCGACGTACGGCGTGAAGCCGATGCCCTCGATCCCGTTGACGCTCATCAGGCACGCCCGATCTGGAGGGCCGCGGTGTAGGTCTCCTGCGCCTGCTTGGTGACCTGCACCGAGGCCTGGAAGCCGCGCTGGGCCATCACCAGCTGGGTCATCTGCGTGGACATGTCCATGTCGGGCGCCCGCACGTAGCCGTCCGCGTCGGCCATCGGGTTGCCCGGGTCCGAGACGAGGCGGCCCTGCGGGTCGCTCTGCGCGAGGCCGGCGACCTCGACGCCGCCGCCGACAGCGGAGCGCACGATCAGCATCTGCGCCTGGAAGGCGTTCTGGCTGGTCGGCGTGACGGTGTTGACGTTCGCGATGTTCGAGGCGAGCGTGTCGAGCCAGGTCTGGTGCACTCCCATCGACGAGCCGGCGATGGTGAGGGTGTCGAACGCGCCCATCAGGCGACGCCCGCAGCCGTCTTGATCAGCGCGAAGCGGTCGGTGGTCGCCCGGGTCAGGATCTGGTACTGGAACTGGGACTGGACCGCGGCCAGGGTCTCCTTGCGCAGGTCCACGTTGTTGCCGTTGGCGCCGACCGGCGTGTCCGTGGCCAGCAGCTCGCCGGGCGCTGCGCCGGCCGGGTCGCCCGCGGCGATGGCCGCGCGGAGGCTGGTCTCGAAGTCGACGCTGCTCGCCCGGTATCCCGGCGTGTCGACGTTCGCGATGTTGTCTGCGGTGACCCGCTGACGCAGGGCGATCCCGTCGAGCGCGGCGTTGAGGACGCTGCTGACAGGATCAGAGATCGCGAACGGCATGCCTGCCTCCGGAGAGAGGGGGTCGTTGCCGTTCCTTCGGCGGGGGCGAGCGGTCCTTGCTCGACTGGACCTTCGGCCCCCGGCCGCCGGACTTGAGGGAAACCGACGATCGAGTCCGGAATTGGTTACGCCGGTTGTCGCGGTGGTCTAGATGCCCCGCGCCGAGCCGGGGTTGCGGGACCGGTCAGGCGTCGATGTCGAGGTACACCGGGTAGCCGTGGCCGCGGCCGGTGGCGCGGTCCACGCGCTCGGCGAACCGGTGCTGGCGACCGACCGTCCCGGCCGCCTGCCTGAGCTGAGCCTCCACCTGCGCCTGCCGGTCCCGGAGAGCCAGGGCGCGCTCGACGAGGTCGGCCGGGATCGGCCCGAAGAGGGTCGGCTCGTCCCACGGGTCGTGGGTGAGCCGGTCCGTCCTGGCCGGGTCGGCCAGCATCCGCTCCGCGAGCAGCACGTCGAGCTCGAGGCGGTCCAGCGCGGTCTCCCAGTGGAGGTGCTCGCCGCCGTCGGACCCGGGAGCGGTGGCCCGGTCCGCGAAGGCCTCGGTACTCATGTCGGGGTGCTCATGCCGACTCAGCGACCAGCCCGAGGGCGGCGTCGCGCCAGGTGTCGCGCAGCGTCGAGACGATGTCGAGGCAGAAGTCGGTGACCCGGAGGTTCTTGCCGATGTTGGCCTTGACCAGCTCGCTGTGCAGGTAGTCGTAGAGCGCGGCCAGGTTGCTCGCACCGTCCCACGCGCTCACGTCGAGGCTGGCGTTCAGCTCGAGCACGATCTCCTGCGCGTGCAGCAGCGGCTCGTGGGCCTTGCTCGGCTCGCCGTTGCGCAGCGCATCGGACGCGCGCTGCAGGTCGACCGCGAGCCGCTCGTAGAGCATCACCAGCAGCTGTTGTGGCGACGCCGTCGCAACGGTCGCGGCGAGGTAGGCCTCACGGGGGTTCTGGGGCGCGTTCATCGGTGTTCCTTCCCTGGTCACGATGAGTAGGTGGGTAGCGACGCGATCTGGCCGGCCAGCCAGTTGCCCTGGCTCTGCAGATTCGACAGCGCGGTCTCGAGCGCGGTGTAGGTGCGCTGGAGCGAGGCGCGGCGGATCTCCAGCCGGTCGTCCCAGTCGGCGATGCTCTTGGTGAGCCGGTCGACGGTCGTGGTGTGGCCGGTGATGGCGCTGGTGATGGTTCCGGTGTAGCTATCGGTGGCCGCCTTCGCGACCGAGTCGACGCGGGCCGCCCAGCCGTCCGTGGCCGGGGGCGTCGCGCTCGTGAACTTGGCGGCGACCCCGGCGGGGTCGGCGGCGTACGCCGTGGCGAACTTGTCGGCGTCGAAGACGAGCTTGCCGTAGCGGTCGGTCTGGATGCCGTACTGCGCGAGCGAGGTGGTGCCGTCGCCGAACACGGTGTTGAGCAATGCGCTGCGCAGGCTGCGGGCCGTGGAGTCACCAGCCAGGATGCCGGCGGCCGTGGTGCTGGTCTTGGTCGCGGTCTGGGTGTCGATGCTGGTGAGCAGCGAGTTCACCTGGTCGACGAGCGCCTTGACCGAGCTCTTCACGCTCGAGGAGTCCTGGGCGACCGAGATCGTCGAGGTGTCGCCGTTCTTCGCCGTCGAGGCGAGCGTGACGCTCACGCCCGGGACGAGGTCGGTGAAGGTGTTGGTCTTCGACGAGGCCGGGATCCCGCCGATCGTCAGCTGCGCGTCCTGGCCGAGGTCGGTCGTGGCCGTGCCCAGGCTGACGTTGCTCAGGCTGATCGCGGACCCGGCGCCGGTGGTGTCGGCGGTGAGCAGCAGCCGGTAGGTGTTGGTGCCGGTCCGGACGGTCGTCGCGGTCACGCCGGCCTTCGCGGCGTTGATGCCGGCCGCGAGATCCGTGAGCGTACCCGTGCCGGCGTTGATCGTGTGCGTCGTGCCGTCGGCGGCGGTGAGGACCACCGGGTCGCCAGCCACCGTCAGCACGTTGGCGTCGAGCGCGACGTCCGCGCTGTAGCTCGTCTGGGCGCTCTTCGCGACCTGGCCGACGACGACCGTGAACGACGACGGGGACGCACTCGCGGTGGCGGACGCGGTGACGGTGGAGCTGGTCGAGGTGGCCTTGAGCGTCTGCCAGGCCTCGGGCTTGGCGAGCTTGGCCGCGTTGCTGGCCAGCAGGGCGGCGTCGGTGTTGAGCTGTCGCAGCGCCCTGATGACGTTGTTCTCGACGGTCTGCTGGTCCCTGAGCTTGTTCTGGGGGACCGCCTCCAGCTGCATGAGCTGGTTGATGATGCTCGCGGTGTCGAGGCCGCTGGCGAGGCCGCTGATGCTGCTGGTGGCCACGGGCTCCTCCTGTTCGGTCGACGTCGGAGCCGGCCGGCCCCGGTTGCCCCCGGGAGAGCGGGGTGGCGCTCTCCCGGGGGTCGGGTGTTGCTCCGGTGGGTCAGCCTCCGGCCGACCCACCGGTCAGATCACCGCAGCAGCTGCAGCACGCCCTGCGGGGCCTGGTTCGCCTGGGCGAGCATCGCGGTGCCGGCCTGCGACAGGATCTGGCTCCGCGTGAACTGCATCATCTCGGCAGCCATGTCGGTGTCCCGGATCCGGCTCTCGGAGGCCGAGAGGTTCTCCTGGGTCACGCTCAGGTTGTTGATGGTGTGCTCGAACCGGTTCTGCATCGCACCGAGCTTCGCACGCGCGGTGGACACGCCCTTGATCGCGGTGTCGATCGCGTTCGTCGCGGCCTTGGCGTTGGCGGCGCTGTCGAGCACCAGGGCACCGACGCCGAGGTCGGTCGAGCTGAAGCCCGCGTTGGCGCCCGGAGCGGCGTCGACGTGGGCGCCGGCCAGACCGGCACCGGACACGGTGATCGCACCCGGGAGACCGTCCTTCGACGTGACGACCAGGCCACCCTTGTCGTCGACCGACGCGGTGTAGTTGGTCTTGAAGTTGGCGTCCGCGTTCAGCTGGGTGGCGATGTTGTTGGCGTCGGTCGAGGCGACGAGCACGCCGGTCGTGGTCGCGACACCGTTGTGGGTGAAGGTCGCGGCCGCCGCCGTGGTCGACGCCGCACCGTTGGCCCACGTCGACTTCGCGCCGCCGGTGCCGGTCGAGGTGATGTCCACCGCGATCGAGTCCGTGGCCCCGGTGCCGTAGCCGACCTGGAAGTTCTTGCCGATGTAGTTGCCGTCCAGGAGGGAGACGTTGTTGAACGTCGTCGACGTCGCGATCCGGTCCAGCTCGTCCACGAGAGCGTCGTTCTCGGACTGGATGGCTGCCCGCGAGCTCACGTCGTTGCTGTCGTTGGCGGCCTGCACCGACAGGTCGCGCATGCGCTGCAGGATCGAGTGGGTCTCGGTCAGCGCACCTTCAGCGGTCTGGACGACGCTGACGCCGTCCTGGGCGTTGCGGACCGCGACCTTGATGCCGCCGACCTGCGAGCGCAGGCCCTCGGAGATCGCGAGGCCGGCGGCGTCGTCGGCCGCACGGTTGATCCGGTAACCGCTGGACAGCTTCTCCAGCGACTTGCTCATCTGGCCCTGGGTGACCGACAGGTTGCGGTAGGAGTTGAGGGCGTCGATGTTCTGGTTGATGCGGAGACTCATGATGATTTCCTTCCTGGAATGCGAGTCGGTTGGGAACCCGTCCGTGGGTTCCGTCACGACCTTCTTCGGCAGATCCAGGAACGGCCTGAGGCGGTCGGGCCAGGAATTTCGGGAATTTTCCTGACCCGCCGCCTCAGGGATGGAGGTCACGCCGAGCATGGCGGCTACGCCGAGACGTTCACCGACTCGTTCGCCACCTCGGCGTCGATGACGACCCGGCGCAGGCCGGCGGTGTGCCGGGCAGCGACGGCCGCGAAGTAGGACTCCCGGCGCCTCGTAGCGGCACCGTTCGGCCGGCTGGGCGCCGGCAGCAGGTCCGGGTCCAGCTCGTGGTTGAGGGCGTCGCGCAGCAGGACCAGTGCTTCCGCGCGCAACTGCGAGATCCGTGACTCGGTGACGCCGAGGGTGGCCGCGATCTCGGCCATCGGCCGTTCGTTGAGGAAGTACTGCTCGACGACCAGGCGCAGCCGGTCGGGCAGCTCGGCCACCGCCTCGGTCAGGTACGTCAGCCGCTCACCGTGCTCGAGCGCCCCCTGGGGGTCGGGCGCATTGCCGACCAGGGTGTCGCCGATGCCGTCGTCCTCGGAGGCGTCCAAGGAGAGCACCTGGGCGCGGGCGATGTCGTCGTCGTTGCCGGTGACCTCGTCGACGCTCAGCCCGGCCGTGTCGGCCACCTCGGCCTGGGTGGCCGGCCGGCCGAGCACGGTCGCGAGCCGGGACCGGGTCGCGTCGAGCTCCCGGGCCCGGCGCCGCACCGACCGGGAGGCCCAGTCGGTGCGGCGCAGCTCGTCGACGACCGCGCCGCGGACGCGGGTAGCGGCGTAGCGGTTGAACGGCACCCCGCGCTCGGCGTCGAACGCCTGCGCGGCTTGCACGAGCGCCAGCAGCCCGGCGGAGGTCAGGTCGTCGCGATCCACGTGCGCGGGGACCCGCGACATGGTCTCGCGGACGATGTGTCCGACCAGGGCGGTGTGCTGGAGGATCAGCGCCTCGAGTTCAGGCGTCACGGTGTGCGCGTTCACATGACGCAGTCTCCCATTACCGGCGGGTAGTTGACGCGTGACGAAAGTCCCGACCTCATAGCCGAAGTGGGCCATCCCGGGCAAGAGCGACACGCCGAGAATCTGGGTGGATTCCGTCCGCAAAGCTCGATCCGAGCGCCGGCGCGAAGTCCGCAGAACCCCTCAGCATGGGCTCGCGGTGTCCGATGAGAAGGGTCGGATGCAACCCCCCACCTGACAGGAGCGGCATCGTGGAGAAGCTGACGTGGGTCCTCTGGAAGGAGCGCGAGCTCCTGGAGGGTCTGCTCTTCCGGCTCGAGACGGAGGCGCTGGTGATGTCCAGCGGGCGTACCCGATGGCTACCGGCCGCGGCTCGCGACGTCGAGGAGGCGGCCCGGCAGGTCCGGGAGATGGAGCTGTTGCGTGCCGTGGCGGCCGACGAGGCCGCGGCCGGTGTCGGGCTCGAGCCGAACCCGAGCCTGCGCGCCTTGGTCGCGGCCGCCGACGAGCCGTGGGCCTCGATCCTGGCCGAGCACCGCGAGGCGTTCTCGGTCCTCAGCGACGAGATCGTCCGCGCCGCGGACGTCAACCGCAGCCTGATCTCCGCCGGTCTCCGGGCCGCGCACGAGACGCTGCTGGACCTCGACACCAGCGTGACGACGTACACCGCCGCCGGCGCGGTCGCCGTCGGAGCCGGAGTGCCGTCCTTCGTCGACCGGAGCCTGTGACGTGGCGGGCTCCTTCTCCTCGATCAACACCGCGCTGACCGCGCTGCGCTACCAGCAGGTCGCGCTCGACGTCGCGAGCACCAACGTCGCGAACGTCGGCACCGACGGCTACGTGCGTCGCCGAGTGGTCGGCGAGACGCTCGGCGCCGCGAGCTCCCCGGCCGTCTGGTCGCGTTCGTTGGAGACCGGCAGCGGTGTGCAGGCGGCCCGGGTCGACCGGATGACCGACGCGCTCCTCGACAGTCGGGTGCGCCGCGAGCACGGTCGACAGACCTACCTCGACAGCCGGGCCGAGGCCCTGGCCCGGGTGGAGACCGGGCTCGCCGAGCCCGGCCCCTCGGGCGTCGCTGCGGCCCTGTCCGACCTGCGTGCCACCCTCAACGACCTCGGCAACGCCCCGGGCAGCGATGCGGCCCGCAGCCAGGCGCTCTCCGCCGCGGCGAGCGTCGTCGACACCGTCCGCCTCCAGGCGGCGCACCTCTCGGACGAGGCGTCCGACCAGCGCTCGCACCTGCTCGCCTCGGTGGTCGAGGCCAACTCGGTGGCGACCGAGCTGGCCGCCACGAACCGGACCATCGCCGCGGCCCTGGGCGGTGGCTCCGACACCACGACGCTGATGGACGAGCGCGACGCGCTCGCCCTCCGGCTCGCCGAGCTCACCGGTGCCAGGGGCACCGTCCGCGCCGACGGGAGCATGTACGTCGAGCTGGGCGGCCAGGCCCTCGTCGACGGCAACTCGGCTGCACAGCTGGTCGTGACCGGCGGTGTCGCGGCCGATGGCTCGGCCACCGGCGGTCCCGTCACGTTCGACCTCGACCCGGACACCACCGGCGCGACGACGGCGCTGACGGGCACACCCGGCGGCGACCTCGGTGCCACCATCAACGTGCTCGACGACGTGCTGCCGTCGTACATCTCCGGACTCGCGGCCGTCGCCAAGGACCTCGCCGATCACGTGAACGCCCAGCATCAGCTGGGCTACGACGCCAACGGCGTGGCCGGCGGCAAGCTCTTCGACTACGACCCGACGGACGTGCTCGGCACCTTCGACGTCGTGATCACGGATGCTTCGAAGCTGGCCGTCTCCGCGCTGCCCGGCGGGGTCAAGGACGGCAACAACGCCACCGCCCTGGCTGCGGCCGTCGACGTCGACGACCAGTACCAGCGCCTGGTGAACGGCTTCGGCAGCACGGTCGCGTCGGCGCGGCAGATGGCCAAGAACCAGCAGGCGCTCACCGACCAGGTCGACTCCGCCCGCGAGCAGCTCACGGGGGTCAGCCTCGACGAGGAGACGGTGAACATGGTCGCGGCCCAGCGAGCGTACGAGGCGGCCGCCAGGGTGATGACCACCCTGGACTCGGTCCTCGACACGCTGATCAACCGGACCGGGCTGGTGCGCTGATGGGCACCGTACGGATGACCCAGGGCATGATGAGCCGGCAGGCACTCACCGGCATGCAGGCCGGGCTGAACCGGCTCGCCAACGTGCAGGAGCAGCTCAGCACCGGCCGGGTCATCAACCGGCCGTCCGACGACCCCACCGGCGCGACGTCCGCGATGCGCCTGCGGTCTTCGGTCTCGGACCAGAAGCAGTACGTGCGCAACGCGGACAACGGGCTGGGGTGGCTCAACCAGATCGACTCAACGCTCTCGAGCATCACCGACCAGGTGCGCCGTGCCCACGAGGTCGCGCTGCAGGGTGCCAACACCGGCTCCTTGGGCGCGGAGGCACGCGAGGCGCTGGCGATCGAGATCGACCAGATCCGTTCGGGGCTCGTCTCGACCGCGAACGCGACGTACCTCGAGCGTCCGGTCTTCGGTGGCGTCACCGCCGGGAGCGCGGCCTACGCGGAGGACCCGGTGACCGGCGCCGTCACGTACCTGCCAGGCGCTCTCACCACGGGCGAGGGCGTGGTGCGCGTCGTGGGCGCAGGCGCGAAGGTGCGGGTCGACGTCGAAGGGCCCGATGTCTTCGGGCCGGACGGTGACTCGGTCTTCGACCACCTGACCGCCCTCGCCGCAGCGCTGCGAGCGGGTGATGCGGCGGCGATCACCGCGTCCGCCGGGATCCTCGACGCGGACACGAGGAAGGTCACGAACGTCCAGGCCGACATCGGCGTCCGCACCAAGCGGGTCGAGCAGGCCCGCACGGCGGCCAACGATGCCGACCTGCGGCTCACCTCGTCGCTGTCCGAGGTCGAGAACACCGACATGGTCAAGGCGACCGTCGACCTGCAGCTGCAGGAGGTCGCCTACCAGGCGGCGCTGTCCGCGACCGCCCGGGTCATGCAGCCCAGCCTGTTGGACTTCCTCCGATGACCGCCGGTGCCATGATGGCCGTGATGCCTCCCGACGAGACCGACCTCCCCGTGATCGAGCTGGCGCGACCCATGCTCGGCTTCCCCGAGAAGCAACGCTTCGCGCTCGTGCGCCTCGACGAGGCCGGCGACCTGTGTCGGCTCACCTCGGTCGAGGAGCCCGAGCTGAGCTTCCTGGTCGTGCCGCCGGGCCGGTTCTTCCCCGACTACGCCCCCGCCGTGGACGACGACGTGCTCGACGAGCTGGAGATCCGGTCCGCCGAGGACGTGCTGCTCCTGGTCGTGCTCAACCCCGGCACGTCGCTCGCGTCGACCACTGCGAACCTCGCCGCGCCGGTGCTGGTGAACCCCGCCAAGCGGCGCGGTGGCCAGATCGTGCTGGACGACACCGACCTGCCGCTCGCCGCGCCACTGGTCTCGTGACCCTCGGGTCGGGCCCCATCGCCCGGCCACTGCAGGTAGCGTGACCGCCATGCTGGTCTTGAGCCGTCGTGCCGGAGAGAGCGTGGTGCTCGGCGAGGACGTCGTCGTGACGATCCTCGAGGTCCGCGGCGACGTCGTCCGGGTCGGCATCGACGCGCCCCGCTCGGTCAGGGTGCACCGCGCCGAGCTGCTCGCCCAGCTCGAGGAGACCAACCGCCAGGCCGCGTCCCCCAGCGAGGACGTGATCGCCAACCTGGCCCGCGCCCTCGACCACGGCACCGGCACCGACCCCTCCTCCTGAACTCTCTGGACGATAGTCCCTGACGTTTGTGGGGTATGGGAGCGCTCCCATGCCTCGGGATCGTCAGGGACTACCGTTCGAAGTCAAAGTTGAAAAGGTCAACTTTCTGGGAATATAGTTGTCCGCGACAACCTTCTACTCGCCGTGAATCGAGCTTCCGTGTCCCAGGTCCCACCCGCCCCGTCTCGTGCCGGATCCTCGGCCGCGGAGTCCGGGCAGATGTCACACCGCGAGATCCTCGAGGCCCTCAGCGGCCTGCTCCTCGCCATGTTCGTCGCGATGCTGTCCAGCACGGTCGTCACCAACGCCTTGCCGCGGATGGTCGCGGACCTGCACGGCAGCCAGACCGGCTACACCTGGGTCGTGGTCGCCACCATGCTGGCGATGACCGCGACCACGCCGATCTGGGGCAAGCTCTCGGACCTGTTCAGCAAGAAGATGCTGGTCCAGCTCGCCCTGGTCATCTACATCGTCGGGTCGCTCATCGCGGCCTTCGCGCCCAGCATGGAGGTGCTGATCGGCGCGCGGGCCGTGCAGGGGCTCGGCGTCGGCGGTCTCACGGCCCTGGTCCAGGTCGTGATCGCGACGATGATCTCGCCGCGCGAGCGCGGGCGGTACTCCGGCTACCTGGGCGCAGTCTTCGCGCTCGCGACCGTGAGCGGACCACTGATCGGCGGCGTGATCGTGGACTCCGCCCTCGGCTGGCGGGGCTGCTTCTTCGTCGGCCTGCCGATCGCGGTGGCGGCGTTCTTCCTGCTCCAGAAGACCCTGCACCTGCCGGTCGTGAAGCGGCCCGTGCACATCGACTACCTCGGCGCCACGCTCCTCGTCGGCGGCGTCTCCACCCTGCTCGTGTGGATCAGCCTCGCCGGCAATCAGTTCGCGTGGGCGTCCAGCACCACCGCCGTGCTCGTCGTGGCCGGGGTGCTGATGCTGGTCGCCGCGGTGTACGTCGAGGCCAGGGTCGCGGTCGAGCCGGTGATCCCACTGCGCCTGTTCCGTGACCGCACCACCACGCTGGCCACGATCGCCTCGGTGATGATCGGCGTCGCGATGTTCGGCTCCACCGTCTACCTGAGCCAGTACTTCCAGACCGCCCGCGGCATGAGCCCCACCGAGGCCGGCCTGATGTCGATCGCGATGGTCGGCGGCCTGTTCGTCTCCAGCGTCGTGAGCGGCCGGATCATCAGTGACACCGGCATCTGGAAGCGCTGGCTGGTCGGCGGGATGCTGCTCGTCGTCGTCGGCCTGGCGCTGCTCGGCACCATCGACGAGACCACCAGCCTGGTCGTGATCGGCGGGTTCATGGCGATCCTCGGCGTCGGCCTCGGCGCGACCATGCAGAACCTGGTGCTCTCGGTCCAGAACAACGTCACCCTCGCCGACATGGGCGCGGCAAGCTCCGTGGTCGCGTTCTTCCGGTCGATGGGCGGCTCGATCGGCGTCTCCGCGCTGGGCGCGCTGCTGAGCCACCAGGTCGCCGCGCAGGTGACGGAGGGGTACGTCGCCGCGCAGCGACCGCCGACGTTCCCGGCCGGCAGCCACGCCGTGCCGGACGTCACGACCCTGCCGGGCTGGGAGCAGAGCATCTGGGAGCACGCGTTCGGCTCGTCCTTCGGACACCTCTTCTTCGTGGCGACGCCGTTCGCGCTGGTCGCCCTGCTCTGCGTGCTGCTCGTCCGGGAGGTGCCGCTGCGCACGTCCAACCTCGAGGCCGAGGCCGCGGCCTCCCCGGAGGTCGCGGCGGAGCTGCACCGTGCGATCGTGAGGAAGTGAGGTGACCGTGGCGAGCGTGACCAGTCCGCGCACCGACCTGCTCCGCGGGCTCGAGCAGGAGGTCGGCGTGATGGTCCGCCGGATCCGGCGGGTGATCCGGAAGCGGGCGCACGCCGTGCACCCCGAGCTGCCCTCGTCGTCGTACCTCATGCTGTCCTGGCTGCTCGCCCACGGCCCGCAGCGCTCCTCGGCGATGTCCGAGGCGTTCGGCATCGACAAGGGCGCGATCAGCCGCCAGCTCCAGCACCTCGTCGACCTCGACCTCGTCGACCGCAGCCCCGACCCCGACGACGGCCGCGCCACGCTGGTCTCGGCGTCCGCGACCGCCGTCGGCCGGATGTCGGCCGTCGCGGACGAGCGGCGCCGCTGGCTCGACGAGCGGCTCGGTGACTGGTCCGCGGACGAGCTCACCTCGTTCGTCGACCTGCTGCGCCGCTACAACGCGGCCCTCGACGAGCACCCGGACGCGCTCGCTGTCGACTGAGCAGGTCGTCCGGGGCGGGGCCGGCGGTGCGTCAGCAACCGTCTGCGGCTCGGATCAGGTTGCCTGGACACCGCTCGCCCGGGCCGACCCGCGAGCGTCAGCGCAGCCAGACTGCGGTGTCCGGGGGCAGGCTCCCGTTCACCGGCCCGCTGGCCATCAGCACCTCGCCGGCCGGCAGCCCGACGGCCTCGGTGCTGCAGTTGAGCACGACGGTGATCGGGCCGCGGCGGAAGGACAGCACGTCCGTCCCGGCCTCGACCATCTCGACCTCCTCGCCCGCGGTCTCCGAGAAGGTACGCCGGGCCGCCAGCGCCGCCCGATAGAACGAGAGCGTGGACACGGGGTCGGCGGTCTGGGCCTCGACGGTGAGCCCCGACCACTCGGCCGGCTGCGGGATCCACGGCTGGCCGGCGCCGGGCCCGAACCCGAACGGCGGCTCCGCGCCGCTCCACGGCATCGGCACCCGGCAGCCGTCCCGGCCGGGATTGCCGGTGCGGAACCACAGCGGGTCCTGCCGGAACTCCGGCTCGACCTCGACCTGCTCCAGGCCGAGCTCCTCGCCCTGATAGAGGTACGCCGAGCCCGGCAGCGCCAGCATGGTGAGGGTGGCCGCCCGGGCGCGGGCCAGCCCGGTCGCGCCACCGCCGTACCGGCTCGGGTGCCGGTCGACGTCGTGGTTGGAGAGCACCCACGTGGGGGAGGCGTCGACCTGGTCGACGGCCTCGAAGGTCCCGGTGATCACCTCGGCGAACGCCTTCGCCGACCAGGGTGCCAGCAGCCAGGCGAAGTTGAAGGCCTGGCTGAACTCGTCGGCGCGGATGTAGCGGGCCATCGACTCGGGGCTCTGGGTCCAGGCCTCGGCGACCATCATCCGGTCGCCGTCGTACTTCGCGAGCACCTCGTGCCAACGCCGGTAGACCTCGTGCACCTCGGGCTGGTCCCACATCGGCTCGTCGGCCTCGGTGCGCTCGACCATCGACTCGCCCCCGGACTCGCCGGCGGACGCCCCGGTCGCGGACTCGACTCCCTCGGGGACCACCTGGTCGCGCAGGGTCTCCTCCTTGAACAGCCCGTGGGCGACGTCGACGCGGAAGCCGTCGACACCGCGGTCCAACCAGAACCGCAGCACGTCGACGAACATGTCGCCGACCTCGGGGTTGCGCCAGTTCAGGTCCGGCTGGGTGGAGTCGAAGAGATGGAGGTACCACTGGCCGTCCGCCACCTGGGTCCACGCGGGCCCGCCGAAGACGGACTTCCAGTTGTTCGGCGGCCCGTCCGGGCTGTCGCGGAACAGGTAGCGGTCGCGCTCGGGGCTGCCCGGGCCGGCGGCGAGGGCCTTCTGGAACCACGCGTGCTCGCTGGAGGTGTGGTTGGGGACCAGGTCGACGATCACCCGCAGGCCCAACTCGTGTGCGCGCTCGACCATGGCGTCGGCGTCGGCCAGCGTGCCGAACAGCGGGTCGATGTCGCAGTAGTCGGCGACGTCGTACCCGGCGTCGCGCTGGGGGGACACGTAGAACGGGTTCAGCCAGATCGCGTCGACGCCCAGGTCGCGGACGTGCTCGAGGCGCGCGGTGATCCCGGACAGGTCGCCGATGCCGTCGCCGTCGGCGTCCGCGAAGCTGCGGACGTAGATCTGGTAGGTCACCGCGTGCCGCCACCACTCCGGTCCCGCACCGTGGGTTTGATCGTTCAAATCCATGCCGGCCATCCTAGTGGAGGCCTCAGAGGTCCGCGGGATCCACGGCCACCCACAGGTGCTCGGCGCGGGCGACCACCCGGCCGTCGGCGTCGTACAGCGTGGACGCCGTGAACGTCTTGCGACCCTCGCTGCCACGGGCCAGCCCGACGACGACGTGCTCCTCGCCGACCTGAGGGATCGCGTCCACCCATGCGGCCATCCGGACCAGCACCATCAGCCGCTCCTCGAGGTCGCCGGCCCACCCGCCGACGCAGTCGAGCGCGGCCCACGTGACCGGCAGCGTCACGTGTCCGTCCGCGCCGACCGACGGGTCGGGCGTCCACGTCGCGGCGACCCGGGCGGCGCCGTCCTGGTCGGTCACCCGGCCGGGGAAGATCCGCAGGCCGTCGCCCTCGGTCCGGCTGACCCCGCACGCGAAGCAGGTGGGGAACGGGTGGAAGGACAGCCCGGCGTACGACGTCTCCGCGGCGCGGGCCTCGGCCGGTGGGACCGGCTCGGCCAGCGGCGGGGCCGCCCCGCCCGGCTCGACCGGCTCGGCCCGGGCGATGACCTCGTCGCCCAGGGACGCGGCGGTCACCGCACCGGTCGTCGCGACCGGCATCGGGGTGTCCAGTGGCGGCGGCCGGCGCAGCGAGACCGAGACCCCCGCGGCGGGATCGATCCCGGTCAGCCCCGCGAGCGCGCCGGAGGTCCAGCCGCCGTTGCCCGAGGACGGTGGGCCGCAGAAGCGGCTCGGCACGAACAGGTGCGCCATGGGGTCCTTCCGACTCCGGATCGAGGGCCATCACGGTGCCAGACGATGCCTCCGGCGTCGACACCCGCTCGCGAGCGGCGCCGGGCGCCGGTCTCGATCCGTGGGACGAGGTGAGGGATTCGGCGGATTCTGCGCTGGAATCCCGCACACCCACGCCAGAATCGCGCACGAGCACGCGCAAGTCCGGGATGCGGCGGCTTTCCCCAGTCACCGACCCAGGAGGTTCTTGCTGTGCCCCGTCCCGCCCGCTCCCGGTTGACCGCGCTCGCGGCCAGCCTCGTCACGGCGCTGAGCTTGGCGATGGTGCCGCAGTTGGGCGCCCCCGCCGTCGCGGCACCGCCGACGAAGGGGTCGCTGGTCGCCTCGCCGACGCACGCCCCGCCCGGCGCCAAGGTCACGCTCACCGGTCGCGCCGGGCCCCGGTCCGCCCACGCGGTGCGGCTCCAGGTGGCCCGCACCGGCACCTGGTCGACGGTGCAGGCCGGCCGCACCGCCCGCACCGGCAAGTTCCGGTTCGTGGTGACGCTGCCGTCCGGGGTCGCCTCGCAGCGCTATCGGGTGCTCACCCCACGGTCGCGCACGGTGGCGCCGAGCGTGACCCCGACGGTCACGGTCGGTGTGGACGCTGACGCCGTCAGGTGGATCACCCGCGACGACGACCTCGACCACTACCTAGGAGTGGTCTCGGGCGATGGCCGCTACCTGCTCGACGGCGATGCCGGTGCGGCACGGTTGCGCGACCTGACGACCGGCGCGGTCACCGAGATCACCGTCCCCGGCCGCGCGGTGGACCTCTCGGACGACGGCGGCGTGGTGCTCCTCCAGGGCGCCGGTGGCCCGTTCGTCTGGCACCGGTCGACCGGTGCCGAGGTCGCGCTGGACCCGAGCCTGGCCGAGGGATGGGCGTGGAGCATCTCCGGAGACGGCACCACCGTGCTGGTGGCGGTCTACGACGGGCAAGGTGGCGTCCAGGGGTTGTACGTCGAGGACCTCGCGACCGGTGCCGTGACCACGGTGCCCGGCCTCGGGGGCGGCGGCGATCTCTCCTTCGACGGTCGCTACGTCGCGACCGCCGGCGCGGACGGCGAGCGGGTCGTCGACCTCGAGACCGGGACCGCCGTGGACCTGACGCCGGTCGGGGCCCGGATCACCGGCTACCCGAGCATCTCCGACGACGGGCGGTTCGTGACGGCCTGGCTGTTGATGTCGGGCGGCGCCGCGAACGTGTGGGTCTGGGACGTGACCACGGGCGAGAGCGAGGTCAGCCCGCTCGGGCCCGACACCTACGGCGAGAACCCGAGGATCTCGGCCGACGGCCGCCGGATCGTGTTCGGTGACAGCAACCGGGACAGCACGATCACCAACCCGGTGCTGTGGGATCGACTGCGCGGTGACGTCCGGGCGTTGACGAGCAGCGCTGACGTGGGCACCTACGGGACGGCCACCATCTCCGACGCCGGCCGACTGGCGTCGGTGTTGACCAACGTCGCGGTCGACCCCGCCGACACCGACGGGCGGCCCGACCTGTACCTCTACGACCTCGACCGGCTGTCGTAGCGGGGCCGGGTCAGCGGATCCGCTCCCACCGGCCGAGCGCCTCGCGGCGCTCGGCCGCGTGGTCGACGATCGGCTCGGGGTAGCCGACCGCCTGCCGCTCCGAAGGACTCGGGTCGTGCGGGTCGGCGACCACGTCGGGGTCCGCGAGCTCCGGCACCCACCGGCGCACGTACTCGCCACGAGGGTCGAACCGACGCCCCTGCGCCGTCGGGTTGAACACCCGGAAGTACGGCGCGGCGTCGGTGCCGCACCCCGCGGTCCACTGCCAGCCGTGCTGGTTGGACGCCAGGTCGCCGTCGACCAGCCAGCGCAGGAAGTGCCGGGCGCCCAGCTGCCATTCCAGGTGCAGGTCCTTGACCAGGAAGCTCGCGGTGATCATCCGGACCCGGTTGTGCATCCAGCCGGTCGCGCGCAGCTGGCGCATCCCGGCGTCCACCACCGAGAACCCCGTGCGGCCGTGTCGCCACGCGTCGAGGTGCTCACCCGGCTCGTCGTACCGCATTCGGGCGAACTCGGGTCGCAGGTACTGCCGCGCGGTCTCGGGACGGGCGTGCAGCACGTCGGCGTAGAACTCCCGCCAGGCCAGCTCCTTGCGGTACGTCGCCGCGCCGGCGCCGCGCCGCCGGGCCAGGTCGGCGAGCATCGTGCGCGGATGGATCTCACCCCACTTCAGGTGCGCCGACATCTGCGAGGTGCCGTCCACGGCCGGCCGGTCGCGGTCCTCGGCGTACTCGTCCACCCGGTCCAAGAACTCCGCCCACCGACGCCGCGCCGCGGCCTCACCGGCCGCGGGGAGGGTCAGCCCGTCCGGCAGCGCGGGGTCGGGGATCTCGGCCGTGCCCTCCGCCAGTCGGAGCCACCCGGTGCCCTCGGGCACGCCGACCGGGCCGCGCCAGCCGTGCTCGGCCCAGGCGCGGTGGAACGGGGTGAAGACGCGGTACGGCGCGCCCGCGGTGTTGGTCACCCGCCCCGGTGCCACCGCGTACGGCGAGCCCGTGCGGACCAGCTCGGCCCCGGCGCCGGTGAGCGCCTGCTCGACCGCGCCGTCGCGCCGGCTCCCGTAGGGACCGAAGTCCGCCGCGACGTGCACCCGCGCCGCGCCGACCGCCCGGGCGGCGCGCGGGACCAGGCGCGCCGGGTCGCCGCGAACGACCGACAGCCGGGTGCCGCGCTCGCGCAGCGAGGCGTCGAGCGCGCGCAGGGACGCGCCCAGATAGGCCCGGCGAGCGGCCCCGGCCGGCCCCCAGAGCACCGGGTCGAGGACGAACAGCGGCAGCACCGGTCCGTCGGCGGCCGCCTCGACGAGCGCGGGGTTGTCGGCCAGGCGCAGATCGCGGCGGAACCACAGGACCGCAGGCGTGGAGGGTGGCATCGGCGTCCACCCTGCCAGGGGGTGGGTCGATAGGGGACAATGCAGCTGTGAGCGATCTCATCGACACCACCGAGATGTACCTCCGGACCATCTACGAGCTGGTCGAGGAGGGGATCGTCCCGCTCCGTGCCCGGATCGCCGAGCGGCTGCACCAGAGCGGCCCGACCGTCTCGCAGACCGTGGCCCGGATGGAGCGCGACGGCCTGCTCACCGTCGAGGGGGACCGGCACCTCCAGCTCACCGAGGAGGGGCTGCGGCTCGCGACCCGGGTGATGCGCAAGCACCGCCTCGCCGAGCGGCTCCTGACCGACGTGATCGGGCTCGACTGGGAGCTGGTGCACGAAGAGGCGTGCCGGTGGGAGCACGTGATGTCCGAGACGGTGGAGCGTCGCCTGCTCAGGCTCCTCGACCACCCCACGGAGTCGCCGTACGGCAACCCGATCCCGGGCCTGGACGAGCTCGGCGACCACCCGCCGGGCGAGGACTTCATGGAGGGCGTCGAGCCGCTCTCGCAGGCCGCCGGCCCCGCCGAGGGCCGGGTGCTGGTGCGCCGGATCTCCGAGGAGATGCAGAAGGACGAGATCCTGATGAGCGCGATGCGCCGGGCCGGGGCGCTGCCGGACAAGACCATCACGGTGATCGCCACCGAGGAGGGCATCCTGGTCGGCTCGGGCGGGGAGACGGCCGAGATCGTCCCCGAGGCCGCCGACCACATCTTCGTACGGAAGCTGTGAGTGACCGGGAGTTTTTACCTTCCGGTGTCGACGATAAGGGCGATCGTGTTGAGATACTTTTGACGTCCTGTTCATCGCACGTGCAGTTCACCGGGGTACGGTTCCCGACAGCGGGTCCGGCTGGCCCCGCGATGTCGTCGGTCGGGGGTGGACGACATGGGGGAAAGTCAATGGAGTTCATCGAGCTCAACAGCCCTGCCCGCGTGTCGGGCGAGCATGTGCTCGTCATTTCTCACTCTTCCACCGCCCTGACCCGTGGCCTCAACCACGGTGAGGCGGTCGTGCTCCAGACCCAGGACGGCGAGCGGTACGCCGCCGAGGTGATCGACATCGGCTTCTGGCCCGAGGACACCGTCTACACCTTCGCCCTCGGCGCCCGGCTCCCCGAGGACGTGGCGCGGGAGCGGATCGCCGGCCTCGACCCCGAGAAGCACGACCTGGCCCTCCACGAGATCATCGACCTGCTCGGCGAGCTGGCCCGGCCCCAGGACGAGGACCCCGACTGACGGGCTCCGGCCCCCGGGTGTAGCTCAGCCGCGCCGGGCCGCCAGGTCCTCGAGGAACTCGCTGCAGCCGGCGTCGATCGCATACGCCGCGTGCGCGTCGCCGCGGGTCGCACCCCGGTTGACGATCACGACCGGAACGCCCGCGCCGGCGGCCCGGCGGACGAAGCGGAACCCGGACATCACGGTCAGGCTGGAGCCGGCGACCAGCAGCACGCCGCCGGCGTCGGCGAGCGCGTCGACTGCGGCGTAGCAGCGCTCCACGCGAGACGCCGGCACGTTCTCGCCGAAGAAGACCACGTCCGGCTTGAGGATGCCGCCGCAGCGCTCGCACCCCGGGACCACGAAGTCGCCGGTCTCGTCGAGCTCGACGTCGCCGTCCGGGCGTACGGCGACCGCCGCGTGCCGCTCGGCGAACCCGGGGTTCAGCTCGGTCAGGCGCTCCTGGAGCGCCGCGCGCGCCGAGGCCGCCCGGCAGCCCAGGCAGACGACGTCCGCGATCCGGCCGTGCAGCGCGACCAGGCGCGGGGTGCCGGCCCGCTCGTGCAGCCCGTCGACGTTCTGGGTGATCAGCAGCTCGGGGGCGATCCGCGCGAGGGCGCGGTGGCCGGCGTTCGGGTCGGCGAGGCGCATCCGGCCCCACCCGAGGTGGCTGCGCGCCCAGTACCGCTGTCGCGCGGCCGGGCCCGAGACGAACTCCTGGTAGGTCATCGGGGTCCGCGCCGGCGAGCCCGGACCGCGGTAGTCGGGGATCCCCGAGTCGGTCGAGAGCCCGGCGCCGGTGAGCACGACCAGGGGACGCGCGGCGAGCAGGTCGAGGGCGGCGGCCGCCGGGGACCCGGCGAGCAGGCTGGTCATCGGGCGTAGCGGAGCTCGGCGCGCGCCTTGGCCTTCGCCGCCTCGGCCTCCCGGTTCTTCGGAGGTGCCGTCGTGACCAGCTCGTCGAGCAGGTGCTCGGTCACGTGGGCGATCTCGCGGACCGCGCGGTCGAACGCCGCCTGGTTGGCCTGCGACGGCTTCGTGGTCCCGCTCACCTTGCGGACGTACTGCAGGGCGGCCGCGGCGACCTCGTCGCGGGTGGCCGGGGGCTCGAAGTTGTTGAGCGGGCGGATGTTGCGGCACATGACCCCGAGGGTACGTCGGCAGGCGGCTCGCCAGCACTCTGCGAGCATGGCCCCATGACTCGCGAGCACGACATCGTCCTGGTCGGCGCGACCGGCTTCACCGGCGGGCTGACCGCCGAGTACCTCCTGCGGCACGCCCCCGCGGGTCTGCGGTGGGCGCTGGCCGGCCGCAACCGGGAGAAGCTGGAGGCGGTCCGCGACCGGCTCGCCGACATCGATCCGGTGGCCGCCGACCTGCCGCTGCTGCACGCCGACACCACCGATCCGGGCGCGCTCGCGGACCTGGCGGCGGCCACCCGGGTCGTGATCACCACGGTGGGGCCCTACCTCGAGCACGGCGGCCCGCTCGTGGCCGCCTGCGCCGAGGCCGGCACCGACTACGTCGACCTCACCGGCGAGCCCGAGTTCGTCGACCGCACGTACGTCGAGCACCACGCCACCGCCCAGCGCACCGGCGCCCGGATCGTGCACGCGTGCGGGTTCGACTCGGTTCCGCACGACCTCGGCGCGCTCTACACCGTCCAGCAGCTCGCCGCGACCGGTCCGGTGCGGCTGCGCGGCGTGGTCCGCTCGGGCGCCACCTTCTCCGGCGGCACCTTCCACTCGGCGCTGGGCCAGTTCTCCCGCGCCCGGCAGATGCGCACCGCGATGCAGGAGCGCCGTCGGGCCGAGCCGCGTCCCGAGGGCCGCCGCTCGCGCGCGGTCTCCGGCAAGCCGCACCGCGACCCGCTGCTCGGCTACTGGCTGGTGCCGCTCCCCACGATCGACCCGTTCGTCGTGGCCCGCAGCGGGGCCGCGCTGGCGGCGTACGGCCCGGACTTCTCCTACTCCCACTACGCCGGCACCAAGACGCTGCGGTACGCCGCCGGCGGGGCCGCGGCCGCCGTCGCGGTGTTCGGCGCGGCCCAGGTCCCGCCGCTGCGACGCCTCCTGCTCGGCCGGATCCCCCAGGGCGAGGGTCCCGACGAGCGGCGCCGGTCGAAGTCGTGGTTCACCGTCGACTTCGTCGGCGAGGGCGACGGCCGCACCGTGCACACCCGCGTCTCCGGCGGCGACCCCGGCTACGACGAGACCGCGAAGATGCTCGCCGAGTCCGCACTCTGCCTCGCGCTCGACGACAACCCGCCCACGTCCGGTCAGGTGACCACCGCCCAGGCGATGGGGGACAACCTGCTCACCCGGCTCCAGGCGGCCGGGATCCGCTTCGAGACCCTCGACTAGCTGCGAAGCCGGGCCGGCCGGGGATCGCGGGCAGGCGCACAGCGGGTGGGCGCCCCAGGCAGGAGTCGAACCTGCGACCTTTCGCTTAGGAGGCGGCTGCTCTATCCGCTGAGCTACTGGGGCCCTGCTCGACCCCACGTGGTCGAGACGTCGCCGGACAGTGTTTCACGAGGCCGGAGGGACGGCGGCCCGGCGGCCGGGAGTGGCCCCATTTTGGGATGGAGCACCGCTCACAGGGACACTTAAGGTTCGCGACCTACGCTCACCGAGCCCCCGACCCGCGATCCGAGGTTGTCCATGTCCGACGCCGTGCCCGAGCACGCCCAGCCGGATCCGGGCGCGCCCAAGCGGCGGGGCAAGGCCCGCAAGCGTCACACGGTCGGGAAGGTGCTGCTCGCCACGACGCTGGTGCTGGTCATGGCGACCGGCCTGGGCACGGTCTGGCTCTACCGCCACCTCAACGGCAACCTCAGCGTCCTCGACCCGACCGCCCAGCTGTCGAACCGGCCGGACAAGGTCAAGGTCGAGGGCCCCAAGGAGCCGCTCAACATCCTGGTGATGGGCAGCGACAGTCGCGACTGCGCTGGCTGCAACATCGACAACCTCACCGGTGGCGGCCAGCGCTCGGACACCACGATCCTGTTCCACCTCTCGGCGGACCGGGAGCGCGCCTACGGCGTCAGCATCCCGCGCGACTCGATGGTCGACCGGCCGGACTGCGAGGCCGAGGACGGCAAGACGATCCCGGGCGCCGACAACGTGATGTGGAACGAGGCGTTCGCGCTCGGCGGGCCCGCCTGCACGATCCAGCAGTTCGAGCAGCTCACCGGCGTGCGCCTCGACCACTTCGTCGTCGTGAACTTCGAGGGCTTCCAGGGCATGGTCGACGCGATCGGAGGGGTCGAGGTGTGCATCCCCGAGCCGATCGTGGACCCCGCCCACGGCATCAACATCGCCGCTGGCACCCGCAAGATCAAGGGCAAGGAGGCCCTCAACTACGTCCGCGAGCGGTACGTCGTCGGCAACGGCTCGGACATCGGCCGGATGAAGCGCCAGCAGGCGTTCATCGGCTCGATGGCCCACCAGGTCGTCACCGCCGGCACGCTCGCCCGGCCCGACCACCTGGTCGGCTTCCTCAACGCCGCGACCCAGTCGCTGACCGTCGACCCCGGCCTGGAGAACGTGTGGAAGATCGCCAAGCTCGGCGTCGAGTTCAAGGGCATCGGCTTGGACAACATCCAGTTCATCACGATCCCGAACATCCCCGACCCGGCCGACCCCAACCGCCTCGTCTGGCAGGAGCCGCAGGCCGACCAGGTCTGGCAGAAGCTCGCCCGCGACGAGCCGCTGACCAAGAAGCTCAGCGAGGGCGTGATCAGCGCCGGCAACCTGCCCGGTTCGGGCTCCACCTCGGATTCGGGCTCGGGTTCCGGCTCGGGTTCCGGCTCCACGAGCGAGGCCGAGAAGCAGGCGCTCGCGGACGCGGGGCTCTGCACGTGACCCGGCCGCGCTCGGAGGAGTCGGACTGGGAGCGGCGCCGGCGCCGCGCCGAGGTCTTCGGCGAGGCGCTGCCCGAGACCACCAAGGACGAGCGCGACGACGCCGCCCGGGACAAGGCGCGCGAGAGCGAGTCGCCGTCGGACCGGTGGCTACGCGAGCAGATCCCCCCGCACCACGGGTCGTGACCGCGGCTCGCGCGTCGACTTCGTCGCCGCGCGGGCCGCGGGATCGTTCCTGGGTGGGTCGTCCGACGGTGTGGTTGTGATCGGCGCGTCGGTTCCGCTGAGCTAGCCGAGGTCGGTCGGACCTGAGGTCGATCGTCCCTGCTGGGTGGCCAGCAGGTCGCGGATCTCCTCGAGCAGCTTGACGTCCTCGGGGGTGCCGGGCTCCGGGCTCGGGAAGTAGCGCTCCTTCGCCTTCGTGTAGGGCACCACGATGAAGAAGTACACCACCGCCGCGATGATGAGGAACGAGATCAGCGCGGTGAGCCAGGCGCCGATCGAGATGCCGTTCCAGACGTAGTCCGAGAAGTCCGGAGTGCCGCCGGCCTTGCCGATCAGGTCCATGATCAGGCCGACGGTGGCGGTGACCACGGTTGCGAACGCGGCGGCCATGACGAAGGCGACCGCGAGCTCGACGAGGTTCCCGCGCAGGATGAAGTTCTTGAATCCGGTCATGTCGGCACGCTAGCCGGGAAAGGCGATCGTGAGGAAGGTGCGCACCGAGGCATCCGCGATCCGGGCCACGTCGGCGGGCTCGGCGCCGACGACGACCAGCCGGCCGGGTAGCCCGGTCGCGCCGACGTCCGGACCGGCAGCGGGTACGGCGAGCACCGGGACGTCGGTCGCCACCACGCTCGCGCCACCGCCCTGGGGATCGGCGGCGACCAGGTCGACCCGGTCGCCGACCCGCAGCAGGTCGACCATGCCGGCGTCGGGGAGCCGCACCGGCACCGCGGTCAGTCCCGGGTAGCCGTCGGTGAGCGCCGGGCCGACGACCCGGACGTCGGTCACCGGCTCGCCCGCGCGCAGCGGCGCGGCCAGGGTGCGCCCGACGGCGTCGATCGCGTCGTCCGAGGCGCCCGCAGGCACGGAGTCGGGGGCGAACCCGACCGCGCGCAGGTCTCCCGGCGCCAGCACCGTGCCCGCCGTCAGGTCCCGGGCGGCGACGACGACGTCGACGCTGGGCGGCGGGGGAGCGGCCGCGGCGTGGATGCCGGTGGCGACCGCCACGGCGGTCAGCAGCGCGGCGAGCGGGCGGCGCCGGGCGAGGACGGCCCGGCGTACCGAACGCAGAGGGGAGACGAGGCGGTCACGGCGCATGCCGCGACGCTAGGAGATCCCGCCGGATCGTGATCCGGCTCTCCACAGGGCCCGGCAAGGGCGGCCTCGCGGGCCTTCAGTCGGAGGAGGTGGACGAGGCGCTCGCGGCCACCGCAGGCTTGGCCTCGGTGGTCGTCTTCGTCTCGGTCTTGGTCGAGGCGGTGTCGGTGGCGGACGTCCCGGAGCGGCTGTCGGTGCGGTAGAAGCCCGAGCCCTTGAACACGACACCGACCGCGTTGAACAGCTTGCGGAGCCGGCCCGAGCAGGAGGGGCACTCCGTCAGGGCGTCGTCGGAGAAGCTCTGGAACTGCTCGAAGGCGTGGCCGCACTCGGTGCAGGCGTACTGGTAGGTCGGCACGGTTCTCCTCCGGTGTGATCGTCGTCGGGGCCGTTGTCGGCTCGCGAGCCTGGCACTCGGCCCTGACGAGTGCCAATCATACGACACGGCACAATGGCCGGACATGCCTGCGACCACGGAGGACGACCGGCCGGACCGCGAGCGCCGGGGCTGGTGGCGCCGGTTCCGCGCGTGGCCGCGGCTCGCGCGGGCCCTGGTGTACGCCGCGGTCGCGCTCGTGCTGGTCCTCCTCGCCGGGCTGCTGACCGTGGTCCAGCTGGTGCGCGCGCCGTTCCCGCAGACCACCGGTGAGGTCGACCTGCCCGGGCTCGACGGGCCGGTCGAGGTGCTCCGGGACGACCACGGCATCGCGCAGCTCTACGGCGACTCGGTCGAGGACCTGATGCGGGCGCAGGGCTACGTGCAGGCCCAGGAGCGCTTCTTCCAGATGGACGTACGCCGGCACCTCGCCGCCGGCCGGCTGGCCGAGCTGTTCGGTGCCGCCGCGCTCCCGAGCGACGAGTACGCCCGTACCCTCGGCTGGCACCGGGTCGCGGAGCAGGAGCTGGCGCTCGTCCGGCCCGAGACGCGCGCGGCGCTGGAGGCATACGCGGACGGCGTGAACGCCTACCTCGAGCGCCACGCGCCCCGCGAGATCGCGGTCGAGTACACGGTCCTCAACGCGCGCGGTCTCGACTACCGGCCCGAGGACTGGACGCCGGTGGACTCGCTGGCCTGGCTCAAGGCGATGGCCTGGGACCTGGCCGGGAACCCGACCGAGGAGATCGACCGGGCGCTGGCGCTGGCGGGGCACACCGCGGACGAGGTCGCGGACCTGTACCCGCCCTACCCGCTCGACGAGCACGCCCCGATCGTGGGCCAGGGGGCCGTGGTCGACGGGGAGTTCGAGCAGGACGCCACCGGGCCCGGCACCCGCAACCCGCGGCGCCCGGCGTACCTCGCCGATGCCGCCGGCCGGACGGTGCTGACCGGCGTGCGCGACGGCCTCGCCCGGATGCCGGCCGCCCTCGGCGGCGGGGACGCGCTGGGCAGCAACGGCTGGGTGGTCTCCGGCGAGCACACGACGACCGGCGGCCCGCTGCTGGCCGACGACCCGCACCTCGGCGCGTCCGTCCCGGGCCCGTGGCTGCAGCTGGGCCTGCACTGCCGCACCGTCACCGACGAGTGCCCGCTGGACGTCGCCGGGTTCACGCTGGCCGGCGTCCCGGGGGTGGTCATCGGCCACAACACCGACATCGCCTGGGGCTTCGCCAACCTCGGCGCCGACGTCAGCGACCTCTACCTCGAGCGGATCGAGGGGGACCGGTGGCGCCACGACCGGCAGTGGCTGCCGCTGCGCAGCCGCACCGAGACGATCCGGGTGCGGGGCGAGGACGACGTCACCCTCACCGTTCGCGCGACGGGTCACGGCCCGCTGCTCTCCGACGTCGACGACACCCTCGCCACGACCGGCCAGGACCCGCCCCGGGCGCGGGCCGGTGAGTACGCCGTCGCCCTGGCCTGGACCGGGCTGCACCCCACCACGACCGCCGACGCGATCCTCGCGCTCGACACCGCGACCGACTGGGACACCTTCCGGGCGGCAGCGTCGTCCTTCGAGGCGCCGGCGCAGAGCCTGCTGTACGCCGACCGCGCGGGCCACATCGGCTACCAGGCGGCCGGCCGGATCCCGATCCGCCGGTCCGGCAACGACGGGACGCTCCCCAGCGCCGGCTGGAGGCCGGAGAACGACTGGACCGGCGAGCACGTCCCGTTCGACGGGCTGCCCCGGGTGCTCGACCCCGACGAGGGCTTCGTCGTGGCCGCCAACCAACAGGTCGCCGGCGGTGACTACCCCTACCGGCTCGGTGGCGACTGGGACCTCGGCTACCGCTCGCAGCGGATCCGGGACCGGCTGCAGCAGGAGGTCGACGCCGGTGCGGTGTCCGTGGCGAGCACGGCCCGGCTCCAGCTCGACGACCTGGACCCGCTCGCCCCGGTGCTCACGCCGTACCTCCACGACGTGACGCTGCCGCACGGCTACTACGCGGCCGGCCAGCGGCTGCTGGGCAGCTGGGACTTCCGGCAGGGCGCCGACAGCGGCGCGGCGGCGTACTTCGACGCCGTATGGCGCGCGCTGCTCGCGGACCTGTTCCACGACGACCTGCCCGAGGCGATCCGGCCCGACGGCGGGGACCGGTGGGTCGCGGTCGTCACCGACCTGCTCACCCGCCCGGACGACCCCTGGTGGGACGACAAGCTCACCGAGGACGTCCAGGAGACCCGCGACGACATCTTGGAGCGGGCGCTGCGCGAGGCCCGCGACGAGCTCACCCGGCGGCTCGCACTCGATGCCGGCGAGTGGACCTGGCGCGACCTGCACCGGCTCGACCTGCGCGGCCCCGGGGCGGACCGGCCGTGGCCGCTGGCCGGGCTCGCCGACCGCACGGGCTGGCGGGTCGGCGGCGGGCCGGCCACCGTGAACGCCACTGCTTGGGACGCGGCGCAGGGGTACGGCGTCACCAGTGCCCCGTCGATGCGGATGGTGGTCTCCCTCGCCGACCTCGACGAGTCCCGCTGGATCGCTCTCACCGGGGTCTCCGGCCACCCGTACCACCCGCACTACACCGACCAGACCGACCTGTGGGCGGCGGACGAGACCCTGCCCTGGCTGTTCACCCGCGACGCGGTCGCCGACGCCGGTGGCGACCGGCTCACGCTGACCCCGGCCGCCGACGGATAGGTCGATGCCGCGGTCCCGCGACCCGACCGCCTCAACCCAGGCGGACGACCCCCGAGGGGGTCGCCGCGAACAGCACCGGACGGTCGTGGGGCTCGACCGGCACGTCGAGGCCGACCTCCCCGTCGTAGAGCAGCACGCAGGTGAAGGTGCCGACCGGCACTCGGCCGAGGGCCCGGTCGTAGCAGCCGCCGCCGCGGCCGAGCCGGACCCCGGAGGGTGACACGGCCAGGCCGGGCGTCAGCACCACGTCCGCGGTGCCGATCGCCTCTGGACCGAGCCGCTCCGCGTCCGGCTCGAGCAGGCCGCGCCGCGCCGGCACCAGGTGGTCCGGGCCGTCGTACGCCGCCCAGTCCAGGTCGAGGTCGGGCAGCACCACCGGGAGCAGCACCCGCTTGCCCGCGGCGCGCAGCCCGGCCAGCAGCGGGCCGCTGCCCGGCTCGCTGCCGACCGAGACGTACGCCGCGACCGTGGCCGCCCGGCGCACCTCCGGCAGCGCCAGCAGGTGCTCGGCGATCGCCCGGGCCGCGACGCCGACCTCGGCCAGCGGTCGGCGGTGCCGGGTGGTGAGGAGGCGGTCGCGGACCGCCGACTTCGCGGGTGATTGGGTGCCCGTCACAGGGGAAGCCTACGATCGTGAGCATGGGAAGCGCTGGCTTGAACCGGGCACGCGACAAGATGGCGGCCGCGGGGGTCGACGAGGTCGCCATCGAGACCTTCGCGCACTACTACCGGCTCCTCGAGCACGGTGAGACCGGCATGATCCCCGAGTCGTCGATCGACCCGGTCGACATGGAGTCGCTCGCCACGGTGGCGGTCTCCGACGAGGACGCCGCGGCGGCGATCCGGACGACGGCCGTGATCAAGCTCAACGGCGGGCTCGGCACCTCGATGGGCATGGACCGCGCCAAGTCGCTGCTGTGCGTGCGCCGCGGGCTGTCCTTCCTCGACATCATCGCCCGCCAGGTGCTGCACCTGCGCAAGGAGTACGGCGCCACCCTCCCGCTGATCTTCATGAACAGCTTCCGCACCTCGGAGGACACGATGGCGGCGCTGGCGCGCTACGCCGACCTCCCGGTCGAGGGGCTGCCGCTGGAGTTCCTCCAGAACAAGGAGCCGCGGCTCCTGGCCAAGGACCTGTCCCCGGTGAGCTGGCCCAAGGACCCCGACCTCGAGTGGTGCCCGCCCGGTCATGGCGACCTCTACACGGCGCTGCGCGGCACCGGCCTGCTCGAGCGGCTGATCGAGGCGGGCTACGAGCGGGTCTTCGTGTCGAACTCCGACAACCTCGGCGCGGTCCCGGACGCCCGGGTGGCGGGCTGGTTCGCCACGTCCGGCGCGCCGTTCGCGATCGAGGCGGTACGCCGTACCCCCTCGGACCGCAAGGGCGGCCACTTCGCCCGCCGCAAGATCGACGGCCGGATCGTGCTGCGCGAGACCGCGCAGACCCCCGACGCCGACAAGGACGCGCTGGCCGACCTCGACCGCCACAAGTACTGCTCGACCAACAACCTGTGGTTCGACCTGGCCGCGATGAAGCACGCGCTCGACGTGCGCCAGGGCATCCTCGGGCTGCCCCTGATCCGCAACGTGAAGCACCTCGACCCCGGCGACCCCTCGACCCCCGAGGTGATCCAGATCGAGACCGCCATGGGGGCGGCGATCGAGGTCTTCGACGGATCGCGGCTGATCGAGGTGGGCCGGGAGCGGTTCGTCCCCGTCAAGACCACCAACGACCTGCTGGTGCTGCGCTCGGACGTCTACGACCTCGGCCAGGACTTCGTGCTCGACCAGGCCGCCACGGAGGTGCCCTACGTCGACCTCGACGACGACTACTACAAGCTGGTCGGCGAGTTCGACAAGCGGTTCCCCGACGGCGCCCCGTCGATGAAGAAGGCCAGCTCGCTGCGGATCGAGGGCGACTGGACCTTCGCGCACGGGGTGCAGGTCGTGGGCGATGTGAACCTGGAGGCGAGCTCCGCGCAGCGCGTCGACGCCGACACCGTCCTCTCCGATGGCTGAGGTCCTGATCTCGGTCGACGACCACCTCGCCCGGATCCTCGCGGAGATCGAGCCGCTGCCGGACTTCCCCCAGCCACTGATGGACGCGCTGGGCCTGGCCGTGGCCGAGGACGTGGTCGCGCCGATCGGGCTGCCGTCGTTCGACAACTCCGCGATGGACGGGTACGCCGTGCGCCACGCGGACGTCGTGACCGCCACCGAGGAGTCCCCGGTGCACCTGCCGGTGGTCGGCGAGATCGGGGCCGGCCAGGCGCAGCTGCTCGCGATGTCGCCCGGCACGGCGGTGAAGATCATGACCGGCGCCCCGGTGCCGGCCGGCGCCGACAGCGTGGTGCCCTACGAGTGGACCGACCGGGGCGTCGCCCAGGTCCGCATCGAGCGCGCGCCCTCCCTCGGCCAGCACGTGCGACCCGCCGGCGAGGACGTCGCCGCCGGGGACCTGGTCGTCTCCCGCGGCACCGTGCTCGGCCCTCGCCACCTCGGCCTGCTCGCCTCCGTCGGCCGCGCCGCGGTCCGGTCCCGGCCGCGCCCGCGGGTCGTGGTCATCTCGACCGGCTCGGAGCTGCGCGAGCCCGGTGCCGAGCTCGGGCACGACTCGATCTACGACGGCAACTCCTTCCTCCTCGCGGCCGCCGCCCGGGCCGCGGGCGCGATCACCTACCGGGTCGGCATCGTCCCGGACGAGCCGCGCGCGTTCCTCGCCGCCGTGCACGACCAGCTGGTCCGCGCCGACCTGGTCGTCACCAGCGGCGGCGTCTCGCAGGGCGACTACGACGTGGTCAAGGAGGCGCTCCGCCCGCTGGGGACCGTGTGGTTCGGCGGGGTGGCGATGCAGCCCGGCAAGCCGCAGGGCTTCGGCCACGTCGGCGAGGACCGGACCCCGATCTTCACGCTGCCGGGCAACCCGGTCTCGTCGTACATCTCCTTCCAGCAGTTCGTGCTGCCGGCGCTGCGCAAGCTGATGGGGCGCACGCCGTACGCCCGTCCGACGACGCCCGCGCGGCTCACGCACGCCATCCGCTCCCCGGAGGGCAAGCGGCAGTTCGTGCGCGCGGAGTACGCCGTCGACCCGGCCGGCCGCGCCGGCCCGTCGGTGACCCCGGTCGGCGGCCACGGTTCCCACCTGATCGGCGATCTGGCATCCTCCGACGCGCTGGTCGTCGTGCCGGCGGACGTCACCTCCGTCGAGGCCGGCGAGCAGGTCCAGGTCCTGAGGCTCGACGAGGAGTTCTGACGATGTCCGATTCGCCCCGGCGGCTCACCCACGTCGACGAGTCCGGGGCGGCCCGGATGGTCGACGTCTCCGGCAAGGACGTCACCGCCCGCACGGCGACCGCTTCCGGCCGGGTGCTGGTCTCGGAGACGGTCGTCGGACTGCTCCGCGGCGAGGGCGTGCCGAAGGGCGACGCGCTCGGGGTGGCCCGGGTCGCCGGGATCATGGCCGCCAAGCAGACGCCGACCCTGATCCCGCTGTGCCACCCGCTCTCGATCTCGGGGGTGAGCGTCGACCTCGAGGTGACCGACGACCCCGAGCCGAGCGTGGCGATCCGCGCGACGGTCAAGACGACCGACCGCACCGGCGTGGAGATGGAGGCGCTGACCGCGGTCTCGGTCGCCGCCCTCACCGTGGTCGACATGGTCAAGGCGGTCGACAAGGCCGCGGTGGTCACCGACATCCGGGTCGAGACGAAGACCGGCGGCAAGTCCGGCGACTGGAGCCGGCCGTGAGCCTGCGCGCCGAGGTCGTCGTCGCCTCCAACCGGGCCGCGGCCGGGGTCTACGAGGACACCACCGGCCCGCTGATCATCGACTTCCTGCGCGAGCTGGGCTTCACGGTCGACGCGCCCGTCGTCGTACCGGATGGCGAGCCGGTCGGCGCCGCGATCACCGCCGCCGTCGAGGGTGGTGCGCGGGTGGTGCTCACGACCGGCGGCACCGGCCTCACCCCGACCGACCGGACCCCCGAGGTGACCCGGGCGCTGCTGGACGCCGAGATCCCCGGCATCGCGGAGGCGATCCGCGCGTACGGCGTCGCGCAGGGCGTGCCTACAGCGGTGCTCTCGCGCGGGCTCGCCGGCGTGGTCGGCTCGTGCGTGGTCGTCAACCTCCCCGGCTCGCGCGGCGGCGTGAAGGACGGGCTCGCCGTGCTCCGCCCGGTGCTGGTGCACGCCGCCGAGCAGGTCGTGGGGAGCGACCATTGAGGGTGTGGCCGGCCCGGCTGACCTCGGGGGAGGTCACGGTCCGGCCGCTCGCCGCCCGGGACGCGGCTGCCTGGCGGGACGCCCGGCGCCGCAACGTCGCGTGGCTGCGGCCCTGGGACGCCACGGTGCCCCCGGGTGCGGACGGCCGGCCGACGACGTTCCGGTCGCTGGTGCGGCGGCTGCACCGGCAGGCCCGCGCCGGCACCACGTACCCGTTCGCGATCGAGGTCGACGGCCGCTTCGCGGGCCAGGTGACGGTCAACAACATCGTGCGGGGCTCCGCGCAGTTCGCCTCGATCGGCTACTGGCTCGATCGTGAGTACGCCGGGCGCGGGGTGATGCCCCTTGCGGTCGCGCTGGTCATCGACCACTGCTTCACCGCCGGCGACCTGCACCGCATCGAGATCGCGATCCGCCCCGAGAACTCCAACTCGCTGCGCGTCGTCGAGAAGCTCGGCCTGCACGAGGTCGGCTACGCACCCAAGTTCCTGCACATCGACGGGGCCTGGCGCGACCACCGGATCTACGCGGTCACCCGCGAGGACTGCCCGGACGGGATGCTGGCCCGGCTCCGACCACACCAGTCACACGAGTGATTTTGCGACACACCTGTGGACATCCGCTGCCCGCTGCGCTAACGCTCCTAACCTCTGACCTGTGGACCTGAGCGCACTGATCTTCGTCGCCCTCGCCGTGGCGTGGGCCGTCTATCTCGTCCCGAAGGCGCTCCGTCACCACGACGACGTGGCCCGCAGCCGCTCCGTGGACCGGTTCTCCCACACGATGCGCGTGCTGGCCCGCCGCGAGCCGGTGGACCGGCGCAGCGCCCGGCTCGTCGTGACGCCCGGTCGCCCGGCCGCTGAGGCGACCGCCGCCGTGCCCGCCGAGCCCGCTCCTGCGGTCACCCCTGCCCAGCTGCGCGCCCGCCGGGCTGCTGCCAAGCGGGCCACCAAGCGCCGCCGCACCGTGCTCGCCGTGATCCTGGTCGCCAACCTCGCGGTCGTGGGCGTCGCGGCCTTCCGCGTCATCGACTGGTGGTACGTCGCGATCCCCGCCGGCCTGCTGGTCGCCTGGCTGGTCACCTGCCGGATCATGGTCAAGGGCGAGCGCCGCGCGCTGCAGCCGGCTGCCCGGATGCCGATCCAGGACCCGCTCGAGGACGAGGTCGGCGAGCCGGTCGAGGACGGCGCCGACGAGGCCGACCCGCTGGCGGACACCTCCGCCGGGATGGCCGCCGTGGTCGACCCGGCGCTGTGGGACCCGGTGCCGGTCACGCTCCCGACGTACGTCGGCAAGCCGCCCGCGGCCCGCCGCACCGTCCGCACCATCGCCCTCGACGACACCGGCGTGTGGACCTCGGGCCGCACCGACGCCGACGCCCAGCTGGCCCGCGAGGCCGACGAGGCCGACCGCGCCGCCCGCCAGACCCGCCAGAACCGCAACGGCGGCGACGACCAGCGCGCCGTCAACTCCTGACGTCGAGTCGGGACTTCTCCCCATTGAGTCGGGACTTCTGACGGTCGAGTCGGGGGTTCACGGTCGAGTCGGGAATCCCCCGGGTCGATTCGGTCGGTGGCCGGGCCTGGTGCTAACGTTTCCCACCGCGCCGGCGTACGGCGCACTGGGGCTGTGGCGCAGTTGGTAGCGCGTCTCGTTCGCAATGAGAAGGTCAGGGGTTCGAATCCCCTCAGCTCCACCATGTGATGTCTCACGACATCGGCGACCGCCGGGCGCACGATCTTGGGTCCGGCGGTCGTCGTTTCTGGGGTCTGCTGGCCGGCCTTTGGGTGCTCCGGTGCGATGGAGGCTGTCACGACCTGAGGCACGTGCCGGCATTCCCCAACATGCTGGCATCTCCCATACGACGCGGTGGGCAGCTCCGCGACACGATCAAGGCTCGAGTCGCAAGGCGCGATTGCTCTTACCCAGTTCGGTCGAAGGTGGGGCCGATTGCGCCGATCGTCTGCTCGAACTGGATCTCGGGTATCAGGCAGCCTGGAGAAAGTGTGAGGAGGTACCGGACCGATCCAGCGACGTCGTCGACCGAAATCATCTTGTCGGCGCCGATCTCGTCCTTGACGAAGCTTGCCATCGGCGTGTCCACGAATGCAGGGCAAAGCGCTGTGCTCTTGATGCCGGCGTCGTTCAGCTCACGGTTCATTGCCTGCGTGAACCCGACAAGGCCTCGCTTGGTCGCGGAGTAGACGCCGAGCCACCGCTCTCCATGGATGCCTGACGCTGAGGAGACATTGATGACCAGGGCGTTGCGGTGTTCGCCACCCGCCTCCCGCAGCATGGGAAGTGCCTCGCGGTAGAAGAGGAAGATCGATCGTAGATTGGTGTTGAGCTGTATGTCGATCGCCTTCGTGGTCAAGTCGTCGGCGAACTGCCCGATCCCCACGCCCGCGTTGTTCACGAGCACGTCAAGGCGCCCGTACGCGGCGCGGTGCGTCTCTACCGCGGCCACGACCGCCGCCTCGTCGCCGAGATCGCCGGCTGAGGTCGCGACTCGATAGCCCTCCTCGCGCAGACCGTGGGCCGCTTGTTCCAACCGGTCCGGCCGTCGGGAGGCCAACGTGACGTCGTACCCAGCGGCGCCGAGGGTACGTGCGATCGCAAGACCGATCCCGCTGGAGCCGCCGGTGACGAGGGCCGCGCGTGCTGTCGACATCGGTCTTCCTTCGCTTGTCGGGTTCCGCGTCGGAGCCTAACGATCGTTCGGCAGGGGGGGCAAGCCTCGGTGCTGGAATCCGTAGGCTTGCACAGGAGCGAGCCTGACGGGCGTGCTTGACGTGATGCAGCACACATGTAGGATCCCCCTAACGAACGAACGTTAGGGATGAAGGAGGACGCCCGGTGGAACTCAACGATGTGATGCGATCCCAGGCCGCGACCCGGTACTACGACGACCGGGACGTGCCTGACAAGGTCCTGTACGACGCGGTCGAGAAGGCGCGCTTCGGCCCCCAAGGGGGGAATCGCCAGCCCGTGCGGTTCGTCTTCGTGCGCGACCAGGCGAAGAAGCGCCAGCTTGCGGAGTGGTACATCCAGCCGTGGAAGGCCTACTACGACGCGGCGATGGCGGGCATCAACTCCATCGAGGCACACGACGAGGGCCACACCCAGAAGGCCACCTGGATCGGCCATTCGAAGGCCGAGCAGGCGCTCGCCGACGCGAACCACTTCGCCGAGCACTTCGCCGACCACCCTGTGATCGCCGTCGTCTGCGGTGATCTCGGTGCCACCCACCCCACAGACACCGAGCTGGACCGGCTCAGCGTGGTGGGAGGAGCCTCGATCTACCCGACGGCGCAGAACTTCTGCCTGGCTCTACGGGACGCCGGCATCGCCACCACGTTCACCACGCTGCTGGTTGCCTACGAGCCCCAGGTCAAGGAGCTCTTGAACATTCCGGAGGAGTTCATCACCGCTTGCCACATCGTCGCGGGGTATCCGGCGAAGCCGTTCCCAACCAAGCTCAACCGGCTTGCTCCGGAGGAGATGGCCTACATCGACACGTTTGGCAACCCCATCTCTGCCGGATCGTGACGAACCCGAACGAATCCGCCAGTCTGGAGAAGACGACTCATGACGAGTAGTGAAGCGTCGGGGTCCTCCGAGGTCACGACGGTCTCGGGGATTCCGCTCAAGGTCAGCTACGGCCCGAACGACGTGCCGGAGACGGCAGCCCAGGCGGCGGCCGTGCTGCCGGGCGAAGCGCCCTACCTGCGCGGAGCACATGCTCAGGGGTACCGCTCCAAGCCGTGGCGGATCTTCCAGCTCTCGGGCTTCGGGAACCCCGAGGACGAGGCTGAGCGGATCCGGTACCTGTTGTCGAAGGGCGGTACCGGTTTCATTATGGAGCACGACCGGATGACCGGTGATCATCTCTACGACGTCGACCATCCGGAGGTGGTCGCTCGTCGTGAGGACGTGGGCATCAGTGGTGCGGTGATCCTGTCGGCGCGAGACTTCGAGCTCGCGCTGACCGGTATCGACCAGAGCAAGTACTTCGCCCATCCCGGCGGTGGGGTCTCTCAACACGCGGCCTTCGCGCTGGCCGGGTACTGGACGGTGGCCGAACGTCGCGGCCTCGAGCTGCACAAGCTGAACGGGACGGGTCAGGCGGACTTCTTCCTGACCTACATCGGATGCCCACCGCTCACTCAGATCCCACCGGCGGCAGCCCTCCGGGTGAACTGCGACATCGTCGAGTACGCAGCCAAGGTGGCGCCCAAGTGGACGCCCATCTCGATGGCGGCGTACAACGGCGCGGACAGCGGACTCAATGCCTACCAGGAGCTCGCCGCCCTGTTCGCGTGCTGCGTGTCGCACCTCGACGAGATCGTCGCGCGCGGCAACGTCCCGGTCGAGCAGGTCGCCTATGCCCTCGGGGGTGTCAGTTTCCGGGTGGCGATGGACTTCTTCGAAGACATCTGCAAGCTGCGCGTGGCCCGCAAGATGTGGCATCGGCTCCTGACGACCCGGTACGGCATCACCGACCCGCGCGCGCTCAGCCTGCGTATCCACATCGTGACGGCCGGCTCGGCCATGACGTACCAGGAGCCGATCAACAACATCGTGCGGGGCACGGTCATGGGGATGGCAGCCGTTCTCGGCGGAGTCCAATCCATCGGCGTTTCGGCGTACGACGAGGCGCTGTCGGTGCCGTCGGAGCAGGCGCACCGGCAGTCGCTGCGCGTCCAGCAGATCCTCATGCACGAGACGAACATCCCGGCGGTGGTGGACCCTCTCGGTGGCAGCTACTTTATCGAGTCCCTCTCGGCGGAGCTCGAGGAACGAGCATGGGCCGAGTTCGACCGGATCCTCGACAACGGGGGCTTCATCCAGAGCCTGGAGGACGGGTCGTTGCACCGCATGGCCGGTGAGAATGCCGTCGCCTTCCAGGACTCGATCACGAGCGGCGACCGCAAGATCGTCGGTGTCAACCTGGGCGACAGCGACGGCGACCCTTTCGGCATCGATGGGTTCGAGGGGTCGCTCGACGCCTTCGAGCGCGGCATGGCGCGACTCAAGGACCTGCGCGCGTCACGAGACGGCAGGCATGTCTCGCGAGCGCTCGATCGCCTGGCGAACACGATGCGCAGCGGTGGAAACGTCATGTCCGGAGTGATGGACGCAGTGCGAGCAGACGCCTCGATCGGCGAGGTCGGCGACGTGTACAGGGAGGTGTTCGGATCATGGAAGTTCCCGGTGGACTTCTGACCGGCGAGCCGGTTCGCACCCATGGCAAGCGGGTGCTCATGGCCAAGACCAGCCTCGACGGTCACTGGCGTGGCATCAACGTGGTCTCGCGGGCACTGCGTGACGCAGGATATGAGGTGATCCTCGCCGGCATGATCAACGCCGACACGATCGCCCGGGTTGCCGGCGACGAGGACGTCGACCTGATCGGCCTGAATGTCGGCGGCCGGGTCGAGGTCGTGGAGCGGATCCTGGACACCCTCGCGAGCGAAGCGATCACCGTCCCGGTGTTCGCCGGCGGCACGATCCCGCATTACGCGGCAGACCGCCTCGCCGCTCGCGGTGTGGAGTGCTTCCCACCCGGCTCGACGCTCGAAGCCATCGTCGAGGCCGCAGACCGGCTCACGGCCGCCGATCCGGCGGCCTCGGACCACACCCCGTAAAGCCCGACCCGAGAGGAGCGCGTTCCCGTGCTCAACGACATCGTCCCCGTGTCCGATCCCGTGCGTCGTGCGACGTTCGGCGACCAACTGCGACGCAATGCACAGCGCCACCCGGAGCGACCGGCCGTCGTCGGATACGGCGGCCCGCACGGCGAAGGACGCACTCAGCTGACCTTTGCTGAGCTCAACGAGCGTGCGAACCGTCTGGCGAACGCCCTGGCCGCCCAGGGAGCCGTGAAGGGTGACGTCATGGCCCTGATGGGTCGGAACAACCCGGGTTCGATCGTGGCCTTCTGGGCTGCCGCAAAGCTGGGCGTCGCGGTGACCGGCGTGAACTTCACCTTCACCGATAGCGAGCTGCACTACCAGCTCGAGCACTCCGGAGCGAAGATCGTCGTCTGCGAGGACGCCTTTTTCGATCGCATCGACGCGATCTCGTCGCCCCTCCCCGAGCTCAGGATCCGCGTGAGCAACGACTTCTTCGACTCCGCCGCTCCGCAGCCGTGGCAGCGGATGAGCGGGTTGATCGAGTCGGCCAGCGCGGACGAACCCGACTCCGACGTCGACGAGAGCACTCTGGGGATCATCCCGTACACCAGTGGTACGACGAGCCTGCCCAAGGCCATTGCGATCCCGCAGCGCAACTACTTCGTGTCGATGATCCCGTCCTACACGACTGGGATCGGACTGCTGGAGGAGGACGTCTGGTACTTCACCATGCCGCTCCACACGATCGCGGGCATCGGGATGCAGATCTGCCTGCTCTCCCTGGGGAACACCATCGTGCTGCCATTCGCCGTCGACGCCGACGAGGCGCTCGACGCCATCGTCGCGGAGAAGGTCACCGTCGTGGGACAGACGCCGACGTTCTACCTGCAGTTGATCAGGTCGCCGAAGTTCGCCGCTGCCGACCTGCACCGTCTCCGGCGTTGCATCTCCTACGGCGGGACGATGCCGCAGGCGATGTTCGACGCCTTCGAGACCGTGGCGCCCGACGTCTTGTGGATCACTTTGTGGTCGCAGTCGGAGATCACGCAGACACCCACGATCGGCCGCTTTAAGCGACTGGCGGACATACCCAACGGTGATGCTGCCTGGATCGGCAGGCCGACCGCCCAGCTGGAGGTGAGGGTCGTCGACGAGGACGGGAACCCGGCCGCTGAGGGTGAGCTCATCGTCCGGACGCCTGGGGCAATGGCCGGCTATTACAAGGATCCGGAGAGGACGGCGAAGGTCGTGCGCGACGGCTGGATCCACACCAACGACATGGTCCGCATCGATGACGAGGGGAACCTCTACTTCGTCGATCGGCGCAACGACGTCATCAAGACCGGCGGCATGAACGTTTCGTCGGTCGAGGTGGAACGCACCCTTTACGGTCATCCGGCGGTGCAGGAGGTCGCTGTCGTCGGACTCGCGGATCCGTACTGGATGCAGGTCGTCACCGCCTTCGTCGTCCCCAAGGGGTCTGTCGACGAAGTCGACGTCGAGGACATCCGGGCGTTCTGCAAGAAGACTTTGGCGGGCTACAAGATCCCGAAGGAGATCCACCTGGTCTCGGCGCTGCCGAAGGACACCCAGGGCAAGATCCTCAAGCGTCAGCTGCGCAGGGACGCCGAGGTTCAGCCGACTCCTGCGAGCCCTTGATGACCGCGGCCGCGCACTCGGTCGTGGGCCTTGAGGATCTTGCGCGCCGGGCAGCCCACGGCGATCGGCGTGCACTGTCGCAGGTACTCAGTGTGCTCGAGCGAGGCGGGGCTTCTGCGGACCTGATGGCCGGTGAGCTCCATCTACATGCGGGCGAGACCTTCACCGTCGGCCTCACCGGCTCCCCGGGCGCTGGCAAGTCGACGTTGACCGACGCGCTCGTGACGGAAGTTCGCGGGCGCGGCGAGCGGGTCGCCGTCGCCGCGATCGATCCGTCCTCGCCCTTCACCGGTGGCGCGATCCTCGGAGATCGCGTCCGGCTCCGGAGTGAGCACGCGCAGGACGACGACGTCTTCATGCGTTCGTTCTCCAACCGTGGCCATCTCGGTGGCCTCTCGCGAGCCGTGCCCGACGTGGTCCGCGCCTTCGGCGCCTGTGGGTGGTCGACCGTGATCGTCGAGACGGTCGGTGTCGGCCAGGTCGAGGTCGAGATCGCTGGCCAGGCAGACACGACGGTGGTCGTGGTCAATCCCGGATGGGGTGATGAGGTCCAGGCCAACAAGGCAGGTCTCCTCGAGGTCGCCGACGTGCTCATCGTCAACAAGGCCGACCGCGACGGTGCGGGCTCAACGATGCGCGACCTGCGCCAGATGCTGGCAATGGCGCCGGACCGCGACTGGACACCTCCCATCATCCCCACGGTCGCGATCACCGCCGACGGCGTCGCCGAGGCGTGGGAGGCGATCCTCGGGCACCACGACCACGCCGTGGCCTCGGGCGAGCTCGAGCGTCGGCGTACAGCGCGACGGGAGCGGGAGTTCCAGGCTCGGGTGCTGAGGGAGCTTGTGATCGCGATGCAGCGAACGGAGTGCACTGATCCCGGCCGCGCGTTGCTTCATCGGGTGCGCAGCGGCGAGACCGCAGTCGGAGCAGCGGTGTCCGAGCTGGTCGAGCTCGTCGTGCGTCAGTGGGGGGCCGATCGTGTCTACTGAGTCTGCGATCACAGGTGCGGCACCGGTGGTTCTCGTCGAGGATCCGGCGCCTGGCGTCCGAACGATCACCTTGAACCGCCCGGAGCGGCTCAACGCCCTCTCGTACGAGCTCTTCCAGGAGCTGGAGGAGGCCCTGCTCGCGTCGGATCGGGACCCCCGTGTACGGGTCGTCGTGGTCACCGGCGCCGGAAGGGCGTTCTGTGCTGGCCTCGATCTCGGCGACGGTTTCGACGCCCCGGAGCAGGCAGTCGCCGGTCGCACAGTGGGAGGGATGGACGCCCAAGAACGCATCGCGCGCGTGCTGACCACGCCGCAGCGGATGCGGACGCCGGTCATCGCAGCGATCAACGGGCCGGCGGCAGGCGGCGGCCTCGCCCTCGCCCTTGCCTGCGACGTGCGGGTCGCGTCGGCCACGGCCAGCTGCAATGTCGCCTTCGTGAAGGTGGGTCTGTCGGGATGTGACTGCGGGGTCAGCTACCTGCTGCCGCGGGCAGTCGGCAGCAGTGTTGCCTTCGAGCTGATGCTCACGGGTCGATCGGTGGACTCCGAGGAAGCGCTGAGAATCGGCCTGGTCTCCCGGATCACCGCAGAGGAGCAACTGATCCCGGCGGCGCTCGAGACGGCGGCGCTGATCGTAAACAACAGCCCCTTCGGAGTGCAGATGACCAAGCGGGTGATGTGGCAGGCCCTGGACGCTCCGAGCCTGGACGCGGCCATCGAGCTCGAGAACCGCACGCAGATCCTCTGCACCCTGACCGAGGATCAGCCCGAGGCGGTCGCTGCCTTCCGTGAGAAGCGGCCGCCTCGGTTCGGGCGCCGCTAAGCGATGAGACGACGGAGGACGAAGACATGGATTTCACGATGACAGCGGCGGAACTGCGATTTCGTGACGAGTTGCGCGGGTGGCTCGCGGTGAACCCGCCAGGAGTGGCGCCGATGGGCGACGAGGCATCCTTCGACTTCCGGCGAGCGTGGCAGCGGCGGATGTACGAGAGCGGCTGGGTCGGCATCCACTGGCCCCGGGAGTACGGCGGCCGAGGAGCAAACCCGGTGGAGCTGGCGATCTTCAACGAGGAGCTCGGACGTTCAGGCGCGCCACGCTTCGCGAACACGATCGCCATCGAGATGGGCGGTCCGACGATCATCACACACGGCACGCCCGCCCAGAAGGAGCGGCTCCTGGAGCCGATCCTGTCGGCCGAGGAGATCTGGTGCCAGGCGTTCTCGGAACCAGGAGCTGGTTCGGACCTCGCTTCCCTGCGCACCCGAGCCGATCGCGTGCCCGGCGGCTTCCGGGTCACCGGGCAGAAGGTCTGGACCTCCCTGGCACGCCAGGCGAGCTGGTGCATGATGCTGGCGCGCACGGATCCCGACAGCCAGGGACACCGCGGCCTCACGTACTTCCTGATGGACATGCAGCAGGACGAGATCGAACCCCGGCCGATCGTGCAGGCAACCGGCGAGAGCGAGTTCAACGAGCTGTTCCTCGACGGCGCTTACGTGAGCGACGACCAGGTCGTGGGTGAGGTGGGCAAGGGCTGGCGGGTGGCCATCACCACCCTGATGAATGAACGAGCCGGCCTCGCGCTCGCTGCCCAGGTCGACGTCCGACGGGCGCTCGACGAGGCGAAGCGCCAGGTTGTGCTGTCGGGGCGCATGGACGATCCTCTCGTCCTGGATCGGCTGGCGGATCTCCATGTGAGGGCGGAGGGGCTCCGTCTGCAGACGTACCGGGGGCTGAGTGATATCGAGCGCACGGGCGCCCCGGGCCCCAGCGGATCGCTGGCCAAGTTGCAGTGGGCCGCTGTGAACCAGGCGGTGGCCGAGTTCACGATCGACCTCCTGGGACCGGCTGCTGTCGGCGCTGACTCCCCGGAGATGTACCGCTACCTGCGTTCGCGCGCCAACTCGATCGAGGGTGGCACCACCGAGGTCCTCAAGGACATCGTCGCCGAGCGCGTCCTGAGCCTGCCGAGGTCCCGATGAGATTCGACCTGACTCCCGACCAGTCGACCGTGGTCGCAACCCTGCGAGGGTTTCTCGGGGACCAGTTGAGCGACGCGCGCCGACGCTCGCGCATCGATGGACGGACCGTCGACATCGAGCTCTGGGAGCGGCTGTGCGGGCTGGGATTCGCAGGCATCGGCCTCGATCCGACTGACGACGACGCAGGGCTCCTGGAGCTCGGCCTCGTGGCCGAGGAGCTCGGGGCTGCGCTGGCTCCGGTGCCGTTCCTGCCCAACGCAGGGGCAGCACTCCTGGTGGTTCACGCTGGCTCTTCGGGGCAGCGTGATCGTTTGCTGCCCGGCCTGCTCGACGGCGACGCCCCAGGGATGTTCGCCGTTGCTCCTGACGGTCTGGTGATCGACTCGGGGACCGAGTCCGGGCCACTGGTCGTCGTCGACGACGGACAGGCGTACCTCGCCGGAGAGCGGGCTCGGCGCAAGCAGTTCGAGACCATCGATCTCCTGCGGCGGTACTCCCGGCTGGAGTCCGCCGACGTGGGCGAGAAGCTCCCCGGCGACCCGGCAACGGCGATTGACATGATCGAGGTCCTCATCTCGGCCGAACTCACCGGGGTTGCCCAGCGGGCGCTGGACCTGGCCGTGGCCTACGCCCGGGAACGCGAGCAGTTCGGCCGCAAGATCGGCACCTTCCAGGGCGTCTCGCACCGTTGTGCGGAGATGCTCCTCGAGGTCGAGACCGCCCGCTCCACGTGGTGGTACGCCGCGTGGACCGCTCGGGCGGCGCCAGAGGAGCTCCCGCTGGCGGCGTCGACGGCGAAGGTTGCTGCCGTGTCGGCCGCCTTGTCGGCGACCACGGGCGCGCTCCAGGTACACGGTGGCATCGGGTTCACCTGGGAGCACGAGATCCACCTGTTGCTGCGTCGTGCCCGGACCATGAGCCAGATCCTGGGGGACGCCCGGGGCCATCGGGCCCGGATCGCGCGGTTGATCGGCAGTGCCACACCGCCCGAGCTCGATGCCCCACAGGAGGCCGGCGTATGAATGAGCTGATCCATCTGATGCGCACCACTGGGAGCCCCCGGTACTTCACCGACGAGGACGTGTCCGACGAGGTCATTCTCCAGGCGATCGAAGCCGCGCGCTTCGCTCCGTCGGGCGGGAACAGGCAGCCGGTCCGGTGGATCGTCGTCCGCGACGGGCAGATCAGGCGCGCCCTCGCCGAGCTCTACCTACCCCTGTGGCAGCGGGACATGGCGGCGTTCCTCAGCGGCGAGATGCGCAGTGGAGCGGCGACGTTGGGCCCCGCGGTACGAGCCGCCAACGACTTCGCGGAGTCCTTCGGGAACGTCCCGGTGATCCTGGTCGCTTGCGTCGTGGAGGCCGACCTGCACGTCCACATGAAGGACTCGGCGGGTCATCCCAACTTCCTTGGCGGCTCTTCGGTTTACACGTTCGTCCAGAACGCATGCCTCGCGCTCCGCTCGCTCGGCGTCGGTGCCACCATCACCACGCTGATCTGCGAACGCGAGGCCGAGGCAGCACAGCTGCTCGGCATTCCCGACGGGATGCGCTCTGCCTGCCACATCGCAGTGGGCTACCCAGCAGGGGGTTTTCCGACCACCCTCACGCGCCTGGACGTCGAAGCGCTGGTCTCGTACGACCGGTACTCCGACGCCCCGCCACCTGACTTGTGACCGATCTAACTCTGAGGGGTTGACGTACGTCACAGCGCGAGGCTAGATTCCACGCACCCTAACGAACGTTCGGTTCCCACGAGATGAGGAAGATCACATGAGAAGCAAGAAGTGGCTCGCGTCGACAGCCGTCACCCTCGTCGTCTCCCTCGCGCTCGTGGCGTGCGGCTCGGGCGATTCGGAGGACTCGAGCACCGGCTCGGGGAGCAACGGTGACTCGGCGGCGCTCGTCGCCTCGGCTGAGCAGTTGGTCGAACGCGCCCAGCAGGGCCTGACCTACTCGTCGACAGACACCCCCGACACTCCTGACCAGATCGAGACCTACGGCGACTGGCGCGGCCCGACGGACGCACCCGAGATCAAGAAGGGTGCCAACGTCCAGGTGATCGTGTGCACCAAGCAGGCCGTCGCCTGCATGGAGGGCGCTCAGGGCGTTGTCGACGCGGGGAAGGCCCTGGGCTGGAAGGTCGAGGTCATCGACGGCGGCGGAACTCCCGAAGGCAATGCCAAGGCCTTCGACACCGCCTTCAGTCGCAACCCCGACGCCATCGTGGGTATCGCCGTTCCTGCGCTGGCCGTTGGAGACAAGCTCGAGGAGGCCAGGGCGCGCGGGATCATCACCTCGGTGACCGGGGACATCCCGCCGACCGGGGGGGAGACCGCCTACGACTCGATCGTGTCCTTCCGGATGACGCTGATGATGTCGACGATCGGCTTCGCCGAGATCGCTCGCACCGACGGCAAGGCCAACTCGATCGTCGTGACGGACAGCGGCACGCCGTCTCTTGTCGAGGCAATGGGCCAGTACAAGAAGGTTCTCGACACCTGCAGCGGCTGCGACTACACCGACGTCTCGTGGACCATCTCGGACGCGGTCGACCCGACCAAGGTGACCTCGATCGTCACGGGTGCGATCTCGCAGAACCCCAACGCGACCTCGATCGTCGTTCCGTACGCGATCGGCCTGCCGGCGGTCATCCAGGCGGTCGCCTCGGCCGGGAAGGCCGACCAGATCAAGGTGATCACCAAGGACGCCGACGCCGTGGGCCTGCAAGCCGTCGCCGAGGACCAGGTCATCTATAACAGCGGGGCTTCGGCGACGTGGGCCGGCTGGGCCGTGGCAGACCAGCTGGTCAGGGGGCTGGCCGGCGCGCCCTACCTCGATGTCGACGAGATCGGACTCGGGCTGATGTTCTTCATCAAGGACAACGTGCCGAGCGACGGCAAGATCGACAGCGCCGAGGGAATGATCGACTACGCCTCCTTCTACAAGAAGGCGTGGGGTCTGAGCTGACGTGGACCCCATCGTCAAGTTCCCCGACTCGCCTTCTGCAGCCCTCGAGGTCTCTGGGGTCGAGAAGGTGTACGGCGGCAATGTCGCCCTGGCCGGCGTAAGCCTCTCCGTCGGCCAGGGCGAGATCCACGGGCTCCTCGGTGCCAACGGTGCCGGCAAGTCGACTCTCGTCAAGATCATCTCGGGAATCGAGCCGCAGGACGCGGGCACCGTCTCGATCCTCGGCGCCCAGCTCCCGCTGCCGCACCATCCATCCGCCGTACGAGAACTGGGCTGCGCACTCATCCACCAGGATCGCGCTCTGGCTCCCGACCTCTCTATCGCAGACAACATCGCGCTGACAGTCGGCTATACGCGGAGGTGGGGGCTGATCGACAACCGGGCAACGACGCTTCGCGCGCGTGAGGCGACTGCTCGCGTCGGCTTGAGCGTCGACGTGTCTACCTTGGTCAGCGACCTGCCGATCGCCGAGCAGACACTTGTCGCCATCGCTCGCGCGCTGGCTGTCGATGCCCGGCTGGTGCTTCTCGACGAGCCTACGGCGAACCTCGGTCGTGAGGACGCGCACCTCCTCTACGGACGACTGCGTGCCCTGGCCGACGACGGCGTCGCCTGTGTTCTGATCACTCACGCGCTTAGTGAGGCGCTGGAGGTCTGCGACCGGGTCACCGTTCTCCGGGACGGTGAGGTGGTCGCCTCCCAACCGGCGTCCGAGTTGAGTCCTGACCAGCTTGCCACCCTCGTGGTCGGGCACCGACCCGCTCATCACGTGTCGGAGCGTCGCAAGCGCAGTGGTTCCGCAGCGGAGACGCCGCGGTTGTCACTCGCCGGCCTCACCCACGACCGTTTCGGGCCGCTCACTCTGGATGCCTTCCCTGGGGAGGTCATCGGCATCACCGGGTTGGCGGATTCGGGGCACCTCCAGGTCTGCGAGGTGGTGGCTGGCCTGGCGCGCGCGAGCGCCGGCACCATGCGGGTCGACGGGACGGAGTACGCGCCCAGCGGCGTCGCGCACGCGCGAGGTCGTCACATCGCCTACGTGCCGCCGGATCGACTTCGTGACGGCCTCGCCTCCTCGATGTCGGCCAGAGAGAACCTGTACCTCGACGGGCGGTCCCCGAAGCGTGAACGATCCGAGTCGCAGCGCATCATGCGCGACGCGAAGGTGAAGCCGGCTGACCCCGAGGCGCACATCTCCACCTTCAGCGGGGGCAACCAGCAGAAGGTGCTGATCGCGAAGTGGATGGAGACCGAACCCTCCCTGCTCGTCCTCTCCGAGCCGACCGTCGGCGTGGACATCGGGGCGCGCGACGACATTTATTCACGAATCCACCAGTCCTGTGCCGAGGGCAGGACCGTTCTGGTGGCCAGCTCGGACCTGGAGGAGATCTCCCTTCTCAGCGATCGCGTCATCGTCCTGCGCTACGGGCAGGTCGTCGCGGAGCTGGAGTCCGAGGAAGCCACAGTCGAACGCCTTGCCGCACTTAGTAGCTAGACGGAGCGAACGAGATGAACACGAAGCAGCGCCAGAACGCCGGAAGCATCGTTGAGTTCCTCAGCAAGTTCGCGCTGGTGGTCGTCCTGATCGCACTGGCGCTGACCTTCTCACTGATGCGACCGGAGTCGTTCGGCACGGTCGACAACTTCAAGGCAATCGCGGACAACTACGCCGTGGTGCTCCTGCTCGCCTGCGCCGCGACGCTGCCACTGATCGTCGGTCAGTTCGACCTTTCGTTCGGCAGTCTGTTCGCGTTCGTGCAGATGATCGTCGTCGGAAACGTCATCAACAAGGGGTGGAGCGTGCCGTCCGCCCTGCTCGTCGCGTTCATGGCGGCGACCTTGGTCGGCCTGATCAACGGCGTGGCCGTGGCCAAGTTCAAGATCTCGTCCTTCATCGCCACGCTCGCGTCGGGCAGCATCCTCACCGGACTCTCGCTGGCGTACTCGAAGGGCGAGTCTGTCTTCGGCGCGGCGCCCGACTCGCTGACCAGGATCGCACGCTCGGAGTTCCTCGGCATGCGGCTACCGATCTGGTACAGCGTCGTCGTCGTCATCGTCCTGGCCATCGTCCTGCACCGCACCCCCGTGGGTCGGCGGATGTACGCCACCGGCTCCAATGAGCGCGCCGCCCTGCTGACCGGGATCCCTGCGCGGCGCTACGTCATGGCCACCTTCGTGCTGGCTGCCTGGCTCGCTGCCGCCGCCGGCGTCGTGATCGGATCGCGGATCGGAGCAGCCACTCCCGACAGCGGCAGCACGATGCTCATCCCGGCCTTCGCGGGTGCGTTCTTGGGGTCAACCGCATTCACCGGGGGCCGCTTCAACATTCCGGGCACCGTGGTCGCCGTGCTCGTGGTCGGGATCACCGTCACCGGTCTCCAGCAGCTCGGTGCGGCGCTGTGGGTCGAGCCGGTCTTCAACGGCATCGTGTTGTTCGCGGCGGTGGGCCTGTCTGCCTGGATGTCGCGGCTGCGTGCCGCACGGGCGCGCAAGGCTCGACTGCGCGAGCTCAGCGAGCACCGTCAGGCGGAGGAAGGCAGGGCCGAGGGGTACGACGAGATCACGGTTTGAGCAACCGGTCCACGACGAGAGCGCTGTAGTGATCCGCCACTCGTTCGATGGTCGCCGAGCCGCCGGGTCGGAACCAGTCGTTGATGGACAGGCACATGCCGATGATCGCGCGCGAGTCGAGCTTCGCGTCGGTGAGGGCGAACTCGCCGGCCGCGGCGCCCTCGTTGAGGACGTTCTCGACGCCGCGCTGGAATCGACGGAGGTCCTGCTGGATCATCTCGTACACGTCGGGGATGGTGTTGGCGAGCTCCCGCGAGTCGCGCAGTCCGACCTGGCGCTCGAGCCGGTGCTCCCAGTAGTAGATGATCATCGCTCGCAGCACTCGCTCGAGCCGCTCACGGGGGGAACCGTCGCCTTCGAGGATGGGCACGTGGGCGGCGATGAAGGCGTGGTTGCCCTCGGCGGCGATCGCGGCGAGCAGGTGCTGCTTGGACGGGAAATGGTGGTACAGGCTCGAGCTCTGGATCCCCACGGCATCGGCGATCGACCGCATGCCGACGGCGTGGTAGCCGTGCTCGGCGAAGAGGCGGGTCGCCTCGGTGATGATCGCTTCCCTTCGGGGGACCTCGGCGACCTGGGCGGAGCGTGCCACGTGACCTTTCCTTCCCGGCAAGCCTGGCAGACTGTCGAACGTTCGGAAGGATACTCTCATGACCGGTGATCTTCTGCGGCTCGGCCTCGGGGTCACGGCCGCGCCTGATGTCGTCCAGGCTGCGCGACGCGCGGAAGATCTCGGGTTCGGGTATGTCAGTTGCGGGGAGCATCTCTTCTTCCATGGCGCCGTGCCAAACGCATTCGTCGCTCTAGCAGCGGCGGCGGCCGTGACCGACCGGATCGAACTGCTCAGCTCGATCACGATCCTGCCGCTCTACCCCGCAGCGATGGCGGCGAAGCTCGCGGCGATGGTGGACGTGGTCTCGGCCGGGCGGTTCAACCTCGGAGTGGGCGCCGGCGGCGAGTTCGCTCGGGAGTTCGATGCGGTCGGCGTTCCCGTCGCCCAGCGTGGGGCGCGCACCGACGAGGGGCTCGAGGTGCTCCGGCTCCTCTTCACGGGCGAGGAGGTGCACTTCCAAGGCACGTGGAGCAGTCTCGACGCACTGGCGCTGAACCCGCCGCCCTGTCGCCGGGGTGGGCCACCCTTGTGGATCGCCGGCCGGGGCGACGTAGCGACTCGGCGAGCCGCCCGGTGGGGCGATGTATGGATGCCGCACCTGTGCACACCGGGACAGCTCGCCCGCGGCATGTCCCTGGTGCGCGAACGCACTGAGGAGTTCGGGCGGCGCCCTGACGATGTCACCGGCGCGGTCTTCGCTTTCGTCACCACCTATCCCGACGGGGACGCCGCACGACGGACGGCGATCGACTGGGTGGGCAACAACTACAAGCAGGACTTCAGCGAGCTCGGCCACCTGCTCGTAGCGGGTACCCCGACGGAGTGTGCGGATCGGCTGCGCGAGTACCAGGCGGCCGGCGCCGCCTCGGTACAGCTGACTATCGCTGCACCCCAAGAGGATGCTGACGTGATGCTCGACCGCATCGCGCACGAGATCCTCCCGCAGTTCGCCCCGTCGCCCTAGGCCCGGGCCGGTCATGCCCCAGGTCAGCGACCGCGGAACACGGGGGCGCGCTTCTCCAGGAATGCCCTGATGCCCTCGTGCGCGTCCTCGGAGGCATTGGTGTCCAGGGTGACCGCGAACTGTGCCTCCCACGCCTCGGCTGACTCGGCGTCGTCGATGCGACGACTCATGATCGTCTTGCTTCCGTTGACGGCGAGTTGCCCCGCTGCGGCGATCGAGGCGGCGACGGCAAGTCCCATGCCGAGCGGGTCGCCGGGATCGGCCAGCCGTGACACCAGGCCTAGCTCGTGGGCACGGATGCCGGAGATCGGTTGACCGGTGAGGGCCATGTCGAGGGCCACGTTGTACGGGAGTCGATGGGGCAGTCGGAGCAGGGCGCCACCGGAGGGAACCAGGCCGCGGGCCACCTCCGGAATTCCGAGCCTGGCGTCCGGCGTGGCGACCATCAGGTCACAAGCAAGCGCGAGTTCGAGACCGCCTCCGACGGCGAATCCGTCGATCGCGGCGACCAGCGGCTTCCGGGTCGAGTGCCGTACCAGGCGGGCGAGCGCAGCGGCGGCCTCTTCCGGTGGGCGCGCGCTGAAGGCCCGTAGGTCCATGCCCGCGCAGAACGTGCCACCCGCGCCGTGCAGGACGGCGACGCGGAGGGCGTCGCTCTGGTCGAGCCGAGCCATGGCCTCCGCGACGCCGAGCGAGAGCTCCTCGTTGATCGCGTTGCGCATGTTCGGCCGGTTCAGGGTGACGACCAGCACGCCGTCCCGCTGGGACGTCAGCACCGCTTCCTCGGTCATGAGATGGCCCCCACTTCGCGCAAGCAGGCGATGCGTTCGGGGGAGTAGCCGATCTCGGCCAGAACCGTGTCGGTGTCTGCCCCGTACGCCGGCGGCAGAGCTGGGTCGGCAGGTGTGGTGACGCTGAACCGGGGAGCGGGGGCCGGTTGCTGGCCACCCCGCGGAGCCGGGAGGAAAGAGCCGCGCGCCCTCGCGTGCGCAGTCAGGGGGACCTCGTCCAGGCCGAGCACCGGCGTGACGCACGTGTCGCTACCGGACAACAGCCTCAGCCACTCGTCCCTGTCTCGGCTGGCAAATGCGGTCCGCAGCTTCGCCTCGAGCGCCGGCCACATCTCGCGGTCGAGCCCCAACTCGCCCGGTTCGATGGTCAGTTCCATCAGGCTCATCATCCGCTCGCGGAACTGCGGTTCGATGGGCGCGACCGCGAGCCACGATCCATCCCTGCACTGGTACACGGTGTTGAAGGGCGAGCCGTCGTTGAGGATGTTGCTCGCTCGGCGGTCGATCCAGCTGCCTTTGCTGTAAGCGTCCCAGAACATCGTCATGAGCAGATTGGTGCCGTCGAACATGGCGGCATCGACGACCTGGCCCTCGCCCGTGGTGCGAGCATGGGTGACGGCGGCCAGGAGTCCGACGGCGAGCAGCATCGCCCCGCCACCGAAGTCGCCGACGAGGTTCAACGGCGGCGCGGGGCGGTCGTGGCCAATGAGGTTCAACACCCCGGTCATTGAGATGTAGTTGAGATCGTGCCCAGCTCGCCGGGCCAGTGGGCCGTGCTGGCCCCAGCCCGTCATGCGCCCGTACACGACTCGAGGGTTCACGGCCAGGCAGGCCTCGGGTCCGACGCCCAGCCGTTCTGCCACGCCGGGCCGCATGCCCTCGAAGATGATGTCTGCCTCGCGCACGAGGTCCAGCACCATGTCCGCCGACCCAGGACTCTTCAGATCGGCCACGAGCGACCTGCGGTTGCGGCGCAACATCCCGTTGTCGACCAGGGCTGCCTCAGGCCCAGCTGGGAGCGGCCTCTCGATGACGACCACGTCGGCTCCCAGGTCCCCGAGGAGCATGCCGCAGAAAGGTCCAGGGCCGATTCCTGCAAGCTCGATCACGCGCATCCCGGCCAACGGTCCAGCCATCGATCCCTCCTCCGTGCAACGCGATCCTTGTCAGGCTAACGAACGTTCGTTAACATCGCCACTGTGACCCACGCCACCAACTCGGACCAGGCCCGGACGTCCGCCGAGGTCGCCGCGGAGCTCAAGCTCGGCGCCTTCGTCCTCCGGCCTCCCGACGCTACCGAAGCGATCCGTCGCTTCCGGGTCGCGGAGTGGGAGGGCTACGACGCGGCATTCGCCACGCAGGTCAACGGCGCAGACTCGATGGCCTTGATGGCTGCGGCCTCCGTGCTGACTCGGGACATCGAGATCGGCGTCGGGGTCTCGCCGATCTACCTGCGTACGCCGACCTCGATGGCACAGTCCGCAGCGACACTCTGGGACCTGTCGGGGGGCCGGATCAAGCTCGGACTGGGTTCGGGTCACCGCCTGGTCATGCAGCGGTGGTACGGCGCCGCGATGGAGCGGCCGGTCGCCGAGATGCGCGAGTATGTCGCGATCATGCGCGGAGTGCTGGACGGCGAGCCGTTGAAGAAGGCGGACAGGTGGGCCTCGGACATGCCGCTGGTCGGGATCGCCACCGCACCGGAGATGCCCCTTCTCATCGGCGCGCTCTCGCCTGCGATGCTCCGTCTCGCCGGCGAGGTTGCCCAGGGAGTCATGGTCTGGCTCGCCACGCCGGGATACTTCGAGGAAACGGTGATCCCGCACGTCCGCGAAGGTCGTGCGCGGATCGGCAAGACCCTGGAGGGTTTCGACGTGGTGGCGTCGATCCCGGTCGCCGTGACCGACGATCCGGAGTCCGTTCGACGGCTGTACGTCCGGCAGATTGCCCACAACCTCCGACTGCCGTTCTACCGGGCGATCCTCGAACGGCACGGGTACCTGGACGACCTCGCACTGATCAACGAGGTCGATGCCTATGAAGACCTCGAGAATCCGATGCCGGAGTCGGCGATGGACAGTCTCGCGTCCGGAGCCCTGGTCCGAGACATCGCGGCGATCGGTGACGGGTTCGCAGTGGTGGAGAAGCTGGCCGAATACCGGCGAGCCGGGGTCACGTACGCCGGGATCAACCCGGTCCGAATCAGTGACTACGACGCCAGCCTGGCCGCCGTCGCGCGTGCCTTGGGGCGCCCGCCCCGCACGGCGGCCGAGGATCGTTGACCCCGCATCAGCGGGCTGCACCTGACTCACTCCCGAGAAAGCGAGTGGCGATGACGTCCTCGGTCACCCCCCATCAGATCCGTCGGGCGCTCACGCGCGCGGAGCGCGGCGCCTCCCTCGACATGGACGAGGCCACCGCGCTGCTCGCGGCGAGTGGGGACGACCTCGACAGGCTGACGGCTGCGGCGGCGAGAGTACGTGACGCGGGACTGATGGCCGCCGGTCGACCCGGCGTGGTCACCTACTCCCCCAAGGTGTTCATCCCGGTCACCCGGCTCTGCCGCGACCGCTGTCACTACTGCACGTTCGTCGAAACACCCGCTCAGGGCGCGCGGGACGGGCGGTCGCCCTACCTCACGCCCGACGAGATTCTGGAGATCGCTCGCCAAGGCGCCCGGCTCGGCTGCCTCGAAGCGCTGTTCACCCTCGGTGACCGACCCGAAGACCGGTGGCCCGAGGCGCGGGACTGGCTCGACGAGCAGGGCTACGACTCGACGCTTGCCTATGTCCGCGCGATGTCCGTCTTGGTGCTGGAGGAAACCGGCCTGCTGCCGCACCTGAACCCGGGCGTGATGTCGTGGGAGGAGCTCAACCTGCTCAGGCCGGTGTCCGCATCGATGGGGATGATGCTGGAGACCACGTCGCGGCGGCTCTTCGAGTCACCCGGGCTCGCCCACTACGGTTCGCCCGACAAGGATCCCAAGGTGCGCCTCCGGGTCCTCGAGGACGCCGGGCGCCACGGCATCCCCTTCACGACCGGTGTGCTCGTCGGGATCGGCGAGACCCTCGAAGAGCGGGCCCAGACGATCTTCGCCATTCGCACGACGTCGCGTGCCTATGGGGCGATCCAGGAGGTGATCGTCCAGAACTTCCGCGCCAAGCCGGGCACGGTGATGCGCCACGTCGACGACCTCGGACTCGACGAGTACCGCGCCGCCATCGCCGTCACCCGTCTCGTGCTAGGCCCGCGGGCGCGGATCCAGGCGCCTCCCAACCTGGTCGACAGCTCTGCCGGCTCCAAGGAGTGCCGCCTGCTCCTCGGAGCGGGTGTCGACGACTGGGGTGGGGTCTCCCCGCTCACGCCCGACCACGTCAACCCCGAGCGGCCCTGGCCCTCGCTCGAGCGGCTGCGCGTCCTCACCGAGGCGAGCGGCTTCGAGCTGAAAGCCCGCCTGACGGTGCATCCCGAATACGTCAGAGGCTCCCTCGAGCGGGGCCAGGCGTGGCTCGACCCGCGGATCGTCGGCCACGTCGCCGCGTTGGCCGGGCCAGATGGACTGGCTGTCCCCGGGATCCGTCCCACCGGCCTGCCGTGGCAGGAACCCGACGGTGGCTTCTCCTCGGCGGGCCGCACAGACCTCCACGCCGCCGTCGACACCGAGGGTCGGTCGGCCGACCGGCGCAGCGACTTCGACACTGTGTACGGCGACTGGGAGGCGGTTCGTGTGGCCGCCAGTCGCACGAACACCCCCGCCGCGCTCCATGCGGCGGGCGGTGAAGCACTGCGTGCGGCGGAAAGGGATCCCGGCAACCTCTCCGACGAGCATGCGCTGGCGCTGATGACGGCCGAGGGCGATCTACTGGCCCAGGTGGTGAAGCTCGCCGACGAGCTGCGCCGGGAGACCGTCGGCGACGACGTCACCTACGTCGTCAACCGCAACATCAACTTCACGAACGTCTGCTACGTCGGATGTCGCTTCTGCGCCTTCGCGCAGCGCAAGACCGACGCCGACGCCTACCAGCTCTCCTACGACGAGGTCGCCGACCGCGCCCAGGAAGCCTGGGACCTCGGCGCCACCGAGGTGTGCATGCAAGGCGGCATCGACCCGGAGCTTCCGGCGTCCGCGTACTTCGACATCGCAGCCGCGGTCACGCAGCAGGTGCCCGACATGCACGTGCACGCCTTCTCCCCGATGGAGGTCGTCAACGGCACCGCCCGGACGGGAATGTCCATCGAAGACTTCCTCATCAAGGCCCGCGAAGCCGGGCTCGGCTCGCTGCCAGGCACGGCCGCTGAGATCCTCGACGACGAGGTCCGCTGGGTGCTGACCAAGGGCAAGCTTCCCACGTCCACCTGGATCGAGATCATCTCCACCGCGCACCGGATCGGGATCCCGACCACCTCAACCATGATGTACGGCCACGTCGACAACCCACGCCACTGGGTGCGGCACCTCAACGTCCTCAAGACCATCCAGGACGAGACAGGTGGCTTCACCGAGTTCGTCCCGCTGCCGTTCGTGCACACATCTGCGCCGATCTACCTCGCCGGCGTCGCCCGTCCCGGCCCCACTCACCGCGACAATCTGGCCGTGCACGCGATGGCCCGGATCCTTCTGCACGGCCGCATCGACAACATCCAGACCTCCTGGGTCAAGCTCGGCGTCGACGGCACCCGCGCGATGCTCCGAGCCGGTGCCAACGACCTCGGTGGGACGCTGATGGAAGAGACGATCTCGCGGATGGCCGGCTCCGAGCACGGGTCTGCCAAGACCGTCCCCGAGCTGGTCGAGATCGGTGCTGGCATCGAGCGTCCCGTCCGTGAGCGGACCACCCTCTACGACCGAGTCGCCTCGTGAGAGCAGCCGCCGACCCCCTGCAGGACGTGCGGCTGCTGCTTCCGGTCAAGCGGCTATCCACGGCCAAGTCGCGTCTGTCCTCGGATGCCGCAACGCGCCGCGCCACCGCCGAGTGGCTCTTCCGCCGCACGCTGGACGTCGCGACGTCCCTGCTCGCTCCCCATCAGGTGGTGGTGCTGACCGCCGACGAACACGTGACGCGCCATTCGATCCGGCTCGGCATCGAGGTCCTGCACGACAGCGGCCCCGACCTGAACTCCGCCCTGCAGGCAGGGATGTACGCACTTGGGCAGCAACACGCCCGGGCGCGCATCGTGGTTCTTGTCGCGGACCTTCCTCGCCTGGAGTCCGACGACCTGCGCGCCGCGCTTCTCGACGCGGCAAGGTCGTCGGTCCCGCGCCACGTGCCCGACCACCACGGCACGGGGACGACACTGGTGTCCGTGCCTCCCGGGCTCCGGCTACCCATGGTCTTCGGCGAGGACTCGGCGCTCCACTTCGCACGGCTGGGATCGGTACCCATCGAAGGTGCTGCGCGCGGCATCCGCACGGACCTCGACACTCCGGCGGACCCGTTCCAGCTCCGCCTCGTTCACACCAGAGAGGCACGATGAAGACATACACGATCGCCGTGATCGGCGGCACCGGCCCGCAGGGGAAGGGGTTGGGCTACCGATTCGCGCGTCACGGTCACGACATCATCCTTGGATCCCGGCTCGCCGAGAGAGCCGAGGCCGCCGCCGCCCAAGTGGCGGGGCGTCTGGCGTCGGTCACCGGCGCGGGGGCCGTCCGCGGAGCTACCAACGCCGACGCCGTCACCGCCGCGGAGGTCGTCCTCCTCGCCGTGCCCTACGACGGCCATGACGCGCTCGTAGCCTCCTTGGCTACCACGGGAGGGCTCGCCAGCAAGACGGTCATCTCCTGCGTGAACCCGCTCGTCTTCGACGAACGCGGTGTCCGTGGCCGGGTCATCGGCAACGGCGAGGGTTCGGCAGCGGAGTCCTGCGCCGAGATCGCTCCCGAGGCAACAGTCGTCGGCGCATTCCACAACGTCGCCGCCCCCATGCTCTGGGGCGAGGAGGAGTTCCTCGACGAAGACGTCATCGTCGTCGGAGACTCGACAGAGGGCAAGAAGGTCGCAATGGAGCTGGCCGTGTCGGTGACCGGCCGACCGGGGGTCGATGGCGGCAAGCTACGCCTGGCGCGGGTCCTGGAGCCATTCACCGCGGTGCTGATCTCCATCAACCGCAAGTACAAGACCCACTCCGGAATCCGGGTCACCGGGCTCAACGGGTCGTGACCGCCATGCCTTGAACGCCGCGAGGAGGTCGTGGTGTCGGGCGATACGTGTCCAGTCAGAGATCGCCGGGGTGACCGCAGACCCGCAGCGCGATCTCTCCGTAGTAGTTGCCGATCTCGTCCGGCGAGCGAGCTCCGCCCGGGCGGAACCAGCGGGCGACGTCGATCCCGAGCGACAGGAGCGCGAGACTGGTCATCTTGACGTCGTCGATGCGGAAGATGCCCGCATCCACGCCGTCGGTGATGGCACCTTGGAACATCGCCTCGATGGCACCGCGGATCGCGGCGATCTGCTCGGCGTGCTCCGGAAGGAGTGCCGCGAACTCGTACTGCAGCACGCGCGCCTGCACATGCGATCGGGCGTGCCAGGCCGTGTAGTCGGCGACGAGTCCTCGCAGTCGGGCGGCAGGCGGCTCGGGGCGGCCCAATGCCGTTTCCACCACACGGCGGATCTCGCGGTGGCCGTGAAGCGACAGCTGGAAGAGCAGTTCCTCCTTGGTGCGGTAGTGGACGTAGACCGCGGCCGGACTCATCGCCGCGGCCTCGGCGATGTCACGTGTGCTCGTCCCGTGGAAGCCCTGTGTCGCGAAGGCCGACAGGGCCGCGTCGAGGAGCCGCAGTCTGGCGCGCTCGCCGCGAGCGTTAGCGCGTGGGGTCGGCGATCCGGATGTCCGTGTCGTCGAAATCATGGGCCGTTCGTACCGATCTCTTGACGGCGAGCTGGTTCGTCATGTTATCTAAGCTCGGAAGTTTCTAAGCGAGCGCTTAGAAACCAAAACGGTAGCAGCGCGAGGAGACGGAGTGCTGGGCTCGATCTACGACTCGGAGCACGAATCGTTCCGGGGGTCGGTGCGGCAGTTCCTGGCACGGGAGGTGTGGCCACACGCCGACGCTCATCGCATCGCGGGAGGGTTCCCTCGCGAACTGTGGCTTGAGGCCGGACGGCAGGGCTATCTCGGGCTATGCGTCCCCGAGTCCTACGGTGGCGCGGACGCCGATGACTACCGCTTCAACGCCGTGCTCATCGAGGAGCTCGCGCGGGTCAACATGGCACTCGCCTCGTCGCTGAGCATCCACTTCGATGTGGTCGCGCCGTACCTGGTGGAGTTGACGACGCCCGAACAGCGCCAGCGGTGGTTGCCGGGGTTCGTCACCGGCGAGCTTGTCACAGCGATCGGGATGACCGAGCCGTCAGTCGGCTCCGACCTGGCAGCCCTGCGCACGACGGCGGAACCGTGCTCCGAGGGGTGGCGCCTGAACGGCAGCAAGACCTTCATCACCAACGGCTCCTCCGCGGACCTCGTCGTGGTCGCGGCGCGAACGACTCCCGGCAGCCGCTCGCGCGGCATCTCCCTATTCGCGGTGGAGGCTGACCGGCGCGGCTTCAGCAGAGGCCGCAAGCTGGACAAGGTCGGGCAGCCTGAGGCGGACACGGCCGAGCTCTTCTTCGAGGACCTCGTCCTCCCGGCGGAGAACCTGATCGGCACGCTTGATCGGGGCTTCCAGCACATGATGGGCGGCCTGACGCAGGAGCGGATCGGCGCCGCGACCTCCAACATCGCCCACGCTGCGCAGATCCTGGACGAGACGCTCGGCTACGTGCGCGAGCGCCGGGCCTTCGGGTCGCCGATCGGCAGCTTCCAGCACAACAAGTTCCTGCTCGCCGAACTCGCAACCCGCGTCGAGGTGACGCAGACCTTCGTCCATCAGTGCGTGCTGGCCCATAGTCGCGGTGAGCTCACGCCCGTCGACGCCGCCAAGGCCAAGTGGTGGAGCGCCGACGTGCAGAACGACGTGGTCGACCACTGCGTTCAGCTGCACGGCGGCTACGGCTTCATGAACGAGCAGCGAGTGGCGCGGGCCTGGCAGGACGCGCGGGTGACCAAGATCTGGGCCGGTTCCAACGAGATCATGAAGGAGTTGATCGGCCGTGACCTGGGCCTGTGAGCGGATCGCCGGGGCTCGGGAGAACGTGCGATGAGGGGACGGTTCAAGGGACGCATCGCGCTGGTCACGGGCGCGAGCCGAGGCATCGGGCTTGCGATCGCGAGCCGGATCGTCGACGAGAGCGGGCGGGTCTGCATCACCGGACGCAACGCCTTTGACCTCGCCGACGCCGTCGAGTCCTTGGGGGGAGTGGTCGAGCCATCGGCGTGGCCGGACGTGCCGACGACGTGGAGCACCAGGTGGCGACGACGGCCCACGTGGTCGAGGAGTTCGGCCGCCTCGACGTCCTCGTCAACAACACGGGCGTGAATCTCGCAGCCGGACCGCTGCTCGAGGCGGAAGCCCGGGGCGCGGGAAAGACCTTCGCGATCAACGTCCTAGCTGCACTTGGGTGGGTCCGTGCCGCTCGGGTCGCGGGACTGGGAGAGGGTGGAACTGTCGTCAACATCGCCTCCGTCGCCGGCCTCCGGCCCGCAGGCGGGATCGGGCTGTACGGCGCGCCCAAGGCCGCGCTGCTCCACCTCACTGGCCAGCTCGCCCACGAGTTGGCGCCGGCGATCCGTGTGAATGCCGTCGCTCCCGCCGTCGTGCGCACCCGCTTCGCTGATCCGCTCTTCGAGGGCAAGGAGGAGAGCGTCGCAGCCAGGTATCCGCTGGGTCGCCTAGGTGATCCCGCGGACGTCGCTGCCGCTGTCGCCTTCCTGGCCGCCGACAATGCCGCCCGGACGGCTGGCCAGGTGCTCCCTGGACGGCGTCCTGACGCTGAGCGGCGGTGCGTGAGTCGATGACGGTAGGAGGACAGACAATCATGGTGATCCGAATTCTCCGCGAGTCCGCGGACGGCGAGCGTCGCGTTGCTGCGACTTCCAGCGCGGTCACCCGCCTCATCGGGCTGGGGTACGACGTGATGGTCGACCCGATGGCCTCGGGGTGCGCAGGCGTCCAGAACCCGCTCTTCTTCGGCCCCAACAGTTCGATGCTCTTCCGTGACGCCAAGCAGCGCGTCGACGAACTGGTGCAGGAGCTGTGACCAACCTGTCCGCGCGCCAGATCGCGCGCCAGAGGGCTCTCCGGGCGTGGCTCGCTGCGGCCGGCTGGCCTCGCCCGGACTGCGACGGACAAACCGTGAGCGAGTTCGAGTCCCAGTTCATCGGGGCCGGCTGGCTGGAGATCGGGACGCCCGAAGGGCTCGGCGGACGCGGAGGAGGCTTGCTCGCCCTGGCCCTCACGGCCGAGGAGCTCAGCCGGGCGACCGCCCCATCCGGTGCGTGGCTCTCGACCGTGCTCGCCGTCGACGCCGTCGCTCGACACGAGGTGCTCGACCGTGCCCTGTTGGGGGAAGGTGCGGCGTGGTTGATTCCCGCATTTGGCGCCAGGGGGGGCGCGACCCTGGAGATCTCCGCCGCCGGTGACCTCACTGGTTGCCTGCCGGGCGTGCTCGCCGGCGACACCGCTCGCTGGCTCGTTGCACCGGTGCGCTGCGCCCACGGCCCCCAGCTCCGGCTGGTCGACGCCACGGATGCGAGGGTCTGCAGCCGGGCGTACGACCTGCTCGACCCGTCGCGCACCCTCGCTCATCTGAGCCTCGACCGGGTGCCCAGCGAGCCGCTCGACGGCCCCGCCGTCGCCTTGCTTGCTGCCACTGCAGCTCGGGCGAATGTCTTGCTGGCCGCCGACGTCCTTGGCGCGGTCGAACGGTTGGTCGAGGTCGCAGCTGGCCACGGTCATGGTGTCCCGCGGGCCGTCCGCGCCAGCCTGGACGTCCTCCGTGGTGCCGTCCACCGAACCGCCCACGCGATCGACTCCAGGGCAGGTCGCGCGACGTGCTCGATGCCGCGCGTCGTGCCTCCCGTCGCCGATCTGGCGCAGTGGGCCAACACGGCCGGAGGCCTAGTGGCCGCGGCGGTCGCCACGATGAGCCGTGGGCAGCGGTCGACACTGAGGCAGCCACTCGAACGGGTACGACTCGATGTTCATCTGGCGGACGGACTGGTCGGCAACGTACCAGAACACGACAGACATCTCGTACGTCCTCGTCGTCGGCAGGTAGTATGCCGACCCCAGGGAGCGAGGCCGGAGTGAAGCCGCTCGAGGACATCAAGCTCGTGGACTTCGGCGCTTTGGGAGACCCTGTCGTCGGCGGCTGGTGAGCACTCCATCCGGGGAGGAGCGATATCTATAGCAGGGAGGTCGCAGCGCTGCTGACTCACGAGGTCGGCTGACGGCGAAGGCAAGGGGGGAACTCGCCGTGTCGGACGGCTCGACGGGCAAGGTGAGCCGGTGTGACTGCGTTGAGGTCACCATGTCTGGGCGTGCATGGATGGCGGTCATCGCGCGGGGTGATCGGCTACGCGGCCGCGACGCGGAATCGGTAGCTGGTGACCTCGTCGTGCACGAGGAAGGTGTCGATGCCGTCGCGTGACCAGTGCAGGATCGGGACCCTGGTCGGTGATGTGGGTGGCGAGTTGGCCGACGAGGTGGGCCGGCAGGCCCAGGGTGCGGGGCTCGTTGTCCTTGGGGTCGTCACCACTTACGAACACACTCTCGTACGCCAGCTCGCTGAAGATCTTCCTGACACACACGTCCGATACATCAACCGTTCGGAGATCCCACCTGGCATCGCGTTGGCGGAGCGCTACAAGGAGAAGATGTCAGCCGTCGGCTCACTGAGCTCCGTGGACGAATCTGCCATCGACGACCTGCTCGGACCCCGGCCGTAGGTATACGAGGGTTTGCCCGGGGATGTCATGGGTGATTCGCAGCGCCACCGAAGGAGACCGACCCGCGCTACGCCGGTTCGAATGCGACTCTGGCGCCGACTGCCCTTCATGTGGTCCGACGGATGGAAACGAACACCAGCGCGAAGTCCAGGAATATCTGCGCCAGACTGCTCTCAATGCGGCGGCGCATGAAGCGCCGCACAACGATCACTCCTTACTTCTGCTCACGGACCCAACTGGAGGCCTTGCCGGAGCCATCGCCTACAAGCGAACTGAGTTCATGGTGCATGGCGAGGAGGTCGATGCCTTGAAGCTCGTGGTCGCTGGTCTCCGTGTCGACCTACACGGTTGTGAGGTTGCCGGTGACCGTCTTTCGTCGCACCTCATCGCTGCTGCGATTCGCGGACTCCCGAACCTCCACCGCGGCTGGTGACTGCTCGAGTGGCCATCTGCAACGTCCAGTCACGATCGTTCGTCAGCCGACACGGCTTGGTGCTGAAACTGACCCAGATCGACCCCCGGTACGTTGATCTCGTGGGGAGATCCGAGGGCGTGATTGGCACTTTGCCGGCCCGGTTGGATGAGTCGTTGCCCGGCTAGTTCCGATACGCCTGTGATCTCAGAGCATGTCCAGGCGGTTCGTCCCGGCGTACCGAAATGTCAGCAGCAATGAACTCCGAAGGCCACCGAGTTCATTCGAGGTGATGAGGTAGCGTTGACAGCCCCAAGATCTCAGATCCGTTGCAGGGCTGCAGATTGAGCGGCTTGGTTCAAGAGAGACCGAGATCCATCGAGGACTCTTCAGGGCTCGTCCTTCAGAGAAGGTCAGGGGTTCGAATCCCCTCAGCTCCACACGAGAAGGGCCGGTCTCAGCGCATCACGCTGAGACCAGCCCTTCGAGCGTGTGGACCGCGCCGACTCGACGATCGCCGTCCACGACGGGCGGCATACCGCCCGCCCCCTGCGCGGGTGATCGCCCGTGCTCGTCAACAAGTGCGCCGACGCGCCCGTCCTGGCCGTGATCCGGTCAGACGCCCGGCGTCAAGCCTCGGCGGGTACCGCCTCGCCGCGGTCGGCGACCGCCTGGACCGGCTCGGCCATCTGCACCGCGACCCTGCGCTTCGGGTCGACCTGGGAGGCGATGAACGCGCCGCCGAGGCGACCGGGTCGTGACGTTCGAAGGCACCCTCGTCGCCGCTGCCCGCATCCCGGACCCGCGGGCGCACGTCATCAACCGCTGCGGCCACTGGCCCCCGCTCGACCACGCCGACGAGCTCAACCGCATCGTGGCTGGCTTCGTCCAGCACGGCTGACGTCTCGCCGGCCGGAGGGCTGGGTCCGGAACGCTACTGGTCCTCCCCGTGCTCCACGATCTGCAGCGCACCTGACGGGCACCGCGCCACCACGGCGCGCAGCTGGTCGGCGAGGTCGGGGGTGGCGGCCTCCCTCGGGTCGATCCACGGCCGGCGACTGGTGTCGAACACCGCGGGCATGCCACGCACGCACACCGCGGAGTGGATGCACAGCTCCCGCTCGTCGGTGACGTCGACGAGCGGGCCGGTGTAGCGCTTACTGGTCATGGGTGTCCCTCCTGACGGGTGGCGCGCCGAACGACTCCCGGTGGGTGACCGGGTGGTGGCTGAGGATCGAGACCCGGTTGAACGCGTTGATCATCGAGGCGGAGTAGACGAGCAGCGCGAGCTGGTCGTCGGTGAGGTCCTCGCGCAGCAGGTCGTAGTCGTCGTCGGACAGGTGCCCGTCGGCGACCCGGGTGACCGCCTCGGCGATCGCGAGGGCAGCCTCCTCGACCCTGGTGAACATCCCCGATTCGCGCCAGGCGGGCAGTACGGCGATCCGCTGCGGCGACTCGCCGGCGCGGAGGGCGAGGTGGGTGTGCAGGTGCAGGCAGAACGCGCACCCGTTGATCTGCGAGCACCGCAGGTTGACCAGCTCGAGCACCGCCCGGTCGATGCCCAGGTCGGCGGCACGGCCCCTGATCTCCGTGGACACGTTCGCCATCGCGCCGTGGATCGCGGGCAGCTGCTTGTCGGCGTAGACCCACCGGCGGGTGTCCTCCATGCCCCGACGGTACTCACCCGGCGAAGTGACGCCCGGCTATCCGTCGAAGCCGGCGCGCGTCTACCCAGCGCAGCTCGGTACTCGGGTGGTAGCGCTTGACCCAGTGGAAGGTGTTCTCGTCGGTGTGGGTGCATCTCCGCGCCCGTGGCCGCTAGCCGGGGCAGCAGGTCGCGGGTGTGCTGAACATGCCATCGTTGCTGAAGGGAAAGGCGCTAGTGAAGTCGCGGATCTCGCCACCCCGCGGATGAGCTCCCGCGGCAGTGTGGCCGCCCTCTCTCGGCCCCACCCGAACCGGAGCGGCCCGGGGGGAAGCATCGATCGAACCAGTTGATCAATGCGGCCGCTTTTGGTCTTTGTGGTCATTGAGTTCCTTCTCTAGCGTCAGGTCAGTCCGAGATCACCTCAACGACGAGCAACGACCAGTGAGTACCCGCGCGTCATTGATCACTGGTGTCTAGCGGTTCCTCGGGGTCAGTCGAAGACGGCATGAAGGTAGGGACATGACCATCAGCGAATCCACGACCGGCAAGCCCCTCATCGGTTTGAGCAGGTGGAGCGACCGGGTGCTGGAGGACCGGGTCCATCGCACCTTGTACACGGACCCGGGGGTCTTTGCCGAAGAGATGGTCAGGGTCTTCGGTGGTGAGTCCTGGGTCTATCTCGGCCACGAGTCACAGGTGCCGGAGCCCAACTCCTACCTCTCGGTCCGGATGGGGTTGCGCCCCCTGATCGTGACCCGCGACCGCGAGGGTGCTCTCCACGGCATCTTCAATCGCTGCGCGCACCGCGGTGCCACGATCTGTCGTGACGAGTCGGGTGTCGCGAAGAGCTTCCAGTGTCCCTACCACGGCTGGACGTTCCGCAACACCGGAGAACTGGTCGGGACGCCGTGGCCCGAGGGATACGGCAGCGGCTTCGACAAGTCCGAGTTCGGGCTCCGGAAGGTCAACCGCATCGAGACCTACCGGGGCTTCATCTTCGGCACCCTCAACGACGAGGCCCCCTCGGTGCCGGACTGGCTCGGCCCCGCCACGACGTGGCTGGACTACTGGATCGATCGTGCTCCAGGGGGCGACGTCCGGGTTCGCAGCGGCGCCTTCCGGATGGGGTACCGCGGGAACTGGAAGCTGGCCTACGACAACGCCGGTGACGGATACCATCCGGCGTTCTCCCACCGCTCGCTGCTGGAGATGGCGTCCAGGATGGGCGAGTCGAAGGACATGTCCTACTTCGGTCGCACGCCCGACGACGGGCCGCTCGCGGCCTACTCGCTCGGCAACGGTCACAGCGTGATCGACCAGCGGCCCGCCTATGACGGCCCGGGGAGCTTCTGGGCCAACCAGCGGCCGCAGCCGGGACGGGAGAAGCTCGAGGAGCTCATCCGTGAGCAGTACCCCGACCGTGCCGACGAGCTCCTGGACCTGTGCGTCGGCTCCCAGATCAACCTCAGCATCTTCCCGAACCTGCTCATCATCGGGAACCAGATCCAGGTCATCGAGCCCCTGGCCGTGAGCCGCACCCAGCTGACCTGGCACGCCACGTCGATCGGTGGGGTTCCCGAGGAGGTGAACACCGTCCGGATGCGCACCCAGGAGGACTTCCCGGCCTTCGGCGAACCTGACGACCAGGCCAACTTCGAGGAGGTCCAGCGCGGTCTCGAGGTGGTCGAGGACGAGTGGATCCTCATGAACCGCGGCCTCGGGACCGGATGGCAGAGCGTCGGTGCGGACGGGGTCGTCAAGACCGCGGTGACCGACGAACTGCACATGCGCAGCTACTACGTCGAATGGGTCAAGCGCATGGGCGGCGAGCAGAAGGTCGAGACGGCATGAGCATCCCCGCCGAGTACACGGACACCTCCTCGTTCTCCTACCACGTCGACGCGGACTTCTATGCCGACCTCGACCGCTTCCGCGCGATGTTCGTCGAGGACTGGCCCGACGCCGACCCGGCCGACCTGACGGGCACGGCCTCCTTCCTCACCAGGGAGGCGCGGCTGATCGACGAGGGCCGGTTCAACGACTGGCTCGAGCTGTTCAGCGACGACTGCCTCTACTGGGTCCCGGTCACCGCCGGCGGTGGTGACCCCCGCACGGAGGTCTCCCACGCGTTCGACGACCGTAGACGCCTGACCGACCGCGTCTACTGGCTGCGCACGGGCCTGGCCTACAGCCAGATCCCGGCCTCGCGGACCCGGCGGCTCGTCGGCAACGTCGAGGTGCTCGACGAGCCCTCGGGCGCGCGGCTCGTCCGGTCCAACTTCATCGTCAACGAGTTCCGTGCGGGCGTCACCAAGACCTATGCCGGCTGGTACGCCCACGTGCTCACCCCGGCCGCCGAGGGATGGCGGATCCGGATGAAGCAGGCCAACCTGCTCGACTCCGAGCAGTACCACGAGAACCTCACGATCGTCTTCTGAGGCCGGCGAGGATGACACCGATCGACCGCCAGGACGACCCCGCGACGGCGGAGGAGACCCGAGCCTCGCAGGCACGCGACGTCGGCGACGTGGCGGCTCTTCGCCGAGAGATCGAGCTCCTGCGCGCGAGGGTGGGCCGTCTCGAACGGGAGGCGGCCGCGACGCGCGCCCTGGTCGCCGAAGCCAAGCAGCTCAAGCTGTGGGACTTCACCCCCTACGGCGTGCACCCCGACGAGTCATGGGTCGCGATCGACCGGGCCAGCGCGAGCCGCCTCCTCGCCGCGCTGGCCAGCGTCGACCACTGGGATCCGTGGCACACCCGAATCGAACCGAGGCCACAACCATGAACGACAGCTCGCCGGTGCTCGTCATCGGACACATCGACGAACCCTCGCTGGAGGTGGTGCGCCGGGTCGCCGAGACCCACGACATCTCGCTTCTCGTCAAGCGCCCGCTGCGAGGGGAGGCCCTTCCGCCCCTCGACGACGTGCAGGGGGTCGTTGTCCTCGGTGGTCCCCAGAGTGCCTACGACGAACGAGCCCACCCGTATCTGGCGGAGGAGAAGGCCTACATCGCCTCTGCGCACGCCGCCGGCGTGCCCACGTTGGGGATCTGCCTGGGCTCACACCTGGCAGCGGAAGCACTCGGCGGCAAAGCCCACGCCGGCGAGAGTGGGCTCGAGGTCGGCTTCATCGACGTCGTTGCCGTCGACGATGCAGGAGAACCGCTGCAAGGCAGGTTCTTCTCCTTCCATTCCGACTCCATGCACGTCCCGCCCGGAGCCACGGCCCTGGCGGTCTCGGATCGCTACATCCAGGCATGGGGCCTCGGCTCCGTCCTGGCCATCCAGTTCCATCCCGACCTCGACCGGGATGGGATCGAGACCCTGCTCGGATTGGAGGGCGAGAAGCTCGCCTCCTTCGGGGTCGATGTCGACGCGCTGCGCGAGGAGCTTCGAGTCACAGATGCGGCGCCCGGCGAGCGGCTGATCGGCGAGTGGGTCGGGTCGCTGTGCCCGGGCCGCGTCCACGTGGGTTGCTAGCCGACCCGTGCCCCTGGCATGCGCCAACCCGTGCACACCAACACACTCACGCACCATCGGAGGAACCCATGTCCACATCCACCAGATTCGTCGAGCAGTACGGCTTGTACTCATCAGAGCAGCAGCGCGCTGCCAAGCAGTCGCTGGAGAAGGTCCTCGAGCACGGGATCGAGATCGTGCGGCTGGTCTGGCCTGACCAGCACGGGCTCCTGCGGGGCAAGGCCCTGACCGTGGACGCCTACATCGGCGCGCTGGAGACGGGCAACGAGATCACCATGGCGCCGTTCTTCTTCGACCCGGCCAACGCCATCGTGTTCAACCCCTTCAGCCCCGACGGCGGCTTCGCCATCGACGGCCTCGGCGGCAGCCCGAACGTGAAGATGGTCCCGGACCCCGGCACCTTCACGGTGCTGCCATGGGCCAGGAACACCGCGCTGGTCTTCTGCGACCTGTACATGACCAACGGTCAGCCGTTCCCGCTGGCGCCGCGCACGATCTTGAAGGATGCGTTGGCGGCGCTGGCGCAGCACGGCGCCAAGCTCGTCACCGGCGTCGAGATGGAGTGGTACCTCACCCGCCTCGTGGACGACCAGCTCGCGACCGGTTCGCTCGGCGCTCCCGGGTCGCCGGCCGACCCGCCCCAGGTGGCGCCCGTGGCCCGCGGCTACAGCTACCTGCTCATGGAGCACCTCGACGAGATCGACCACGTCCTCGAGCCCATCCGCAAGGCGGTGCTGCAGATGGGCCTCCCCCTGCGCTCCATCGACGACGAGTGGGCACCGAGCCAGGTGGAGACCACCTTCGACGTCCTCGAGGGCCTGGCTGCTGCGGACTCCGCAGCTCTGTTCCGCACCACGGTCAAGCAGATCGCCAAGCGCCACGGCCACCTCGCCTCGTTCATGTGCACCCCGGCGATCGCCGGCTTCTACGCCAATGGCTGGCACCTCCACACCTCGCTGGCCGACATCGACAGCGGCGCGAACCTGATGGTCCCGACCGACAACTCCCCGCTGTCGGAGATCGGCCGGCACTACGTCGGCGGGACCCTGGAGCACGGGATCGCCGCCTCGGTCTTCACCACCCCGACCATCAACGGCTACCGGCGCCGGCGGCCCTACTCGCTGGCACCCGACCGGCTCGCATGGGGCCAGGACAACCGGGCCGCGATGATGCGGGTCATCAGTGCGCCCAACGACAAGGCGTCCCACGTGGAGAACCGCGTCGGCGACTCCGCCGCGAACCCCTACCTCTACGTCGCGGCCCAGGCCGCGTCCGGGCTGGACGGCGTCGTGAACAAGATCGACCCCGGTCCGATCAGCCTCGACCCGTACGCCGCCGACGTTCCCCAGCTGCCGACCACCCTGGCCGATGCCGTGGACGCTCTGGAGTCGGACGGCTTCTTCCGCAAGGTCTTCGGTGACGTGTTCGTCGACTACATGGTCGCGATGAAGCGCAGCGAGGTGGACCGGTACCAGGCCTGGGTCGAGCAGAACCCGGACCCCGACACCTACGTGAACGGCGTGACCGGCTGGGAGCACCGCGAGTACTTCGAGCTCTTCTGAGCACCCCGTCACCGGCGACGCAGGGGATCGAGACCGAGAGACACTCACATGCCGACGATCATCTTCCACAGTCCCGACGGAAGCTCGCACAAGGTCGACGCCCGGGTCGGAGCCTCCGCGATGGAGACCGCGGTCAAGGTCGGGGTCCCGGGCATCGTCGCCGAATGCGGCGGCGCCCTGTCCTGCGCCACCTGCCACGTGTTCGTCGACTCCGCGTGGATCGCCGCCACCGGGATCGCGGACGAGTTCGAGGACGAGATGCTCGACGACGCGGAGACCCCGCGCACGCCGACGAGCAGACTGTCCTGCCAGATCCGCGTGACCGACGACCTCGACGGCCTGGAACTCACGATCGCGCCCGAGCAGTGAGCGCCCGAACGCTGAGCGACAAGGTGGAGGTGGCTCAGCCGCACGCCGACGTACTCATCGTCGGCGGCGGCGAGGCCGGGCTCGGCGTCGCCGACGAGCTGCGGGCACTGGGCTTCGCCGGCACCATCACCATGGCGGGCGAGGAGCCCAGGCTGCCCTACCAGCGTCCTCCGCTGTCCAAGGGCTATCTCTCAGGAGACAGCGACGACGAGAGCCTGGAGCTGCGCGCCCCGGAGTACCTGCGCGAGCAGGGCATCGACGTGTGGCTCGGGCGCCGAGTCGCCTCGGTCGACCTGACCGACCAGGGCGGCAGCGCCGTCTTCGACGACTCCACCTCGGTGGCGTTCGACCGTCTGGTGCTCGCCACGGGCGCTGTCGCCCGGGAGCTGCCGGTCCCTGGCGCCGAGCTGGCCGGGGTCCACTCGCTGCGAAGCGTCGCCGACGCCGCGCTCATTCGCGACGCCCTGCGAGCCGGCGGCCCTCTCGTGGTGATCGGAGGCGGTTTCATCGGCCTCGAGATCGCCGCCACCGCCCGTGCGCGGGGGCTCTCGGTCACCGTGGTCGAGGCGGCCGGCCGACTCCTCGAGCGCGTCTGCGCCGAACCGCTCTCCGACTTCTGCTTGCGGACGCACCGTGCCGCCGGCATCGACATCCGGCTCGACGCGGCCGTGGTCGAGCTCGTCGGGACCGACGTCGGGGCGGTCAGCGGCGTCCGGCTCGCGGACGGGACGCTGTTGCCGGCCGAGGTCGTGATCGTCGGGGTCGGCGCGGTGCCGGCGACCGGGATCGCCGAGAAGGCGGGCCTCGAGTGTCGCCGCGGAATCGTGGTGGACCCGGCAGGACGCACGACACACCCGCGCGTCGTCGCCGCGGGCGATTGCACCGAGCAACCCCACCCTCACCTGGAGGGGGAGCTGCTGGCGATCGAGTCGGTCAACAACGCCGTCGAGCAGTCGAAGGCCGCCGCGCACACCCTGCTCGGCCTAGACCCGCCGGCACGTGGGGTGCCGTGGTTCTGGTCCGACCAGGGCGGCATGAAGATCCAGATCGCCGGCGTCTCACACGGCCACGACGGCTACGTGGTGCGCGAGGAGGCCGAGCGGATCACGGTCTTGTACTTCCGCGGAGGCACGCTGATCGCCGCGGATGTGGCCAACAACCCCCGCGACTTCATGGCCGTCAAGCGGGCCGTCGCCGAACGGCGGACCGTGGACCGCGAGCGCGCTGGTGACCTGACTCGCTCCGTCAAGGACCTCCTCAGGGAAGGCGCCTGATGGCCTCCGCGCCGACCGGGGTCACGGTCACCACGCTCGAGCTGACGGTCGACCGAGACGCGCCGCTGCTGGTGGTCGGCCCGTCGCTGGGCACCTCGGTCGAGTCGTTGTGGTCCCCCTGTGCCCGGCTCCTGTCCGGCCGGTTCCACGTCGTGGGTTGGGACCTCCCCGGCCATGGGTCGAACCCCTCGATCCCCGCGACCGGACTGTCGATCGCCGAGCTCGCGGCCGCCGTCGCTGCGGCGGTCGGTGAGCTCCTGGTCGCGCGAGGACGACCGGAGGGGCCGTTCGGCTATGCCGGTGACTCGGTCGGCGGGGCCGTGGGACTCCAGCTGCTGCTGGACCACCCCGACCTCGTCTCCAGCGCCGTGCTGGTGTGCACGGGAGCCCGCATCGGCACGCCCGCGGGGTGGCGCGAACGCGCCGAGAACGTGCGTCAGGGCGGAACCGCGGCGGTGTTGGCGGGATCCCTCGAGCGATGGTTCGCCCCGGGCTTCACCCACCGGCACGACGAGACGACCCGAGCGTTCACCAGGGCGCTGCTGGGCACCCACCCGAGCGGGTACGCGGCCGTGTGCGCGGCCCTCGAGCGGTTCGATGTCACCGACCGACTCCACGAGATCGCCCAGCCCGTCCTGGCGGTCGCGGGGGAGCACGACGTGTCGACCCCTCCGGCCTCGCTCGAGACGATCGCCCGCGGCGTCCGGCGCGGCCGACTCGTGGTCCTGCCCGATGTCGCCCACTTGGCGCCGAGCGAGGACCCCGTCGCGCTGGCCGAGCTGATCAGCGCTCACGTGGCTGCGACCCCGGTGGCTCGGGTGACGACGCGGAGCGAGCCCTCGAACATTGATCGGACGAACTGATGAATCCTCCGCAGATTGGTACTTGTGTGTGATGGATAAGTTTCCGTACGGTCAGGTGACGCCCATCACAGCCGATGGGCGGGACCCGGTCGAAAGTGCTGCCATGGAACTGCGCCATCTTCGATACTTCACGGCGGTAGCCGAGACCTGCCACTTCGGACAGGCAGCAGAGCGCCTGTTGATCGCCCAGCCGGCGCTGTCGCAGGCGATCCGGTCGTTGGAGTCCGAGCTCGGGGTCACGCTGTTCACGCGCACCACTCGGCACGTCGCACTGACGCCCGCGGGGGAGTACTTCTTCGACGAGAGCCGCCGGATCCTGGCCGCCGTGGAGGACAGCACCCGCGGGGTGCGCCAGCTGGCCGACGGCCGCCACGGGTTGGTGCGGCTGGGGCTGGTGGGTACGGCGGCGACCTCGCACCTGCCGCACCTCGTCCGGACCTTGAAGCGGGAGCTGCCCGAGGTCGCGGTGGACGTGAAGGCCGACATCCTCACCCCCGAGCTCTGCGACCTGCTCCGCGCCGGCGCCATCGACGTCGCCGTGCTGCGACCACCGGTCGTAGGGGAGGGGATCGAGATCCACGTCGTCGAGGAGGAGCCGCTCATCCTCGCCCTCCCCGAGAGCCACGCGCTGGCCGCCCGGGGCGACCTCGGCGTGGAGGACCTGCGCAACGAGCCGTTCATCAGCTATGCGGCGCAGGAGTCTGCGGTCAACCAGGCCGTTCTCCGTGCGTGCCGCACCGCCGACTTCGTGCCCCACCGCTCGCACGAGGCGCCTGGCACCGCGGTCCTGCTCTCCCTGGTGGCGGCGGGCCTGGGCGTCTCGCTGGTTCCCGCCTCGGTGCGAGCGTTCCCGCTGACCGGCGTCGTGTTCCGTGAGGTCCTCGACGCCGGGACCATCCAGCTGGCGCTGGCCTGGCGCAGCGACCGGCCGCGCCCGGTGGTGACGATGGTGGTCTCCGTCCTCGCCGCCGACGACGCCCTGGCGTCGCTGTCGAGCAGCTTCGTCGACGGGATCCTCGCATGAAGATCACCAGGGTCGAGGCGGTCCCCTACGCGATCCCGTACGTCAAGCCGCTGCGCTTCGCCAGCGGCGAGGTGCACGTCGCCGAACACGTCCTGGTGCGGGTCCACACCGACGACGGGATCGTCGGGGTCGCGGAGGCGCCCCCGCGGCCCTTCACCTACGGTGAGACGCAGGCCGGCATCATCGCGGTGATCGAGAAGATCTTCGTCCCCCAGCTCCTCGGGCTGACGCTGCTCGACCGCGAGGTCATCCAAGAACGCCTCCAGCGCACGGTCGGGAACCCCGCAGCCAAGTCGGCCATCGACATCGCCGTCTGGGATGCACTCGGACGCACGCTCAAGCAGCCGGTCAGCGCCCTCCTCGGCGGCTACACCACCGGTCTGCGGGTGTGTCACATGCTGGGCTTCGAGGAGCCGGCGAAGATGGTCGCCGAAGCGGAGCGGATGGTCGAGACCTACGGCATCCGGACGTTCAAGGTGAAGGTCGGCCGTCGGCCGGTGGCCCTCGACACCGCGGTGGTCCGGGCACTGCGGGAGCGCTTCGGCGATGCGGTCGAGCTCTATGTCGACGGCAACCGGGGCTGGAGCCCCACGGAGTCGCTGCAGGCGATGAAGGAGATGGCCGACCTGGGCCTGACCTGCGCGGAGGAGCTGTGTCCCGCCGACGACGTGCTGGGCAGACGCTGGCTGGTCTCCCACCTCGACGTGCCGTTCATCGCCGACGAATCGGCCACGTCCGCGGCCGAGGCGACGCGGGAGGTGCTCGCGGGTGCCGCGACGGCCCTGAGCATCAAGTGCGCCAGGACCGGCTTCACGCAGAGTCGGCGCGTCCACCACCTCGCCGAGGGCCTGGGCCTCGAGGTCGTCATGGGCAACCAGATCGACGGGCAGCTGGGGACCGCGTGCACCGTCGCCTTCGGTGCTGCCTACCGGCTCACCTCGCGTCGCGCCGCCGAGGTCTCGAACTTCCTGGACATGAGCGACGACCTCCTTGTCGAGCCGCTCCAGATCCGCGACGGTGAGATCGCCGTGGGCCAGGGGATCGGGCTATCGGTGGAGATCGACGAAGACAAGCTCTCCCATTACCGCATCGACCGCTAGGCAACGCGCGATCGATGCGGTGGCTCCGGGAAAGGCTCCCGGGAGTCCGTACCTCGCGAAGTGCAGAAGGAAGGAAATGAAGATGAGCTCGATCGAAGTCGAGTCAGCCACGGCGGCCACTTCTGGTGCCTCGGCGACCGAGAGGTTCCAGACCGACAAGTCGCCGTTCGCCGCCGTCAGGGACGTCCCTCAGGAGCGGGTCGACGCACTGGCCCGAGAGGTGCTGGCCGGCATTCATGCCGCCATCCGCAAGCACCAGGTCACCTACGCCGAGTACAACGCCCTCAAGGCCTGGCTGATCCAGGTGGGACAGGACGGCGAGTGGCCCCTGTTCCTCGATGTCTTCGTCGAGCACGTGGTCGAGGAGGTCGCCACCGCGCACCGCCAGGGCAACAAGGGCACGATCGAGGGCCCCTACTACGTGCCCGGCGCGCCCGAGAGGGGAGCAGAAGGCTCCATCCTGGAGCGCGAGGAGCGCGGCACCCCACTGGTCTGGGAGGGGGTCGTCAAGTCCGTCGACGGCAGCCCGCTGGCCGGCGCGAAGGTCGATGTCTGGCAAGACGACGACCAGGGCTTCTACTCGCAGTTCTCCGAGGGGCAGCCCGAGTGGAACCTCCGCGGCGTGTTCACCGTCGGTGCCGACGGCCGGTTCCGCGTGCACACCATCAAGCCCGCGCCGTACCAGATCCCGCACGACGGGGCGACCGGCGCGCTGATCGAGGCGGCCGGCTGGCATGCGTGGCGGCCGGCCCGCATCCACGTCAAGGTGTCCGCCGCGGGCCACGAGACGCTGACCTCTCAGCTGTACTTCCCCGGCGACGAGCACAACGACGACGACATCGCCGATGCCGTCAAGCCCGAGCTGATGCTCGACCCCGTCGAGCAGGGCGACGGGAGCCTCGTCGTCCGGTACGACGTCACGCTGGACCCGACCGCCTGATGCTCTACCACGTCCGGATGGACGTCCGCCTGCCCCACGATCTCGACCCGGAGACCCGGGACGAGATCGTGGGGCGTGAGCGGGCCTACTCCCAGCAGCTGCAGCGCGAGGGCACCTGGTTGCACCTGTGGCGCATCGTGGGCGAGTACTCCAACTACTCGATCTTCGACGTGGCCTCCCACGACGAGCTGCACCGGATCCTGGCCGGCCTCCCGCTGTTCGCCTACATGGACATCAAGGTGACCCCGCTGGCCGTGCACCCCTCCGACATCCGCGGGGGCGCCTGACCCGAGCCGGTGCCGGTCAGCCGAGCTCGACGCTCGGGTGGTAGCGCTTGACCCGGTGCAGGGTGTTCTGGTCGGTGTGGTGCATCTCGGCCCCGGTCGCCGCGAGCCGGAGCAGGAGGTCGGAGGTGTAGCTGAACGTGCCGTCGTCGTGGAACGTGAAGGTGCTGGTGAAGTCCCTGATCTCGGCGCGCTCCATCAGGTAGCGGTTCTGCAGGATGCCGTACGACGGGTCGCCGGGCTTCGCGTCGAAGTGCAGAACCCGGTCTCGCGGACCGGCGTCGCTGCCCGCGAGGATCGCGATGCCGCGCCCGAACACGACGTTGCGGATGACCTGCCCGTTCGCCTTGTCCCACAGCAGGAAGCCGACCTCGTCGTGGAAGGGGTCCATCGCCTCCTCGCCGTGGCGCCACGCGGTCATCGTGTAGCTCAGGCCCCAGAGCGTCTGCCGGCCGTTCTCCTGCACCGGGATCGGCTTGAACTCGGCCTTCTCGAAGTACGAGGTCTTGCTCGTCTCGTCGTCCTGGTTGTGGTACGAGAGGTCGATCCCGAGGTCGCCCTCCCACTCGCCGACCAGCGGGGTCAGCGGACCGAGCTTCTGCGGGCCCTGGGTCCGGGCGCGGGGGTCGGTGGCGGAGGCGTCGATGGTGGGGGCGGGTGCCGTGGTGGTCATGGGTCTCATCTCTCTCGACTCGATGGGTGGAGCTTCGGTGGTCAGAGGAGCTCGAGCTCGCCCGCGGCCTGGCAGTTCGCGCACAGGCCCCAGTAGGTGACCTCGGCCTCGTCGAGCAGGTAGCCGGCGTCGTCGCTCGCCTGGAGGCAGGGCGCCTCGCCGGTGGCGCAGGCGACGTCGACGATCCGATGGCAGGCGCGGCAGACGAGGTGGTGATGGTTGTCGCCGGTCGCCAGCTCGAACCGGGCCGGCGACCCCGCCGGCTGGAAGCGCCGCAGGAGGCCTGCGTCGGTGAGCGCGTGCACGACGTCGTAGACGGCCTGGGTCGACACCTTGCCGAGCCGGGCCCGGGCCGCGGTCGCGATCGTGTCGACGTCCGCGTGCGGGTGCTCGGACACCTCGGCGAGTACGGCGACCCGCGGGCGGGTCACGCGCAGGCCGGCGGCCCGTAGGTCCTCCTCGGCAGGTGCCATGCGCTGACCCCCTGGTCTGGAACGGATCAAGTCCATCTTGGCCCAGAGACTTGCCTAACGCAAGACTTGCCGTACGCAAGGGAAGGTTCCGACCTCGCCCGATCCTCGGGGATGGGCGGGGCGGCGGCGCGTTACAGAGGCAGTCGGCCGGTGCCGTCGCCCGCACCGGCGTCCACGAGCATCTCGTGCACCTTCTGCAACGCGCTGGCACAGGCAGCGCGCTCGGCCGGATCGAGACGATCGAGGACCTTGCTCAGCTCCTTGCGCCGGCGGTCGGTCACCTTCCGGACCACGCGGCGCCCCGCCTCGGTCAGCTCCAGCGTGACGACGCTGCGGTTGTCCGGGTCGGTGCCGCGCACGAGGTGTCCCGAGGCGTCGAGTCGGTCGGCAAGCCGGGTGATCGAGGAGCCGGCGACTCCGAGAGCCTGGGCGCACTGGGTCGAGGTCGAGCGGCCCTGGTGGTGCAGCACGAGCAGCAGGCGGAACTGGGACAGCGAGACCTCCAGCCGCTCGACGCTGCGCAGGGCGACACCGACCAGGTCCCGGGTCGCGACCTCGAAGGCCACCAGCTCCTCGGCCGACGTCGGCGCCGGGCGGTCCGCCTGCTCCACGCCGGTGAGTATCGCACGGCCCCGACCGGCCACTAGCGCTTGCGAGCGCGACTCAGGTCCTGCTCGAACCGCTCCAGGCTCACGTGCGCCATCACCAGGCGCTGGGCCTGCCGGACGTTGCGCGTGCGCATGCTCGCCAGGATCGCGCGATGCTCGCTGTGCCACTCGCGATGCCGGCTGACGCGGGTCCGGGTGCCGCGAGACAGGGTGACCCACGCATCGCGCAGCAACAGCTCGACGTCGTAGAGCCAGGAGTTGCCACACATGCCGGCAGCCGTGAGCTCGAACCCCAGCGGCTCCCACTGGTAGGAGGGATCGTTCTCGAGATGCTCCTGCTGCTCGTCCAGCAGCGCCTCGAGGGCGTCGAAGTCGGCGTCGGTGCCACGCTCGGCGAGCGCGGTGACGATGGCGAGCTCGATCCCGAGCCGGGTCTCCACGAGGTTGCGCAGCGCGCTCTCCTCGGTCGCATCGAAGATGGTCGTGGTCGAGACGGACGGGTTCGCCGCCGCGACGTACATGCCGTCGCCGTGGACGACCTCGATGACGCCGGTCGCCGACAGCACCCGCAAGGCCTCGCGGAGCGACGAGCGGCCGACGCTGAACAGCTCCATGAAGACCCGCTCGGGCGGCAGCTTGTCGCCGCCCTGCAGGGCCTCACGCTCGATATAGGCGCAGATCTCGTCGACGACGCGCTCGGTGACCCGGCCCCTTCCCCCGCCGCGCGCCGGTGTCGTCGGAGCGGATGCAGACTTCGCTGCGGGGGGCTTCGCCATGGCAACCCGACAGTAGGAGCGGGTCTCCGGCTTTGGCAAACCCCGGTCAGGTCGTGCGCACCACGGCCAGGCAGGCCGGGCAGCAGCTGCGGACGTCGGCGCCGAACGGCAGGTCCCAGAAGTACGGCCAGCCGACGGCGGAGACGCCGCACGCGGTCACCGGCTCACCGACCCGGCGCGCGTGGTGCGTGCCGTGCGGGCGGCGGGACGGGTCCGCCGGATCGGGAGGGGTACGCCGGTGCGGGCTGGAGACCAGCCACGTCGGCAGCTTGGTCGCGCTCATGGCTCGCGCGGGACGGCTCGGAACCCGACCGCGGCGTGCCCGTCGTCGAGGTCCACGAACTCCACCGTCACCGCGACGTCACAGGAGATGGCCTCCGGGTCTTCCGGGGCGTCCAGGAGGAAGCCCATCATCCGCGGTCCCTCGGCGAGGTCGACGAGGGCGGTGACGAACGGGACGGCCTCGGCGAGACCCGGTACGTCGCAGTGGTACTGCACGCAGAACGAGTGCAGGACTCCGCGCCCACTCGCCGTCACCCAGGCCAGGTTCCGGCTGCCGCAGGCGGGGCACAGGGCGCGGGGGTAGAAGAACGGCTCGTCACAGTCCAGGCAGTGGGGGAGCACCAGCGCGTGCCGTGTCGCCGCCTCCCAGAACGGCACGGCATCCGGGCTCGGGGAGGACACCGGCCGGAGCCGGCGGTCCGCGGGCGTGCTCATCAGCGCCTGCCCAGGATCGCCGTGGCGGAGCTGGACAGATAGCCGCCCATGCCGTTGACGAGGGCCACCTCCGCCGCCGGCACCTGACGGTCGTCGCACTCGCCCCGCAGCTGCCGGACGGCCTCGATCAGCAGGAACATGCCGAACATCCCGGGGTGGGTGTAGGAGAGGCCGCCGCCGCTCGTGTTGAGGGGGAAGTCGCCGCCGGGCGCGGTGCGCTGCCCGGAGACGAAGTCCCCACCTTCGCCCTTGGCGCAGAATCCGAGGTCCTCGAGCTGCACGAGCGCGGTGTAGGTGAAGGAGTCGTAGAGCTCGGCCACGTCGACGTCATCGGGGCCGATCCCGGCCTCCCGGTAGGCCTCGGCACCGGAGACGGCGGCCGGGGTCGTCGTGAGGTCCGGCATCTGCGAGATCCCGTAGTGCGTGTGGGCGACCGCCGAGCCGAGCACCTCGACCACGGGTACGCCGAGATCGCGGGCGCGAGCGGTCGACGTCAGGACGACCGCGCCCCCGGCGTCGGTCACCAGGCAGATGTCGGTCGGGCGGAACGGGTAGACGAAGTACGGCGCGGCGAGCACCTCGTCGATCGTCAGCAGCGCCTGCCGGTAGGCCCGCGGGTTGAGCGCCGCCCAGGCCCGGGTCGCGACCGCGATCTCAGCGAAGTGCTTGGTGGTCGTCCCGTACTCGTGCATGTGGCGGGTCGCCGCCAGGGCGTAGGCGGCGGGCGGCGCGGCCACGCCGTACGGACGCTCCCACTGCCAGTCCGGAAGCCACGGGTCGAAGTGGTGCGGCCGGGCCTGAACCCCGCGCCGCCGGTTGGAGCGGCGGGTCTCGCCGTGAGTGACCAGAGCCACCTCGCAGCGTCCGCTCCGGATGGCGAGGACCGCCTCGTGGACATGGGCCACGAACGACGAGCCGCCGATCGAGTTGCTGCTGGAGTAGCGGGGCTGGAGGCCGAGGTACTCGCTGACCAGGAGGGACGGCATGAAGTCCAGGCCACAGGTGAACAGGGCGTCGACGTCGCGCAACCCGAGGTTGGCGTGGGCCAGCGCGTTGGCGGCGGCCTCGGCGTGCATCTGCACCGACGACTTCCCGGGTACGACGCCGATGTCGTCGGCCTCGGCCGCCCCGACGACGGCGACGCCGGTGCTCACGACGCCGGATCCGAGCGGTATCGCTCGATGTAGTCCCAGTCCAGCTCGAGGCCGAATCCCGGTCCCTCCGGCACCAGGTAGTCCCCGTCCTGGAAGGGACGCCGGTTCGCGATCATGTTCCAGAAGATCGGGTCGCGGTCGGGGTCGAAGGTCTCGAGGTAGGTGCCGTGCGGGATCGACGCCAGGAGGTGGGCGGAGATCTGCGGCTCCTCGTGGTGTGCCATGTCGACCTCGTACATCGAGGCGAGCGCGGCGACGCGGCGCCACTCGCTCGGACCACCGATCCAGCTGGCGTCGGCGTTGCACGCGTCCACCGCTCCCGCGGTGATGAGGTCGCGGAGCCCGGCCCGGGTGTCCTCGCTCTGGCCGGCCACCACCTGGATCCCGGTGGTGAGGCGCACGTCGCGCATGGAGAGCCGGTCGTTGACCCAACCGACCGGCTCCTCGAACCAGCGCAGGTCGAGGTCCTCGGTCAGTCCGGCGAACTCGATCGCGCCCCGGCGGGTGAAGCCCTGGTTGGCGTCGACCATCAGCACGAAGTCGTCGCCGGCGGCCTTGCGGGCCAGGCGGGTCCGGTGTGCGTCCTCGGCCGGGGTGAGGCGGCCGACCTTGAACTTGCACCCCGCGAACCCGAGGTCGAGGTAGCGCTCGATCTGGCGGCCGATGTCGGCCTCGTCGTCGCTGTAGTACCCGCCGATGCAGATCGCGGGTAGCCGGTCGCGGTAGCCCCCCCAGAGCTGGAACAGCGGCAGGCCGACGGCCTTGCCGACGACGTCCCAGATCGCCGAGTCGAGGCACGCGATCGCCTGGAGCGCGACGGAGCGGTCCCGGAGGATGTCATAGGTCGGCGGGAGCATCGCCTCCCAGCAGGACTCGTGGGCCAGGGCGCTGCGGCCGATCAGCTGCGGGACGATCTCGTCGCGGATGATGCCGACGATGACGGACTGCTCGGCGTCGGTGTCGCCGTTGTAGACCTCGCTGACGAGGCCGCAGCGCGTGTGCAGGCGCGTGACGATCGTGCAGCGCGTGGACATCGAGTAGTGCGAGCCCTGGAAGAGCCGCGCCAACGGCACCCGCATCGGGATGACCTCGATCCGCTCGATGGTCAGGTCGTCTGCGCTGAGGGTGCTCGCTGCACGGACCGCGCTGACGGCGGGTGCTGGGGCGGTGGACATGTACTGCCTCCAATGAGAGGTCGATGGGATGGGCGCGGTCAGCGCCCGAGTCGCAGGTGGATCGCCTTGGTCTCGAAGTACTGCGCCAGGCCTTCGCGGCCGAGCTCACGCCCGATCCCGCTCGACTTGTAGCCGCCCATCGGCATGCAGAACGGCAGTCCCGCATCGTGGTAGGCGTTGATCCACACCGTGCCGGCGCGCAGGCGCTTGGACGTCTTGATCGCGGTGTCGATGTTCGTGCTCCACACCGCGGACGCGAGGCCGTACGGCGAGTCGTTGGCCAGGCGGACCGCCTCGTCGAGGGTGTCGAAGGGCGTGACTGCCAGGACCGGTCCGAAGATCTCCTCGCGGGAGATCGCGTGGTCGGGCGCGGCGTTGTCGAAGATGGTCGGCTCGACGTAGAGGCCGTCGGCCAGCTCTCCGCCGAGCCGGTTCCCGCCGGCGACCAGCGCCGCCCCCGCCTCCCGACCCTTCCCGATGTAGTCGAGCACCGTGTCGAGCTGCGCCTGGTCGACCATGGGCCCGATCTGGGTGCCCTCGTCGAGGGGATCCCCGACCTTGCTGGACCGTGCCATCTCCACCAGCGAGGAGACGAACTCCTCGTGGACCTCGCGCTGGACGAGCAATCGGCTGCCGGCCTGGCAGGCCTGGCCGCTGTTGAGGAAGATGCCCCAGTAGGCACCACGCACGGCCTGCTTGAGATCGGCGTCGGCGAACACGATGTTGGGCGACTTGCCGCCCAGCTCCATGCTCACCTTCTTGACCGTGCCGACCGCCGCGCGCATCACGGTCTGGCCCACCTCGGTGGACCCGGTGAACGCGATCTTGTCGATGCCCGGGTGCTGGGCGAGCGCGTCGCCGACCTCGGCGCCGCCGCCGGTGACGACGTTGTAGACGCCGTCGGGCACACCCGCGTCCGCCAGCACCGAGGCGAGATCCAGCGTGCTCCCCGGGGTCAGGCTGGCCGGCTTCGCGACCATCGTGCACCCGGCGGCGAGGGCCGGGGCCACCTTCCAGGAGAGCAGCAGCAGCGGGAAGTTCCAGGGCGTGATCATGCCGACCACGCCGACCGGCTCCTTCACGATCATGCCGAGGGCGGAGGCCGTGTGCTGGGAGATCAGCTCACCGCGCTGGTCGAGGGCCAGGGCGGCGTAGTAGTCGAAGACCTCGGCGGTCAGCACGACCTCGTTGCGGGCCATCGAGATCGGCTTGCCCAGCTCGAGCGCGATCCGCCGGCCGATGGTGTCGGCGCGCTCGCGCAGCAGGTCCGCGGCGCGCCGCATGATGGCAGCGCGCTTGGTCGCGTCGATGGTCGGCCAGGGGCCCTCGTCGAAGGCGCGCCGGGCGGCGGCGACGGCGAGGTCCACGTCCGCCCCGTCCCCGCGGGCGTAGCGGCCGACGAGCCGGCCGTCGCCCGGACTGGTCCGTTCCGAGGTGCGCCCGGTCCGCGAGGGCTGCCAGCGGCCGTCCACGAAGAGGTCGTAGACCGCCAGGTCCGAAGCGTCCGTCGTGGTCGTCATGAGGATGCCCCTGGTTCTGCGGGAAGGAACGGGTTGCGAGGTGGCGCGTAGCACTCGAGGAGGAGACAGCCGTCGGCACCGGCCACCGCCGCATGGGGGACGTTCCCGGGGATCAGGAAGCTGTCCCCGACGGCGAGGCGGGACACCTCGGCGTCCACCTCCAGCTCGAGGCTGCCCTCGAGCACCTGGCCGAACTCCTCGTTCACGTGGTGGTGCCGCGGCACGACCGCGCCTGGGCTGAGCCGGAAGAGAGCGGCGGAGAGCTCCGCTCCCAGCCGGACCTGCCCGGTGATCCCCGTGATCGGGGCGTGCACCGGGAGGTCCGACCAGTCGATGGAAGCATCCATGGTGATCAGCCCGCCGCCGGGGCGGCGAGCAGCTCGGTGACCTGGACGACGACCCCGTCCGGGTCCTTGACCAGGGCGACCTTCCAGCCGCCCTCCGGGGTCATCACCACGGTCGGCTTCGTGATGAACTCGACCCCCTCGGCTGCCAGCTCGTCGTAGACCGCCTGGGTGTCGTCGGTGAGCACCGAGAACCGGGTCAGCCCGCGCTGGTGCTGCGCGACCGGCTCCGTCCCGGTGTCCTCCGTGTCGGGATGGAACCACTGCACGATGTCGAGGATGGTGGCGTTGTCGTCCTCCCCGAGGCGCAGGTGCACGAAGCGCAGGTCGCCGGAGGGGACCGCGAAGGCCTCCTTGACCATGTCGTTCCTGACGCTGCGGTCCTGCAGGGCCTGGAAGCCCAGTCGCTGGTAGAAGGCCACCGACCGATCGAGGTCGGTGGAGTTGATCGCGATGTGGAACAGCCGGTTCAGCATGGTGCGCCCTCTCTGGTCAGTCCGCGAACGGCATGAGCTGGTCGGCGAGCTGCTCGACCTCGTCCAGCACGCTCTGCAGGTTGTCGTGGTCGAAGGAGGTGTCAGCGATGAGCAGCTCGACCCCGAGACCGGCATAGTGGTCGATCGTGTCCTTGTCGAGGGTCGCCTGGCTGACCGGACGCGCCGACAGGGTGATGTCGTCGAGCGTTCGGTCGTGCTCCGCCAGGTAGCCCTCGAGCTCCTTGAGCTTGCGCTCGAGCTCGTCGGGCGCGATGTACAGGGGGTGCCAGCCGTCGGCAGCGGCGGCCACCCGCTTCAGGACGCCGGTGCTCTTGCCGCCGCACCACAGCGGGATCGAGGGCTGGCTGATCGGCTTCGGGTAGAACTTGAAGCCCGAGAACTCGAAGTGCTCTCCGTGGAAGTCGATCAGGTCCTCGGTCCAGAGGTGGCGCAGGAGCTTGAGGTACTCCGTGGTCCGGGAGCCCCGTGTCTCGAACGGCGAGCCGAGGATCTCGAACTGCTCGCGCATCCAGCCGGTGCCGACGGCGCAGATGGTCCGGCCGCCATTGAGGACGTCGAGGGTGGCCAGGGCCTTCGCGGTGTTGACCGGGTGGTGCCAGCCGGCGATCAGCACCGAGGTGCCGACCTTGATCCGCTCGGTGGCGGCCGACGCCCAGGTCAGGGTCAGGATCGTGTCGAAGTACGGCGTCTCCGGCGGCCAGAAGAACTTGCCGTCCTGGGTGTACGGGTACTTCGACGCGACGTCGACCGGCAGCGCGATGTGGTCGGTCATCCAGATGGAGTCGAAGCCGAGTTGCTCGGCCTTCTGGGCGAAGGCGGTGATCGCCTCCGGCCCGGCGTACGGGCCAGCCCCCGGCAGCCGCAGTCCAAACTTCATGTCACTTGCCTTCCTGTTGGTGGCCATGGCGGCCGGATGCCTTTACAGACTTGCTCTTCCGCGAGACTGGGGGAGCCACGAGGTCTTCCTCGAAGCGCTCGAGACTCAGGTGCGCGATCACCAGACGTTGTGCCTGCAGCACGTTGCGGGACCGCATGGACGCGATGATCGCGCGGTGCTCGGTCAGCCACTCCTCGTGCCGGCCGACCGTGGCGCGTAGGCCGCTGGACAGTGCCAGCCAGGCGTCGCGCAGCATCAGCTCCACCTCGTAGAGCCAGGTGTTGCCGCTGACCTCCACCACCGCGAGCTCGAAGCCGAGTGGCTCCCAGGTGAACTCCGGGTCGTCGCTCATCCGGAGCTCCTGGTCGTCGAGCATCCGCTGCAACGTGAGGAAGTCGTCGTCGCTCGCCCGCGTCGTCGCGGCGGTGACCGCGGCCAGCTCGATCCCGAGCCGGGTCTCGACCAGGTTGCGCAGCGCGTGCTGCTCGGTCGCGTCGAAGATCGCCTTCGGGTTCAGCGCCGGCGCCGCCGCCGTGGCGGCGACGTACATGCCGTCGCCGTGCCGGACGTCGATGATGCCCACCGTGGAGAGGACCCGCAGGGCCTCGCGCAGCGAGGAGCGGCCGACCCCCAGGAGCTCCATGAAGACCCGTTCCGGCGGCAGCTTGGCGCCATTCATCAGACCATTCGACTCGATGTAGGCACAGATCTCGTCGACCACTCGCTCCGCCACCCGGCCGGTCCCGGAGGGCCGCAGGAGCGTCGCGACAGTCATCTGATGACTGCCCGAACTTGCGGCAGCCGGCATCTCGGCCGCGACCTCACTGGTCTGATCCTCGGCGCGGAAGTGCGGGTTCCTGGTGGATGAGTTCGTCATAACGACGCTGATATTAGAGACAGAGATCTGACAAGTCAACCATTGACAGACGGAAAATGGGGGAGTTGTATGACGACCTAAGTCATAAGACATCTCGGATCCAACTCCCCTCGAAGGACGAAGTCATGACCAGTTTTCTCGCCTCCGGGCGGCTCCGCGGCCGTGGGCTCATCGCCCTGGCGGCCGCTGTAGCAGGGTCCGTAGTACTCGCAGGGTGTGGCGGCGCCGCAGTCTCCGAGAGCAAGTCATCAGACGAACCGATCAAGATCGGCGTGTTGCTGCCCTACACGGGTCCGTTCGGGCTCTACGGCAAGCCGATGGAGGCTGCCCTGACCGCCCGACTCAAGCTCGACGACTTCAAGGTCGGCGACCGCTCGATCGAGCTCGTCTTCGAGGACGAGGCCACCGATCCCGCCACGGCCGTGTCGAAGGCCAACAAGCTCGTCGACCAGGACGGGGTCTCGGCCGTGGTCTGCTGCGCGACGGGTGCGGCGACGCTCGCGGTCGGACCCATCCTCGCCGAGCGGGGCATCCCCCAGCTCGGCCCGATCCCGAACCCCGACGGACTCTCCGAGTTCGCGACGGCTGCCGTGGCGGCACCGACCGCCGGCCACGACGCCGGCAAGCTGGGCACCTACGCAGCGACCGACCTGGACTACCGGTCGGCCGTGATCGTGGCCAGCGACTTCGCCTACGGCCATGAGGTTGCCGAGAACTTCAAGAAGGGCTTCACCGAGGCCGGCGGCTCGATCGTCAAGGAGGTCTACGCGCCTCTCGGCACCAGCGACTTCGCCTCGTACCTCTCGCAGCTCCCCGACGCCGACGTCGTCTTCGCGGGCTTCGCCGGCGCCGACGCCATTCGCTTCGTGCAGCAGTACGACAAGTTCGGGGTGAAGGCCAAGATGCCGCTGATCGGGCACGGACCGCTCGTCACCGAGCTCGTCCTCAACCAGATCGGCCCGGCCGCGGTCGGCGTCGGGGCCGCCTTCTACTACTCCTCGACCCTCGACAACGCCGAGAACGAGCGGTTCATCTCGACCATGAAGGCCGCCAATCCGGACTTCGTCCCCAGCCACTTCACCGCCGGTGCGTGGGCCTCGGGGAGTGTCCTCCTCGACGCGATCGAGCGGGCCGGCGACGACGCGACCGACGGCGAGAAGCTCGCCGCCGCCATCCGGAGCACCAAGATCGAAGCCCCGTGGGGTCCGCTCGCGTTCGACCCCGACACCGGGTACGCGATCGCGCCGACCTACTACTACACCGTCGAGTCCTCGGCCACCGGCCTGTCCCACAAGATCGTCACCGAGATCCCCTGACGACCGTTGCGTCGGGGCCCTCCGGGGCCGGACGAGGAGTGATCATGTCCTTCGCACAGGCAGTGCTCCAGCTGGCGATCGGGGTGTCCTTCGGCCTGCTGCTGTTCCTGCTGGCCTCCGGGTTCACCCTGACGTTCGGTCTGGCCGGCTTCGTCAACCTGACCCACGGCGCCGTGTTCATGGTGGCCGCGTACGTCGCGACCGCGCTCTCGTCCTCGTCGTTCCCGGTGGCCGTGCTCGCCGCCGGGGCGACCGGGACGGTGCTCTCGACGCTCGTGTACGCGGTCTCCCGGCTGCGGTGGACCAAGCTCGCCTCGGACGAGCTCAGCCAGGTGCTGCTCACCTTCGGTCTGCTGCTCGTGTTCGCGGAGACCGCTCGCGTGCTCTGGGAGGGGCTGCCCCGGTCCCTCCCGGAGCCCGGGTTCGCCTCCGGTTCCTGGGACCTGGCCGGCTCCGCGTTCCCGACCTACCGGGTGCTGATGGGAGGGGTCGCTCTCGTCCTGGCCGGATCGCTCTGGTGGTTGCAGGAGCGCACCCGCTTCGGCGCGATGGTCCGGGCCGGGGTGGACGACCGGGACATGCTGGAGGCGACCGGGGTCGCGTCCGGTCCGCTGTTCCTGGCGGTCTTCGCGCTCTCCGGCCTGCTCGCGGGCCTGGCCGGCGGGATCGGCGCCCCCGTGCTGGGTGCCGCCATGGGCCAGGAGTTCGGGGTCCTGGTGCTGGCCTTCGTGATCGTCGTCCTGGGCGGGCCCGGCAACCTCAAGGGCGCGTTCATCGCCAGCCTGACGGTCGGCATCGCCGACGCCTACGGCAAGGCGCTGCTGCCGACGTTCGCAGAGTTCACGATGATGGCGCTGGTCGTCGTCGTCCTCGCCTGGCGCCCCCAGGGGCTGTTCGGAGGTGCCCGATGAAGTGGCTCGCGATGCTCGCCGGGACGGTAGCGCTCCTCGCGGCGCCGTACTACCTCGACCTCTTCCAGATCGGCCTCGTGACCCGGGGGCTGGTCTGGGCCGTGGTCGGCCTCTCGGTGTGGTTCCTCCTGCGCATCCTCGCGCTGCCGTCCTTCGGCCATGCCGCGTTCTTCGGGATCGGTGCGTACGCCGCCGGGCTGGCCGTCACGCGGTGGGAGGTCGACAACGTGTTCGTCGCCCTCGCCATCGCCGTTCTCCTCACCTGCGCCGTGGCGCTCCCGATCGCCCTCGTGGCCTCACGCCTGGGCAGCATCGGGTTCCTGCTCATCACGCTCGCCTTCGCGGAGATGCTCCGATCCCTCGCACTGCGGTGGCGCTCGGTCGGCGGGTCCGACGGGCTCGTCGGGGTGACCCGCCCGGACGCCGGGCCGCTGCCGATCGACCTGGCCGATCCGCTCGCCTTCTTCTACTTCACGATCGGCGTGACGGCACTGTGCCTGCTCGTGCTCCGGCTGGTCCAGCGCTCCGCGCTCGGGGGCATCCTCGTGGGCATCCGCGAGAGCGAGAGCCGGATGCGGGCCCTGGGCTACCGCGTCGGCGCGTACAAGGTCTTCGCCTTCGAGCTCTCCGCCGCGGTCGCCGCGGTCGCCGGCGTGCTGCACGCCTACCTGATCCGGTTCGTCAGCCCGGAGGACCTCGGCGCCCTGGTGTCCGCCCGGGGCCTGATCATCGTGGTGATCGCCGGCGCGGCGCTGGCCGCACCCGTCGTCGTGGCCGTGGTCCTCACTTTCGGCGAGGACCTCGCCAGCAGCCGCACCGAGAACTGGCTCGCACTGACGGGCCTGGTCTACGTCGCGGTCGCGCTGCTCGGGGACCTCGTGTCGACGCGTCCGCGCGGATGGATCGGCCGCCGGGCCGCCACCGACGAGGGTGCGACGCCGGCCCCCGACGCCGGCACCGGCGCGAGTCCCAGCTGCGGCGCGGTTGCGCTCGCCGCCGTACCGGTCCAGGAGGGCCCATGAGCACCGTCCTCGAGCTCGACGCGATCTGCAAGCAGATCGGGGGCGTCCACATCAACCGGGACGTGTCCGTCCGGCTCGCTCCGGGTGAGCGGCGGGCCCTGGTGGGACCCAACGGCGCGGGCAAGACGACCCTGATGAACATGGCCGCCGGAGTCCTGCGGCCGACGTCCGGGACCGTCCGCCTGCGCGGCCGGGACGTGACCTCGATGCCGGTGCACCGTCGTGCCCGGTGCGGCCTCGCGCGGACCTTCCAGATCACCAACCTCTTCCCGGCCATGACGGTGGCCCAGAACCTCGCGATCGCCGCTCAGGTCGGGAGCCCCCGCCGGTTCGACCCGGTGCGGCCGTGGTCGACGGCCCGCGCCGTCTGGTCCCACGTCGACGGCCTGCTCGAGCGGGGCGGGCTGACCGCGATCCGGGACATCCAGGTCGGGCAGCTGGCGTACGGCCAGCAGCGGCGTCTGGAGATCGTGGCCGCCGTCGCCCAGCCGTGCTCGGTGATCCTGCTCGACGAGCCGGGGGCAGGACTGAGCAGCGAGGAGACCGAGGAGCTGCTCGCCCTGGTCTTCGGCCTCGATCCCGAGCTCGCGGTCATGTTCATCGACCACGACGTGGAGCTGGCGTTCCGGATGGCCACCCACGTGACCCTGCTCAACCTCGGCGAGGTCGTCGCCGAGGGCAGCCCCGAGGACGTACGCGCGATGCCGATCATGTCCGAGATCTACCTGGGGGTGGACGACCATGCTTGAGGTCGAGAACCTGAGGGCGACATACGGCGCGGTCCAGGCCGTCCGCGGCGCCAGCTTCCGCGTGGCCGCCGGGGAGGTGCTGGCCGTCGTCGGCCCCAACGGCGCCGGCAAGTCCACGCTGGCCAATGCCATCGCCGGCCTGCACCGGTCACGTACCGGGCGAGTGCTGGTCGCCGGTCACGACCTCGGGAGGCCGCGCGCCACCGCGACCGTCCGGGCCGGCGTCGCCCTGGTGCCCCAGGGGCGCCGGGTGTTCGGCAGCTGCACCGTCGCCGAGCACGTCCGCCTCGTGGGCGCCCACGCGGCGCCCGGCGCGGTGTCACTGGGGGAGCTGCTGACCCTGTTCCCCAAGCTCAGCGACCGGTCCGCGGTGCGCGCCCGCCTGCTCAGCGGTGGTGAGCAGCAGATGCTCGCCATCACCCGCGCGGTCCTCCTCGGCTCACGAGCCGTCGTGCTCGACGAGCCGACGGAGGGGCTGGCGCCCAGCATCGTCGCGGCCGTCGCCGAGCTGGTGCGGCTGCTCAAGGAACGCGGGGTCGCCGTGGTGCTCATGGAGCAGGCTGGGCCGTTTCCCCACCAGCTGGCCGACCGAGTGGCCACGATGGACCGGGGGCTGCTGTCGCTCGCGCGTGCGGTGCCGCCCGGCGCCGCGCTCGCCGGAGATGAAGGAGAAGCGTCATGACCGGAGCGCTGGGGGTCCAGATCACCCCGTGGAGCGGCTCGCGCGAGCTGGTAGCCCTCGGCCAGCGGCTGGCGCCGGTCGTCGACACCGTCTGGGTCCAGGACCAGATGCTGGCCCGCAACGTGTACGCACTGCTCGGCGCCCTCGCGCAGGCCGGCTGCGGCGTCGGGACCAACGTGACCTATCCGATCGGACGCAACCCGATCGAGATGGCCTCGTCGGCGGCAACCCTGGCCGAGGTCGTGCCCGACGGCCGGGAGGTCATCGTCGGGATGGGCACCGGCGGGGCGATCGTGAACAGCCTGTTCCAGAAGGACCGGCCGATCTCGGCCGTGCGCGAGGCGATCGTCCTGATGCGGGACCTCTGGGCGGGTAGCCGGGTGGAGCTCGACCGCTTCCCCACCCTGGGTCAGGCGCTGTCGTACAAGCCCGGTGCCGTCGCCGAGCTGACCTACGGCGTGGAACGACCGCCGTGCATCGTCCTCGCGGGTGTCGGGCCGCGCATCCTCGCCGTCGCCGGGGAGCACGCCGACGGCCTCATCTCGCCCAGCAACATGCCGACGCTGTCCCGGGCCGCGTTCCGCACCGGTCGATTCGGGGAGATATCGGGGCTCGACCGGGCCATGGCGGCCCGGCCGGCGTCGATGGCGCCGCTGCGGTTGATCTTCGGCATCAACACCTCGATCTCGACCGACCGCAAGCGTGCCCGCGAGCACGCGCGCCGGCAGGTCGCACTCGTCGTCGGCAACCCGCGCCTGTGGCCCGACCTCGAGCGGGTCGGCCTCGACCTCGAGTCGGCGGGCGCGGTCAAGGACGCCTTCGACGCCGGTCTCGGCATCGACGGTGCCGCCGCGCAGTGCTCCGACGACCTGGCGGACGCGCTGATCGTCTCGGGGACCCCGGAGGAGTGCGTGCCGGCCATCGCGGAGCTGCGCGACCTCGCCGCCGCGGAGGGCTACACCGAGTTCTACGTCGGGGCCCCGCTCGGGCCCGACCCGCACGAGGCCGCCGGGCTCCTGATCGATCAGGTCATCCCGCAGGTCTGGCCCGGACGAGCCTCGCGATGACCCAGCTGTTGCGCACCGTGGACGAGGGAGTGGTGACCCTCACCCTCCACCGGCCCGAGAGCAGGAACGCCCTCACGACCGAGCTGCTGCGCAGCCTCGTCGCGGAGCTGGCCGTCGTGCAGGACGCCCCCGACCTCCGGGTCGTCGTGCTGGCCGGGGCGGGTGGGGCCTTCTGCGCGGGCGCGGACCTCAAGGAGCTCGGCGCCACGGCATCAGCCGAGGACCGCCAACGGAGGATCAGGCTGGTCACCGAGGCGATCGCCCGGCTGCGCAACCTCGAGCAGCCGACGATCGCGGTGGTGACCGGTGCCGCGTACGGCGCCGGCTGGGGCCTGGCGCTGGCCTGCGACCTCACGATCGGGTCCGCGTCGGCGCGGTTCAGCCTTCCTGAGGTGCCCAAGGGGCTGCGCCTGCCCGCCGCGATCACTGCGCGGCTCGTCGAGGTGGTCGGCCCGGTCCGGGCTGCCGACATCGCCCTCGGTGGCGGCACCTACGGCCCCGACGAGGGGGTCGCCCTCGGGTGGCTCGCGCACGCCCTGCCCGACGACGAGTCCGCACACGCGCACGCCCGCGGCTTCGCTCGCCGCCTCGCGACGAGCCCGCGCTCGTCGGTCGCCCACGTCAAGCAGGTGCTGAGGCGGGGTTCGCCCCACGACCTCACGCCGCCCCCCGAGTACGCCTGGATTGAGGAGAAGTGACCGAGGACATGACCGATTCCGACCAGCTGCGGGAGTTCGTGCGCCAGAGCGTGCGCGCTTTCGTGCACAAGGAGTGCGACGAGTGGCGTTGCCTCGAGTGGGACAAGGCAGGTACCTACCCGAAGGAGGTGTTCGACCAGATCGCCGACCTCGGGTGGTACGGCATCGGCATCCCCGACGAGCTCGGCGGCTCGGGTGGCACCGCCAGCGACCTGCTCGTGGTCGCTGAGGAGCTCGGGCGCGGGAGCACCGACCTGGTGGCGTGCTTCAGCCTCACCGCCTCCGGACTGCGCACGATCGTCACCGACGGCTCCGACGTCCAGAAGGCCGAGCTGATCCCGGCCATCATGAGTGGCCGGACCCGACTCTCCATCGCCGTCACCGAGCCCGAAGCGGGCTCCGACGCGGCGAGCCTGCTCACCTCGGCTCGGCGAGACGGAGACCACTACGTCCTGAACGGCCAGAAGACCTTCTGCGAGGCGGCCGGGCTCCCCGACACGATCGTGCAGCTCTACGCCCGGACCGACCCGGCGGCCCGCAAGCAGGACGGGATCAGCATGATCCTCCTCGACCCGACCCTGCCCGGCGTCACGCTGCGCCGCCTGCCCACCATGGGACGCAACATCACCGGCGTCTACGAGGTCTTCCTCGACGACGTCCGGGTGCCGGTCGATCGGCTCGTCGGCGTCGAGAACAACGGCTGGCGCCAGCTCGGCGCCGAGCTCCCGCTCGAGCGCCTGATCATCAGCGCCGGCTTCGTCGGCGCCACCCTGCAGGTCCTCGAGGACACCCTGCAGCACGTCAAGGAGCGCGAGCAGTTCGGCCGGGCGATCGGTGACTTCCAGGCCGTCGCCCACCTGCTCGTGGACCTCTACACGCGTGTCGAGAGCGTCCGGCTGCTGGTCTACCGCGGCGGTGAGCTCCACGACGCCGGACAGCCGCACACCAAGGAGGCGTCGATGGCGAAGATCGCCTCCGCGGAGCTCTACGCCGACGCTGCGCGGTACTGCATGCAGCTGCACGGTGGCTACGGCTACGTCGACGAGCACCCGCTGACGATGCACTACGTCGATGCGGTCATCGCGACCGTCGCCGGTGGGGCCTCGCAGGTGCAGCGCAACATCGTGGCCCGCGAGCTCGGCCTGAAGCCGCGGTGATCGCGATGATGGCACTCGAAGGCGTCAAGGTCCTCGACGCGGCGTCGATGCTCGCCGGACCCTACTGCGCGACCCTGCTCGGGGACCTGGGCGCGGACGTGATCAAGCTCGAACCGCCGAACGGCGACGAGACCCGCCGGTTCGGCCCGCGGCGAGGATCCGACAGCGGGGTGTTCGTCGGGGTCAACCGCAACAAGCGCAGCGTGCGCATCGACCTTCGAAGCGACGAGGGCCAGCAGGTGCTGGCTCGTCTCGTGCAGTGGGCGGACATCGTCGTGGACAACCTGCGTCCCTCGGCCCGCCGGTCGCTCGGGCTCGACCACGAGACGCTGCGCGCTCAGAACCCTCGCGTCATCTCGGTCTCGTTGTCGTCGTTCGGCGCCGAGGGGCCCTACGCCGGCCGCGCGGGGATCGACCCGGTCGCCCAGGCCCTGACCGGCTTCATGGCCGTCACCGGACCTGCCGGCGGACCCCCGACGAAGGCCGGGCCGCCGGTCGGGGACGCCACGGCCTCGCTGCTCGCCTCGGTCGGTGCCCTGGCCGCGCTGCGAGCCCGGGAGGCGACCGGCCACGGCCAGCAGGTCGACGTCTCGCTGATCGACGGGTTGGTGCACATCCAGGCGCCGTACACCGGGAAGTACTTCCTGCTCGGCACGCAGCAGCCGCGTTCGGGCAACAGCATCGACTGGTACGCGCCGTACAACGCCTACGAGTGCGCCGACGGGCGCTTCCTGCACCTGGCCTGCTACAACGACAAGTTCTTCGGCAACCTGTGCGCCGCGATGGGTCGCCCCGCGCTGGCCGACGACGAGCGGTTCCGGACGAACGAGCTGCGCCTGGCGAACCGTGTGGCGCTCGACGCCGAGATCGGCGCGTTCCTGGGGACCGTGCCCCGTGACCGGGCGCTGGACGTCCTCTGGAAGCACGACGTGATCGTCGGCCCGGTCAACGACTACGTCGACGTCTTCAGCGACCCGCAGGTGCTCCACAACCAGATGGTGGTCGACGTCGACCACCATGCCGGGCCGTTGAAGGTCACCGGGGTCCCGGTGAAGCTGTCCGACAACCCCGGATCCGTACGCCGGCCGCCACCCGGTCTCGGCGAGCACACCGCCGAGATCCTCGCCGAGCTCGGCTTCGACGACGCGTTCGTCGAAGCGATCGTCGACCGGCCCGAGAAGGGGGCACTCCGATGACCGGCCTCGCCTCCATCAAGGCCCCGCAGGTGGGCAGCTGGGAGGCCGCCCGGGACGCGTTCCGCTGGCCGGCGCTCGCCGACTACAACATCGCGACCGACTGTCTGTCGGCCCCCGCGGGGCGCCCGGCACTCGTCGTGGTCGCTCCTGACCGGACCACCGAGGTCTCCTTCGGCCGGCTCGACGACCTCTCCAGCCGACTCGCCGGCGTGCTCCGGGGCCTGGGCGTCGGCGTCGGCGATCGGGTCGCGGTGAAGCTCCCCCAGAGTGCCGAGATGGCGATCGCGGTCCTCGCCACGCTCAAGCTCGGCGCCGTCGTCGTGACCGTGTCCAACGTCCTCGGGGTCGACGCGGTCGCGCACCGCCTCGAGGACAGCGGCGCCCTGGTGCTCGTCTGCGCGGGAGGGATCGGGGAGCGCGAGCTGGCCGAGCGCACCGGCGCCACCCTGCTCGTCACCGGCGACGAGGGCTGGCTCGGGGGCGCCCTCGACGGGCACGAGCCGCTCACGTCCTTCGCCTCGTCCGGAGCCGACGACCCGGCACTCCTCCTCTACACCTCGGGCACGACCGGCTCGTCCAAAGGGGTGCTGCACGGTCACCGGGTGCTGCTCGGCCATCACGCGATCGACCTCGCGTGGGACCACGTCCGTGAGGGCGACGTGGCCTACAGCCCCGTCGACTGGTCCTGGGCCGGCGGCCTGATGCTGGGCCTGCTCGTGCCGCTCGCCTATGGAATCACCGTGGTGGCCTACCGCGAGCCTCGGTTCGACGCCGAGCGCACGGTCGCCATCATGCGGGACACCGGCGTGAGTGTGGGGCTCTTCCCGCCCACGGCGCTCCGGGTGCTGCAACGCTCGGGCGCCCTCACCAAGGAGACGATGGCCACTCTCCGGCTGCGGGTACTGATCAGCGGCGCCGAGGCGGTCGAGTCCGAGCTGGCCTCCTGGGCTCGCGACGAGCTCGGCCTGAGTGTGAACAACGCCTTCGGCCAGACCGAGGCCAACGCGTTGATCGGTCACGCGAACGTGCTCGGTGAGCTCGACCCGCGATGCCTCGGACGCCCGTACCCCGGTCACGAGGTCGCCATCCTCGACGCACGCCAGCAGCCGGTCGGGCCGGGCGTCGTGGGCGAGATCGCGGTACGCGCGGACGACCCGGTGTGCATGCTGCGCTACTGGAATGCGCCCGAGGCGACGGCCGCCAAGTTCCGCAACGGCTGGCTCCTGACGGGAGACTCCGCACACGCGGACGCCGACGGGAACCTGTACTTCCACGGACGGGCCGACGACATCATCAAGAGCGGTGGCTATCGACTGGGCCCGGCCGAGATCGAGGGCGCGATCCTGGCGCACCCGGACGTCGCCGAGTGCGCCGTCGTCGGGCTGCCCGATCCCCAGCGGGGCCAGGAGGTCACCGCCTTCGTGGTCCTGGGCGCGGACGTGGTTCCCAGCCCCGAGCTGACCACCGAGCTGCAGTCGCGGGTGCGCGCCGAGGTCGGGGCCCATGCCTATCCGCGACACATCGAGTACGTCGACGGGCTCGCGAAGAGCAGCACCGGCAAGGTCGATCGAGCATCGCTCCGTCGCGCGTACGGCCCCGTGACCGACGAGGCCAGCCGATGAGCACGTCGATGGTGGTCGTGGGTGGGGGCACGATGGGCCGTGGCATCGCGATCGCAGCACTCGCCACGGGCTTCGAGGTGACGTTGGTGGACGTCGCCGAGGACGTGCTCGACCGTGCTCAGGCACGGGTGTCGGAGCACTTCGCCCGACACCCGCAGCCGGATCGGGGGGTCTTGCACACGACCACGTCACTGGCCGGCTCCCTCGAGACGGCCGAGGTCGTCATCGAGGCGGTGCCGGAGATCCTCCCGCTCAAGACGCAGATCTTCCAGCAGCTGCGCGGCGCGCCACCCGGCACGCTGCTCGTCAGCAACACCTCGACGATGAGCATCAGCGCGCTCGCCGAGGCGTGCGGCGGGTCGTCCCGTGTGGTGGGGATGCACTTCTTCAACCCGGCCCACCGGATGCCTCTGGTCGAGGTCGTCGTCGGCACACGGACGAGCGACGACGCCCGGGACCGGGCGGTGGCGCTCGCGGTCCGCCTCGGCAAGGACCCGATCGTGGTGCGAGACCTCCCGGGCTTCGTGACCAGCCGACTGGGCTTGATCCTCGGGACCGAGGCCATGCGCATGGTCGAGGAGCAGGTCGCCAACGCCGCCGACATCGACAAGGCGTTGAGGCTGGGCTACGGACATCCCATGGGACCGCTGGAGCTCGCCGACCTGGTCGGGCTCGACGCCCGCCTGAACAACTTGCGCAGCATGTTCGAGCGCTCCGGGGACGCGGCGTACGAACCGCCCGCGGTGCTGGTCGACCTCGTCGCCGCCGGGCACCTCGGCAAGAAGTCCGGTCGTGGCTTCTACGACTACGAGGCGCAGTCGTGAGTGGCCTGCTCCGGGTCGGGACCCGGCAGGGCTTCGACACCCTGGAGATCGACTCGCCCACGAACCGCAACGCTCTCTCGGTCGAGCTGCTCACCGCGCTGCACGACGAGGTGCGTCGCTCGGCGACCGGCACGGGCCGCGGACTCCTGGTCCAGCACGTCGGGCCGGCGTTCTGCTCCGGCGTGGACCTCAAGGAGCGCGCGGCACTCGGCCCTGACGACAGCTCCCACTCCGAGCTCCTCGCCCACCTGCTCCGCGAGCTCTGGCACTACCCCAAGCCCGTCGTGGTCATGGTCGACGGTGCCGTGCGTGGTGGCGGCTTGGGACTGCTGGCCTGCGCCGACGTCGTCCTGGCGACGGCCCGCTCGAGCTTCGCCTACTCCGAGTCGCGGGTCGGCGTCGCGCCGGCGCTGGTGATGGCCGTGACGCTGCCGCTCGCCGACGTCCGCGCGCTGGTGCCGCGGCTGCTCGACGGCGCGGTGTTCGGGGCGGTGACCGCGCACGAGCTCGGCCTGGTCACCAGGGTCGTCGAGGACGCGTCGAAGGTCTCGACGGTCCTCTCCGAGCTCCGCCAGGGCGCCCCCGATGCACAGCGCGTGATCAAGACACTGGCCCGACAACGGATCGGAGTGGACGTGGACGGTCTCCTGGTGGAGATGGCCGGCGTGTCGGCCCGGCTCTTCGCCGGCGCGGAGGCGGCCGAAGGCGTCGCCGCGTTCACCTCCAGGCGCAGCCCGTCGTGGGTGGTGGCCCGATGACCGCCGTCGCCGGCATGTCCCGAGCGCTCGCACGCGCGGAGTCGGCCAAGGCGCTCGACGTCGCCGAGGCCGTCGTACTCCTGCAGGCACGCGGGGTGGACCTCGAGTCGCTCTGCCGGGCGGCCGCCACCGTGCGCGACCGTGGGCTCGACGACGCCGGGCGGACCGGGATCGTCACGTACAGCCGGAAGGTCTTCGTGCCGCTCACCCGACTGTGCCGCGACCGGTGCCACTACTGCACGTTCGCCACGACGCCCGGACGCGTCCCGGCGCCGTTCCTGTCGCCCGACGAGGTGCTGGACATCGCCAGGGCGGGAGCCGCCCAGGGCTGCAAGGAGGCGCTGTTCACGCTGGGTGACCGGCCCGAGGATCGCTGGGACGTCGCGCGCGAGTGGCTCGAGTCGCGGGGCTACCCCGACACCCTCTCCTACGTCCGGGCGATGGCGATCCTGGTGCTCGAGGAGACCGGGCTGCTTCCGCACCTCAACCCAGGCGTGATGACCTGGCAGGAGCTCCAGCGGCTCAAGCCGGTCGCCCCGTCCATGGGGCTGATGCTCGAGACCACCGCGACGGCGCTGTTCACCGAGCCGGGCGGGTGCCACTACGGCTCACCCGACAAGGACCCCGCCGTCCGGTTGCGGGTGCTCGAGGACGCTGCTCGTAGCGCGATCCCGTTCACCACCGGGATCCTGGTCGGCATCGGCGAGACGCTGCAGGACCGTGCCGAGTCGCTGTTCGCGATCCGCCGGGTCGCTCGCCAGTACGGCGCGATCCAGGAGGTCATCGTCCAGAACTTCCGGGCGAAGCCCGACACCGCGATGAGGCGGACACGGGACGCGGATGTGGAGGAGTACCTCGCCGCGATCGCCGTCGCGCGGCTGGTCCTCGGGCCGAGGATGCGGATCCAGGTGCCACCGAACCTCTCCGACCCGCACGAGTTCGACCGGCTGCTCGGGGCCGGCGTCGACGACTGGGGCGGCGTCTCGCCGGTGACCCCCGACCACGTGAACCCCGAACGCCCCTGGCCCGAGGTCGAGCGGCTCGCGGAGCTCTCCGCCGCGGCCGGGTTCGAGCTCCGCGAGCGCCTGACGGTCCACCCCGAGCACGCCCTGGCCGGCGACCCGTGGCTCGACCCGCGGATCGTCCCGCACGTGCGCGCCCTGATCGACCCGGCCACCGGCCTGGCGGCCGCCGGTGCCCTGCCGACCGGGCGCCCCTGGCAGCAGCCGGACGTCGCGTGGGGGAGCGTGGGGCGTACGGACCTGCACGCCGAGATCGACGTCACCGGCCGCCGGACCGACCGGCGCTCGGACTTCGACGTCGCCTACGGCGACTGGGGAGTGCTGCGCGAGCAGGTCCGGCACTCCGCACCCGCTCCGGCGCTCCCGCCGGAGGTCTCGGCTGCGCTCCGCGTCGCCGAGCGCGACCCGGGGGCCCTCTCCGACGCGCAGGCGCTGGCCCTGATGACCGCGGACGGGCCGGCACTCGACGAGCTGTGCCGGCTCGCGGACGGTCTGCGACGTGACGTCGTCGGTGACGACGTGACGTTCGTGGTCAACCGCAACATCAACTTCACCAACGTCTGCTACGTCGGCTGCCGCTTCTGTGCCTTCGCCCAGCGCGAGACGGACGCTGACGCGTACACGCTGTCGATCGACGAGGTCGGCCAGCGCGCGGAGGAGGCGTGGGCCGTCGGCGCGACCGAGGTGTGCATGCAGGGTGGGATCGACCCCAAGCTGCCCGGCACCGCGTACTTCGACCTGGCCGCGGAGGTCCGGCGACGGGCGCCCGGGTTGCACATCCACGCGTTCTCCCCGATGGAGATCGTCTCGGGTGCGGCCCGTTCCGGCCTCTCGGTCCGGGACTGGCTGATCGCCGCTCGAGACGCCGGGCTCGACACCATCCCGGGGACGGCCGCCGAGATCCTCGACGACGAGATCCGGTGGGTGCTGACGAAGGGCAAGCTCCCGGCCGACGTCTGGGTCGATGTCGTGAAGACGGCCCACAGCCTCGGCGTCCGATCCAGCGCCACGATGATGTACGGCCACGTGGACGCGCCGCACCACTGGGTCGCCCACCTGCGGCTGCTCGCGCGGGTCCAGCGGGAGACCGGTGGCTTCACCGAGTTCGTGCCCTTGCCGTTCATCCACCAGAGCTCTCCCGTCTACCTCGCCGGCGTGGCGCGGCCCGGGCCGAGCAACCGCGACAACCGGGCGGTGCACGCGATGGCCCGGATCCTGCTGCACGGTGCGATCGACAACATCCAGTGCTCCTGGGTCAAGCTCGGCGAGGACGGCTGCGCCGACCTGCTGCGGAGCGGCGCGAACGACATCGGCGGCACGCTGATGGAGGAGACGATCAGCCGGATGGCCGGGTCGACGTTCGGCTCGCTCAAGACGGTCGAGCAGATGCACGGGATCGCCGCTCTGGCGGGCCGTCCCGCCAGGCAGCGGACCACGACGTACGGGCACGTGTCCGACGAGCGAGCCGAAGCGGCCCTGAGGTTCGACGGAGCCACCCGGACGCTGCTGCCGATGGTCACCAACGCCCCCTGAGATCCACCGAGAGGAACACAGATGAGCAGGCAGTCCATCGCGATCATCGGCGGCACCGGCCCGCAGGGCAGGGGCCTGGCCTACCGCCTGGCCACCAGCGGTCACGAGGTGATCCTCGGCTCCCGTGACGAGGAGCGTGCCCGCTCCGCAGCGGACGAGCTGGCCGTCCGGTTGCCTCCCGCGGCGTGCATCAGTGGCGCGACCAACCTCGAGGCGGTCCGCAAGGCCGAGGTCGTGCTCCTGGCCGTCCCGTACGACGGCCACGACGAGCTCGTCGCGTCCCTGCGCGACGTGGTCGAGGGCAAGATCGTCATCAGCTGCGTGAACCCGCTCGGCTTCGACAAGCAAGGCCCGTTCGGACTCGACGTGCCCACGGGCAGCGCCGCCGAGTCCGCGGCCGCGCTGTTGCCGGGGTCGGCCGTGATCGGCGCGTTCCACCACCTCTCCGCGGTCACGTTGATCACCGACGAGGAGCTGCTCGAGGACGTGCTGGTGGTCGGTGACGACGAGGCGGCCAAGGACGTCGTGATCGAGCTCGCTCGCTCCGTCACCGGCCGCCCCGGTATCGCCGCCGGGCGCCTGCGCCTGGCGCGCCAGCTCGAGCCGCTGACCGCTGTGCTGATCTCGGTCAACCGGGCGTACAAGGCGCACTCGGGCATCCGGGTGACCGGGCTCCGACCAGTCGTCTGATGGCCCGTTGGTGCGCGGTCGTGCCGCAGAAGGCGCTCGCGAGCGCCAAGAGTCGCACCGGCCTGCCGGACGCACAGCGCCGAGAGCTCGCCACCGCGTTGCTGCGCGACACGGTCGCGGCGCTCGAGGAGACCCCGGCCGTCGATGCGGTCCTGGTGCTCTGGGACGACGAGCTGGATCGGGTCGTCCTGCCGGCCGTCCGCTCGGTCCCGGTCGCCGGCCTCGGCCTGAACGCCTCTCTCGAACGAGGCGCTGCGGTCGCGCTCGACCGGCTGCCCGGCCGCGGCATCGTGGTCGTCCCCGGCGACCTACCGGCCCTCGACCCCGCCGAGCTGGGCCGCTGCCTGGCCGAGGCGGCACGGTTCCGCCGAGCGTTCCTGCCGGACAGGGACGGCACCGGGACCACCGTGCTGACCGCTGGGGCCGGGGACCTCCGCCCGGCGTACGGCGCGGGCTCCGCCTCCCGGCACGCCGCGACCGGCGCCGTGTCGTTGGACGTGGCCGGGGTGGACACCGTGCGCGCGGACGTGGACGACCTCGACTCGCTCGCCGCCGTCCTGGATGGACGCTGCGGTCGGCACACGCGGGCGGCCGCGGCGCGCCTGGGCCCGGCGCTGGAGGCTGTGGGATGAGGCCGGCCACCGGGGAGGTGCCCGTCCGGGTGCGTGCCGAGATCGACCTGACGATGGCGGCCGGCGGCCGGACCCTCCCGGGCCGGGTACACACGTTCACCGGGCTGCCCGGCGCCGAGGAGCACCTGGTCGTCGCGGTCGGGCCCTACCGGCGGCCGCGAGGCGGCGTGCCGCTGGTTCGGCTCCACTCCGAGTGCCTGACCGGGGACGTCTTCGGCTCCCGGCGCTGCGACTGCGGACCGCAGCTCGACGAGGCGCTCGTCCGGATCGCCGAGCACGGCGGCTACCTGGTCTATCTGCGCCAGGAGGGCCGAGGCATCGGTCTCTACGCCAAGCTCGACGCCTACCGGCTCCAGGATCAGGGGCTCGACACGTTCGAGGCGAACCGGGCGCTCGGCTACCCCGAGGACGCTCGGGGGTACGAGGTGGCCGGCCGGATGCTGCGGGCTCTCGACGTGTTGCAGGTGGACCTGATGACCGGCAACCCGCAGAAGGCCGCAGGGCTCGCCGCCGGTGGGGTCGCCGTACGACGAACCTTGCCTACCGCGCTGCACGAGACGACCGAGAACCTCCGCTACCTGCACGCCAAGCGGCGGCGCGGCTTCCGGTTCGCCGGGGACCACGGGTCGTTGAGCGTCTCGTGAGGACGGCCGGGATCGGGTGCTGTGGGGCCATGCGAACGCCGAGCTCACGACCGGGGTGACCGGTGCGGCACGGGGCTCAGGTCAGCCGCGCGTCGGCAGCCAGAGTCAGCCGGCCGTCCTCGAGCTGGGCGCGCAGGTCCTGCACCGCCAGCTCGGGTCGTTCGAGCAGTGGCTGCGGCGGCAGCATCGCGGCGGCCGCGCCGAGCGGGCGAGCGACGATCGCGCCGTCCTCGGCGACGATCTCGAGCTGGACCGGGAAGGGGAGGGGCAGGCCGCTCGAGGACAGGTCCAGCAGGATGCTGCCGCCCTTCACGCTCACCTTCACGCCCGGGATCAGCCCCTTGATCGCGCTGAGGTCCATGTCGCCGGAGGCCTCCAGGCGATCGCCGTCCTTGACCAGGCGGACCTCGTCGACGTCGATCGGGCCGGCGCTCAGCCGGCCGATCTCGGCGTCGACCTCCTGCACGCCGTCGAGCTTCGCGATCATGTCCGGATCCAGGTCGGAGGCGCCATCGAGGCTCGCGTCGTGCATCTCCACCGCGGCCCGGTCGACCGATCCGAACAGCATCTTCACGGCCGGCGTCGCAGAGACGTCCACACTCGAGACCGCACCCACGGTGGCGAGCCGGTCTCGCAGCCGGCCCTCCGCCACCGACGGGATGACCAGCTGGGAGGCGAGGGCCGCGACGGCCAGGGTTGCGGCCGCGGCGGCGGCGAGGCGGCGTCTCATGGGTGGCGATACTAGACATACCTGTCTCAGTTAGTCCAACGGGGCGCGGCTGCTGTCCCCCGTCGGATCGCCCCGGTCGTCAGCCGCTGGTGGTCTCCGTCAACTCCTGCTTCGCGGACTGCGCGGCCAGGTAGATCGCGCCGATCACGCTGGCGCGCTCGCCGAGGCCCGACCTGATCACGGCCGGCGGGAACGGGATCATCGCCTCGGCGAGCTCGCCGGCGCGGGCGATCAGCCGGTCGTTGTCGCCGACGCCGCCGGTGAGGACCACGGTCTCGGGATCGATGACCGCGCAGATCGACGCGATCACCGAGGCGATCCGCGCGCACTCCTCCTCGACCAGCTTCACGGCTGGTCGCTCGCCGGCGGCGGCCCGCCGGAACAGGTCCTCGACGGTGGTCGGTGGGTCGTCGTGCCAGCCCGATCGCGACTGGGCGTCGTGCAGCAGGCTCAGGCCGCCCGCCTCGTCGTGGGCGCGCGCGTCGACCTTGCGACGCTTGCCGAACGGAGGCAGGAACGCCACCTCGCCGGCCGCGCCGTGCGCACCGCGCATCACCCGGCCCTCGTGGACGATGCCGGCACCGATGCCCGCTCCGACCGCCACGACCGCGAAGGTGCTCAGCTCCCGGGCCGCGCCGCGCCAGCGCTCGCCCATCGCCGCGAGGTTGACGTTGTTGTCGAGCATCACCACGGTGTCGAACGCGTCCGCGAACGGTGTGGCGAAGTCGAAGGGCTCGAACTGGTCGATGTTCGACGCGTAGCGCACGGTCCGCCCGTCGTGCTCCAGCACGCCCGGCACGGACACGGCGATCGTGCGCAGCGGCGCGGCGCCCATCCGTGACGCGATGAGCGTGGACCGCAGGAGCTCGATCGCCTGCGTCACGATGGCGGGTCCGCCCGGCCGCGCGGTCGGCTCGTGCCGCTCGGCGACCAGCTGCCCGCGCAGGTCGGCGATCGCGACCCGCAGGTTGCTGCCACCGATGTCGACCGCCGCCAGGGCGCCGGCTCCTTCCGGGACCTCGTACAGGGTGGCGGAGCGCCCCGGGGTGCCGCTCTGCTGGCCGACGGCGTGCACCAGCCCGCGCTGCTCCAACTGCTGGATGGCGGCGAAGATCGTCGGCCGGGACAGGCCGCACGCGGTGGCCAGGAACGGCCGGGTCACCGGCGCCGTCTGGTGCAGCAGGACGTCGAGGACCTGGTCGGCGCTCGACGCATGTGGTGCGGCAGTCACAAATCTCCTTCGTCGCTCTTGACGCGTCCCGGTGCCGCTGACAATATCCATTCAATAAGCAACCTGCCTAACAAATGGAGATGTCATGAAGCGCACATCACCCGTCTCGGGCTCGCTCGCCGGGATCACCGCCCCCCGGCCGACGCGTCGTGGCCTGCTCGTGGGCGGAGGTGCGCTCGGCCTGTCCGGCCTGCTGGTCGCGTGCGGGGTCGGCGGTGGCGGCGGCGAGAAGGGCGGTGGTGGCAGCGGCAGCGGCAGCATCCGCGCCCTGTTCATGCAGCAGGCGGGCTACTCCGAGGACAACATCAAGGAGATGACGGCGGCCTTCATGAAGGCCAACACCGACATCAAGGTCACCGCCGACTTCGTCTCCTACGAGGCGCTGCACGACAAGATCGTGGCGGCCGCGCCGGCGGGCACCTATGACGTCGTGCTGATCGACGTGATCTGGCCGGCCGAGTTCGGCACCAAGAACATCGTCGCCGACGTCACCGACCGGTGGCCCGACGAGTGGAAGCAGCAGATGCTCGGCGGCGCGGTCGCGACGCCGCAGTACGACGGCAAGTTCTACGGGGTCCCGTGGATCCTGGACACCAAGTATCTCTTCTACAACACCGCCCAGCTCGAGAAGGCGAAGGTCGACGCCGGCGAGCTCGACACCTGGGACGGCGTCCTCAGCGCGGCCCGCGCGCTCAAGCAGAGCGGTGTCCAGTACCCGCTGATCTGGTCCTGGCAGCAGGCGGAGGCCTTGATCTGCGACTACACCCAGCTCCTCGGTGCCTTCGGCGGAACCTTCCTCGACGACGCGGGCCAGCCCGCGTTCAACCAGGGAGGCGGCGTCGCTGCGCTGGAGTTCATGCGGCAGAGCATCGTCGACGGGCTCACCAACCCCGCCTCGACGCAGTCGCTCGAGGAGGACGTGCGGCGCGTGTTCTCCTCCGGTCAGGCCAGCATCGCCCTGAACTGGACCTACATGTACGGCCTCGCCAACGACCCCAAGGAGAGCCAGATCCCCGGCGACGTCGCGGTGCTGCAGACCCCGAGCGGCCCGGTCGGCCGCCCCGGCGTGAACGGCAGCATGGCGCTCTCCCTCTCCGCGACCAGTGAGAACCAGGATGCCGGCTGGAAGTACATCGAGTACCTCACCAGCCAGCCGGTCCAGGACAAGTACGCCCTCAGCTCGCTGCCCGTGTGGTCGTCGTCGTACGACGACCCCAAGGTCGTCGACACGAACCCCGCCGTCGTGCCGCAGGCCAAGAAGCAGCTCGGCGACATGATCCTGCGGCCCCAGGTCGCCAGCTACAACGCGATGTCCCAGGTGCTCCAGGCCGAGATCCAGAAGGCCCTGCTCGGTGACAAGGAGCCGCAGCAGGCGCTGGACGACGCAGCCTCCCAGGCGGCCGACCTGCTGGAGTCCTGATCGTGTCCTCGACCCTGCGAGCGGGTAGGCGCCTCCGGGTCCGCGGCGGTCAGCACGAGGGGCGCTTCGCGCTGCTCCTGCTGCTGCCTGCGGCCGTGGTGGTGTTCGGTGTCGTGCTGTGGCCGGTCGTGCGGACCCTGGTGGTCTCGCTCTACGACGTCGACAGCGCGATGCCGGGCTCCTACCCGTTCGTGGGGCTCGACAACTACGTCCGGGTCTTCCAGGACGACCGGTTCTACAGCGTCCTCGGGCACACGATGTACTTCACTCTGGTCTCGACGTTCCTCGAGCTGGCGCTCGGCATCGCGGTCGCCCTGCTGCTCAATGCGCCGCTCAAGGCGCGCTGGCTGTGGCGCAGCATCGTCGTGCTGCCGTGGGCGCTGCCGACCATCGTCAACGGCGCGCTGTGGCGCTGGATCTACAACGGCCAGTACGGCGCGCTCAACGGCCTGCTCGACACGCTCGGGATCTCCGAGACGCCGACCCAGTGGCTCGGCGAGCCGTTCCTCGCGCTCAACATGGTGATCATCGCCGACGTCTGGAAGAACACCTCGATCGTCGTCTTCTTCATCCTGGCCGGACTGCAGACGATCCCCAGCGATCTCTACGAGGCCGCCCGCGTGGACGGCGCCGGCCCCTGGCGCGCCTTCTGGCGGCTGACCATCCCGATGCTGGCGCCCTCGATCGCCGTCGTGCTGATCCTGCGCACCATCGAGGCGTTCAAGGTCTTCGACATCATCTACGTGATGACCGGCGGCGGGCCGGCCAGCGGGACGCAGACGATCGCGTTCTACACCTACCTCCAGGCCTTCTCCAACCAGCTGTTCGGGTACGGCGCCGCGCTGGCGTACCTGATCGTGCTGGCCGTCTTCGCGTTGGCCATGGCGTACCTGCGGATCCTCCGTCAGAACGAGCTGGCAGGTGTCGAATGAGACCGAGCCGGGCCTACCTCATCTGGATCCACGTGGCCGCCGTGGTCATGGCGCTGGTCGTCCTCGCCCCCTTCGCCTGGCTGCTGATCTCCAGCATCTCGCCGTCCTCCGAGCTGCTCTCGCCGCACCCGCACTGGTGGCCCGACCACCCGACGCTCGAGCGGTACCGCGCGATCTTCTCCTCCGGCAGCGGCGGCGGGGACGTGGCCGCCAACTTCCGCGCCGCGATGATCAATAGCTTCGTGGTCGCGTCCGCCACCACCGCGGTCTCGCTGGTCGTCGGCGTCCTCGGGGGCTATGCCTTCGCCCGCCTGCGGTTCCGGTTCCGGCGGACCTCGCTGTTCGCGTTCCTGGCGATCTACATGCTCCCCCCGATCGCCCTGGTGATCCCGCTGTACCTGGCGCTGGCCAACCTCGGGCTGCTGGACACGAAGATCGGCCTCGTCATCACCTACGGCTCGATCGTCACCCCGTTCTGCCTGTGGACGATGAGCAACTACTTCCTGAGCCTGCCCGCCGGCCTCGAGGAGGCCGCCCGCGTCGACGGGGCCAGCCGGATGGGGGCGCTCTGGTGGGTGATCCTCCCGCTCGCGCGGCCGGGGATCCTGACCACCGGCATGTTCGGGTTCCTGCTGGCCTGGGACGAGTTCCTCTACGCCCTGATCTTCACCTCGAGCACGGACGCGAAGACCATCCCGGTCGCCATCGCCGAGTTCACCGGCAAGCACTCCTCCGACTTCGGGCTGATCGCCGCCGGAGGAGTGCTGGCCACCATCCCGCCCGTCATCCTCGCGCTGGTCTTCCAGCGCTACATCGTCGGAGGCCTCACCTCCGGAGCAGTGAAAGGCTGATCACGAATGCGATTCCCCGATGGCATCGACGCGCAACCGGAGGTGCTGCGGACCAGCGCCGCAGCCGTCCGCGAGGCGCTGCAGCGGATCCCCCCGATCGCCGAGGACGCCGTCGTGGCGCTGGTCGGCATCGGCGCCAGCGAGCACGTGGCGCGAAGCGCGGCGCCGACCTGGCGGGCCCTGGGCATCCGGGCCTTCGCCCTCTCGGCCACCGAGCTGCTCGACGCCGACCGCCCGGTCGCGGACGTCGTCGTCGCGATGAGCGAGTCCGGGCGCAGCACCGAGACGGTGACCGCGCTCGAGCGCACCACCGGGCGACGCATCGCGATCACGAACTTCCCCGACTCGCCGCTGGGCGCCTTGGTGGACGAGGTCATCGCGCTGGACAGCGGACCGGACAGCCCCGTCTACACGACCGGGTACACCGCGACCATCCAGGCGATCGGGCTGCTCGGCGAGCACTGGGCGGGGGCCCGTGCCGACTGGTCCGCCCTGCCGGACCTGGCCGCGCAGGTGATCGCCTCCGCACGGCCCGCAGTGGAGGCGGTCGCCGAGCGGTTCGACCGGGCCCGGATCATCGACGTCGTCGGGTCGGGCGCCTCGATCACGACGGTCGGTGAGGGCGCGCTCCTGCTGCGGGAGGCCGCTCGGGCCCTGACGGCCGCCCACGAGACCCACAACTACCTGCACGGCCCGATGGAGCCCCTCGACCCGAGCGTGTGCTGCGTCGTGGTCGGAGCGGGGCGCGAGGTCCGGCTCGCCCGCGAGGTGAGCGCCCTCGGCTGCACAACTCTCCTGGTCACGACCGACGACATCGACGCGGACGAGAACCTGGTCCCGATCCGGCTCCCGGAGCCGCCCTCGCCGCTCGCCCGCACCGTGCTGGAGATCCTGCCGCTGCAGCTCCTCGGGTGGAGCCTGGCGAGCCGCCGCGGACTGCGGGCCGACGGCTTCCGGTACGAGCAGGACGACATCAAGCTGGGTAGTCGATGACCCGATCGGTCCATGTCCTGGGCAACGTCCAGCTCGACGTGATCGCCACCCCGGTCACGCGGCTGCCGGACCCCGGGGGAGACGACGTCATCGACCACATCTCCGTCCGCCCGGCCGGAGCCGCGGGCAACGTCTCGCTGGCCCTCGCGGGCCTCGAGGTGGCGCACCGGCTGTTCGGGGCGGTCGGCGACGACCAGGCCGGACGCTGGGTGGCGGCCGAGCTGCGCCGGGCCGGCCTCGGGGACGACCTCCAGGTGGTCGCCGGCCAGGAGACCGGCATCTCGATCGCGCTCGAGGCCCCCGGCCGGGAGCGAGCGTTCCTGACCGCCCACGGTGTGCTGAGGACGTACACGCAGGCCGACGTGCCCGCCGAGGCGACCGCGGCCGACCTCGTGATGCTCACCGGCTACTTCTCGCTCCCGGGGCTCCGCGGGGCCGGGACCCTCGAGATCCTGCGGCGGGCGCGGGCGCACGGCGCCCGCACCCTGTTCGACACCGGATGGGACCCCGACGACTGGCGGGGCGACGCCGGCCGGGAGGTGCTCGCGATCCTGCCGTCGGTCGACATCTTCTTGCCGAACGAGCCGGAGGCCCAAGCGCTCACCGGCGAGGCCGACCCGGAGGCTGCCGCGGACACGCTGCAGCGCGCCTGCGGCGGCTGGGTCGTCGTCAAGCTCGCCGAGCGCGGTCTGGTCGCCCGAGGCCCGGACGGTGCGCGGCTGCGGCTCGCGGCGCCGCCCGTGGTCGCGAAGGACACGACCGGCGCCGGCGACAGCCTCGCTGCGGGGATGCTGGCGGAGCTGGTCGAGCACGACGACATGGCGCAGGCCCTGGCGACCGGCGTACGCGTCGCGTCGACGGTGATCGGCCGGGACTCGCTCGCGAGGTACCCCTCCCGTGCGGAGCTGCTCGGTGTCGAGGAGACCGTGCCACCCCTTTCTTGACTCATTCCAGAAAGGTCGCAAGACTGCGGCCATGGCGACGACCACGGACCGCACCCGGGACTTCCCGGAGCTGCTGCGCGGTGCGGCGCTGCGGGTGACCCGCCCGCGGCTCGCCGTGCTGGGCGCCGTGCACGCGCTGCCGCACGCCGACACCGAGTCGATCATCGGTGCCGTCCGCGAGGGCCTCCCCGGCGTCTCGCACCAGGCCGTCTACGACTCGCTGCACGCCCTGACCGCCGCCGGCCTGGTACGGCGCATCCAGCCCGCCGGCTCGGTCGCGCGCTACGAGGCGCGCGTCGGCGACAACCACCACCACGTGGTGTGCCGCGCGTGCGGGATCGTCGCCGACGTCGACTGCGCCGTCGGCGGCGCGCCCTGCCTGACCGCTTCGGACGACCACGGCTTCCGCATCGACGAGGCCGAGGTCGTCTACTGGGGCATCTGCCCCGCCTGCTCGACCACCCGATCGTGACCGCCAACGCCCGTCCGGAAGGAAGACCATGACCGACAGCCAGGACAACCGCACCCCCGAGAGCCCGCAGGGCGTCGACCGGAAGGCGGAGGGTGGGTGCCCCGTCCTCCACGACGGGGTGACCGCCCAGGGCAGCGAGAGCGAGAACCCGGCGATCGACTCACCGACGCCCAGGACCGGCGGCCGCCCGAACTCGCTCAAGGACTGGTGGCCCAACCACCTCGACCTCTCGGTCCTGCACGCGCACTCCTCGAAGAGCAGCCCGCTCGACCCCGGCTTCCGCTACTCCGAGGAGTTCGAGAAGCTCGACATCGAGGCGCTCCGGCGCGACATCGTCGAGGTGCTGCACACCTCGCAGGACTGGTGGCCGGCCGACTTCGGCCACTACGGCGGCCTGTTCGTCCGGATGGCCTGGCACGCGGCCGGTACCTACCGGATCCACGACGGTCGAGGTGGCGCCGGGCAGGGCGCCCAGCGGTTCGCCCCGCTCAACAGCTGGCCGGACAACGCGAACCTGGACAAGGCGCGGCGGCTGCTCTGGCCGGTCAAGCAGAAGCACGGCCAGAAGATCTCGTGGGCCGACCTGATCGTGTTCGCCGGCAACGTCGCCCTCGAGGACATGGGCTTCACGACCTTCGGCTTCGGCTTCGGTCGGGAGGACATCTGGGAGCCCGAGGAGATCTACTGGGGCCCGGAGGACACCTGGCTCGGCGACGAGCGCTACAGCGGCGACCGGGAGCTGTCCAACCCGCTGGGCGCGGTCCAGATGGGGCTGATCTACGTCAACCCGGAGGGCCCGAACGGCAACCCGGACCCGCTGGCCTCGGCCCGCGACATCCGCGAGACCTTCGCGCGGATGGCGATGAACGACGAGGAGACCGTCGCGCTGATCGCCGGCGGTCACACCTTCGGCAAGACCCACGGCGCCGGTGACGCCGACCTGGTCGGCCCCGAGCCGGAGGCCGCACCGCTCGAGGCGCAGGGCCTGGGCTGGCACAGCTCGTTCGGCTCCGGCAAGGGCGAGGACACGATCACCTCGGGCATCGAGGTGACCTGGACCTACCACCCGACCCGCTGGGACAACGAGTTCTTCCACATCCTGTACGCCTACGAGTGGGAGCTGATGAAGTCCGCGGCCGGCGCCAACCAGTGGCGGCCGAAGAACGGCGCGGGCGCGGACATGGTGCCCGACGCGCACGACCCGTCGAAGCGGCGCGAGCCGCGGATGCTGACCTCCGACCTGGCGCTGCGCTTCGACCCGGAGTACGCCAAGATCTCGAGCCGGTTCAAGGACCACCCCGAGGAGTTCGCGCTGGCCTTCGCGAAGGCCTGGTACAAGCTGCTGCACCGTGACCTCGGGCCGATCGCCCGCTACCTCGGTCCGCTCGTGGGCGAGACCCAGATCTGGCAGGACCCGGTCCCGGCCGTCGACCACGAGCTCGTCAGCGACGACGACGTCGCGGCGCTCAAGGCGAAGGTCCTCGACTCGGGCCTCTCGGTCGCCGAGCTGGTGTCCACCGCGTGGGCCTCGGCCGCGAGCTTCCGCTCCACCGACAAGCGCGGCGGCGCGAACGGCGCACGGATCCGGCTGGAGCCGCAGCGCAGCTGGGCGGTCAACCAGCCCGAGCAGCTGGCCGGCGTGCTCGATCGGCTCGAGGGCATCCAGCGCGAGTTCAACGAGGCCGGGGGCGCGAAGATCTCGCTGGCCGACCTGATCGTGCTCGCCGGGTCCGCGGCGGTGGAGAAGGCTGCCAAGGACGGTGGGGTCGACGTGACCGTGCCGTTCCGCGCGGGCCGCACCGACGCCAGCCAGGAGCAGACCGACGTCGACTCGTTCGCGGTGCTCGAGCCGCGGGCCGACGGCTTCCGCAACTACCTGCTGGAGAACGAGAAGGCCCAACCGGAGGTCCTGCTGGTCGAGCGCGCCTACCTGCTCGGCCTCACCGCCCCCGAGATGACCGTCCTGGTCGGGGGACTGCGCGCCCTCGGCAACAACGTCGGCGGCAGCGGGCACGGCGTGCTGACCGACCGCCCCGGCGTGCTGACCAACGACTTCTTCGCCAACCTGCTGGCGCCCGGCGCGCAGTGGAAGGCGTCGGAGTCAGAGGCCAACGTCTACGAGATCCGCGACCTCGCCAGCGGGGAGCTGCGCTGGACCGCGACCGCGGTCGACCTGATCTTCGGATCGAACTCCCAGCTGCGCTCGCTGGCCGAGGTCTACGCCAGCGCGGACGCCCGGGAGAAGTTCGTGCGCGACTTCGTCGCGGCCTGGGTCAAGGTCATGGACGCCGACCGCTTCGACCTGGCCTGAGCCTCGTTCCACCGATTTGCGGCGTCGCGAGCGTCACCAGATGGGTGCGCTGGCAAGGCGTCCGGCGCGAAGGCATACCAGGGCGTCTATCGAGCGTCGGCAACGCAGCCAGCGTGCCCAGATGGTGGCGCGCAGCAGGCGGAAATCGGTGGATCGAGGCCGAGCCCCGAAGCACCGCGCGACGGACAGCGCCCGTTCGGGCCGACTCGACCGGGTCGGCCCGAACGGGCGTCCAGGTCAGGACGCCGCGCGCATGGCGGCGGCAAGCGCCAGCACGATCAGCACGAAGTAGACGGCGTTCCAAGTCATGGCCGATGCCAATCGACGGGGCCCGTGGGCCGGAGGGACAAGGCGGGACAGCCGCCCCCTCACTCGCTGTCTACCGCCCAGCGTAGCCCCTGCGCGCCTGCGGTGGTCGGACCGCGCCGGTCGACGCGGGAGGTCGTGCGGACAGCGTGACCGCTCGCTTCGTCCGGCTGGCTGTGAGTGTGGCGTTGCGGCCCGGACATGCCCGGAGCCCCGAGGGTTCGCCTCGGGGCTCCAGGTCTGTCGCAGTCGGCGCGACCGGGTGGGTCGAGGCCCGCTCAGGGCCGACCGGACGACCGGCTCACCACTTGTGCATCGTGCCGTGGGAGATGTTGTAGTACATGCCGATGTGCGTGTAGAAGTTCATCGCGCCGAAGAGCAGGAACACCACGCCGCCGATCACCCAGGCCCAGACGGCCCAGCGCAGTAGCTGTGGGCGGTCGGTCCACAGCGCGATCGCGAAGAGCAGCGCACCGAGGGCCACGATGCCCCAGAGCCCGCCGAGGAACAGCGCCTCGAGGATCGGCCAGTCGCCGAACCGGCCGCTGATCGGCTCCACCGCCGGAGCGGCACCCAGCTGGAAGCGGACGAACGCGATGGCCAGCACGGCCATGCCGAGGCCGAGCGCACCCACGAAGATGCCGGCCGGCTTGAGGGCCGCGAGAGCCGTGGCGTTCGCCGTACCGACCTCGCCGTCGAAGAGGACCCGGTGCCGCCACAGGTACACCGCGGCGAGCAGGAGCAGCGCGCCGAAGCCCGCGGCCGGCTGACCGAACGCGATGTTGGCGTACTCGAACCCGCCGTCGCCGAACGGCCAGGTCAGCGTGGTGTGGAGACCGGTGACGAGAAGCAGTCCACCGGTGATGCCGAAGAATGCGGCCCAGGCCTCGCTCGCGATCCGCTTGTTGCGGATCAGGTCGGTCAGGAACGCTGCGAATCCGAGAAGCCCTGCGCCTGCGGTGATGGCGACCAGCTCGTTGTAGACGACCACTGCACTCACTCTTTCCTTGCTCCGCCGGCTCGTCGCCAGCAATTAGTTGAAGGTTGTACTAACCTCAACGCACGGCTGTAGCGAATATTCCGGGGAGCGGCGATCGAGTACCGGCGAGCCGGCTTCGGGCCGGGTCGGCCCTAGGGCTGACGCGTCCGCCGCGCGCTGCGCTGCTCGTGTCGCGCGGCGCGCAGCCGGCGCAGGCGCCGGACCAGTCGGGGGGCGTGGACCTCGGCGGCGGGCAGGTCGATCAGGCGGTTCAGCAGCTGGTGGTAGCGGGTCGGTGTGAGGTCGAAGCGCTCGCGCAGCACGGCGTCCTTCGCGCCGACGTGGGCGACCCAGTCGCGCTCGAACTCGAGGATCTGCCGGTCGAGGTCGGTGAGGTCGGTGAGCTCGGGGCTGTCGGCGGGCATGCCCAAATCGTGTCATCCGGCCGCGCGCGCCCACGGGAGGGGGTCACGCGTTGCCGAGGAAGCGGTCCACCTCGATCCGGACGGCGACCCGCAGCGGGTTCGGCCGGGGCGGCCGGTAGCGGGTCGCGTAGCGCTCCATCGCCCGGCGTACCGCCGCCTCGTCCTCGAGCACCTCGCCCCGTCCCTCGATCGTGGACCACCGCCTGCCGTCGACCTGGCAGACCGCCAGGGTCGGGGTGCGGCGGATGTTCTGCGCCTTGCGCGACGTGCCGGACGTGATCACCCAGGCGCAGCGCTCGTCGGGGTCGACGGTCACCCCCACCGGTACGACGTGCGGCCGGCCGTCCTCGCGCAACGTGGTCAGCGTGCACAGGTGCCGCTCGGTCCAGAAGCCCAGCAGGTCCTCGGGGAACGCATCCCATCCCGGTCGCCACGACGTCACGCGGCGATCCTGCCATGCGGGCCGCCACCGGTCCGATCTCACTCCGGGCGGTGGCGCCGCGGGCCGCCGGGGAGCACGATCGGGGCATGGGGGACACGGCTCCCGAGGACCTGCTGCGCGCCCTGCTCGACGACGCGACGGTCGGTGCCGTGCTGTCGGCGGCCGGCTCGTCCGCAGCGGATCTGCGGGTGGCCGTCGAGCGCCGGTGGCTGGCCCGCCTCGACCGGGAGGTCGACGACGAGCTGCTGCGCGGTCGCCGGGTCGACGTCGGGGCGCTGCTGCGGGCCCTCAACGAGGGTGCGCCGGCCCTGGGCCGGCTCCCCGCGGACGCCCGGGCCGTGCTGGGCCGGGCGGTACACGAGTCCGCGAGCCTGCACGCCTCGTGCATCGGCGCCGAGCACCTGCTGATCGCCCTGGTGGCCGGCGCGGACCCGGTCGTCGCGCCCGCTGCCGCCGAGCTGGGGCTGCGCGCCGCCACCGTCCGCGGGGTCGTCGCCCGGCGCGGTCCGCGGGTGGGCTGACCCGGATCCGCCGGCGGGCGGGCTGCTGGCAGGATCGGAGCATGACCTACGCCGCCGCTCCCGACCGCTACGAGTCCGACGCCACCGGGATGCGCTACCGCTTCACGGGTCGCAGCGGGCTGCAGCTGCCACTGATCTCCCTGGGGCTGTGGCAGAACTTCGGTGACGACCGGTCCGAGGACAACCAGCGTGCGATCCTGCGCCGCGCGTTCGACCGCGGCGTGACCCACTTCGACCTGGCGAACAACTACGGCCCGCCGTACGGCCGGGCGGAGGAGAACTTCGGCCGCTACCTCCGCGACGACTTCGCGCCCTATCGCGACGAGCTCGTGATCTCCACGAAGGCCGGCTACGACATGTGGCCCGGGCCCTACGGGCAGGGTGGCGGCTCGCGGAAGTACGTCCTCGCCTCGCTCGACCAGTCGCTGCGCCGGATGGGGCTGGACTACGTCGACATCTTCTACAGCCACCGGTTCGACCCCGACACCCCCGTCGAGGAGACGATGGCGGCGCTCGACCAGGCGGTGCGGCAGGGCAAGGCGCTGTACGCCGGCATCTCGTCGTACTCCGCCGAGAAGACCAACGAGGCCGCCTCGATCGCCCGCGAGCTCGGCACCCCGCTGCTGATCCACCAGCCGTCGTACTCGATGCTCAACCGGTGGATCGAGCAGGACCTGCTCGACGAGCTCGAGCAGCAGGGGATGGGCTGCATCGTCTTCTCGCCGCTCGCCCAGGGCCTGCTGACCGATCGCTACCTCGGCGGCGTCCCGCAGGACTCTCGTGCTGCACGCCAGAACTCCTCGCTGCCGGGCGACCACCTCGACGACGCCACCCTCGGGCACGTCCGCCGGCTCGACGAGATCGCGCGGGCTCGTGGCCAGAAGCTCGCCCAGCTCGCGCTGCAGTGGTCGGTGCGTGACCCGCGGGTCACCTCCGCTCTGATCGGGGCCAGCTCGGTCGAGCAGCTGGACACCAACCTCGACGCGCTGACCTTCCCGGACCTGACGGCCGACGAGCTCACGGCCATCGACGAGAACGCCGTCGAGGCGGGGATCAACCTGTGGGCACACTCGTCCGAGGACTGATCGCCCGGTCCCGGCTGTGCTCTGATCGCGGGCACCCGACCGGCGCCGGCGCCGCGAGCAGGGCGCCCGTCAGGATGTCGATCACGCCGCGCTCCGTGCCGTAGAGCGCGCTCGGGATCGTCTCGAGGGCGCTCCGCCCGGGGCTGCTATCCGGCGCTGCGGCTGTCGGCGATGACCCCGGGTAGGCCTCGGCCAGGCCGTGGACGCCCGCGTCCGCGCCCGCTGGCGAATCGGGCAGCCCCGTGATCGCGGGCCTGTGGAGAACCGTCGACGCGGTCCGTCAACGGGGAATGCTCCGCCCATGGATGCTCAGGTATGGAGGCTGCCTCGCCGCGGCGGCGGGCCCGGCCGACTCGTCGTCGCGCTCGTCCTCTCCACGGTGCTCGCGGGCTGCGCGTACGCCGGCGACCCACCCGACCGGGACGTCGAGACCGCCGACGGCACGATCGCGCTCGACCTCCCGGCCGGCTGGGGGCGATCGCCCGACCCGGTCGAGCCACCGACCGTGCTGCTGGCCGAGGGGACCGGCGACGAGCACCTCGTGGTCAGCCTGTTCGAGGGCGCGGACACCGCCGAGCAGCGGGCGATCGAGGCGGCGGTGCGGTACATCGACTCCTACGGCCTGCCGTGCCGGCGGCTCGACGACAACCCGATCTGGGACGGCCCGGTCCTCGACTGTCGCGACCAGACGCGCCGGCCCTGGATGCACAAGGTCCTGGTCCCGATCCCGGGCGAGGGCGTGAGCGCCCTGCTGCTCGTGCAAGCCGAGGCGGACTCCTGGGACGAAGCGGTCGACGTGGTGAAGCCAGTCCTCGACTCGTTCCTCTGGGCCGAGCCGTAATCGAGGTGCCGGGCCGCACCGCGTGCAGGACAATCGTGCGACGTGGGACACGTAGACGTGGCCGGGGTGCGCTATGAGCTGCCCGACGGGCGAGTGCTGCTGGACGACGTGTCGTTCCGCGTCGGCGAGGGCGCCAAGGTCGCGCTCGTGGGCGCGAACGGCGCCGGCAAGACCACGCTGCTGCGGATCATCACCGGCGACCTGACCCCGCACGCCGGCGTGGTCACCCGCTCCGGCGGCCTGGGCGTGATGCGGCAGTCGGTGGGCGCCGCCCTCGGCGAGGCCCCCACGGTCGCCGACCTGCTGCTCAGCGTGGCGCCCCCGCGGATCCGCGCGGCGGCGTACGACGTCGACGCCTGTGAGCGCACCCTCATGGACACCGACGACGAGAAGACGCAGATGGCCTACGCCCACGCGCTCTCGGAGTACGCCGACGCCGGCGGCTACGACCTCGAGGTCACCTGGGACGTCTGCACGATGGCCGCGCTCGGGTTGCCGTTCGACCGCGCGAAGTACCGCGAGCTCGCCACCCTCTCCGGTGGCGAGCAGAAGCGGCTGGTGCTGGAGTACCTCCTCCGCGGCCCCGACGAGGTGCTGCTGCTCGACGAGCCGGACAACTTCCTCGACGTGCCCGGCAAGATCTGGCTCGAGGGGCGCATCCGCGAGTCCGCCAAGACCGTGCTGATGATCAGCCACGACCGCGAGCTGCTCAACAACACCGCGACCCGGGTGGTCACCGTCGAGCTGGGGGGTGGTTCCGGGGGATCCACGGGGGCCGGAGCCCCCCGTGTGTCCGGCAACACCGTGTGGACCCATCCGGGAGGCTTCGGCTCCTACCACCAGGCCCGGCAGGACCGGTTCGCCCGGTTTGAGGAGCTGCGCCGGCGGTGGGACGAGGAGCACGCCAAGCTCAAGCAGCTCGTGCTGCACTACAAGATCAAGGCCGAGTACAACGACGGCATGGCCTCGCAGTACCGCGCCGCCCAGACCCGGCTGCGCAAGTTCGAGGAGGCCGGCCCGCCGACCGAGCAGCCGCGGGAGCAACAGGTGTCGATGCGGCTCACGGGCGGGCGCACCGGCAAGCGCGCCGTCGTCTGTGAGCACCTGGAGCTCACCGGACTGATGAAGCCGTTCGACCTCGAGGTCTGGTACGGCGAGCGCGTGGCCGTGCTCGGCTCGAACGGATCGGGCAAGTCGCACTTCCTGCGGCTGCTCGCCGCGGGCGGGACCCGGCCGGACAAGGAGCACGAGCCCGTCGGTGACGTCCACGTCGAGCCGGTCCGGCACCGGGGGATCGCGAAGCTGGGCGCACGGGTGCGACCGGGCTGGTTCGTGCAGACCCACGACCACCCCGAGCTGGTCGGCCGCACCCTGCTGGAGATCCTGCACCGCGGCGACGCGACGCCGGACGGTCGTGGGCGTGCCGGGATGGGCCGCGAGCAGGCCAGCCGGGTGCTCGACCGCTACGAGCTCAGCCCCGCGGCGGAGCAGCGGTTCGAGTCGCTCAGCGGCGGTCAGCAGGCCCGGTTCCAGATCCTGCTACTCGAGCTCTCCGGCGCGACCCTGCTGCTGCTCGACGAGCCGACCGACAACCTCGACGTGCAGTCCGCCGAGGCCCTGGAGGAGGGGCTCGCGGCGTTCGAGGGCACCGTGCTCGCGGTCACCCACGACCGCTGGTTCGCGCGCGGCTTCGACCGGTTCCTCGTCTACGGCGCGGACGGCCGGGTCTACGAGTCCGACGGTCCGGTCTGGGACGAGGGCCGGGTCGAACGGGTCCGATGAGCGAGCACCGGATCGTCGAGGTCGACCCGTTCGACCCCGGCCAGGTCGATCCCTGGCACGGCGCCTACCTGGCCGCCGAGCTGGCCGCGCCCGAGGGCGTCACGTCGCCGTGGCAGCTCGAGGAGGTGCGCGCGATGATGCAGGACCAGGGCACCCGGTACCGCGACATCGCCACGACCGTCCACGAGGCCGGGAACGCCTACCGGTGGGGCACGCTGGTGCGGCCCGACGCGCACGGCCCGACATCCGCGTGGTGACGACGTACAACGCCGAGGTCAACGCCCACATGGTCGGCGTGAACGAGCGGCTGGGCTTCGTCTCGGTGGCGCGGCTGGGCGAGTTCCAGAAGCGAGCCCCGTCGGCCCACGCGGAGTGAGGGCGCTCGCTTCGCGACCTTTGTTCTCGGTGGTCGAGAGCCGCGTGGGGACCAGCGACGGCGTATCGAGGCCGCCGGCCGCGGGCGACGCAGAAGAGGGCCCCACCGGCTGACGGGAGACGGACCTGCTGGCCGGTGGGGCCCCGATCCCTTCTCGGGGGAGAGAAAGGTCTGTGGGCCGGATCAGGAGTTGGACGTGTCCGCGTCCGAGTCCAGCTGGAGAGTGACGGTCTTGGTGTCGCCGCCGTGCTCGTAGGTGACGGTGACCTCGTCGCCGGGCCGGTAGGACCTGATGGTGGCGACCAGGGAGTCGGCGCCGCTGATCAGCTGGTCGTCGACCTTGGTGATGATGTCGCCCTTCGCCAGGCCGGCGTCGTCCGCGGTCGAGCCGGCGTTGACGTCTTGGACCTCGGCGCCCTCGGTCACCTCGGCTCCGGGCCGGCTCGCGACGTCGGAGACGGAGATGCCGAGGCGGGCGTGGGTCGGGGTCTCGCCGTTGACCATCTGGTCGACGATCGGCATCACCTCGTCCATCGGGATGGCGAAGCCGAGCCCGATCGAGCCGGCCTGCCCCTCCATGGAGCTGGCGGTGCGGATCGAGGAGTTGATGCCGACGACGTTGCCGTCGAGGTCGACGAGCGCGCCGCCGCTGTTGCCCGGGTTGATCGCAGCGTCGGTCTGGATCGCGGGGTACGTCGTGCTGTTGCCCTGGCCGTCGGAGCCGACGTCCACCGGCCGGTCCAGCGCACTCACGATGCCGCTGGTCACCGTCGAGTCGAGCCCGAACGGGGACCCGATCGCCACGACGCTCTCGCCGACCTTGAGGTCGCCCGACTTCCCGATCGTCGCGGGCGTCAGCCCGGAGACGTCCTGGGCCTTGATCACCGCGGTGTCCGTCAGGGGGTCGGTGCCGAGGATCTCGGCCTTCGCGGTGGAGCCGTCGTTGAAGGAGACCCGGATCGACCCGTTGTCGCCGGCGAGCTCCACCACGTGGTTGTTGGTGAGGATCTCGCCGTCGGAGCTGAGGATGATCCCCGAGCCCGAACCGGCGCCCTGGGCGCCGGCCACGTCGATCTTGACCACCGAAGGCAGCACCTTGGCAGCGACCTGCTCGACGGAGCCGGCCGGTGCCTCGGAGTCGGGGGTGTCGACGACCTGCGCCGTCGTGCGGCTGCTGGGGCCGCCCGCGCTCGACGAGCCTCCATCGTCGAGCGCGCTCCAGGCGGCGGCGCCGCCGACCCCTGCCGCGCCGCCGGCCACCAGCGCGGTCGCGACGACCGCGGCGGCGAGGCCGGTCCGGCGAGGACGACGCTGCCCCGGCTGCGGGTCCGGCGCCACCCCGGGAGGCGGGCCCTGGGGAGGCGGACCCAGCGGCGCCGGGGTGGAGAAGTACGGGTTCGGCGGTCCCGGAGGCGGACTGGTGGGCTGGTCGTTCATGTCTCAACCATGGGCGGGCAGCCTGTGACCTTCCTGAGACCTTTCTGGGGCGGTACGAAGAACTCGACCCCGGTCCGCCGGGAATTCCGGGCGACCGCGGGGGGTGGGACCGGCTTGAATGCTCCGGTGACCTCGCTCGACAGCCTCGGGACCCGCGAGGACCGGCTCGGCCCGCTGCGCTTCCGCAACTTCCGGCTGCTGGTGACCGGGTCGGCGACCAGCTCGCTCGGCAACGCGATCGCTCCGGTGGCGCTCGCGTTCGCCGTGCTCGATCTCGGCGGCTCGGCCACCGATCTCGGGCTGGTCGTGGCGGCGTACGCCCTCGCGGAGGTGGCGACCGTGCTGTTCGGCGGCGTCCTCGGCGACCGGGTGGCCCGGCAGCTGATGATGGAGGGCTCCAACGCGGCGTGTGCGCTGAGCCAGGCGACAGTGGCGGTCCTCGTGGTGGGCGGCTGGGCGACGATGCCGGTCCTGGCCGGCTTCGGGGTCGTCAACGGCTGCCTCGGCGCGCTGAGCGGGCCGTCGTCCTCCGCGATGACCCGGATGACGGTCCCCGCCGAGCGACTCGCCTCGGCGGTGGCGCTGCGCGGCCTGCTCCAGACCAGCGCCGCCGTCGTGGGGTTCGCCGTCGGTGGCGTGCTGGTCGCGGCGGTCGGGCCCGGCTGGGCGATCGGCGTCGACGCCGTGACGTTCGCGGTGGCGGCTCTCTGCTTCGGCCGCCTCGACGTGCCGCACACCCGCCCCGAAGGCGCCCGCCCCTCGTTCGTCAGCGATCTCGGTGAGGGGCTGCGCGAGGTGCTCCGCCACACCTGGCTGTGGCTGCTCATCGGCCAGGCGCTGCTGTACCACCTGTTCTACGGCGGTGCCCAGTCCGTCGTCGGGCCGATCGTGATGGAGGACGGGTTCGGCCGATCCAGCTGGGGGCTGGCGCTCGGCACCCTGATGGCCGGCTTCGTCGTCGGCGGGCTCGTGTGCCTGCGGTGGCGTCCGCGCCGGCTGCTGCACGTCGGGACCGCGCTGCTGTCGCTCACCGCGGCCTTCCCGCTGGCGATGGCGCTGAGCGACCGCCTGGGGCCGATCCTCGTCGGCGCCTTCGTGCACGGCGTCGGGCTGCAGGTCTTCGACGTGTTCTGGCAGCTGGCGATCCAGGAGAACATCGCCGAGGACAAGCTCGCGCGGGTCTACTCCTTCGACCTGGTCGGCTCGTTCATCGCCCGGCCGGTCGGCCTCGTGCTGACCGGCCCGGTCGCGCAGGCGGTCGGCTTCCACCGCTGGCTGGTCGTCGTCGGCTGCGTGATGGGCGGCAGCGCCCTGCTCTCGCTGCTGTCCCCCGACGTGCGGCGGCTGGAGCGGCGGAGCTGAGCCGCGGCTCCGTCCGGTCCAGTCCGCCGGGCGTGGATTCGGCCGTTCTCCGGTGCGCCGGCGGCCCCGGATGGGACGGTCGGCCCAGGACATCCAGGGGGGACCGTCATGACCATGTCTGCGCTCGCGCGCGCCCGCGCTCTTCGCCTTCCGCTCGCCGGAGCGATGATCACCGGGGTCCTGGCCGCCGCCGGACTGTCCGGGACCGCCGCCGAGGCCACCACGCCGCCGGCCTGCGAGCCCGTGTCGAACGCGTTCGGACCGGCCACCGGGTGGACCGAGTTCGTCGAGGGGAACGGCAGCCGCGGCGCCGAGTCCGAGGGCGCCATCGCGTACGGCGGGAACCACACTGCCGGCGGGATGACCGTCGGCACCCGCCTGCCGTCCGGCTTCCCGGTCGGCTCCGCCGCGCTCGTCGTGGCCGGCAGCCATGGCACCTACAACCTCCAGAAGGGCAGCGCCTACGTCACGCCGCCGTCGGGGGTGAACTTCAACGGGGGCCCCGGTACGGGTTACCTCGCAAGCAACCCCGTCGACTTCGCGACCTCCTTCACCCAGCTGCGCGCGCTGTCGACGGCGTGGGGGGCCGCGACCGCGAACGGCACCGTCGGCAGCGGTACGGCGGGAGGCAACCCCGCGCTGGTGTTCACCGGCACCGACCCGTCGTTGAACGTGTTCACGCTGACGGTCGCTCAGGCCGCCGACCTCGCGTCCGGCAAGCACGTCGGCTACCAGGTCCCGGGTGGTGCCACGACCATCATCAACGTGCCCGGGACCTCGGTGGCCCTGGCCGGCCAGATGTGGGACCTGTCGTCCGGCGCCAGCCAGGTCAACGACGCGGTGATGGCGTCCTACCCCGGCATCATCTGGAACTTCCCCGACGCCACCACGCTGACCATGAGCTACGGGTCGGCCTGGGGCGGGCACATCCTCGCGCCGAGGGCGGCGTTCACGGTGAGCGCGGTCGGCCACACGATCGGCCAGGTCATCGCGAAGAGCTTCTCGTCGGCCTACGAGACGCACCAGAACCTGCTGCCGAGCAGCGCCTGCGTCCCGCCGCCGCCTCCGACCCCGGGTACGCCGGACGTGACGATCACCAAGTCGGCCTCGACCGCGACCCCGACGGGCGGTGACACCTTCACCTACACGTTGACCGCCACGAACGTCGGTGACGCCGACGCGACCGGCGTGGTCGTCCGCGACGCGCTGCCGGCCGGCGTCACGTTCGGGTCCGCCTCGGCGCCCTGCACGCAGTCCGCCGGAGTCGTGACCTGCACGGTCGGCAACCTCGCGGCGGGAGCCTCCACCACGGTGACGATCACGGTGACCGCGAACCCGATCGCCGGCGCGGGACCGGTGGTGCACCCGGGTGGTGACCACTGGATGACGCCGTACCACCCGGAGGCCCAGGTCGACCTCGATCCCGGCCAGCAGCGCAGCATCACGCTGGGCTGCAACCCCGGGGACATCCTCAGCGACGGCGACTTCCGGATCGACCACGTCGACCAGGGGACCGGCGCGTTCTCCGACGTGAAGGTGCTCAGCTCGCGCAGCATCGGCACCGGCACCTGGAAGGGCGTGATCCGCAACGACGCGACCGGCCGGGTCCAGGCGAAGGCCTTCATCGTCTGCCTGCCGGGCCGGACCGAGGGCGGCAACGACGGCCACCGCCACGACCTCCTGGTCGACGCCGCCCCGGTCACGCTGACCCAGTCGCTACCGGTCGGTCGCACCCAGGTGACGCTGACCTGTCGGGCCGGCACCGTGCCGATCGCGCCGGGCTACGACCTCTCCTCCGCCGGTGCCGTCCTGGTCGGCTCGGAGACGAGCTATCCGGCCCGCACCTGGACGCTGACCTTCCGCGCCACCGCGCCGGTGACCGTGACCGCCAGCGCGTTGTGCCTGTCGACGACGACCAGCGCGGTCGACGGGCACACCCACCAGCTGCGCTTCACCCACGTCGTCGACCACGTGACCGTTCCCGCGGACACCCCGGCCGAGGGCCTCGAGATCAAGGTCAGCTGCCCGGACGACGGCAAGGGCGTCGTCGCGACCTTCGACCTGCCCGAGGGCGTCACCACGTGGGGGCACGACCCTCGGCTCAAGGAGCGCGCGTTCCGGCTCTACAACGAGTCGGGCGCGGCCACGGACGCGGTCCTCGACCTGGTCTGCCTCAACGACCGCGTCGGGACCGACATGGGCACCGACGAGCCGACGACCGTCGTCAACACCGCCACCGTCTCGTCGAGCTCGACCGACGCCAACCCCGCCAACAACGCGGCGAGCGCCACCGTGACGGTGCTGCCCGGCTCGTCCACCACGAGCCTCGCCGGGCGGCTGCGGGTCTCCGGGTCGACGTCGTCGCTGCGGGTGCTGTCCTCGATGCCGGGCCGCGGGAAGCTCGCCGTCCGCTCGCAGGGCGTCCTTCTCGCCCGGGGTGAGGTCGGCCTGCGGGCCGGCGGTGAGGCCACCGCCCGGCTGCGGCTGACCGACGCCGGCCGGCGCGGGCTCGCGCGCCTGGACCGGGTGCAGGTCACCGTCGACCCCACCCGTGGCAGGACGGTCCGGCGGACGGTGCCCGTCCAGCGGTAGGCGCCCGACTCGCTGGCGTCAGACCGGGAGGCCGCGGGCGCGCAGCTCCTCGCGCAGCGCCGCCGCGTCGGTGAACAGGATCGCGTCCATGCCGAGCGCGGCCGCCGCGTCGACGTTCGCCTGCTTGTCGTCGACGAAGGCGAGCCGGTCCAGCGCGATGCCGCTGCGTTCCGCGACGATCTCGAAGACCCGGGCGTCCGGCTTGGCGACCTGCTCGGTCCCCGAGACCACCACGTCATCGAGCAGCGCGAGCACCTCGAACCGCTCGGGGGCGTGCGGGTAGAGCTCGTCGGACCAGTTGGTCAGCCCGAACAGCGGCACGCCGGCCGCATGCAGGTCGCGCACCACGTCGGCCGTGCCCGGCACCTCCCCGACGAGGGACTCGGTGAAGTGGGCGCGGTAGGCCAGCGCGTGCTCGGCCCAGTGCGGGTGGGTCCGGCGTACGGCGTCCTCGGCGTCCGCCCAGCGGCCGCCGGCGTCCTGGACCAGGTTCCACGCCAGGAAGTCGAAGTCCTCGGCCGCGAGGAACCGCCGGGCCTCGTCCGGGCCGACCCCCGCCGCGATCGCGGGGTACGGATCCCAGTCGATCAGCACGTTGCCGAGATCGAAGACGACGCCTGCCGGAGTGTCGAGTTTCATCGGCCGGCCGACGAACCTCGTGCCTGGACGATGAAGCTTTGTCGTCCAAGGTCGAGATCTATCGGTCGACCGATGAAACTGGGTCGACCCCTGCACACGCCCCGGGGGGCCTTCGGCACCGTCTCTCCGGTCATTGCCATGGGCTCGATGCGCTCCGTCGCGGCCCCGCAGGCTCGGCCGCACTCGGACCTGGCCCGTGGCTTGCCGAGCGCTGAGGCTGAGCTTCGCTCACGCCCAGCGCTCGGCAGCGGGCACGAAGTCCAGGCCGCGCTCACCGGTGTAGATCTGCTTGGGGCGGGCGATCTTCTGCTCCTTGTCCTGCACCAGCTCGAGCCACTGGGACAGCCAGCCGGGGGTGCGGCCGATCGCGAACAACACGGTGAACATCTCCGGCGGGAACTGGAAGGCCTCGTAGATCAGGCCGGAGTAGAAGTCCACGTTGGGGTAGAGGCGGCGCTTGACGAAGTACTCGTCCTCGAGCGCGATCTTCTCCAGCTCCAGCGCGATGTCCAGCAGCGGGTTGGTGCCGGTGACCTCGAAGACGTCCTCGGCGGACTTCTTGATGATCTTGGCGCGGGGGTCGTAGTTCTTGTAGACGCGGTGGCCGAAGCCCATCAGCCGCTCGTTGCCGTCCTTCACGCCCTGGATGAAGGAGGGGATGTTCTCCTTGGTGCCGATCCGGCGCAGCATCCGCAGCACCGCCTCGTTGGCGCCGCCGTGCAGCGGGCCGTAGAGGGCGCCGACCCCGGCGGCGACCGCGGAGTAGGGGTCGACCTGGGTCGAGCCGACCGAGCGGACCGCGTTGGTGGAGGCGTTCTGCTCGTGGTCGGCGTGCAGGATGAACAGCACGTCGAGGGCCTTCACCAGGCGCTCGTCGGCCTCGAACCGGTGCTCGCTCATCTTGAACAGCATCGAGAGGAAGTTGGCGGTGTAGCCGAGCTCGTTGTCGGGGTAGACGAACGGCTTGCCCTGCGCGTGCCGGAACGACCAGGCGCCCAGCGTCGGCATCTTCGCGATCATCCGCACGATCTGCATGTGCCGGTTGTCGGCGTCGCTGATGTTGCGGGCGTCGGGGTAGAACGTCGACAGGGCCCCGACCGACGCCATCAGCATCCCCATCGGGTGCGCGTCGTAGCGGAAGCCCTGCATGAACTCCTTGACGTTCTCGTGCACGAACGTGTGGTACGTGATCTCGTGCACCCACGCCTCGTACTCCGCCCTGGTCGGCAGCGAGCCGTGGACCAGGAGGTAGGCGACCTCGAGGAAGCTCGACTTCTCCGCCAGCTGCTCGATCGGGTAGCCGCGGTACTCCAGGACGCCCTTGTCGCCGTCGATGAAGGTCACCGAGCTGCGGCAGGAGGCGGTGTTCACGAAGCCGGGGTCGTAGACCGCGAGGCCGGGCGCGTCCTCCTCGGCCTTGATCTGGCCCAGGTCCGCGGCCTTGATGGTGCCGTCGGTGATCGGGACCTCGTACTCCTGTCCGGTGCGGTTGTCACGGACGGTCAGAGAATCAGTCACGCGCTCCAACTTAGACTGCGGCGTGGTGGCACGCGAAACCCGGCTCCCCTCCACGGTGATTCGACACCGCCGAGCGGGGCGCCGTAGTCTTGTCAGTCGCGCCTCCTGCCGCGCGCCGACCCGCCACGGGATCGGGGTGCAGATCCGGACCGCACGTCAGTGCTGAGCCGGGCCGTGTTCGTCAGAGGGCGTGGCTCCACCACCCGGGAGCAGCAGCTCTCCGGGCCCGACGAACGAAGAAGGAAACTTCCGTGCGCACGTACAGCCCCAAGCCCGGCGACATCCAGCGCGAGTGGCTCGTCATCGACGCCACCGACGTCGTCCTCGGCCGCCTCGCCGTGCAGACCGCGAACCTCCTGCGCGGCAAGCACAAGGCGATCTTCGCCCCCCACGTCGACACCGGTGACTTCGTCATCATCGTCAACGCGGAGAAGGTCGCCCTCTCGGGTGACAAGGCGACCACGAAGATGGCCTACCGCCACTCCGGCTACCCCGGTGGTCTCACGGCCACGCCGATCGGCGAGATCCTGGAGAAGGACGCCCGCAAGGCCATCGAGAAGGCCGTGTGGGGCATGCTCCCGAAGAACAAGCTCGGCCGTCAGATGCTGAAGAAGCTGAAGGTCTACTCCGGGCCCAACCACCCGCACCAGGCCCAGAAGGCCACGCCGTTCGAGATCAAGCAGATCTCCCAGTAATCCGTCTGTACGAGCACCGAGAAAGCCTGAGGAACATGAGCGACACCACCAACGAGGTCGAGGAGACCTACGAGGTCGACGAGCAGGGCATCGCCTACAGCTCGGAGAGCGCGCCGTCCGCCGACGCCCCGCTGCGTCCCGCCACCATCGCCCCTGCGAACGCGACCGGCCGCCGCAAGGAGGCCGTCGCACGCGTCCGCCTGGTGCCCGGCACCGGCGAGTGGACCGTCAACGGCCGCACCCTGGACTCCTACTTCCCGAACAAGCTGCACCAGCAGGTCGTCAACGAGCCCTTCGTGACCACCCAGCTGGAGGGCCGGTTCGACGTGATCGCCCGCATCCACGGCGGTGGCATCACCGGTCAGGCCGGCGCGCTGCGCCTGGGCGTGGCCCGTGCGCTGAACGCGGTCGACGTCGAGGCCAACCGCCCCTCGCTGAAGAAGGCCGGGCTGCTCACCCGCGACGCCCGCGTCATCGAGCGCAAGAAGGCCGGTCTCAAGAAGGCCCGCAAGGCCCCTCAGTTCAGCAAGCGCTAATCGCGCGCATGACGCGCATCTTCGGCACGGACGGGGTCCGGGGCCTGGCCAACGGTCAGCTGACCGCGGAGCTGGCCCTGGACCTGTCCGTCGCCGCAGCCCGGGTCCTGGCCGACCGGGGCGAGTTCAAAGGGCACCGCCCGCTCGCCGTCGTCGGCCGGGACACGCGCATCTCGGGGCAGTTCCTCGAGCACGCCGTCGTGGCCGGGCTCGCCTCCGCCGGCGTGGACGTGCTCCGGCTGCGGGTGCTGCCCACTCCCGCCGTCGCCTACCTGACCGAGGCGCTCGGCGCCGACCTCGGTGTCGTGATCAGCGCCTCGCACAACCCGATGCCCGACAACGGCATCAAGTTCCTCGCCCGCGGCGGGCACAAGCTCGACGACGCGGTCGAGAAGCTCATCGAGCAGCACCTCGCCGAGGAGTGGGACCGGCCGGTGGGCGGTGACGTCGGGCGGGTGACGCCGTACGCCACGCCGGTCGAGGAGTACGTCGCGCACCTGGTCGGCACGCTCACCCGCTCGCTGGACGGCATCAAGGTCGTCCTCGACTGCGCCCACGGCGCGGCGTACGAAGCCGGCCCCCGCGCGCTGCGCGCCGCCGGCGCAGAGGTGGTCGCGATCGCGGTCGAGCCGGACGGCCTGAACATCAACGCCGACTGCGGCTCCACGCACCTCGCGGCGCTGCAGGCCGCCGTGGTCGAGCATGGCGCGGACGTCGGGTTCGCGCTCGACGGCGACGCCGACCGCTGCCTGGCCGTCGACCACGAGGGCAACGCCGTCGACGGTGACCAGATCCTGGCGATCCTGGCCCTCGGCATGGCCGAGACCGGCCACCTGGCGAAGAACACCGTGGTCGCCACCGTCATGAGCAACCTCGGCTTCGTGCAGGCGATGCGGGCCGCCGGCGTCGGCGTGCGCCAGACCAAGGTCGGAGACCGCTACGTGCTCGAGGCGATGCGGGTCTCCGGCTACTCCCTCGGCGGCGAGCAGTCCGGCCACGTGATCATGAGCGAGCACGCCACCACCGGCGACGGCATCCTCACCGCGCTGCACGTCCTGCAGCGGATGGCCGCGACCGGGCAGAGCCTGCAGTCGCTGGCCTCGGTGGTCACCCGGCTGCCGCAGGTGCTGGTCAACGTGCCCGACGTCGACAAGAGCCGCGCCGACGACGACGCCGTGCTCGCCGCCGCCATCGCGGAGGAGGAGGCCGCGCTCGGCGACTCCGGCCGGGTGCTGCTGCGTCCCTCCGGCACCGAGCAGCTGGTGCGGGTGATGGTGGAGGCCGCGACCCAGGAGGAGGCGGTGTCCGTCGCCGGACGCCTGGCCGATGTCGTGAAGCGACAGCTGGCCCTCTAGGGTCATTCCGTGGGGTTCACGGAGACCGGCCCGACGCTCTCGGTGGCGGGCCTGGGCAAGACCTTCGGTGCCATCCGGGCCGTGGACGACCTGAGCTTCAGCGTCCGGCCGGGGGCCGTCACGGGGTTCCTCGGCCCCAACGGCGCCGGCAAGACGACGACGCTGCGGATGCTCCTCGGGCTGACCCGGCCGACGGCCGGGCGAGCGCTCGTCGGTGACCGGCCGTACGCCGAGCACCCGGCCCCGGCACGCGTCGTCGGCGCCGCGATCGAGTCCTCCGGCTTCCACCCGGGCCGCACCGGCCTCGCACACCTCGGCGTCTACGCGGCGCAGGCGGGGGTCGACCGCGCGCGCTGCCGTGAGCTGATCGAGTTCGTCGGGCTCGCCGACGCCGGGGACCGCCGGGTCGGCGGCTACTCGCTGGGGATGCGGCAGCGGCTGGCGCTGGCGACCGCCCTGCTCGGCGATCCCCCGGCGATCGTCCTCGACGAGCCCGCGAACGGCCTGGACCCCGAGGGCATCGTGTGGCTGCGCCAGCTCCTGCGCGCGTTCGCCGCCCAGGGCCGCACCGTCCTGGTGTCCAGCCACGTGCTGGCCGAGGTCCAGCACACCGTCGACGACGTCGTGATCATCGCGGACGGTCGGCTGGTGCACGCCTCGTCGCTGGCGGATCTGGCCGGCCTCGCCGCCCCCGAGACCTACGTCCAGTCGCCGGAGGAGCAGGCGCTGGCCGACCTGTGCCGCTCGCGGGGCTGGCCGGCCCGGCCCGACGGCGCCGGACTGGTCGTCACCGGAGTGCTGGCCGCCGAGGTCGGGGCGGCGGCGTACGCCGCGGGGCTCGAGTTGCACCAGCTCGCCAGTCGTGGCGTTGGGCTCGAGGACGTCTTCCTGCGCCTCACCGGGGGTGCTCGGTCGTGAGGGCCGCCCTGGTCGCGGAGTACCGCAAGCTCGTCAGCACCCGGATGTGGTGGCTGCTGCTGATCGTCCTGGCCGGCTACCTCGTGTTCATCGGCGTCGTGATGGCCGCCTCCTTCGTGTTCGCTCCCGAGGACGGGAGCGATGCGGCTCCGCTGGAAGGGGTGGCGGCGGCGCGGGCGATCTACGGGCTCACCAACGCCGTCGGCTACGTGTTCCCGCTGGTCATCGGCAGCCTGGCGATCACCACCGAGTTCCGGCACCAGACCATCACCGAGACGCTGCTCGTCGAGCCCCGGCGCGGCGTACTGCTCGTGGCGAAGCTGCTCGCCACCATCCCGATCGGCCTGCTCTACGGGGTCGTCGGCACGCTCGCGGTCGTCGGCGCCAGCGCGCCGCTGCTCGCCGGCTGGGGCGACGGCGCGTTCCTCGGCGACCGCTCCGTGCTGGCGGTGCTGGCGCTCGGCGTGGTCGTCACCGTGCTGTGGGCGATGATCGGCACCGCGTTCGGCAGCGTGGTCCCCAACCAGGTGGCCGCGATCGTCGTGATCCTGGCGTTCACGCAGTTCGTCGAGCCGATCGCGCGCCTGGCGCTCGGGGCGTTCGACGGCACCGACGCGATCGCGCGGTTCCTGCCCGGTGCGGCCGCCGACGGGCTGATCGGCTCGAGCCTGTTCGGCGAGCTGGGCGGCTCCGGTGAGCTGCTGTCCCGACCGGTCGCCCTCGTGGTGCTGGTCGCGTACGCCGGCGGGCTCGCGCTGCTCGGCCGGTTCACCACCCTGCGGCGCGACGTCGTGTGATGCCGAGGCGGCGCATCTTGCTCACGAGGCGGGCAAGATGCGCCGACTCGAGGCTGCTGGGCGGGCAAGATGCGCCGACTCGGCAGGGCGCCGGCGGCGGGTGTCGGCGGGGCGCTGGGCGGGTAGACCGCACCCATGACCCGGCTCCGGATCGCGCAGCTGCTGGCCGTCGTGGCCACGCTCGCCGTGCTGGGCACGACCGCGGTGGCGCTGGTCGCCTGGGCCGACGGTGGTCATCACGGTCCGGGCGACGCACCCGGTGACAGGGCCGGTGGCGACCAACCGGCTGGCGACCAGCCGGCCGCAGCGGTCGTGCGCGATCCGCGCACCGGTGCGACGTTCGAGGTGCCCCGGGACCGCTGGCGGGTCCGCGACCGGTCGGTGCGCGTCTACTACGAGGACGACGCGGGTCACCCGGTGGCCGTGGTGCGCGGACCGGCGGTGTTCCGGTCCGGCTACTGCGCCGACCGGTCCCAGGCCTCCAGCCGGGCGTTCGCAGGCTTCACGCAGCAGGACTTCCGCGCCTGGGCCGGGGCGATCGGCCACGTGGACGGCCGGACCGCCAGCCGGATCGAGCTGGCCGACGGGACCGCGGCGCGGCTGCTGTCGGCGCGCGTCACCCCGGCGGTCTCCGGGCCCTGTGGCGCGCCTCAGGTGTACGTCGCGATGGTGCGTGCCGGCGAGGTCCGGGTGGTCCTCGTGGCCGACGCCGGCGCGCCGGGAACGCTGCCCGCGGAGCGGGTCGAGGCGATCGTCGCGAGCCTGCTGCTATAGCTTGCGCAGGCGGACGTAGCGGACCGAGTGGTCCCGGTCCTTGCGCAGCACCAGCGTGGCGCGCGAGCGGGTGGGCAGCACGTTCTGGGCCAGGTTGGGGCCGTTGATCGTGTCCCAGATCCGCTCCGCCTCGGCCATCGCCTCCTCGATCGACAAGGTGGCGTACTTGGCGAAGTAGGAGCCGGTGTCCTGGAACGCCGTCTCGCGCAGCCGCAGGAAGCGGGACACGTACCAGTCGCGGATCGTGCTGGTCTTGGCGTCGACGTACACGCTGAAGTCGAAGAAGTCGCTCAAGGTCAGGCCGGTCCGCCCGTCGTCGCGCACCCGGGCCGGCTGGAGCACGTTGAGCCCCTCGACGATGACGATGTCGGGGCGGCGGATGACGACCTTCTCGTCCGGCACGACGTCGTAGACGAGGTGGGAGTACGTCGGCGCCAGCACCTCGTCCTTCCCGGACTTGATGTCGACCACGAACTTCAGCAGGGCCCGGCGGTCGTAGGACTCCGGGAACCCCTTGCGCTCCAGCAGGCCGCGCCGCTCGAGCTCGGCGTTGGGGTACAAGAAGCCGTCCGTGGTGACCAGGGCGACGTTCGGGTGCTGGGGCCAGTGGGCCAGCATCTCCTGCAGCACCCGCGCGGTCGTGGACTTGCCGACCGCGACCGAGCCGGCCAGGCCGATCACGAACGGGGTGCGCGGCGGCTGGTCCTGGTGCAGGAACTCCTCCTGGGCGCGGTACAGCCGGCCCGCGGACTCGACGTACAGGCTGAGCAGCCGGGAGACCGGCAGGTAGATCTGCTGCACCTCGTCGAGGTCGAGCTGGTCGCCGAGGCCGCGCAGCCGGCGGATCTCCTCGGCGCTGAGGGGGTTCTCGACCTCGCTGGCGAGCGCGGCCCAGGCGGAGCGGTCCAGCTCCAGGTAGGGAGAGGACTCCCGGCCGGCGTCGGCGGGGGGCAGCTCGCCGTGGGACGGCCCTTGGGCAGGCATGGACGCGATTCTTGCAAAGCCCCGCCGTTACAGTGACACCCGTGTGCGGGATCGTCGGTTACGTGGGCCAGAAGGCGGCGCAGGACGTCGTGGTCGAGGGGCTCCGGAGGCTGGAGTACCGCGGCTACGACTCGGCCGGGATCGCGCTGGTCGCGGACCGGGCGCTGGCCACCGACAAACGGGCCGGCAAGCTCGCGAACCTGGAGAAGGCGATCGCCGACACGCCGCTCCCGCCGGCCACCACGGGCATCGGGCACACCCGCTGGGCCACCCACGGGGCACCCAACGACGTCAACGCGCACCCGCACACCGGCGAGCAGCGCCGCGTCGGCCTGGTGCACAACGGCATCATCGAGAACTTCGCCGAGCTGCGCGCCGAGCTGGAGACCGCCGGTCACCGGCTGCTCTCGGAGACCGACACCGAGGTCGCGGCGCACCTGCTGGAGGCGGAGGTGACCCGCGGCGCGGACCTGACCGCGGCGATGCAACGCGTCGTACGCCGGCTCGAGGGCGCGTTCACCCTGGTCGCGGTCGACGCCCTCGACCCGTCGCGGGTGGTCGCCGCCCGGCGCAACTCGCCGCTGGTCGTCGGCCTCGGCGAGGGCGAGAACTTCCTGGGGTCCGATGTCGCGGCGTTCATCGAGCACACCCGCGAGGCGCTGGAGCTCGGCCAGGACCAGGTGGTCACGATCACCCGCGAGGCCGTGTCCGTGACCGGCTTCGACGGCACGCCGGCCGAGGGCCGCCGCTACCATGTCGACTGGGACCTGTCGGCCGCCGAGAAGGACGGCCACGACTGGTTCATGCGCAAGGAGATCTTCGAGCAGCCGCACGCGGTCGCCGACTCGCTACTGGGCCGGCGTACTCCCGAGGGCCACCTGCACCTGGACGAGATGCGGCTCTCCGACCAGGAGCTGCGCGACGTCGACAAGATCATCATCATCGCGGCCGGCACGTCGTTCTACGCCGGGATGGTGGCGAAGTACGCGATCGAGCACTGGTGCCGGATCCCCGTCGAGGTCGAGCTGTCCTCGGAGTTCCGCTACCGCGACCCGATCCTGGACTACTCCACGTTGGTCGTGGCGATCAGCCAATCGGGGGAGACCGCCGACACGCTGCAGGCGATCCGGCACGCCCGGACCCAGCGGTCCAAGGTGCTCGCGATCTGCAACACCAACGGCTCCACGATCCCGCGCGAGTCCGACGCGGTGATCTACACCCACGCCGGTCCCGAGATCGGCGTCGCCTCGACCAAGGGGTTCCTGACCCAGCTGGTCGCGTGCTACCTGCTCGCGCTCTACCTGGCGCAGGTCAAGGGCACGAGGTACGGCGACGAGATCGACGAGGTGATGCGCCAGCTCGAGGCGATGCCCGCGCACGTCCAGCGGATGCTCGACGACGCGGACGCCGTCTACGAGCTGGCCCGCCAGCACGTCGGGACCCGGTCGGTGCTGTTCCTCGGCCGCCACGCCGGCTACCCGGTCGCCCTGGAGGGGGCGCTCAAGCTGAAGGAGCTGGCCTACCTGCACGCGGAGGGCTTCGCGGCCGGCGAGCTCAAGCACGGGCCGATCGCGCTCGTCGAAGACGGCCTGCCGGTGCTGTGCGTGGTGCCCCCGGCCGGCCGCGACCAGCTCCGCGACAAGATGGTCAGCGGGATCCAGGAGGTGCGGGCCCGCGGCGCGCGGACCATCTGCCTGGTCGAGGACGGCGACGACGCGATCGCGCCGTACGCCGACGTCGTCGTCCGCCTGCCCCAGGTGCCGGTGCTGCTGCAGCCACTGGTCGCGGTGGTGCCGCTCCAGCTCTTCGCGTGCGAGCTCGCCACGGTGCTCGGCCACGACGTCGACCAGCCGCGCAACCTCGCCAAGTCGGTCACGGTCGAATGAGCCGCCCACGAGGGAACGCCCGGTGATCGTCGGGGTCGGGATCGACGTGGTCGACGTCGCGCGCTTCGGCGTCTCTCTGTCACGGACCCCGGGCCTGACCGACCGGCTCTTCACCCCGGAGGAGGCGGAGCGGCCGCTGGCCTCGCTGGCGGCCCGGTTCGCGGCCAAGGAGGCGCTGGCCAAGGCGCTCGGCGCCCCGGAGGGCATGCACTGGCACGACGCGGAGATCCGCTCCGAGGAGTCCGGCCGCCCCGTGTTCGAGATCCGCGGCTCGGTCCTGCGCCGGGCCAACGACCTCGGCGTCGGCTCGGTGCACGTCTCGCTCTCCCACGACGCCGGCATCGCCTCGGCGGTGGTGGTCCTCGAGTCCTGACCGGCTTGAGGTCGGGTCGTGTGCCTGAGGACGCGCTATGCCGCGTTGTGGGGCACACGACCCGGCAACCCGAGCGCGATCAGGTCGGCGGCGACCTGCTCGGACTCGTAGCGCAGCTCGTACGCCGAGCACCGCAGCACCACGCGGGTCGCGGTCGTGAGCCGGCGAGCCCGCCGGTGGTCCGCCATCGACTCCAGCACGTCGAGGTGGAAGGAGCCGTCGACCTCGAGCACCACGACTCGACCGTCGGGCAGCCGCCACTCGCAATCGGTCCAGCGCCGGCAACCAGCCCGATCTGTCCGCGACACCTGGCCGTCCGGCATCCCGATCCCGAACCGGCGACACATCCGGCGCACGTCGATCTCGGCCCCGGAATGGGCGCCGCCGGCGATGTCGCCCAGGGTGCGCTTGAACGGCTTGGACCAGCGCAGCGGACGCAGGGTGTCGACCCACTCCACCATGCGCTCGACGGTGGTGAGCCGCTGCTGGATGCTGGCGGCGATGACGCCGTGCGCCGGCCGTGGGGTGGTCTGGTACGCGGCGAACAGGAGGACGGCCGGCTCGAGGCGACAGACCGGGATCCCCGGGCGGGGGTGACGGAGCAGGTCGAAGGGGCGGCGACTGCGGAAGAACCGGACACCGTCCACCGGTTCGAAGCTCAGCTCGTCGTCGACGTAGACGGTCATGACGTCGCGTTGCCACCCGGTGAGGCCGTGGCGCTCCGCAGCGGTCAGGCCGCCGAGCATGCTGCGCTCACCCGCGTGCAGCACCGCCAGCCACTCGAGCTGTGCGCGGGTCAGCTCGCCGGTCACGGTGCTGATCACGCGAGGCGTCCGCTCCACCCACCGACGGGCCGCGCCATGGTCGCGCACCCGGTCCCAGTCGATGCCCAGCCTGTTCAGCTGTCGGCGGGCAACCATTCCCGCTTGTGCCGCGATGAGTGCTTCGAGGACTTCGTTCATGCCAGCTCTCCTTCCCCGATCCGGCACGGGTCCGGGTCGCTCTCCACAGGCGTCGGGTCGTGTGCCTGAGAACGCGCCATGGCGCGTTCTCAGGCACACGACCCGTTCCGCAACGACCCGGATAGCGTGAGGGCATGAGGAGCGCGCACACGGTGGAGCAGGTGCGGGCGGCGGAGGCGGAGCTGATGGTCCGGCTGCCCGAGGGGGCGCTGATGCAGCGGGCCGCGGCCGGGCTGGCCTACGCGGTGCTCGACCTCCTCGGCTCGGCGTACGGCCGGCGGGCGCTGCTGCTGGTCGGGTCGGGCGACAACGGCGGTGACGCGCTGTACGCCGGGGCGCTGCTGGCCCGCCGCGGCGTTCAGGTCCAGGCGTGGCTGCTCTCGGACCAGGCGCATGCGGGCGGGGTCGCGGCGCTGCGCGCCGCCGGCGGGCGCACGATCACCGGCGGCCCGGACCGGCCGGACGTGGTCGTGGACGGGATCGTCGGCATCGGCGGCCGGGGCGGGCTGCGGGAGCACGCCGTCGCGGCGCTCGCGACGGTGCCGGACGTCCCGGTCGTCGCGGTCGACACCCCCTCCGGCGTCGGCGTCGACACCGGCGAGCTCGACGGTCCGCACGTGACGGCGACCGTCACCGTCACCTTCGGCACCCACAAGGTCGCGCACTTGGTCGACCCCGCCGCGTCCGCCTGCGGCGCGGTGCACCTGGTCGACATCGGGCTCGACCTGCCCGAGGCGCCCGTCGAGTCGCTCCAGCCCGAGGACGTGGCGGCCCTGCTGCCGCGCCCGCACGGCGAGGTCCAGAAGTACCAGCGCGGGGTCGTCGGCGTCCGAGCCGGCTCGGCGCAGTACCCCGGTGCCGCGCTGCTCAGCGTCGCCGGCGCCTCCAGCGGCCTGTGCGGGATGGTGCGGTACGTCGGCGACGCGGACGTCGCCGACCGGGTCTGCGAGACGCACCCCGAGGTCGTCGGCACGGGCCGGGTCCAGGCCTGGGTGGTCGGGTCCGGCGGCGGCGAGCATGCCGGAGACGAGCTGCGCGCGGCCCTGGCCGACGAGGTTCCGGTGGTGGCGGACGCGGACGCGCTCGGCCACGTCGACGGGTCGGTGCCGGTGCCTGCGGTGCTCACCCCGCACGCCGGGGAGCTGGCCCGGATGCTCGGGGTCGAGCGGACCGAGGTCGAGGCCCGGCCGCTGGCGCACGCCCGCCACGCGGCCGCGACGTACCGCTGCGTGGTGCTGCTCAAGGGCCGGCACACGCTCGTGGCGACGCCCGAGGGCCGGGTCCGGGCGACCACGACCGGCACGCCCTGGTTGGCGACCGCCGGGGCCGGCGACGTTCTCGGCGGGGTGATCGGCGCGCTGCTCGCCGCCGGCCTCACGCCGTACGATGCCGCCTCCGTCGGGTCGTGGCTGCACGGGGCCGCCGCCACCCTCGCGGCCCGCCGCGGACCGCTGGTGGCCGGCGACGTGGCCCGCGCCCTCCCGGCGGCCGTCCGCAACCTGCCGGGCTGGTGATGGGAGAATTGCCGGCATGAACGCCCCACCGGTCGCGCGCGCCGAGATCGTCGTCGATCTCGCGGCGATCCGGAACAACGTCCGCCGGCTCCGCGAGGTCACCGGGGTCGCCTCGATGACCGTGGTCAAGGCCGACGGCTACGGGCACGGCATGCTGGAGGCCGCTCGGGCCGCGCGCGAGGCCGGCTCGGAGTGGCTCGGGGTGGCCACCCTCGACGAGGCGGCGGCCCTGCGCGCCGCGGGCGACACCGGCCGGGTGCTCACCTGGCTGACGGTGCCGGGCGAGGACTACGCCTCCGCGATCGCCGCGGACGTCGACGTCACCGCCTACAGCCCGGCCGAGCTGGACGAGATCGCTGCCGGCGTGCGAGCCGCCGGCCGTCCGGCCCGGGTCCAGCTCAAGATCGACACCGGGCTCTCCCGGGGCGGCGCCACCGTCGAGCAGTGGCCGGACCTGGTCGCGGCCGCCCGTGCCGGCGAGGAGGCCGGCCGATGGCGGGTCACCGGGATCTGGTCCCACTTCGCCTGCAGCGACGAGCCCGACCATCCCGCCAACGCCGCCCAGGAGACGGCCTTCCGGCACGCTCTCGAGGTCGCCGACCGCGCCGGCCTGCGCCCGGAGGTGCGGCACCTGGCCAACTCCGCGGCCGGGCTGCTGCGGCCCTCGGCGCGGTTCGACCTGGTGCGGTTCGGGCTCGCGTCGTACGGCCTCGATCCCGCGCCCGGCCACCTCGCCGAGGCCGACCTCGGGCTCGTCCCGGCGATGACGGCGCGCGCCGTGCTGGTGCTGACCAAGCCGCTGCCCGCCGGCGCCGGCGTCTCCTACGGGCACACCTGGGTCGCGGACACGCCGACCTCCGTCGGCCTGGTGCCGGTCGGGTACGGCGACGGCATCCCGCGCCACGCCGGCAACCACGCCCAGGTGCTGGTCGACGGCAAGCGCCGGGCCGTGCGCGGCCAGGTCTGCATGGACCAGTTCGTGGTCGACCTCGGCGGCGACCTGCTGGAGCCGGGCCACGCGGTGGTGCTCTTCGGGCCCGGGACCGCGGGCGAGCCGACCGTCCAGGAGTGGGCCGACGCGGCCGGCACCATCTCCTACGAGATCATCAGCAGGATCGGGGGCCGGATGAGCAGGAGGTACGTCGACTCGTGAGGCTCCGCACGCACCTGATCGGTGCCACCGCGACCGCGGTCGGCATCGCCGCGGGCGCCGGCGCCGGGGTCGCCCGGCAGCGCCGCGCCATCGCGCGCCGCTCGCCCGGCGACAGCCCGGCCTTCGGCTCGCTGCGCTCGGAGCCGGTCACCGTCGTCGCCGACGACGGCACCCCACTGCACGTCGAGGTCGACGAGGCCGACCCCGCCCAGGCCCGGTCGGGCGTCAGCCGGCTGCGCCGCCGACGCCCGCCGGTGACCATCGTGTTCTGCCACGGCTACGCGCTGAACCTGGACTGCTGGCACTTCCAGCGCGAGCACTACCGCGGCCGGGTGCGCACCGTGTTCTACGACCAGCGCTCCCACGGACGCTCCGGCCGCTCCCCGCTGGGCAACGCGACCATCGAGCAGCTCGGCCAGGACCTGCTGACCGTGCTCGACGCCGTCGCGCCGGAGGGGCCGGTCGTGCTGGTCGGCCACTCGATGGGCGGGATGACGATCGTCGCGCTGGCCGAGGAGCACCCCGAGCTGTTCGGCGACCGGGTCGTCGGCACCGCCCTGATCTCCACCACGGCCGGCGGGCTGGACCCCAGCCGGATCCTGTTCCCGATGGTGCCGCCGTGGGCCGGCGGTGGAGTGCTCCACCGCAGTGTCGCGACGCTCGCGCGCGGGCATCGCGCCGTCGACGGGCTGCGCCGGGTCGGCCGCGACGTCGCGATGGTCGCGACCGACGAGCTGGCGTTCGGGGACGCGGTGCCGGGCAGCTACGTCGAGTTCGTCGACCGGATGCTCTCGGCGACCCCGTTCGAGGTGGTCGCGGAGTTCTTCCCCGGCTTCCGCGGCCTCGACAAGTTCCACGCCGTCGAGGTGCTCTCGAAGGTGCCGACCGCCGTCATCTGCGGCACCGAGGACCGGCTCACCTCGATCGGGCACAGCCGCAAGCTGCACGCCTGGATCGACGGCTCCACCCTGCTCGAGTGCCACGGCGCCGGGCACATGGTGATCCTCGAGCGGTACGACGAGGTCAACGGCGAGCTCGACCGGATGCTGGAGGTCAGTGGCGCGGTGGACCCCCGGTGACGGCCCGGCCGCAGCTGAGCATCCGCCGGGTCGGTCCCGAGTCCGCCGCGCAGGTGCTCGACGTCGTGCTCGCCGCGTTCCAGGCGCGCCCGCCGCTCGACCCGCCGGCCGCCGCGCTCAGCGAGACCGAGGGGACCATCAAGGAGCGGCTGGCCGCCCACGGCGGCCTGCTGGCCTGCCTCGATGACCTGCCGGTGGGTGCGCTGGTGCTCGACCCGATCGGCAGCACGACGTACCTGCGCCGGTTCGGGGTCGTCCCGGCCGCTCAGGGCCATGGGGTCGCGGCCGCGCTGATCGAGGCGGCGGTGGAGGCGGCGGGGGACAGCGAGGACCTCACCGTGGTCGCCCGCGAGGAGCTGCCCGGGACGATCCGGTTCTGGCAGCGGCAGGGGTTCCGCGAGATCAGCCGGGCCGCGCCGAACGTCGAGCTGCGCCGGCCGCTGCGCACCCACGCCTTCCAGGCGCCGGACGCCGACGCGATGCGCGGCCTCGGCCGCTCGCTGGCCGGCCAGCTCACGGCCGGCGACCTGATCGTGCTGACCGGTGAGCTCGGCGCCGGCAAGACGACCTTCACCCAGGGGTTGGGTGCGGGGCTCGGCGTGCGCGGTGACATCACCTCCCCGACGTTCGTGATCGCACGCGTGCACCCGTCGCTGGTCGGTGGCCCCGACCTCGTGCACGTGGACGCGTACCGCCTCGGTGGCCTCGCCGAGCTCGACGACCTCGACCTGGACGCCTCCCTCGACGACGCCGTCACGGTGGTCGAGTGGGGGGAGGGGCTCGCCGAGGGCCTGACCGAGTCGCGCCTGGAGGTCGTGATCGTCCGCGGTGAGGAGGAGCGCGCGGACGGCCTCGATCCCCGGCGGGTCGAGCTCACGCCGGTCGGGCCGCGGTGGCATGCGCTGTCCTTCCGCGCGCTCGGATAGCCTCACCGGGTGCCCACCAACGCGAAGCTCGTGATCGTGACCGGCTCCGGGCGCAGTGGCACCAGCAGTGTCGCCGGCACCCTCAAGCGCCTGGGCCTGCACGTCCCGCAGCCGGAGGTGCCGGCCGACGAGTCCAACCCGCGCGGCTACTACGAGCCGCTCTGGGTGACCGAGTTCCACAAGGAGCTGCTCAACCCGATCCCGGTGCGCACCATCGACTCCCGCCCGAGCGCGACCGAGCGGGCCGCGGAGGCGGTGACCCCCGAGGTCGAGCAGCGGCTGCACGACTGGCTGGCCGGCCAGCTCGACCACCCGCAGGTCGTGATCAAGGATCCCCGGGAGTTCTGGGTGCACGGCCTGTGGCTGCGGGTCGCCGGGGACCTGGGCGCCGAGGTCACCACGCTCACGATGCTGCGGCACCCCACCGAGGTGGTGCGCAGCCGCGACACGGCGTACCTCACCGAGCAGACACCGACCTTCCGCCGCCAGCGCGAGACCACGAACGTCGCCGCCTGGGTCAACGCCGCGTTCGAGACCGAGCGCGCGACCCGCGGGCACCGCCGCGCCTTCGTCCCGTACGCCGACCTGGTCGGCGACTGGCGCGCGGCGATGACCCGGGCGGGGGAGCAGCTGGCGATCACCTACGACGGCGACCTGGCCGCGCCGCACCCGGTCGACGACTTCGTCGACCGGCGGCTGAACCGCTCGCAGGTGACGTGGGACGACCTGGAGGTCGCGCCGCAGCTGCGCGACCTGGCCGAGCGCACCTGGGCGGCGATGAACACGCTGGTCGCCAGCCCCCACGACGCCGCCGCCGTCGCCGAGCTCGAGGCGCAGCGGACGGCGTACGTCGAGCTCTACGAGTTCGCGGCCGCCCTCGCCCTCGACGAGACCACCGCCCAGGTCGGCCGGGTCCGACGCAACCTCAACCGCAAGCTGGCGAACCGGGACAAGCGGATCGCGCGGCTCGAGGAGCGGCTCAAGGCTTGACCTCCCACGGCGCCGCGACCGGGAAGTACGACGAGAAGAACGCCGCGAGCTCCTGGTCCAGGCGGGCGGCCACCATCGCGTAGTCGTGGTGGTCGCCGAGGCAGAAGAAGTCCTGCTGGCGCGCCCTCAGCTGGTTGAGCTGGCGGAGCAGGTCGCTGTTGCTGAGGTTGACGAACTCGAAGGCCGCCTCGCCGAGGTAGGCCGTGCCCGTCGCCAGGCCGTAGTGCTGCGCCAGCGAGCTGAGCATCGAGACGTCGGTGTCGGAGCGGAACGGCGCCGCCGCGGTCCCCGCGACCGCGTCGGCGAACCGCTGCTCGACCTCGTCGAGCACCGAGCGGCGGTGCGGGTGCGGCGTGTGCGCGAGGTTGTTGGTGGTGACGACGCCGAACGCCTCCTGCAGCAGGTGCCGGTTGTTCCAGGCCGCCTTCAGGAACGGCGCGGCGCCGGGCACGTCCTCCAGCCCGACCTGCGTGGGCGACATGAAGGCCGCGAACAGCCCGGCCGGGCTGAAGAAGATCTCGGGCCGCACCGGCCGGCCGAGGAAGACGTCGTCGTTGAGGTAGACGAAGTGCTCGGTCAGGTCGGGCACGTGGTGCAGCCCGGTCTCGATCGCGTGCGAGTTGAACGTCGGCAGCGCCCCGGCCGGGAGGATCTCGGCGTGGTCGACGACCCGGATCGACGGGTGCGAGGTGTCCAGCCAGTCCGGCACCTGGCCGGCGGTGACGAGGTGGATGCGGCGCACCCACGGTGCGAACAGGTGCACGCTGCGCATCGAGTAGCGCAGCTCGTCGCGCGAGACGAACCGCGCGCGGCCGCTGGACTCGCGGGTCAGGGCGGTGCCGCTGAGCCGCGCCAGCCGGTCCTCGCGCGCGGCGTTCCACACCGGGTCGTTGCCGTCGACCCACGTGTAGACGACGTCGATCGGGAAGCCGCACTCGTTGACGGTGCGCTCGGTCATCAGCGGCAGCGTGCGTACGGCGACGCCGCCGATCTCGGTGTCCACCGTGGGGGTGCCGCGGGGGATCCGGCGGGTGTAGCGGTTCGGCCGCGCCGCGACCAGCTCGTCCTCGACGCTGGTCTCCCAGAACTCCAGCCCGACCCCGCACCCCTGGCCCAGCACGCTGGCGTGCTCGCCGTCCTCGGGCCACGGCTCGAGGAACACCGACCCGGTGCGGCCGCGGCGCAGCTCGGTGGCCATCGCGCCCACCGGTCCGCGCCGTTCGGGCCAGCCCTGGGCCGCGGGCTCGCGCAGGCAGAGGTACGCCGGCGGCTCGGCCTCGGCGAGCGCGGCGAGGACCGCGTCGCGGGCGGTCATCGGCACCACGACCGCCGGCGCCGCCGACTCGTGCTCGGGGATCACCAGCCACTCCTCGGTGGCCGAGCGCGCGGCGGCGACCGCCGCGGCGAGCGCCGCGTGGCGCGCCTGCGCCGGGGTGATGCCGGTGATGTCGGCCGTCGGCCCCGGACCGACCGACCGGTGCCGGGGCGCCCCGACCCGCGCCGCCACCCGACCGAGCGTGCCGCGCCGGGCCCGGGCGTCGGCGAAGATCCCGACCCACTGCTCGGCCAGCGCACGGGCGTCGTACTGCCGTGAGGAGTGCAGGGCGCCGGCGCCGAGCCGCGCGCGCAGCTCGTCGTCGGTCGCCAGGCGCAGCAGCGCGCTCGCCATGCCGGCGACCGAGTCGGGCGCGACGAGCAGGCCGTTGACGTCGTGCTCGACGATCTCGCGGGGCCCGGACGGGCAGTCGAAGCTGGCGACCGGGACGCCGGCGGCCATCGCCTCCTGGAGCACCAGCGGGAAGCCCTCGGCCCTCGAGGTGAGGGCGGCGATGCTCGCCTTGGCCCACTCACCGGCCATGTCCGTGGTGCTGCCGGGCAGCTCCAGCCGGTCGTAGAGCCCGAGCTTGCGGGCCTGGCGGCGCAGCTCGTTGCGCTGCGCGCCGTCGCCGAAGATCCGCAGCCGCCAGCCGGGCAGCTGGTCGGCGATCTCCCCGAAGGCCAGCGCCAGCTTGGTGAACTGCTTCTCGACGGCCAGCCGGCCGGCGGAGACGATCAGGCGCCCGTCGAGCCGGGAGCGCGGGGTGAAGCCGAGCGGCAGCGGGTTGGGCATGACGACGACCTCGGGCGTGAGGTCGCCGAGCTGGTCGCGAAGCCAGTCGGCCGTGGACTCGGTGAGCATCGCGACCACGTCCGCGCGGGGCGCGAACGCGAGCAGCGGCTCCAGGCCGGAGGTGCGGTCGGAGGAGGAGCGGTGCTCCTGGTGGACGAGGACCGCGCGGTCCGGCACCAGCTGGGTCACCGCGGCCAGCAGCGCCGGTGTCACCGTGACGACCACATCCGCGTCCAGGCCGGGCAGGGCCGCGCTCATCGCGACGTCGGTGAGCGCGGAGAACTGGCTGTCCCAGCGCGGCGGCACCAGCACCGACTCGCGCTCGCTCAACGCGCGCGCCGCGTCGTCCTCGGCCAGCACCTCCTCGCGCACGTCCGCGAGGTAGTCGACGGTGATCCGCGGGTCGATGGCGTAGTGCGGCCGGTCCGCGCTGCGGGTGATGCTCACCAGCCGCACGTCGTGGTCGCCGGCCAGGGCGTTCGCCTGGGTGATGGCGGAGCGGGAGGTGCCGCCCATCCCGTCGAGGTTGAAGACGACGTAGGCGATCCTCATCTGGCGTCCACTACTCCTCGCCCTCGTTGCGGTCGACGACCCGGGCGACCAGTTGTGCCTCGGGGGACCAGCGCAGCCGCAGCCGGGCCAGGTCGGGCTCGTCGCCGAACAGCACCGGCAGCAGCACGGCCTGGTTGGGGTTGACCAGGTCGTTCGCGCGCCGGCGCAGCGGGAGGTCGCCGACGAGCAGCCGGGCGAGCTGTCCGGTGCCCTCCGGCAGCGCCGCCTCGGTGAGCACCGCGACCCGCCGATCACCGTCGCGGCCCAGCGGGTAGGCCGCGAGGACGGTGTCGTCCTCGACCAGCCGCAGCTCCGCGTCGTCGGCGACGCCCTCGTCGGCGACGCCCTCGCCGGCGGTGCCCTCGTCGCCGACGGCCCGGCCGGCGAACGTGATCCGGATGCCGTCCTCGACCACGGCCAGGTCCAGCACGTCGAGGCCGGCGACCGGGCGGGACCGGCGGACCCGCAGCATGCCCTCGTCGGTGCGGCCCAGGCCGAGCTGCCAGCGTCCGTCGGGGGAGGGCGGCACGCGGGTCGGGCCGGCGGGGAACGGCGCGATCCAGACCGGGCGCGGCGCACGCCCCCCGGCCGGCACCAGCACCACGTCGTACGCCGTCTCGTCGTCGCCCGGCAGTCGGAGCAGGTCGGCGCGGACGTCGCGGTAGGCCGGGTCGTGCTCGGGGAGGTCGCTGGACAGCGGGTGCACCTCGCCGGCGGGGTCGCGCAGCGCGAGAGTGCCCGGGACCGCCTCGAGCGCGAGCCACAGGGTCTGGCCGTCGAGGATGCCGGCGTACGCCGCCACGGGGGCGCCCCGCGGCGGGCCGGGCGGTGGTGGCGGCGCGTCCGTCGGCGCCTCGTCGGCGGCGCGCCGGAGCCGGGAGGTCAGCTTCACGCGGTCGTCAGAGCCCCGTGACGCCCTCGTCGCCGTACCCCTCGGCCTGCTCGTCGAAGTTCTCGTGCTCGAGGAGGTGCAGGATCGGGACGCCGAGGCGGCGCCGGGCCTTCGACGTCCAGTCGAGGTGGAAGAACTCCGCGACCACGTGCGGCCGGGTCAAGATGATGGCCTCGCGGCCGTCGACCGCGGCGACCTTGGCGGCCAGCGCGTCGATGGGCGGGTCGGTGACGATCTCGCCCAGCGCGGTCGCCCCGCTGGCGCGCAGCGCCTGGAGGGTGGACTCGAGCTCGGCGGTCGAGCGCTCCTCGCAGTCCTTGCGCACCGCCTCCAGGTCGACCTCGCCCATCGGCATGGTCGGGGAGGCGAGCATGTCGCCGGCCGTCAGGGAGCCCATCGCGGACTCGATGCGGGCCGCGGCGTCCTCGAGCGGCAGCAGCACGTGGTAGGTCACCGGCTCGCCCAGGTCCTCGTGCAGCGAGTGCACCTGGGCGGCGTCCTGGGCGGTCAGGGCCTGCTCGACCAGGAGCACGACGTCGTAGTCCCCTGAGGAGCTCTCGGACGGGTTCTCGGACATGTGGTGCCTCCTCGGCCGGCCGGGTGAGTCGGATCAGTCGACGTTCAGGATCCTAGCGAGGTCGTAGCCCACCGGCTCCTCCAGTTGGTCGTACCCGCACGACTCCGGGTCGCGGTCGGGCCGCCAGCGCCGGAACTGGGCGGTGTGGCGGAACCGGCGTCCCTCCATGTGGTCGTAGGCGACCTCCAGCACCCGCTCGGGGCGCAGCGGGGTGAACGAGAGGTCCTTGCCCTGGCTCCACCGGCTCTGGGTGCCCGGCACCCGGTCCGGGTTGGCGATCGCCCAGTCGGCCCACTCGCCCCAGGGGTGGTCCGCGATCGGCACGACGAGCGGCTGCAGCTCCTCGATCAGCTCGGCGCGACGGGCGGCGGTGAAGCTGGCGCTCACACCGACGTGCTGGAGCTGGCCGTCGGCGTACAGCCCGAGCAGCAGGCTGCCGAGCAACGGCCTGTCGGGGGTGCTGGTCTTGTGCTCGCGGTAGCCGGCGACGACCACGTCGGCGGTGCGCTCGTGCTTGATCTTGAGCATGGTGCGGGCGTTCTGCTGGTACGCCGCCCCCAGGGGCTTGGCGACCACGCCGTCGAGGCCGGCGCCCTCGAACTGGTGGAACCACTCCTCGGCCTGCGCCGGATCCGTGGTGGTGCGGGTGAGGAAGCAGGGCCCGTCGAGGTCGCCCAGCGCCCGCTCGAGGGCGGCGCGACGCTCCGCGAACGGCCGCTCGGCGTACGACTCGTCGTCGAGCGCGAGCAGGTCGAACGCGACGTACGAGGCCGGCGTCTTCTCGGCCAGCAGCTCGATGCGGGACCGGGCCGGGTGGATCCGCTCCTGGAGCACCTCGAACTCCAGGCGCTCCACCCCCGCGTCGTTCGGGAGCGCGACGAAGAGCTCGCCGTCCAGCACGCAGCGGTGCGGCAGCTGCTCGCGCATCGCGGCGACGACCTCGGGGAAGTAGCGGGTCAGCGGCTTGGTGTTGCGGCTGGCCAGCTCCACCTCGTCGCCGTCCTTGAACACGAGGCACCGGAACCCGTCCCACTTCGGCTCGAAGCTCAGGCCCCCGTGCTTCTCGGGGTCGGGGATCCCCTTGACCGACTTCGCGAGCATCGGCTGGACGGGCGGCATCACCGGCAGCTGCATCCCCCGAGGCTAACCGCGCCGGCTGCTCTCGGAGGTGGGTCGTGTGCCTGAGGACGCGCCATGGCGCGTCCTCAGGCACACGACCCGTAACCTTGGGCCGACTATCCCCGGTTGGTCTGCCGGCAGGGCCCGCCTGACTTTGAATCAGGACTAGCGACGTAGGTTCGACTCCTACCCGGGGAGCGTGAGCGCACAACAGTCGACAGGGTTGACGGTCGTCGTGCTGGCCGCCGGCGGCGGCACCCGCATGAAGTCCAAGACGATGAAGGTGCTGCACCCGATCGCGGGGCGCACCATGATCGGCCACGTGCTGACCGCGGCGCGGGCGATGGAGCCGGACCGCATCGTCGCGGTCGTCGGCCACCAGCGCGAGCAGGTCTCCGAGCACATCCGCTCCCTCGACCCGGACGTGGTGCTGGCGGTCCAGGAGGAGCAGCTCGGGACCGGGCACGCCGTCCGGGTGGCGATGGCGGCGATCGGTGAGGTCTCCGGCACCGTCGTGGTGGCGTACGGCGACACCCCGCTGCTGGAGGGCCGCTCGCTGCGCGCGTTCGCGGCCGAGCACGAGGCCGCGCAGCGGGCCGTGAGCGTGTTGAGCGGCGTGGTCGACAACCCGTTCGGCTACGGCCGGGTGCTGCGCAACGACGAGGGCGACGTCGAGGCGATCGTCGAGGAGAAGGACGCGACCCCCGCGCAGCGGGAGGTGTGCGAGATCAACTCCGGGATCCTGGCCTTCGACGCGGAGTTCCTGCTCGGCGCCCTGTCCCGGCTCGGCAACGACAACGCCAAGGGCGAGTACTACCTGACCGACCTGATCGGCATCGCCCGCGAGGACGGCCTCACCGTCGGCGCGCACACGATCGAGGACGTCCGGCAGACCGAGGGGGTCAACGACCGGGCCCAGCTCGCCCGGATGGGCGCCGAGCTGAACCGGCGGATCGTGACCCGGTGGATGCACGAGGGCGTCACGGTCATGGACCCCGCGACCACCTGGATCGACGCGGACGTCACCCTCGCGCCCGACGTGACCATCCTCCCGGGCACCCAGCTGCTGGGTGCCACGGTCATCGGCGAGGACGCCGTGATCGGCCCGGACACGACACTCAAGGACTGCGAGGTCGGGGCCGGCGCCCGGGTCGTGCGCACCCACGGGGAGCTCGCCGTGATCGGCGGCGAGGCCACCGTGGGCCCGTTCTCCTACCTGCGCCCGGGCACCAACCTCGGCGCGGGCGGCAAGATCGGGGCGTTCGTGGAGACCAAGAACGCCACGATCGGCGACGGCGCGAAGGTGCCGCACCTGTCCTACGTCGGCGACGCCGAGATCGGCGAGGGCTCCAACATCGGCGCCGGAACGATCTTCGCCAACTACGACGGCGTCGCGAAGCACCACACCAAGATCGGCCGGCACACCCGCACCGCCTCCAACAACACCTTCGTCGCTCCGGTCGAGATCGGCGACGGCGCGGCCACCGGTGCCGGCACCGTCGTACGCCGCGACGTCCCGCCCGGAGCGCTCGCCGTCTCCGGCGGTCCGCAGCGCAACCTCGAGGGCTGGACCCTGGCCAAGCGCGCCGGTACCGCGCAGGCGCAGGCTGCCGCGGACGCGCTGGGCACGGGTCGGGACGGTGAACAGGACGTGGCAGAATCCTGACCAGCCCCCTCCGGCGACCCCTTCCACGACCGAGGAGCAGCGCACCGTGACCGGTATGAAGAGGACCACCGAGAAGAACCTCATGGTCTTCAGTGGCCGGGCCCACCCTGTGCTCGCGGAGGAGGTCGCGACCCTGCTGGGCACCCCGCTGGTGCCCCAGTCGGCGTACGAGTTCGCGAACTCCGAGATCTACGTGCGCTACGAGGAGTCCGTGCGCGGCTGTGACGCGTTCGTGCTGCAGAGCCACACCGCTCCGGTCAACGAGTGGATCATGGAGCACCTGATCATGGTCGACGCGCTCAAGCGCGCCTCGGCCAAGCGGATCACCGTGGTGATGCCGTTCTACGGCTACGCCCGCCAGGACAAGAAGCACAAGGGCCGCGAGCCGATCTCGGCGCGGCTGATGGCCGACCTGTTCAAGACCGCCGGCGCCAACCGGCTGATCACGGTCGACCTGCACGCCGACCAGATCCAGGGCTTCTTCGACGGCCCGGTCGACCACCTGATGGCGCTGCCGATCCTCGCGGACTACGTCCGGGACAAGTACGGTTCCCAGCCGCTCGCGGTGGTGTCGCCGGACGCCGGCCGGATCAAGGTCGCCGAGCGCTGGTCGGCGCGCCTCGGGGGCGCGCCGCTGGCGTTCATCCACAAGACCCGGCGCACCGACCGGCCGAACGAGAGCGTCGCCAACCGCGTCGTCGGCGACGTGTCGGGGCGGATGTGCGTGCTGGTCGACGACATGATCGACACCGGTGGCACCATCGTGAAGGCGGCCGAGGCGCTGATGGCCGACGGCGCCGCGGGCGTGATCATCGCCGCGACCCACGCGATCCTCTCCGACCCGGCCGTGGACCGGCTCAAGAACTGTTCGGCCGTCGAGGTCGTGGTCACCAACACGCTGCCGCTCGCACCCGAGTGCGAGTTCGACAAGCTCACCACGCTCTCGATCGCGCCACTGATCTCCCGCGCGATCCGCGAGGTCTTCGAGGACGGCTCCGTCACCTCGATGTTCGAGTAGCCGGCGACCGCTATCGCAGGTCGTCGCGCCAGTCCGCCCACTGCCGGCGCAGCACCGTCGGCAGGTCGCCGGCGAGCGCCCGGTCGAGACCGGCCACCTGGTCGGCGTCCAGGGCGAGGGCGGGACGGTGCCGGCCGACCACCTGCGCGAAGGCCTGGCCGCGGCGAGCCCAGTCGGGTGCCTCGTGCAGGTAGCGGTCGACGTACGGCGCCAGCAGCTCGGCCTGCTCGGTCGACCAGAGCCCGTCGAGCAGCGCTGCGAACCGGCGGTTGTCCACGGTCGGGTCGGCGGCCGCGGCCCAGGCCTCGTCCTTGGCGGCCACCGTCGGCCGGGCCGCGAGCGCCGCGGCCGTTCCGTGCTCCGCCTCGAGCCCCGGCTCCCGCCGGCGCTCCTCCTCGATGAACGCGGCGTCGACGGCGCCGGTCTGGGCCAGGCGGCGCACCGAACGCCACCGCAGCGTCGGCGGCAGCGGCAGGTCGCCCACCGTGCCGGCCTCGAGCCAGCCGCGCAGGGTCGCCCCCTCGCGGGTGGTCGCCGCGAACCCGGACGCGAAGGCGAGCGCCAGGGCGGGGGTCGCGGCGTGCATCAGCCCCGTCTCGCAGGCGCTCGCGATGGCGTCGTGGGCGCCCGCCGCCGCAGCCGCCGGCGTGCGCAGCGGCAGCACCCGGTCGAGCGTGCGGGCCAGCACCGCGCTCACCAGCACGGCGCTGCGCTCTCCGGCCAGGTGCTGCTGGACCAGGTCGACGTACTCCGCGGCGGGCAGCGCCCGGGCCTGGACCTCGTCGAACAGCATCGTCCAGAGCACCGCCCGGACCAGGTCGTCGTCGATGCGGCACAGGCCGCCGGCCAGCTTGTCCCGGGACCGGCGGTCCAGCACGATCCGGGCGAACGTCTCGCCGTGGCTGTTCGGGACCACCACCCGCCCCGCGAACCTCGGCAGCAGCACCGGCTCGTCGCCGACGTCCACGAGCTCGCTGCCGACCTCGGTCCAGGAGTCGTCGTACGCCGTGACCCGGATCCGGTGCGGCCGGACGCCGAGGCGACGCACCGCGGGGACCGCGCCGTCGGGGCCGACGTGCTCCACCCGGAGCGTGTCGAAGCCGGTGCTGCGCAGCCACAGCCGCACCCACTCCCGCACGTCGCGGTCGGACGCCTCGTCGAGGGCGGCGACGAAGTCGTCGAGCGTGGCGTTCGCGAACCGGTGCCGGGTCAGGTAGGTGTTCACCCCGCGCAGGAAGGTCTCGTCACCCAGCCAGGTGACCAGCTGTCGCAGCACCGAGTTGCCCTTGGCGTAGGAGATCGAGTCGAAGATCGTGGCCGCCGTGTCGACATCCGGCACGTCCTCGGCGTCCGGGGCCACCGGGTGCGTCGAGCGGCGCCGGTCGGCGTCGTACGCCGCCGGCTTGCGCACGGCCTCGTGGCCGAGCAGCGCACCGGGGAAGCCGGCGCCGTCGGCGGCGACCCGGTAGCCCATGTAGTCCGCGAAGGACTCCTGCAGCCAGGTGTCCTCCCACCAGGTCATCGTCACCAGGTCGCCGAACCACATGTGCGACATCTCGTGGGCGATCACGGCGGCCCGGAACAGCTGCAGCTCCTCGGGCACCGCGCCGCGCGGCAGGTACTCGTCGCGGTAGGTCACGCAGCCGGGCATCTCCTGGGCGCCCCAGTTGAGGCCGGGGACGAAGACCTGGTCGAAGGAGTCGAACGGGTAGGGCTCCTCGAAGATCTCGGCGAAGTGGTCGAAGCAGCCTTCGGTGATCGCCCGCAGCTCGGCCAGGTCGCGGTCCAGCTCCTCGGCGAGCGAGGCGCGGGCGTGCCAGCCGAACGGCAGGCCGGCGTGCTCCCAGCGCCGGGAGGCCCACGGGCCGGCCGCGACCACGAACAGCGCCGGCGGGACGGGCGGCGTGGCCGCGAACTCCCAATGGCCGTCGACGGCGGCGCCGGCGGACGGACTCACCGTCCGGCCGTTCGCGAGCACCGTCCACGCGGGATCGGCGGCCACGCTGAGGGTCAGCGACGCCTTGAGGTCGTTCTGGTCGAAGCACGCGAAGACCTTCTGTGCGATGTCCATGCCGAGGTAGGCGCCGACGTAGGTCTCGCCGTCCGCCGGGTCGACCATCTGGTGCATGCCGTCGCCGTCGGTGACGTAGGGGAGCCGGGCCGCCACCACGACCTCGTGTCGGCCCCCGAGACCGGACAGCCACAGTCGCCGGCCGTCGTACGCCGGTTCCGTCGGCGCACCGTCCACGGTGACCTCGAGGTCGCTCGCCCGGGTCAGCTCGAGGAACGTCTCGGCGGCGGAGGCAGTGAACCGGACGCGGGTGCGGCAGCCGAAGGTCCCGGACCCAGGATCGGTGAGGTCGAGGTGGATCGCGTAGGAGACATCGGCGACGGCGGCGGCGCGCTCGCGCGCCTCGCGGAGGGTGAGGGCCACGGGATCGACCTTACGGTTTTCGTCCTGGGGCGCCACCGCCGTAGACTTCTCGGGTTGCCTCGGCGAGGGAGCACCCGGACGGGCGCTCCGTGATCGACAGGGCCGGCTGGATCCCTCCGGATGCGCCCGCACGATCTGCGCCCACATCGAGCGCCGTGCCGAGGCCCCGCGACCACGAAGCAGCAGCAACAGCCAGCGTCACCGAGACCAGCGTCACCGAGGAGAAGAGCTCACCATGTCCGAGAAGATCAAGGCCGAGGCCCGCACCGAGTTCGGCAAGGGCGCCGCCCGCCGGATCCGCCGCGCCGACAAGGTTCCGGCCGTCGTGTACGGCCACGGCAACGACCCCGTCCACCTGACCCTCCCGGGCCACGAGACGATGATGGCGCTCAAGCACGGCGGCGCGAACGCGCTGCTCGAGCTCGACATCGACGGCAAGTCCCAGCTGGCGCTGACCAAGCAGGTCCAGATCGACCCGATCAAGCGCCACCTCGAGCACATCGACTTCGTCGCGGTCAAGCGGGGCGAGAAGGTCACCGTCGAGGTGCCGGTGCACCTCGTCGGCGACGCCGCGCGCGAGACCCTCGTCGTCACCGAGACCGCGACCATCCAGCTCGAGGCCGAGGCCACGCACATCCCCGAGCACATCGAGGTCAGCATCGAGGGCGCCGAGGCGGGCACCCAGATCCACGCCTCCGACCTCACCATCCCCTCGGGCAGCACGCTCCTGCTCGACCCCGAGACCCTGATCGTCAACGTCACCCAGCAGCAGTCCGCCGAGGCCCTCGAGGCCGAGCTGGAGGAGGCCGAGGCCGAGGCCGGCATCGAGCGCGACGAGGTCGAGAAGGACGTCGACGAGGTCGGCGCCGCGGAGACCGAGAGCACCGAGGCCGCGACCGAGGAGTGACCCTCCGTCACCTGTTCCGCCGGAACGTCCGTGGGAAGGGCCGGGATCGCGTGGCCGACTCCGCTGCACCCGTGTGGCTGGTGGTCGGGCTGGGCAATCCCGGCCCGACCTACGCCGGGCACCGTCACAACGTGGGCTACCTCGTCGCCGACGAGCTCGCCTCGCGGCTCGGCGCGCCGTTCCGCGCGCACAAGTCCGGCCGGGCCGAGGTCGTCGAGGGGCGGCTGGGCGTGCCCGGGCAGCCCGGCCCCCGGGTCGTGCTGATGCGTGCCCGGTGCTACATGAACGAGACCGGCGGCCCGGTGAAGCAGCTCGCGGGGTTCTACAAGGTCCCGCCCGAGCGGATCATCGCCGTGCACGACGAGCTCGACATCGCGTTCGACACGATGCGGGTCAAGCTCGGCGGCGGCGACAACGGCCACAACGGGCTGCGCTCGATGCGCAGCTCGCTCGGCACCGGCGACTTCTACCGGGTCCGGGTCGGCATCGGCCGTCCACCGGGCCGGCAGGACCCGGCCGACTTCGTGCTCTCCAACTACTCCTCGTCCGAGCGCAAGGTGCTGCCGTTCCAGGTCGACCGGGCCGCGGACGCCGTCGAGGCGCTGGTCACCGAGGGCCTCGAGCGCACCCAGCAGCGCTTCAACTCCTGATCGCCAACGCCCGATCGATAGGGTTCCCCGCATGAGCTTCGACCCCGGCGCCCCGCCCGCCGCCGCCGAGACCGACGACCACTCACTCGCCGCCTGGCTGGCCACCGTCGCCGGCGAGCGGCTCCTCGAGGTCCGTCAGGAGGGCCTGGAAGGGCGCGAGCTCAAGGACGCCGGGGACCGCGCGGCCCACGACCTGCTGATGGCGCTGCTCGCCGAGCACCGGCCCGGCGACGCCGTCCTCTCCGAGGAGGGCAAGGACGACAAGGTGCGGCTGTCGAGCGACCGGGTCTGGATCGTCGACCCCCTCGACGGCACCCGCGAGTTCTCCGAGGTGCCGCGCGACGACTGGGCCGTGCACGTCGCCCTGTGGGCGGCCGGCGACCTGGTGGCCGGCGCCGTGGCGCAGCCCGCCCTCGGCGAGACGTTCCACACGGGCGCGCCGCCCGTCGTACCCCCGAGCAGCGCCGCGCGGCCGCGGATCGCGGTCTCCCGGAGCCGGCCGCCGGCGTTCGTGCACGCGCTCGCCGAGGACCTCGGTGCCGACCTGGTCGCGATGGGCTCGGCCGGGGTCAAGGTGATCTCCGTGGCCCGCGACATCACCGACGCCTACGTGCACGCGGGCGGCCAGTACGAGTGGGACTCCGCCGCGCCGGTCGCCGTCGCCCGCGCGGCCGGGCTGTTCACCTCGCGCATCGACGGCACCCCGCTGGCCTACAACCAGGAGGACGTCTACCTCCCGGACCTGATCGTGTGCCGCCCCGAGCTCGCGGAGCGCATCGTCGCGTTCGTCAAGGAGCACGGCTACGAGTGACGCCGGCCCGGCGAATCGGGTTGAGCCGGACCGGTGCGGGGCCCGACAGTGAGGGCATGACCGCCTTCGTCGCACATACGACCGTCGACTGCCGCAACGCCTACGAGCTCTCCGAGTGGTGGAAGCCGGTGCTCGGGTACGTCGACCTCGACGGCGACCCGAACCTGCCCGGGCACGAGGAGTGCATGATCCGCGACCCCGAGACCGGCCACCGGCTGCTGTTCATCGAGGTCCCCGACGACAAGGCGGTCAAGAACCGCCTGCACCTCGACCTCCGACCGCGCTCGGCGACCCGTGACGAGGAGGTCGAGACCGTGCTCGCCCACGGCGCCGCCCTCGTCGCCGACCTGCGCGGGAAGTACGGCCCCGGCACCGGCTGGGTCGTCCTCGCCGACCCCGAGGGCAACGAGTTCTGCATGCTGCGTTCCGAGGCCGAGCTGACCACCTGACCACCGCGGGCGAACGAGAGTTGAACGGCCCTGTCCCGGGCGCCCCTGGCCCGAACGGGCCACGGGAAGGGGGCCGAGTATGACCCGTTCGGACTAGGCGAAACCTCAGTGGCCGATCTGTTGGGCAAAGGGCGCCGGGCTGTTCGCTCGTCGTTCATCGCCGCAGGCCCATCCGTTTCGGTCGCCTCCCGACACTTCTGGCGTTTCCACCGGCCGCTCCACCGAGCGCGTCGTCAGAGAGCCCGATGCCAGAAAGCCCAGCGTGACCACCCTTCCCGTGCCCAACCGGTCGGCCAGCACCTCCACCGAGGTGGGCCCCCGCAAGATCTCCCGCAAGGCGACGGGCGCCGACGCGGTCTTCGTGCACTCGGCCCGCGCGGTCGGTGCGACCGTGCTGGTCATCACCGGCGGGGTCGGGCTGTTCCTGGGCTGGCAGGCCTACCCGACGCTGAACCGGTACGGCTGGGACTTCTTCACCCAGGCGAGCTGGCAGCCCGAGGCCGACGTGCTCGGCATCGCCGCGGTGCTCACCGGCACCCTCGAGGTCGCCCTGGTCGCGATGGTGATCGCGTTCCCGCTCGCGCTGCTGACCGCGCTCTACATCAGCGAGTACGCCCCTGCGGGCCTCCGCAGCACCCTGGTCTCGCTGGTCGACCTGATGGCCGCCGTGCCCTCGATCATCTGGGGCCTGTGGGGCTTCTTCCTGATCATGCCCCGCGCCGCCGAGCTCTCGGTCCGGCTGGACCGCCACCTCGGCTGGATCCCGATCTTCGACGTCCGCGACGCCGACCCGAACGCCGCCGTCCTGGACATCTCCCGCTACAGCTTCAGCGCCTTCTGCGCCGGCATCGCGGTGGCGATGATGGTGCTGCCGATGTCGTGCGCCGTCATGCGGCAGGTCTTCTCCCAGACCCCGGAGGGGGAGAAGGAGGCCGCGCTCGCCCTCGGCGCCACCAGGTGGGGCATGGTCCGCACCGTCGTGCTGCCGTTCGGCCGGGGCGGCATCATCGGCGGCACCATGCTCGGCCTGGGCCGGGCGCTCGGGGAGACCATCGCGGTCCTGCTGATCATCTCCCCGGCCTTCGAGGTCAAGGGCCGGATCCTCGAGGTCGGCAGCAACACCGTGAGCGCGCTGATCGCGGGCCGCTTCGGTGACGCCAGCAAGAGCCAGCTCTCGGCGCTCCTCGCCGCCGGCTTCGTGCTCTTCCTGATAACCCTCGCCGTGAACACGGCCGCCGCCGTGATCGTCAACCGAAGCCGCTCGGGCGCCGGGACGGACGCCTGATGACACTCGCACCTCAGACCCTCGGCCCGCTCGAGGGGGGCACCGTCGGCAACACCACCCTGCCGCGGTACGACGATGACGCGCCGCCCCCGGTGCCGCACGCCGCCCTGGGCCGGCTCACCGTCGACGAGAAGTTCGTGCGGATCGGCTCCTGGGCCGCCGGCCTCGCCATCGCCTGGCTGGTCACCCAGCGACTGCTGCCGCTGGCCGGGATGCCCTGGTTCCTCATCACCTGGTTCACCGCGGGACTGCTGGTCACGGCGGTCACGGCCGGGATGTCCGGCGGCCTGGTCGAGGTCCGGGACCGGGTCGCCGGCGCGGTCGTCACGGCCGGGGCGATGCTGGTCGGCGCGGCGCTGCTCAGCGCGATCGTCTTCGTCGTGATCCGCGGCCGCGAGCCGCTGACCCACCTGAACTTCCTCGTCGAGGACATGTCGGGGGTCGGCCCCAAGGACCCGTTCGACCACGGCGGCATCCTGCACGCGGTGACCGGCTCCCTGATCGAGCTCGGCATCGGCATCGCGATCACCCTGCCCCTGGGCATCGGTACCGCGGTGTTCATGACCGAGGTCGGCGGCCGGTTCGCCCGCGTGGTGCGCACCGTGGTCGAGGCGATGACCGCCCTGCCGTCCATCGTGGCCGGCCTGTTCGTCTACACCGTCTTCATCGTGGCGCTCGGCTACCCGCGCTCCGGTCTCGCGGCAGCACTCGCGATCGCGGTGATGATGCTGCCGATCATCGCCCGGGCGGCGGACGTCGTGCTGCGGGTGGTGCCGAGCGGCCTGCGCGAGGCCGGGCTGGCGCTCGGCGCCAGCCGCTGGCGCACGGTCTGGCACGTCGTGCTCCCGACCGCGCGGCCGGGTCTGGCGACCGCCGTCATCCTCGGCATCGCTCGCGGCGTCGGGGAGACCAGCCCGGTGCTGCTGACCTCGGGTGCGGCTGCCTTCCTCGTCACCGACCCGACCGACGGCGTCATGAACTCGCTGCCGCTCTACGTCTACACGCTGGTCCGCTCGGGGGAGCCGAACGCGATCGCCCGCGCGTTCGCGGCCGCGACGGTGCTGATGGCGGTCGTGCTCGTGCTGTTCGTCTGCGCCCGCCTGGTCGCGCGACCCAAGCGATCGAGGAGCCGACGTACGACGAGCCGCCCGGTCCGACTGCGGACACCCGCCACCGAGGAGACCCTGTGAACCGCCTGATCCGCACCCTCCTGGCCATCGGGGCGTCGCTCGGCTGCGTCGTCGCCCTGCCCGGGGCGGCGAGCGCGACCGTGTACGCGCAGATCGAGGGCACCGGATCGACCTGGTCCGAGCTCATCGTCCAGCAGTGGATCGCCGACGTCGACGCCAACGGCATGAAGGTCGTCTACACCGGCGGCGGCTCGACCAAGGGCCGCAAGGACTTCGCCCAGGACAGCACCGACTTCGCGATCTCCGAGATCCCCTACCAGGGCACCGACGAGCAGGGCCAGGCCGACACCAGCAACGGGCGTGAGTTCGCCTACCTCCCGATCGTCGCCGGCGGCACGGCGTTCACCTACCAGCTCGAGGTCGGCGGCCAGCTGGTGCGCAACCTGCGACTCTCCGGCGAGACCATCGCGAAGATCTTCACCAACCAGATCACGAACTGGAACGACCCGGCGATCACCAAGGACAACAACGGCCGGGCGTTCCCGTCGCTGCCGATCACCCCGGTCGTCCGCTCGGACGGCTCGGGCACGACGGCCCAGTTCACCACCTGGCTCGACCACGAGTACCCCAGCATCTGGCGGCCCTACTTCGGCCAGTCCGGGCTGACGTCGTACTACCCGAAGAAGTCCGGCACCCGGATGATCAGCCAGGCCGGCTCCGACCAGGTGATGAACACGATCAAGGGCTTCGCCGGCAACGGGACCATCGGGTACGTCGAGTACTCCTACCCGCTCAACGCCGACTACCCGGTCGTGAAGGTGCTGAACAGGGCGGGCTACTTCGTCGAGCCGACGCAGTACAACACCGCGGTCGCCCTGACGAAGGCGAAGATCAACCAGGACAAGGGCAGCCAGCTCTACCTCACGCAGATCCTCGACGGCGTCTACACGAACCCGGACCCGCGGGCGTACCCGATCTCGTCGTACTCCTACATGATCATCCCGACGGGCAAGGACGACCCCCGGATGACGACCGCGAAGCGGCAGACGCTCGCGGACTTCATGTACTACTCGCTGTGCGCCGGGCAGACGAAGGCCGGGCCGTACGGCTACTCGCCGCTCCCGCTGAACCTCGTCCAGGCCGGGTTCCAGCAGCTGGCCAAGCTGAAGGCGGCTGACTCGGGGGTGGACCTCACCGCCCGCGACGTGACGTCGTGCAACAACCCGACGTTCGACGGCAAGAACCTGAGCCACAACGTGCTCGCCGACAAGGCGCCGCAGCCGGCCGCCTGCGACAAGGTCGGCGAGGGGCCGTGCGGCACCGCCACCGGCACCAACCAGCCCAGCACCGACGGTGGTGCGGGCTCGGGTGACGGGACCGCGACCGGCGCGGGCGGCACCGGTGACGCTGCCGGTGCGGGCGGTGGCGGCGGCGGTGACGCCCCTACGGCGATCGACCCGGAGACCGGCCTCGCGGTCGGCGAGAGCGGCACGGCCGCCACGGGGGAGGCCGTGTTCGCGAACCCCACGGAGCTGGTCGCCGGCCGCTCCGTCGACCAGCGCACGTTCGGCTGGCTGGCGGTGCTGGAGCTGCTGGCGCTGGTGCTGCTCCCGGGCTTCTACGTCGCCGCGCTGCGGCGCCGCCGGGTCTCGACGGGCTCGACCACCGGAAAGACAGGGGGGCGGCCGTGAGGCGGGTGCTCGCCCTGGTGCTGCTCCTCGCCGGGCTGGCCGTGCCCGCCGGCGCGGTCGCCGTGCCCGCAGCCGGCCCCGACCAGCGGAAGGCCGAGGGCGGCTGGAGCGCGACCAAGACGCTGACCCGGCAGTTCGTCCAGCCGGACGGATCGACGTACTCGCTCCCGAGCCACACGGTCACCGTCACCGCGGACGAGACGAAGAACCTGCGCGGCCGGCAGCGGATCCTGATCAGCTGGAAGGGCGCCCAGCCCAGTGGCGGGCGCGCGAGCAACCCGTACGGCGAGAACGGGCTCAACCAGGAGTACCCGGTCGTCATCATGCAGTGCCGGGGGTTGGACGACCCGTCGCTGCCGCAGAAGCAGCGGCTCTCGCCCTCGACCTGCTGGACCGCCTCGGTGGCCCAGCGCTCGCAGATCACCCGGTCCGACGGCGAGGCGTCGTGGGTCCACGACCTCGAGGCGACCCCCGAGGACAAGGGCCGGGTCACCGGCCTCGACCCGTTCCCCTCCGCCGAGGAGTGCCCGACCGCGGACATCGACCCCTACTACACGCGGCTCACCCCGTTCGTGACCGCGAAGGGCCGGACGTTCGCCGCCTGCGACGCCGGCCACATGCCGCCCGAGGCGGCCGTGGGCGCGGCGTTCCCGCCCGCCGAGCTCGCGGCGTTCACCGACACCGACGGCACCGGCTCGGTGCAGTTCGAGGTCCGCAGTGACGTCGAGAACGAGTCGCTGGGCTGCAGCCACGAGGTGGCCTGCTCGGTCGTCGTCATCCCGATCGCCGGGCTCAGCTGCGACCAGCCCAGCAGCCCGATGAGCCGCTCCGACCTGGCCTGCCGCAAGGGCGGCCGGTTCCCGGCCGGCTCGAGCAACTTCGCCAACGAGGGTGTCGACCAGGCCGTCTCGCCCGCCTTGTGGTGGTCGGCCTCGAACTGGCGGAACCGGTTCTCGATCCCGATCACCTTCGGCCTCCCGCCGGACACCTGCGACGTGCTCGACCCGCGGCCGCCGACCGGCTTCTACGGCTCCGAGCTGCTCGCCCAGGCGGCGCTCCAGTGGGCGCCGGCGTACTGCCTGGACGAGCAGCGGTTCAAGTTCCAGCTCAACCAGATGTCCGACGAGGCCGGCTGGAACCTGATGGAGAACGGCGGAGGCGCCGCGGCCGAGGTGTCCTCGGAGCACCAGCAGCGCGGCAGCGACCCGGTCGGCTATGCGCCGACGGCGGTGACCGGCTTCTCGATCGGCTATCAGATCGACCGGCCCGACAACGCCGGCGAGCTCACCGACCTGCGTCTCAACGCCCGGCTGCTCGCCAAGCTGGTGACCCAGTCCTACCTCGGGTCCGACCTCGGTCGCGGACATCCGGGCATCGGGGGCAACCCGCTGGCGATCATGAACGACCCGGAGTTCATCAAGCTCAACCCGGGCCTCAGCCAGATCACCCAGGAGGCCGGGGCCACGGTCCTCTCGCTGTCGAACTCCTCCGACGTGATCGAGCAGCTGACCGACTACATCGCCCACGACCAGGACGCGATGGCGTTCATCCACGGCAAGAAGGACCCGTGGGGGATGGCCGTCAACCCGAAGTACCGGAACCTCGAGATGCCGCGCGCGGACATCCCGTTGCTCGACACCTATGTCCCCGAGACGTCGAGCGACTGCCGCCAGAAGAACCCGGGGGTGTACTTCAACCAGATCGCCGCACCGGTGACGACGCTGCGCAAGATCGCCGAGGCGCTGCTGGATGCCTGGCCGAACGTGCAGACCCGGTGCGACTTCGACACCAGCACCGGCCTGTACAAGCTCGGCCGGATCGACCGCCAGTCCTTCGGCTCCCGGTTCATGCTCGGGATCGTCAGCCTCGGCGACGCCGACCGGTACGGCCTGCGCTCCGCGGCCCTCGAGACGAAGCCCGGGACGTACGTCGCCCCCGACCACCGCTCGCTCGCTGCCGCGGTCGCGCTCGCGGATCGGGACCGGGCGCACCGCCCGTTCGTCCTCGACCAGGGCGACGTGCACAGGTCCGGCCAGGCCTACCCGGGCACGATGGTCGTCTACACCGCCGCCCGGCTGCGGAACCTCCCGGAGCAGGATGCCACCAAGGTCGCCCAGTTCATCCGGGTCGCCACGACGGAGGGCCAGCGGGCCGGCAGCGGCAACGGCCAGCTGCCCGGCGGGTACCTGCCGATCCAGAAGTCGGGTGTGACCGCCAAGCTGTTCGACGCCGCGCAGGAGACCGCGGACGCGATCGAGGCGCAGCGCACGAAGCCGAGTCCGCCGACCGACGGGCCCGACGCCGACGGTCCGGGCAGCGGGGAAGTCGTCGCACCCCCCGCCGTACCGGGTGACGACGTGCCGGCCACCGAGCCCGCTCCCTCCGTGGCGCCCACCGTGCCGCCGACCGCGGTGGAGATGCCGGCCACCGAGCCGGTCGGGTCCAACCTGGCCGGCGGCCTGCTGCCGCTGCTGATCCTGCTCGGGGCGATCGGCTGCGTGGCCGCGACCGCGCTGCGAGTGGCCGCACCGGTGGTCCGGAGGCGGCGATGACCATGACCCTCGAGAAGCCGGTGCGCCCGCGGCGGGCACTGCTCAAGGTGCCCGGAGCCGCGTCGCGGCCGGGCGGGAGCCGGAAGCAGCCGGAGCGACCGGCTCGTACGGCCCGGCGCCCCGCGCGCCCGGTGGGCCCGCCGACGGGCGCGGACGCCGCGTCGTCGGTGCTGTCATCCGCGTTCACGATGATCGCGATCGTCTGCCTGTGGGTGGCCGCGCAGCTGTTGTTCCTCGGCTCGATCTCCCAGAACCGGGCCCAGGACCTGCTCTACGACGAGCTCCGCGCCGACCTGGCGGCGGCGACCGCGCCGCTCGGCCCGGTCGTGCCGGTGGGCGACCCGGTCGCGCTGCTGACGATCCCGAGCATCGGCGTCGAGCAGGTGGTCGTCGAAGGCACCGCCTCCGGTGACCTGCTCGACGGCCCCGGCCACCGGCGCGACACCGTGCTGCCGGGCCAGGTGGGCACCTCGGTGGTCTACGGCCGCGCCGCCACGTACGGCGCCCCCTTCGCCGACCTGCCCGACCTGCGGGCCGGCGACGAGGTCGAGGTCACCGGGGCGCAGGGCCGGACGACGTACACGGTCCTCGGCGTGCGTCGCGCCGGCGACCCCCTGCCGCAACCGGTCGCGGACGGCTCGGCGCGCCTGACGCTGGTCACCGCCGAGGGCAGCGGGCGCCTGGGGGCGATCACGCCGGAGTCCGTCGTGTACGTCGACGCCGATGCGACCAAGGCGTTCCCCGCACCGCCCGGACGACCCGGCGCGGTCCCCGATTCGGAGAAGGCGATGGCCGCCGACGACGGAGCACTGCCGCTCCTCGCGCTGTGCCTGGCCCTCCTCCTGGCGCTGACCCTCGGGGTCGTCGCCGCTCGTCAGCGATGGTCGACGGCGCTCGTGTGGGTGGTCGCAAGCCCGCTCGCGATCGCGCTGTCCTGGGCCGCCACGGATGTGGTGATGCGACTGCTGCCCAACTTGATCTGACCCGACCAGCCGCCTCGGGGCGGTGCAGGAGTGAACACCCGAAAACGCAGCACCCATCACAGGAAGCGAATCAGGATGTTTGTACGCAAGACCCTTGCGGGCGTCATCGCGACGGCCCTCGCCGGCTCGGTCGTGGCCCTCGCGGGCCCGGCCTCCGCGGCCGCCGACCCCGACGACACCACCTTCACCCCGACGACCGCCGACCTGATCGGCGTCGGCTCCGACACCAGCCAGCACGCGATCAAGCTCTTCGCCGACGCGTGGAACAGCAGCGGCGAGGCCCCGGTCAAGCTCGCGACGTACGCCGCCACCGGCGGCGGCCAGATCACCCTGCCCAGCGGCGCCATCAACCGGCCGAACGGCTCGGGCGCCGGCAAGTCGCTGCTCTACGGCGCGGGCAACAACACCGACATCGACTTCGCCCGCTCCTCCTCGGCGCAGAACGCCAACGAGACCCAGGCCGGGCTGCAGTCCTTCCCGTTCGCGCTCGACACGCTGGTCATGGCGGTCTCGAACAGCGTGCCGTCCAACGCGCCGGCGTCGCTGACCGTCGAGCAGATCGTCAAGATCTACAAGGGCGAGATCACGAACTGGAACCAGGTCGGTGGCAAGGACGGCGTCATCGCGCCGAAGGTCCCGCAGGCCGGATCCGGCACCCGGAGCTTCTTCGAGTCCAAGCTCACCGCGGCCAACGGCGGCGTCAAGGTGGTGTACGCGCAGAGCGTCGCGGAGGTCCAGGAGCACGACGACTCGGACGTCAAGAACAACGCGAACGCGGTGGCGCCGTTCTCCAAGGGCAGGGCCGGCCTGCTCGGCAGCACCCTGCGCCTGGAGTCCGGCTGGAGCGCGGACCGGGCGCTGTACAACGTGGTGCGCGGCACCGACCTCGGCAACCCGCTGATCCAGGGCGCGTTCGGCGAGGACGGCGCACTGTGTTCCACCGAGCTCCGCCCGCTGATCGAGGCCGCCGGCTTCGAGCAGCTCGCGACCCCGGCCAACGGCGGCGTGTGCGGCCAGGCGACGCAGTCCGCGACGAGCAACTTCGCGGTCAACGAGCAGGTCGTGAGCACCACCACGCTGGAGGCCTCCAGCCCCAAGGCGAAGACCGCCAAGCTGGTCGCCACGGTCACCGCCGCCACCTCGCCCTCGGGCTCGGTGGACTTCTTCGAGGGCGAGACCCAGGTCGCGAACGACGTCCCGCTGGTCTCCGGCGCGGCGACGTTCACCGCCACCGGCGTCACCCCTGGCGAGCACACCTACACCGCCGTCTTCAACCCGAGCGAGGGCTCCACGGTGGACCCGTCCGAGGGCGAGGACACCGTCTCGGTGAAGACCTCCGCCACGGTTTCCGAGACCTTCCCGGCCGCGGTTGCCGCGGGCGCGAAGGCCAAGGGCACCGTGACCGTCGTCGGCGACGGCGCGACCGCCACCGGCAAGGTCACGATCATGCAGGGCGCCAAGGTCCTCAAGAGCGCGACCCTCAAGGGCGGCAAGGCGACCTTCACGCTCAAGCTCGCCAAGGGCAAGAACAAGCTCAAGGCGGTCTACGGCGGCAACGCCGCGGTCGCCGGGGCGAAGAAGTCCTTCACGATCAAGCAGAAGTGACACCCGTTCCACCACCGCTCCACCCGTGATACCGCCGTGCCGGTCCGCCCCCTCCCGGGCGGGCCGGCACGGCACCACCACCCCGCTCGACTCCGCACCACCGAAGGACAGCACCATGACGACAGCAGCCGACGAGACCAGCGTGCTCCCGGCGGTCACCCCGAACCCGGGGCTGGCCGAGATCCAGGCCCGCGAGATCACCGCGTGGTTCGGCGATCGCAAGGTCCTGGACCGGGTGTCGCTGACGATGCCGGCGGGTGGGATCACCGCACTCATCGGCCCGTCGGGCTGCGGCAAGTCGACGTTCCTGCGGATCCTCAACCGGATGCACGAGCTGGTGCCGTCGGCACAGCTCGCCGGCCAGGTGCTGCTGGACGGCGAGGACATCTACGACCCCGCGAAGCGGCTGATCGACGCGCGCCGCGCGATCGGCATGGTCTTCCAGAAGCCCAACCCGTTCCCGGCGATGTCGATCCGGGAGAACGTGCTCGCCGGGCTCAAGCTCACCGGCACCAAGGCGTCGCGCTCGGCGAAGGACGAGCTCGTGGAGTCCTGCCTGCGCAAGGGCGGCCTCTGGGAGGAGGTCAAGGACCGGCTCGACGCGCCCGGCGGCGGCCTCTCCGGCGGCCAGCAGCAGCGGCTGTGCATCGCCCGGTCGCTGGCGATCAAGCCGCGGGTGCTGCTGATGGACGAGCCGTGCTCCGCGCTCGACCCGACCTCGACCCGGGTCATCGAGGAGACCATGCGCGAGCTCGCGCACGAGGTCACGATCGTCATCGTCACCCACAACATGCAGCAGGCCGCGCGGGTCTCCGACACCTGCGCGTTCTTCCTCGCCTCCCAGGGCACTCCTGGCGTCATCGTGGAGCACGGGGATACTGGTGCGATGTTCCAGAGCCCCCAGGACCCGCGGACGAGCGACTACGTCCACGGTCGGTTCGGATGACGGCCGGATGAGTCCTGCATGAGTCCTGCCCGCCTGATCGCGTCGTTCGCCACGGCGCTGCTCGTCGTCGCCGGGCTGGGGTACGCCGCCTCCCAGACCGTGCTGGCGCGTCCCGAGCTGCCCGCGACCAGGTCCTCGGCGTACGTCGACGCCCCGCGTCCGGACACCCGGGTGCAGGCCGCCCGGCGCGCCGGCGCGCCGCGGGCCCCGGCGCGGGTGGACCCTCGCTGGGTCGCCGACACCGCCGCGCGGGCCGGCATCCCGGCGCCCGCGGTGCGCGCGTACGCGAACGCACAGCTGGCCGAGCCCGCGGGCTGCGAGGTCGGCTGGACGACGCTGGCCGGCATCGGCTGGGTCGAGTCGCACCACGGCACCATCGACGGCCGCACCCTCGGCGAGGACGGCCGCTCCTCGACGCCGATCCTCGGCCCCGCGTTGAACGGTCGCGGCGAGGTCGCCGCGATCCCGGCCACCCCGGAGTCCAGCGCGTGGCACGGCGACCCGTCCTGGGACCACGCGGTCGGGCCGCTGCAGTTCATCCCGTCGACGTGGGCGACCTGGGGCGCCGACGGCGACGGTGACGGGACCGCCGACCCGAACGACCTCGACGACGCGGCCGTCACGGCGGCCCGGTACCTGTGCGCCGACGGCCACGACCTCGAGACCGGCCAGGGTTGGGCGGACGCGGTGTTCGCCTACAACCACGCCCAGTCCTACGTGGACGCGGTCTACGCCGCGGCCTCGGCGTACTCCGACCGCACCGGCTGAGCGGACCGCACCGATCGACGCGAACCGCCTCCTCGCGAGCGCGGGAAACCCCTAGGGTGGGGCGTCGACCTCACCGGGAGAACCCATGACCAGTGTGCTCCGCTCGCGTCCGGCCGCCATCGCGGCCCTCATCATCGCGCTGCTGTTCGCCGGTGGCACCGGCGCCGTCGCGCGCGGGTTGATCGGCACTCACGACCTCCGCAACGGTGCCGTCACCAGCGCGAAGGTCGCGGACGGCACGATCACCACGAGGGATCTCCGTCCCCATCTGGCCGACCGCGTCCGCCGCGGGGGCTCGGCCGGTCCCGCCGGACCTCAGGGTGTCCAGGGTGAGCCGGGCCCGGCCGGCCCGCAAGGGGTTCCGGGCGAGGCCGGCCCACGCGGTGCCTCGGGCGAGCAGGGGGTACCAGGTGTGCAGGGCGTGCAGGGGCCAGCGGGACCGGCCGGGGCGCCCGGCGGGTTCGCGTTCAGCGGTGACTCCTCGAGCGCCGCGCCGGACGCCGACATCATCGTGACCGCCACCTGCTTCGAGGGATCCGACCCGAACCTCCAGGTCGTCGCTCTCGACAACGAGAACCTGTTGATCACCGGCCAGGTGACGACGTACGACGGCACCGGTGCGACCACCACCGACGTCCTCGTGGACGACACCGGCTACTGGAACCCGATGTGGGCCGCCGGCCTCACGGTGATCTTCGACGGGGTTGTGGTCACCGCGACGGGTGAGTCCTACGCCGTGACGACGGTGATCCGCTCCAGCTGTCAGGGCCAGGGCACCCTGATCCCGCTGGGCTGACCCGGGCGAGCCGGTGTAGTGGGTCCACCGCCTCACGACCGCGCGGTCGCGCTCGGAGGAGCGCCGTAGAATCGGCACCTGCCACCCCCTGTCAGCTGCTGACCGGGGGCGCTCGTGCTGTCCGTTCCCGCCCTTGGAAGGCCCCCCGTGCACCTCTCCGGCCTGGCCGATGCCGTTCTCGCCGACCCCGTCCTCGCCGACGCGATGGCCGACGCACGCGGCGGCGTCGTGCCGGCGCTCGACCTGACCGGGCCGGAGGCGCTGCGCCCGTTCGTGGTCGCGGGCCTGGTCCGCGCCGGCCGCTCGGTGCTCGCGGTGACCGCCACGTCGCGCGAGGCCGAGGACCTCGTGGAGGCCCTCGGCGACCTGCTCGACCCGGCGCGGGTCGCGTACTACCCGAGCTGGGAGACGCTGCCGCACGAGCGGCTCAGCCCGCGCAGCGACACCGTCGGTCGCCGGCTCGCGGTGCTGCGCCGCCTGTGCCACCCGGGGGCGGCGACCGACGCGGCCACGGACTCGTCCGCGGGGACGCCGAACGGCCCGATCGACGTCGTCGTCGCGCCGGTGCGCTCGGTGCTCCAGCCCCAGGTCAAGGGCCTGGGCGACCTCGAGCCCGTCGAGCTGGAGCCGGGTGACACCGCTCCGCTCGACGACGTCGTACGCCGGCTGGCGGCCGCGGCGTACACGCGCGTCGACCTGGTCGAGAAGCGCGGCGAGTTCGCGGTCCGCGGCGGGATCGTCGACGTCTTCCCGCCCACCGAGGAGCACCCGCTGCGGGTGGAGCTCTGGGGGGACGACGTCGAGGAGATCCGGTCGTTCTCGGTCGCCGACCAGCGCACGCTCGGGAAGGCGGACCGGCTCTGGGCGCCGCCGTGCCGCGAGCTGCTGCTCACCGACGAGGTGCGCGCCCGCGCGGCCGCGCTCGGCCGCGAGCACCCCCAGCTGCTCGAGCTCACCGACAAGATCGCGGCCGGCATCGCCGTCGAGGGCATGGAGTCCCTCGCGCCGGTGCTGGTCGACGAGATGGAGCTGCTCGTCGACCTGATGCCCGCCGACACCCACGTGCTGGTGCTCGACCCCGAGCGCGCGCGCAGCCGGGCGCACGACCTGGTGGCGACCAGCGAGGAGTTCCTGGCAGCCAGCTGGGCCGCGGCGGCCGGCGGCGGCACCGCACCGATCGACACGCTGATGATGGGGATGGGCGCCGCGTCGTACCGCACCATCGCCGACGTGCGCGAGCACTGCCTCGACCAGCACAAGCCCTGGTGGACGGTGAGCCCGTTCGGCATCGAGACCGACGCCGGCCCGGCGCCCGCCGAGTCGGACCCCGCGGTGATCGCCGGCGCGGTGCGCTCCCGTGCCGTGCCGGCCACCTCGGTCGACGCCTACCGGGGCGAGATGGAGCGCGCGATCAAGGACATCGAGACCTGGCGCAGTGCCGGCCACCGGGTGGTCGTGCTGCACGCCGGGCACGGTCCGGCGCAGCGCATGGTGGAGGTGCTCGGCGAGCACGACGTGCCCGCCCGCGCGGTCGACGGCATCGCCGCGGCCGCCGAGCTCGGCGACAGCGTCGTCACCGTCACCTGCGGCGCGATCGACCACGGCTTCGTGGACGAGACCAACCGCCTGGTGCTGCTCACCGGGGAGGACCTCTCCGGCCAGCGGGCCTCGACCCGCGACATGCGGAAGATGCCGGCCCGCCGCAAGCGCCAGATCGACCCGCTCGAGCTGAGCGCCGGCGACTACGTCGTGCACGAGCAGCACGGTGTCGGGCGGTTCGTGGAGATGAAGCAGCGCGAGGTCGGGGGAGCGGTGCGCGAGTACCTCGTGCTCGAGTACGGCGCCTCCAAGCGCGGCGGCCCGCCCGACCGGCTCTACGTCCCTGCGGATGCGCTCGACCAGGTGACCCGCTATGTCGGCGGCGAGCAGCCCTCGCTCGACCGGCTCGGCGGCGGCGACTGGACCAAGCGCAAGAACCGCGCCCGCAAGGCGGTCCGTGAGATCGCCGCCGAGCTGATCAAGCTGTACGCCGCCCGGCAGGCGACCAGGGGCCACGCGTTCGGTCCGGACACGCCGTGGCAGCGCGAGCTCGAGGACGCCTTCCCGTTCCACGAGACGCCCGACCAGCTGAGCACCGTCGACGAGGTCAAGGGCGACATGATGCGCACCGTCCCCATGGACCGGCTGGTCTGCGGCGACGTCGGCTACGGCAAGACCGAGATCGCCGTGCGCGCCGCGTTCAAGGCGGTCCAGGACGGCAAGCAGGTGGCGGTGCTGGTGCCGACCACGCTGCTGGTCACCCAGCACCTCAGCACCTTCGCCGAGCGGATGAGCGGCTTCCCCGTCATCCTCAAGGCCCTCTCGCGCTTCCAGACGGACGCGGAAGCCCGCGAGGTGATCGCGGCGATGGCCGACGGCTCGGTCGACATCGTGGTCGGCACCCACCGGCTGCTCAACCCGGACATCCGCTTCAAGGACCTCGGCCTGATCATCGTCGACGAGGAGCAGCGCTTCGGGGTCGAGCACAAGGAGCAGATGAAGCGGCTGCGCACCTCGGTCGACGTGCTGTCCATGTCCGCCACGCCGATCCCGCGGACCCTGGAGATGGCGATCACCGGCATCCGGGAGATGTCCACGATCACCACCCCGCCCGAGGAGCGGCACCCGGTGCTGACCTACGTCGGGGCCTACGAGGACCGGCAGATCGTGGCCGCCGTACGCCGTGAGCTGCTCCGCGAGGGCCAGGTCTTCTACATCCACAACCGGGTGAGCTCGATCGAGAAGGCGGCCGCGCGGATCAAGGAGCTGGTGCCGGAGGCGCGGGTCGCCACCGCGCATGGCCAGATGGGCGAGCACCAGCTCGAGCAGGTGATGCTGGACTTCTGGGAGAAGCGGTTCGACGTGCTCGTGTGCACGACCATCGTCGAGTCCGGCCTGGACGTGTCCAACGCCAACACGATGATCATCGAGCGGGCCGACACGCTCGGCCTCTCCCAGCTGCACCAGCTGCGCGGTCGCGTCGGGCGCAGCAGGGAGCGGGCGTACGCCTACTTCCTCTACCCACCGGAGAAGCCGCTCACCGAGACCGCCCACGAGCGGCTCGCCACGCTCGCGCAGCACTCCGACCTCGGCGGCGGCATGGCGATCGCCATGAAGGACCTCGAGATCCGGGGCGCGGGGAACCTGCTCGGCGGCGAGCAGTCCGGGCACATCGCCGACGTCGGCTTCGACCTCTACGTGCGCCTGGTCGGCGAGGCCGTGAACGACTTCAAGGGCGAGGTCGAGCCCGAGCTCAACGAGGTGCGCATCGAGCTGCCGGTCGACGCCCACCTGCCGCACGACTACATCCCCAGCGAGCGCCTGCGCCTGGAGATGTACAAGCGGCTCGCCGAGGTCCGCTCCGACGAGGACGTGGACCTGGTGAACGAGGAGCTGCTCGACCGGTACGGCGAGCCGCCGCAGGAGGTCGTCTCGCTGCTGATCGTCGCCCGATTCCGCGCGCGGGCGCGCCGGGCCGGGGTCGGGGAGGTCACGATCGCGGGCCGCAACGTCCGGTTCGCGCCGGTCGACCTGCCCGAGTCGCGGGTGGTCCGGCTGAACCGGCTCTACCCCAAGTCGATCGTCAAGGCCCCGGTCAGCACGATCCTGGTGCCGCGTCCCCAGACCGCGGTGGTCGGGGGGCGTCCGATCACCGGCATCGCCCTGCTTGAATGGGCTCGGCAAGTGATCGACGCCGTGATCGACCCCGATGGCGCCGGCCCCGTCAACGCACCTCAGGAGAGCAAGTGACCCGCATCCGCCTGATCGCCCTGGCCTCGGCCTCGATCTTCGTGCTCACCGGCTGCGGCACGGTCCCCGGCTTCAACCCCGGTGTCGCCGCGCGCGTGGGAGACGACACGGTCACGATGAACCGGGTCGACGACGTCACCGCGGCGTACTGCCGGGCGGCGGAGGCCCAGCTGCAGGAGGGCCAGGTCCTGCCGCAGCACTACCTGCGCGGCCAGGTGGCCGGGGCGCTGGCGCTGCGCGTCGCCGCCGACCAGTTCGCCGCCGAGGAGGGCGTGAGCGCGGCCGAGGACTACGACCAGGCCGTCGCCCAGGCCCGCGAGCAGCTCGGCTCGCTGCCCGAGGACCAGGTCCAGGCGCTGATCGACGTGCAGGGCGTCCCGATCTACGTCCAGGCGGTAGAGAAGTCGGTCGGCGAGCAGCAGGGTGCGAGCGGCAACGCCGCCACCAAGGCGGGCGAGCAGGCGTTCCTGGCCTGGCTCGAGGACCAGGACCTCGAGCTCGACCCCCGCTTCGGCGTCTCCATCCAGAAGGGCGTCACCGCACCGGTCGACACCAGCCTCTCCTACGGGCTCTCCGACACCTCGACCAAGGCGAACGCCGACCAGCCGGACACCGACTACGCCGCGGCGCTCCCGGACTCCCAGCGCTGTGGCTGACCTGCGGGGCTGACCTAGGTGGTTGAGGTGCGAGCGCAGCGAGCCTCGAAACCACCCGACGAGCCGCTCCTCGAGTTCCTCGAGGTGATGCGCCGGTTGCGTGCGGAGTGCGCGTGGAAGGCCGGCCAGACCCACCGGTCGCTGGCGCGGTTCCTCCTCGAGGAGACCCACGAGACCCTCGAGGCGATCGACGACGGGGACCGCACTGGCGACTGGAGCCACCTGCGCGAAGAGCTCGGCGACCTGCTGCTGCAGGTCTACTTCCATGCGGTGATCGCCGAGGAGACCGGCGAGTTCACCCTCGACGACGTCGCCCGCGACATCACCGCGAAGATGCACCGCCGCAACCCGCACGTCTTCGCGCCCACCCCGGACTCGCCGGTCGAGCCCGCAGCCATCGACGAGCTGTGGCAGCAGATCAAGGCGACCGAGAAGCAGCGGACCTCGATCACCGACGGCCTCCCCCCGGGGTTGCCGGCCCTGCTGTACGCCGACAAGGTCCTGGCCCGCCTCGCCCGCGAGCCGGCGGTCGAGCCCGTCGAGACCGCTGCACCCGCCCCACCGGTGGTCGAGCCTGTCGAGACCCCCGCACCCGCCCACCACGCCGACCCTGCCCACCACCTGGGGGAGCGCCTGCTCGCGCTGGTCGCCGAGGCCCGCGAGTCCGACGTCGACCCCGAGCAGGCCCTGCGCGACGCCGTACGCCGGCTGCTCGCGCCGCCGCCCTGACGGGCGTCCCTGACGAACGGGCACGCGACACGCCGTGAGCGCGTGCGGCAGGTCAGGGGCGCGCGGCCTGACGCGTGAGCCAGGTGGCTCGCTGCACCGTGGACAGCGCCCGCCGGCGCGCGACCGTCGACGTGTCGACCCACCACGCCGGCTGGTCCAACGTCCACGCGCCGGTGCGCCGGCGGCCCGCCGCCCGGCGGTAGGCCGCGTCGATCCGGCACAGGAAGGCACGCCGGTCGGCGTTGTCGGCCGCGACCATCGTCACCAGCTCGAGACCGAGGTCTCGGACCAGCTCCTCTCGTTCCAGATCGCGGACCCGCCGGCCGTCCTCGACATGGACCAGGCCGTCGTACTCGCCCAGAACGCCGTGGTCCGGGTCGAACAGGTCGGGCGTGAGCAGGTGGCTGCCGTCGGGCGCGAAGATCGGGACGTTGCAGAGCGGGCGTGGGTGGGCGCTCGACCACGAGATCCGCATCGCGACCTCGCGCGGAGACCAGGCGTTCTCGTCGGCGAGGTCCAGCGTCCGGGTGATGCGGGAGGCATGCGGGCGTCCGGAGAGATACCGCTCGGCGTGCCGGCGAATCTCCGCGATCGAGACCAGGTCCGAGAACGCGGCCATGTCGGCGATGATCACGGCCTGCTCCGGGCTCCGTGCCCGCCGGATCTCGAAGCACACGGAGCGCGCGTGCTCGGTGACCGGGAGTCCGTCGAGGCCGATGACCTCGGCCGGTTCGAGCCACTCCTCGGAGAGGAGGACTCCTGGTCGCGAGCGCACCACCCGGTTGCGACCGAGCGCCAGCGGCACGGGCAGGGCGGTACGTCCGTCGGGTGCGAGGCCGTCGAACCAGCGCGCCCGAGCCCAGTGCAGCCCGGCCCAACCCGTGACCGCGCCGTGCTCCGGCAGCAGCACGGCGGCCTCGACGACGCGCTGGGCGGGCGTGTCCGGGTCGACGTACGCCGGCACGTAGTGGCCCTTGCTGCTCCGACGCCATTCGGGCCCGGCCGCCTGACGGCGAGTCGGGCCGGTCCGGCCTGCAGAGTCGATAGGAACGGGGACGACCACTCCGTCGCGAACCACTCCCGAGAGCTCCATGGGCACGAGGATGCGGGGGATCGGCTGCTCGGGGCGGGCGTCCTCCACAGGCCGCTCGCGCGCCCCTGACGAACGGGCACGCGACCCGCCGGGCGAGCGTGCCGCAGGTCAGGGGCGCGCGACCTCGACCGGAGCGAGCGACCCCGCGGGACGCTCGACCCCACTTCGCCGGGCCCTTCGTCCCGCGGACCACCCACGGACTCCTGCGGTCCACCGGCACGCACTAGGCTGAACGGCGGTCCGCCGAGACCCGGCCCGGGCCCTCCCCCAGACGACCCAGGAGCACTGACGTGGCATCCATCGAAGCTGTCGGCGCCCGCGAGATCCTCGACTCGCGCGGCAACCCCACCGTCGAGGTGGAGGTCCTCCTCGACGACAACTCGTTCGCCCGGGCAGCGGTGCCCAGCGGTGCCTCGACGGGCGCCTTCGAGGCGGTCGAGCTGCGCGACGGCGGCGACCGCTACCTCGGCAAGGGCGTGGCCAAGGCCGTCGAGGGCGTCATCCAGACCATCGCCCCGGCGATCGAGGGCCTGGCCGCCGACGACCAGCGCCTGGTCGACCAGACCATGCTCGAGCTGGACGGCACCCCCAACAAGGGCAAGCTGGGCGCCAACGCGATCCTCGGCGTCTCGCTGGCGGTCGCCCGGGCCGCCGCGGACTCCGCGGAGCTGCCGCTGTACCGCTACGTCGGCGGCCCGAACGCCCACCTGCTGCCGGTCCCGATGATGAACATCCTCAACGGCGGCTCGCACGCCGACTCGAACGTCGACGTCCAGGAGTTCATGATCGCGCCGATCGGCGCGCCCACGTTCCGCGAGGCGCTGCGCTCGGGCGCCGAGGTCTACCACGCGCTGAAGTCGGTGCTGAAGAAGAAGGGCCTGGCCACCGGCCTCGGCGACGAGGGTGGGTTCGCGCCCAACCTGGACAGCAACCGCGCCGCGCTCGACCTGATCGCCGAGGCGGTCTCCGCCGCCGGCCTGACCCTCGGCAAGGACATCGCGCTCGCGATGGACGTCGCGGCGTCCGAGTTCTACAAGGACGGCTCCTACGCCTTCGAGGGCGGCACCAAGACCGCCGAGCAGATGACGGCGTACTACGCCGACCTGGTCGCGTCGTACCCCATCGTCTCGATCGAGGACCCGCTGGACGAGGAGGACTGGGCCGGCTGGAAGGCGCTGACCGACGAGCTCGGCAGCAAGATCCAGATCGTCGGCGACGACCTGTTCGTCACCAACGTCGAGCGGCTCCAGCGCGGCATCACCGGCGGCCAGGCCAACGCGCTGCTGGTCAAGGTCAACCAGATCGGGTCGCTGACCGAGACCCTCGACTCCGTCGAGCTGGCCCACCGCAACGGCTACCGCTGCATGATGAGCCACCGCTCGGGCGAGACCGAGGACACCACGATCGCCGACCTGGCGGTCGCGACGAACTGCGGGCAGATCAAGACGGGCGCCCCGGCCCGGTCCGAGCGGGTCGCGAAGTACAACCAGCTGCTCCGGATCGAGGACGAGCTCGGAGATGCCGCGCGCTACTCCGGCGCGTCGGCATTCCCCCGGTACGCCGGCTGAGCGAACCTAGGACGTATGCCGTCCGAGAGTCGCCGCACGCCGCCGCGCGCCCCCCGTCCGCGAGGACGGTCGGGGCCACGGCGGTCGTCGTCGGCCGTCCGTCCGGCACGACCTGCGGTGCCCGCGACGCCGGCCCAGGCGCGGCACCGGCTGACCGGCCGGGCCGCGATCCTGGTGCTGGTGCTCGCGGTGCTGACGGTGTCCTACGCCTCCTCGCTGCGGGCCTACCTCCAGCAACGCGACCAGATCGGTGACCTGAAGAGCCAGATCGCGCTGCGCCAGGCGAACATCGACGACCTGGAGCGGGAGAAGCGGCGCTGGGAGGACCCGGCCTTCGTGCGGCAGCAGGCGCGCGAGCTGAACTTCGTGATGCCGGGCGAGACCGCCTACGTGGTGCTGGACGAGAACGGCGACCCGCTGGAGAGCGACACCTCCCTCACCGATCCCGCCACGGTCGCCCCGAAGCCGCCGCGGGCGTGGTGGTCCACGGCCTGGGAGTCGGTCAGGACGGCCGGCGTCCCGCCGGCCGCCGAGCCGGAGCCGTCGACGAAGATCACCGGCACCGACTGAGCGTGACCACCTGCTGGAACAATGGCCGGGTGATCGACCCCGAGGACATCGCCGCTGTCGAGGCCCAGCTCGGTCGTGAGCCCCGGGCCATCCACGAGGTCGGCCACCGCTGCCCGTGCGGCAACCCGGATGTCGTCACCACCGAGCCCCGGCTCCCCAACGGCACCCCGTTCCCGACGACCTTCTACCTGACCTGCCCGCGGGCGGCCTCGCGGATCGGGACGCTCGAGGGCTCGGGGCTGATGAAGCAGATGCAGGACCGGCTCGCGGACGACCCGGACCTGGCGGCGGCGTACCGCCGCGCGCACGAGCGCTACCTCGAGGCCCGGGCCGCGTTGGGGTCGGTGCCCGAGATCGAGGGCATCTCCGCGGGCGGCATGCCGGACCGGGTCAAGTGCCTGCACGTGCTCGCCGGCCAGGCTCTCGCCCAGGGCCGCGGCGTCAACCCGCTGGGCGACGAGGTCCTCGACCTCCTCGGCCCCTGGTGGGGGTCCGGCCCGTGCGTGTAGCGCCCGTCGCAGCCATCGACTGCGGCACCAACACGATCAAGCTCCTGGTGGGCACCGTGCCCGAGGCGGGGGGCCTCGAGGTCGACGTGCGGGAGATGCGGATCGTGCGGCTCGGCCAGGACCTCGACCGCACCGGCCGGATCGCCGAGGAGGCACTGGAGCGGACGTTCGCCGCCATCGACGAGTACGCCGCGGTGATCCGCGGCCACGACGTGCCGCCCGAGCGGATCCGCTTCGTCGCGACCTCGGCCACCCGCGACGCGGCGAACGCCGTGGACTTCGTCGCCGGCGTCCGCGAGCGGCTGGGCGTCGAGCCCGACGTGGTCACCGGAGCCGCGGAGGCCGCCCTGGCCTTCGACGGAGCGGTCCGCAACCTGCGCACCGCGCCGGCCGCGCCGGTGCTGGTCGTCGACATCGGCGGCGGGTCCACCGAGCTGATCCTGGGCAGCACCGAGCCGGCAAGCGCCCACTCGATGGACATCGGCTCGGTGCGGCTGCATGAGCGACACCTGGCCGGCGACCCTCCGACGCCCCAGCAGGTGGCGGCCTGCCTCGCCGACATCGACGCCCACCTCGACGCCAGCCCCGTGGACCTCGCTGCCGCCGCGACCGTCGTCGGCGTGGCCGGGACGATCACCACGGTGGGCGCCGCGGTGCTGGACCTCCCGGCGTACGACCGCGACGCCCTCGACCAGGCGGTCCTCGACGTCGCCGACGTGCACGCCGCGGTCGACCGGCTGGTCGCGATGAGCCACCAGGAGCGCCGCGCCCTGGGCTTCATGCACCCCGGCCGCGCGGACGTCATCGACGCCGGTGCGTTGATCCTCTCCGCGGTCCTGCGCCGCACCCGCGTGGCCGACCTCGTGGTGTCCGAGGCCGACATCCTCGACGGGATCGCTTGGTCGATCGGCCGGTGAGACCGGCGGCTGACGTACGGGCGTTTCTGGACCGGGCCTGGTGGGCACCGGGGCCCCATGACCGATCCGCGTACGACGACCGATGAACCAGTCGGCGCACTCGTGCACCGGCTCTCCGAGCAGATCCCCGAGCTGGTCCGCACCGAGCTGCGGCTGGCCCAGGCCGAGCTCGCCCAGAAGGGCAAGCGCGCCGGCCTCGGGATCGGCATGTTCAGCCTGGCCGGGCTGCTGGCGTTCCTCGCCACCGCCACCCTGGTCGCCACCGCCGTGATCGCCCTCGACCTGGTGCTGCCGCTGTGGGCGGCGGGCCTGATCGTCGCCGGCGTGCTCCTGATCGGGGCGTTGGGCGCCGGCCTGGGTGGCCGCAGCGAGATCCAGCAGGCGACGCCGCCCACGCCCGAGGTCACCATCGCGAACGTCAAGGAGGACGTCGCCACGCTGAAGGGAGAGCGCCGGTGAGCAGCAACGGCACGTCACCCCAGCGGCTCGAGGCCGACATCGCCCGGCAGCGCGAGGACCTGGCGACGACGGTGGACCAGCTCCACGCGAAGCTCGACGTGAAGGCACGCGCCCAGGACAAGGCGCACGAGCTCAAGGACCGGGCCACCACCGCCGACGGCCGGCCGCGCCCCGACCTCACGGCGGCCGCCGTCGCCGCCGTCGTCCTGGCCGCCGGACTGCTGGCCTGGCGGCGCCGCCGTTGACGCCTGAAGCGCCGACCCGATCAACCGCCCGATCCACCGGCCCCCGATGAAGGAGTCCCCATGAAGAAGCTGACCCTGCTCGCCGGCGTCGCCGTCGGCTACGTCCTCGGCACCCGCGCCGGCCGCGAGCGCTACGAGCAGATCAAGGCCGGCGCCAACCGCCTGGCCCAGAACCCCAAGGTGCAGGCGGCCGCGGGCAAGGCCCAGGACACCGTCGCCCAGCAGGCGGCGACGGCCGCGGACCTGGCCAAGGAGAAGGCCGGGGACATGGCGTCGACGGCGGCCGACAAGGTACGGCGCGAGGCGTCGATCCAACCCGCACCCTGACCGATCCGGGTCCGCCCGGTCGGCGCACGCCAGCAGGGTGCGCGAGGATGGCCGGGTGACCGACCTGCTCCCGCACCCCGCCACCCGGGAGCTGTTCCCGTCCCCGGTGCCGCCCGGCACCGGGTGGCCGGGCGATCCCGCGACGGAGCGGACACCGGTCGCCACGACCGCGGCGCAGGTGCGCCGGCTGGCCCGGGTCGGCGAAGGGGTCGACGAGCTGGCCGAGCTCGACGCGCGGGTCTCGGTCTGCCGGGCCTGCCCGCGCCTGGTTCGCTGGCGCGAGGACGTGGCCCGGGACAAGCGCGCGTCCTTCGCCACCGAGCCCTACTGGGGCCGACCGGTCCCCGGCTGGGGCACCACCGACCCGAGCGTGCTGATCGTCGGGCTCGCCCCGGCCGCGAACGGTGCCAACCGGACCGGCCGGATCTTCACCGGCGACCGCAGCGGCGACTGGCTGTTCGCGGGGCTGCACCGCGTCGGCCTGGCCCGCACCGCTACGAGCACGCACGCCGACGACGGCCAGGAGCTGATCGGCACCAGGATGATCGCCACGGTGCGCTGCGCGCCGCCGCAGAACAAGCCGACCGTCGTGGAGCGGGACACCTGCGCCCCCTGGCTGCTCGCCGAGCTGGGCCTGGTGCTGCCGACGGTCGAGGTGGTGGTCGCGCTCGGCACCTTCGGCTGGGACGCCACGCTGCGCTCGTTCGCCGGGCTGGGCTGGCAGGCCAGCCGACCGCGGCCGCGGTTCGGCCACGGCGTGGAGACCCGCCTGGTCGGGCCGGGCCGCGAGGTGACGCTGCTGGGCTGCTACCACCCGAGCCAGCAGAACACCTTCACCGGCCGGCTCACCGAGGTGATGCTCGACGACGTCCTGCGCCGCGCTGCCGTTCTTGGCAGGATCACGGGGTAGGCCGACCGGCCCCCGTATCCCAACCGGCAGAGGAAGCCGCCTTAAAAGCGGCGCAGTCTGGGTTCGAGTCCCAGCGGGGGCACCACGCGGATCCCTCGACCACCCGCAAGTACGGCGGCACCGGGCTCGGGCTCGCCATCGCCAAGCAGCTCGTCGAGCTGATGGACGGGACGATCCCGGTCACCAGTGTCCCGGGCGAGGGGACGGCGTTCCGCGTGCGCCTGCCGCTGGCGGCCGCGTAGCCGCCTACGATCAACCGATGCCTCCTCTCTGGTCCCGCCGCGCCCTGACCCGTGCCAGCGCAAGCGCAGGACGGGCCGCGCCGGACCGGCCGGCCGGCCCACCGAGCGCCGCACCCGCCGGATCGCGCCGGCTGGCAGCCGGCTTCTTCGAGCGGTTCCCGGCCTTCTACGACACCAGCGAGACCTCGTCCTTCCCCTGGCGCCTGAACCTGCGCCACGAGGCGATCTTCACCGAGCACGACGACCTGTTCCCCGGCGCGCGCGTCCTCGACATCGCCAGCCACGACGGACGCTGGTCGATGGCCGCCCTCGAGGCCGGCGCCGCCTCCGTGATCGGAGTCGAGGCGCGGCCCGAGCTCGTCGACCGTGCGGTCGACACGCTGCGTCGCCTCGACGTCGACGAGGCCCGCTTCCGGTTCGTCGCCGGCGACGCCTTCGAGGTGCTCGCCCGCGAGGAGCCCCAGGTCGACGTGGTGCTCTGCCTCGGCTTCCTCTACCACACGCTGCGCCACAACGAGCTGTTCACCCGGATCCGCCGGACCGGGGCGCGGCACCTGTTGCTCGACACCGAGATCCACCGCGGGACCGAGCCGGTCGTGCGCCTCGCCGACGAGCACGTGGACCGGCAGGGCAACGCGGTCGCGGACGAGTTCTCCTACGGCGACACGGTGCTCACCGGCCGTCCCACCCTCGCCGCGCTCGACCTGCTGGCCCGGACCCAGGGCTTCGCCGTGGAGCGGCTCTCGGACTGGGACGGGCTGCTGCGCGACAACCCCGAGGCCGACCAGGTCCGCGACTACCGGATCGGTCGGCGCGCGACCCTGCGCCTGCGCCGGGCCTGAGTCCAGTCACCTCCGGCCGGGCAGGTCGTTGGTCGGTCGTGCGCAGACTCCTGCTGGCGGCCCTGGTGGCGGTCGCCCTCGTGCTGACCGCCGCCCCGTTCGCGAGCGCCGACCCACCGCAGCTGCGGAGGGACGGCCGGTGGCTGGTCGATCCGCAGGGCCGGGTGGTGTTGCGCTCGGTGCGGCAGGTGCTGGTCGCCGCGGAACGCGGGGCCGAGGTCGTGACCGTCCGGATCGTGCGCTCCTGAGGAACACCGCGTGGGAACCAATCGACCCACGGAAGCGTTCAACCCGGTGAGCCCGCCTAGACTGGGCCCAACAGGTGACCCGTCAGAGCGACGACACCCCCGGCCTCGAGGAGAGACCATGCAGAGCAACAACCCTGTGTTCCGCCGGTCGGAGGAGTTCCACGCCTCCGGCTCCAACGCCTACGGCAACCAGACGTACGCCGGCAACGGGTCGGCGTACCAGGGCTACGGCCAGACCGGCTACACCGACCCCGCGACCTGGGGCACCGGCACGCCCGGCCAGCCCGGCGTCAGCCAGCCGGGGACCGCCATCGACCGCGGCCCGATGACCATCGACTCGGTCGTGCAGAAGACCGCGATCTCGCTCGGCCTGGTGATCGTGGCCGCGCTCGCCACCTGGGTGCTGACCCCCGACATCGAGAACGGCCAGATCAGCGGCGGCCTCGTCGCGGCGGTGACCCTCGGGTCCCTGGGCGCGTTCGTGCTCTCGATGGTGAACTCGTTCAAGCGGGTGATCAGCCCGGCGCTCGTCATGGCGTTCGCCGTCCTGGAGGGCATCGCCCTGGGTGGGCTGAGCAAGCTCTTCGACGTCCAGTTCGGTGACGGCGTCGTCTCCGGCGCCGTGATCGGCACGTTCGCGGCGTTCGCCGGCACGCTCGCGGCGTACAAGGTGTTCGACATCAAGGTCGGCAACAAGTTCCGCATGTTCGTGATGGCGGCTGTCTTCGGCATGATCGGGCTCAGCCTGATGGAGCTGGTGCTGAGCATGTTCAGCGCGAGCATCGGCCTGTTCGGCTTCGGCACGCTCGGCATGCTGACCGCGATCGTCGGCCTCGCGCTGGGCGTGTTCATGCTGGTCCTCGACTTCGACTTCGTCGAGCAGGGCATCGCCAACCGGCTCCCCGAGCAGGAGTCCTGGCGGGCCGCCTTCGCGATGACCGTCAGCCTGGTCTGGATCTACACCAACCTGCTGCGCCTGCTGGCGATCTTCAGCGACAACTGAAGCTGCCTGCGCCGAAGGGCCCCGGGGTTCCTCCCCGGGGCCCTTCGGCGTGTCGTGCGGCTTTCGGCTGCCAGGTGGGACCTGAGGGGCTGGTGGGACTCGGCGTCGAGCCAGGACCGCGACCACCGCCGGGTCGCGGACGGTTCCTCCCGACGCGATCCGGCGGAGCGGGGGGAGGGGGGCGTTCATGCCTCGACGCCAAGAGCGCCGAAGGCCGCTCGCGGGCCTGGACCGCCGATCGGGGTGGGGTCTTCCCTGCCGCGGACGCGCGCTGGCCTACGTCTCGCCGGCTCCCTCAAGCTCCTCGTCCGGAGCCGCGTCCTCGCCGTCGTGCTCGGGCGCCTCGGCCGCCGTCCCGGGGTGGCGCCGGCGGTGCCGCAGCTCGACCCACAGGCCCCGGACGCCGCGGCGCGAGCCGCCGACCTCGGTGCCGCCCAGCTCGGTGCCGGGCACGTTGACGGCCTGGAGCGCGGCGGCGGTGATCGGCAGCACGCCCTCGCCGCGATAGGCCTCCGGCTCGGCCTCGTCGTCGGGGATCAGGCCGAGCGCGGCCAGGGTGGAGGGCAGCAGCACCGTGACGAGGGAGCGGTAGCCGTCGGCGGAGGGGTGGAACTGGTCGGGTCCGAACAGGATGGCGGGCGCAGCCGCGAACTCCGGGCCGAGGATCGAGCCGAGGGAGACGGTGCGCCCGCCCGCCTCGACCACGGCGATCGTCTGGGCGGCCGCGAGCCGGCGCGACCAGGCGCGGGCCACCTGCTTGAGCGGCGGGGCGATCGGCTTGATGGTGCCGAGGTCGGGACAGGTCCCGACGAGCACGAGCACACCCGCCTCGCGGAGCCGCGTGACGGCCTCGGAGAGGTGGCGCACCGACGCCGACGGCAGCACGCTGTGCGTGACGTCGTTGGCGCCGATCAGGATCACCGCGACGTGCGGCTCGGTCGGGAGCGCCTTGTCGATCTGGCTGGACAGGTCGGAGGACATCGCGCCCACGACCGCGAAGTCGCGCAGGTAGACCCTGCGGTCGGCCCGCTCGGCCAGCCCGCTGGCGAGCAGCGCGCCGGGAGTCTCCTCGACCCGCTCCACGCCGTACCCCGCGGCGCTGGAATCCCCGAGCAGCGCGACCTTGATCGCGGGGCCGGGCCGGCCGCGGCCGTACCAGCCGGTCGGGTCGGGCGGGTCGTCATCGAGGCGGCCGATGGTCTTGCGCGCCACCCGGGCCTCGACCCGGAGCAGGCCGTAGAGCGCTCCGCCGAGCACCGAGACGCCGCCCCCGCCGTACGCGGCGGCGGAGGCCAGCTTGCGAGCGGCGGCGGCTTTACCCACGCCGTCACTCTACGGACGCCGGCCAGCGCGGACGCCCGGGGTTTACGAGAAGGTGCGGACCGCCCCTAGATTGGCCGGGTGCAGTACGTGAACTCACTCCTCGACCTGATCGGCAACACCCCGCTGCTGAGGCTCTCGACGTCCATGGGCTCCCTGAACGGCGCGAAGGGACCGATCGTCCTCGCCAAGGTGGAGTACCTCAACCCCGGCGGCTCCGTGAAGGACCGCATCGCCACCCGGATGATCGAGGCGGCCGAGGCGTCCGGGGAGCTTCAGCCCGGCGGCACCATCGTCGAGCCGACGTCCGGCAACACCGGCGTCGGGCTGGCGATGGTCGCCCAGGCGAAGGGCTACAGGTGCGTCTTCGTCTGCCCGGACAAGGTCAGCGAGGACAAGCGCAACGTGCTGAAGGCGTACGGCGCGGAGGTGGTCGTCTGCCCGACCGCGGTCGAGCCGGAGCACCCCGACTCCTACTACAACGTCTCCGACCGGCTCGCCTCGCAGCCGGGTGCCTGGAAGCCGGACCAGTACTCCAACCCGCACAACCCGCGGTCGCACTACGAGACGACCGGCCCGGAGATCTGGGCGCAGACCGAGGGGCGGGTCACCCACTTCGTCGCCGGCGTCGGCACCGGCGGCACCATCAGCGGCACCGGGCGCTACCTCAAGGAGCAGAACTCCTCGGTCCAGGTCATCGGGGCCGACCCGGCGGGCTCGGTCTACTCCGGCGGCACCGGCCGGCCCTACCTCGTCGAGGGAGTGGGCGAGGACTTCTGGCCGGAGGCCTACGATCGCGACGTCGCCGACCGGATCATCGAGGTCTCCGACGCCGACTCGTTCGCGATGACGCGGCGGCTGGCCCGCGAGGAGGCCCTGCTGGTCGGCGGTTCCTCCGGCATGGCCGTGCACGCGGCGGTCCAGCTCGCCCACGAGCTCGCCGGCACCCCCGAGGGCGAGGACGCGGTGATCGTCGTACTCCTCCCGGACTCCGGCCGCGGCTACCTCACGAAGGTCTTCAACGACGACTGGCTCGCGCAGTACGGATTCCCGGTCGACGGCGCCGAGCGCTCCGTGCAGTCCGTCGGGGAGGTGCTCCGCGGCAAGAGCGGGCGGCTGCCCGACCTCGTGCACACCCACCCGAACGAGACCATCGCCGAAGCCGTCGCGATCCTCCAGGAGTACAACGTCTCCCAGATGCCGGTCGTGCGCGCGGAGCCTCCGGTGGTGGCCGCCGAGGTCGTCGGATCGGTCTCCGAGCGGACCCTGCTCGACCTGCTGTTCACCGGCTCGGCCAAGCTCACCGACAGCGTCGGCGAGCACATGGCGCCCCCGCTGCCGACGATCGGCTCCACCGAGCCCGCCTCCGAGGCCGTCGCCGCACTCGAGGGCGCCGACGCCCTGTTGGTGCACGAGGACGGCAAGCCCGTCGGCGTCGTCACCCGCCACGACCTGCTGGCCTACCTCGCGCGCGGCTGAGTCAGTTGGCTGCGGGGTTCGGCTGCTGGCAGCCGAACCCCGAAGCTGCGTCACCGCCTATAGTGAGAACACGTTCTAGTTCTCAGGAGGGCTGATGACGGCGACGGGAACGCCCGCGATCGAGGGCTGGTTCACCGCTGGGCCCGAGCCGGCGCTGCTCGGGTCCCGCTGCACGACCTGCGGGACCGTGTTCTTCCCGCGGGTGGCGGGGGCCGCGGCGTTCTGCCGCAACCCGGCCTGCGCCGGCGAGGAGTTCGAGGAGACCGAGCTGTCCCGCCGCGGGACGATCTGGTCCTACACCGACGCGCAGTACCAGCCGCCCCCGCCGTACCTCTCCCGCACCGACCCCTACGAGCCGTTCGCGCTCGCGGCGGTCGAGCTGCCCGAGGGGTTGGTCGTGCTCGGCCAGGTCGCCGACGGGTACGGCGTCGCCGACCTGCGGGTGGGCGCCGAGGCCGAGCTGGTCGTGGAGACGCTCTACGCCGACGACTCCGGCGCGCGCCTGATCTGGCGCTGGAAGCCCGTCGCCGAGCTGGGCGAGGAGGCTGACCGGTGAGCGCGGGCAGGGCGGTCGCAGTGCTGGGTGTCGGGATGCACCCGTGGGGCAAGTGGGGTCGCCCGTTCGTGGAGTACGGCGTGCACGCGGCCCGCGCCGCCCTCGCCGACGCCGGTGTCGCCTGGGGCGACGTCGACCTCGTGGTCGGTGGCGAGACCGTGCGCAACGGCTACGGCGGCTACGTCGCCGGCGCCACGTTCGCCCAGGCCCTCGGTTGGAACGGCGCCCGGGTCGCCACGTCGTACGCCGCCTGCGCCACCGGCGCGCAGGCCCTCGACGCCGCCCGCGCCCGGATCCTCGCGGGGCTGTCCGAGGTCGCGCTGGTCGTCGGGGCGGACACCACGCCGAAGGGCTTCCTGGCCCCGAACGCCGGCGAGCGGTGGGACGACCCGGACTGGCTCCGGTTCCGGCTGCTCGGCATGACCAACCCGGCGTACTTCGCGCTCTACGCCCGCCGCCGGATGGACCTGTACGGCGCCACCCCGGAGGACTTCGCCCGGGTGAAGGTGAAGAACGCGCGGCACGGGCTGGAGAACCCGAACGCCCGCTACCGCAAGGAGGTCTCGGTCGAGGACGTACTGACCAGCGCGGTCGTCTCCGACCCGCTGCGCCTGCTCGACATCTGCGCCACCTCCGACGGCGCGGCCGCGATCGTGCTCACGTCCGCGGACTACGCCCGGCGGCACGGAGCCGGGAGCCCGGTCCGGATCGACGCGATCTCGACGGTCACCCCGACCTTCCCGAACACCGTGCTGGACATGCCGAACCTGGCCACCGACTCCAGCCTGGTCGTCGGCGCCCCCGAGCGGACGTTCAAGGAGTCGATCGGACAGGCGGCGTACGACGAGGCCGGCATCGACCCCACGGACGTGAGTGTGGCCGAGGTCTACGACCTCTCGACCGCGCTGGAGCTGGACTGGATGGAGGACCTCCAGCTCTGCAAGCGCGGCGAGGCCGAGGCGCTGCTGCGCGCCGGGGAGACCGCCATCGGTGGGCGGATCCCCGTCAACCCCTCGGGTGGCCTGGCCTGCTTCGGCGAGGCCGTCCCCGCCCAGGCGCTGGCCCAGGTCTGTGAGGTGACCTGGCAGCTGCGCGGACAGGCCGGTGGCCGCCAGGTCGAGGGTGCCCGGGTCGGCATCACCGCCAACCAGGGCCTGTTCGGCCATGGCTCCGCGGTGCTCCTCAGCATCTGAGAGTGGGACGGTGGTCTTCGAGGCTCGGCGCCCCGTCGCCTGAGCCTCGAGCCACCCGTCGGGGCCGCTCCTGGCCGTGGGCCGTCGTACGGCCTTATCGGACGGGTCTTGTCACTTTCTCGGGGGTTCTTCGGCAGGTCTTGTGGGTCGGCGTGACGAACGTCTCGCCACCCGTGACAAACCCGGGACTTTGGTCCCGGACCTCGGGCCTAGGGACCATGCCGGGCGGCCGACCCTCTGGCCGAGGGTCGAAGCGTGGACATCCTCGACGTCGCCCGGTGGCAGTTCGGCATCACCACCGTCTACCACTTCCTGTTCGTCCCACTGACCATCGGCCTGACGCTGCTGGTCGCCGTCATGGAGACCAATTGGTTGCGTACGGCGCGACCGGAGTGGCTGCGGCTGGCGAAGTTCTTCGGCAAGCTGCTGCTGATCAACTTCGCGCTCGGCCTGGTGACCGGTATCGTGCAGGAGTTCCAGTTCGGGATGAACTGGTCGGACTACTCCCGGTTCGTCGGTGACATCTTCGGCGCACCGCTCGCCGTCGAGGCGCTGCTCGCGTTCTTCCTCGAGTCGACGTTCCTCGGCCTCTGGATCTTCGGGTGGGACAAGCTGCCGCGCAAGCTGCACGTGGGCTGCATGTGGCTGGTCCACCTCGGCACCCTGGCGTCGGCGTGGTTCATCCTCGCGGCCAACTCCTGGATGCAGCACCCGGTCGGCTACGAGTACAACCCCGACACCGGGCGCGCGGAGCTCACCGACTTCTGGGCCGTGATGACCAACAAGGTCCAGCTCATCACGTTCCCGCACGTGATCCTGGCGGCGTACATGACGTCGGCGGCCTTCATCCTCGGCATCAGCGCCTGGCTCTACGCCAACAAGCGCTTCGAGCGGGACCGCTCGATGTACCGGATGGGCATCCGGATGGGGGCCTGGGTGGCGCTGGTCGCCGGCCTCGGCGTGGCCGTCAGCGGCGACATCCAGGGCAAGATCATGACCGACGTCCAGCCCATGAAGATGGCGGCGGCCGAGGCGCTCTACCAGACCGACTCCGACGGCTGCGCACCGTTCTCGGTCTTCACGATCGGCACGCCGGACGGCAAGAGCGAGAAGTGGTCCCTGACCGTCCCGTGCGTCCTGTCCTTCCTCGCCGAGGGCGACACCGACGCGACGGTCGAGGGCATCGACGACCTGCGCGCCGAGTACCAGGAGACCTACGGCCAGGACCCGGGCGCGGCGTACTACTCCCCGGGTGACTACACGCCGTACATCCCGGTCACCTACTGGAGCTTCCGCCTGATGATCGGGCTCGGCGCGCTGATGGCCGCCGGCGCCGCCCTGGTGCTGTGGCTGACCCGCAAGGGCCGCGCGCCGACCGCGCGGTGGTTCGCGCCGATGGTGCTCAGCCTCCCGGTCCTCACCGTGCTCGCGAACTCCTTCGGCTGGATCTTCACCGAGATGGGCCGTCAGCCCTGGGCGGTGTTCGGCCTGATGACCACCGCGCACGGCGTCTCACCCGGCGTGAGCCAGCTCGAGGCCTGGATCTCGATCGTCGTGCTGACCCTGCTGTACGCCGTGCTGGCGGTGATCGAGGTCGGGCTGCTGGTGAAGTACGTGAGGAAGGGCGCCGACCCGTTCGAGGAGCCTCCGGACCCGACGCTGCGCGGCAGCGACGAGGACGAGGACCGACCCCTGGCGTTCGCCTACTAAGCGAGAGACGGATCGATGGAGCTCACCACAGTCTGGTTCATTCTGATCGCCGTCCTCTGGATCGGCTACTTCACCCTCGAGGGCTTCGACTTCGGGGTCGGCATGCTGCTGCCGGTGCTCGCCCGCAACGACCGCGAGCGGCGGCTGATGATCAACACCATCGGCCCGCACTGGGACGGCAACGAGGTGTGGGTGCTGACCGCGGGCGGTGCGACGTTCGCGGCCTTCCCCGAGTGGTACGCGACGCTGTTCAGCGGCTTCTACCTGCCGCTGCTGCTGATCCTGGTCGCCCTGATCGTGCGCAACCTGGCCTTCGAGTACCGCCACCAACGCCCGGAGCAGTCGTGGAAGGATCGCTGGGACCTCGCGATCATCATCGGGTCGTTCCTGCCCGCGCTCCTGTGGGGCGTGGCGTTCGCGAACATCGTGCGCGGTGTGCCGATCGACGAGACGAAGGACTTCACCGGCAACCTGTTCACGCTGTTGAACCCGTTCGGCCTGCTCGGCGGCATCGTGACGCTGCTGCTCTTCCTCACCCACGGCGCGATGTTCGTCGCGCTCAAGACCGACGGCGACATCCGGCTGCGGGCCCGCCGGCTGAGCGTGCAGCTCGGCCTCGGTGCGGCGGTGGCAGCCGTGGTGTTCCTGCTCTGGGCCCAGCTCGACACCGGGAACGCCGGCTCGGCGGTGCTCTTCGTCCTCGCCGCAGCGGCCCTGGTCGGCGGCGTCCTGATGGCCCGCACCGGGCGTGAGGGCTGGGGCTTCCTCGGCACCTTCGTCACGATCGCCCTCGCGGTCGCCGGGCTGTTCGTCGCGCTGTTCCCCGACGTGATGCCCTCGACCACGGACGCGGCGTACTCGCTGACGGCCACGAACGCGGCCGCGACGGACTACACGCTCAAGGTGATGACGATCGTCGCCGCGATCTTCACCCCGCTCGTGGTCGCCTACCAGGCCTGGACGTACTGGGTCTTCCGCAAGCGGATCTCGGAGCACCACATCCCCGAGGCCGCGCTGGAGACCGAGCCGGAGAACGTGGCGTGAGAGCGCCGTGAGGCCGGGCGACCCCCGGATCCGGCGTCAGCTCGCCCCGGCCCGACCTCAGCTCGCCGTCGTCCTGGCCGCGGGCGTCGTGGGCAGCGTGCTGCTGGTCGCCCAGGCCTGGGTGGTCACCGAGCTCGTGCTCGCCGCGCTCCACGACGGCGACGTCGGCCGCTGGGCGGTCCTCGTGGCCGTGGTCTTCGTGGCCCGGTCGCTCACCGGCTGGACCACCGACACGATGGCGGCCCGGGCGGCTGCCGTCGTCGGCACCGACGTACGACGGCGGGTCGTCGGCGCGATCCTGCGCTCCGACGGCTCCCGGTCCTCCGGTGAGCTGGCCACCCTCGCGACCCGGGGCGCGAGTGCCGCGGAGCCGTACCTCACCCGCTACGTGCCGGCGCTGGTGCTCGCCGGGGTGCTGCCCTGCGTGACGCTGGTCGCGATCGCCACGCAGGACCCGATGAGCGCGCTCGTCGTGGTCGGCACGCTGCCGCTGATCCCGGTCTTCGGGATCCTGGTCGGCTTGGCGACCGAGGACCGGGCGCGTTCCCAGTGGCGCGCGCTCGCGTCGCTGTCGGGTCACTTCCTCGACGTGATGCGCGGGCTGCCGACGCTGGTCGCGTTCCGCCGGGCCGGCGCCCAGGCCGCGACGATCCGCGCGGTCACCGACCGCTACCGGCGCCGGACCATGGACACGCTGCGCATCGCCTTCGTCTCCTCGGCGATCCTCGAGCTGGTGGCGACCCTGTCGGTCGCGCTGGTCGCGGTCACCGTGGGGCTGCGGCTCGCGCAGGGCAGCCTCGACCTGGAGACCTCGCTGGTCGTGCTGCTGCTGGCCCCCGAGGCCTACTGGCCGCTGCGGCGGGTCGGGGCCGAGTTCCACGCCGCAGCCGAGGGCGTCGCGACCTTCGAGGCGGCCAGCGAGCTCGTCGACGAGCCGGGCCCGACCGACGGCGTACGCCGGGCCGGGCCGATGTCGCTCGAGGGCGTGACCGTGCTGCGCCCCGGGCGGGCCGTGCCCGCCCTCGAGGACGTCACCCTGACCGTGCCCGACCGTGGCGTGACCGCCCTGACCGGACCGTCCGGGTGCGGCAAGTCCACGCTGCTCGCGGTCCTCGCGGGTCTGCTGGAGCCGACCTCGGGGGTGGTCCGCGGCCCGGACCGCCGCCGGATCGCGTGGCTGCCGCAGCGCCCGGTGTTCGTCGCGGGCACCGTGGCCGACAACCTCCGGCTCGCCGTGCCCGACGCCGATGAGCACCGGCTCTGGGACGCGCTGCGCCGGGTCGCCCTGGAGGAGCGGGTCCGCGACCTGCCCGCGGGACTCGACACCGTGCTCGGCGAGGACGGGGCCACCCTCTCCGCCGGCGAGCGGGCCCGGCTCGCCCTGGCCCGCGTGGTGCTGGCCGACCGACCGTGGGTGCTGCTCGACGAGCCCACCGCCCACCTGGACGCCCTGACCGAGCAGGTGGTCGCCGACACCGTCCAGGAGCTCGGCCTGACCCGCGCGGTGGTCGTGGTCGCCCACCGCCCGGCCCTGGTCGCACTGGCCGACCGGGTCGTCGTCCTGACCCCGCCCGAGGTGCCCGAGGTCGTGCCCACCGTCGAGGCGGCGGCCGCTCGTCCCACCGCCACGGAGCCCCCGGCCGAGCCGCGGCGCCGGGGCCTGCTGCTGCCGACCCTCGTCGGCGGGCTGGCCTCCGCGTCCGGCGTCGCGCTCACCGCGACCGCCGGCTGGCTGATCGTCCAGGCCTCGCACCAGCCGCCGGTGCTCACCCTGCTGGTCGCCATCGTCGGCGTGCGGACCTTCGGGCTGGCGCGCCCGGCGCTGCGGTACGTCGAGCGGCTGCGCTCCCACGACGTCGTGCTCCGGATGCTGGCCGAGCGCCGGGTCCGGGTCTACGAAACCGTCGTACCGCTGACCCCCGGCGCCCTGGGCCGGCGCCGGGGCGACGTGCTGGCCGCGATCGTCGACGACGTGGACTCGGTGCTCGACCGGGAGCTGCGGGTCCGGATGCCGGTGCGCGGTGCGCTCGTCGTCGCGGCGCTCGCGCTCGCGGTGGCCGCGATCATCGAGCCGCGCTCCGTGCCGGTCGTCGCGGGCACCTGCCTGGTCGCGGGCGGCCTGGGCTACCTGCTCGCCCGGGCCGGTGCGACCCGAGCCGAGCGCCGTGCGGTCGAGAGCCGGGCCCGCCTCTCCGAGGTCGTCGTCGAGGTCACCCAGACCGCGAGCGAGCTGACGTTGTGGCAGGCGGAGCGACGCGCGCTCTCGTCGGTGTCCGCGGTCAGCGACGAGCTCGGTCGCGCCGCCGTCACCGCCGCGACCTGGCTGGCCTGGGCCCGCGCCGTCGTGCTGGCCGTCTCCGGGGCCGGGGTCGCGGTGATGGCCTGGGTGCTGACGCCACTCGTGGCCGACGGCGCGCTGTCCGGTCCGATGCTCGCGCTGCTGGTGCTGCTGCCGCTGGCCCTCGCGGAGGTCGCCTCCTCGGTCGCCGACGCCGGTGCCCTCTCGGCCCGGACCCAGGCCGCGGAGGAGCGGCTGGCGCGGATCGCGGCCACCCCGCCGGCGGTGGCCGATCCCGAGGACCCGGTGCCGGCCGACAGCCGCGACCGGGTGGGCCTCGAACGGGTGTCGGCCGCCTGGGCGGACCGGGTCGTGCTCGAGGACCTCTCCCTCGACCTGCGCCCCGGTGACCGGGTCGCGGTGGTCGGCCCGACCGGCTCGGGGAAGAGCACGCTCGCGTCGCTGCTGCTGCGGTTCGTCGACCCGGTGCGCGGCCGGATCGTGCTCGGGCGGCGCTCGCTGCGGGAGATCGCGCTCGACGACGTACGCCGCAGCGTCGGCCTGGTCGACGACGACCCGCACGTGTTCGCCACGACCCTCGCCGAGAACGTGCGGCTCGCCCGTCCCGAGGCCAGCGACGCCGAGGTCGAGGAGGCGCTGCGCCGGGCCCGGCTGGGGGACTGGCTGGACTCGCTGCCGGCCGGGCTCGACAGCTGGCTCGGCGACGGCCACGCCGGGGTGTCCGGCGGCGAACGGGCCCGGATCGCGATCGCCCGGTCCCTGCTCGCCGACCAGCCGGTGCTGGTGCTCGACGAGCCGGCCGCGCACCTCGACGGAGCGACCGCGGAGGCACTGGCCGCCGAGGTCCTCGACGGCGAGCAGCAGCGCACGGTCCTGTGGATCACGCACGCCGCGGCCGGACTCGACCGGGTCGACCGCGTGCTCGACCTCGGGACTGGTAGAAAAGGGGCATGACCGAGGGCCCGGGGAAGATCCGCGTCTACCTCCTCGACGACCACGAGGTCGTGCGACAGGGGTTGCGCGCGCTGCTGGAGAGCTCTGGTGACATCGAGGTCGTCGGCGAGTCCGGCTCCGCGGTGGACGCCAGCAACCGGATCCCGGCGCTGCGCCCGGACGTGGCCGTGCTGGACGCGCGGCTGCCCGACGGGTCGGGGATCGAGGTGTGCCGCACCGTGCGCGCCGTCGACCCGACCATCTCCGCGCTGATCCTGACCTCGTACGACGACGACGAGGCCCTCTTCGCGGCGATCATGGCCGGCGCCGCCGGCTACGTGCTCAAGGAGATCAAGGGCTCCGACCTGGTCTCGGCGATCCGCCAGGTCGCGGCCGGCAACTCGCTGATCGACCCGACGCTGACCGCGCGGGTGCTGGAGCGGGTGCGGCACCCACCGACGACCGCCCCCGAGCTGGCCGAGCTGACCGAGCAGGAGCTCAAGCTGCTCGGCTACATCGCCGAGGGCCTGACCAACCGGCAGATCGGGGAGCGGATGTACCTCGCCGAGAAGACCGTGAAGAACTACGTATCCAGCATCCTCGCGAAGCTCGGCCTGGAGCGCCGCACCCAGGCCGCGGTGCTCGCCAGCAAGCTGCTCGGCAACTGACCCCCTCCGGCGCTCAGCGGATCGCGCTCAGCGCAGCGGCACCCGCCACACGAACGAGGTGCCGCGCGGCTGGCGTGGGCCGAGCTCGAAGGAGCCGCCGAGGGTGGTCGCCCGACGGCGGGCGTTGCGCAGCCCGCTCTCGGCGCTGAGCGTGCCCAGGCCGACCCCGTTGTCCAAGACGGTGAGGCGCACCTCGCGCGCGTCGACGGCCAGCTCGATCTCGGCGTGGTCGGCGGCGGCGTGCCGGGCCAGGTTCGACAGCGCCTCGCGCAGCACGGGCAGCAGCTGCTCGCGGACCTCGGTCGGCACGGCGGTGTCCACCGGTCCGACGGTCGTCACGGTGGGGTCGAACTTCAGCAGCGGCGCGTACTCCCGCGCGAGCTGGCGCAGGTCGGCCCGGAGCGACGGCGCGTGCCCGCGGTGCTGGAGCTCGAAGATGGTGCCGCGGATGTCCTTGATGGTCATGTCGAGCGCGACCACGGCCTCGTCGATCCGCGCGGCCAGCTCCGGGCTGGTCGCCATCGAGCCGGCCCCCTGGAGCTGCAGCCCGGTGGCGAAGAGCCGCTGGATCACCAGGTCGTGCAGGTCGCGCGCGATCCGCTCCCGGTCGGAGGTGACGGCCAGCTCCGCGCGGTCCTCGATCGCCTGGGCCCGGTCCAGGGCGAGGCCCGCCTGGTCGGCGAAGGAGGCGAGCAGCGCGCGCTCGTCGAAGGCCGGTGGCGGGGTGCCCCCCTCGAAGAGCAGCACCAACAGGCCGCTGCCGACCAGGTGGGTGCGAAGCGGCACCAGGAGCGCCTCGAGGCCGCCGATGGTCCGGCCGACCGGAGAGACGTCGCCGCGCGGCCACACCTCGTCCCCGAGCAGTTCCAGCGCGCCGCCGACCCGGTCGGCGTCGGCGGGGTCGACGGCCGTCGTGTGGACGGGGGTGCCGTTGTCCAGCCGGAGCACCGACGCGGCGACGGCACCGCTCATCGAGCGGGCGGAGCGGGCGACCTGGCTCAGTGCCCGGCCGAGCTCGATCGGCGGCTGCAGCATCTCGGTGAGCTCCGCGGACGCCTCGAGCCACTGGCGGCGGCGCTCGCTCAGCCCGTAGGCACGGGCGTTGTCGATCACGAACCCGGCCGTGCTGGCGAGCGACTCGACCAACAGCTGGTCCTCCGCGGTGAACGCGCCGCCGCCGGACTTCTCGGTCAGGTAGAGGTTGCCGAAGACCGTGCCCCGGATCCGGACCGGCACCCCGAGGAAGGAGCGCATCGGCGGGTGGTGCGGCGGGAACCCGACCGACTGCGAGTGCTGGGTCAGGTCGTCGAGCCGCAGCGGTTCGGGGTCGCGGATCAGCAGCCCGAGGATCCCGTGCCCGTGGGGCGGGTCACCGATCAGGTCGCGTCGGGTGTCGTCGATCCCGGTCGTCACGAACTCGACGAGCAGGGAGCCGCTGCCGACCACGCCGAGGGCGCCGTACTCCGCGCCGGTGAGCCGGGACGCGGCCTCGACGATCCTGGTCAGCACCGCGCGGAGGTCCAGGTCGGAGGAGATCGCGGCGACGGCGTCCAGCAGGGCTTGCGTCGAGGCGCTCAGCGCCCCGTCGTGCTCGGACGTCACGGCTCCAGTCTGCCGTGCCGCCCCCGGATCGATCACACCGAGCGCCGCACGGGCAGCGCCGCCTCCACGTCCCACCCGGAGCCGATCTGCCGGCCGGAGATCTCGGTCCACCGCAGCCGCAGGTGCAGGCTCCGGGCACCGGACGCCCAGGGCCGCGGCTCCCAGACGGCGCGGATGTGCTCGAGCTCCTCGGCGTCGGACACCACCTCGCCGCGACCGCGGGCCACGACGCTCCAGCCGCGCTGCCGGTCGTGGTCGAACTGGTCGACCTCGAAGGCGAGCATGCTGTCGCGGCCGTAGGTGCCGAGCACGCTGTACGGCGAGGTGCGCACCACGATCGTGTCGTCGACCACGGAGTAGTTGACGGGCACGATGTGCGGCCCGTTGGGGGAGGAGAGCGCGACCCGGCCGCCGACGCCGGCGCGCAGCAGCCGCTCGCACTCCTCGCGGCTCAGGTCGATCGCTTCCGGCGACACGTGGCTCTCCCTCGGGTGCATCTCGGGTGGGACTCGGGTGGAATCTGGTGTTCTCCCCATGCTGACGAGGGGTCGTGGGGGTCAGCAGGGTCGATGGTCCTGACATGCGGGGCCTTCGGCGCTACTCGCTCCAGACCCCCCGGCGCACGGTGGATCCATGGAGACCACCGCGATTCCCTCGGGGACCGTCGTCGTCGGCCTGGACGGCTCGCCGTCGGCCGAGCGCGCCCTCGAGTGGGCGATCGACCAGGCGCTGCTGGAGTCTCGCCAGCTGACCCTGGCCCACGGCGTGGACCCCTCCGGTTCCGTCTGGGTCGACCCGGCCGCCATCGACCACCGGGCGGTGCTCGAGGCCCTGCAGGCCGACGCCGAGGTGATGCTCGACCACGCCCGCGAGCAGGTCGCGAGGCGGGCCCCCGACCTCGTGGTGCACCAGGTCATCCGGATGTCCGACGCCCGGGTCACCCTGCTCGAGCTCTCCGGCCAGGCGGCGATGGTCGTCGTCGGCTCCCGTGGTCGCGGACCGATCAAGACCCTGCTGCTCGGCTCGGTGAGCCTCGCGGTCTCCCGGGAGGCGCTCTGCCCCGTGGTGGTGCTGCGACCGGGTCACCCCGGCGTGGTCCGCAACGGCGTGCTGGTCGGCGCCGACGGGACCGACCGGTCCCTGGCCACGCTGGAGTTCGCCTACCGGCAGGCCTCCTTGCACCGGCTTCCGCTGACGATCATGCACTGCTTCTGGGACGCCCGGCCGGCCACCGAGGGGGAGCCGGTCGCCAGCGACGTCCGGCTGGTGCTCGCCGAGTCGCTCGCCGGACTGGGCGAGAAGTTCCCAGACGTCCAGGCGCGGACCGAGCTGGTGCGGGGGATGGCCGACGAGCGCTTGGTGCGGGCCTCGCAGCGGATGGACCTGGTCGTGGTCGGCGCCCATCACGGCGGCACGCTGACGACCCTGCTCTACGGGTCGATCGCGAACGCGGTGCTGGAGCACGCCACCTGCCCGGTCGCGATCGTCCCGGAGTCGGAGGGCTGACCCGTGATCGCGGTGTCGACGATCATGTCGCGCCGCCTGGTCGCCATCCTGTCCGACTGCGACCTGACGGTCGCGGTCGACACCTTCCTGGCCGCCGGCGTGCGTCACCTGGTCGTCGTCGACCCGGACCGGACGGTCCGTGGCCTGTTGTCGGTCGACCAGGTGCTGGCCGCGCTCGGGCTGCCCGGCTGGCCGGGTCGCGTCGGCGACCAGGTGCTCCTGGAGCCGCCGCGGGTGAGCCCCGACGACGACCTCCACCACGCGGCGGAGGTGATGCTGGACGCGCTCGTCGACGCGGTCGTGGTCGCCGACGGGACCGGGAAGGTCGTGGGGCTGCTCACCTGGGCCGATCTGGTGACGCACGTCGCGGGGCGCCACCTCGCCGGTGACGGCGCGACCTAGCCCACGTCGCCGTCGACGTACACCCACCGGCCGCCGCGTTGCTCGAACCGGCTGCGCTCGCGCAGCTCGCCGGGCACCCCGCCGTGCTCGTACGACGCCACGAACTCGACCCAGTCCTCGCCGGCGTCCTCGATGCGGAGGCCGGTCCAGGTGAGCACCGGGTCGGGGGCGAGGTCACCGGGTCGGGTGCGTGGGTGCCAGGTGCGGAACACGTAGTCGGTCTCACCGACCGCGTAGGCGGCGTACCGCGAGCGCATCAGCTCCTCGGCGGTCGCGGCCTGCGCGGCGCCACGGTGCAGCCGGCCGCAGCAGGCGTCGTACGCCGTGCCGGAGCCGCACGGGCACGTCCGCCGGAGATCCATCCGGACCAGGCTAGCGATCCTTGGTCGCTAGGCCGCCGGGTCGGGACCAAGGTCCCGCCCATCGGGGTCGATGGCGACCTGCGTTCCGCCCGGTGTGCGAGCGCACACTGAGGACGAGGGTGGGGCGCTCGACAGACGGCCGAGAGGCGCGCAGGAGGTGCCTGACATGGAGGAGCACAACGTTCCCAGGCGTTCGATCGCCGTCGGCGTGGACGCATCCGCGGAGGCGGAGAACGCGCTGGCCTGGGCGGCTGCGGAGGCCCGTCGCCGTGACCTGCCGCTGACTCTCGTGCACGGCGTGGGGCCGTCGGTGACGACCTGGATGGAGATCGGCTCGCCCAACCTCCGCGAGGTGCTGGACACGATGATCGCCGCGGGGCGGGACCTCCTCGATCGCGCGCAGGCCCGAGTGCTCGAGCTCGCTCCCGGGGTCGACACCTACCAGCTCCTCCGCCTCGCGGGACCGCACGAGGCGCTGATGGCGCTCGCGCCGGAGGCCGAGATGATCGTCGTCGGCACTCGGTCGGCCGCGTCGCGCGGGGTGCCCCTGCCCGACGTCGCGGAGAGACTGGTCGCCGAGCGCCCGCCGTGCCCGGTGATCGTGCCGCGGGCCGGCGGGTCCGATCCCAAGCTCGGCATGGTCGTTCTCTGCGACGGCTCTCCGGAGTCGCGGGTGACGCTGGTGCGCGCCTGGCGACGGGCGCGGGAGAACAGCCAGCCGTTGACCGTGCTGCTCTGCCTGCCGGACCCTCCGGCGGACGGTCCGGCCACGGACATCGGGCTGATGGACGCGATGGCGCGCATGGAGTCCGAGCTCGGGCCGTCGCTGTTGGGATTCGAGCGGGCGCTCGTGGCCGACATGGTGGCCGAGCTGCGCAGCGCGCTCCCGGGGGTCGACGCGCAGCTGTTCGTCGATGACGCCGCCATCGACGAGTGCCTGAAGAGGGTGCCGCTCGACGCGGACATGCTCGTGGCCGGGGCTGCCCACGCGCGACGGGTCGCGGAGGTCATCGGTGCCTCCGAGACCGACGAAGCGTGCGCGGCGGCGATCCTGCCCCCGCTGCTGCCCGAGGAGCGCGACGCTGCCGGAGCGGCCGCTGACGCATCGGATGCGGGCACGTCGGCCGCAGGTGACGGCCCGCCCGACGAGCCCACGTCGGCCGTCAGGGTGCGGGCTCGCCGGTGGACCCGCCTCGGCGCTCAACGGGGCGACTAGGGGGCAACCAGTGGGCGGTCAGCGGGCGACTCGTGGGCGTTCGTGGGCCAGCGGTCGCGGCACGCGACCGATCGAGCGGAAGACGGAGACCTGGCCCGCTTGTTGGCGCCGTGGGTAGCGTGGTGACGTGACCTCGGCTCCTTCCCCGAAGACGGTCGGCGAGCTCCGCGCCTCCGGCCACGTCCAGAAGCACCTGCGCCAGGAGGTCCGCGACAACCTGCTCGCGGCGCTGCGCGAGGGGCGCGACCCGTGGCCGGGGCTGCACGGTTTCGAGGACACGGTGATCCCCCAGCTCGAGCGGGCGCTGATCGCCGGCCACGACGTGGTGCTGCTCGGCGAGCGCGGCCAGGGCAAGACCCGGCTGCTGCGCACCCTGGTCGGCCTGCTCGACGAGTGGACGCCGGTGATCGAGGGCTCCGAGCTCGGCGAGCACCCCTACGACCCGATCACCCACGCCGCGCAACGGCGGGCGGCCGAGCTGGGCGACGACCTGCCGGTCGCGTGGCGGCACCGCGACGAGCGCTACTCCGAGAAGCTCGCGACGCCGGACACCTCGGTCGCGGACCTGATCGGCGACGTCGACCCGATGAAGGTCGCCGAGGGTCGCTCGCTGGGGGACCCGGAGACCATCCACTTCGGGCTGATCCCCCGCAGCCACCGGGGCATCGTCGCCATCAACGAGCTGCCCGACCTCGCCGAGCGGATCCAGGTCGCGATGCTCAACGTGATGGAGGAGCGCGACATCCAGATCCGCGGCTACGTGCTGCGGCTGCCACTCGACGTGCTCGTCGTCGCCAGCGCGAACCCCGAGGACTACACCAACCGCGGCCGGATCATCACCCCGCTCAAGGACCGGTTCGGCGCCGAGATCCGCACCCACTACCCGACCGAGCTGGACGACGAGGTGGCCGTGATCCGGCAGGAGGCCGACCTGGTCGCCGACGTGCCCGACCAGCTCGTCGAGATCCTGGCCCGCTTCACCCGGGCGCTGCGCGCCTCCAGCGCCGTCGACCAACGCTCGGGCGTCTCGGCGCGGTTCGCGATCGCCGGGGCCGAGACCGTCGCCGCCGCGGCGTTGCATCGCGCCACCTCGCAGGGCGAGGACCGGGCGGTGGCCCGGGTCGTCGACCTCGAGACCGCGGTCGACGTGCTCGGCGGCAAGATCGAGTTCGAGAGCGGCGAGGAGGGCCGGGAGGCCGAGATCCTCACTCACCTGCTCCGCACGTCCACGGCCGAGACCGTGCGTCACCACTTCCGCGGACTCGACTTCGCGCTGCTCGTCGCCGCGATCGAGAACGGCGCGATGGTCACCACCGGTGAGCAGGTCACCGCCCGCGACTTCCTCACCGGCCTGCCCGTGCTCGGCGAGTCCGAGCTGTACGACGAGATCTGCGACCGGTTCGAGGCCGGCAACGACGGCGAGCGCGCGTGCGCGATCGAGCTCGCCCTGGAGGGGCTGTACCTCGCCCGCAAGATCGGCAAGGACACCGACGGAGCAGAGACGGTGTACGGCTAGTGAAGGACCGGACCCGGTTCAAGCGGTACGACGGCGGACCGGACCCGCTCGCGCCGCCCGTCGACCTGGCCGAGGCCCTGGACGCCATCGGCGAGGACGTGATGGCCGGGTACTCCCCGGAGCGGGCGATGCGGGAGTTCCTGCGCCGCGGTGGGCGCGACCAGTCCGGTCTCGACGAGCTGGCCCGCCGGGTGGCGGAGCGGCGTCGCGAGCTCACCCAGCGGCACCACCTCGACGGCACCCTGAACGAGGTGCGGGAACTGCTCGACCGGGCGTTGCTCGAGGAACGCAAGCAGCTGGCCCGCGACGCGATGATGGACGACGCCGACCGGGCCTTCCGTGAGCTGCGCCTGGAGAACCTGCCCTCGTCGACGGCGGCGGCGGTGAGCGAGCTGTCGTCGTACGACTGGCAGAGCCGGGAGGCGCGCGAGAGCTACGAGAAGATCAAGGACCTGCTCGGCCGCGAGCTGCTCGACCAGCGCTTCGCCGGCCTGAAGCAGGCACTCGAGAACGCGACGGATGCGGACCGCGCGGCGGTCAACGAGATGCTCCAGGACCTCAACGACCTGCTCGACAAGCACCGGCGCGGCGAGGACACCCAGGCCGACTTCGACCGGTTCATGGCCGAGCACGGCGACTTCTTCCCCGAGCGGCCCAAGGACATCGACGAGCTGCTGGACGCGCTGGCGCAGCGTTCCGCCGCCGCCCAGCGGATGCTGAACTCGATGTCGCCCGAGCAGCGCCAGGAGCTGATGGAGCTCTCGGCGCAGGCGTTCGGGTCGCCCGAGCTGATGGATCAGCTCGCGCGCATGGACGCCAACCTGCAGGCGCTGCGGCCGGGGGAGGACTGGGGCGGCTCGGAGCGCTTCGACGGCGAGGAGGGGCTCGGGCTCGGCGACGGCACCGGGGTGCTCCAGGACCTCGCCGACCTCGACGACCTGGCCGACCAGCTCTCCCAGTCGTACGGCGGCGCCCGCATGGACGACCTCGACCTCGACAAGCTCGCCCGCCAGCTCGGCGACGAGGCCGCGGTCGACGCCCGTACCCTGCAGCGGCTCGAGCAGGTGCTGCGCGACTCCGGCTACCTCAAGCGCGGCACCGACGGCCAGCTCCGGCTCTCACCGAAGGCGATGCGCCGGCTCGGCAAGGCGCTGCTGCGCGACGTCGCCGAGCGGATCTCGGGCCGCCAGGGCCAGCGCGACCTGCAGCGCGCCGGCGCGGCCGGCGACCTGTCGGGCGCGACCCGGGAGTGGGCGTTCGGCGACACCGAGCCCTGGCACGTGCCGCGCACCATGCTGAACGGCGTGCTGCGCCGCGCCGGCGATCCGTCCGCCTCGCTGCTGGACATCGGCGACGTGGAGGTGCAGGAGACCGAGGCCCGCACCCAGGCCGCCGTCGCGCTGCTGGTGGACACCTCGTTCTCGATGGCGATGGATGGCCGCTGGGTCCCGATGAAGCGGACCGCGCTCGCGCTGCACACGCTGATCCGCTCCCGGTTCCGCGGCGACCACCTGCAGCTGATCGGCTTCGGCCGGCACGCCGAGGTGATGGAGATCGAGCAGCTGACCGCCCTCGACGCCCGCTGGGACAAGGGCACCAACCTGCACCACGCCCTGCTGCTCGCCAACCGGCACTTCCGCAAGCACCCGAGCGCCCAGCCGGTGCTGCTCATCGTCACCGACGGCGAGCCGACCTCCCACCTCGAGCCCGACGGCGAGGTCTACTTCTCCTACCCGCCGCACCCGCTCACCGTGGCGTACGCCGTCCGCGAGCTCGACGCCGCCGGCCGGCTCGGCGCGCAGACGACGTTCTTCCGGCTCGGCGACGACCCGGGCCTGGGCCGGTTCATCGACCAGATGGCCCGCCGCGTCGACGGCCGGGTGGTCGCTCCCGAGCTCGACGACCTCGGCGCCGCGGTCGTCGGCTCCTACCTCGGCTCCCGCCGGCCCAGCGCGGGCTACGGCGGCTACGGCGACTGGTTCGGCGGCCGCGGCTTCTGGGTCGGCGACTAGTGTGGCGCGCGCGCCACACTAGCGGCAGGCGCTGACCCGCACCTCGCCTCCGGCGGCGGGACCGGCGCTGAACCGCAGCACCTGCCGGCCGGGCGCGTACTCGAACCGCACCCGGGCGCCGTCGGCCCGGACCTCGCACGGCCGCCAGGCGGGGTCGAGGCCCGCCAGCGTCGCCCGCACGGCGTACGTCCGCGCGTCCGCCGCGTCGAGCCGTAGCGTCCAGGACCCACGGGTGACCTCCGAGCGCAGCGTCTCGCCCGGGCCGAGGGCGCCCCGCCAGGTCCCGGACCGCGGCGCGGCGAGGAGGGTACGCCGAGCGGCCCGGTCGGCCAGCCGGACGATGCCGTCGCCGTAGTCGCTGAGGGTGTCGACGCCGCGCGGCAGCAGCGGCACGACCGCGCCGGCGCGCAGGAACAGCGGGATGGTGCCGAGCGGTGCCCGGGCGGTCACGGTGCGGTGCCCGCGCACCACGTCGGCGTGCCGCAGGCCGAAGCGCCCGTCGTCGCGCAGCCGCCAGGCACGGGCGAGCTCGATCCAGTGACCGCGGGGGAGGTACACCGGTCGCGTGCTGGCGCCCGGACTGGTCACCGGGGCCACGAGCAGGTCGCGGCCGAAGAGGTACTCGTCGTCCGCGCGCACGGCCTGCCCGTCAGCGGGATGGACCAGGGCGAGGTGCCGCATCAGCGGCAGTCCCCGCTGCAGGTAGGCGTCCTGGCTGCCGGCGATGTAGGGGTAGAGCATCGTGCGCAGGCGGGTGTAGCGCTTCCACACCGGGGCAACCGTCGGGTCGGTGACCATGGGCCGTTCGCCGGAGACACCGATCGAGATGCCTCCGGACTGCAGCCGCATCACGCCGGTGAAGGCGCCGTACTCGATCCATCGGGCCAGCAGCTCGGGTGTCAGCGTCGGGTCGCCGGGCAGGGTGAAGAAGCCGCCGATGTCCGGCCCCCAGAAGGACAGCCCGGAGGTGCCGCTGGTCAGGCCCTGGCGGACCGAGGAGGACAGGCCGTCGAAGTCCCACGAGGTGGTGGGGTCACCGCCCCACACGATCGAGGACTCCTTGATGGCATCGGTCCACCCGGAGCGGTTGAACCGCAGCAGCGGCCGCGATGCCTGGGTCTCGAAGTCGCGGGCGGCGGCGTGGTACTGCTCGACGTACCGGTTGTGCATCGTCGGCCCCGGGGTGCCGTCGGCCGACACCGCGGTCGCGGGGGTGTACTCGCCGAAGTCCTCCATCCAGCCGTCGTAGCCGTCCGCGACCGCCTCGTCGAGCAGCTGGTGGAAGAGGTCGCGGCCGGGCGCGGCGGAGAAGTCGAGCTGGGAGACCCGGAAGTTCGTCGCGGTCGAGTAGCGGTAGACCAGCGGTGAGCCGTCGGGGTTGCGGGTGAACGCGCCCGCGGCGACGCCCTCGTCGTAGACCGGCTGGTAGCTCGTGCAGACCATCGGGTTGAAGTACGTCGTCACCCCCACGCCCCGGCCGTGCAGCGCCTCGGTGAGGGCGCGCTCGCGCGCGGAGTCCTGGGCCCCGCAGGGCAGGTAGTGGACGTAGGTCTGGGCGACCGAGATCGCGACGTCGCGGTCGCGCTGCTCCGCGAGCCCGGCCACGGCATCACCGACCGGCTGCCACCAGGCGCCGTAGACCATCGGGCTGGCCGGGGCGGGCTGCCGGCCGACCGCACCGGTCATCCGGGCCAGGGCCCGCGCCGGCGTCGGTCCCGAGAAGACGCGCAGGTCGAGCCGGTCGGACCGGACCACCAGCCGGCTCACGTCCGGGTGCTGCCGCGTCGCGAGCTCGAAGGAGCTGTCCTCGTCGTTGTCGACGAGCACGCCGTACCCGGCGGTCGAGAGCACCCACGGCACCGGGAAGTACGTCGCGTCCGCGCGGCTGCTGTAGCCGGGCTGCGGGACGAAGCCGGACACGAGCAGCGCCTGGCTGGTCGTGTAGGGGCCGTCCAGGACCCGGTTCTGCACCTCACGGCCGCGATGGTCCACGGCGTCCGAGCGCTCGCCCAGGCCGAGGTAGCGCTCGTCGCGGGGCGCGCGGAAGTCGATCGACACCGCAGTGATCCCGCTGCCCGACCCGGCCACCGCCACGGCGTACGCGCCGTCGCCCGCAGGGCTGACCCGCACGCTCGCGGTGAGCGCGGGATCGGCCGTGCCGAGCTCGACGACGTCGTCGTCGTGCACGGCCACCACGTGGTCGGCGGGCACCCGCCCGGCCGCCGTGACCAGCGCGATCGCGTCCCGCGCGACCGTGGCCAACACGGTGCCGTCGCGGTCGACGAAGCGCACCGACCAGTCGCCGCCGATGGGGGCGCTCACCACGGCGTGCATCCCGTCGGACCCGTCGGGCGCGGCCCGGTCCGGCGCCGACCCGCCCGACGTCCGGCCGTCCGGACCGTCGGCGGCCGAGGTGGCCGGCGCACCGGTCACCAGCAGGCCGGCGACGAGGGCGAGTCCGGCAGCGGTCGAGCGCAAGGAGCGGGCACGCATGGCGGCATGCTCGCACGACACGCGCGGTGCCACCGGGCTTCGCAGCACGACCCGCCTACCAGGTGTCGTAGCGGGCCCACCGCTCCCAGTTGGCGCACGGCCGGGTCGAGGTGGACCGTACGCCGCTGCAGGCCGGATCCTCGTCGGGTGCCATCAGCTCGTCGGTCGCCAGGTCGCGCACCAGCAGGTGGCGTGCCAGCCGGTAGCCGTTGAGGAAGATCTCGCAGTCGCAGAACCCGCCGATGCCGCCGAGCCGCCGCTCCAGCCCGGTCGCGGTCGGGGACCGCAGGTCGCGGAAGCGCTGGGCCCAGCGCAGCGTGGTGTCACACCCGAAGTCGGGGAGCATCCGCGCGACGAAGCAGGCCAGACACTCGTGCGGCGCCGGCTGGCTCCGTGGGTCGGCCAGGATCCGCAGGTAGCGCTCGGCCTCGTCGGCCACCGACATCTCGCTCATGCCATCGTTCTACTGGCCCCCGCCGACACCCAGGCGGGCTCGTGAGCAAAGTGCGGTGGCGGGAATGAGCCCAGCTGATGCCATCCACCGCACTCTCGAGCAGCCGTCGGCCAGCGCCCGGGGGCAGACGGCGACAGCTCGCCTGCCGTTCCCGGAGCCGCCAAGATCGCAACCGCCGCTCGCACCTCAACCACCGGGTCGCGAGCCCGGGACCAAGGACCCTGGGTGTCGGGGGTGCTCGGCGTGACCATGGGCGCGTGGAGAACGCACGCGTCCGCGTGTACTGGCTCCCGCTCGGCGCCGGCGGGCGCGCCGTCGGGCGCGCCGTCGCGCGCAACGGCCGGCTCTTCGAGGCCTGGGTCGCGCGCCGGGAGCACCGCAGCCCGTGCGAGCTCTACCACGCGGCGCTGCAGGTCGAGGTCGGGTCGGCGGCGTACGTCGTCGAGATGGCCCCGGCGTGGAGCCGGGTCGCGGAGGACCGGGGCGTGGTCGCCACGGGCCCGGTGGGCCTGCGCTGGCTGGGCCGCTCGGCCCTGTTCCGCTACGAGGTGCGCCGCTGGCGCGAGGGCGTCATCCCCGACCTGGAGTACGCCGTCGGCGGGCCGGTGCTCGTCCGGACCGACTCCACCCGCGCCGTGCACCTGCTCGCCCTGGTGCCACTGGTCCCCGGGCTGACCTGGGGCCGCGACGAGCTCGGCCTCGGTGAGATGTGGAACTCCAACTCGCTGGTCGCGTGGCTGCTGGCCGGCAGCGGCCACGACGTCGGCGAGCTCGCGCCACCTGCGGGTGGCCGGGCACCGGGCTGGGCCGCCGGCCTGCGCCTGGTCCGCACGTGGGACCAGGCCGCGGCCTGACGGGTCGAGTCGCCGACCGGGCTCAGGCCGGGTGCAGGATCGCGGCCAGCTCCTCCACGCCGTCGACGAGCCGGGTGCCCGGACGGGCCCAGGCGGCGTTGGCGTCGACGGCGTGCACGGGTACGCCGGAGGGCAGCACGCCCGAGGCGACCAGGTCGGCGGCGAGCGACCGCGCGCCCTCCAGGTCGTAGCCGCACGGCGCGCACACGACGACGTCGGGCGCCGCCTCGTGCACCTGCTCCCACAGCACCCGCTCGGACTTCGCGCCGGGCTTCCCGAGCAGGGCCACGCCGCCGGCCGCCTCGATCATCTCCGGCACCCAGTGGCCCGGCGCGTACGGCGGATCGGTCCACTCGAGCAGCATCACCCGGGGCCGCGGGCGACCGGCCACGCGCGCGGCGGCCGCGGCGAGCCGGTTCCGCTGCGCCGCGACCAGCGCCGTCGCCTCCACGGTACGACCGGTGACCCGGCCGAGCAGCAGGATCGAGTCGAGCACCTCGTCCAACGTGTGGGGGTCGATCGTGAGCACCTCGGCGGTGCAGCCCAGGTGGGCCAGCGCGTCGTCGACCACGGACACGTCGACGGCGCAGACCGCGCACAGGTCCTGGGTGACCACGAGGTCGGCGTCGAGGCCGGCGAGCGCGTCCGCGGCCAGGTGGTACAGGTCCTCGCCGCGAGACAGCGCGCCGACGACGTACGCGTCGATCTCCGCCGGCGTCAGCCCGGAGGGCATCGCCGAGGTCGACACCACGGTCCGGGCCCGGGCCTCGGCCGGGTAGTCGCACTCGAAGGTGACCCCGACGACGTCGGGACCCGCGCCGATCGCGAACAGGATCTCGGTCGTCGAGGGCAGCAACGAGACGATCCGCACGCCCCGACCCTAGCTTCGCTAGTCGGACCCTGTGGGGGCGGCGCGTGCGGATCGGTCCACCTGCTCGAGGATCGACCCGGGATCAGACGCTCTCGAGCGCCAGCTCGGTCAGGTCGATCGACTTCGGGATCGACGGCGCGGAGGCGTCCATCGACATCGTGCTCGTGTAGACGATGAACTCGCCCTGGTGGGCGAACAGCGAGTTGAAGACCATCGACGTCGTCTGGTCACCGGTCTTGCAGGTCGACCTGACCTGGTAGCCCCAGCGCTCGTCGCCGAGGCTGAACTTGATCTTCTTCATCGAGGTCTTGCAGTGCGACCCGCCGCCCCCGCCGCCTCCACCACCGGGGGTGGTCGATGGGCACTTCTTGGACTGGGCCGCGTAGCCGTGCAGGTACTTGATCGCCGCCTTGGCCGACGGGAACTGCATCGCGATCGCCGAGACGCCCGGGTGCTCGCCGGTCATCGCGAACACGTCCGGGTCACCGGAGATGTAGTCGGGGGAGTACGACGCGCTGCGCTGCGACGCTCCCTTGATCACCTTGGTGGTGTGGCACTTCTTGCCCGGCCCGTAGACCTTGCCGCCGCTCTCGCTGGCGGTGCCGCCCTCGAGGTGCGGGTAGATCGTGGCGACGTCGTCGATGCTCGGGACCTGTGCGCCGGACTCGGCCGCGGTGGCGGGAGCGGTGGTCGCGGCGAGGGCGAGGGCGGGGGCGGCGAGCGCGATCAGCGCCCGGGTCAGCCAGCGGCGGTGCATGGTGTTCTCTCTCTGTCGTCGGTCGGTCGGTCGTCCGTCGGTCTCGGAGGTTCCCGGTGCTGGTGCACCGGGGCGGCCGATCCGGTTCGGTGGGGGAACCCTGTCGTCGGTCGCTTGAGGTCCACTGGGAGCCGGCTTGGGGTCTCGGTACGCTCGCTGACGCTCGCTACTGGACCACCGAGAAGGCCGATGGACGACCCGACGCTGACCGTGCTCGCGCTGCTCGGCCTCGCCGGCCTGGCGGCGGGCTTCGTCGACGCGGTCGTGGGCGGCGGGGGCCTGATCCAGCTCCCCGCGCTGCTGCTCGGGCTCCCGGGCGCCGCGCCGGTGCAGGTGCTGGCCACCAACAAGCTGGCCTCGATCTGCGGCACGACGATGAGCAGCGCGACGTACTACCGGCGGATCCGGCCGGACCCGCGCACGTTCGGCCCGCTCATGCTGTTCGCGTTCGCCGGGTCCGCGACCGGCGCCGTGGTCGCGAGCCACATCCCGGGCGCGGCGTTCCAACCGATCGTGCTGGTGGCACTGGTCCTGGTCGGCGGCTACGTCCTGCTCCGCCCGGCGCTCGGCGAGGAGACGCTGCTGCGCTTCGCCGGCCACCGCCACACGGCGGCGGCGATGCTCACCGGCCTCGGCATCGGCTTCTACGACGGCGCGCTCGGCCCGGGCACGGGCAGCTTCTTCGTGATCACCCTGGTCGGCCTGCTCGGCTACAGCTTCCTGGAGGCGTCCGCGAAGGCCCGGCTCGCGAACTGGGCGACGAACCTCGCCGCGCTGTGCGTGTTCGTGCCCCAGGGCGCCGTCGTCTGGCACGTCGGCCTGGTGATGGGCGCCTGCAACCTGGTCGGCGGATACCTCGGTGCCCGGACCGCCGTCGCCCGGGGAGCCCGGTTCGTCCGGGCCTTCTTCGTGGTCGTGGTGGCCGCGTTCGTGGTGCGGATCGGTGGCGAGGTGGTGGGCCTGTGGTGACCGGTTACCTGACGATCGGGCGCGACGCCGAGGCCGAGATCGAGGTCAAGCGCTCCCGGTTCCGGTGCACGCTCGAGCGGGTCGAGGACGAGGCCGCCGCCCGGGCCGTCGTCGAGCGGCTGCGCCGTGAGCACTGGGACGCCCGGCACCACTGCTCCGCCTTCCGGATCCGGCAGAGCGGCCTCGGCCCGGGCGGGGAGGTCGAGCGCTCGTCCGACGACGGCGAGCCCGCCGGCACCGCCGGCGCCCCGATGCTCGAGGTGCTCCGCGGCCACGCCGAGGGCGGGGTCAGCGACGTGGTCGCGGTGGTCACCCGCTGGTTCGGCGGCACCCTGCTCGGCGCCGGCGGGCTGGTCCGGGCGTACGGCGACGCCGTGCGGGCCGGCCTGGCCGAGGCGGGGACCCTGCGGCGCAGCCTGGTACGCGAGCACCTCCTCGACCTCGGCCACGCCGACGCCGGCCGGGTCGAGAGCGAGCTGCGTTCGCGGGGCGTCGTCGTGCTGGACTCGACGTACGGCGTCCACGTCACGCTGCGTCTCGGCGTGCCGCCGGACGAGGAGGAGCGGCTGGCCGCCCTCGTCGCCGAGCTCACCGCCGGCGCCGCGGAAACACGTGCCGCCGGCGAGCGCTGGGTCGATAGCCTCACCACATGAGCATCCCGGTGGACCTCGCCGACCTCGCGGCGACGCTCGCGGACTTCGACCGCGGCTACCTGCTGACCACGACCGACGGGCGGGTCAAGGCGGTGTCGGTGCGAGCCGCGCCGGCCGACGGCGTGCTGCGGATCGCCGCCCCCGGGGGCGGTTCGCTCGCGAACCTCGCCGCCAACCCGGGGGTCACCCTGCTGTTCGCGCCCCGCGATCCGGGCGGGCACACCCTGCTCGTGGACGGCACGGGCCGGGCCGAGGGTGACGACGTGGTCGTCACGCCGGCCGCCGCCATCCTGCACCGGGCCGCCCCGTGAGCACCGCGCCGTTCTGGGTCAGCGCGTTCCTCGACTTCGCGCCCGACGACTTCGAGCGCGGCGTCGAGTTCTGGCAGGGCGTCACCGGCTACGAGCTCTCCGAGCGGCGCGGCGTCGACGGTGCCTTCGCCACGCTGGTGCCGCCGGACGGCGACGACTACCTGCGCGTGCAGCGCCTGGGCGGGGGCGACGGGCGGGTGCACCTCGACCTGCACGTCGAGAGCCCGACCATCGCGGCCGAGGCCGCGATCGAGCTCGGCGCGCACGTGCTGATGCGGCACGAGCAGGGGTACGTCGTGCTCCGCTCGCCCGGGGGGTTCGTGTTCTGCTTCGTGCGCCACCACGCGTCGCGGCGCCCGGCGCCGGTGACCTGGGGCGCCGGGCGCTCCTACGTCGACCAGGTGTGCCTGGACATCCCCCCGGAGCACCACTCGGCGGAGGTCGCGTTCTGGCAGGCGCTGACCGGCTGGGACTTCGAGGACCTCGACAACTCGGTCTCGCCGGAGTTCTCCCGGCTCCGGCCGCCCGACGAGCAGCCGCTGCGCTGGCTGCTGCAGCGCCTCGACGGCACCGGCGGCGCGGTCACCGCGCACCTCGACCTGGCCGCCGACGACCGGGAGGCCGAGGCGGCCCGGCACGTCGAGCTGGGCGCCACGGTCGCCCGCGTCCACGAGCACTGGACGGTGCTGACCGACCCCGTCGGGACGGCGTACTGCATCACGGGGAGGAAGCCGCCGCGTTGACCCGCGTGGACCACGACGGGGCACGCCGACCTGATCCGCGAGTCCATCGACGGAGCCGTCGGGGAGTGACCTGCGACGCGGCCCGTTCCGACGTCAGCCGGGTTGGTGGAGGCAGAGCACGTTGCCGTCGGGGTCGAGGAACCACGCGGCCTTCATCCCGTGTTGGTCGAGGATGTGGTCGACGGTCGCGAAGCCAGGAAGGTCGTAGTCCTCGAACGCCACGCCACGGCCCTCCAGGGTCGCGATCTCGGCGCCGATGTCGTCCACCTCGAAGCTCATCGCGGTGTTGGGCGACGGCGCGGCGTCGGGCAACAGCCGCAGCACCAGCTGGGATCCACCGGACAGGCGGAACGTCGTCTCGCCGGTGGTCTCGTTCGACCCGGCGAACGGGAGCCCGAGACGGTCTTCGTAGAACTCCTGCGCGCGGGCTGCGTCCTTGGTCGGGAGCATCACCGCGACCGCGCTCTCGGTCAGTGCCATCCGCCCAGCGTGCGCCCGCCCTGCCCGACCCGCAATGGCCCCATCGGGTGGCTCGGAGGAGGCTCAGCTCGGATCGGCGAACCCGGGCAGCGACTCGGTGAGGATCTGCCGGAACGGCGCCTCGCACTCCAGCTGGCTCAGCACGCCGATGCCGGCCAGCCAGGTGCGGTGGATCAGCAGGTACGACGGCGGCAGGTTGATCTTCATGCCGACGGTGTACGCCGGGTCGCGCGGGTCGTTGATCCGCGCGAACTGACTGCGCATCCAGGACCGCGAGAACCGGAACCGCTCGACCTTGGTCGGCTCGACGAACGGCGCCAGGTAGTCGAGCAGCTGCTGGGGGTCGACCCGGACCCGGTCCTTGACGAAGCCCTCGCGGCGCAACCCCTCCAACAGCTCCTCGGGGTCCTCGACGGCCGCAACCCGTAGCAGCCGACCCATGGCCTCGGGGAGCCCACGCTCCGGGAGCCGGGCGACCGCGCCGAAGTCGAGGACGCCGAGCCGGCCGGGCTCGCCGCCGGGTCCGGGCAGGATGCGGTAGTTGCCGGGGTGCGGGTCGGCGTGCAGCATGCCGGTCCGGGCCGGGCCGGAGAAGAGGAACCGGACGAGCAGCTCGCCGTAGTGGTCGCGCTCCTCCTGGGTGCCGCCGGCGATGATCGACGCCAGGGAGGCCGGGCTCTCGAGCCACTCGGTCACCAGGACCGTCTCGCCGACCGCCACCACGTCGGGGACCACGATGTCCGGGTCGTCGCGGAACGCGGCCGCGAACGTCGCCTGGGCCTCCGCCTCGAGCTGGTAGTCGAGCTCGTCCTCGGCGCGCGCCTGGAGCTCGGCGACCAGGGGCTTGAGGTCGAGCCCCGGCACCAGCGGTGCCGCGGTCCGGGCGACCCGGGCGAGCTGGCGCAGGTCCGAGCGCAGGGCGTCGGCCGCACCGGGGTACTGCACCTTGACGGCGACCTCGCGGCCGTCGTGCCAGCGGCCCCGGTGCACCTGCCCGATCGAGGCGGCGGCGGTCGGGCCGCCGTCGAGCCAGACCAGCTGCTCGCGCCAGTCGGGGCCGAGATCGCGGGCGAGGATGTCGCGCACCGTCTGCGTCGGCATCGGCGGAGCGTCGTCCTGGAGCCGGGTGAGGTGCTCGCGGTAGGGGCCGGCGAGGCTCTCGGGAAGCGCCGACTCCATGATCGAGAGCATCTGGCCGACCTTCATCGCGCCGCCCTTGAGCTCCCCGAGGGTGCGGAACAGCTGCTCGGCCGTGCGCTGCTGGATCTCGGTCATCACGGTCTCGGCCGGCGCGCCACCGAGCCGCTTGCCGAGGCCGACCGCGCTGCGGCCGGCGTACCCCAGGGGCAGCGCGGCCAGCCTCGCCGTCCGGGCGACGGCCTTGCGGGGCAGCTCGGTCACGCAGCCATTCTCCCAGGTGGCCGAAGGCGGCGACCGAAGCGGCCGCTGCGCCGCCGCGCTGCATGGGGCGGACGTCGCCGGGTACCGTCGAGCGGTGAGCCAGGAGTACGACGCCGTGGTCGTCGGCGCCGGGCCCAACGGGCTGGTCGCCGCCAACCACCTGGTCGACCGCGGGTGGTCGGTGCTCGTGCTGGAGGCCCAGCCGGACGTCGGCGGCGCCGTCGCCAGCGACCGTGAGGTGCACCCGGACTTCGTCCACGACACGTTCAGCGCGTTCTACCCGCTCGCCGCGGTGTCGCGCGCCATCCAGGGGTTCGCGCTGGAGGAGCACGGGCTGCGCTGGACGCACGCGCCCGCCGTCCTCGGCCACCAGCTTCCGGCCGGCGCCTGGGCCCTCCTGCACCGCGACCGCGAGGTCACCGCCGGCCTGATGGACGCCCAGCACCCCGGCGACGGCGCGGCCTGGCTCGAGCTGTGCGGGGACTGGGACCGGATCGGCGGCGCGATCGTGGACGCGCTGCTGACCCCGTTCCCGCCGGTGCGGCCGGGGCTCTCGGTGCTGGCGCGGCTGCGCTCGGTCGGCGGCCTGCGCTTCGTCCGGGAGCTGCTCACCCCGGCCGCCGACCTGGGTCGGCACCGGTTCGGGGGCGCGGCGCCGCGGATCCTGCTGGCCGGCAACGCCGGGCACGCCGACATCCCGCTCACCTCGCCCGGCTCCGGCCTGATGGCGCTGCTGCTGACCATGCTCGGCCAGACCGTGGGCTTCCCCGTCCCGGTCGGTGGCGCCGGGCACTTCGCGCAGGCGCTCGCCGCCCGGCTGCGGGCGAAGGGCGCCGAGATCCACTGCGCCAGCGAGGTCACGGCGATCGAGGTGGCGGGCGGGCGTGCCGTCGCGGTGCGGACGGCGGCCGGGGAGCGGTACGCCGCGGGCCACGCGGTGATCGCCGACGTGTCGGCGCCGAGCCTCTACGGCCGCCTGCTACCGGCCGAGGCGCTCCCCGCCCGGACCCGCGCCGGGATGCGGTCCTTCGAGATGGACCCCCGGACGGTGAAGGTGGACTGGGCCCTGTCCGGACCGGTCCCGTGGTGGGTGCCTCCGGCGTACGACCCGGGGACCGTGCACGTCGCCGACTCGGTCGAGGAGATCGGTGCGGCCCTGCACCAGGTCGCGTCGCGGACGATCCCGGCGGCGCCGTTCCTGCTCGCCGGCCAGATGACCACGACCGACCCCACCCGCTCGCCGGCGGGGACCGAGTCGATGTGGGCCTACACGCACGTGCCGCAGCAGACGGCGCACGACGCCGGGGACGGGACCATCCGCGGCGTGTGGGACGAGACGGACTGCGAGCGCTTCGCCGACCGGATGCAGGCCCGCATCGAGGGTCTCGCGCCCGGGTTCGGCGACCGGGTGCTCGCCCGCCGGGTGCTCGGGCCGCACGAGCTGGAGGCCCGCGACGCCAACCTCGTGGGCGGTGGCCTCAACGGGGGTACGGCGCAGCTGCACCAGCAGCTGGTGTTCCGTCCGGTGCCCGGCCTCGGGCGGGCCGAGACGCCCGTGCGCGGGCTCTACCTCGGCTCAGCGGCTGCGCACCCCGGCGGCGGCGTGCACGGCGCGCCCGGCACGAATGCCGCCCGCGCCGCGCTCGCCCACCGCCGGGCGCGCTTCCTGGTCCGCCGCTGAGGACCGGTCAGGGGGTGACCGACGGGTCCGCGACCGGAGTCGTCGGGGTGTCCGTCGGGGTGTCCGTCGGGGTGTCTGTCGGGGTCTCGGTGGGCGACTGCCCGGCGAGGCACTTGTCGAGCCGCTGCTGGGCCTTGGTCAGCCGCATCTGCTGCGCCTTCTTGACCTTGGCGACCTTGGCCTCGGCGGCCTCGGCCTTGCGGAGCGCGTTCTTCGCGGCGGCCCGCTCCCTGCCCGTGGTCGCCTCGGCGAGGTCGGTCTCGGCCTCGTCGACCGCGGCCTGCTTGCGCTCGAAGACCGCCGTCACCCGCGCGAGGGCCTGCTCCGCCTTCTCGACCTGGGCGGTCTGCCTGGCGCAAGGGGCGCTCGGCGCGGGCGCCGTCTCGTCGGCCTGGGCGGTGGTCACCAGACCGGCTGCACCGGCGGCGAGCACGAGCGTGGCGGCCGAGGCCGCGAGCGCGCGCGTGATCTGTCTCATGCTTGGTCCTCTCAGAGTTGTCCCGACAGTCGCAACATCGGCCGGGGGACCGCGCTTCTTGAGGGGTCGGGACCTGCCCGATCGGGCAGGTCCCGCGGGCTCGCGCTCAGCCGGCCTGGGCGGGAGGCGCCGGTGCGGTCGGCGGGGTCGGCCGGAGGTACGCGACGTCCTCCTCGGCTGGCATCAGGATCCACAGGATCGGGTAGACCAGGAGCTGGCTGCCGGGCAGCACCATCAGCGCCAGCAGGAACAGCAGCCGCGCCGGCCACGGGTCGAGGCCGATGCGCCGGCCCAGGCCGGAGCACACGCCGCCGAGCACCCGCCGGTCGCGCGGCCGGATCAGGCCGTTCCGGGCGAAGGTCTGGTGGATGTCGTTCATGGTGCGGCACTTCCTCTGCGGTGGTGGTCCGGGGCCTCTCCCCGGTACCTCCACTGTGCGCCGCCGGGCCAGTGCGGCACATCAGGTGCTGCCCTGCCCGGACCCTGATCCCGGCCGCGGGGCGTCAGGGTCGAGCCGCTCCGCTCGGACCCGATTCCCGGCGGACCCGGGCCGTTGTGCTCTGCCGTCCACCGGCCTCCCGCGGGAGGCTCGGGGGATGGCTGGGGTTGCGGAGCCCCGCCCTGCTGTCGACGCCCGCGTGGGCAGCGAGGGCACCCGGATCGACCTCGACGACGTCTGTCGCTACTTCGTGGTCGGCGACAGTGTGGTCAAGGCCCTCGACGACGTGTTCCTCCATGTCGACGAGTCGGCCTTCGTCGTCGTGCTCGGCGCCTCGGGCTCCGGGAAGACGACCCTGCTCAACCTGATCGGCGCCCTGGACGCACCCACGGCCGGCACCGTGCGCCTGGCCGGGGTGGAGCTGACCGGCGCGTCGCGGGCCGAGCGGACCCGCGTGCGCCGCAGCACGGTCAGCTTCATCTTCCAGAGCTTCAACCTGTTTCCCGGGCTCACCGCCCTGGAGAACGTGCAGTTCGGCGCGGACGTCGCCGGCCGCCCGGCCGCGGAGTCGGTGGCGCGCGAGGTGCTCGACCAGGTCGGGCTGGGTGACCGGGGCAGCCACTTCGCGCACCAGCTCTCCGGCGGCGAGCAGCAGCGGGTCGCGATCGCGCGGGCGCTGGCGACCGGCAACCCGATCCTGCTGGCGGACGAGCCCACCGGCGAGCTGGACTTCCGCACCGGCGTACAGATCCTGGAGCTCCTGCGCGCCCAGGCGGAGGCGGGGAAGACCGTGATCGTCGTGACGCACAACCGCGAGATCTCGCGCGTGGCCGACCGGGTGATCGAGCTGTCGAGCGGCCGGATCGTCGCCGACGGCGCGCCCCCGGGCGGTCCGGCCGCGATCGCGGACCTGCACTGGTAGTCGCGATGGCACGGACCGGGCTGTGGATCCGTTGGTCGTGGCGCGACCTGCGCCGGCGCTGGCCGGTGGTGACGGCGATCGCGCTGGTGATCGCGCTCGGCACCGGCACCTACGCCGGTCTGCTGAGCACCTCCGCGTGGCGCACGCAATCGAACGACGCGAGCTTCGCGCTGCTGGACACCCACGACCTCCGGGTCACCCTGCCCAGCGGCAGCACTACCACCGAGGGCCGGCTGCTGGAGGTGGTGACCGGGCTGGACCGCGCGGGCGACGTCACCGCCGCGCGGGAGCGGCTCATCGTACCGACGCAGATCGCCGGTCCCGGCGGCCTGCTCGTCCCGGGAGAACTCGTCGGCACCGATACCCGGCCCGGCGCGGACGTCGACGGGGTCTACGTGACCCAGGGGCGCGGCCTCACCGACGACGGCGCGGCGACCGTGGTCGCCGAGGACTCGTTCGCGGCCGAGAACGGCCTGCCGGTCGGGAGTGAGGTGACGGTCTCCGGAGGCGCCCGGCTGGAGGTCGTGGGCCGCGGCCAGTCCCCGGAGTACTTCATCGTCACCGGCGGTGAGGGCGGCCTGCCGTTCCTGACCCAGAAGGGGTACGGCGTGCTGTTCGCGTCGCTGCACACCGTGCAGGGCGCGACCGGCGCGACGGGACAGGTCAACGACCTGGTGCTGACCCTCCGTCCGGGCGCGGACCGCGACGCCGTCGGCGGTGCGCTGGCCGCGGCGCTCGGGTCGACGAGTCCACCCCTGGCCGCCGATGTCACCACGCGCGACGACATCGACGCCTACCGGGTGCTGTACGACGACATCGAGGGCGACGAGCAGCTGTGGCGGATCGTCGCGTTGCTGGTCCTCGTCGGGGCCGCCTTCGCGTCGCTGAACCTCACCACCCGGGTCGTCGAGGCGCAGCGCAGGGAGATCGGCATCGGCATGGCGCTGGGCGTGCCGACCCGCCGGCTGGCCGTCCGGCCGCTGCTCTTCGGCACCCAGGTGGCGATCCTCGGCGTACTGCTCGGGCTGCTCGTCGGGTGGGCGATCTCGATCCCGCTGCGCAGCGTGTTCATCGACATGCTGCCACTGCCGATCTGGCGCACCCCGCTGCAGACCGACGTGTTCGCGCAGGCGGCCGCGCTCGGCCTGCTGCTGCCGTTCGTGGCGATCGCCTGGCCGGTGTGGCGGGCGGTGCGGGTGCAGCCGGTCGAGGCGATCCGGGTGGGCCACCTCGCGGGCCGGGGCAACGGGCTCGCGCCCCTGGTCGGGCGATTGCGGCTGCCCGGCCGCGGCTACCGCCAGATCCCGCTGCGCAACGTGCTGCGCACGCCCCGGCGTACAGCGCTCACGGTCCTCGGCATCGCGTCCGCGATCACCACGCTGGTCACGACCCTGGGGCTGCTCGACACCTTCGGCGCGACGCTCGACCGAGCCGAGTCCGAGATGATGCACGCGGCGCCCGACCGGGTCAGCGTCGCCCTGGACACCTTCCAGCCGCTCGCCGGCGACGTCGTCCGTGCCGTGGAGCGGCTGCCCGAGGTGGACGCCGTCGAATCGGGCCTGCGGATGCCCGCGGTCGCCGACCCCGAGGGCGCCGACCTCGAGCTGCTGGTGGACGTCCTGCCCGACGACGCTCGGTGGCAGCCCACGCTGACCGGAGGGGCACGGAGCGGTGGGCTTCTGCTGGCGGAGGAAGCGGCCACGGACCTCGGGGTCGGCGTCGGCGACGAGGTGGTGGTCGACCACCCCGAGATGACACCGACCGGGCTGCGGACGGTGCGGACCACGATGACGGTGGCGGGGCTGCACCCGAACCCCCTGCGGGTCTTCGCCTACCTCGACCCGGCGTCCGCGGACGCGTTCGGCCTGGCGGGTACGGTGAACGTCCTCAGCGTCACTCCGGCCGCCGGGCACAGCCCGGACGACGTCCGGCGTGCGCTCCTCGGTGTGCCACACGTGGCTTCGGCGCAGACCCCCCAGGCCGCCGTCGACGGGATGCGCGCGACCCTCGACGAGTTCGTGGGGATCCTGAACGTCGCCGCACTCACCACCCTGCTCCTGGCGCTGCTGATCGCCTTCAACACCACGAGCATCGCGGTCGACGAGCGCACGCGGGAGCACGCCACGATGCTGGCGTTCGGGCTGCCGGTGCGCACCGTCATGGGGATGACGGCGGTGGAGACCGTCGTCGTCGGGGCGCTCGGCGCGGTCACCGGCATCGCCGGCGGCTACCTCGTGCTGCGCTGGATGACGGCGACCACCATCGCCGAGGTGATGCCGGAGATCGGGGTCAGCGCGACCCTCTCGAGCACGACGCTGCTCGCCGCGCTCGGCCTCGGGGTCGTCACGGTTGCGCTGGCTCCGGTCTTCACGCTGCGCCGGATGCTGCGCACCGACATCCCGGCCGCGCTGCGCGTCATGGAGTGAGGGCGCGCGGCAGGGTGCAGGATGCGATCAGCGGCTGTCGGGCGCCCGCCCGAACCGGCGTACCTCCTGTGGCCACCCGCACGCCTCGGCGATCCGGCCGGCCCACTTCCTGGCGGTCGCCTGGTCGGGCACGTCCACCACGGTGAGCCCGCCCAGCCACTCCTTGGTCTCGGAGAACGGCCCGTCGGTGAAGATGACCGTGCCGCTGGTCGCGTCGGCGCTGAACGCCGGCTCGGTCTCCTCGAGGCCGCCGGCGAAGACGTACTGACCCGCCGCCTTGATCTCGTCGATGACCGCCATCGCGAGCGGTGCGCGCGAATGGAACCACTCCTCGGAGTGGTCGCCCACCCACTGCTGGTTGAAGTAGATGAGGTACTCGGTCACGGCTGCTCCTCGCCTCGGCGGCGGACCCGGCGCCCGCCTCGCCTACGCTACGAACGGCGCACGCCGGATGCGACACGGTCGAGCCACGAACCTCGCACGCGCGTGCGCGGCACGAGCCTGGAGGAGGCGCCATGACTGCGGACCGGAGCCGGCACTGGGACGCCGTCTACACCAGCAAGGCGGACGTCGAGACGAGCTGGTACCGGCCCCGTGCGCGGACCTCCGTGCGGTTGCTGGCGCAGGCCGTCGCCGCGACCGGCGCCGTCCCGGGGGCGGTGGTCGACGTCGGCGCCGGCACCTCCACCCTGGTCGAGGAGCTCCTCGACGACGGCTGGTCGCCCGTCACGGCGCTCGACGTGTCCGAGGCGGCGCTCGAGCGGACTCGCGCCAGGGTGGCGGAGCGTGCGGACCGGGCGGACGTCCGCTTCGTGGTGTCCGACGTCCTGGAGTGGCGCCCGGCCGGTGGCTTCGACGCCTGGCACGACCGGGCCGTCTTCCACTTCCTCACCGAACCCGGCCAGCAGGCGCGGTACGTCGCCACGGCCGCGCGGGCCGTGCGCACCAACGGGGTGCTGGTCATCGGCACGTTCGGCCCGGAGGGGCCCGAGCAGTGTTCGGGCCTGCCGGTCGCGCGTCACGACGTCGCGGCGATCCAGGAGCTCTTCGCGCCCGACTTCGAGCTGCTGAGCGGCGAGACCGAGGTGCACCGCACGCCGTGGGGTGCCGAACAGCAGTTCACCTGGGCGAGCCTGCGGCGAGGCTGACTCGCCGCTCCCGCGTGGGTCACGCGTCGCCGAAGAGGCGTGCGATGAAGGCCATCGAGTCCTCGATGGCGGCGTAGGGGACGTCGAGGTGCCCGGTGTCGGCGTAGAAGTGGTACTCGACGGTGTTGCCGGCGTCCCGCAGGGCCTCGGCCAGGCGCTGCCCGGTGCCGGGGACGCAGAACTCGTCGGCCCCACCCTCGGCGAGGAAGAGCGGGCGGTCGTAGTGTCCCCGGGGGACCTCGAGGGCGTGGAAGTCCACGGTGGCGGCCAACCGGGCGGCGGCCTCGGCATCACTGGCCTCGCCACGACCCAGCGCGAGCAGCGGCTTCCCGATGAGCTCTGCGAAGACGGCGAGGACGGTGCCTGGTTCGTGGAGGTAGCTGGTGCGCCAGGCGTCCAGGAGGACCCGGCCGTCGGCGTTGAGCCAACCCTCGATCTCCACGTCGGGGTCGTGGTAGCTGGCGGCGTGGAGGACGAGCGGGGTGAGGATGCGTCCGAAGTCGCTCGTGGCCGCAGAGAGCGTGTCCCACTCGGTAGGCGGGGCGGTGGCCACGGCGCCGCGGTAGTCCAGCTCGGGTGCGACGCCGGTGGCCTCGGCGGCGGTGAACAGGGTCGCGAGGCCGCCCTCCGACTGTCCGACGGCCACCCAGGTCGCGGAGCACTCGGGGTGCGTCTCCCGGGCCGCGCGGACCGCGTCGATCTGGCTGGCCGCGAGGCTGGGGCCGTGCAGGTAGGGGTGGGGTCCGGCTGCCCCCAGGCCTTCGTAGTCGGTGCACACCACGGCGTAGCCCGCGTCGAGGAACCGCGGGGTGCTGCCGCACACCGGGTGACCCAGCACCTCGGCCATCGGCCGCAGCGACGGCGCCGCCTCGGGGATGATCCCCACGGTGCCGTGAGCGTAGGAGACCACGGGCCACCCCGTCGCGGGCGCCGCACCGGCGGGCAGGTACAGCACGCCGCTGACCGCCACCGGCCGGCCGTCGTGCCCGACGGTGGCGTAGAGCAGGCGGACCGCGCGATGCGCACCGGGGACCCCGAGGGCGCCCTCCAGCGGCTCGGACCTCAAGACCGAGCCACGCGGCGTCTCGCCCAGGTCGTCGTCCCAGGCGTAGAAGTCGCTGGCGGGGGGCAGGTGCTGGTCCCTCATGGATCTCCCTGTCTCGGTCGCGCTGGGCGGCTGGTTGTACAAGCGTACAAGACGGTCGGCGCGAGCGTTGTACGTATGTACAACGACCTGCCTATGGTGGAGTCGAGCCCTGGCCGCGGAAGGAGGAGCCGGTGACCGGAGTGCACGAGGCGAGCGGCCGGAGCAAGCGCCGAGATGCCCTGCTGGACGCCGCCGTCGACCACGTCATCGATCACGGTCTCGCGGGGCTGTCCATCCGCAACCTCGCCGACGCGCTCGGCGTCGCTCACAACACGCTGACCTACCACTTCGGCAGCCGCGCGGAGCTGCTCCAGGCACTGTTCAGTCGGCTGGCCCAGCGGATCCGGCGCACGAGCGCCGTGGGCGGCAGCGACCCTGCCCACCTCGACGCGGTCGCCCGCTCCGAGATCACCGCAACCTGGCAGTGGCTCAGCGCCGACGAGCGCCGCGGCATGTGGACCACGTTCTTCGAGGTCTTCGTCCTCGCCATCCGTGAACCCGACACCTACCGCGGCGTCCTCGACCACCTCGCCGAGGACTGGGTGAACCCCCTGGCGGACCAGATGCGTGCCGCCGGCTTCGCCGACGACGCCGCACGTGCCCGCGCCACCCTCGTCGTCGCGGCCGTACGGGGTCTCGTCCTCGAGCTCCAGTCCACGACACCGGACCAACACGACCGCGTCGACGGGGCGATCGACGCCCTCCTCGACGTGGTCGGCGGGTGGGTCAGCGAGCTCGGCCCCTCCGAGAGCGGGTGACCGGGTCGGCGTACCCGTGAGCGGCTGCGCGTGGCCCGCGCCGGCGGCGGGGCCCGTCGCTGCAGGTCAGGCGGTCTCGGGGAACTTGATCCCGGTGTTCGCGTGGCAGCGGTAGCCGTTGGGGTTCTTCGCGAGGTACTGCTGGTGCACGTCCTCGGCGTAGTAGTACGTCGGGGCCTCGCGGATCTCGGTGGTGACGTCCCCGAGGCGGCGGCGGCGCAGCTCCGCGCCGTACACCTCGGTGAGCTCGCGGGCGACCCGCTCCTGCTCCGGGGTGGTGAAGTAGATCGCGGAGCGGTACTGGGTGCCGACGTCGTTGCCCTGGCGGAAGCCCTGGGTCGGGTCGTGCACCTCGAAGAACGTCTTGACCAGGTCGGCGAAGGAGACCCGCGCCGGGTCGAAGACGATCCGCACGGCCTCGGTGTGGTTGGTCGCGCCGGTGCAGACCTCCTCGTACGACGGGTTCGGGGTCGTGCCGCCGGCGTAGCCGACCGAGGTGGACCACACGCCGGGGACCTGCCAGTAGATCTCCTCGGCGCCCCAGAAGCAGCCCAGGCCGAACAGCGCGACCTCGTAGCCCGCAGGGATCTCCTCGGTGAAGACCGGCGCGTCCAGGACGCGGTGCCGCTCCGGGAGCGCGAAGGTGCGCTCGCTGCGGCCGGGAAGGGCCTGGTCGGGGGTGACCAGCTGGGCCTTGCGGGTGAGGAACACGGGCTCTCCTTCTGTCGGAGTGACGATCCACAGTCTCCAACACCGGCCGAGTCCGTGGCGTTCCCGGTCAGCCGTGCTCCGCGCAGTAGGCATCGCGGGTCGAGGGGTCGGTGCCGGCGAACATCGCCCGGATCATCAGCGCCTGGCTCGCGGCGTACGCCTCGATCTGCTGCTCGACGGCCTGGCGCTGCTGCCGGGTGCGCGCGGTCACCAGCTCCTCCGCGTGCCGCCACACCCCCTCCCGCCAGCCGCGCATGATGACCCCCGCCGCGGTCTCGTCGAACGGCCCGGCGTCGATGTCGTCGAAGGCCGGGTCGAAGCGCCGGGCCTCCTCGGCGAAGACCGGCGCGTAGAGCGAGTCGAGCCGCGCGTTGTAGGCGTCGTGGTCGGGCTTGTGCGTGGTTCCGTCGGCGGCGGTCAGGCCGGTGCGGGCCAGGACGTAGGCGAAGTCGCGGTTGATGTGGGCGTTCATCGCGAGCATGAAGTTGCCGAGCCCGGTCATCGCGTGGTCGTCCTCGGCCCGCAGCGCGATCTGCCACGCCAGCGGCACGCGGTCGGTGTCGCCGGCCTCCCACGCGTCGAGCGTGCGGAAGTAGAGGTGGGCGAAGACCGCGTCGACCTGGGCCAGCCAGACCCGGTCGTCGAACCAGCCGGTGTCGATCGCGTCGCGCACGTTCTGCGTCACCCGCAGGTAGCCAGGCTGAAGACCGCCCGGTGGGAGCAGGACGCCGCGTAGTCGTGCAGCCGCGCCCGCATCCGGGCGATGGTGTGGTCGATGCACCGGGGCGAGCCGTCGGCGCAGATCCGCCCGGCGTACGGCGTGTGCGGCACGGGGTACGCCGGCAGCGCCGCGATCACCGGGTCCAGCGGCTGTGGCCCGACCGGCGGCACCGGGTCCGCCAGGGCCCGCGCCGGCAGCAGGAGGAGGACGACCAGGAGCAGCACCGAGACGGGTCGCATACCCGCCCAACGACCCCGCCCGGGTCGGGCTACTGACTTCGCTAGCCTCGGGACCATGAGCAGCCAGCAGCACCGGACCAAGTCCGGCTTCGAGACGCGTGCGATCCACGCGGGGTACGAGCCCGACGCCGCGACCGGAGCGGTCATCCCGCCGATCTACGCGACCAGCACCTTCAAGCAGGACGGGGTGGGCGGCCTGCGCGGCGGGTACGAGTACAGCCGCTCCGCCAACCCCACCCGCACCGCGCTCGAGGCGAACATCGCGGCGTTGGAGGAGGGGGAGCGCGGCTTCGCGTTCGCCTCCGGCCTGGCGGCCGAGGACACCCTGGTGCGGGCGCTGTGCCGACCCGGTGACCACGTGGTGATCCCCGACGACGCGTACGGCGGCACCTTCCGCCTCTTCGACAAGGTCGAGCAGGTCTGGGGCCTGGCGCACAGCCCAGCGCCGGTCTCCGACGCAGAGGCGGTCGCCGCGGCGATCCGGCCCGGGGAGACGCGGCTCGTCTGGGTCGAGACCCCGACCAACCCGCTGCTGAACATCGGCGACCTCGAGGCGCTCGCCGCCGTCGCCCACGACGCGGGGGCGCTGCTGGTCGTGGACAACACCTTCGCCTCGCCGTACCTCCAGCAGCCGCTGACCCTGGGCGCGGACGTCGTCGTACACTCGACCACCAAGTACTGCGGCGGGCACTCCGACGTCGTCGGCGGCGCCCTCGTGGTCAAGGACCTCGACCTCGCCGAGCGGGTCGGCTTCCACCAGAACGCGATGGGCGCGGTCGCGGGGCCCTTCGACGCCTGGCTGACCCTGCGCGGCCTGAAGACGCTCGCGCTGCGCATGGAGCGGCACTGCGACAACGCCGAGCGGGTCGTCGACTTCCTCACCAGCCACCCCGCGGTCGGCGACGTGATCTACCCCGGCCTGGAGACCCACCCCGGCCACGAGGTCGCACAGCGGCAGATGCGCCGCTTCGGCGGCATGGTGTCCTTCCGCGTGCACGGCGGGGAGGAGCAGGCGCTCGCGGTGTGCGACCGCACCGAGATCTTCACGCTGGGCGAGTCGCTCGGCGGCGTCGAGTCGCTGATCGAGCACCCCGGCCGGATGACCCACGCCAGCGTCGCCGGCACCGACCTGGAGGTCCCGCCGGACCTGGTCCGGCTCAGCGTCGGCATCGAGACCGCCGATGACCTGGTCGCCGACCTCGAGCGCGCGCTTGGCTGAGCGCGACGAGGTCGCGCTCTGCGTGGACTTCGGGTCCACGTTCACCAAGGCCGGCCTCGTCGACCTCCGGTGCGGGCGGATCGTCGCGCGGGCCGAGCACGCCACCACGCTCCCCGGGCCCGACGGGACCGGCGACATCTTGGACGGGTACGACGCGTGCGTGGCCGCCCTCGCCGACGCAGATCCCCGGGCGCTGGCCGCCGAGGTGCTGGCCTGCTCCAGCGCCGGCGGCGGCCTGCGGATCGCCGTGGTCGGCAACGAGGAGCTGGTGACCGCCGAGGCCGGCCGCCGGGTCGCGCTCTCCAGCGGCGGCAAGGTCGTCGCGGTGCTGGCCGCCGCGAGCCGTGCGGCCGACAGTGCGGCCTGGCGCACCCTGAGCCACACGACCCGGCCGGACGTCGTGCTGCTCACCGGCGGCACCGACGGCGGCAACAGCGAGGTCCTGCTCGAGGCGGCCCGCGGACTGGTCGCGGGCGGCTGGACCGGCCCCGTGGTGGTCGCCGGCAACGTCGACGCGCGGGCCGAGGTGGGTGCGATCCTCGGCGCCGTGCCGCACGTGCTGGCGGACAACGTGGTGCCGCAGATCGGGGTGCTCGCCCCGGAGTCGGCGCGGACCGCCGTGCGGGAGATGTTCCTGGCCCACGTGATCGGCGGCAAGCACCTGAGCGCCCGGTCCGACTTCGCCGGCATGGTGCGCGGCGCCACGCCCGACGTGGTGCTCACCGGCGTCGAGGTGCTCGCCACCGGGGTGGGTGACGTCGTGGTGGTCGACGTCGGCGGCGCCACCACCGACGTGCACTCGGTGGTCGAGCTCGACCCGGACTCGGTGGGCCGGGAGGTGGTCGCCACCACCCGGGTCACCCGCACGGTCGAGGGCGACCTGGGGATGCGCTGGTCCGCGCTGAGCACCGTCACGGACCTGCCGGAGCTCGCGGACGCCGCCCGGCGGCGTCACGACGACCCGGCGTTCCTGCCGGACACCGACGCGGAGCGCGACGCCGACGAGCAGATCGCCCGAGCCGCCGTCGGGCTCGCCCTGCGGCGCCACGCCGGGCGCTCGAAGGTGGTGCTGAGCCCGGAGGGGCGGGTCGTCGAGCGCACCGGCAAGGACCTGCGCCGGGTCGGGCTGCTGGTCGGCTCCGGCGGCGTGCTGCGCCACGGCCGGCCCGGCGTGGCCGGCCGGGTGCTCGCCGGGAGCACGGGTGACGTCGGCGGCGGCTGGCAGCTGCCCAGCCACCCGCGGGTGGTCGTCGACGACGACTACGTCCTGGCCGCGGCCGGGCTGCTCGCGGCGGCGCACCCGGAGGCGGCGTACCGCCTCGCGATGACGCTCACCGGGCCCGACGCTGGATAGCCTGTCGCCGTGAGCAACGACGCTGACGGCCCCGCGGTGCCGGACCGGCCCGCGGCCCGCCCCCAGGGCCGGCGTCGACTGCCCTCGATCAGCCTGCGGCCGCGACCCGCCGAGGACCCCGAGGGCACCGAGGAGGGCATCGCCTCCCGGATCGCCCACCAATGGGCCACGATGCGCGACGAGCGGCGCGCGCAGCCGGCGCCGATCGTCACCGGGCCGTCGAACTTCAGCCGCGCCCAGGTGCCCTGGGGGATCGACCTCGCCGCGGCGTGGGCGTGGCGGTTCCTGGTGATCGCCGCAGCCGCCTACGTGCTGCTGTGGCTGGTCGCCTTCTTCGCCGTGGTGACGATCCCGCTGATCGTCGCGCTGCTGATCGCGGCGCTCGTGGTGCCGGTGGTCGACGGCCTGCACCGGGTCGGGCTGCCGCGCGGGCTCGCCGCGCTGCTCGTCGTGCTCGCCGGGATCGCGTTCGTCGTCGCGTTGCTCACCTTCGCGGGCCAACAGGTCGCGACCGGCGCCCAGGACCTGGCCGACCAGTCCGCCAAGGGCCTCGGCGAGATCAAGGACTGGCTGCGCGACGGGCCGCTGCACGCCAGCGACTCGCAGATCAACGACTACATCCAGCGGGCTCAGGACGGGCTGGAGAACACCGGCAAGGGGATCGACCTCGGCAGTGTCACCGAGGTCGGCACCGCGGTCGGGCACATCTTCGCGGGCCTCTTCATCGTGTTGTTCTCGACCTACTTCTTCCTCGCCGACGGGGAGCGGATCTGGGCCTGGATGGTGCGGTTGGCGCCGCGGGCCGCCCGGCAGCACGTCGACAGCTCGGGCCGGGTGGCGTGGATCTCGCTCACCCAGTTCGTGCGCGCGACGGTGATCGTCGCGGCCGTGGACGCGCTGGGCATCATGGTGGTCGCCGGCATCCTGGGGTTGCCCTTCGTGCTCGCGCTCGGGGTGCTGGTCTTCCTCGGCGCGTTCGTGCCGATGGTCGGTGCCACCGTGGCCGGCACCGTCGCGGTGCTCGTCGCCCTGGTCGACCAGGGGCCGATCACCGCGCTGTTCATGCTCGGCGGGGTGATCCTCGTGCAGCAGCTCGAGGGGCACGTGCTGCAGCCGTTCCTCATGGGCCGCTGGGTCTCGCTGCACCCGCTGGGCGTGATCGTCGCGATCGGCTGCGGTGTGCTGGTCGCGGGGATCGCCGGTGCGCTGGTCGCCGTACCCCTGGCGGCGGCACTGAACGCCGTCGTCCAGCACCTGGCCGTCAGCACCGACATCGGGGAGGACGACCCGGTCGAGGAGCTCGAGGAGGACTACGAGGAGATGGGCGCGTCCGCGGACGTCCCGGAGGAGGACGGGCGTGATGACTGAGGTCCCGACGGTCGGGCTGGCCGACATCGAGGAGGCCCGCCGGGTCCTGGCCGGCGTCGCGATCCAGACCCCGATGGAGGAGTCCCGCTGGCTCTCGGCGATCGCCGGCGGGCCGGTGTGGCTCAAGTGCGAGAACCTCCAGCGCACCGGGTCCTTCAAGCCCCGCGGCGCCTACGTGCGCATCTCCCGGCTCACCCCCGAGGAGCGGGCCCGCGGGGTCGTGGCGGCCTCGGCGGGCAACCACGCGCAGGGCGTGGCGCTGGCCGCGCAGCTGCTCGGCATCAAGGCCACCGTCTTCATGCCCGAGGGGGCGCCGATCCCCAAGGAGAAGGCGACCCGCGGGTACGGCGCGGAGGTGCTCTTCCACGGCCGGTACCTCGAGGACGCGCTGGCCGAGGCGACCGTGTTCGCCGAGCGCACCGGCGCGGTGCTGATCCACCCCTTCGACCACGCCGACGTCGTCGCCGGCCAGGGCACGGCCGGCCTCGAGATCCTCGAGCAGGCGCCCGACCTGCAGACGGTGCTGGTCCCCACCGGCGGTGGTGGGCTGCTGGCGGGGGTCGCGATCGCGGTGAAGGCGCGGCGCCCCGACGTCCGGGTGATCGGGGTGCAGGCGGCCGGCGCCGCGGCGTACCCCGGCTCGCTCGCCGAGGGGCACCCCGTCGCCCTGACCTCGATGAAGACGATGGCCGACGGCATCGCCGTGGGCCTCCCGGGGCAGGTCACCTTCGCGGCGGTGCGCGACCACGTCGACGAGATCGTCACGGTCTCCGAGAACTCGCTGTCCCGCTCGGTGCTGGCCGTGCTGGAGCGCGCGAAGATGCTGGTCGAGCCCGCCGGAGCGGCCGCGGTCGCCGCCGTGCTGGACCGGCCGGACATCTTCGCGACCCCCGCGGTGGTCGTGCTCTCGGGCGGCAACATCGACCCCCTGCTGCTCGGCAAGGTGATCCGGCACGGCATGGCGGCCGCCGGCCGCTACCTGAACCTACGGGTCTGCATCCCCGACCTGCCGGGCGGGCTCGCGCAGCTGCTCACCGACATCTCCGCGGTCGGAGCGAACGTGCTCGAGGTCGCGCACGAGCGGATCTCACCCACGCTGAACCTCGACGAGGTCGAGGTGCACGTCCAGCTCGAGACCCGCGGGGAGCCGCACACCGCGCAGGTGCTGGCGCGCCTGCGCGAGCGCGGCTACCGCGTGTACGAGTAGCCGAGGTCGCTCACCCCTCGTAGGGGACGGCGTCGACGATGACGACCTGGAGCTCCTTGCCGTTGGGCGCGAGGTAGCTGACGGTGTCGCCCTTCGCCTTGCCGTTGATGGCCGAGCCGAGCGGGGACTGGGGGGAGTAGACGGTGAGCCCCTCGGGCTCGATCTCGCGAGCGCCGAGCAGGAAGGTCTCGACCTCGTCCTCGGCGTCGCCGACGAACCGGTAGGTGACGACCATCCCGGGCTCGACGACGCCGTCGTTCGGCGGGGTCTCGCCGACCTCGGCGCGGCGCAGCACGTCCTCGAGCTGGCGGATCCGCCCCTCGACCTTGCCCTGCTCCTCGCGGGCGGCGTGGTAGGCGCCGTTCTCCTTCAGGTCGCCCTCGTCGCGAGCGGAGCTGATGCGCGCGATGATCTCCTGGCGGACCGGGCCCTTGAGGCTCTCCAGCTCGGCGCGCAGCTTGTCGTAGGCGTCCTGGGTCAGCCAGACGGTGCCCGGCTGTGCTGCCTGTGTCATCGGGTACTCCTGCTTGCTTCGAGGTACGACGGACCAGCTCGTCCGCCGGGTCAGGGGATGTCCCCCCGGAACGTCCGGGTGTGGGCGTGTGCGAATACGCGCGGGGGCCTCTCCCTGGACGGCCCTGCGGGACATCAGGTCGTCGAGTCTAACAACGGACCCGTGAGTTCGCAGGTCGACGACCCGGTCGAGGGCTCAGCGCGGCCGGTTCTGGCCGGGTGCGGTGCACCCGACCAGCTCGACCGAGGTCGCCCGCCGCTCGGTGCGCACGGTCTGCTCGGTGCGCCCGCTCGTGGCCGGGGTGAACGACAGCTCACCGACGACAGTGTGGTCCTCCGCGAAGGCGCGCAGCAGGCACGTCGCCTCGACGTCGTCGTCGGCCAGGGAGATGCGCACGGTCGCCGCGACCTCGTGCTCGCCGACCACGTCGTAGCCGACCATCGCGGACTCGACCTCCGGGGTCGACTGGGCCCAGATGGTCCACCCCAGCCAGCCGAGGAACGCCGCCGCCAGCGCCACGCTGGCGCCGAGCAGGACCCGCCGCCGCCAGGGTGCGGGCGCGCCGTACCGGTCGGCGAGGTCGGTCGGGGCGCTCACCCCCGAATCGTCCCACCCTAGGATTGCCGGGTGACGCAGCACCCCACCCACCACCAGGCTCACCGCCCGGCACGACCGCCCGACGGCCCCCGCGCCGGCCTCCGCCTGATGCACGTCCACGCCCACCCCGACGACGAGTCGTCCAAGGGCGCCGCGACGACGGCGCGCTACGTCGCGGAGGGGGTCGACGTCCACGTCGCGACGTGCACCGGCGGTGAGCGCGGCTCGATCCTGAACCCGAAGATGGACCGGCCCGACATCCTGGCGAACATCACCGAGATCCGCCGCCAGGAGATGGAACGGGCCCGTGACATCCTCGGGATCCGGCAGGACTGGCTGGGCTTCGTCGACTCCGGCTGGCCCGAGGGGGACCCGAAGCCGCCGCTGCCGGACGGCTGCTTCGCGCTGGTGCCGCTGGAGGAGGCGATCGCACCGCTGGTGCGCCTGGTGCGGGAGTTCCGCCCGCACGTGATGACGACGTACGACGAGCGCGGGGGCTACCCGCACCCCGACCACGTGAAGTGCCACCAGGTCAGCGTCGCGGCGTTCGAGGCCGCCGCCGACCCGGAGCGGTTCCCCGAGCTGGGCGAGCCCTGGCAGGTCCTCAAGCTCTACTACCACCACTCCTTCAACCGGCCCCGGATGGTGGCGATCGACGAGGCGATGCGTGAGCACGGCCTGGAGTCGCCGTACGCCGAGCGCCTCAAGGACTGGAAGCCGGAGCCGGAGTGGGATGCCCGGATCACCACCCGGGTGCCGTGTGCGGACTACTTCGGGGTGCGCGACCAGGCGCTGCTCGCGCACGCCACCCAGATCGACCCGGACGGGTTCTGGTTCGCCATCCCGCGCGAGCTGCAGGAGCGGGTCTGGCCGACCGAGGACTACGAGCTGGTCGTGAGCCACGTGCCCGCCCCGCCCCCCGAGGACGACCTGTTCGCCGGCATCACCGACCAGCGCTGAGCGGGGCCGGTCGGCGGCGGGCGGGGGGAGTGCGACAATCGTGGCCATGCAGCTGCTCACCCTCGCTCCCGACCTCCTGACCTTCGTGGTCTCGCTCGCCGACGAGGTGCCCCAGGACGACGACGTCAAGGCGGGCTGGCTCGCGTTCGGGATCTTCATCGGCCTGATCGTGGCCGTGGCGCTACTCGGCTCCAGCCTGGTCAAGCAGCTGCGCAAGGCGCAGGCGGCCAAGGCCGCCGGGGTCTACGGCCCCGTCGACGACGACGCTCCGGCCGAGACGCCCGCCGACCAGCAGTCCTGACGGCTCGACTCCTCGAGGCTCAGCGGCGGACCAGCCGCACCAGGCAGTCCCAGGCCGTGCGCACCGGCCCCTCGCCGGGGCCGTTGCCGACGGTGCGGGCGGCGCGCTCCGCGCGGACCACGTCGTACGCCGCCCCCTCGAGGTCGGCGAGCACGTCCTCGGCGGTCATCAGCACCGCCGGGTCCTGCGGCCCGCCGGTCCCCTCGGCGAGGTTCGTGCTGTCGTGGGCGACCAGGAAGAACGTGCCGCCGGGCACCAGCGCGTCATACGCCGCCCGCACGGCCGCGCGTCGTTGGGCCGCCGCCAGCTGGAGGTAGGCCAGCACGACCAGGTCGTACGCCGAGGTCTCGCTCCAGGTGGTGGCATCGGCGCACACCCAGCGCACCGCGGTGTCACCGGCGAGCGTGCGGCCCTTGTCCAGCGCGACCTGGGAGAAGTCCGCAGCGGTGACCTCCCAGCCGCGTCGGGCGAGCCAGATGGCGTTGCGGCCCTCGCCGGCAGCGAGGTCGAGCGCCCGCCCGGGCGGCAGGTCCGCCAGCTCCGTGGCGACGAACCGGTTGGGCTCGGCCGACCAGACCAGCTCGCTGGCGGCGTACCGCTGGTCCCAGTCCCGCGCGTCCATGCCGTGATTCAAGCACGCCGCCCGAGGTCGGCGGGACGGCCCGCGGTCGCGCTGTCGTAGGCGGCCCAGGGGACGTCCGTGGGCAGCAGCAGCACCGGGCACGGTGCGTCGTGCAGGACCGCGCGGGTGACCGGCCCCAGTCGGGACCCGAGCGCCCGGTGCACGCCGTGCCGGCCGAGCACCATCAGCCGTGAGGTGCGGGCGGCCGCCAGGAGCGCGGGCAGGGGCGGGCCGTGCCGCACGTCGACGTCGAGCGGGACGCCCGGCGGCAGCACCCGCAGCACGCTCTCCAGGTCCTCGCGGGCCCAGGCCTCCCACTCCCGGCCGACGCGCAGGACGACCGCGTCGTCGTACGGCTGGGGGAACGACCAGGTGTGCAGCACGTGCAGCGGTGCGCGGTGCTCGCGGGCCAGGGCGACGGCGGCGCGGAGCAGGCCGGCGCTGTGCTCGGTGGCGTCGATGCCGACGGTGATGGGTCGGCTCTCGTGCTGCGGCGACGCCCACGCCGGTGGCACGCAGGCCAGCGGGATCTGCGCCCGGCGTACGGCGGCGCCGTCCAGGGAGCGGGTCAGGCTGCGGATCAGGTGCAGCAGGTCCCGACGCTGCAGGACGACGACCCGGGCGTCCTGGCTCGCATCCAGGACCCCCTCCACGGCGGGTCCGCGCACGAGGGCCCCGGTGACCTCGATCGCCGGGCCGAGCACTTCCTCGGCGCGCAGGACGGCGCGGCGGAGCACCTCGCTCGCCCCGGTCTGGGTCACCGGCGGCCCGGTGAGCGAGGGACCGGGCGCGTAGGCGTGCACGAGCCGGACCGGGCTGCGGTGGAGCTCCGCCTGGGTCGCCGCGAAGCGTAGTGCGGGGTCGAGGTCGCCGTCCGGCACGCTGACGACGACCGGGGCTGCGCTCATGGTGCCCTCCTCCGAGCTGGGTGCCCCTCCGAGCGTGCGCGCGGCGCGGTCCGACCGGCAGGGCCGGAGGTCCCTTCAACCCGTGCTCAGCGCCGACGGACGGCCAGCCACAGGCCGATGCCGGAGAGCCCGACCACGATCAGGCCGGCGACCAGCAGCCAGGTGCCGAGGGTGCCGAGCACCGGGACCTCGGCGCCGATCGCCACGTCCGCGGCGACCGGGGTGGTGCCCTCGCCGTTCATCACGACCAGCGTCCAGTCGCCGTCCTCGGGCTCCCAGGTGACCTGCTGCGGCCCGCGCCCGCGCGCGGAGGCCACCCAGAACCCCGCCGCGGTCGGGGCGACGGCCGGGGAGCCGCCGTCGACGAAGGAGAGGGACGGCTCGCCGTTCTCGTCGAACGGGTCGACGACGGTCGACTGTGCGACGTCCGTGAGGTACCGGTCGACGTCCGCGGTCCGCGCCACGCCCAGGAAGACGCCGTTCGGGGTGGCCGGGTCGGCGGTGGCGGTCATCGTGCCGAGGAGACGGTGCGGCAGGTCCAAGGTGGTCGAGTCGCTCCGGATCTCCGCGCTCTCGGAGCGTACGGCGTACCCCGGCGACTGCCAGGCGTGCGCGCTGCTCATCACGTAGCCGTCGTCGTCGCGCAGCGTCGCGTCCGCCAGGCGGAGGGCGCCGCCACCGACCAGCATGCCGACCCCGAGCAGCAGGAACAGCGCGGCCGTCACGGTCGCGAGCACCCGGCCGGTCCGCCACGGGCGCCGTGGGGCCGCGTGCACCTCGGGGAGGGACTGGGGGCTGGACACGCTCATTCGTCGTTCATCTCGTCGACCATCCGTCGCCACGACCTTCGCGCGGATCGGGCGTCCTACGCCGTCCAGCGTGCTGCGGCGCCGACGCGCGGAGCAGGGGAGAAGGTCACGCCACGGCAGGGGACTTGGCCACGCCGGGTCGCCGGCCGTGGCCCGGTCAGGCGGCACTGACGCCCCGAGCGACCGCGTACGACGCCGATCAGGATGCGTTGCCACCCCGGTCGGCGGCACGCGGCGCGGGGCGCCAGTACCACCCGGTCCGGTCCACACCCGTCGCTCCGGTCAGCGACGGGAGGAACCACCCCGACACCACGCCCAGCAGGCCACCGGCCACGACCCCTGTCACGGTCCCGAGGACCAGGACCGACCAGACCGGCCAGGTCGTGTCCGGCGCTGTGGCGCCGAGGAAGATCACGGTCATGGCCACCGGCCACGCCGCAGTGTTGGCCGCGACCCACCGCCACGGGTGCGGCACCGTCCCACGTAGTGCGATCGCCTGGGCCGCGCCGAGCGCCGGGCCCATCGCCAAGCCGAGTCCGGCGGCCCCGAGCAGGATCAGCGCGAGCGGTGGCTGGTCGGCTCCCGAGCCGCCGCTGCCGAGGGCCGCGGGCGCCGAGGCCCCCGCCCACCCCAGGCCGGCGACGAGGACGGTCGCGACGAGGTACCGCCGCCGGGTCAGCGTGGGAGCCAGCCGGACCAGCACGTGCGACTGGGCCCAGCCCAGTGCCGTGCCCTCGACCAGGCCGCCGGCCACCACGACCGCCAGCCCGGCGGCGGTGCCGAGGGGGTCGGCGAACCGGGCCGCACCGGCGGCCGCGGTCATGCCGACCCCTTCGGCGAGCGCGCACGCCGCCACCCAGGCGGCGTACGGCGTCGCCGCGCGGGTCCGGGAGGCGAGCACGGCCTCATTCCATCCCGGAACCCGCGCGGCTGATCAGGGGCTTAGGTCACCACTCTCAGCGGACGTCGGACCGGGGGCCGGTCGCCTGGGCGGCGAGCACCGCGCGAGCGGCCTCCCAGCGGGCGACCGGGACCCGGAACGGCGAGCAGGAGACATAGTCGAGGCCGACCTCGTGGAAGAAGTGGATCGACTCCGGGTCACCGCCGTGCTCACCACACACCCCCAGGTGCAGCCCCGGCTTGGCGCGGCGGCCGAGCTCGGCCGCGGTCCGCACCATCGCGCCGACGCCTTCGGTGTCGATGGACTCGAACGGCGAGGCGGTGAAGACGCCCTTCTCGAGGTAGGCCGCGAAGAACTCCGACTCGACGTCGTCGCGCGAGAAGCCCCACGTCATCTGGGTCAGGTCGTTGGTGCCGAAGGAGAAGAAGTCGGCCCAGTGGGCGATCTTGTCGGCCGTCACCGCCGCGCGCGGGATCTCGATCATGGTGCCGATCGGGATGTGCAGCTCGACGCCCTGCTCGTCCAGCACCGAGGCGACGACCTCCTCCAGCTGGGCGCGCACGAGCGCGAGCTCACGCTCGGTCGACACCAGCGGCACCATGATCTCGGGCCGTGGGTCCCCGCCGGCGAGCACCCGCGTCGCCGCGGCCTCGGCGATCGCCCGGGCCTGCATGAGGAACAGGCCGGGGATCGTGATGCCGAGCCGGACGCCGCGCAGGCCGAGCATCGGGTTCTGCTCGTGCAGCCGCTTGACCGCCTTGAGCAGCTTGTGGTCGTGCTCGTCGACGACCTGCCGCTCGTCCTCGAGGGCGACCCGCACCGAGAGCTCGGTCAGGTCGGGGAGGAACTCGTGCAGCGGCGGGTCGATCAGCCGCACCGTCACCGGAAGCCCGTCCATCGCCTCGAAGATCTCGGTGAAGTCCTGGCGCTGGAGCGGCAGCAGCTTGTCGAGGGCTGCGGCCTGGCCGGGCTCGTCCTCGGCGACGATCAGGTGCTCGACCAGTTCCCGACGGTCACCGAGGAACATGTGCTCGGTGCGGCACAGGCCGATGCCGGAGGCGCCGAAGCGGCGCGCCCGCTGGGCGTCCTCGGGGGTGTCGGCGTTCGCCCGCACGTCGAGACGGCGTACCTCGTCGGCGTGCCTGAGCAGCCGGGCCACGGCGGACGCGACCGGGTCGTCGACGTCCTCGCCCTCGAGCTTGCGCACGACGGCAGAGTCGCTGACCGGCACCTCGCCGAGGAACACCTCGCCGGTGCTGCCGTCGATGGAGATCACGTCGCCCTCGTTGACGACCGGACCGTTGCGGACGATGAACCGGCGGTTCTCCGGGTCGACGTCCAGGGCCTCGGCGCCGCACACGCAGGTGCGGCCCATGCCGCGCGCGACGACGGCGGCGTGGGAGGTCTTGCCGCCCCGGCTGGTGAGGATGCCCTGGGAGACGACCATGCCGTGCAGGTCGTCGGGGTTGGTCTCCTTGCGGACCAGGATCACCTGCTCGCCCCGGCCGGCCCACTCGACGGCGGTCGCGGAGTCGAGGACGACCCGGCCGACGGCCGCGCCCGGCGAGGCGTTCATGCCGGTCGCGACCGCGCGGCGCGCGGGGTCGGGGGCGAACCGCGGGAACATCAGGGCGGCCAGCTGGTGGCCGGTGACGCGCAGCATCGCCTCGTCGCGGTCGATGAGCAGCTCCTCGGCCATGTGCACGGCGATCCGGACGGCCGCCTCGGGCGTGCGCTTGCCGACCCGGGTCTGCAGCATCCAGAGCTTGCCGTCCTCGATGGTGAACTCGATGTCGCACATGTCGCGGTAGTGCTTCTCGAGCGTGGCCATGATCTCCATGAGCTCGCGGTACGACGCGGGGTCGATCTGCTCGAGGTCGGCGAGCGGGACCGTGTTGCGGATGCCCGCGACGACGTCCTCGCCCTGCGCGTTGGTCAGGTAGTCGCCGTACACGCCGGGCTCGCCGCTCGCGGGGTCACGTGTGAACGCCACGCCGGAGCCGGAGTCCACGCCGCGGTTGCCGAAGACCATCGCCTGGATGTTGACGGCAGTGCCGAGGTCGTCGGCGATCCGCTCCTGGCGGCGGTAGAGCGCGGCGCGCGGGGTGTTCCACGACTTGAAGACCGCGAGGATGCACAGCCGCAGCTGCTCGGCCGGCTCCTGCGGGAAGTCGCTGCCGGTGTGCTCGCGGATGACGACCTTGTACTCGTCGACCAGCTCGTGCAGGTCGGCCACACCGAGCTCGGTGTCGGCGATGACGCCGCGACGCTTCTTGAGCGCGTCGAGCCGGTCGGAGAATGCGTCGTGCTCGATGCCGAGGACGGTGCCGCCGAACATCTGGAGCAGGCGGCGGTAGGAGTCCGCGGCGAACCGCTCGTCCCCGCTCTGCTGCGCCAGGCCGACCACGGACTCGTCGTTGAGCCCGACGTCGAGCACGGTCTCCATCATCCCGGGCATCGAGAACTTCGCACCGGAGCGGACGGAGACGAGCAGCGGGTCGGCCGGATCACCGAGGCGCCGGCCCATCCGGTCCTCGAGCGCTCGCAGGTGCTCGGCGACCTCGGCCGCCAGGCTGTCCGGTTCCCTGCCCTCGACGAGGAAAGCTCGGCACGCCTCCGTCGAGATCGTGAACCCGGGGGGAACCGGCAGACCGAGGTTGGTCATTTCGGCCAGGTTGGCGCCCTTGCCGCCCAGCAGGTCCTTGAGTTCCCTATTTCCCTCTGCGAAGTCGAACACGAACGTTGTCATGGACCGAGGGTGGACCTGCCCTTCGATCGAAAGCGAGGGGCGAAGGTCCCGGCGGGACCGATGGTGACCGGTGGCCCGGGGCGGTGGGCCCTTGGTCCCTACGGGCGGGAGGCCGAGGTGCCCGACCGTGGGAGGCGAGAGATCGGAGACCCGATGCACACCACTCCTGCTCCTGTCGTCGTCGCGGTCGGTCGGAAGTGCTCACTCGTGGCGATCGACTTCGCCGCTGCCGAGGCGCTGCGACACCACCGCGGGCTGCACCTGGTGCACGGCATGGACGTGGCGGCACTCGGACCGGATGCGGACAGCGCCGAGCTGGCCCGGGTCGAGGAGGAGGCCGGTGCGGTCCTCGGCGCTGCCGTCCGCCACGCGATGGCCGTCGTCGGTGGGCTGGTGCCGGTGACCTCGACGCTCTCCGAGGCGCCGGCGGTGTCCGCGGTCTACGCATCCGCGCACGACGCCCCCCTCGTCGTGGTGGGGCGGTGCCCGGAGTCACGGCTGACCCACCCCTACGTGCGCTCGGTGACGGGCGCCGTCGCGGCCCGCGTGCACGTGCCGGTGGTGTCGGTGCCCGACGACTGGGAGGACGACGATGCGCCACCGCACGTCGTGGTCGGGGTCGACCACCCCGAGCAGAGCGTGCCCGTGCTCCACGAGGCCTTCCAGGCCGCGCGGGACCGCCACGCGCTGCTGACCGTCGTGACCAGCCGGTGGGACCCGGCGGCGTACGTGCTGGACCCGGCGGCGTACGCCGCGGACCACGCCTGGCCGGAACGGCTGCGGGCCGGGGTCGAGGCGGTGCTGCCCGCGCTGCGGGCGGAGTACGACGAGGTGCCGGTGGAGATCCACGTCCGCAAGGCGCGGCCCGGCGAGGTGCTCATCGACGCGTCCCGGCACGCCTGCCTCCTGGTGCTCGGGCGCCACGACCCGGTGCTGCCGCGGGACTCCCATCTCGGCCCGATCGCACGCTCGGTGCTCGCGGAGGCGGCCTGCCCGGTCCTGCTGACCACGCCGCGCCGGCCGGCCCGGGTCCGGCGGGCGATCCATCTCGACCCACAACCGGCCTGACGTCTCCCGCGGGCGCCGTGCCGGATCCCCGCGCGCGTCGCCGGGTCGGCGGTGTGCCAGCAACCGTTCGGCGGGTGGGTTGGGTTGCCTGGGCACCGCTGGCCGGGCGGGACCGAGCCGGATCGACCCGCCGGCGCTCAGCTCCCGAGCGGGACGATCGCGACCGTGCAGGCGGACCGCTCGACGACGACCGGCGCGACCGAGCCGTAGACGAGCTCGTTGAGGAACGGCTTGCGCCGGTGGCCGACGACGACCAGTGCCGCGTCGTGGGAGGCGCGGATCAGTCGCTCGTCGACCATGCCGCGGGTCAGCTGGAGCTGGACCTCGACGCTGGGGTGCGCCTCGGTGTGTGGGCGGACCGCGCGGTCGAGCACCAGCCACTCGTCGTCCAGGCCGGGCTCACCGGGGGCGACGTCGCGGGCGCCCTCGGCGATCTTCACCGCGTCCCAGAAGCAGTGGAAGACCCGCAGCGGCAGCTTGCGCGTCTCGGCGAGGTCGAAGGCCAGGTCGAGGACGGCGGCGTCGCCGGGTTCGCCGGCGACCCCGGCCAGCACCCGGGCGGGACCGTCCGCGTGCTCCGGGTCGGGACGCACTACGACCACCGGGCAGGTCGCGTGCTTGACGAGCGCGCTGCTGACCGAGCCGAGGAGCAGGTGCCGCACCGGACCCAGGCCGCGGGTGCCGACCACGAGGAGCCGCGCCTCCGCGGACGCCTCGAGCAGCATCTGCCGTGCGTCGCCGAGCCGCACCAGGTGGTGGATCTCCACGTCGGGGTGCTCGGCACGGACCGGGGCGGCGGCCTGCTCCAACAGCACCCGGGCGTCGTCCTTGAGCAGCGCGGCCAGCCGATGGTGGTCGACGCCGGCCGCCTCCATCCAGCCGGTACCGGCCGGGGCCGGCGTCGGACCGACGTGCACCAGCACCAGTGGCCGGCCCTCGACGGCGGCCTGCTCGGCCGCCCAGCTGACGGCGTGGGTCGCGGAGGGGGAGCCGTCGACGCCGACGACGACGGAACCCGCGGGCGCGTGGGTGGTGGTCATGCCTCCACCATCGCCCAGCCGTCAGGGACCGGCCACGGCCGGAGGGCTCGGGGCCCGGGGACCAACGGCCCGGTCGGCGCCGGTCGGGGCTCGTTCGCCCGGTCTCTGCCCGGTCTGTGCCCGGTCAGTGCCCGGGCGCCTCGGCCACCAAGACGTCGGCCAGCGGGCGCCGAGGCGTCCGCGGCAGCGGGCTGCGGGCGATCTCCTGCCAGCCGATCCGGACCAGCAGCTGTGGGTGCAGCAGCCCGCCGAGCAGCTCGTGGTGGAGCGCCGTCCGGGTCTCGTCGACCTCGATCACCTGGCTCAGGGGCACCACCGAGAGGCCGTCGTTCATCGCATGCAGCCACAGCTGCCCGAGCGCCTCGCCGGTGCGCAGCCACGCCTCGGCGTCGTCGGTGTCCGTGGCGATCATCAGCAGGCCGTCGGAGGTCTCGATCGCGCCGCGAACATCGCCCTCGGCCGGCTCCTCGACGAAGCGGGAGGAGCGGCTGGGCGGCTGCGCTCCGGGTCCCGGCAGCAGGTCGCTGGGGATGCCGTCGACCTCGCTGCGGTCCAGCCAGGAGCGCTGCTCGTCGGCCAGCCGCCGATCGGCCTTCACGAGCGTCGTCGCCCGGCTGACCAGTAGCTCGACCCGGACCCGGTCGGGTGCCGCCGTCACGGGGACCACCCGGACCTGGTCCACGCCCACTGACGCGGCCAGCCTGGCCAGGCGCTCCGGAGGGACCGGCCAGGAGGTGAAGCGCCGCCGATCGGTACGCCGCTCCTGCAGTGCCTGGAGATCCTGGACAGCCTCGTAGAGCTGGCGGCCCGGGCGCAGGTGCAGCGTCGCGAGCAGGTCGGGGTCGCCGGGGTCGGGCAGCCGGGTGATCTCGGCCGACCAGCCGTGGGCCCGGGCGGCCACGGTGGCCTGGTGCAACGCCGCGCCGCAGCTGATCGTCAGGTTCCGGCCGTCCGGGTCGGCCACGGCGAGCTGGCGCGCCCGGTCGGCGTACAGATCCACGCGCGCAGCGGAGGCGCGCCACCGCCAGGGCTGGGTGTTGTGGATGCTGGGCGCGCGCAGGGCCGCCTCGGCGACCCGCAGGCCAGCCGTGGTGTCCGGGCGCGCCGCACTCCCGGCCCCTGACGTCACGGCCGCCTCCTGGGTTCTGGACATGGGTGCACCCCCCTCGAGTGCTCAACGATGGGCGCCACCGGGGCACGGGACCAGAGACCTAGGTCCCGAGACCTGGTGAGCGGGAACGAAAGATGGAAGGAGCTCAGTCGACCCGGACCTCGATCACGCCGGGCACGGTGTGGGCCACCACCTGCGCGAGCGAGCGCTCGGGCGCGCCGCTGGGCCCGGAGACGCTGACGATGCCCTCGGTGACCTCCACGAGCCAGTCGGGGTGCCCCAGGGAGCGCAGCAGCTCGTCGATGTCCGCGGCGATCACGTCGTCGGCGCGGGCCAGGACCTGGACCACGTCGCTGCGGCTGACGACCCCGACCAGGCGGCCCTCGTCGTCGACGACCGGCAGGCTCTTGACCGCCGTCGAGGTCATCACGTCCACGGCCCGCGCCAGGTCGTCGTTGCGACGTACCGACACCGGGTGCCGGGTGTAGACCTCCTCGACCGTGCGCGGCGGGAAGACGGGCTCGATCGTGACCGGGCGCTCCTGGGCGCGCGGGTCCGGGGCGACGACGTCGCGGATCAGGTCGGCCTCGCTGACCACGCCCTGCAGGCGGCCGGCGCCGTCGACGACCGGCAGGCAGGTGATCCCGAACTCGGCCAGGCGCGAGAGCGCCGCCTTGACCGTGGTCGAGGGACGCACCGTCATCGGCTCCGGTGTCATCAGGTCCTGCACCAGCATCGTGCTCTCCCTCCTTGGATTCGGCCTCGGGTCCAGCCTTGGGTCCGGCCTTGGATCCGACGGGTCCGTCGGTCCTGTCTCCAGCCTCCGGTGTGCGGGGCTGCGGACCCAGGGACAAAGGTCCCCCGGACCGGGGGCCATCGACAGGCAACATCGAACGCCGCGCCACCTAGGTTGAAGAACATGGAGGACCACGGCACGAGCGGGAAGATCACCGTCTACCTGCTCGACGACCACGAGTTGGTGCGCCGGGGCATCCGGGAGCTGCTGGAGAGCGAGGGCGACATCGTCGTCATCGGCGAGTCCGGCCTGGCTGCCGAGGCCGCGCGGCGCATCCCCGCCCTCCGCCCCGACGTCGCCATCCTCGACGGTCGGCTGCCCGATGGCTCCGGCATCGACGTGTGCCGCGACGTGCGCTCGGTCGACCCGGGCATCGCGGCGCTGATCCTCACGTCGTACGACGACGACGAGGCGCTGTTCTCCGCGATCATGGCCGGTGCCGCCGGCTACATCCTCAAGCAGGTCAAGGGCACCGACTTCGTCGAGACGGTCCGTCGGGTGGCCGCCGGCCAGTCGATGCTGGACCCGGCGGTGACCGCCCACGTCCTCGACCGGCTGCGCGCCGGGCCGCGGATGGACCCCTCGATCGAGCAGCTGACCGCCCAGGAGCAGCGCATCCTCGAGCTGATCGGCCAGGGCATGACGAACCGGCAGATCGCCGCCCACCTGTGCCTCGCCGAGAAGACCGTCAAGAACTACGTCTCCTCGATGCTCGCCAAGCTCGGCCTCGAGAGCCGCACCCAGGCGGCCATCTTCGCCACCAAGCACCTCGGGGTCTGACCCGGCGGGAGGGTCGCGGGTCGACGCCGGCGGGTCAGGTGCCGTGGGCGCCGTAGAGGCGCCGGCCACTGACCTCGTGGACGTCGACGCGGACGAACAGCGTGCGGGTCCCGCTCGGCCACACCTCCAGGCCGATCAGCATGTCCGGGACGTCGTGGGCGTCGACGAGCTCGGCGGTGCCGACGACCACGACGCTCCACCCGGCCCGGGTGGTGGGGTCGATCTCGTCGACCTCGACCACGACCCGCTGCCCGTGGCACTCGCGGGCGAGCGTGGAGTCGGGGGTGGTGCGGAACCACACGGCGCCGGCGACGACGGTGTAGTTGACCGGTACGACGGCCACGCCCTCCGGGCCGATCCACGCGACGCGTGCGATGTGAACCGACTCCAGGAGGTTCCAGCAGTCGTAGGAGAGGAGGGTGGCCAACCGGCCCTCGGACTCGGGTCGTGTCGTCATCTCGATCCCTCCATCGTGCTGGAGATGGTGCTGGGCGCCCGGCCCTGAGGGCCCGGTGCTCCCCCAAACCTGCCGTGTGTGGGCGGACACCTCCCAGGCCGTAGCGACCCCGTCTTGCGGGACCTTGGTCCCTGGGCGGGAAGGGAGTTGATAGCGTTTCGGGAGGCCCGAGCTGACAGGGAGGGTGGCATGCAGCTGCCGCGGCACGCGGGGTCGCCGGACGACCCCGTCCACCTCGGCTCGGAGCTGGCCGGGACCGGGTTCGACGAGCTCCTGCGCGAGGTGCTGCTGCGGGTCCACGGGGTGCTCGACGACCGGGCCCGGTGGCGCCTGCTCCTCGACGCCGTGGTCACGATGGCGGCCGACCTCTCCCTCGACGACCTGCTCACCCGCATCGTGGAGATCGCCAGCGACCTGGCCGGTGCCCGCTACGCCGCGCTCGGAGTGCTCGGCGCCGGTGAGGACCGGCGGCTCCAGACGTTCGTCACCCACGGCGTGACCGGTGCGCAGCACCACGACATCGGCGATCTGCCGACCGGTCACGGTCTGCTCGGCCTGATCATCGACCAGCCCGAGCCGTTGCGCCTCCACGACATCGCCGAGCACCCTGCGTCGTACGGCTTCCCGCCGCACCATCCGCCGATGCGGTCCTTCCTCGGCGTCCCCGTGCGGATCCGCGACAAGGTGTTCGGGAACCTCTACCTCACCGAGAAGGTCGGCGACGGCGACTTCACCGAGCAGGACGAGGAGATCGTCGTGGCCCTGGCCGCGGCCGCCGGCGTGGCGATCGAGAACGCCCGGCTGCACGAGGAGTCGGCACGCCGGGAGCGGTGGCTCGCGGCGACCGCGGAGATCACGGCCCGGCTCGCCGGCCCGGGCGGGCACGAGGACGCCCTGCAGATCGTCGCCGACCACGCGCGCGAGCTCGCCGTGGCCGACGTGGCCTGGATCGTGGCGGGGCCGGGGGTCGAGGCCCTGCGGGTGCGCGTCGTGTCCGGCGAGAAGGCCGACCCGGTGGTGATGGACAACGTCGACCTCGAGACCTCGCTGACCAGCAGCGTCGTGCGGACCGCGACCCCGGTCGCCGTCGAGGACATCGGTGCGGACCCCCAGGCCGTGAACGTGCCCAAGGCGCTCGGGTGGCCGCGGATCGGCCCCGCGATCATCGTGCCACTGCGCGGCACGACCGCGGCCCAGGGCGTGCTCGCCCTCGGCTGGAAGCCGGAGAACCTGATGGCCTTCCACGCCGTCGACCCGACGCTGCCGGCCAGCTTCGCCGAGCAGGCTGCACTGGCTCTCGAGGTGACCCAGGCCCGCGAGGACCGACAGCGGCTGGTGCTCTTCGAGGACCGCGATCGCATCGGCCGCGACCTGCACGACCTGGTGATCCAGCGGCTGTTCGCGGTCGGGCTGAGCCTGCAGAGCAGCGCGCGCGCGGCCGGCTCGCCGGAGCTCACCGCGAAGCTGGACGCCGCCGTGGACGACCTCGACACGACCATCCGCGACATCCGGCGCACGATCTTCGCGCTCGGCTCGGCAGAGAACGCCTCGGACATCCAGGCGGAGGTCACCCGGATGGTGGACCGCGCGGCAGGGACGCTGAAGTTCCGCCCCGCGCTGCGCTTCGAGGGCCCGGTGCGCACCCGGGTCGGCACCGAGGTGGCGCCCGACGTGCTCGCCGTGCTCACCGAGGCGCTCTCCAACGCCGCCCGGCACGCACGAGCCACCTCGGTCTCGGTCGAGCTGGCGGTCCTCGACGGGATCCGCCTGACCGTGACCGACAACGGGCGCGGGATGCCCGAGGACGTGCCCCAGAGCGGCTTGTCGAACATGCGGCAGCGCGCCGAGCGGCGCGGCGGCCGCTGCACGATCACGTCACGGCCCGGTGAGGGCACGACCGTCGAGTGGTGGGTCCCCTCCTGACCGCGTCTCGCGTCGGCTTCGTCGCCGCGCGGGCCGCGGTGGTCGCTCGTGGGGTCGGTGCTCCGACGATGTGGTTGCGAGGCTGCCCTTCGGGCAGATGATGGCGACCTCTTAGCTGGCCGCTACGTCGGCGTCACCGGTCCGCCAGCGGCGGGCGGCCTGCGCGACCTCCCGGGCCCAGGTCACCGCATGGTCGAGCTCGCCGGCCACGAGCGGGCCCTTGACGTCGTGCACGAGGAACGGCGTGGGCCGGGAGACGAGGTGGTAGCCGCGCCGGGCGAGCAGGTGGCAGGCCCGCGTGGAGGCGGCCTTCGGGAGGCTGCGCACCTTGGTGACCCGGGTGTCGAACGCGGCCGCCGCGCGGCCGCGGGCCTCGTCGCGCGGTCCCATCGCGCCGATCCATTCCCGGATGCCGGTGCTGGCGAGCTCCGGCCTGGCACCCTGGCGCACCGCGTCCTGACGGGTCGACGGCCGGCTCAGCGAGAAGGCGTGGGTCGGCGCGCCGACCACGAGGAGGTCGAAGGTCGCGTCCTTGGCCGGCGGGGCATGCCGGACGTCCACGAGCTCGGTGACGACACCTTCGGCACGCAGGCCGTCGGCGACGGCCGCGGCCACGTCCTGGGTCGAGCCGAACATCGACTCGTAGACGACCAGGGCCCGGAGCGTCGCGGGCGCAGGCTGCTCGGTGACGGCGTCCGGGTGGGGCTGGGTGCTCATCGTGATGACTCCTGCCGGCGGTCGGTTTCGTCAACTTTCAATGTGTGCACGAAGACTCCGTCGCCGCACGGGCCGAGGGACCACCGGGTGCGGGCCCTAGGTCCCTGTTGCCGCCCGCCGGAGACGCGGAGATTGGCAGGAAGAGGACCGGAGCAGAGGAGGCCGCCGATGTCCGCCGCCGGCGCGCGCGGCGGCGCCTGACCGGGAGTAGGACCGAGGAGGAGACGACATGCTCGAGATCGAACCCAGGAAGGTCCTGCTCTGCGTGGGCGACGAGGACGTCGACGGGGCGCTCGGGTACGCCGTCGCCGAGGCCCGCCGTCGGGAGGTCGGGGTGCACCTGCTGCACGCCGTACCCGGGATGTCCGTGGGCGCCGACCCGACCGCGATGGTGATCGAGGGTGACGCCCTCTGCGCCCAGGGCGGGCGGATCCTGACGGCCGTGGCCGGGCGGCTGGAGAAGGAGCTGGGCGAGCTGCCGGTGAGCACCGAGCTGCAGACCGGCCCGGTCGTCCGGGTGCTCACGGCGGCGAGCCGGCACGCGGGCGTGGTCGTGCTGCAGCGCCAGCGGATGGGACGCCCCGGCCGGATCCCCACGCTGTCGGTCACGAACGCCGTGGCCGCGCACGCCGCCGTCCCGGTCGTGGCGGTCCCGGCGAGCTGGGAGCCCGACGCCGAGCGCGACCCGGTCGTCGTCGCGGGCCTCGGCGACGCCGAGCTCGCGCCGGACGTGGTGCGCACCGCGCTCGCCGAGGCCGCCCGCCGTGGCGGACGGGCCCGGCTGCTGCACGCGTGGCACTACTCCGACGCCTACGACGACCTGGTCTTCGCCGGGGCTGGAGCGGAGGACCACGAGGCCCGCCTGCTCCGCGAGCTGGAGGCCGGCCTGGCACCGCTCCTCGCCGAGCACCCGGACGTGCCCGTGGAGCTGGTTCCCGTCCACGCCCGCCCGGCCGACGTCCTCGTGGCCGAGTCGCACACCGCTGGGGTGGTCGTGCTCGGTCGGCACCGCTCCTCGATGCCGTGGGGGCCGCACCTCGGCTCGGTGGTGCGGGCCGTGCTGCGCGAGTCGCGCTCGCCGGTGCTCGTGGTCGACCCCTCCCCGGCGCGCACCGAGTAGGTCGACTCGGCGCGTCCTGCCTGCGCGGGCGGCTCGGCAGTGTCTCCGTGGCCGGGTTGCGCGTGGTCGGGGCGGGGCCGGCGGTGTGCCAGCAACCGGTCGGGGGTCGGGTTCGGTTGCCTGGGCACCGCTGGCCGGCCGCCGGCTCGCCCGCCCTCCGGCTCGCCCGCCCGCACCACCCCCGGCCAGGAGCCGCCGGCCCGGTCGGGCCGAAGGGCCCGGGCGCGGCGGGCGCTCGGCCCTGCTGCCGAGCCGGGTCGCGCACGACGATGAGGGCAGACGGAACGACCGTCAGGTTCGCCAGAGCCGGACACCAGGGAGGTCAGCCATGACCACACAGCCACGTCCCGTGGTCATCGGGGTCGACGGGAGCGACGCGAACGCCGGTGCGCTGCGCTACGGCGTCGAGGAGGCCAGGCGGACCGGGGCGATCGTGAAGCTGATCCACGTGGTTCCCGACTACGTCCCGATCTCCCCGATGATGCCGCTGACGCCGTCCGAGCTGACCGAGACCGGCACCGCGGTGCTCACCCACGCGGAGGCCCAGGTACGCGAGCTGGCTCCCGACCTGGTGGTCGAGGGCTGGCTGCACCACGGCACCCGGCCGGTGCAGCTCGCGAACGCCGCCGAGGACGCCCAGGTGGTCGTGGTCGGCCGGGACAACCGGCCGCTGCTGGAACGGCTGCTGCGCGGCGACACCGCCGCCGGCGTCGCCGCCCGGGCCTCGGTGCCGATGGTGCTGGTGCCCGCCGACTGGACCCCGGCCCCGCCGCGCGGCGTGGTGCTGGTCGGCGTGAAGTCGCCGTCCCACTCGACGGCGCTGCTCGGCGACGCGATGGCGCTCGCCGCCGAGCGCCGGGCGAAGCTCGTGGTCCTGCACGCCTGGAAGCTGCCCAGCGGGTACGACGACATCATCGAGTCCCGGGTCGCCGCCGACGACTGGCGGCGCCAGTCGTTCGACGAGATGGCGGCGCTGCTGGCCGAGTGGCGCGTGACCTTCCCGGAGGTCGAGGTCGAGGTCCGGGTCGTCCACGACCATCCGAGCTTCGCGCTGGTCGAGGGCTCGCTCGAGGCCGACGTCGTCGTGCTGGTACGCCGCGCCCACGGCGTGCCCGCGGCCACCCACCTGGGTGGTACGGCGCGCGCGGTGCTGCGCTCGGCGCACTGCCCGGTCCGGGTGGTCCCGCCGAACGCGGTCGGTCCCGTTCCGGGCCTGGTGCTCGAGCAGGCCGGGGCGATCCGGAAGTGAACGGTCCGGCGGGCGCCCTGGGGCTGACCGCCGCCGAGGCCGCCGAGCGGTTGCGCGAGCACGGGCCGAACCTCCCGCCGCGGGCCCGCCCGCGGCGGCTCCTGGGCCGGATCCTGGACCAGCTGCGGGACCCGATGATCCTGCTCCTGCTCGGGGCGTTCGTCGTCATCGTCGCGCTCGGCGACGTGGCCGACGCCTCGATCATCGCGGCCGTCGTCGTGCTCAACACCACCATCGGCGTGGTGCAGGAGGTGCGCGCGGCCAACGCGCTGGCTGCGCTGGACCGGATGGCCGCCCCGTGGGCCACCGTGCTGCGCGACGGCGAGCTGAGCCGGATCCCGGCGCCCGACGTGGTGACCGGCGACCTGATCCGGTTGGAGGCCGGCGACGTGGTCCCCGCCGACGGCGAGCTCGTCGAGGCCGCCGGGCTGCAGGTCGACGAGTCCGCGATGACCGGGGAGTCGGTGCCGGTCATCCGCGGCCCGGGCGAGGAGCTGCTCGCCGGCACCGTGCTGACCCGCGGCAGGGGCTTCGCGACCGTCAGCCGCACGGGCGGCGACAGCGGTCTCGGCCGGATCGCCGCGCAGATCGCGGCGGCCGGGGTGCGACCGACGCCGCTGCAGCAACGGTTGTCGAAGCTGTCGCGCCAGCTGGTCGTGCTGACCCTCGCGATCGCGGCCCTGGTGCTGCTGCTGGGTGTGCTGCGTGGCGAGCCGCTCGACGACATGGTCATCCTCGCCGTCAGCCTCGCCGTCGCCGCGATCCCCGAGTCGCTGCCGGCGGTGGTCACCATCGCGCTCGCCCTGGGTGCCTACCGGATGGCCCGCCGTTCGGCCCTGGTCCGGCGACTGCCCGCGGTCGAGACCCTCGGCTCCGTCACGGTCCTCGCCTCGGACAAGACCGGCACCCTCACCGAGGGCCGGATGGTCGTCCAGGAGCTCTGGTCCCCGCACGGGACGTGGCGGGTGACCGGGCAGGGGTACGCCGTCGACGGCGCGCTGGTGGCCCAGGGCCCCGACGTCGTACCGGCCGAGCTGGACGCGCTCGCCCGTGACCTGGTCCTCTGCAACGATGCCCGGCTCGGCGGACCCCGCGACGGCTCCTGGGAGGTGGTCGGCGACCCGATGGAGGCGGCCCTCCTCGTGGCGGTGGCCAAGCACGACCCGGCCGCGCTGGACGCGGCCGCCAGGTGGGAGCGCGTCGACGAGACGCCGTTCGACAGCGAGACCAAGCGGATGACCACCGTGCACCGGTCCGTCGACGGCGAACGGCCCTGGCTGGTGGTGTGCAAGGGCGCCCCCGAGGCGGTGATCGGGCTGCTCGCCGACCGCGCGGTCGCCGCTGCGGCCCACGAGGCGGCGACCGCGCTCGCCGAGCGCGGCTTCCGAGTGCTCGCCGTGGCCGACCGGAGGGCACCCGAGCGCCCCGACGGCACCGACCACGGGCTGGTGCTGCGCGGCCTCGCCGCGCTGGCCGACCCGCCGCGGACCACCGCGGAGGAGGTCGTGCGGGCCTGCCGGGAGGCCGGGATCCGGACCGTGATGATCACCGGAGACCACCCCGCGACGGCTCGCGCGATCGCCGACCAGCTGACGCTCACCAGGGAGGGCCCCGAGCTCGCCGAGGGCGCCGAGATCGGCCGCGGCGAGCACGCCGGCCGGGTGGACCGGATCGGCGTGTACGCCCGGGTCCGGCCCGAGCACAAGGTCGACATCGTCGACGCCTGGCAGCGCCGCGGCGACGTGGTCGCCATGACCGGCGACGGGGTCAACGACGCGCCGGCGCTGCGCCGCGCCGACATCGGGATCGCGATGGGCGATCGTGGCACCGAGGTTGCGCGCCAGGCCGCCGACCTGGTGCTCGCCGACGACGACCTCCGCACGGTCGTCGTGGCCGTCGGCGAGGGCCGACGGATCTACGGCAACATCCGGCGGTTCCTCCGCTATGGGCTCTCCGGCGGCTTCGCCGAGGTGCTGGTCCTGATGGCCGGCCCGTTCGTCGGGATCCCGATCCCACTGGGACCCGGGCAGATCCTCTGGATCAACATGATCACCCACGGGCTGCCCGGAGTCGCGTTCGGCGGGGAGCCACCGGACCCGGCCGACATGAAGCGCCCCTCGCCGTCGCCGGAGCAGTCGGTGCTCGGTCGGGGCCTGCTGCGCCAGATCCTGGTCGCGGGCACGCTGATCGGGATCGTCGCCCTCGCCGCCGGCCTGCTGGCGCCCGACAGCCACCGCCAGACCTGGGTGTTCCTCACCCTCGGGCTCGCCCAGCTGGGCGTCGCGCTGTCGCTGCGCGCCCCCCGCGGCGGCCTGCAGTGGCGCTCGCGCGGGCTCGAGGTCGCGGTCCTGATCGCCGCCGCGCTGCAGGTGCTCGCGGTCGCGTGGTCCCCGCTGCGCGACCTGCTGCGCACCGACACGGTGCCCGCGGCCGACGCGCTGCTCGTGCTGGCGCTCAGCGCCGCACCGGGTCTCGTGCTCGGGTTGTGGCAGCGGTTCAGTGCTCGCTGGGGTTCAGCCAGCGACCGGTGATCTCGTCGACGTCGATGACGACGGTCGCCGACCGGGGCCCCCGCGGCCACGGCTGAGGTCCGGCCTCGTCCTCGCGCTCGCCGTACCGCACCTCGGCACGGCCGCGCGCGAGCACGCTCCAGCCGGTGTGCGTGGCCTCGTCGATCCGGTCGACCTGGAACGCGACCCGCTCCACGTCGGCCTTCTGCACCATCGCGGAGTACGCCGCCGTGCGGATCTTGATGGTCCGGCCGTCGACCACGAAGTTCACCGGCACGACCACCGGGCCTCCGGTGGTCGACCAGGCGATCCGGCCCACCGGCGCCGTCGTGAGCAGCTGCCAGCACTCCTCGACCGGCAGGTCCACGAGCTGTCCACGGTCCGTCCTGTCCATGACTCCTCCTCCGTCGTGCCCGGTACCGAGTAAACCCGACCCGTCCAGCCGGCCGCGGGTACCACGGCCCCTGGGCGGAGGACCTACGTCTCTCCCGTGCTCCGAGGACGCGGAGCATGGTGGGCGGTGAGGGCGAAGGAGGTCGGTCATGGACGAGACCGAGATCGGTGTCCTGGTGGCGGTCGGACCCGGCGGGATCGGCGCGGGCGCCCTGGAGGTGGCTGCCTCCGAGGCGATCCGTCTCGGCGTGGGCGTCGAGCTGCTGCACGTGGCCCACCAGCTGGTCGTGCCCGTGCCCACCCAGCTCCGGCCCGAACAGGCCGTCGACCGGGAGCTGACCCGCGTCGGTCGCGAGGCGCTCACGGTGGCCGCCGAGCGGGTCCGGGGTCTCGTCGAGGGGCGGGTCCCGGTCACCACCGAGATCGTCGACGGCTCCGCGCCGCGCACCATCGTCGAGCGCAGCGGCGAGATGCGGCTGGTGGTCCTCGAGGCCCGCGAGATCGGGGCGGTCGGTCGACTCGTGACCCGCTCGGTCTCCACCCACGTGGCCGCGCACGCGCGTGTCCCGGTCCTGGTGGTTCCGCGCGGCTGGTCCGCTTCGGTCGGCGGCGACCTGCCCGTCACCGTGGGGGTCGACGAGCCGATCGACGCCAAGCACCAGGTGCTCGAGGCCCTGGAGCTCGCCCGGGACACCGGGCGCCAGGTGGTCGTCCTCCACGCCACCTGGATCGCCGAGCCCTACCAGGGGGCGGCGCTCGCCGGCTATCCGCGCAAGCAGTGGCTCGACGACGCCCGCGCCGAGCTCGAGACGGCTCTCGGCGACGTGACGACCACCGCGGACTCGGTGACCTGCGACGTCCACTGGGCGCGCCCCGTCGAGGCGCTGGTCCGCGCGACGCAGCGCTCGTCCGTGCTGGTCCTCAACCGCCGCTCGGCGGAGCGCCCACTCGGGCCGCACCTCGGCCCGATCACGCGCGCGGTCCTCCACCACGCCGAGTGCCCTGTCCTGGTCGTCGATCGGGGGTACTGAGCGGGGCGCCGAGGTGGAGCGACGGGCCGATGAGCGTGCGGGGCCGGGCCCAACGGGGCAGCCCGGCCCCGCCGGTCGGCGCACCGAGGGCGCCGGTCGACAACTGAGACGAGGTGCCAGATGAGCAGCCCGGTCCTGACGTTCCTGGGTGCGGCCGAGTCGGTGACCGGCAGCAAGTTCCTCGTGGACACCCACAGCTCGCGCACGTTGGTCGACGCGGGGCTCTACCAGGGCCTGGCCGACCTGCGCCGCCGCAACTGGACGCCGTTCCCGGTCCCGGCGTCCGGGCTCGGGTCGGTCGTGGTGACGCACGCGCACCTCGACCACTGCGGCTTCCTCCCGCGCCTGGTGAAGGAGGGCTTCGACGGCCCGATCCTCTGCTCACCCGACACCGCGGAGCTCGTGGAGATCGTGCTGCGCGACAGCGCCCACCTGCAGGAGGAGGACGCGCGCCAGGCCAACGCGGGCGGCTACTCCAAGCACCGTCCCGCGCTGCCGCTCTACGACCTCGAGGACGTCGAGCGCACGCTGCCGCTCCTGACGCCGACGGACTTCGGGACCGCCGTCGACCTGGCCCCCGACGTCCGGGCGGAGCTGCGCCCCGCCGGCCACATCCTGGGGTCGTCCACCGTGCTCCTCGACGCCGCCGGCCGGCGCACCCTGTTCAGCGGCGACCTCGGCCGCGACCACCACCCGATCCTGCGTGCGCCCGCCGACCCACCCGCGGCACACGTGGTCGTCGTGGAGTCGACGTACGGCGACCGGCGCCACCCCGCCACCGACGCCGAGGTGCTCGCATCGGCCGTGCGCCGCACCATCGGCCGCGGTGGGACCGTGCTGGTGCCGGCGTTCGCAGTCGACCGCACCGAGCTGGTGCTGCTCGAGCTGCACCGGCTGATGGAGGCCGGCGAGGTGCCGCGGGTCCCGGTCCACCTCGACAGCCCGATGGCGTTGCGAGCCCTGACCGTCTACCGCGAAGCCCTCGACACCGGGTCCGTGCAGCTGCGCCCCGACCTGGACCAGGTCCGCGCCGCCCTCGGCGCGATGCACGTCGATGCCGTCCCGGACGTGGCCGGGTCGATGCGGCTCAACCGGCCCGGAAAGCCCTGCATCGTGGTCTCGGCGTCGGGCATGGCCACCGGCGGCCGCGTCGTGCACCACCTCGCGCACCAGCTCCCGGACCCGCGCAACACCGTCGTGCTCACCGGCTACCAGGCCGTCGGCACCCGCGGGCGCCAGCTCCTGGACGGCGCCCGCCAGGTGAAGATGCACGGGCGCTACGTGCCCGTCCGGGCCGAGATCGTCGATGTGCCGTACTTCTCGGTGCACGCCGACGCCGACGACATCGTCGGCTGGCTGGGCCGCGCCCCCGAGCCGCCCGAGATCGTGTACGTCGTGCACGGCGAGCCGGCCGCCTCGGCGGCGCTGGCCCGGCGGATCACCGAGGACCTCGGCTGGCCGGCGGTGGTGCCGCGGCTCGGCGAGCGGGTCCGGCTGGACTGAGCCCGCGCGGCCGATGATGACCGTCGCCCGAGTCCGAGGGACCTTGGGCCCTGACCCCGAGACGAGCAGTGGGGGTTCCCTTGACCCACGACCCACACGACGACCCGCACGACGGGCGGAGGCGACACGATGACACAACAGCAGCTCACCGAGGATCAGCCGATGGTGGAGCTCACCGTCGAGGAGTGCTGGGACCTGCTCTCGCAGACCGAGGTGGGCCGCCTGGCCTACCGCCTGGTCGACGAGATCCACCTGATACCGATCAACTACGCGGTCGAGGGGCGCACGATCCTGTTCCGCACGGCCGAGGGCAACAAGCTGCTGGCCGCCGAGATGCACTCGGAGGTCGCCTTCGAGATCGACTGGGTCGGCGACGACTCCGCCTGGTCGGTCATGGTGCGCGGCCACCTGCGCCACCTCGACGAGGGCGAGCAGCACCGGCTCTCCGGGCTGCGGATCCACCCGTGGATCCACTCGTTCAAGTACGACCACGTCGAGCTGGCGCCCGCGATCGTCACCGGTCGCCGGTTCCTGCTCCACAAGGAGGACGACGAGGACGACTGACCGATCCGGTCAGCGCGGCCGCTCCATCTCCGGGCGGTAGCTGCCGTACCGCGCCGCGCCGTTGAGCGCGGCACGTTCGAGCAGCGCGGCCTGGGCGGCGTCCCGGTTGCGCTCGTCCCCGCCCCACGCCTCGAGCACCGGCGCCTGCAGCGCCCGGCCGAAGGAGAAGCTCAGCTGCCAGGGCTGGGAGCCGTGCCGGTTGATCGCGTCGAGCCGGGCGGTGGCCTGCTGGTGCGTCTGACCGCCGGAGAGGAACACGATGCCGGGTACGGCGACCGGCACCGACTCACGCATCGCGGTGACGGTCCGGGTCGCGATCGTCTCGTCGTCGACCTGGTCGGGGCACTCCGCGCCCGGCAGCACCATGTTCGGCTTGAGGAGGGTGCCCTCGAGCAGCACCCGCTGCTCGGCCAGCTGGTCGTAGACCGCCCACAGCACGGCGACCGTGACCTCGGCGCACCGGTCGATGGTGTGCGACCCGTCCATCAGGACCTCGGGCTCGACGATCGGCGCGAGACCGGCCTCCTGCGCGAGCGCGGCGTAGCGGCCCAGTGCGTGGGCGTTCGCCTCGATGCAGGTCCGCGTCGGCCGGCCCTCACCGACCTTGATGACCGCGCGCCACTTGGCGAACCGGGCACCCAGCTCGACGTACTCGGCGCAGCGCCGCCGCAACCCGTCGAGCCCCTCGGTGACCACCTCGCTGGGGAAGCCGGCCAGGTCGGCCGTGCCGGCGTCGACCTTGATGCCCGGGATCATCCCGGCGCCGGCGACCAGCTCGCCGAACGGGACCCCGTCGTCGGTGCGTTGGCGCAGCGTCTCGTCGTAGAGGATGACCCCGCTGATGTGCTCGGACAGGCCGGGCGCCGTCAGCAGGAGCTCGCGGTAGGCGCGGCGCACCGGCTCGGTCGACTCGACGCCGATCGCCGCGAGCCGCTTGGCGATCGTCGGGGTGCTCTCGTCGGCGGCGAGGATGCCTTTCCCGGGCGCGACCAGCGCCTCCGCCGTGCTGACCGTGGAGCTGCGCGTCATCGCCACCGCCTCCTCGCCCGCCCGCCCGGGCCGGCCGGACGCTGCGGGTCGGCTTGAGCGCCCGGTCCCCTCCAGGGTGGCTCAACTGCCGGGCGAGCGCCACGGACGAAGGTCTGCGCCACCGGGGGATCTTCGGCCTCGGGTCGCCGCAGGCCCGTGGTGACGAGCATCCCCCGGGTCGCGGGACCTTGGCCTCTGCGCGGTGGAGCCGCCGGCGCGGACGCTCGGAGTGACGGGTCGGACGTGGCCTGTCGACCGGGCGCGACGACGGGAGGTCCGATGCCCACACCGACGTCCACACCGACGCCGGCACCCACACCGACGCCGGCGCCGGCGGACGTGCTGCTGCGCGACGGCACGATCGCGGTGATCCGACCGCTGTGCCCCGGGGACCTCCCCGGGCTGCTCGAGCTCCACGAGAGCGTGTCCGACGACAGCCTCCGGCTGCGGTTCTTCAGCCCCAGCCGCTACGCGGCGAGGGAGTACGTCGAGCACCTGCGAGATGCGCCGGACACCCGCGCCCTGGTGCTCGAGCGGGACGGCCGGATCTGCGCGCTCGCCACGGCCGAGCCGGTCGAGCCGGGGGCGGCCGAGGTGGCCTTCCTGGTCGCCGACGACCTGCACGGCCTGGGCGTGGGCAGCCTGCTGCTCGAGCACCTCGCCGCGGTGTGTCGGGAGTGCGGCGTGCGGCGCTTCCTCGCGGAGGTGCTGTGGGAGAACCGCGCCATGCTCGACGTCTTCATCGACGCCGGCTTCGCGGTGGTCCGGCGCAACGAGGGTGCCAGCGTCGCGGTGGAGATGGACACCGTGGCCTCCGCCGAGGCGGTCGCCGCGGCCGATCACCGCGAGTGCCAGGCGGAGACCCGCTCGCTGCAACCGTTGCTCTACCCGCGGTCGGTCGCCGTGGTCGGCGCGCGCGCCGACGGCAGCGGCGTGGGCGCGGCGATCCTGCGCTCGGTGGTGGCGGGTGGCTACGCCGGCGACCTGTACGTCGTGCATCCGCGGGCCCGGGAGGTCGAGGGCGTCACCGCCGTACGCCGCCTGGGCGAGCTGGCGACGCCGGTCGACCTGGTCGTGATCGCGGTGCCGGCCACCCGGGTCCTGGCCGCGCTGGAGGATGCCGCCGACGCATCCGTCCCGGCCGCGGTGATCGTGACCTCGGGCTTCAGCGAGATGGGGGAGGAGGGGACCCGGCTCCAGCGGCAGATCCTCGCGCTCGCGCGGCGGCGCAGCGTCCGGGTGGTCGGCCCCAACTGCCTCGGCCTGATGAGCCTGGATCCCGAGGTGCGCCTGAACGCCACGTTCAGCGGCTCGGTGCCGCCGCCGGGCGGCCTGGCCGTGGCCTCCCAGTCCGGGGGAGTGGGCATCGTGCTCGCCGACACCGCCCAGGAGCTCGGGCTCGGGGTGGCCTCCTTCGTCTCGCTCGGCAACAAGGTCGACGTGTCCAGCAACGACCTGCTCGCCGCCTGGCGTGCCGACCCGCGGGTGACGGCCGCCGCGCTCTACCTGGAGTCGTTCGGCAACGCCCCGAAGTTCGCCCGCTTCGCCCGCCGCTTCGCCGAGCGCAAGCCGCTCCTGGCGGTCGTGGGCGGTCGCTCGTCGGGTGGCCGGCGGGCCGGTGCCTCGCACACCGCCGCCGCGGCGTCCTCGTCGATCGCCGTCGACGCGCTCTTCGCGCAGGCCGGCGTGATCGGCTGCGACGGTGCCGACGACATGGCGGAGACGGCGCTGCTGCTGGCCGAGCAGCCGCTGCCGCGAGGCCGCCGGGTCGCCGTGCTCACCAACGCCGGCGGGACCGGGGTCCTCGCCGCGGACGCTGCCGACGCCTTCGGCCTCGCCGTGCCGGAGCTGTCCGCGCGCCTGCGCACCGAGGTCGCCCGGCACATCGTCGGGACCACCGGCACCGGCAACCCGGTCGACACCGGCGCGGCGGTCCCGGCGCGCGACCTCGGCGCGGTCGCCGACCTGCTGCTCGGGTCCGACGAGGTCGACGCGGTGCTGGTGCTCCTGGTCGCCACCGGCGCCAACGACGCGGTGGCCGGCATGCACGCGGTCGCCGCGGTCCGCGAGCGGCACCCGGACAAGCCGTTGGTGCTGGTCCCGATGGGCGGGCTGCGGATGCCCGCCGCCGGGCTGGCCGGGGTCACGACCTATCGCAACCACACCGCCGCGCTGCGCGCGCTGTCCCGGGCCGTGCGGTACGCCGAGTGGCGCGCGCACCCGCCCACGGACGCCGTCGCCGTCGACCGGGACCGCGCCGAGGACGCGCGGCTGGCCGCCGCCGCGCTGCTCGGCGCCGCGACCGACGAGCTCGGCTGGCTCTCGGTCGCCGACGCGACCGGGTTGCTGGCGGCGTACGGCCTGGACCCGCTCGGCGAGGTCGTGGTCGGTGCCGACGCGGCCGTCGAGGCAGCGGGCTGGCTGGGCTACCCGGTCGCGGTGAAGGTCGCCGGCCGGGAGGTCCCGCACAAGAGCGAGCGCGGCCTGGTCAAGGTCGGTCTCGCCTCGCCGGAGGAGGTCGCCGCGGCGATCGCCGGGTTCGAGCAGGAGCTGGGCGAGACCGCCGTGCCGGTCCTGGTGCAGAACGTCGCCTCCGGGGTCGAGATCGCCCTGGGCGTCGTGCGCGACCCCCGGTTCGGTCCGCTCGTGATGGTGGCCGCCGGTGGGGTGGCCGTCGAGGTCTGGAAGGACCGCACGTTCCTGCTGCCGCCCGTCACCCGCAGCGACGCGCAGCGGGCGGTCCGGTCCCTGCGGATCTGGCCGCTGCTCGAGGGCTACCGCGGGTCGCCGCCCGCGGACGTCGACGGCCTCGTGGACCTCCTGGTCGAGCTCGGCGCGCTCGCCGAGGACGTCCCGCAGATCGCCGACGTGGACCTCAACCCGGTGCTGGTCGGGCCGGAGTCCTGCGCGGTGGTCGACGTCAAGGTGCGCCTGGACCGCAGCGCGGTTCCCGACCCGGGCATCCCGCGCCGGCTGCGCCCCGGCAGCTGAGGCGGGCGACGGCGGGGTGGGCGGGCCCTAAGCCCCTGTCCCGGCGCGGGCGGAGGGTCCACCCTGGAGGTGGGACCTCTCGAGGAGGTGCGTGCGATGCCGGATCCGGAGCACACCACCGAGCACACCGCGGTGCTGGTCGGAGTCACCGACGAGGAGGACGTCCACGCGGCGCTGGTGTTCGCCGTCGCCGAGGCTCGCTGGCGCGGGGCCGGGATCCACCTGGTCCACGTGACGCCCCGGGTGCCGCTCGGGCCGGTCGGTCAGGACGAGGTCGACGGCGCTGGTCGCGACCTTCTCGAACGGACCGCTGCGGCGGTGCGCGCCGAGCTCGCCGGGGGACTCGAGATCACCACCGAGCTCGTCCACGGGTCGGTTGCGCCGGCCCTGGTCGACGCATCGGTCCGGGCCGGGCTGGTCGTCGTGCAGCACCAGCGGATGGGCCGGCCGGGGCTGGTCGTCACCCTGTCGGTGACGAACCCGGTCGCGGCCCTGTGCGGGGTCCCCGTGGTGGCGGTGCCCGCCGCGTGGCGCGAGGACCATGCGGGCCCGATCACCGTCGGCGCCGACGACGGCGACGGCGCCCCGGTCGTGGTCGGTGCCGCCCTCACCGAGGCCCGCATCCGCGGCTGCGGCGTACGCGTGCTGCACGCCTGGCACTACCGCGACCCCTATGACCAGCTGGTGTTCGACGAGCCCGCGGGGGAGGCGCACACCGACGAGCGGCGCCGGCTCCTGGCCGACCAGCTGGCCCCGGTGCTGAGGGTGTACGACGACGTGCCGACCGAGTTGGTCGTCGTGCACGAGCGCGCGGCCGAGGCGCTGGTCCGGGCGGGTGAGCGGAGCTCGCTGCTGGTGGTCGGGCGGCACCGGCACACGATCCCGCTGGGCCCCCACCTCGGCTCCGTGGTGCGCGCCGTGCTGCGGCACGCGACCTGTCCGGTGATGGTGGTCGACCCGGTACCGCGGACCGGCTGAGCGGGACCGGGCGCGACCCGATCGCGCCCCTGAGCCTTTGGTCCTCGGGTCCCGGCGCCCGCCGTGTCGCGTGGCCCGGGCCACCTCGGGGCCAAGGTCCCCGACGGTCGTGGCCCCGGGCCCTGAGCGGGCGCGTCCTGCCGGGACGACCCTGGGGTGTCGGGGTCCGGGCCCTCCGGGCCCCTCCGGGGAGGGCGTGATGGAGCTGCCGACCGGGTTCGACGCCGAGGACCTGGGCGAGGTCCTCGACGCGCTCCCGTCGCTGGTCGCGTACGTCGACGCCGCGGGCGGTCTGCGCTACGCGAACGCGGCATCCCGGTCCTGGCTGCACCGGACACCCGCTGAGGTCGTCGGGCGCCCGGTGGAGCAGCTGCTCGACGAGGCCGGGTGCGCGTCGACCCATGACCGGCTCCTCGCCGCCCTCGCGGGCACCACCCAGCGCTTCGAGCGCTCGCTCCCGCTGGACGAGGGTCGGGTGCGGCACGCGCTGATCGAGATGGTCCCGCGGTGTCGCGGGGACCGCTCCGACGGGTGCTACGTGCTGGTCACCAACATCACCCGGCGCGTCGAGGCCGAGGCCGGGCACGCCGCCAGCGTGGTGCGCTCGGCGCTGCTGACGGAGCGGAACGCGCGGGCGGCCGGCGTCAGCGACTCGGCACTCCAGGAGCTCTTCGCGATCGGGCTCCAGCTCGATCGGATGGTGCGCCACCCCGAGTCGGCGACCGCCGAGGCAGCCCCGATCCTCGAGCACCTCGCGCGCACCGTCGACGCCCTGCGCGGCTCGGTGCGGCACCTGATCGTCGAGTCCCAGCCGGGCTCCACGTCCGGGGCGGTGCGCTACGTGGTCGAGCTGTGGTCGGGCGGCCCGGTCGGCTTCGAGGGGCCGGTCGACGACCTGGCGCCGGAGGTGGCGCACGAGCTGCTCGGTGCGCTGAGCGAGATCCTCGCGGCCGCCGCCCGGCACGACCCCGAGGGGATCGCCGTGCACGTGCGGGTGGCCGGTGGAGTGCTGGTGGCGGTCGTGACGGTCCAGGGCGGCCGCCGCGGCGACGGCCCCGTGGGCACCGACGTCGAGGCCCTCGGGCCGCGGACCCTGCGACCGGGCGCGACGATCACCGTGGTCGGTGACGACCTCGCGCGCACCCTGATCACCTGGCGCCGCCCGGTCGGCTGACCCCGCAGCGGAGCGGCGGGTGTCGCCGCCGACCGCGCCATCCCCTGTCGTGGCACGGCCGGCGGCCGCCTGAGGGGGCGGCGCCGGCGTTGCCCAGAGGAACATGGCGACGTCTACTCCAGCGTCGGCCGGCTACCGCCCCGTGCGGCGAACCTATCGGCGTACGTCGGTCGGCCACCCGGGCAGAAAGGAGCGTCCTGCCGGGACCTTCGGCCCGTCCTGTCTCGCCCGTCGCTCGACCACGACCGCTCGACCACGGCCCAGCGACCCCGGCAGACCGCCGGGCGCCGGCGCCCCGAGGGGACCCCGAGGTCAGCCGGTGCTGAGCCCGAACCGGCGCAGCAGCGAACGCGAGTCCGCGGCGTGCCGCAGCGGCCGGACGCCGGCGACCTCGGCGTAGGACCGCGACAGCGAGTAGTGCGTGAGCCGGGCGCGGACCACGACGTTCCGCAGGTCGGGGTGCGCGACGACGGTGAGCACCCGGTTGCCGTGGGCGCCGTCGTCCTCGTCGGCGGTGACGACGACGGCCAACCGGCCGGCCGCCCAGTCCGGCCCGGCGAGGACGCGGCGGACCCGCTTGCGCAGCCAGGCATCGGCCCGGCTGAGGTCGCAGTCGTGGCCGTCGTTGCACAGGTCGGGGATCACCATGCCGACCGCCGGCAGCTGCCCGGCGTCGACCTCGCGCCCGAAGCGGCGCAGCGGTACGTCGTGGCGCCGGCACAGCCGCCGCTCGTGGGCGAAGTACGCCCACGGGTTGTGCTTGACCGCGTACGTGCCGCTGCTCTCGAGCTGGCACCGCGATCCCATCGCCTCGGCGTACAACCGGGCCGTGCTGCCCGACCGCACGGCGCGCCCGAAGACGCTCGGGCCGGACAGCGGGTGCGCGGCCGGGGCCGCGTCGTCGCGGACGCCGAACGTGTCGCCTCCGGCGATCGCGAGGTAGTTGGGCAGCGAGGGGTGGGTCACGCCGTGGTAGCGGGTCGCGTAGCCGTACCGGCGCGCCAGCCGCGCGGTGTAGGGCATCTGTGCGCGCATCTGCTGCAGCGAGTGGTTCTCGACGACGAACACCAGCAGCTTCGTGACCGGCGTGCCGGCGCGGGCCGCGACCGGCCGCTCCGCCGACGCAGCCGGCCCCCCAGCGGCAGCCAGCGCCCCGACGGGCACCAGCGGGAGGGCCAGCACGGTCGCGAGGCCGAGGACGAGCAGTGGTGGGGCGAGACGACGGACCATGCCCCCGAGGCTACGACGGCGCCTGGCCCAGGCCGCGTCCCACGCCCGCGGCGGCGACCAGGAGCCCGGCCAGCAGGCGGGCGCGGTGCCGCCGGAAGTCCGCGACGACCACCCCCATCGCGGCGACCGTCGCGCCGTCGACCTGCACCGGCACCGCCACCGAGGACGCGCCGAGCGTCATCTCCTCGGTCGTGGTCGCGTAGCCGTCGCGCCGCACCCGCTCGAGCTGGCCGGCCAGCACCCGCCGCGAGGTCACGGTGTCCGGCGTCACCGCGGCCAGCTCGCCCAGCACCCGGTCCCGGACGTCGGCGGGGGCGTGCGCCAGCAGCACCTTCCCCACGCCGGTGGCGTGCAGCGGCAGCCGGGTGCCCATCCGGCTGATCGCGCGCGGCCTGCTCGATCGGCTGTTCACCCGGGCCTACCTGCCCGGTGTCGACGAGGCGGCCGGGCCGCTGCTCTCCGCCGTCGACCCGGGCCGCCGGCACACGCTGGTCGCGGGCCGCGACGAGCAGGGCCTGGTGTTCGACATCCGCCGGCAAGGCCCGGACGAGACGGTGTTCCTCGACCACACGCCACACTGAGGGCATGGCGGACCTGTTCTGGCCCGGCGACGAGCGCGCCGGCCACCACTTCTCCTCGGCGTCGTTCCTCTGGGCGATGGTCTCGATCGAGGGCGAGTGGCTGGGCCGGGACCTCGACGTCCCCGACGACCTCGCGGGCCTGACGCACGACGCCGAGGCCGGGGGCAACCCGGTCATCCCGCTCGTGCGGATGCTCCGCGACCAGCTCGACGAGGACGCCGAGCGGCTGCACCGGGGGTTCACCAGCCAGGACGTGGTCGACTTGGCGCTGATGCGGATGGCGGAAGCCGCCGTCTCCGACCTGCGGCTGGACCTCGAGGGCGTCGTCGAGGATCTCGTCCGCCTGGCCGAGGAGCACCGCGACACCCCCATGGTGGCGCGCACCCTGACCCAGCACGCCGTGCCGCCCACGTTCGGGTTCCGGGTGGCCACCTGGTTGACCGCCGTCCTCGATGCGTACGACGACCTGGCCCGGCTGGGCTTCCCGCGCCAGCTCGGGGCGCGGCGGGCACCCGCGCGGCGCTGGTCGAGCTCGGCATCGACCCGCCCGAGGACGACCCGCCGTGGCACACCACCCGGGCGCCGATCACCCGCGTCGGTGACGCGCTGGCCGGGTGCACGGACGCGTGCGCCCGCGTCGCGAACGACGTGCTGACCATGTCGCGCCCCGAGATCGGCGAGCTCTCCGAGGGCAGCGGCGGTGGGTCCTCGACGATGCCGAACAAGGCCGACCCGGTGCTGTCCGTGCTGGTCCGGCGGGCCGCGCTGACCACCCCCCAGCTCGCCACCACGCTGCACCTGGCCGCGGCCCAGCAGGTCGACGACGGCGCCGACGGCGGCTGGCACGCGGAGTGGGCGACGCTGCGCGACCTGGCCCGCCGTACCCTCGTCGCGGTCTCCCAGACCGCCGACCTGATGGCCGGCCTGCAGGTCCACCCCGACCGGATGGCGGCCACGCTGGCGGCGGCCGGCGACGCGGTGCTCGCCGAGCAGCGCAACATGGCGGAGGTCGCCGGACGCCCACCCGCCCCGTCGTACCTCGGCGACGCGGACCGCCAGGTCGACCGCGCCGTCGCGCGTGGCCGCAAGCTCCTCGAAAGGGACCGATGAACCCCACCGTCACCGCGGTCCGGATGACCCTGACCCAGCACCGTTCGGACCTGCCGCTGCTCGTGCTCGGCCCGTCGCTCGGCACCACGGCCACCACGCTGTGGAGCGCCTGTGCGGGCCACCTCGCCGACGCCTTCGACATCCTCGCCTGGGACCTGCCGGGCCACGGCCACAACCGGGCCGCCGCAGAGGCGTTCACGATGGCCGGGCTCGCCGCAGGCGTGCTGCACGTCGTCGACGAGGTGCTCGCCGAGCGAGGCGAGCCGGGCGGTTCGTTCCACTACGCCGGCGACTCGGTCGGCGGCGCCGTCGGGCTGCAGCTGCTCCTCGACGCCCCGGAGCGGGTCACCGCGGCGGTGCTGCTGTGCACCGGCCCGCAGATCGGCACCGCCGAGTCGTGGACCGAGCGGATCGAGAAGGTGCGGTCCTCGGGCACCTCGAGCCTGGTGTCGGCCTCCGCCGAGCGCTGGTTCGCGCCGGGGTTCCTCGAGCGCGACCCCGAGTGCGGGTCGGCGCTGCTGCACGCACTCCAGGACGCCGACGACAAGGGCTACGCCCAGGTGTGCGGTGCGCTGGCCGACTTCGACGTGCGCGACCGGCTCGGCGAGATCGCGGCTCCGGTGCTCGCCGTGGCGGGTGCGGACGACGTCGTCTGCCCGCCGGAGCTGCTCCAGTCGGTCGCCGAGGGGGTGCAGCGCGGCCGGGCGGTCACGCTGGGAGGGGTCGCCCATCTCGCGCCGGCCGAGGCGCCCGACGAGGTGGCCCGGCTGCTGCGCCGGCACCTGCTCGGCGAGCAGCCCGTCGACGCCCGGCCGGTGCCGAGCGACGAGCGGTACGCCGCCGGGCTCGCCGTACGCCGCGAGGTGCTCGGCGACGAGCACGTCGACCGGGCCACCGCGGCCGTCACCGACCTGACCGGGGACTTCCAGGAGCTGATCACCCGCTACGCCTGGGGCGAGATCTGGACCCGGCCCGGCCTGGACCGGCGCAGCCGCTCGATGATCACCCTCACCGCGCTGGTAGCCCGCGGCCACCACGAGGAGCTCGCGCTGCACCTGCGCGCCGCCCTGCGCAACGGCCTCAGTGTCGCCGAGATCAAGGAGGTCCTGCTCCAGACCGCGGTCTACTGCGGCGTCCCCGACGCCAACACCGCCTTCCGGATCGCCCAGGAGGTGCTGGGGGAGGACGGCGCCGGCTCGCTGTAACGCCCGGTTACCCTGCCCACCGGCCCAGCTGCAGCACGGTGGGAGGAAGGGGTAACAGGGCGTTACAGGTGGACACGCGCCCCCTGCTGAGCGGCCCCGGTGACGATCCGCTCGATGATCACGGCGACGTTGCGCACGGCCGGGGAGGACTCGTCCCGCCGCCCGGCCAGCGCCAGGTCGATCGTGGGCGGGTCGGTGAGCCCGACGTACGACACCCCCTCGAGGCCGAGGCTGCGCACCGGCTCAGGGACCAGCGCGACGCCGAGGCCGGCCGCGACGAAGACCACCATCGTGGCGGTCTCGGCCACCTCCAGGAGCGAGGTGGGCACGAACCCGGCGTCGGCGCAGGCCTGGAGCACCCGCTCGTGGATGGACGACCGGTGCGCCGACGGGTGCACGACGAACGACTCGCCGGCCAGCTCGGCCAGGTCGATGCGGCGCTGTCCGGCGAGCGGGTGGCCGGTCGGTACGACGGCCACCAGCGGCTCGGCCCGCAGCGTGCGGACCACCAGCCCGTCGCCGCCGAGCGGATCGGGCCGCAGCAGGGCCAGGTCGAAGGTGTGGTCGGCGAGCCCGGCCAGCAGCCGGGGGCTGAGCGACTCGCCGCGCAGCTGCAGGTCGACGTCGGGGAGCGCGCGGTGCACCTCGTGGGCGACCCGGGGGAGCACGTCGTACGTCGCGGTGCCGACGAACCCGACCGAGACCCGCCCGGCCCGGCCCGAGGCGAGCAGCGCGAGGTCCTCGCGGGCCCGGTCGACTCCGGCCAGGATCCCGCGGGCATGCTCGGCGAACCGGCGGCCGGCCTCGGTGAGCTCGACGCGCCGCGTGGTGCGGCGGAACAGCTCGACGCCGAGCTCGCGCTCGAGCTGCTTGACCTGCTGGGAGAGCGCCGGCTGGGCGACGTGCACCCGCGCGGCCGCCCGGCCGAAGTGTCGCTCCTCGGCCAGCGCGAGGGCGTAGCGCACGTGCCGCAGCTCCATGGCCACAATCCTATCGGCCGTAGCGATGAATCGAGCACCAATGAGTATTGGACCCGATAGATCACCCGGTCTAGCGTCGGGAGCATGAGCACGCCTGCGTTCGTGTACGCCGCCGTCCGCACCCCGTTCGGCCGGCTCGGCGGGGCCCTGGCCGGGGTCCGCCCCGACGACCTCGCGGCGACCGCGGTGACCGGGGCGCTGGCGCAGGCGCCCGACCTCGACCCGGCCGCGATCGCCGACGTGGTGTGGGGGTGCGCCAACCAGGCGGGCGAGGACAACCGCAACGTCGGCCGGATGGCGGTGCTGCTCGCCGGCCTGCCCGTCTCGGTGCCGGCCGTCACCCTCAACCGGCTGTGCGGGTCGTCGCTGGACGCCGCGATCGCCGGATCACGGTCCATCGAGTCCGGGGACGCCGAGGTCGTCCTGACCGGCGGCGTCGAGTCGATGAGCCGGGCGCCGTGGGTGCTGCCCAAGCCGGAGCGTGCCTACCCCGCGGGCAACGTCACCGCCGTCTCCACCACGCTGGGCTGGCGTCTGGTCAACGAGCGGATGCCCGCGGAGTGGACGGTCTCGCTGGGCGAGGCGAACGAGCTGCTGGCCGAGAGGTTCGAGGTCTCCCGGGAGCGTCAGGACGAGTTCGCCGCCCGGTCGCACCGGCTGGCCGACGCCGCCTGGACGTCCGGCTTCTACGACGACCTCGTGGTGCCGGTCGAGGGCGTCGACCTCGACCGGGACGAGGGCATCCGTCCCGGATCGAGCGCCGAGCGGCTCGCCGGACTCAGGCCGGTGTTCCGCCCAGAGGGCACCATCACTGCCGGCAACGCCTCGCCGCTCAACGACGGGGCCTCCGCCGTGCTGCTCGGCTCCGAGGCGGCCGCCGCCACCATCGGACGCGACCCGGTCGCGCGGATCGCCGGGCGCGGCGCGAGCGCGGTGGAGCCGCAGTGGTTCGGCTACGCGCCCGTCGAGGCCGCCGACCGGGCGCTCGCGCGAGCCGGCATCGGCTGGGCCGACGTGCGCGCGGTCGAGCTCAACGAGGCGTTCGCCGTACAGTCCGTGGCCTGTGTGGATGCCTGGGCGGAGCAGGGCCTCGATCCAGAGGTCGTCAACGCCAAGGGCGGCGCGATCGCCATCGGCCACCCGCTCGGCGCCTCCGGCGGCCGCGTCCTCGGCACCCTCGCCGCCCGGCTGCGCGAGTCCGGCGAGCGCTGGGGCGTGGCCGCGATCTGCATCGGGGTCGGCCAGGCCCTGGCCGTCGTCCTGGAGAACGTGTCCACGCAGACCGGGGCGCGGGCGTGACCGCCACCATCTGCGCCACGGCCGCGGAGGCGGTGGCCGACATCCGGGACGGCGCCGTCGTCCTCGTCGGCGGCTTCGGCATGGCCGGGATGCCGGTCGAGCTGGTCGACGCCGTCATCGAGCAGGGCGCCACCGACCTCACCGTGGTCTCGAACAACGCCGGGAACGGCGACACCGGCCTGGCCGCGCTGCTGGCGAAGGGCCGGGTCCGCAAGGTCGTCTGCTCGTTCCCACGCCAGCACGACTCGTGGGTCTTCGACGAGCTCTACCGCACGGGCCGGATCGAGCTGGAGCTGGTGCCGCAGGGCAACCTCGCCGAGCGGCTGCGCGCCGCCGGTGCGGGCATCGGCGCGTTCTTCACCCCGACCGGCGCAGGCACCCCGCTGGCCGAGGGCAAGGAGACCCGCGAGATCGACGGGCGCCTGCACGTGCTGGAGCTCCCGATCCGCGGCGATGTCGCCCTGGTCGCGGCGCACCGGGCCGACCGGATGGGCAACCTCGTGTACCGCAAGACCGCTCGCAACTTCGGCCCGGTGATGGCGACCGCCGCGAGCAGCACGGTGGTCCAGGTGCGCGAGGTCGTCGAGCCCGGCGCGCTCGACCCTGAGGCGATCGTCACGCCGAGCATCTACGTCGACAAGGTGGTGGCGGTGTGAGCGGCGGGCAGGCACTGACCCGGGACGACATGGCGGCGCTGGTCGCGCGCGACATCCCGCCCGGCTCTTACGTCAATCTCGGCATCGGCCTGCCCACGCTGGTCGCCGACCACCTGGCACCCGATTCGGGCGTGGTCCTCCACACGGAGAACGGGATGCTCAACATGGGCCCGGCGGCGACCGGCGACGAGGTCGACCTCGACCTCACCAACGCCGGCAAGGTCCCGGTCACCGAGCTGGCCGGGGCGTCGTACTTCCACCAGGCCGACTCGTTCGCGATGATGCGCGGCGGGCACCTCGACGTGTGCGTGCTCGGTGCCTTCCAGGTCTCCGCGGCCGGCGACCTCGCCAACTGGCACACCGGCGCTCCGGACGCGATCCCTGCGGTCGGTGGCGCGATGGACCTGGCGACCGGCGCCAGGAGCGTGTTCGTGATGATGACGCTGTTCGCGAAGGACGGCTCGCCGAAGCTGGTTCCGCAGTGCACCTACCCGCTGACCGGCGTCGGCTGCGTCAACCGGGTCTACACCGACGTCGCCACCTTCGAGATCACGCCCGACGGCGTCCGGGTGTGCGAGACGTTCGAGACCTCGTACGACGAGCTGGCCGACCGTCTCGACCTGACGCTGCTCCCGCCGCAGGGCTGACGCTGGTACGGCACCCGGCGGGCTGCCGCCCGGGTGCCAGACTGGCCCCATGCCGGCCCACCACCTGCGCCACCTGACGTCCCCGGTCTTCGACGCCGCCCAGCGGGTCGGCGCCGCCCCGCAGACCCCGCGGCACGTCACGTTGGCCGGCGGCGACCTGCGGCTGGTCGGGTCGGCGCGGGTCTACGTCTGTGGGATCACGCCGTACGACGTCACCCACCTGGGCCACGCCTCGACGTTCGTGTGGGCGGACCTGCTCGCGTCGGTCCTGGACGGCACCGGGGTGGACGTCAGCACCTGTCGCAACGTGACCGACGTCGACGACGTGCTGCTCGAGGCGGCCCGGCTGCGGGGCAGCCACTTCGACGAGCTGGCGGTCACCCAGGAGGCCGACTTCGACCGGTCGATGCGCGAGCTCCGGGTGGCCACGCCGGCGCACCAGCCGCGCGCCCGGCACTACGTCGACGCGGTCGTCCAGCTGGCGCAGGCACTCCTCGACGCGGGCGCGGCGTACGAGCGCGACGGGACCGTGTGGTTCCGCGGCCGCGACGTCGTGGCGCGCACGGGCCTGGAGCGCGACCGGGCGCTCGCGCTCGCCGAGGCGTACGGCGACCAGCCGGGCGAACCGGCCAAGGACGACTCGTTCGACGTGGCCGTGTGGCGGCCCTCCGCGGACCAGCAGCCGGCCTGGGCGAGCCCGTGGGGCTGGGGCCGGCCGGGCTGGCACGCCGAGTGTGCCGCGATGGCGCTGGCCGTGCACGGCCCCAGCGTCGACGTGCTCGTGGGCGGGGACGACCTGGTCTTCCCGCACCACGCCTACCAGGTCGCGATGGCCGAGGCGGTCAGCGGCGTCGCGCCGTTCGCGCGCGCCCAGCTGCACGTGGGCGAGGTCCGCATCGGGGGCCAGAAGATGGCGAAGTCCTCGGGCAACCTGGTGCTGGTCGACGACCTCCTCGAGCACCTCCCGCCCGCGGCACTGCGGCTGCACCTGCTGCACCGCCGCTACGCCGAGCCCTGGGACTTCGAGGCCGCGCAGCTGGCCGAGGCCGAGCAGCTGCTGGAGTCGCTCTACGCCGCGGCCGGCCGGGCCGGCGCCGGCGACCCGACCGCGCCCCTCGAGGCGCTGCGCACCGACCTCGACGTCCCCACCGCCGTCGCCACCGCCCTCGACCAGGGCGGGGAGTCCGCGCGCCGCCTGATCACCCAGCTCCGCCTCGGCTGACGATAGTCCCTGACGTTTGTGTGGTCTGGGAGCGCGCCCACACCGCGCAAACGTCAGGGACTATCGTCAGCGGAGGCCAGTGTGGCAACGGCCAGGGAGACCGAGCCGCGGTCGGCACGATTGACCCGGTCGCCGAGCCGCGTCAGGGTGGTCGGACCCCAGCTCTCGGAGGCTGTCGATGCCGTCATCACCGCCCCTGGTCGCGCTGCGCACCTACGCCGCGATCCGGATCAGCATGGTCACCGTCATCGTCGGCCTCGGCCTCTCGGTCGCGCTGGAGATCCGGCGGGTCGACGGATGCGTCCAGCGCTCGCTGAGCGCGTACTACTACACGCCCGTGCGCCCGGTCTTCGTCGGCACGCTGATCGCTCTCGGGGTGGCGATGATCGCGTTGTGGGGGAAGACCCCAGCCGAGGACGCGTTCCTCAACCTCGCCGGGATCCTCGCCGCGGTCGTCGCGTTCGTGCCGACCCTGGACGCCAACTCCTGCGGGCTCCCGACGGGGATGCGGGCCGCCGCCCTGGCGCCGGGGCCCGGGAAGTCGCTCGACGACGCCCTGATCGACGCGAACGCCCCCGCCGTGCACAACAACTTCGTCGTCCTGGTCGCCGTCATCGTGATCGCCTTGGCCGGTACGGCGGTCGCCGCGATCGCCCGGGTAGGGCGTGGCGGCAGTGTCGCCTCGACCCCCCGCCGGCTCGGGTACGCGGTGACCTGGCTAGGCGCCGGGGCGGCGGTCGTGGTCCTCCTGGTCGTCTACCGCGGCGCGGACGACAACGACAGCTTCTTCAACCACGGGCTGCACTCCTGGTCGGCGGTCGCCCTGTTCGCCTTCGTGGTGCTCGCCGTCGTCGCGGCGGCCGTGAAGAAGCGCGCCGAGAGTGGCGCCCCCACCGGGTGCGAGGTCACGTACTGGCTCCTGGCCGTCGCGATGGTCGGATCCGCCCTGGTCATCGGTCTCACCGGCGGCTCCGCGGACGCCGACGGCTGGTACGGCCGGCACAGCACCTTCTTGGTGGAGGCGGTGCTGATCGTGCTGCTCGCGGGGTTCTGGATCGTGCAGACGATCGACCGGCGCCACGAGGGCGCGCCGACGTACTGAGCCCGCAGGTCACCCGGCCCGGTCCGGCCCCGCCTCCGATTCAGCCGGCTCGGCGGTGGTCGCGTTGCGCGGCGCGCGCGGATCGGGAGGATGCGTCCGCCGGTCCGCTGCGCGGACCTCGACCCGGACGCTCGCTCACGCGCGGGAGTGCGGGCGGAAGTGCGGGCGGAAGTGCGGGCGGTGGTGGTGGTCGCCCGTGAAGATCAGGCCGGCGGAGGCGAACGTCCCGATCACCAGCACGCTCACGACCGCCGTCGCCGCGCCGATGAACCCGAGGATGTAGTTGAGCTCGATCACGATGGCACTCCTTCTGGCAGACGTTGTTGAAACCATACATCCCGTTTCTAATAGCGGGCCGGGGCGTCCGCGCACGGGGCCGCGATCGTCCGGCCCATCGGAAGCCGTACGGGAGGCCGGTCAGGGCCGAGCCGTCCTCCTCAGGTAGGACGCCGCTACCGGGATTGCTGAGTACGTTGACCTCGTGAGCCAGTTCCGGCGGCAGCTCTCGACGTACGGTCTCGACGCCCTCCTCGACGCCCTCCTCGGCGTGGCCGCCGTGTGGAGTGCCGTCGGCACCCTGCGCCGCGACGATCGGTACCTCCCGGCCGGGGCCGCGGCGTGGTGGGAGGCCGCGGCGATCGCCGCGATCATCCTCGTCCTCGTGCTGCGCCGTCGGTTCCCGTTCGGTGCGCCTGCCGGTGTCTGGCTGACGTGTGCGGCGCTCTCCTTCGCCGACGGGCGGATGATCCCCAGCCAGGCCGGCCTCTTCGTCGCCGGGCTCGGCGCCGCGCTGCTTCTCGGCAACCAACGCAACGGAGTGCAGGCGCGGGTCGGCCTGGCCATCGTGGTCGGCAGCGGCGCGATCGTCATGTACAACGACCCCACGCACTCGTCCGGTGCCCTGGTCTCCACTCCGCTGCTGTTCGCGATGGCCTGGCTGGTCGGCTACGCGCTGCGCGAGCGCACCGAGCGGACCGAGGCCGCGGAGGAGCGCGCCGCTCGTGCCGAGCGCGACCGCGAGGTGGCGGCGCGCGTGGCCGTGGCGGAGGAGCGCGGCCGGATCGCGCGGGAGCTCCACGACGTCGTGGCGCACGCGGTCAGCGTGATGGTCCTCCAGGTCGGCGCCGTCCGGCACCGGATGTCCGACTCCGACGCGGAGAACCGCGAGGCGCTCGAGAACGTCGAGCGGGCCGGGCGGGCCGCCCTCGCCGAGATGCGCCGCCTGCTCGGGGCGATGCGGCGCGACGGCGAGCAGCCCGAGCTGGTGCCGCATCCGGGCCTGGCCGACCTGGACAGCCTGCTCGCGGACGTGCGGGCTGCCGGGCTGCCCGTCCGGCTGCAGGTCCACGGCGAGCCGGTCGAGCTGCCGCCGGGGCTCGATCTCTCGGCGTACCGCATCGTGCAGGAGGCCATCACCAACACCCTCAAGCACGCCCGGGCGCACCGCGCGGACGTGGACGTGTACTACGAGCCCCACGACCTTCGGGTGGAGGTCCGCGACGACGGCCGGGGCTCGACGTCCGGTGCTGGGCTGGGGCACGGGCTGGTGGGCCTGCGCGAGCGGGTCAAGATCTACGGCGGGGAGATGACGGCGGGCCGAGGTCCTGCCGGAGGGTTCGCGGTGCGCGCACGGCTTCCGTTGGACGGTGACGGGTCATGACGATCCGGGTGCTGGTCGTCGACGACCAGTCGATGGTGCGGGCCGGGCTGCGGATGCTGCTGGCCGACGAGCCGGACATCGAGGTGGTCGCGGAGGCCGGCAACGGCCGGGAGGCGGTCGCCCAGGCTGCGCGCTTCCACCCGGACGTCGTGCTGATGGACATCCGGATGCCCGAGCTCGACGGCCTCGAGGCGACCCGCCGGATCCTGGCGGCCGGCGACACCGCGCGCGTGCTCGTCCTCACGACGTTCAACCTCGACGAGTACGTCTACGAGGCGCTGGGCGCCGGCGCCAGCGGGTTCGTGCTCAAGGACGACCCGCCCGAACAGCTGATCGCCGCCGTCCGGACCATCGCCGACGGCGACGCGCTGCTCTCGCCCACCGTCACCCGCCGGGTGATCCGCGAGTTCACCCGGCTGCGCCGGCAGCCGCCGCCCGCGGCGGTGGCGACGCTGACCGGCCGCGAGCTGGAGGTGTTCCGGCTGATCACCCAGGGCCTGTCCAACGCCGAGATCGGGCGGGAGCTGTTCATCAGCGACACCACCGTGAAGACCCACGTGACCCGGCTGTTCCAGAAGCTCGATCTGCGCGACCGGGCCCAGGCGATCGTGCTCGCCTACCAGACCGGCATCTTCGCGCCCACGGACCGCTGAGGCCGCTCCCGGGGTCCGACCAAGGTCGGACCCCGGGTCATGGGGTGGTCGTGGCACGAACGCGACCTGACGACGACGCGCCCGGCCGGTCGCACTCCTAGCGTCGAGGCATCACCTCAACCAGGAGCTCTCGCCCATGATCACCATCGAATCCCTGTCGAAGAAGTACGGCGGCCGCGCCGTCGTCGACGACATCACCTTCACGGCCCGACCGGGCCGCGTCACCGGGTTCCTCGGCCCGAACGGCGCCGGCAAGTCGACCTCGATGCGCATGATGGTCGGCCTCACCCGGCCGACGTCCGGAGCCGCCGCCATCTCGGGTCGCCGGTTCACGGACCTGCCCAACCCCGGCCGCGAGGTCGGCGTGATGCTCGACGCCTCGGCGCAGCACGCCGGTCGCACCGGCCGGGAGATCCTCACCCTGGCCCAGCAGCTGATGGGCCTGCCGGACGACCGCGTCCGGCAGATGCTCGACCTCGTCAGCCTCACCGAGGCGGAGTCGGAGCGGCGTGTCGGCAGCTATTCGCTCGGCATGCGCCAGCGTCTCGGCATCGCCGTCGCCCTGATCGGCGGGCCGTCCGTCCTGATCCTCGACGAGCCGGCGAACGGTCTCGACCCGGCCGGGATCCGCTGGATGCGCGACCTGCTCCGGTGGTACGCCGACGGGGGCGGAACGGTCCTCCTCTCGTCGCACCTGCTGCACGAGGTCGAGGTCATCGCCGACGACATCGTGATGATCGGGCGCGGTCGCATCGTGGCCCAGGGCGCCAAGACGGAGCTGCTCGAAGGCGCCGGGACGATCGTCCGCTCGCGGGACATGGCCGCGCTCGAGCGCCTGCTGCGCGAGTCGGGCCTCGTCACGACACCCGGGCGGGACGGTGCGCTCCGCGCCGACGCCGACCTCGCCGTCGTCGGGCTGCTCGCCCGCGACGCCGGCCTCGCCCTCACCGAGCTGCGCACCGCCGACGGCGGCCTCGAGGAGCTCTTCCTCCAGCTCACCGCCGACACCCAACGAGAAGGGAACGCAGCATGACCACCACCGCCCTCGACGCCGCTCTGGAGCAGCACACTCCCGTCCATCGGGTGCCGCTGTCCCGCGTGACCCGCGTCGAGCTCCGCAAGATGTTCGACACCCGCTCGGGCTACTGGCTGATGGCGAGCATCGTCATCGCGGCTCTCGGCTCGACGGTGGCGATCATCCTGTTCGCCCCCGACGAGGACCTGACCTACTACACGTTCGCGCAGGCCATCGGCTTCCCGATGACGGTGATCCTGCCGATCATCGCGGTCTTGTCGATCACCGGTGAGTGGAGCCAGCGCACCGGCCTGACCACGTTCACACTGGTGCCGCACCGCCACCGGATCGTCCTGGCCAAGGTCGCCGCGTCGGTCGCCGTCGGCATCTCGTCGATGCTGTTCGCCCTGGCCGTCGGGATCGCCGGCAACATCGTCGGGACCACCGTCGCCGGCACCGACCAGGTCTGGGACGTGTCCCTCGCCCACGGCGTGGAGATCATGGTCGGCAGCCTGCTGTGCCTGCTGACCGGGACCATGCTCGGCATCCTCTTCCGGAGCTCGCCGGTCGCCCTGGTGATGTACTTCGTCTCCTCGCTCCTCGTCCCCACCGTGTCCGGCATGCTGGCCACCACGCAGGGTTGGTACCAGGACCTGCAGCCCTGGGTGGACCTCAACCTGGCGCAGGGCACCCTCTTCGACGGGACCATCGCCGGCGACCAGTGGGCCCACCTCGCGGCCGCTGCGGCCGTCTGGTTGATCCTGCCGGGGCTCCTCGGGCTGCGCCTCGTGATGCGAGCCGAGGTCAAGTAGCGGTCGAGCGCCCGGGGAGGACTGCGGATCTGTCCGTGTCCTCCCCGGGTCTTGGCGTCCGGCCGAGGCACGTCCTCGCCTGGGCGCCTCTCCTCACCGTGCCTCGGCCGCACGGCTAGCGTGGCCAGGTGCCCAACCGACTGGCGTCCGCGACGTCGCCGTACCTGCTCCAGCACGCCGACAACCCCGTCGACTGGTGGGAGTGGGGGCCCGAGGCGTTCGCGGAGGCCCGGCGACGGAACGTGCCGGTGCTGCTCAGCGTCGGGTACGCCGCGTGCCACTGGTGCCAGGTGAGTGAGCTAGCGCTCATGAAGCGCTGACCGACCCAAACCTGCAGGTCAGCAACGCGGCGCCTTCGTTCCTTGGCGCACCGTGGTGCGCGAAGATTCGGCACGGCTTGCGCGTTGCAGTCCGCGGGCGAAGGGGCGGATGCTGAGGGGTTCGTCGTGGTCGACCCCGGATACTCTGTGGTGCTTGCGAGCCTGTAGGTCAGCATGGTGGTGGAGGGCTTCCACGGGAACCGTGGATTGGTGCCAGCGAGCCCGAGCGTCAGACTTTCGAATCTCCCTGCCCTCCTCACGACGGACGCCTGGATCCGATCGCGAGGAGGAGATGGCCATGGAAGTGATCCACGTCCGGTGTGCGGGCATGGACGTGTCGAAGAAGGACGCCAAGGTCTGCGTCCGACATGCGGGAGCAGGTCGGCGCAAGACCGTGGAAACGGTCACGACCTGGACCTCAATGACCGGCCAGATCCTGGCGCTGCGCGAGCATCTGATCGCCGAGCAGGTCACGTGTGTGGTGATGGAGGCAACCGGTGACTACTGGAAGCCGTTCTACTACCTGCTCGAAGACCTGCCCGGTGTCGAGGTGATGCTGGTCAACGCCCGCCATGTCAAGACCCTGCCGGGACGCAAGAGCGACGTCGCCGACGCGACCTGGCTGGCCCAGCTCGGTGCGCACGGCCTGGTCCGGGCCTCGTTCGTGCCACCCGAACCGATCCGGCAACTGCGGGACCTGACCCGGGCACGGACCGCGATCACCCGCGAACGTGGCCGGGAGGTCCAACGGCTGGAGAAGCTGCTGGAGGACGCCGGGATCAAGCTGTCCGCGGTCGCCTCCGACATCATGGGCGTCTCAGGACGGGCCATGCTCGAAGCGCTGATCGCCGGCGACCGCGATCCCGCCGGGCTTGCCGACCTGGCCAGGCGTCGACTGCGGTCCAAGATCCCTGAACTGACCGAAGCGCTCGCTGGCCGGTTCACCGAACACCACGCGTTCCTCGCCCGGGTCCACCTGGATCTCATCGACCGACACACCGCCGCCGTCGAGCAGTTGACTGAGCGGATCGAGGTGGTGATCGAGCCGTTTCAGGGCTTCCACGACCTGATCTGCACGATCCCGGGAATCTCCACGATCACCGCCGACATCATCACCGCCGAGACCGGCGCGGACATGACCCGGTTCCCCACTGCCAAGCACCTCGCCTCTTGGGCCGGGACCACACCCGGCAGCAACGAGTCCGCCGGGAAGGTGAAGTCCTCACGGACCAGGCCCGGGAACCCCTACCTGCAGGGCGCACTCGGGGCGGCCGCGATGGCGTGCTCACAGAACCGGACCACCTACCTCGGCGCGCGCTACCGGCGGATCGCCAGCCGGCGCGGCCCGCTGAAGGCCAACGTCGCGATCCAGCACTCCATGCTCATCGCGATCTGGCACATGGGCACCACCGGCACCCTCTACGACGACCCTGGAGGCGAGTTCTTCAACCGCCTCCACCCCGACCGCACCAAGATGCGAGCCATCAGCCAGCTCGAAGCCATGGGCTACCGCGTCACCCTCGACCACGCGAGCTGAAGACCTCTGACGCGAAGGCCCACCCGCTGGGGTGAATCTTCGCGTCAGCGGCACTGTTTCAGGTCTTTCGGGTTCGGCGTTGGCCGCGCTTGGCCGCGGATTACACAGTTCTTTGTATCAATTTCTTGTATCACGCCTTGTCGCCTTGAACGCTGCCTTGGACCACTAATTTGCCGGTGACGACGGCGCTCAGGAGGTTCAAATCCTCCCCTTGCATGCCCTTCGCGCGGACCCAACCAGAATCGGGAGCAGCAGTCGACCCGCTTTCGGAGACACTTGTCGCCGGCAGTCACCTAGTCGCGGATCTGCGGCCGATTCGTTGACATGGAGTTCAGAAGCGCTGCGCCTGAAGGCGTGTACGCCTGTTGTGCGGGATTCGGAGCCCAGCGGCGAGCACACTCGTCAATCAACTGGGTGGCGATGCCTTGGCGTTGACGATCAGGGCGGACGTACACGTTGACACTCCCGGCAACCTCGTCGTCGTTATCCATCGGGTAGTGGTTCAGGATCCCGATGAGTTCGCCCGTGGCGTCGTAGTAGAGGAGACAGTCGACCCAGACGGTTGGCGATAGGTCACCCTTGAAGTACTGGATGCCTGAGAGCCCAGGCTGGGGATACTGACGCACCTGCGACTCCCACGAATACGCGAGGAAGGGAATGGTTGGTTGGTACTGTTCCTCTTGGTTGACTGAACGTGTCGCTAGGGGCTGGCCCGTTGACAGGTCGAGGATCTCGATCCACTGACTACTTTCGATTGGGCGTTCGCTGACCCACCAAGTCCCGCTGCCGCCGGCACGAGCCAGTTCGTTCATCCAGTCGCTAGCGATGCCACGGGCCTTGGCCCACGCGCGCCATTTCTGGACTGAACGTCTGTCCACATCGACAGTGAACCGCACGCGCTTCTTGTCGTTCCTGGAACCGGAGAGTCCATGTCCAGCGGCCGGAGTCGGGGACGAGGTAAGCCATACGACATCCGGTCCCGCGTGCTCGCGCGATCGCGAGATGTTCGACTCAACCAACTTTAGGTATCCAGCCTCCACGATGAGTGGAAGGTGGTCGGGGGATGTGTAGTGATAGAGCTTCATAGACCAATTCCAAGCCGCATCGGGCGGAAAGCCACGAGAGGACCCCTGCGTGCCAACGAAGCACACCGGGTCCGAGTGGACCCGCATACGTGCGTCTTTGGGTGGAGCGAATACCGCCGCATCAAGTTTGGCCTAGAGCCATTGCACAGCAGCATTCTCGACCTCGATGTCCGGCGTCAAAGTTGGCCTGGATTCTGCCATGGCTAGAGGTCTCACCGACCGTCGCGGACAAACATGAGGTGACGTTCAGGCGTGGGATCTAGTCCGATCCCACGAATGAGAGCCTCGCGGCCGGCGGCCCGGAGCTTAGCCAGGGTCCGAAGACCGGCGTGCGGCTCGGCGTCCATAAAGTTGAGATGCAGCTGCGCGTGCGTCGTCGCAGCCCTGGAAAGAGCAGCGGAGCACCGCCCCAGGCCGGTGACCTGGTGAACGTGGAGCCCACGACGCCGAGCTTCGATCGCGAGGTCCTCGAACATGCCGTCGCCGCTCGCGATGACCACGCGGTCGAACCGGTCGGCCGCGTGCGTCAGATTTAGGCCATCTAGGAGTGCGAGTTCCGCGCCGTCCTCGCCATCCCGGACGAGTAGCTGGGCGCCTAAACCGGCGAGGGCCGGGAGGACGTTTCTGAAGAAGAAGGAGCTTCCCGCCAGAACGAACTGGTCACTCGTTGTGGAGACGATGCCTCCTCGGTAGACGCGCCACATCTCGATGAAGGCCTCGGGGGCTGCGTTCGGGCCGCCGAGCAGGTTTTCGGCGTCGATGAGGTGGATGGCGCGGCCGCTGAACGTGGACTGATAGCGGGGGATCTGGGTTGGGAACTTGCGGTTACGGGACATCTCGGCTCCTTCGGTTGAGGTGGACGTTGACGGAACCGATCCCGATAGACCAACGAGTCACCCGTTCGGATTCCCGAGTCGGGTTCCAGAGAAGGATCGGGAACGGTTAGAAGAGCGTCAGCCCGACAAGACGACGCAAAGGAAGAAGCAAATGGTCAGCCCAATCCTCTGTAGCTTCCGTGGCTACACCTGCCGTGGTTGCGGCACCGTCATCGCCTACCCCGAGCGTTTCAAGAAGTGCCCGGTCTGCGGCATCAAAGGTGGCTGGTAGGCACCATGCTCGTGAGGGCGGCTCGATAACGAGTCGTCCTCACCAGCGTCGACTGGATTCGGGGACGCGGGCCGACCGGAGGACTGGCCGAGGCACCCCGCGCAGCGCTCTGCGGCATCGGCCACGATCCACCCGCTGGTGGGAGACGGAGCTAATGCAGTCGACGGGTATCCCACCGCCCCTGACGTTGTGACACATCAAGGAGCCCTCAGCCGTGTCAGCCTGGGTGTTGCCCCTGGGTGGGACGAGTGCGTCCAGGCCGGCTGCAGGGGGTGCCGCGGCCCGAATCCGCGACACCCACCTGTCAGTCAGGCCTTTCCTTTCGGCTTCCCGCTCTGTCCTCGGCTGCCGCCGTTGTGGACGTTCGAGTTGCCCTTGAACTTCGCCGACCCGCGCTCCTGCTGCTTGCGCAGCCGCTCTGCGCTTTGCAGCTTGGCTTGCTGACTCTTGTTGCCCGCCATAACCATCACCCCCTCTCGGTAATGGAACCGATCCCGAACTGCGGTGGCGCGGTTGGGATCGCGGAGTTCGCTGACGACGCATCAGCTCGGCGCCGCAGTTGATCGCCGGTCGCCCGCCGCAGGGTCAGGGCGGTCCGCGTTCTGCCTGGCGATCCACTCGTCGAGGAACCTGCCGTCACCCCGCGCCGATGAGCGTTGCGTTGGCCCGTCGGCCCGAATGCGCGGGACCTCGTCGTCCGAAGACGTGTGCTCCGACTGGGCACCCAGTCGTGCGACGACGTCTGTGTCGGTGAGCGGAGGGGGACCTTCCGACGCGGCTCTGTTCGCACGCTCGGAACTCAAGAGTATTGAGGCTGCGACGCTTGAGCCGACTTTGCCGCGATTCTGGAGCTCGCGAAGGCGCTCGAAGTGATCGACATGCAGAGTGAACGGGTCGGTCACCACACCATCGCGGGAGAAGCTCGCGGCAGCAGTCAGGTTCGGAAGTCGCACGAGCTCCTGTACCGGCCACCCTTCCAGTCGCATGCTTGCTCGGCTAGCGGAGAGTAAGCCTGAGCGCAGACTGATGAACGTGCCCGTGTTGGACTCGAGCGCATCGGCGAGCTCGGCGGAGAGCTGTCCGATGTGCTGAGTGGCGATGACAACACCGACACCGAACTTGCGAGCCTGAGCGAGAAGTTGTGGCAAGGCGCCGTACTGGAACAGGTGTGCCTCATCTACGAGGAGGACGTGCGGCGACTCGCGGTTCGTCCGTTCGTGCAGGGCCGCCCAGTATCTGAGTAGCCACATCGCACCGACCATTCGCGCGCCGGATGTGCCGAGTCGGTGCATGCCCAGGTCGACAGCGAGCGAGCGGCCGGATTCCATGAGTTTGAGGACGTCCAAGCCGGCACCCGGAGTACCCAGCACAGCGCGGGTCGCAGTCGAGGAGAGGATGGGCTGGAACTTCGATGCCGCCCAGCTCGTCGTATCCCCAGCGGAGTCTTTGGACTGTCTGCCGTACTCCGAGAGCAGTCGCCTACCGATCTCGGAGCCACGTTCGATCAGCCGCTGGCTGAGCAGCCGAACACGCTCGGAGTCGCTCGCGACGGCCGCCACCGTGACCAACGTGGCCTCAGGACCGAAGTACTCCGCGACACCGTTCGCGATGAGTGCGAACCAACGTCGCCAGCGCGGACCTACGATTCCCGTGCCCTCGGGGTCCATCGCGTGCTGAACCATCTCGGCGAAGAGGTCGACCATCACGTCGTTGTCGACTGTGGTGCCGAAAATGTTCACGAGTACGTCGAGGCCCGCGATCCCGTGACGAACGACCTGGGTGGTGCCCGAGAGTCGTACAGGTGTGCGGCTGATGAGCGCCTCGACCGTGCTGCCCTCGGGATCGAGAATCGTGTAGCTGCCGCCCGCCTCCTGGATCGCGAGAGCGAGTGTCACGAGCAAGGTCGACTTACCAGAGCCGGAGCTACCCTGGATGAAGGCATGCTGAACGAGGTCGTTCAGGTCGAGCGAGCCGTCGATCCACAAGCCGCTGGCTGCCATTGCCTTGCCCACTCGAACGGCACGGTCGGGTTTGGGAGGCAGCGGGTCGAGTGGGCGCGATGGGACTGCGGTCGCCGTCGTAGCGAGGCCCGGGAACGGCTCATAATGGCTGACAGGCAAGCGCACCATCGCTGTCGCAGCACCGATCGGAACGGCGAAGCCAGCGAGGCTCTCGCCAGCCCACGCCTCGCTGCGTAGGTCGTCATCGACCTCAACCGCGGTGATACTCGTGGCCCAGCTCCGTAGGGTTGCACGCATCCGCGCCGGGAGCGGTTCCCTTGCGCCGATTAACGTCCGGACACGGAGCGCTTGTCCGAGGTAGTCCTGACGTGGGCCGCGAGCGTCAGGCCACGAGTTCTCCAGTGCATCGTCGAGCATTGTGTGCTCAATCGCCGACGCACCTTGCAACCGGTAACGGACAACGAGGCCGGGCACGCCGAGTTGGACCAGGTCCGCGAGCGGCGCGTAGTACGCCTGCGGCCACGGGCTGACCACACGGATACGGCGTTGGCGAGCGAGCTCCGCTGTGACGGTGTCCTGAGGAGTGGCGTCGGGGGCGTTGGAGTCGTACCAGCGGTCGGCACCTGGAAGATCGCGGCTCAGCCGCAGTTCGAGGAGGTGGGCCGGGGCTGCGACAACGCCGATGTTCCGTACCCTCCCGAGGTCGGCAATGCTCGCGAGTGCCCAGCGCACGTCGGCCTGCCAATGCTCGGGGATGTCACCTTGGGGGCTGATCTCAGCATGCGTCGGGCCGCTTGGCTTCGGGCGGCGGATAGTCACGTCGAGACCCGCAGTCGGGCCCCACTCCGACACGAGATCGATGAGCTTGCCCACCGCTGTCGCGTGGCGGCGCGAGGCGTCAGCGCCACGCACCAGAGTGCTCACTCGAAGGCTGGGCGCGCGGGTTCCGACGCTCATACGGCGACCACCGCCGGACTGACTGAGGAAGTGAACCAGATCAGCAGGCGTTCCCAATCGGCGGACTTCTCAAGACTCGCGCGGCCAGAGATCACGGCGTTCCTGTCGAGTTCGGTTGGCCCGCGGACGCCGTGCACGCACCTCTAACCGTGCCCTCGAGCCCTGCGGGTCGCCCAATCTCGTCCGCGAACCACGCGAGAAGGCCATCCCACTCGTCGCGCACCACCTGCTCGTATTGCGGAATGTGCTGGGCGAGGAACTCTTGGCACGTCTCGTCGTCGGCCTCGGCGTCGATGAGTGACTCGAACGCCGTGAGTTCGGGATCGGAGAGAAGGCCCGCGAGATGGTTCCCGACCCTGAGTTGCAAGCGCTCGAGCATCCCTGCGGCGAGCCTGCGGATGACATGTGGGTCGCTGTCGTCGCCGAGGATGTCCACAAGGTCCGCCTGGGGAGTGATCACGTTGGCACCGGGGCACGGCGCGCCGCGGGCAAAGGCAGGCCGTCGCGAAGGCCATATGCAACGAGGGCAGCCATCAGTGGGTGAGGGCGCTGAGAAGGCTGGACGAGATCCTTCTCGACGCCGGCCATGGCCTGTCGCGCCGGGTGTGCCGAGAGCTGCAACGCCCGCTCCCACGCCTCATCCGAGTTGACGAGGAGTGCGCCTCCCTCGCCGGCGTCAAGCGACTTCCCGGGACCGAAGGAGAGCACCGCGAAGTCACCGATCGCCCCCACCGGCGATCCGCGAAGCAAAGTGCCCAATGCAGTGGCGCAATCTTCGATCACCGGGATGCCAGGCGCGGCGAGGCGAATCTCATGAACTTGCGCCGGGTTGTCAGTGTGGTGGCGCGCGACGATGGCCTTGGTCGAATTGTTGGACCAGAAGGCACAGCCTTCAGGGATGATCGTGCGCGTCTCGGGGTCGATGGGGACGGAGATTGGCATAGCCCCGAGGAGGCGTACGACTGCCTCGGTCGCGGGCCAGTCACCCTGCGGGATCATCACTTCGTCGCCACGGCCCACCCCAATGACGCGCAACGCCGTGATGAGTGCGTACGTCGCCGACGGCGCCAGCAGGGTGTTGCGGCCCGCGTGGAGCTCGGAGATCCGTTGCTCCGCTGCGGCGATCGCGCCGAGTCCGGTGATGCTACTGGTGACGCCGTATGACGCCTCCTGGGCCTCCCACCATTCAAGTGCGGCTCGGACCCCGGTCAGCCAGATCGCGTCCGGGTGTGACTCGCCAGGAGTCCACCAGTGGGTCTCAGCCACGGTAGGCCCCCATCCGGTCGAGTTCGTCGATCCGCGCGACGATCCGCTCGCTGTCGAGGCGGCCGGAGTCCTTGAAGTAGTGATGGAGGTACATCGGCGGCTCGTACGACTCGCCCAACTCGGCCGAGGCGACCCACGGGAGCGCCCACTCCTTCTTGGCGGCAACGATCGATGTGAGAGTCGAATACTCGACGTCATGGGTCCAGTCGTCGCGGAACCGCTGTTGGAGAACGTGCGTGATGTCTTGGCCCTCGACCTTCTCACTTCCACGCGAGATGGCCGCGAAGTGCGCGTCGGCCACCACCTCGGTGGCGGTGCGATTGCTGATGACGCGTCCGTTCGCCATGTAGTCGTGGATGGCGCTCTGGATACCGTCGCCGAGGGGGACCTGCGTCTGGCGTGCGTTGATACGTACTACGTCGACGAGCTCGGACGTAGAGGCGGGGAGGACGGGGATGACCTCGAAACGGTCAAGCGCCGCCGAGTCGATGAAGCGTGGCGCGGGCACGTTCGTCGACGCGATCACGGTGAAGCCCGAGTCGTCGCTGGGGCTGGACAACGCGTCGAAGAACTTCGCGCGCTGTCCCTGGTAGGCCTCGTTGCTGGAGGACCCGGACGAATTGCGGGTCCCGCCGCCGGCCTGGTCGAACTCTCCCCACTCGACGCCGGAGGGCGACATCGCCGCAAGGGTCGCCAGCGCGGTGTCGGTGAACTCCTCGGTCTGGCCCATGAGCTCGCCTTGAATCTTCCCGAAACGTACGAGCGGAATCCCCATGAATCGGGCGATGGCCCGGGCGCTGTAGGTCTTGCCTGTTCCGGGAGGGCCTGCCAGCAGCACACGCGCGGTCGTCTTGCCGCGCGCTTGAAGGCGCGTGAGGTAGAACCGCACCGCGTGCAGACCGGCGACGTCGGTAGCGAAGTCGACCGGGTCATCGAGCAGCACGAGAGTGCCTTTGGACTGTTGCGCGAGCGCGGCGCCCTTCATTCGCGACAGGGTCAGCGGCTCCAATGGGCGCTCGGCTGAGGACAGCGCGGCGGCCTCGTTGATGCCGCGCAGCAGGAGGCCGCCAGCCAACCGGCTCGCCCGATCAACGGTCAGCGCCGGTGCGAGGTGCAGCCGATTGGTCGCGGTCGAGCTCGTCTTCTTGGCGATGAACACCTCGGCTTCGCGCTGGTCGGGTGCGTCGACGCGCACCGTGCGATAGCCAGCTTGGTGTGTGAGGTGCGGGGTGATGCCGCTACCGCGGTCTACCAGGACGAGCTGGTGGCCGTGCGTCCGCCAGTCGTGGTCGGATGCCAGCGATTGCAACTGCTCGAGGAGGGACGCGCGCAGGAGCTCGTGCCCGTCGAAGTCACTCGACAACACAAGGTCCATGTAGTCGATGACGAGGAGTGCGGGGTCTGCCTCGTCTGCGAGGTCGGTGAGGAGCCCGCGCACTGCATCGGCGGGATGTGACTGTGGGTCGACCGTTTTCACGGTCACCGAGCGTCCCTCTGGAAGCGTCGCCCGGCTTTCGGGCTCGCTCGCGAGCTGCCAGATGACGAGACCCTTCTGTCGGTCGGCGGCGTAGCTGGTGAGCAAGTCCGGTAGCCATAGTGCTCGATCCTGCGGGTCGATGAGGAGGTCGTGGACCCCCGAGCCGGTGATGACGACCTGGCATCCTGCTGCAGCGGCGTCGTCGAGCTCGCGAATGAGGCGCAGCGTGCGACGGTCTGCGGGCTGCTCGTACTCCGCAGTGGTCACTTGACCACCTGCTTCCCTGGCGCGGTCTGACGATCGCTCTCGTCGGTGATCCTGCGGATCGGTCGCCCTTCCCGTGCGCGGTGATCGAGCACCGCGCCGACGGTGGGGCTGTCCGGCGAGCTCGCGTCGGCCGGCTTGATAAGGCGCGCGCCATCGCGCTTGCCGTTGTGCTGGTCAACGCTCGTCGTCTCGAGCGCCCAGCCTCTCAGCCGGAGGCCGGCGACGACCTTCCTGTCGAGCTCGACGCAGGCGTCGCCCGAGCCGACCTCCCAGTCGCGCTCCATCTCCCCAGTTGCCCTGTCGACGCGGATGTCGAGGATGCCGTTACCGTCCGTGCTGGTCGCGCGGATCGTCGCTACGTCAGGCTCCAGGGTCCATGCGACGTGGGAAAAGCCGAGATCGGCGCTCTTCGTCACCGCGAGCGCGTCGTCGAAGAGACGTTTGGTGACTGCGCCTCGCACACGCGCCGCCGCCTTGTCGATAGTCAAATTGACGTCGGTGGTTGCATCGGGGACGAGCTGGCTCGTCGCGGCTTGGAGTGCATCGCCGTGCGTGGCGAGGAGCGCGTCGAGCTGGGTCACGTTGTTGTTCGCGCGCAGCTCTCCGGCGTGAAGCACGAGGTCCGACTGCTCAGTCGTCAGGCCGAGGCTCGTCGCGAGCTCGGCGCTGATCTGCGCCGTGACCAGCGTGCGCTGGGAGACGTACTTGCTCATGGTTTGTTCCTTAGCTGGTTTCGGTTCTCAGAGGGACTGATCGAGGTCATCGAGGTTGACCGAACGGGCGGCGTGGCGGTCGGGCATCCGAACCTCTTCGTCGACCACAGCCGGGAGGTAGCCAGTTCCCGGCGTGTTGTCGGCGGCGTACATGGCCTGCTGCTCGGCCGGGGGCGTCGGAGCAGGGGGCGTGCGATCGTCCACGACCTCGCCTGGCACGACCCGGGGTGTTGTGTCGTGGTCGTCCATCGCGTTGTCGGCCACGTTGGCGACCTCTTCTCCGGTCAGCAGCTCGCGGAAGAGGGTCAGGTCGCGCTGCCGCACGAGCGTGTCGGCGACCATCTGCTGAATCTCGGGTAGCCCGTGCCCACCTGCCGTCATTTCCCGTGTCATTGCGTCGGCGACGATCGTGACGTCAGTCCGGATGGCGTTCTCAACCTCGGCCGCGTTATCCTCCGCGTCCTGGATGCCGTGCTGTGCGAGGTCGACGTCGTACCGCAGCTGCTCGCGGCGTCGGATGAGTGGTGCAAGCATGAGCGCTTCGGCTGCGATGGCATCGCCGAGAGCTAGGACCAGGACGGCCCATTGCGCGGCGTGCTGGTAGTTCCTCTCGCGTGCCTGAAGTGTCGCGATCTGCCCAGTCTTCGGGTCATTCAGGGCGTCGATCTGAGCCTGCAGATCAGCGCTGTTCGGCTTCCGCTGGAGGTCGGCCACAGCTATCTGTGCGTCGCGAATCTGCGGGTCGTACACCTTGGCAGGGCCGGCGGGCGCCCAGTTCATCATCATCGCCGCGCTCCCGATGAAGAGCAGGGCACCGCCGGTCGCCGCGAGGCCGCGTGCGGAGGAGCTAAACGCCTTAGCCTGCTGATCGAACAGCGCGAGTCCCCAGCAGACGACGATAGACGCTAGGGCCATGAGGAGGACAAAGGCGGGTGCCAGGACGTACCCGAGCGGACCTTCGAATGCGGCTGTCGTTCCCCAGCCGTCGAGCAGGATCGCGAACCCGAACACGGGCAGGGCGAGGCGTTGGCCCCAGAGGACGACCTTCTTGCCGGTTTCGCTCGTGACCCAGCGGTTGGCCTCGTCGAAGTCGGCGAGTGCCTTAGACGCGGCCTGGTGCCTCCCTGTCGCGCGGTGGATTGCTACCGAGGCGGCCGCTTGGTCGCCGCGGCGGCGGATGATCCGCGGCAGAGCGGCGAGCATCATCCGGTAGAGGTAGCGGTGCGGGTCAGAGCGGATCTCGTCCAGCTCGAGTTGACGCTCGGCCGCAGCCGCACGGCGCGCGCGGCGGTCGACCTTCGCACTCTGGCGCTGGAGGCGGCGAGCCTCCTTGGCCTGCTGGCGTGCAGCGAGTTCTGCGTCTCGACGGCGCTTCTCGACTGCTTTCAGGAGTTCCGGTACGACAAGGCCGGTGCCCAGCACGGTAAGGCATGCGGCGAGGATGAGCAGGATCGGCATTGGGGTTCCCTTGGATAGTGAGGAGCAACTGCTGGCTTTCGAACCGTTCCCCGACGGTTCAGCGGCCGAGCCAGTCGTGCACGGCTTCGGAGGCCGCCTCGGGGCGGACGCTCTTCACCTGGTTCGAGGACATGCCGAGAGGGGTGAACCGGCCCAGGAAGGTCTCGAGCTGCTTCTGACATGCCTTCGGAACGCCGGACGGACATGCCTGCACGATCCAGAGGCGAACCCCCTTCATCGAGCCGGCGAGGTGGGCGGCACCGGGCGCTGTGAAGCGCGTGTCCTCCAAGTCGGAGGCCACGAGGATGTCGGAGTTCGGTCCGAGGATGCCCGCGAGCGCGAGCACGCAGCCGGTGACGTCGGAGCCACTGGACGTCTGCCCAACCAACCTGTCGATGGCCGAAGTGCCGCTCTCTACAGCCGACCTCGCTGCGGCGAGTTGCCGTTGAACAGTGCTGTGCTGTGCGCTGTACGTCTGACTGCGGTCGATGTAGTTCGGCTCCTCGGCCAGCGGCGCGGCCGCGTTGAGCCCAGCGACGGCAGGGATGGTCACCGATGCCGTGTGCACTGCCGCGTTCGCCGTGCCGAAGGAGTCCGCCTCGACCACACGAGCCACCAGAGTCAGACCCTGGTGAGCCGGCACCGCGACGTTGTCTGGGACGCTCCCAGGCGGCGCCCACGCTGAGACGATCTGTGCGGTCGTCTTCAGCGCCACCTTGGCCAGGGCGCCGTGGTCCCCGCCCGATCCAGAAGAGTCGATGCACTCGCCTTTCGGGCGGTCAGTCTCGGCTTTGACGATGTACGAGGCCCCAGCCACCGGCGGCGGAGCGTCGTGCTGGTATCGGTAGACCCCGTAGCCGCCGGCGATGAGCGCCAGCGCCCCGAGGAGCGCGATTGGGACAGCCGAGCCGGATCCCCTTTGCGGAGGAGGCGGCGACGTCGACGAGCGACGAGCCGTCGTGGCAGCAGGGGAGAGCTGCGGAGGATTGCCGCTCCCGGACTGGTCGTCGAAAATGTTGATCGGCACAAAAGAGTAACTGTTCCCAGAGCCGGGCCTACAAGGTGAATGACTCCAGAACGGCCATCCGTACCGGAAGCGCAAGGGCGCTTTGCTCCAGGAAAGCAAGGCGCGGGTCGCCCCGAATGTCGCGATCGACTTCGTCGATGACCGGCATGGGCGAGAACACCTTGCCTCGAGCGCTCAGGCGGGCGAGTACTCGTGCATCGACGCGCAGCCTACTGCGCACGTTCTCCTCGACGCTGCCGTTTGGGATCCCGATGGCATGGAGCGCGTCAATGCGCTCGAGATCGTCGTAGCTGTCAACCATTGGGGCCTCTCGGAGCGCGACAGGGAGCTCGAGACCCTCAGTGAGCGCCGGATCTGTGACCAGCACGAGGCCCCTTGGCGGTCTGCGAGCCAGCAGATTCAGCAGACTGCGTGCCGCACGCATTCGGAGATCGCCAGCGACAACGATGCTGAGGTCCTGAATCTCACCGACGAGTTGGCTCATCGCGAAGACGTCGATGAGAGCTTGGGTGGGGTGCTCAGAGCTCGGCCCACGATCGCCTGCGTTGATGACGACCGTTCCCTGGCGAACCAGCGGCACGACATCAGCAATGGCGCCATCGTGCCGAACGATGAGAGTGTCGAAGTACGCCGACACGACTCCAACAGTGTCGCGCAAGCTCTCGGGCATGGAGGATGCACTTGCCCGCCGCTCAAGAACCTCGATCGGCGTCGGCCACCCGAGTCGGTGCGCCGCGGAGACAAAGCCGGTCCGAGTCCGCAAGGACGTCTCGAAGAACAACAATGCCGCGTGGCGAACGGGCGCTCGAAAGCCCGGCCCTCCAGAGAGCTCCTGCGCGCGGACGAACAGAGCGTCCACGGCGTCGATCGCGAGGTCGTCGATCGAGAGCAGGTGCTGCTTCACGCCGCTCCCGTCAGCAGATTCGGCGTGTGAGCGTGCTTGCCACCTAGTGCGAACGTAAGCGTGTTGTGGGTGCAGGGATCGCAGGTTGGACCGAGGTATGCCTCGTATTTGGCCGCGATTTCACTTGCACGAAGGAACGCTTCACGCAGTTCAGCCGCGGTCGGTGGCCGATGCGCGGCCATCGGTGTCATCGGGTCGGGCCGGAATGGACTAAGGACCGGAACACACCCGCGCTGCGCGATGGCGGTCACGCCCGCAAGCGTGTCAGCCAGCGGCTCGATCCCGACCATTAGCATGGAGCGCACCCGGCTTCCACCCAGCTCAGCAGCGGCCAGTTCGAGGAAGTCGAGGTAGTGCTGCCTGCCCTGACGGAACTTGTGACGCATGACCGTGCTGGCGAGTTTCTCGCCCCAGAGTTCAAGGTTGATGGAGAGCTCATTGACACCGAGCGCGTCGAGCCGAGGCAACTCGAACAGTCCGTCGACCGGAACCATCATGATGTCGACGCCCAGGTGACCGAACTCCTTGAGCACCTGCTCGTAGGTCTCGCGGAGCGCGGCGACGTGCGACGGGCCAGGGGTCCCGCCCGAGATCAGCAGGTGGCGGGCGGGCTGGAGTGGATCCTCCACCGCCAGTCGAAGTGAGTGGAGCATGATGTCCAACGACTTGGGCCCGCCGTAGGCGATTTCATACGGCACGTCGCAGAACGTGCACTCGAAGGCGCAGCCGATGGTGGGTGAGAGACGTGCGCGATCGCCGTGGCTGACGACGTAGCTGCCGATCGGGATACCGTTCGGTGCCGTGCCACCGTGATAGCTCGGAAGTGGCCAGAACTCGGCCTGCGCCTCCTTGCCGTTTCCATGCACGAAGAAACCGTCATCGTTCAAGTCGAGAACGTAGATGCTCGAGGAAACGAAGTTGGGATTGTGGTCCTCGACCGGTGCGTTGACCCATTCCCTCCTATCGAGACGAAGGATTAGGCCAGACGTCGACGCATAGTCGGCGGGGGTGAGCTTACCGTCGTTCGTGAGGGCGCGGAGAGCCGATCGCGCTTCGTCGCTGAGCGTGACCCCGTTCGCCAGCAGCTCGAACTTGAGCTCTTGGGCACTGGTGAATGTGGTCACGCCGTTCCTCCTGATCTGCGGTACACATGAGTCTGGCAGGGTGGGGGCGACTCGATCGTACGCACGAGTCTGATCGAAGGGAGCAGCATGGCCGAGCGCGACTCAGGGGACTATACGAATCCGGTCGTCGAGACGATCCTTGGGCGGCGAACCATCCGGTTCGAGTATGACCGTTCCCGCGAAGTGCCGAGAACTGTGCTGGAAGTGGTCACGGCGTGCGGGCTCGCCGCTCCCTCATCGAAGAACGCCAAGCCGTGGCGATTCCATGTGGTCCAATATCCCAAATTGCTCGACGAGATCGCCGAGGCTGCCGAGGCTGCCCCTGACGTCGAGGCGTACGTCCCGCACGACCCGCGTACGGGGTTGCCGCATCCGCACTGGCCATCGAGCGTCGTTGAGTCGGCTGCCATGCTTCGCGAGGTGCCGGCCGCGATCTTCATCGAGAATCGTGGCGTATTCAGTGGCGGACGGAAGACACTGCGCACTGCTCACCCCGACGCGGTTCGTGAGTCGCTCACCAGCTATGCCTTCGAATGTATTGGGATCGGGACGGCGATCGAGAACATGTGGATCGCAGCGATCTCCCTCGGGCTCTCCGCGTTCTTCAGCGGTGACGTGTTGATCGCTGAGGCTGAGATTTCCAGCCGCCTCCACGTCGAGGGCGATATCGTGGGCGTACTTGGGTTGGGCTACTCGACTGCGGCACCATTACCCGCCCGGATGAGCCCAGCGGCGACACAGGTCGATGAGCCGGTCGTCTGGCACTGAGCCGTGTCAAAGAATCTCGTACGGGTGGAGCGCCCGCCCGCCAGCGTCCATGATGTCGGCGTTCCTGAACGCGACTTCCGCGACGTCGTCGCTGCCGGCCTGTTGAGCGATGGTCCCCAGGCGACTCGTGCCGGTTCCGTCACAAGTAGGTGCCCTCGTGGCGAGCGCTTCAAGGTAGTCGACCAGCACGAGTGCCAGGTTGACTTTGACCTTCCCGCGCTCGTTGGCCGCGACGGCCAGAGCTCGCTGGTAGGAGGCCCGAGCCTCCTCGAACTGATCTCTGAGCAAAAGTAGGAATCCCCGCTTCTCATGAAAGAGACGCTTCAGACTCGCCTGGCTCGGGGATCGAGGTGAGAGCTGATGACCGCTCCCCGGCCCCTGGGTGAAGCGCTCGATCTCATCCAGGATGGCGATCGCGGTCGGCGACGGCTCGATGAGGTCGAGGGTCCGGCCCGCTGCGTAATCGTGATTCACCCGAGCCAGCTCGCTGAAGGCCTCGCTCATCACGATGGCGCCGACGCCCTCGGTCCATCCGATCGCTGCGAACCGCACGAGGGCGCGTGAACGCCAGATCCGGAGTGAGTCGAAGTCGGCCTGCTTTGCTGCGGCGAGCATCGCTAGCCGGCAACTCTCGGCGTCGTAAGGGTTCGCTTCGCGTGCCCTCATCGAGTGCCACTCGGCATCTGCGAGCGCTAGGAGCGAGCGCCCGCCCTCTGGAGTGTGCGATTGCAGGTCGAGCCCAGCGACCTCCTCGTAGAGCGGCTCGGCGTCCACGTCACTCCTCCTTCGAGTCCACGGCGAGGTCGGGCACTGACTCCCGGAAGTCGATGTTTCTGCTCAGGCCCACCAGCTCAGGCGCCAAACCACCCAGAGTCTCGATACCCGCATCCGCGATCTCGATTGAGCCCTTGGGTTCCACCAGCAAATCCTTGGGAGTCTCAGCGTTGACCAAGCCGAAGTATCTTGATCGCAAGAGCGTTGGCGTAAAGGACTCGCTTGCGTTGACGAGTTGGAGAATGAGGCAGTCATCGAATGAGGCCTTGCCCTTGAGGTTTACACCGAACCAGGCATTGATTACCCGGGCACGATGAACATTGAGCGTGAACTGTCGTGGTCCGCCGCGGTTGGAGGAGGCGCCACTAGGTGCGGCTTCATCGAGGTCCTCCACGGGGCGGGTGACCGTTAGGCCTCGGATACCCGCTGCGAAGATGTCGAACGTGCCAACGCGCTGTTCGCAAATCTCCAAAGAAGTCCCCGCGATGTGGTGGAGGCTGACCGTCGCGTTGGGTCCAAGGAAGTCGCATGTGCGAAACGTGAGCGAACTTAGCCGGCCGCCGCAGACAGTGAGACCGCCGGGCTTGAGCGGAAGCGTCGGCTCCCTGGTGGGTTTTGGCGCTGGCGCCCTTCCCGACGCAGTGACTGCGGGGGTGCCAGACTCCCTTGCATACAGGTGGAAGTGAGTCGTTGAGGTTATGCGCGTCGAACTAGGAGCCTGCAGCGCGCGAAGCGCGTCAGTCAGCTCGCTCGGGGCAGCCAGTCTGAACTCGGGCGCCTTCGCGACAGCCTCGTCGGCAAGCCGGTCGAGCACTGCTTTCTCGGGCCAGGTCGGGCGCCCCTTGATGGCGCATCGCACGAAATCGACCTGGTCGAGGATGCAGTTGACGAATGTCGCTCCGTCGAAGACGCAACTCTCGAATGTTGAACCTGCAAAGTCGCAGTTCACGAAAGTCACGCCCGAGAAGTCTGTGTCGTGGATGGCGCACGAGCGCCAGTTGGCGTTCACAACTAGTCGGGTCGCGGCTGCAGAACGCACCTTTCCGCCCACATCGTGCCATGCCAGATCCTCGCCGCGGTGGGAGGCAAGACGTTCCACGGCTTCCTTGAAGCTGCCGACCTGGCTTCCGTGCCAGCGGGCAAGTCCGGCCGAGTAGCGATCGTGCGTCAGAATTACGATCTTGCTGTCGCGCTTGCTTTCTAACTGTGCGATCTTCGCGTGCTTCAGCCATTCGAGCGCGAAGAAATAGCACCGGAAGAGTTCGAACATCACATCGGTGTTTGTGAGGCCGGCCGCGGGCCCAGAACCAAGTTGGCGCGGCGACGGTCCGCCGTCGCGCATGTCGGCGCTGAAGGATGGGCGTTCAGCGCCAAGCCAGTCTGGCTGCAGGCCGTACTGATTTCCTTCGCCCGACGATGCCTCCGTCTGCACGACCTCGCGTGCACTAAGCCATTCGGGATCGAGTCCGTTGTAGAGCTTCTGAGCGACCGGCTGAACGGCAGCATGCGCAGGCCGGTGAAGGTGCCCGATGACCTCTCTCGAGAGTTCCCACATGTCTCGCGGAGTCTTGTAACCGCCGCTCGACAGATGCTCGGTGATGTCGCGGAAGATCCATTTGGTCTGATTGACGATTGCAGCCGGAACCCCCTGCCAGGTCCGCGTGCTCATGCACGCCGACTCGCAGTTCTCGACCTTCCACGACACGCTCAGCTCAAGCGCATATGCGAGCAGTGCCGCCTGTGCAGACGCGCGGCCGAGACCATGCCTCTTGGCTACTTCGCGGATGAGGCCCGTGACATCGGTGAGCGCGATGTGCCCAAGGCCATCGTCGCCGCCGGACTTTGCAGATCTACGCATCCAGAGGACATAGAGAGCGGCTTGGAGGTGCAGGAGACCGGGCCGATCCCACTTCGTTGAGTTCTCATCCGCCTGTGATGCTTGCCAGGCCTCTCGAAGAGCATCGATCGCGTCGTCCGCGATCGGAAGTCGGCGTCCTTCGGTGCTCTGCTCCGTGGACGAGTCACGGGGGCCCCCGATGATGAGTTCGATGATCCTTGGGTTCGTAATTGCCGGGATCTCGACGCGTCCGCGACGCGCGAACGGCTTGGTATACAGCCCGGCGAGCTCGTGCTCCTGCTCAGACCGAAGCGAAACGACGAATCTGGCCGAGGTCGTGCCGACTACGTCTTCGATCCAGCGAAGCACGCGTTGCGCGAACTCGGGATTGTTTCGAATCACTTCTTCGAACTGGTCCAGTACGATCACCAGTCGATCACCGAATCTAGATTCAAACTCGCCGTTCGGGAGTGAGAACGGGTCCGCCTCCAGCACACCTTCAGTGATGTGCGCAGACGGAGCCACGCTGTCATCAGGAGCATCCCAGCGATTGCAGTACACGACGGTCTTCCGTCGTCGCCTCAACTCAGGAATGAGCCCAGCTGTGAGGAGCGAGGACTTTCCGACCCCGGACGCTCCGTGGATGACAAGGAGGTCATTTGCTAGGCAGGCCACAGCGATATCGGAAACGTCGCGCTTGCGGCCACGCAACTGGGTCGGATCGTCGATTCGATTCGTGCCCGGCCAGGGCGTCTGATCGAGTTTCTCGAATGCTTGTCGCCACTTGCTCAAACTGGAGGCCATACTTGGTCGTCCAGTCATGCTGTCTCCGCCATGCTGTCCGACGGCGCGGGCAGCGAACCAGGCCAGCGCACGTCCTTGCACTTGCCGATCTTGAAGGACGCGGCGGCGTTCGCTCCCTTCAGGTGAACCGCGTAGTGGACCAGATCTGACGTGAGAGCGCTGTACTGCGCACGCACAGCGTCGAATCCCTGCCACGTCATGACGTCTGCTTCGGCAGGACTGAGGTTCCGGTTCACGATGACTCCGCGGTTCGAGGGGCTGGTACCGGTGCGGACGAGGTCGACGCCATCGCTGGAACTATCGAGGTATGAAGCAGCCATTAACCGAACAAGTGCGTCGTCGAACTGAACCCCCACGGACGTCCAGTAACGAAAGCCGTTGACACCACTTGGGTCGCGAGTCAGGTCCAGCGGAAAGGAACCGCTTGCCGACGCGAGAATGTGGTGCAACCCCGTGTACTCGTCCAGCACGAGCGACGGAATCAAGTCGACACCTTCACGCAGAGGCCCCTCCGGACCTATTTGTCCATACTCCGACTCGAGGAACTCGCGAAGTGTTGTCGGGAGATCGAATGGCTCGCCATCGACGTCGAACGCCGCGTCTTCGAGACTGGGCGCGGGCATCAGGGGGGATCCGACTAGCCGGACCACCACGAGTGGGTCATCCGACTTTGAGATGCTTCCCTTCACAAGACGCCAACGCGGAGTGAACGTTGCTTGTACCGGGCTGGGAAGAGAAGAATCGTCGCCCGCGTCGACGCGAGCGAATCCGACTTCCGACCACTTCACGTGCGTCGCGAGCCAGAGGGGCGTTGCTCGCTGAGTCGCAGCGGTGCCGTCCGACGCCTCGTGGACGTAGTAGTAGGGCATCAACACCGTGAAGTCGACTCGACGGCGTACCAACGCCATCTCCAGCTCCATGTCGAAGGAGGTCACAAAGGCGGTGGCGAGGAGGTCTTGGGGCGTGTCACGCTCCGCCTCAATTTTGAGGATCTCAGCGATCGCATCGAAGAATGCGTGGCGGTCACCGCCTTTCTCTTCGAACGAACTAAGTGTTGCTTCGCCGAGACCAGCGAGTCTGCTCCCGATGGTGCTAAGGGACTCGAGTGAGTTAACCCTCAACCGTGGCTGACGTACGTCCAACGCGTCGAGCGCACTGGTGATGTCGTCGCCGTCGCTCATCTGTACGGCCGCCGACGCCACAAGGTCACGCCATCCCGGATACACCCCAACGGGCTCGATCAAGAGGAGCCATGCGATCTCGACGAGCACGTCAAGGTCTCTACCTGAGAGGCGCATCCGGTCGTCCGTCGAGGTAGCTTCGAGTGTCGTCTTGAAGTGTTCCAGCAGCGTCCGACTTGCGGCCAAGACGGTGCTCCCTGACGTGTCGGCACCGCCTAGCGCAACTCCGAGATGGACGAGAGCGGGCTCCATCAGGTTGACTTGAATCTCGGCTGCCGCGTCTGGATTGGTCACCTGGAAGGTCGTTGTTGGGCCCACGGCGAGGCCGGACAGCGCGAGCGCCTCACGTTGCGCGCGTTGCAGCAGCGCCACGGCCTGGATGGTTTCAGCCACTGGGGACGACGCTCCGTGGCCGGCGCTATCCCATGGGGCGAAGTCGTCGAGAACCACGTCGGGAATTCTGCTTGTGATGAGCGAGGTGACCAGGCTTGCCACAAGATTCCTCGAGGACGAGCCATCGGCCAGGACTGAGTCTTCGAGTGCTTGAATCACCTCGCGTGGTCGGCGCTTCAGGCGCTGGCTCTGCTCAGGGGACAGGCCGCCAAGACACCCGCTCCCCAACACGGGAGTGAGCCAGGGAAGGCCGGTTGGCTCGGGAAGCGGCTTGACTCTCAGCTGCTTGCGCATGGGTTCAGCGAGACGACCGAGCAACGTGCAGAGATGTGCTTCGCCATCTCTGGTCAGGTTGGTCCTGTCCTTCAGCAGTGCGGTCCAGTTGTTGTTCGCGGTCGCGTAGAACTTGGACGATCCATCCGCCTTTTCGTAGAGGCGTGTCCTCGACTCGTTCGTCAAGATGCCTCCTCCGAGCGCCGCCAGCGGTCAATCAGTCGGTCTAGTTCAGGGGCAAGATCGTAGCCGGTATCGGTCACCCGCCTTCCAACGTTGAAACGGCCGACCAGGGAGCCTGGCTCGTTGGCGACGTCCGTTGCCACAACGCTGTCGCTGGTCGCTTTGGGATCGAAGTCATCCATCACCACACTGAAGAGAGCGGTTGCGTTGACCGTTGCGGCCTCTCGGCCGGTCCAGTGCACCGCTAGGTTCGCGAGATCCCGCACTGCTCGTGTGCGCTCGTACAAGCTCGGTGATTCCGGCATGGGTAGGCCCAACCAGGCGGCGACGTGCTCAAGCATCAGACAGGCTTCCCCCTGCTCGATCGAGAGTCGACACGACGAGTATGTAGAGCCTTGAAATCTCGCGTTGATCTCGGTGAACAGGGGCACTCCATCCTTGATCAGGTAGTCGACGCCAAACGTGCCGATGTAACCGTTCCCGCGCAACCAGCGCCCGACGCGCTTGGTGGACTGCTCGATCCGATCGATAGTGGACCGGTCGAGGTCGCGCGCCGCACCGAAGTCATTGCCGCAATAGCCGAACTCGCGGGTCACACATGACTTGATGCCGATGAGCTGGACCGACGGGTGGTGCACCGTCACGCAATCGTCGCCTCGAGAGTCCCGCCAAACAGTGGCACCGACATTCACGGGAATTGTGTCGGCTATGAAGGGCGCCACGCTCACGAACTCCTCGGTGCCCTTCGGCCAGTGTGGTCCAATCTCAGCGGCTGAGTCGACGCGCACGATGCCTTCACCACCCGACGTGCGACTGCGGCGCAGGACAAGAGGACCGGCGGAAACGAGGTTGCGCGCGAGGGGCTGTTCCTCGTCGGCGATATAGGTCCACGGGATGTGCGGGATTCCCAGTTGGGCGACTTCTGACTCGACGAAGGGCTTGTGCTCGAAGGCGGATTGGTGCGCGCCAAACAGGCCGAGGTTCACGCAGCGTTCCTGGCGAGCGAAGTGGATCGCCGAGAGGAAGCTTGACGGACGGTACGGAAGGAGTGCGCTTGGCTCGCTCATGGATCGGAGAAGTCCCCGCCGGAACTCCTCCGTAGCTCTTTCATGGTGGTGGAAGTCGATGTCCCAAACCTCCGGATCGACACGTACTCGAGTGAGCTGTTCGTAGGCCAGACCACGAACGTCAGAGCGACCGTTGTACGCCCCGGCGATCGAGAACGAGTACCCAAGTTGCGGTACGTCGCGTAGTGGCTCGATGTCGTCCCCACGGATCCCTGACCACACGAGTGTGCGGTCCCCGAGCTCCTCGGTCACCTTCTTGAGGACCGCCGCCCGTTCCGTCATGCGGATGCCTCGGCCCGAACGAATTCCTGTCCGGCGAACGACGGCGAAATGCTCCTTCGGTCCAGGAGCATCACACGCACTCGCCCGAGATTATTCCCCCCAAGAAACCTGGCCCTGGCAGCCTGAGCGGAGGTTAGAACAGCCCAATCTGCGAGCGCTCCATCCCGTCCGGCTCGGAGCAGGCGGGTGCCCGCCGGGCTGGTTACGACCACTAGGGCTCCGTCGGCATCGCCTGACTTCTTAACCGCGATCGCCTGCTCGCCGTCATGAAGCTCGAACTGGAGTCCCCACGGTTGCCGGGCGCCGGTAGGCCGAACAATCCCAGCCAGGCGGAAGTGACGTCCTTCCTGCTCCAGTTCGATCTCGCCGCTCGGGCCACAGAGAGGACCGGAGCTCTTGAACTCCTCCTCGCCTCCATGAGCGACCGAAGCGTCAGCATGTTTCGGCGGCGCACCCCATGCTCCGCGGGTTTCGGCGATTGCCGCGTGCACCCTTTCCTTTCCGAATGGCAGCGTGCGCTTGCGGTTGACGACGACAACTACCCCGCGGGACTCGCTAAGTTCGTATGCGTCGTAGAAGTCCGTGATCCAGGCTTGCACCTCAGGTCCGGTCCCGATGCCCTTGCAGAGCGCACCGAGGTTGTACATCGACTCGCGATCGAAGAAATCCTTTGCCTTCGGCCCCCGCCGGTAGAGCTTGGCCGACGCCGGATCCGACTTCCGCCTCGCGTCCACCTCCCTCGGTGACTTCGTATCCATCAGCCCGAAGCGCAAGAACTCGAAGGCGTGGTAGGGACCAGGGCAATCACCCCAGTCCAAGGTCCGTTCCCCCCGCTTGTCGCCTCTCCATGTCACCTTCGACTGCGGGACCTTGTCTGTCCCATTAGTCACCTTTGGGGTGCGGTCTGTGACCTGAGCGATCAAGTCGTCCGATGGGAAAGCGCCCATCGCCCACGAGATCACCTCACGAAGGGTGAGCAGGGCTGAGACGGCAGGACCGGGTTGGAAGGCCATGGACGAAGCATGGCAGGCCCAGACGCCTGGCGGCGCTCTTGCTGACCCCTCTAACCCAGGTTGCTGACCCTGCTTACCTCGCTGACCTACTCCTGCTGACCCCGGCCGCCTTCAGAGCCTCGAAGTACCGAGCGAAACACCTCGCTCGCGGTGATTTCGAGGAGCTGGAATGGAGCACAACAACACCCGCGGGAACGGGCCGGAGAGGCCCCAGAGGATTGCGGACATCATCAAGACGGCCATCGAGGCGGCCGTCAGCATGCCGGAGGTCACAGCCGAGGCGTCAATGTTGTCCAAGTCCATGAAGCCGTTCGTAGGCAGCCTCTGCCTAGGCGCCACCCGCGGACTCGGAGACTGCCCGGCCGATGGCACCGCCAGGGCCAGGCACCTCTACGTCGAGTCGCTCGGCCTTGCCCCGGCTCATGTCCGCGAGGCGCTGACCGTCGCCAAGAGCGATGGCGTCGACCCCGTCGCTCAGTCCGCCCTATACGAGGTCGCTCGACGGGCGATCGAGGGCCTCCTCCCGTTCGCGCTCGAGGCGTACAGCGAGGGCAAGGCGATCGAAGCCGCCACGTTGGCAGTGCTGCCCGCTGAACGGCGTGGTAGCTCGCACTCGACTGTCCGCGACACCAGCGCGACCCACGCCCGTGGGCGTCTCACTGCGCATGCCGCCGGGCTGAATGCTTGGCCGGTCCTGGCGTACTCGGAGACCACCCGACTACTGGGCGACGAGTCCGGGCTCCCGCTCACGGATTCGCAGGTCAACCCCGAGAAGAGGGCGAGGCCTCCAGCCACGTTCTTCGAGAAGATCGATCCGGCTGAGCTGGCCGTCCGTGGCCTGCGAGTCGCCCTGCCGCTGTGCCACAGGCGCGAGGATGCGGAGGACCTCGTCCAGGACGCTCTGGAGCGCATGTGCAAATACGGCGTCCAGCGCGATGACTTCACGTTCTCGTACTTCGCGACGACGATCCGCAATCTCGCCACCAACCGCGCGCTCGACGCGGCGAAGGGTCCGTTGACGCCTGGCGATGAGATCATCGAGATCTTCCAGCCGGCGCACGACGACCAGGAGCGCGTCGAACTCCTCGCCTGGAACGTCAAGCGCGAGATTCTCAACGAGGCCGGCTGCGGGCGCCGCTGCCGCGCCGCCAGCGTCTCCGTGTCAGGTACCCACTACGTCTCGCACCAGTCGGCGGACGTCGCGGTCGCGGCAATCCGGGAGCTCATCGCACGCGACGAGCTCGACGACCGTCCCACTAGCGGCAAGAGCCGCCGAACTGTGGCGGAGGTGATCGCCTCCGGCGCTGGCGCCTACAGCGTGGAGTTTTCCGACGAGATCGCTAAGCGAGCCACCCACCTACTCGTGACCGCTGCCCTCACTGTTGCAGGCCGTTGAGAACCCAGAGCCAGACACGGGAACGGTTAAGCAGGAGACAGCGTCCAACCCGACAGGAGACTTCCGTGAGCCTCACAACGTCTGCCCGTAACCAGTGGGAGACCTTGGTCCTCACCACTTCCGAGCATGACGTCCTCGCCGACGCGGGGGGCGCCTCGGCCCCGGACCCGTACACGGAGCCCGCGGCGTTCAGGCGCTACGCCACCGATGTCTGGGCACAGCTGAACGACAGTACCCGCGAGAGGGTACAAGCGCTGCGCCTCGGAATCTCGCCGCGGCCCGAGTTGTACATCGCGAACCTTCCTGCGGTCCCCAGTCTGCCGCCCACGCCGACGGACGGGCGGTGGGTGAAGACGACCTCAGGGCACCACAGCGAACTGCTGATGGTCGCGTTCGCCTCGGAGCTTGGATGCCCGATCTCGTACGCCGACCAGCGGTCGGGCGCGGTGTTCCACGACATCTATCCGACGCGCGCTAACGCAGCGGCCGTGTCGAGCCAGAGCCACCTCGTGGGTCTCGGCTTTCACTCGGAGATGTTCTTCCACCCGACCCCGCCGGATTTCCTTGTCCTCCACTGCCTTCGTCCCGATCCGGGGGGCGCCGCTCTCACGGGAGTCTCGGATATGGCAAGCGTCGAGTTGTCGCTGAGCCGCGCTGACATGAACGTTCTAAGCGCTCCGAGTTTCGCGCTGGATCTTGCACGGTTGCACGGCAGCTATACGTACCTCGGGCGGCCCATTGCCGAGGCGGATCCGCGGCCGTGCGTGCCTGTCGTGGGGCGCGACAGGATTCGCTTCGAGCCTGCCTTGACTACGCCGACCTCGGGAACTGCCCAGAGGGCGTTGGTGAGCGCCGAGCGCGTTGCGGAGCGCGAGGTTGCCTTTGGCGCTCTCGGTGATGGCGCCATGTTGCTTGTGGACAACCGTCGTGCGGTCCACTCGCGCACGTCTTTCCCTGCCCGGTACGACGGCACTGACCGCTGGCTCCGTCGGATGATGGTGGCGGCGGTCGATACGCCGCCTGCAGATGGCATCGTGCGGTTCTCCGACCTGGATCTCATGAGACCGTGGGAAGCGTGCGGAGCTGCATTCGCGGAGGTCCCGTACGGACGCGCTGAGGTGCTGGCATGATCACCTCGGACACCCAAGAGATTCCTGTTCTGGCGTGGAACGGCAATGCTCGCGGGGCGGTCGTCGACGCCGCCCGCGGGATACTGGCCACCGTAGGCCTCGTTCGGCTGACAGGATTCCCCGCTTCTGCAGCGCAGTTCGTGCAGTTCTTGCGCGCATTCGGACAGCCTCTCGGCTACTACGGAGACGATGCCGGGACCCACCCAGAGGACCGCGCCATCTGGCGGATCAAGTACGACCCCGCTGCGGCGTTCCGTGGCGAGACGCACGCAGTTGAAGGCCCACTGCATGCGCATTCGTCGCAGTCCATGCGTGACCCGCGGCCGCGCTTCTTCAGCATGCTGATGGTCGATGGCGGCTGGCAGGGCCGGCCATTCGGGATGAACGGAGAGTCGATTCTCGCGTCCTGGCGGGATGCACTGGAACGCATGCGGCACACGCTCGGAACCGAGTACGCAGCGACGATGGAGACCCTTCGCGCGCCGGTGCTATTCCCCGACGGCGTGCGCCGGCCGCTCGTTTACCCGCTGGCGTCGTCGAAGTCGGAGGATGACCTCGGCGTGCGTATGAAGAGCGACCTCATGCTCTTCCTCACCGGACATTGTCCCGAGGAACCTGCGGCGCAGGCTGTAGCGAGGTTGGCCGACGCCGCAGCACACACTGCCCTTCGTGTTCAGTTGCAGTCGGGAGACCTCGTCCTCCTCGATAACGACCGGTGGGGGCACGGGCGCGAGTCAGTTGTTGGTCGCGAAGCGCATGCCGACGGATCCGTTCACCTCAATCCGAGAGAGCTCTGGAGCGCTACGGTCGCGTGACGGCTCGGCCTCCCGAAGCCACGAGCAGTCGCGGACCCCGCGGTCGGTCAGCGATCTCGTGCGTGCGGAAAGGGCCCGGCGTAACACGCGCCGCGTAAGACATGGGAAGAGGCCCGGCACGGTCCTCGCCAGATCCAGTTGGCCCCTCGGTCATGGCAACGATCGCAGGTGCCCTAAGTCAGGCGCCGCTCGATGCCTTGATGACTCGTGGAGGTGCGGCGACAGAGGCGCCTCGACCTGCCGGGCCCACAGATCAGTGGGACTCGGAGGCGACCGCACGTACGCCGCGGAATGGCGGCCCGCGGTGCTCAGGTATCGCCGGCGGGAGGACGACACCGATGGCGAGCCTCGGCCCAGGGGCGACGAGCGTTCGCCGAGTTGCTTCAAGGTTCGGCTCCGTGCGGCGCGTGACCTCTCGCAATGCCTGGGTCACGCGGTCTTACGTGCGGTTCGCTTCGGCGGCGGCAGCAAGTCCGTGATCGAGGGAAACCGGGGCTGCGACAGCGCCTGCTCGGCTGACGCAATCCGGCGGTCTTCCCACGCCAACAGTTGATCGAGGCGCCACCGGTCTGGGTGAACCATGACCGGAGGCGGCACAAGGTCACGGTCCTTGAGGTTCTGGTAGCCCTTCGTCTTGCCCCAGCCGTAGCGGCGCATGACGTCGCGGGCCTCCAAGAACACGTGTCGTGGGTCGACCTGCTCAGAAAGAGGATCGGGACCCGAATCAACCTGGTTCACGGCGACGGCTCCTCTCGGGTTGACGGTTGTTGGCCCTACACGCCGAGGCCGCCGGACCGGGTCTCTGGGCGGTGGATGAGGGCGGAGTGGAGCTCGACTCGTGTCGGTCCCGGCGTGGCTGACGGCAGAGGTTCCCGAGGCCTAAGGCGCTCGCGGACAGTGCTAATGACTGCAACCTCCGCGGAATTGGCGACGGGTACGAAGCGTTCGCGAACCGGCCGGACGAGTTGCCCGCCACCGTCGACAAGGCGGGGGAGTGTGACGCGCTTGAAGTAGGCGCCACGTTCGACGCCGTCTTCGATGACATCGGCGATGCGGTTGTCGACTCGGTCAAAGAGAAGTTGGAAGCCGGAAAGAACGCGCGGTTCGACGATGGCGTCCCGGGGAATGGCACGCAGTCGCGCGACTGCGTGCTGCGGGCGATCGCGGGAGCCAAGTCCGTCCACCGTGACCTAACTCCGGTGTGGACCATGCCCGGCAACGAAGCCAAGGTCGGACACCTCACCGGGGAGTTCCACCGACTCGTCCAGGCCGCACGGATCTCAGTCACGTGTGCCACCTACAACTTCGAGAAGACCTCGCAGATGTGGACCGTACTCAAGGATGCAGCCGAACAGCCCGGCGTCGTGGTGACCGTCTACGTCGACGGCGATAAGGCCGACGCCACCAGAGTCCAGGCCCAGCTCCCGCGAGCGACAATCTACCGATCTGCGGAACTCCCATCGGGCAAGCGCGTGGTTAGCCATGCCAAGTTCATCGTCATCGACCACGAAGTCCTGCTGCTCACCAGCGCCAACTTCTCCTTCAGCGCGGAGAGCCGCAACGTCGAGTTCGGCCTGCTCGTCCGCGACGCAGCCCTCGCTGAGTCAGTCGAGTCCACCATGACGAGCAAGCATGGCTCCCTCTACGAGCTTGTTTGAGCCTTAGTCTCGGGATGACTTGCCCGTCAGCCGTTGGCGTCCGAGGTCGACGGCGGCGCGAAACTGCACCCGATTAGGGTGGTCCCTCGCTTCTAGCTCAAGGGTGAAGGACTCGGCGATCTCGAGCATCAACGCCGCGAGCAGCGCGAGGTTCGCCGGTGCCACGTTGGTCAGCACCACTACGCCACTGGCGTCAGGCACTCGCTTCCAGCTCAAGTGGGACACATTTTGGCTCGCCTCAAAACCAAAGCTCCTCAAGTTTCGCGCCTTCCCGCCCGACAGCGGGATTCCAGCGGGGCAAGTAATCGTGACGGTGAATGTCCCGCTTCTGGCGATCGTGAAGCAGGAATTCCACCAAGGTCCGCATGTGGGAGTGGTAGGACTCAAGGCAGGCGATGCCGGCCCTCGTCGGCAAAGACGAATCGTCAGTCAGTGGTACAAGGCTGCACGCCATGTCGATCGCGAAGGCAACGTGGAGTGCGCCCTGATCGAGTTGTTCCTGCGTCCGCGGCATGGACGCCAGTATGGGCGCCGAGCTTTCCTGGGGCTCGCTCGCGTTCATCGACGGCGGACCCGACACGGCGGCAAACACCGCGGATGTCCGGCTGCGTTGGCACCATAGAAGCCTGGTCACACGGCGTGACAGTTCGGGCGTGCCCTTCGGAGACAAGCATGGCGGCGAATGATTCCTTCTTCCAGAAGAAGAAGCCTGCTGCTGTGCTCAAGCACGCCGTCCTGGCCGAGTACTTGAACGTCTTCTGCGCGATGGTTGGCGGCTCGTTTTCCGGTCCCGTGTGGTTGGTGGATGGCTACGCCGGCCCCGGCACGTACGACGCGGACGACGACGGCGAGCCAGTCACTGGATCGCCGATCGTCGCACTGGAGATCGCGGAGAAGGCAGCGCAGTGGAAGTCGCCTCGCAACATCCGCTGCGCCTTCATCGAGCAGAAGCCGAACTACCTGAAGCAGCTCCGATCGAACGTCAAGCCGTTCCAGGATCGCGGCTGCCACGCCCTCGTTCTTGGCGGCGAGGTACAAGAGCAACTGCCCAAGGCGTGGGAGGAAGTCGGCACCAGCCCGGTGCTCACCCTGCTCGATCCGTTCGGAGTCTCGATGGCACGAGGCATGATGACCGGCACCCTGCTAGGGCGGAGCAAGCCACCGTCGGAGGTGCTGCTCAATATCAACGTCGAGGCTGTCTCCCGCCACGGCGGGTATCTCCAGCGTGGCGCAGGCGGCACGCCGGAGATCAAGCCGGGGCTCTCCAGCCAAGGCGTGGAGAAGGCTGACCTCTTCTTTGGCGGCGAGTGGTGGCGCGCACGGTTCCTGGATGCGCGCGACGAGACATCCTCTGCCGCTCTTGCCGCGGCCGCAGTGGTCGACGACTACCGAGCTGCGATAGCGAAGGAGACAGGGACACTCTCGATCTCTGTCCCGATCCGGCGCAGGGCGAACCGGGCGCCGCTCTTCCTCTTGACGCTCTTCTACCGACACGATGCAGCCGGATACAAGTTCGCGGATGCGGCCGCGCGGGCATCACGAAAGTGGCGGGACGCGTATCGCCGCCAGGACCTCGACGACTTCTTCGAGAAAGACGACGAGCAGGAGATGCTACCGATCATGGGCGACGTCATCCGCGATGACAGCGCGAGCAGATCAGCGGACGCCGAACGTCAGCTGGAACGTGCCAGCATCAGTGCCGTTGCCACGAACATCCAAGCGCTAGTCGATCAGTTGACCCAGGTAGCCGTCGGGCGCAACGTGGTACCGATCCTGGGGAACACCCTCTCGCTCGCTGGGGAGTCGACGATTCGGAAGGCCTGGGATCAGCTCGCTGATGCGGGCTCAGTTCATCCTCGGGACAAGAAGAAGGACCTGTGGAAGCAAGTCATCGTCACGCGGTGACGAGCTTGGGCATCTCGTCCCACAAGGTGCCATCGAGGTGACGACCGTGTTCCTTTGGTGTCCTGCCGCCCCATTGCTTGTGAAAGAACGGCACGCCTGACGCCACACAGTTGTCTCGGATCTCTCGTACCCAGTCGGGGTCGAGTGGACGTGCTCTCGGACCGGACTCGCCGCCCGTGATCACCCAGCCGATGCCATTCAGATCCAAGTCGGGCAGTGGGCCGATGAGCGGTTCGCACGAGAGGAACCGCACTGCCGCGGGCACCTGCCGGAGGTGGTCTACGCGGTAGACGTGGTCGGAGTTCTCAACGCTGACGCCCAACCAGAGGTTCGGCGGCCAATCGAGCTTGTCGGCGACCTTGGGTAGGCGCGCTGACCGCTTGGTCAGCAACTGATACGTGTGCTGCGGCGTGCGTGCGATGACATCGAAGACGTCGCGGACGAACGAGATCGGGACCTTCGCGTGGAACAGGTCGCTCATCGAGTTGACGAAGACCAATCGACTGCCGCCCCAGCGGAACGGCTGTGCGAGTGCGTCGGGGTGGAGGGTGAGTGCGAATCCTGGCCCGGAAGTGCGAGGGTCGCCGTCCGCTTGATAGCGCTCGGAGCCCATCGCCTTGAGCCGCTTGGCCATTGCGAGCGCGTAGCAGTTGTCGCAGCCTTCGCTGATCCGGTCGCAACCAGTGGTCGGGTTCCAGGTGACCTCTGTCCACTCGATCCCGGACTTGATTCGCATCGACTGCACCCTCCGTCACGTTACGTGAATCGCGTAACACGTTTCTTGTAAGATAGCACCCATGACGGTCGACACCGAGGGACTGCGTGCCATGTCGCGCGCTGCCTTCGGACAGACCTATCGTCTGGAGATCATGCTGGCCGTTGCGGAGGCCGAGGACGGCCTTGTAACCCTGACGGACCTCGCACGGTCACTGGAACTATCGACGAGCAACGTCCAAGTTGCGCTGAAAAGTCTGGTCGCCACCGGACTGTTGTCGGAGCTGCCCAAGGGCGACAATCGCCGAAGGTACCTGCTGCGGAACCCGAGCCCAGCGTGGGACTGGGCTCGGCAGATGCTCGACCAGGTGTCGGTAGTTCCGGCGGACCGATGAGCGCCCCCGGGCCGCGCGACTGAACGGTTTCACCACGATCTGTCGGTCGGCTCCCATACGGTTGCCTCGTGCTCGAGCGGACCACCATCGACGAGGTTATCGACGCTGCTTTCGCTCACGGCGGCGCGACCAAGGATGAGTTCCGCCGCCGTTACCTGTGGTGGGTTGAGGACGCATGACCGGGAGCACGGCACCCCACGAGGGCGGCGCGGAGGTCTCGGACAAGCAGATGAAGCTGCGCTACGCCGGCACGTGTCGAGTCTGCGGGACTGACCTGCCCGCCCGCGCCGAGGCGATCTATGAACGCACGACCAAGTCGGTGCGATGCGTTGCGTGCCCATCCGCCCCGCCTGAGTCGGGCGAACACGAGGCCGGGGTGACAGCGGAGGCGGAAGCAACGCCTGAGTCGGGTGTTGCTGGGTCTTCTGCGCGCCGCGAGTTTGAGCGCCGCAGAGCCAAAGACGAGGAACGGCTCCGCAAGAAGTGGGGTCGCTTCGGCGGGATCGCGGCTGCGCTTTCTGACGAGCGACAGAGTACGAAGGCTTGGGAGCGAGGAGCGGTCGGCGAGGAGCTTCTCGGTGCTCGGCTCGACTCTCTGGCTTCCCGCGACGTCGCCGTGCTGCACGATCGGCGCATCCCCAACTCGAAGGCCGACATCGACCACATCGTCATCGTGCGCAGCGGCATCTGGGTCGTGGATGCCAAGCGCTACCAGGGGCGACCCGAACTGAAGATCGAAGGCGGCATCCTGCGCCCCCGGGTCGAGAAGGTCCTTGTCGGCCGACGGGACTGCACGAAGCTCGTTGACGGGGTCATCAAGCAGGTCGACCTTGTGCGTGACCTAGTGGGGGACATGCCAGTCAACGCTGCGCTCTGCTTCGTTGACGCCGACTGGCCGCTGATTGGTGGTGCCTTCTCGACCCGTGGCGTGTACGTACTCTGGCCGAAGCGTCTCGGCAAACTATTGGCCGAGGCCCCGCCGGGCGAGCTCGACGTCGCTGCTGTGCGTGAGGCAGTGGCCTCACGGTTCAAGTCAGCCTGAGCGCCGGGGGCTAGAGCTTCGCCAACTTGCCGACTGAGTCGCGCAGCGCGTCTTCCCCGGCCCGGACGTAGTGATTAAGCACAGTTGTGAGTTTGTCGCCAAGGTACTGGGCGACGACCTCCCATGGCTCGCCCAACTCCTCGTGGAACCACTTGGTCGCGGCATGGTGCCGCAGGTTGCGGTAGACGATCGTGCGCGGCCAGGCGTTGTCCGGGTCGTTTTCGTCGACCCAGCGGCGGACACGATGCCAGCGCTCGTTGTGGAGCTCGGGCTTCACCGGGAGACCGGTCACGGTGTCGACGAAGAGCCACTGCTCCTCGGCCGCCGGCAAGGGGTAGTTCCACCACGCGATGTTCTTGTCGACACCACGCCGTGCGAGCTTGGCTCGGCGCTGGCGCTCCTCCTCCTGAGCGTTGACGACCCGCTGGAGGGAGGCGTCGGTAGGTAGCCCAAGGAGTTCTCTGACCCGCGGCAAGAGCTCGTCGTGCATGAGTGAGCGGGGGAGGGGGACCTCGTGGATGACATGGTTCTTCACCGGGCCGCGGAAGCCGTCGGAGTGGCGCGGCGTGATCCAGCTGCCGTTGACCTGCACGTAGCCGCGCTCGAAGAAGACGTCGATCGCGCGGAGACCGTTCTGCTCGCCGAGGCGCAGACCGCCGTATGCGGCGACGCGGATCTTGGTGCCGAACAGCGGCAGGCGCGTGAGCAACGGGTCGGTTCCGTCGGGCCCGCAGAGTGCGTCTGCCGCGTTGGCCATGGCCTTCACCTGCCGGGTCTCGGGTCGCAGCCGCGGGTCGACGTAGTGCGTCGTCGCGCCGTGCAGGACGGTCGAGCGGCCGATCTCAAGTCCGTCCAGCGGATCGATGCTGCGATCCAGCCAGCCGAGGCGCCAGGCCAGTTTGCGCATCGCAGCCAAAGCTCCACGCAGGTCTTCACGTCCTCGAGCTGAGTGGATCGTCTTGGATGCGTGCTCCAGGACCTTGCGGCTGTGCTCGACTCGCCACTTCGCGACCGGCACGTTGCCGATCGTAGGAACGATGTGAGCATTCACGCGGGACTCTCGACCCTGGATCGTTCGGGGCGCCTTGCCCCGCTGCTTGCTGTCTTCGATGTACTCGGCACCAAGCGCTTCGATCGTGCGGGTCGCACGAACAGCGGCGCTGGCAGGCGCGGCTTGCTCGGTGTCCAGCGCGGCCTCGGCCTGGGCGAAGATCTTGCGCGCCTCTGCCTCCGAGTTGGCGCGCCGAAGCACCTGCTTCCACGGTTCACCCTCGCCCGCCGGGACTTTGAACTTGACCTGGTACGACGTCCCGCCCGCGGGCGGGGCATAGAGCCGGACGCGCCACGGCCAGCCGGTACCGTCCAGGCGGCGGACCTTGCCCTGGGCGAGCAGCTGGGACTTCTTGCGCGTCGCCATCGCGGCCCCACCTCCTACGCTGGGAAAGGTGCGCTTCGCATGACGTCCAGCGGGGAAGCGACCGGAAGCAATTCGTATCAATAGTTTGTATCATCGGCCCCACATTGATACAAGCATCACTGGATCTGGAGCAACGCTGATGGTGAATCGTCTGGCAACCGCGACGAGCCCATACCTGCTCCAACACGCTCAGAATCCGGTGGATTGGTGGGAGTGGGGGCCGGAGGCGTTCGAGGAGGCCCGTCGGCGCGGCGTCCCGGTCCTGCTCAGCGTCGGCTACGCCGCGTGCCACTGGTGCCACGTGATGGCGCACGAGTCCTTCGAGGACGAGGCGACCGCGGCGTACCTCAACGAGCACTTCGTGAGCGTCAAGGTGGACCGCGAGGAGCGGCCCGACGTGGATGCGGTCTACATGCAGGCGACCACGTCGATGACCGGGCACGGCGGCTGGCCGATGACGGTGGTGCTGGACCACGAGGGCAGCCCGTTCTTCGCCGGCACCTACTTCCCGGACCGGCCGCGGCACGGGCAGCCCGCGTTCCGCCAGGTGCTGGAGGCGCTGGCCGACGCGTGGCAGAACCGATCCGACGAGGTGCGCCGGGTGGCGGCGAACCTGCGCGAGCACCTGTCGTCCACCAGCCTGGCCACGGCGGGCGCGCCGATCACGCGGGCGGTCCTCGACGGCGCGGTGCGCACGCTCGCGCTGGAGTACGACGCGGACGCGGCGGGGTTCGGCGGCGCGCCGAAGTTCCCGCCGTCGATGGTGCTCGAGTTCCTCCGGCGGCACGGCGAGCGCGAGATGCTCGGCGCGACCCTGGAGGCGATGGCCCGCGGCGGCATCCACGACCAGCTCGGCGGCGGCTTCGCGCGCTACAGCGTCGACACGGACTGGGTGGTGCCGCACTTCGAGAAGATGCTCTACGACAACGCCCTGCTGCTGCGGGTGTACGCCGAGTGGGACACCCCGGTCGGGGTCTGGGCCGCCGAGGGGATCGCCGACTTCCTGCTCGGCGAGCTCCGCACGCCGGAGGGCGGCTTCGCCTCGGCGCTCGACGCCGACTCCGAGGGCGCCGAGGGCACCTACTACGTCTGGACCCCCGCTCAGCTGACCGAGGTGCTGGGGCCCGAGGACGGTCCGTGGGCGGCCCGGCTGCTCGGCGTGACCGACGCCGGCACCTTCGAGCACGGCACCTCGACCCTCCAGCTGCGGCAGGACCCCGACGACCTCGACCGCTGGTTCGACTGCCAGCGCCGGCTGCGCGAGGCGCGGTCGCACCGCGAGCGACCGGCTCGCGACGACAAGGTCGTGGCTGCCTGGAATGGCCTGGCGATCAGCGGCCTGTGCCGGGCCGGCGCCCTGATCGGACTCCCGGAGTACGTCGCCGCGGCGACCGCCGCGGGCCAGCTCCTCTGGCGGGTCCACCTGGTCGACGGCCGGCTGCGGCGGGTCTCCCGCGACGGCGTGGTCGGCGCGCCCGCCGGCGTGCTGGAGGACAACGGCTGCGTCGCGGCCGGCTTCCTCGACCTGCTCCAGGCCACCGGCGACGCCGTGTGGCTGGAGCGCGCGGGCGCCATCCTGGAGCTCGCGCTCACCCACTTCGCCGCCGAGGACGGCGGCTTCTTCGACACCGCCGACGACGCGGAGGCCCTGGTCGCCCGGCCGCGCGACCCCTCCGACAACGCCAGCCCCTCGGGCCTCGCCTCGATGGTGCACGCGCTGTCGACGTACGCCGCGCTCACCGGCTCGGGCCGCCACCGCGACGCGGCCGAGGCGGCGCTGGCCTCGGTCGCCACCCTCGCGGAGCGGGCGCCCCGCTTCGCCGGCTGGTCGCTCGCCGCCGCCGAGTCGATGCTCGACGGGCCGGTGGAGATCGCGATCGTCGGCGACTGGTCCGAGCAGCGCGACCAGCTCGAGGCACGGGCCCGGCGGGAGCCCGGGGCCGTCGTCGTGGTCGCGGACCGGGCCGACGAGGCGATCCCGCTGTTGGCCGGGCGCACGCCGGTGGACGGTCGCGCGGCGGCGTACGTGTGCCGCCACCTGGTGTGTGAGCGCCCGGTCAGCACCGTCGAGGAGCTGGACGAGGCCCTGTCCCGCTGACCCCCGTCGGTTTCGGGTCGTGTGCCTGAGCACGCGCCATGGCGCGTGCTCAGGCACACGACCCGTTCCCGGGGCGACGCCGAACAGGTACCGTGACAGTGTCACTGTGACAATCGCGACGTCACCCCCAGGAGCACCCGATGACCCAGGCCCCCGCCCGCCCGCAGTCCCCTCAGCCCGCCGAGCCGGCCCCGTCCGGCTCGACGTTCGAGTCGCTGGACCCGGCGACCGGGGCGGTCGTCGGGACGTTCCCGGTGCACGGCGAGGCGGAGGTGCGCGCGGCCGTCGAGCGCGCCCGCACGGCCGCCGAGTGGTGGTCGGCGCTCTCGTTCAAGGACCGCAAGGTCTACCTGACCACCTGGAAGGCCGCGATCACCCGCCGGATGCCCGAACTCGCGGAGCTCATGCACCGCGAGACCGGCAAGCCCCGCTCCGACGCGATGCTCGAGGCGACGCTCGGGGTCGACCACCTCGGCTGGGCCGCCGGCCACGCGGGCAAGGTGCTGGGGCGGCACCGGGTCTCGCCCGGGATGTTGATGGTCAACCAGGCCGCGACCGTGGAGTTCCGCCCGCTCGGCGTCGTCGGCGTGATCGGCCCGTGGAACTACCCGGTGTTCACCCCGCTCGGCTCGATCGCCTACGCGCTCGCGGCCGGCAACGCCGTGGTGTTCAAGCCCAGCGAGCACACGCCCGCGGTCGGCGAGTGGCTGGCCCGCACGTTCGGCGAGTGCGTCGGGCGACCGGTCCTCCAGGTCGTCACCGGCCGCGGCGAGACCGGTGCCGCGCTGTGCCGCTCCGGGGTCGACAAGGTGGCGTTCACCGGCTCGACCGGCACGGGGAAGAAGGTGATGGCCGCCTGCGCCGAGACCCTGACCCCGGTCGTCATCGAGGCCGGTGGCAAGGACCCGCTGATCGTCGACGCGGACGCCGACGTCCCGGCCGCCGCCGACGCCGCGCTGTGGGGCGCCTGCAGCAACGCCGGCCAGACCTGCGCGGGCGTCGAGCGGGTCTACGTGCACGAGCGGGTGTACGACGAGTTCCTCGCCGAGATCACCCGCAAGGCGCAGGGCCTGAGCGCCCATGGCGGCGACGACGCGAAGATCGGCCCGATCACGATGCCGGGCCAGCTCGACGTGATCCGCCGCCACATCGACGACGCGCTCGAACGCGGCGGCCGCGCGGTCGTCGGCGGGGCGGACGCGGTGGGCGAGCGGTTCGTGCAGCCCACGATCCTCGTCGACGTGCCCGAGGACTCCGCGGCGGTCCAGGAGGAGACGTTCGGCCCGACCGTGACGATCGCGAAGGTGCGCGACATGGACGAGGCGATCGAGCTCGCCAACGGGACGCCGTACGGCCTCGGGGCGACGGTCTTCAGCAGGAGCAACGGGATGGCCATCGCCGAGCGGATCCGCTCCGGCATGACCGCGATCAACGCGGTGATCTCGTTCGCGGCGATCCCGAGCCTGCCGTTCGGCGGCGTCGGCGACTCCGGATTCGGACGGATCCACGGGCCCGAGGGCCTCAAGGAGTTCACCTACGCGAAGGCGATCGCCCGGCAGCGGTTCAAGCCGGCCCTCGCGCTGACCACGTTCGAGCGCACCGAGCAGGCCGACCGGCGGCTCGCCGCGATCGTCCGGGCGCTGCACGGCCGCGGCTGACGCACCGGCCCCGGACCCGGCCGGCTCGGTCGGGCCGGCGCGGTCAGGACGCCGCAGTCGCCGCGAGGAGTCGCGGCAGCAGCAGCGGCAACACGGCGTCGAGGTCCTCGTTGAACAGCAGGTGCTGGTCGGACTCGACCAGCAGCAGGTCCTTGGCGGGCGCCTCGATGCGCTCGTAGACAGCGCGCATGTAGGCGAGCGGGAACAGTCGGTCGCGGGTGCCGGCCACGACCGTCACCGGGCAGCGGGCGGGGCGCAGCGGGGTCGCGAGCAGGCCGGCGAGCAGGCCGAGCGGATAGCTGCGTCGGCCCAGCGGGTCGGCGAAGAAGCGCTCGACGACCGCCGGGTCGCCCGAGACCCGGGCCAGCTCGAGGTAGGCGCCGATCGGGACGGGTACGCCGGGCGCGAGCCGTCCGGCGAGCGCGAGCAGGCGTCGCGCCGCCGGGTAGGCCGGCCGCAGCGCTCGCGGCGCGCGCGTGACGTCCAGGGAGCCCGGCAGCGCCGGGTCCAGCGCGTTGTGCGCGAACACGTGGTCGGCGAGGTCGGTCTCGGCGGCCACCGCGAGCGCGAGGATGCCGCCCTGGCTGGACCCGATCAGCACGGTGTGCGGCGCCCCCATCGTCCGGACCGTCCAGGCGAGCGCGTCGGACGCGTTGGTCACCAGGTCGGCGAAGGCGGGGCGCCGGCGTACCCGCGGGCTCTTGCCGTGCGCCGCGGGATGGACGCCGACGACGCCGAACCCGGCCCGGTTCAGCGCGTCGAGGAAGTCCTCGTAGAACAGCGGGTGGGTCATCGTGCCGGGCAGGAAGACCACCGCCGGCGCATCCGGCTCGCCCTTCCACACGGAGAGGGCCACCGGGAACCCGGCGGAGTCGAGGAGCACCTCGCGATACGCCTCAGGGCGCTGGACGGCGTTCAGCGCCTGCTGCTCGTGCGTGCGCATGTCTCCGGCTTACCACTCGGGTGGCCGGCGTACGACGATCAGCGCAGGCTGTACGTTGCGAGCGACACACCCACGTAGTGGCTGACGAAGGCCAGGATCGTGAAGGTGTGGAACACCTCGTGGAAGCCGAACCAGCGCGGCCACGGGTTGGGCCGCTTGAAGCCGTACACGACGCCGCCCACGGTGTACAGGGCGCCGCCGACGACGATCATCACGAACGTCGCGACGCCGACGCCGAGGCCGCCCAGCCGGGTCGCGCCGTCGAGGAACGCCGGGATGAAGAAGACCGCGGCCCAGCCGAGGGCGATGTAGATCGGCACGTAGAGCCAGCGCGGTGCGTCGGTCCAGAACACCCGGAACAGCACGCCGAGCACCGCACCGCTCCAGACCGTGGCCAGCAGCGCGACCCGCGCCGTGCCCTCCAGGAGCAGCACGCTGAACGGCGTGTAGGAGCCCGCGATCAGCAAGAAGATGTTGGCGTGGTCGAAGCGCCGCAGGAACGCCCACACCCGGGGCGACCAGGTGCCGGTGTGGTAGATCGCCGAGACCGTGAAGAGCACCAGCGCGGAGCCGGTGAACAGCGCCGCCGCGACCCGGCTCGGGGTCGTGGGGGCCAGCGCGACGAGGACGATGCCCGCGGCGAGCGTCAGCGGCGCGATGCCGAGGTGCAGCCAGCCACGCAGCCGCGGCTTGAGGTCGGCTACGGCCTCGTGCAGGTGGTCGAGGCCTGCGCGCACGGCGTCCGCGCCGGTCAGGGCCCGGTCCATGGCCCGGTCCACTGCCCGCTCCATCGGCTGGTTCATGGGGGAACCGTACCCGCAGTACGGTCACGGCAACCCCGGATCCGGCCGGTCCGGGCGAGCGAGGCGGTGGACGTCACGTCGTCGAGAGCGCCACGAGGCGGCCTCGACCGCCGGTACCATCGCAGTCGTGGCGGACTGGAAGCGCGGGCTCCGGCGGGTGCTCTACCCGGCCTACGAGGCACGGATGCTGCGCCGGATGCCGTCGGAGAACCTGCCCAAGCACATCGGGGTGATGCTCGACGGCAACCGTCGCTGGGCCCGGGCTGTGGGCCGTGACACCGCCGACGGGCACCAAGCGGGCGCGGCCAACATCGAGCCGCTGCTGGGGTGGTGCGACGAGGTCGGCACCGAGGTCGTCACCCTGTGGCTGCTCTCCACCGACAACCTCAACCGCCCCGAGCGCGAGCTCGCTCCGCTGCTCGAGATCATCGCCGACGCGGTGGACTCGCTCGCCGACCAGCGACGCTGGCGGGTGCACCCCGTCGGTGCCCTCGACCTGCTGCCCGCGTCGGTGGCCGAGCGGCTCAAGGCCGCCGAGGAGGCCACCCGCGACGTCGACGGGATGCTGGTCAACGTGGCGGTCGGGTACGGCGGCCGGCGCGAGATCGCGGACGCCGTACGCTCCCTGCTCCAGGAGGCCGCCGTCAACGGCACCTCGCTCGAGGAGCTCGCTTCGGCCATCGACGTCGAGTCGATCGCCGAGCACCTCTACACCAAGGGCCAGCCCGACCCCGACCTGGTGATCCGCACCTCGGGGGAGCAGCGGCTCGGCGGCTTCCTGCTCTGGCAGAGCGCGAAGTCGGAGTTCTACTTCTGCGAGGCCTACTGGCCCGACTTCCGCCGCGTCGACTTCCTGCGCGCCCTGCGCGCCTACACCCTGCGCGAGCGTCGGTACGGCGCCTGAGAGTTTCATCGGCCGGCCGATGAAACTCGACCCTGGACGATGAAACTTCATCGTCCAGGCACGAGTTCTGTCGGCCGGCCGACGAAAGTGGGCGGCTCCTGCTCACCGCCGACCGACCCTCCGGACGCACGACGTTCACCCGCGCGTCCGGGCGTGTCGCCCGAAAACGCCGGGTCCGCGGCGTACTTTCGCCGTATCGGTGGGTGGGGAAGCTCGCCGTATCGGGAGGCCCGTTCGTGAGATCTCACGACTGCAGAGCACGGCGGCGAGACTGCCGTGCGACCGGGAGCCGGCACTCCGGCGCTCGGGCTCGTTCCGGTCCGTCTGCTTGAAGAACGGCCGGGGCGAGGAGTGCACGCGCCGGCCTGCGAAGGGGTTACCGTGCCGCAGGCTACGAAGTCACACCGCTCCGCTTCCACCGCCACGACCGCGAGCACCCGCGCGAAGTCCGCGCCGGGCGTGCGCACCTACGTGCTCGACACGAGCGTCCTGCTGGCCGACCCGGGTGCCTTGCGCCGGTTCGCCGAGCACGAGGTCGTGCTGCCGGTCGTGGTGATCACCGAGCTGGAGGGCAAGCGGCACCACCCCGAGCTGGGCTTCTTCGCGCGCACGGCGCTGCGGATGCTCGACGAGCTCCGGATCACCCACGGCCGCCTCGACGAGCCGGTGCCGGTCGGCGACGAGGGCGGCACCGTGCGGGTCGAGCTCAACCACACCGACGCCGAGTCGCTGCCGTCCGGCTTCCGGCTCGGCGACAACGACACCCGGATCCTCGCGGTCGCGCGCAACCTCGCCAACGAGGGGTACGACGTCACGCTGGTCTCCAAGGACCTGCCGCTGCGGATCAAGGCCTCGGCCGTCGGGCTGGACGCCGAGGAGTACCGCGCCGAGGCGATCAGCGACTCCGACTCCGGCTACTCCGGCATGGCCGAGCTGGACGTCGTCGCCGCCGAGCTCGACGAGCTGTACGACGACGGCGTGCTGGACCTCGAGGCGGCTCGGGACCTGCCCTGCCACCAGGGCCTGGTGCTGCTGTCGGATCGGGGGACCGCGCTGGGCCGGGTCGGCCCGGACAAGCGGGTGCACCTGGTGCGCGGCGACCGGGAGGCGTTCGGCATCCACGGCCGCTCGGCGGAGCAGCGGATCGCGTTGGAGATGCTGCTCGACCCGGAGGTCGGCATCGTCTCGCTCGGCGGCCGAGCCGGCACCGGCAAGTCCGCGATGGCGCTGTGCGCCGGCCTCGAGGCCGTGATGGAGCGCCGCCAGCACAAGAAGGTCGTGGTCTTCCGCCCGCTGTTCGCGGTCGGCGGCCAGGAGCTCGGCTACCTGCCCGGCTCGGAGTCGGAGAAGATGTCGCCCTGGGCGCAGGCCGTCTTCGACACCCTGGGCGCGATCACCTCGCGCGAGGTGATCGAGGAGGTCCTCGACCGCGGCATGCTCGAGGTGCTGCCGCTGACCCACATCCGCGGCCGGTCCCTCCACGACGCGTTCGTGATCGTCGACGAGGCCCAGTCGCTGGAGCGCAACGTGCTGCTCACGGTGCTCTCCCGGATCGGGGCGAACTCCAAGGTGGTGCTCACCCACGACGTGGCCCAGCGCGACAACCTGCGGGTCGGGCGGCACGACGGCGTGGTGGCGGTGGTCGAGAAGCTCAAGGGCCACCCGCTGTTCGCCCACGTCACCCTGACCCGCTCCGAGCGCTCCCCGATCGCGGCGCTGGTCACCGAGATGCTGGAGAACGTCACCCTCTGAGCTCCGCGGTGGCGGCGGGCGACGGTTTCCCCGGTTAACCGGGGAAACCGGAACTGTTGACCCGAAACTTCGGCCGAGAAGTTCCGGGATTGCCCGACCGCTGGGACCAGTGGTGCCCCTGTGACTGATGGGAAAGTCGACGAGGTGGGCCTCGGTCCCACTCCCGCCGGTCGCTTTCCACCATCTTCGCCGTTCGGTTTGCACGCGAGCGCCTCGTCCGGCATGGTGGCCCGTGATCTTTTCGTGACCTACCGACCTCGGGAGTCGGTGGTCCGGGGGGTACCACCGACGTCGTCTACCCGAGTAGCGAGCCCTTGTCGAAGCACGCGAAGTACGTTCCCAAGCACCGGCACGCCCCGGAACCGACCCTCACCGCCGCGCCGCGCAAGATCCTGCGCAGCACCGTGGTGATGTCCTCGGTCGCCGTGGCGGCCACCGGGGTGGCGGTGTCCGGCGGCGTGCTGAGCTCGCCGGCCGGCATCAGCGTCGCCGCGCAGGACCTCGGCGACAGCGTCACCGGATCGCTCTCGAGCGGCCGGGTCGCCGACCGGGAGCCGGTCGTCTCCCGCGGCTCGGTCTCGCGCACCTCGGCGGACCGCCGCGACGCCGCTGACCCGGCCAAGGAGGCCGCGCTCGCCGTCGACGGCGGCCGCGCGGTCACCCGCTCGGTGGACGTCGCGGACGGCGACCCGCGCGACATCGCCCGGGCCCTGATGCCGCAGTTCGGGTTCGGTGCCGACCAGTTCGGCTGCCTCGACTCCCTGTGGACGCGGGAGAGCAACTGGAGCCCGAGCGCCCACAACGCCTCCTCCGGCGCACACGGCATCCCGCAGGCCCTGCCCGGCTCGAAGATGGCCTCCGCCGGCCCCGACTGGGCCACCAACCCGGTCACCCAGATCACCTGGGGCCTCGGCTACATCCAGGACCGCTACGGCAGCCCGTGCGGTGCCTGGGGCCACTCCCAGGCCGTCGGCTGGTACTGACCCCGTCAGGGGTGGGTCATCGACTCCACGTCGAGGGCCTCGTCGAGCTGCGCCTCGGTGAGCTCGCCGCGCTCGACGTAGCCCATCGCGATCACGGTCTCGCGGATCGTCGCGCCCTCGGCGAGCGCCCGCTTGGCCACCTTGGCCGCGGCCTCGTAGCCGATGTGCTTGTTCAGCGGCGTCACCACGGACGGTGAGGTCTCGGCGTACTGCCGCATCCGCTCGGCGTTCGCGGTGATGCCGTCGATGCAGCGCTCGGCCAGCACCCGGGACGACGCGGCCAGCAGGCGCGCGGACTCCAGCACGTTGCGGGCGATGACCGGCATCGCGACGTTGAGCTCGAAGCTGCCGCTCGCGCCGGCGGCGGTGACGGCCGCGTCGTTGCCGATCACCTGGAAGCACACCATCAGGGTCGCCTCCGGCAGCACCGGGTTCACCTTGCCGGGCATGATGCTCGACCCCGGCTGGAGGTCGGGCAGGTGGATCTCGGCGAGGCCGGTCGTCGGCCCGGAGGACATCCACCGCAGGTCGTTGCAGATCTTGATCAGCCCGACCGCGATCGTGCGCAGCACGCCGCTCAGCTCGACCAGCGAGTCGCGGGTCCCCTGCGCCTCGAAGTGGTCGCGGGCCTCGGTGAACGGCTCGCCGGTCGTCTCGCCGAGTACGGCGATCACCCGCTCGGCGAACCCGGGCGGGGTGTTGATCCCGGTGCCGACCGCCGTACCGCCCAGGGGCAGCTCGCGCACCCGCGGCAGCACCGACTGGAGACGCTCCGCGGCGTACCGCACCGTCGCGGCGTAGCCGCCGAGCTCCTGCCCGAGCATCACCGGCGTGGCGTCCATCAGGTGGGTGCGCCCCGACTTCACCAGGCCGGCGAACTCGTCGGCCTTGCGCTGCAGGCTGGCCTGGAGGACGGCCAGGCCGGGCAGCAGGTCGCCGGTCACCGCCAGCGTCGACGCCACGTGGATCGCGGTCGGGAACGTGTCGTTGCTCGACTGGCTGGCGTTGACGTGGTCGTTGGGGTGCACGTCGGTGCCGGCTCGCTGGGCGAGGGTCGCGATCACCTCGTTGGCGTTCATGTTCGAGCTGGTGCCCGAGCCGGTCTGGAAGACGTCGATGGGGAACCCGCCGTCGTGTCGCCCCTCCGCGACCGCGTTCGCGGCCGCGACGATCGCCTCCGCCTGCTCCCCGTCGAGCACCCCGAGCTCGGCGTTCACCGTGGCCGCCGCCGCCTTCACCCGGCCGATGGCGTGGATCAGCGCCGGCTCGATCGGCGTGCCGCTGATCGGGAAGTTCTCGACCGCTCGCTGGGTCTGGGCCCGCCAGAGCGCGTCCGCGGGGACGCGGACCTCGCCCATGCTGTCGTGCTCGACGCGGAAGTCCGCGGTGTCGTCAAGGGTCATGCGTCGGACGTTACCCGCGCCGCGTAGAGCCAGTACTGCTCGTCGCGGTCCTGCAGCAGCACCTCGTACGGCGTCGCCTCGACGTTGCCGAACACCGAGTCCATCGTCCGGCCGAGGACCGGAGCCTCGGCCGCCGACCAGATCGCCAGGGCGCCGCCGGGCCGCAGCGCGCGGGCGGCGGCCTCGAGGAACGGCTGCTCGTAGAGCGCCGCGTTGACGTCGTGCACCAGGTAGCCCGGCCCGTTGTCGACGTCGAGGAGGATCAGGTCGTACGACGCCGGCCGGGCCTCGGCCATCGCCTCGCCGATGTCGGCGACGACCACCGTGACCCGCTCGTCCGCGAGCAGCCCCGGGCCGTGCGGGATCGTGCCGGCCCGCATCCAGTCGACCAGCGCCTGCTCGATCTCGACGACGGCGACCTTCTCCACCCGTTGATCGGCGAGCACCGCGTGCATGGTGAACCCGAGGCCGAGGCCGGCGACCACGACCGCCCGCGGCTGCTGGACCTGGGCGAGCGCGGCCTCCGCGAGCGCCTGCTCGGAGCCGACCTCGAGGGTGTCCATGACGAACACGCCGTTGGCGCGCAGCTCCAGGGAGGTCGGCGCGTTGTCCGCGCGGCGCTCGCGCAGGACCAGCTCGCCGCGCGCGGTCTCCGCGCGCGCGATCTCGACGTACTCCACGGCGCCCAGTCTTGCGGACGCGACCCGACGGTGGACCGTCGGTGTCAGTCGAACAGCTCGCTGAGCGACCGTTTCGTACGACGTCGCGATGGGGGCGCGTCGGCGTCGTCGGCCCGCCTGATCCGCACATCGCCCGGCCGCCCGGGAGCGTCGTACGACCGGTCGCCGGGGCAGCCACCTCGGATGAGGCACCACGGCGACCCCGATGACGTCCCACCAAGGACAGCCGCTACTCCGCGGAGCGCACCCGGATCCCGGCGGCGCCGATCGAGCTGAGCGGCACGGTGACGGCGCCGGAGGGGTCGGTGAAGAAGTCGTTGCCCTGGTCGTCGACCACGATGAACGCCGGGAAGTCCTCGACCTCGATCTTCCAGATGGCCTCCATGCCGAGCTCGGGGTACTCCAGCACCTCCTGGCTCTTGATGCAGTCCTGCGCGAGCCGCGCGGCCGGCCCGCCGATCGAGCCGAGGTAGAACCCGCCGTGCGCGGCGCACGCCTCGGTGACGGTCTTCGACCGGTTGCCCTTGGCGAGCATGACCATCGAGCCGCCAGCGGCCTGGAACTGCTCGACGTAGGAGTCCATCCGGCCGGCAGTGGTCGGCCCGAACGAGCCGGACGCCATGCCCTCGGGGGTCTTCGCGGGCCCGGCGTAGTAGACGGGGTGGTCGTGGAGGTACGCCGGCATCTCCTCGCCGGCGTCGAGCCGCTCCTTGATCTTCGCGTGCGCGATGTCGCGGGCGACGACCAGCGGGCCGGTCAGCGAGAGCCGGGTCTTGACCGGGTGCTTGCGCAGCTCGCCCAGGATCTCCGGCATCGGCCGGGTCAGGTCGATCGCGACCACCTCGCCGCCGGAGATGTCCTCGGCCACGCCCGCGTCGGGCATGTACTGCGCCGGATCGGTCTCGAGCTGCTCGAGGAAGACGCCCTCGGTGGTGATCTTGCCCAGCGCCTGCCGGTCGGCCGAGCAGGACACCGCGATCGCGACCGGGCAGGACGCGCCGTGCCGCGGCAGCCGCACGACCCGCACGTCGTGGCAGAAGTACTTCCCGCCGAACTGCGCGCCGATCCCGAACGACTGGGTGAGCTCGAAGACCTGCTCCTCGAGCTCGAGGTCGCGGAAGCCGTGCGCCGACATCGAGCCCGAGGTCGGCAGGTTGTCGAGGTAGTGCGCGGAGGCGTACTTCGCGGTCTTGAGCGCGAACTCCGCCGAGGTGCCGCCGATCACGATCGCGAGGTGGTACGGCGGGCACGCGGCCGTCCCGAGCGAGCGGATCTTCTCGTCGAGGAAGCTCAGCAGCCGCTGCGGGTTGAGGACGGCCTTGGTCTCCTGGAACAGGAACGACTTGTTCGCCGAGCCCCCGCCCTTGGCCATGAACAGGAACTTGTACTCCGGCCGAGAGATCCCATCGGGCCCGTGGGAGGCCGTCGAGTAGATCTCGATCTGGGCCGGCAGGTTCGTGCCGGTGTTCTTCTCCTCGTAGGTCGTCAGCGGCGCCAGCTGGGAGTAGCGCAGGTTGAGCTTGGTGTACGCGTCGTAGACGCCGCGCGAGATCGCCTCGCCGTCGTCGCTGCCGGTCAGCACGCCCTCGGACTTCTTGCCCATCACGATCGCGGTGCCGGTGTCCTGGCACATCGGCAGCACGCCGCCGGCGGAGATGTTGACGTTCTTGAGCAGGTCGAGCGCCACGAACCGGTCGTTTCCGGACGCCTCCGGGTCGTCGATGATCCGGCGCAGCTGGGCCAGGTGGGCGGGCCGCAGGTAGTGCGCGATGTCGTGCATCGCCTCGGCGGTGAGCCGCTGGATGGCCTCCGGCGACACCTCGAGGAAGGTGCGCCCGTTCGCCTCGAACGTCGAGACGCCCTCGGTGGTGACCAGGCGGTACGGCGTCTCGTCGGGGCCGGTCGGCAGGAGGTCGGAGTAGAGGAACTCGGGATCTTGCGCCACGGACCACGAGGGTAGCCCTCCGACTACGCTGACCGGCATGGAGGGACCTCTCGAGCACGATCCGGCCCGCCTCCGGATCTCGGACGCCGATCGGCACCAGGTGGCCGAGGTGCTGCGGCAGGCCGCCGGCGAGGGGCGCCTCGAGCTCGACGAGCTCGACGAGCGGCTGGAGGCGACGTACGCCGCCCGCACGTATGCCGACCTGGTCCCGATCACCCACGACCTCCCTGTCCGTGGGCCCGCCCGCTCGCCCGTCCAGCAGCCCCCGAGCTCGCCGGCCGTCCGCTACGAGTCGTCGGTCGCGGTGCTGAGCGGGACCTCCCGCAAGGGGGTCTGGGAGGTGGGGCCGACCCACAGCGTGTTCTGCGTGATGGGCGGCGTGGACCTCGACCTGCGGGAGGCGGTCTTCACCGGCCGGGAGACCGTGATCACCGCGAACACTCTGATGGGCGGCGTGGACGTGATCGTCAACGAGCACACGTTGGTGATCGTGGAGGGCATGGGCATCATGGGCGCCTTCGAGCAGGCGCGGGACCGGGTCGAGCCGCGACTCGACCCGGACTCACCGGTCGTCCGGGTCCGCGGCGTCGCGCTGATGGGGGCCGTGACCGTGGTGCGCAAGCCGCTGAGCCGCAAGCAGCTGCGCCGCCGGGACTAACGGCCCGGCGATCTCCTGACTCAGGTACTCCCCACGGGTACGCGCCTCCCGGTACGGTGACCGTGCTCACCTTTACGACGGATCGTCCGGCACGTACCTGCCGGTGAAGGAGTTGTTCAAGCATGGCCACAGTCAGGTTCGAAGAAGCACAACGGTGGTACCCCGGCACCGACAAACCGGCGGTTCCGGGCATCTCGCTCGAGATCGGTGACGGCGAGTTCGTCGTCCTGGTCGGTCCTTCCGGTTGCGGCAAGTCCACGACCCTGCGGATGCTGGCGGGGCTCGAAGAGGTCAACAAGGGCCGGATCTTCATCGGCGACCGCGACATCACCAACACGCCCCCCAAGGACCGGGACATCGCGATGGTGTTCCAGAACTACGCGCTCTACCCGCACATGTCCGTCGCGGACAACATGGCCTTCGCGCTGAAGATGGCCAAGGTGCCCAGCGAGGAGCGGAACAAGCGGGTCCAGGAGGCCGCGAAGATCCTCGGCCTGACCGAGTACCTCGACCGCAAGCCGAAGGCTCTCTCCGGCGGTCAGCGCCAGCGCGTGGCGATGGGCCGCGCGATCGTGCGCCAGCCGCAGGTCTTCTGCATGGACGAGCCGCTCTCGAACCTCGACGCCAAGATGCGCGTGCAGACCCGCACCGACATCGCCAAGCTCCAGGCCGACCTCGGCGTCACCACCGTCTACGTCACCCACGACCAGGTCGAGGCGATGACGATGGGCGACCGGGTGGCGGTCATGAACGAGGGCATCCTCCAGCAGGTCGACACCCCGCTCGCGCTCTACGACCGGCCGGTCAACCTGTTCGTCGCCGGCTTCATCGGCTCCCCGCAGATGAACCTGATGAGCGCCGTCGCCGAGAACCGGCAGGCGAAGATCGGGGACTTCCACGTCCCGGTCGACGACGCCGCGGCCTCGAGGATGAAGGGCAACATCACGGTCGGCGTCCGCCCGGAGGCCTGGCGTGTGGTCGGTGGCAGCGACGCCGGCCTGCCGGTCAAGGTCACCGTGGTCGAGGACCACGGCGCCGACGCGTTCATCCACGGCACCTGCGGTGTCGAGGGCACGCCGAGCAACATCGTGATCCGGGTCAGCGGCCGCGACCACCCCCAGAAGGGCGAGACGATGTTCGTGACGACCGACCCGAGGAACGTGCACGTCTTCGACACCGAGACCGGCGAGCGCCTCTCGGAATGAGCAGCGCCGGTGGCTGAGGCGCGAGCGTCGCGAGCCCTCGAAACCACCGGAACTCGCAGGGCGGTGATCCCAGGATCACCGCCCTGTTGCTCATTTCGCCCGGTCGGCGGTGCGGCGGATGGCGGCGACGAAGGTACGGAACAGCTCGGGGGGCAGGTCGTGGCCCATGCCGTCGATGAGCAGCAGCTCCGCGCCGGGTACGGCGGCCGCGGTGGCCCGACCGCCCGAGACGTGCACCATCTTGTCGGCCATGCCGTGCACGACCAGGGTGGGCACCCGGACGGCGCGCAGCCGGTCGCCGCGGCTGGGCTGGGTGAGCACCGCCAGCATCTGCCGCATCACGCCGCGGGGGTCGACCCCCCGGTCGTAGGTCTCCCCGGCCCGCTTCTCGATCTCCGCGAGGTCCAGGGGGAAGGCCGGCGAGCCGATCAGCGTCCAGACCATCGCACTGGTGCGGATGTAGGCCTCCCGGCCCGGCTTGCGCCGGGCGATCAGCGCGGGGAGCAGCGAGGGGTGCTGCCAGCCGACGGTGCGCTTGCCGGTCGTCGACATGATGCTCGTCATCGAGCGCACCCGGGCCGGCCGGGTGATCGCCATGGTCTGCACGATCATGCCGCCCATCGACACCCCGACCACGTGCGCCGACTCGAGGCCGAGGTGGTCCAGGAGGCCGAAGGCGTCCTCGGCCAGGTCGCGCATGTCGTAGGGCGCCCGGACCCGGCCGCCGGCGAAGGCCCGGACCAGGGTGGCGCGGCGGACCGGCGCTTGGAGGACCGTCGAGCGCCCCGTGTCGCGGTTGTCGTAGCGGATCACGTAGAACCCGGCCCGGGCCAGGGCGGCGCACAGCTCGGGGTCCCACCAGTTCATCGGCCCGCCGAGCCCCATCACCAGCAGCAGCGGGTCGTCGTCGGGGTCGCCGAAGGTCTGGTAGCACAGCTCGATGTCCGGGGTGACCGGGGCGAACAGCTCCTCCGAGACGGCCACGGGCGTCCGCGCGGCGGCGGGGGAGGGCGTTTCGGCACCGGGGTCGGGGGTACGTGGGCTGTGCGGCACCGATCCAGTCAACCAGGTACGACGCCGGGTGCGGACCGGTGCCGGCGGAAGGGACGACACGTGGCCGGATCGGCTCGGCAATTGCCCGCGAATCGACGGGTGGAGGCCGTACCGTGGCCCATGTGACCTCCAACACACTGGCCGACTTCCTGCTGCCGACGGGCTTCGAGTGCCCGCGGCCGTCGGCGGTCCTGCGCGAGGGCAGCGCGGTGCTCGAGGCCGGCCGCTACGCCTGGCGTGCCACGGCGGAGCGACGCGCCCGCCGGTCCACGCCGTACGCCGCCCGCCAGGTGTCCCGCCACGGTGACCCGGTGATCCTGGTCCCGGGGTTCCTGGCCGGGGACGGCACGCTCGCGCTGATGGCCAAGGCGCTGCGGGCGCAGGGGTTTCGCACGTACCGCTCCCAGATCCACGCCAACGTCGGCTGCACGCTCAACGCGGCCGCGCAGCTCGAGACCCGGCTGGAGTCGATCGCGATGCGGCGCGGCTCCCGGGTGCAGATCGTCGGGCACAGCCTGGGCGGGATGCTGGCCCGCGGGATCGCCGTACGCCGCCCCGACCTGGTGTCGAACATCGTCACGATGGGCAGCCCGATGCTGGCGCCCGGCGCTCACCACCGCTCCCTCGCGACCAGCGTCGACCTGCTGGTCCGGCTCAGCCGGGCCGGCGTCCCCGGCCTGATGTCCGAGGAGTGCGTGGCCGGCTCGTGCGCCCGGCAGAGCTTCGGCGAGAGCCGGCAGCCGCTCGCGCCGGACGTCGGCTTCACGGCCGTCTACTCCCGCCGCGACGGGATCGTCGACTGGCGGGCCTGCGTGGACCCGACGGCGCGCGCCGTCGAGGTGACCGCCTCCCACCTCGGCATGGCCTTCGACCCGCGGGTCATCGACGTGGTGCTCGGCTCGCTGCTGCGCAGCAGCGAGGTGTCAGCTCTCGAAGTTGACCGCGGAAAAAGCGCGTAGCTTCTGCGGCTGGTGCTCGGAGATGATCCGGCGGATCGTGCCGCTGCGCGCGCGCATCACGATCGAGTGCGTGGTCACGCTGTCGGACCGGTAGCGAACGCCGCGCAGCAGCTCGCCGTCGGTGATGCCGGTGGCGACGAAGAACGTGTCGTCGCCGGTGACCAGGTCCTCGGTGGAGAGCACGTGGTCGGGGTCGAGGTCGTGGCCGGCGTCGATCGCCTTCTGCCGCTCCTTGTCGCCCTGCGGCCACAGGCGGCCCTGGATGACACCGCCGAGCGCCTTCATGGCGCACGCGGCGATGATCCCCTCGGGAGTGCCACCGATCCCGAGCAGCAGGTCGATGCCGGTCTCGGGCCGAGCGGCCATGATGGCGCCGGCGACGTCGCCGTCGGTGATGAACTTGATCATCGCCCCGGTGGCCCGGATCTCGTCGACCAGCTGGGCGTGCCGCGGCCGGTCAAGCAGCACCACGGTGACGTCGGAGGGGAGCTTGCCCTTGGCCTTCGCGACCTGGTGGATGTTCTCGGCGACGGGCAGGCGGATGTCCACGACGCCGGCCGCCTCGGGGCCGGTGACGAGCTTCTCCATGTAGAACACCGCCGACGGGTCGTACATCGACCCGCGCGGCGCGACCGCGAGCACGGAGACGGCGTTGGTCATCCCCTTCGCCGTGAGCGTGGTGCCGTCGATCGGGTCGACGGCGACGTCGCACTCCGGGCCGGTGCCGTCGCCGACCCGCTCCCCGTTGTAGAGCATCGGGGCGTTGTCCTTCTCGCCCTCGCCGATCACCACGGTGCCGTCCATGCCGATCGTGGAGATCATCACCCGCATCGCGTTGACCGCGACGCCGTCCGCGCCGTTCTTGTCACCGCGGCCGACCCAGCGGCCGGCGGCCATCGCGGCGGCCTCGGTGACCCGGACCAGCTCCAGGGCCAGGTTGCGATCGGGCGACTGGTCGGACTCGAGTGCGAAACCGTGGGGCATGTCGGGGACTCTAGCGTCGCCGGCGAAGGTCAGGTGCGGTAGACGGACACCTCGTTCGCCTTGACGGCGAACACCACGCGTACGCCGGGGGCCAGGTCGAGCTCGGCCACGGAGGGCACGGTCACGTCCGCGGCCAGGTGGCCGGCCCGGACCCGGACCTGGTCGCCGTGCGGCTCGAGGTCGGTGATCGTCACCGGCAGGATGTTGCGGGGGCTGCCGCCGGGGTCCTCCCGGAACACCGAGACGGCGCTCGGCCGGAACACCGCGACGGCCGGATCCCCGGGCCCCGGCCCGTCCTCGGCGGCGAGCCCGCGGATCGCGACCCCGGCGGTGTCCAGCACCGCGCCGTCGCGCCAGGTGCCGGCGATCATGTTCAGCCCGGCGATGCGGGCGGCGAACCGGCTGCGCGGCCGGGCCAGCACCTCGGCGCTCGGCCCGTCCTCGACGACCCGGCCACCGTCGAGCACGACGACCCGGTCGGCGAGCAGCAGCGCGTCGAGCACGTCGTGGGTGACCAGGACGACGGTCCGGCCGGCGAGCACCCGGCGCAGCGTCTGGCGCAGCGCCGGGGAGACGGCCACGTCCAGGGCGGCCATCGGCTCGTCGAGCAGCAGCAGCTCCGGCTCCGCGGCCAGGGCGCGGGCCACGGCGACCCGCTGGGCCTGACCGCCGGAGATCGCCGCCGGCGGCCGGTCCGCCAGGTCTGCGGCGTCGACCTCCGTGAGCCAGTGCCGGGCGGCGGCTCGGGAGTCGTGCCGGCTGCGACCACGGCTGCGCGGACCGAAGGCCACGTTCTCGAGCACGCTCAGGTGGGGGAACAGCAGCGGGTCCTGGGCGAGCAGCGCGACCTGCCGGTCGTGCGGCGGCACGAACCGGCCCTCGCCGGTGAGCTCGCGCCCGCCGAGGCGCACCCGGCCGCGGTCGGGGCGCAGCAGGCCGGCGGCCACGGCCAGCGCCGTCGACTTCCCGGCCCCGTTGGGCCCCAGGAGCGCGACGGTCTCGCCGGCGGCGACCTCGAAGGCGACGTCGAGGTTCCGGTCGGCGACGGTGGCGCTGAGCTCCAGGCTCACAGCCTGCTCCGTCCCTGACGAGCGAAGCCGATGACGAGCACGGCGACCACGACCAGCACCAGCGAGAGGGCGACCGCGGCGTCGACGTCGGTCTCCCGCTGCTTGTAGATCTCCAGCGGCAGGGTGCGGGTGACGCCCTGCAGGCTGCCTGCGAAGGTGATCGTCGCGCCGAACTCGCCCAGGGACCGGGCGAAGGCGAGCACCGCGCCGGAGACCAGGCCGGGCAGCACCAGCGGCAGCGTCACCCGGCGGAACACCGTGGTCGGACGGGCGCCGAGGGAGGCGGCGACGACGTCGTACCGTCGACCGGCCGTGCGCAGCGCGCCCTCGAGGCTGACCACCAGGAAGGGCATGGCGACGAACGTCTGCGCCAGCACGACAGCCGCGGTCGAGAACGCGACCTGGAGGCCGAGCAGGTCGAGCTCCTCGCCGAGCAGTCCCCGGCGACCGAACGTGTAGAGCAGCGCGATGCCGCCGACCACCGGCGGCAACACCAGCGGCAGCAGCACCAGCGAGCGCAGCGCCCCCTGCCCGGGGAACGAGGTGCGCGCGAGCACGACGGCCATCGGCGTACCGAACAGGATGCAGAGCAGCGTGCTGAGCGCGGAGGTGCGCAGGCTCAGCCAGAGCGCGTCCTTCGACGCCTCGGAGGTGATCAGCGAGCCGAAGTCCGCCCAGTCCACGCGCACCACGATCGCGACGACGGGCAGCAGCACGAACGCCGCTCCGAGCGCCGCCGGGATGTAGAGCCAGCGGGGGATCACGGCGTGCTCACGGCCGGCCGAAGCCGTCGTCGGTGAGGATGCTCTGGCCCGTGCCGCCCAGCACGAACCCCACGAAGTCGGCGGCCAGGCCGGACTCGTCGGAGTCGGCGATCGGGGCGATCGGGTAGGTGTTCACGACCTTCCCGGACTCGGGGAACGTGACGCCCTGGACGTCGTCGCCCGCGGCGGCGATGTCGGTGACGTACACGAGACCCGCCTCGCCCTCGCCGGAGCTGATCTTGCCGAGGACATCGGTCACCGACTGCTCCTCGCTGACCGGGTCGAGGGTCACGCCGGCCACCCCGGCGACCGACTGCGCGGCAGCGCCGCACGGGACCTCGGGGGCGCAGATGACCAGGGCGAGGCCCGGCTTCGCCAGGTCCTGGAAGGTCCGGATGCCCGCGGGGTTGCCCGGGGGCACGGCGATCTCGAGCGTGTTCGTGGCGAACGCCTCCGGCTCGGCGCCGGTGAGGTCCGCGGCGACCAGCTGGTCCATGTTGGCGGTGTCGGCGGAGGCGAACACGTCGGCCGGGGCGCCCTCCTGGATCTGGGTTGCCAGGTCGGAGGAGCCGCCGAAGCTGAGCTGGACGTCGACGCCGTCGTGCTCCTTCTCGAACTCCGTGGCGATGTCCTCGAAGGCCGCGGTGAGCGAGGCCGCGGCGTACACGGTCAGGGTGGTCTGCTCGTCGTCCCCGCCGCAGGCGGAGAGCGGCAGCGCGAGGGCGAGGACCAGGGGCAGGACGAGGCGGTGCTGACGGCCGGTCACGGGCGCTCCACGACGACGTTGGTGGACTTGACCGAGGCGATCGCCCGGACGCCGGGCTCGAGGCCGAGCTCGTCGGCCGCCTCGCTGCTCATCAGCGAGACCATCCGGTAGGGGCCGCAGATCATCTCGACCTGCGCCATGACGGTGTCCTTCTTGACCTTCGTGACGATCCCGGCGAGCCGGTTGCGGGCGCTGACCGCCGCGGCGCGGGTGGCCTCGCGGTCGGGGTGGTCGGCCAGCGACTCCGCCAGGGCGGCCAGGTCCGCGCCCGGCACCACGCTCCGCCCGTCCTGCTGCCGGGTCGCGAGCCGGCCGGCCTCCACCCAGCGGCGTACCGTGTCGTCGCTCACCCCGAGCAGCTCCGCCGCCTCCGCAATCCGGTAGCTCATCACGGTCCGATTATGCCGCAAATACGGCTGATATCGCCACAATAACCCGCTTCTGCGATTCTTTTGGATCCTCCGGTCGGCTCGGGTCGGTTTCCCCGGTTCACCGGGGAAACCGGAACTGTTGGGCCGAAACTTCGGGCCAGAAGTTCCAACTTCCCCGGTGAACCGGGGAAACCGCCCGCCAGGTCACCGCGCCGGGTGCGGCGGGGCGGCTGAGAGGATGGGCCGGTGACGCAGACGGACACCGGGCGCCCCGGTCGCTACCCACGGACCACCGGGGGGCTGGTGGGCTCGATCATCGTGCTGGTGCTCGCGGTGGTCGCCATCGTGCTGGTGCGCGGGATGTTCCGGGAGACGCCGAGCTACGAGCCCGAGCACGTCGACTACCTCGCGCTGGTCACCAGCGTGCAGCAGGTCGGGCTGACGCCGGCCTACCCGGCCGAGCTGCCGGCGGGCTGGTACGTCAAGGACGCCACGTTCGCCCCGGGTGACCGGCCGGTGCTCGATCTCGCGATGACCACGGCCGATGGCCGCTTCGCCGGCCTGCACCAGGAGGACCGCGCCGTCGACGAGCTCGTCGGGAGGTACGTCGGCGGTGATGCGACCGAGGGCGACCCGGTGCGGATCGAGGGCGCCGTCGCCCCCGAGTGGCGGACCTTCTCCGACCCCGGCGGCGACCATGCCTTCGCGGCCGAGCTCGGGGAGGAGACGATCCTCGTCTACGGCTCGGCGAGCGAGGACGAGCTGCGCGACCTGGTCGAGTCGCTCACCACGGACAAGCTGGCGCCGTAGCAGCGAAGTCCCCCGCCCCGCGTGGATCGCGGGACGGGGGACTCGAGCGACCCCCCGGTCAGTCCAGAGTCACCGATGTGTTGGTCGTAGCGGTCGAGGTCCTCACCCTGACGGTAACGACGTCGTTGTGAGCGAGGTTCTTGCCGGCACTGGTCGTCGGCACGTACACCCACCGAACGTTGGGGGATGCCGCCAGCGACTTGGTCGCCTTCGCGACGACATTCCCGCCCTTGATCACCTTGACGGTGAATGCGCAGGCCGACGTGCAGGTGAAGCGCAGGCCGACCTTCTTGATGCTCCCGGGGTCTCCGGAGCGGTTGCCGTTCGGGCCGACCAAGACGCCGGCCGCCGGCTGCACCGCGTCGCCGACGATGGCGATGTCGGCCGACGACGAGCTGTTGGTCGGGTCGTCGGGCGAGCTCACCGTCGCGGTGTTCGTGATGTGGTAGTACTGCGGCTCGTCGGCCGTGCGCACGCCCACGCAGGTGACCTGGATGTCGGCGTTCCACGCCTGCGACCAGTCCTCGTTGTAGAAGCGGAACATGTAGTTGTTGCCGCGCTGCTCCTTGCCGAGCGAGAGGACGCTCGCGTCCTGGCCGGCGTAGCCGCCGGTGATCGCGTTGGCGCTCGACCCGCACTGCTCGATGCCCTCGTCCCGGCTCTCCGGACCCACCGAGATGGTGTCCTGCTGGGTGGTGAGGGGCAGGGTCGCGGTGTGGCCGTTGCTCGACGCCGTCTCGGGCGCCAGGCAGTCGACGTCGAACGTCGCGGCGGTGCCGACCTCGTGGTCGACCACCCAGCGCCACACGTTGGCGTCGGCGTACGACGAGCGGATCACGGCGATCCCACTGGTCACGGTGTGCTCGGGAGCGATCGGGGTGTACCCGGTCGAGCAGGACACGGTCACCAGCTCGCCGTTGGTGTCGGGCGATGAGGCGGAGATCGTGCCCTGGGCGGTCGAGTCGGTCAGGTCGATCGTGTGCGTGTGACCGTTGCTGGAACCGATCGTCTCGTCCAGGCAGGTCACCTTGACCTTGCCCTGGCCGCGCTGCTCGCCGAGGTTGCTCGCGGTCACCGTCCAGCCCTTGATCCCGGACTGGACCGTGGGCTTGCTCTTCGCGACGACGATGTCGGCGTAGTCACCACCCTGATCCACCGCGTCGAGCAGCAGCCCGCCGTCGGTCGGCACGTACCCGGTGGGGCACAAGACGCTGTAGGTCTTGGTCGCGCCGGCCGGGAGGTCGGCGAAGACCTCCTGCTTCTGCACGTCGACGATGTGGCCGGCCGTCGCCGGCAGGCCGGCGCTGCTCACCGTGTCGCTGATCGTGGCCTGGAGGTACACGTTGGAGCTCGTGCCGGGCGGGAGGACCCCGCCGGTGCAGCTCAGGGTCCGCCCGGTGACCGAGCACCAGTCGGGTCGGCTCAGGGAGCCGGGCACGTAGGTCAGGTCGCTCGGCAGCAGGTCGCTGATCGTGATGTTGCTGGCACCCGCGTCGCCGTTGTTGGCGATCGCGATCTTGTACTCGACGGTGTCACCGGGCGCCGCCTGGATCGAAGACTCGTAGTCGCGAGTCAGGTCGTAGTGCGTGCCCGCGAAGTCCAGCGCGGTGACGTAGCCCTCGCCGAAGACGCCCGATCCAAGTCCGAAGCCGAAAGCTGTGACGGTCGCCGTGGGGAATGCGGTCCGCCACTGGTCTAAGGTGCCGTGCCAGGTCGACCCGGAGCCGCCACCGACGACGGGCGCGCCCGCCACGAACGCGCCGAAGTCGCCAGGGTTGCCCAGCGGCTCGTTCAGCCACCAGTCGTTGCCGTAGAAGGTCGACTCGCCGATCAGCTCGCCGTCGCTGACCCCGTCGCCCGTGACATCGACCTTGAGCACGAAGCCCGGCGGGATCGTCCCCAGGATCGTGGTGTACGCAAGGCTCGGCTCGCCGATCGTCGCCAGTGGCTTGGACGTCGCGACGTACTCGCCGACCTTGTCGGTCGAGTTCCAGTCTTCCGTCCAGATGTGTAGGCCGTCTCGGGTCCAGTCCTCGTGGCCGGTCGCCCGCACGTCACGCAACGCCGGGTCGAAGGTGATCGGCGGCGCGACGCTCGCCACGGTCTTCTCGATCGACAGGTCGGCCGCGGGCGCCGCTTGGGCCGGCCCGATGGCGAGGAGCGGGAACACCAGCGTGGTCGCACCGACCACCGCCGCTAGTCCCCCCATTCGCAGCTTGCTGGACATGCGTCGCATGCTCGTTCCCTTCCCCCAGGGGTCACGCACCCGAGCACGCACCACAGCCGTTACTAACAGCCGAACGTTAGGGCCGGGTGCGGCTCAGATCACACCGAAATTCAAAAGAATCTCCACGGGAGATCCACGGGGCGGTAACAGCGGGCGGCTCACGCTCAACAGGACGGTAACGTCTGGTCCACAGGATCAGACATTTGGTAAAGACCGGACTAGCCCGGCCGATATTCATCGTCCGTCTTCACTGCCCTCGTCGTCGGCCTCGATCGCGGCATCCAGCCGCTCCCGAGCGCCGTCGAGCCAGTTCTGGCAGATGGTGGCCAGCCGCTCGCCGCGCTCCCACAGCGCCAGCGACTCCTCGAGCGTGGTGCCGCCGGTCTCGAGGCGGCGGACCACCTCGACCAGCTCCTCGCGGGCCGCTTCGTACGACGGGGTCTGGTCCGGCTCAGCCTTCTTGGACATCGAGCTCCTCGGTGCTGGTGGTGGTGGCGTGGATCCGGCCGTCGGCGACGCGCACGCTGACCTGCTGCTTCGGCGCGACGGCACCGACCGAGGTGACCACGTGGCCGTCGGCGTCCTGGAGCACGGCGTACCCGCGTTGCAGGGTGGCCAGCGGGGACAGCGCCCGGGCGCGGGCCCGGTGGTGGCCGATGTCGTCGGCCGCCCGGTCCAGCGCGTGGCCCAGGCAGCGCCGGGCCCGGTCGCGCAGCTGGTCGACCTCGTCGCGCCGGGCGTCGAGGAGCATCCGCGGGTCGGCCAGCGCCGGCCGGGAGCGGAGCCCGTCGAGGCCCGCCTGTTCCCGGGCGATCCACCTGGCCAGTGCGCCGCGCGCCCGCTCCCGGGCACGGCGCACGTTGCGCTGCTCCTCGGCCACGTCCGGGACCACGAGCTTGGCGGCATCCGTGGGCGTCGAGGCGCGGACATCGGCGACCAGGTCGAGCAGCGGGGAGTCGGGCTCGTGGCCGATCGCGGAGACCAGCGGCGTGCGGATCCGGTGCACCGCGCGGATCAGCGCCTCGTCGGAGAACGGCAGCAGGTCCTCGACCGAGCCGCCGCCCCGGGCGACCACGATCACCTCGACCGCCGGATCACGGTCGAGGCGCTCGACCGCCTCGATCACCTCGCTGGCCGACCGCGGCCCCTGCATCGCGGCGTACGCGATCTCGAAGGCGACGGCGGGCCACCGGCGGCGGGCGTTCTCGAGCACGTCGCGCTCGGCGGCGCTGTTGGGGGCGGTGACCAGGCCGACGGTGCCGGGCAGGAACGGCAGCGGTCGCTTGAGCTCGGCGGCGAAGAGTCCCTCGGCAGCCAGCAGCTGGCGCCGTCGCTCGAGCCGGGCGAGCAGCTCGCCCAGGCCGACCATGCGGATCTCGCGGGCGTACAGCGAGAGCGTGCCGCGGTTGGCGTAGTACGACGGCTTCGCGTGCAGGACCACGCTGGCGCCCTCGACCAGGGGCGGGTTCAGGCCGTCGAACAGCGTGCGCGAGCAGGTCACCGGCACCGAGATGTCGGCGACGGCGTCGCGCAGGGTGAGGAACACCGTGTTCAGGCCGGGTCGCCGGCTGACCTGCGCCACCTGGCCCTCGACCCACACCGCGCCGAGCCGGTCGACCCAGCCGGCGATCGCGTTCGCGATCTGCCGGACCGGGGCCGGCGACTCGAGCGAGCTCTCCAGGGCCATGGCCGGGACCCTACCGAGCAGCGCCGACAGACTGCTTCTTCCACGATGGGCCCGGGCCCGGGGCCGGGGCCGGGGCATGGCCAGTCTCGGGCACCGGGCCGACGGGCGGCGGGCGCTCTCCACAGGCCCGGTCCGTAGACTCGGGGTCATGACGGACCTCGCCACCCCACGCACGCTGACCGAGGCGGAGAAGTCGGTCCTGCTGGCCGCGCCGCGCGGCTACTGTGCCGGCGTCGACCGGGCGGTGATCACCGTCGAGAAGGCACTGGACCTGTACGGCGCGCCCGTCTACGTGCGCAAGCAGATCGTGCACAACAAGCACGTGGTCGCCGACCTCGAGTCCCGCGGCGCGATCTTCGTCGAGGAGCTCGACGAAGTTCCCGAGGGCCAGACCGTGGTGTTCTCGGCGCACGGCGTCTCGCCCGAGGTGCACCGGCAGGCCGAGGAGCGATCGCTGAAGACGATCGACGCGACCTGCCCGCTGGTGACCAAGGTCCACCACGAGGCGAAGCGGTTCGCGACCGAGGACTACGACATCCTCCTCATCGGCCACGCCGGCCACGAGGAGGTCGAGGGCACCGCGGGCGAGGCCCCCGGGCACATCCAGCTCGTGCAGGGTCCCGCGGACGTCCCGAACATCAAGGTCCGCGACCCGAAGCGGGTCGCCTGGCTCTCCCAGACCACGCTGTCGGTCGACGAGACCCTCGAGACCGTCGACGCGATCCGGGAGCGGTTCCCCGACCTGCTCGACCCGCCGAGCGACGACATCTGCTACGCCACCCAGAACCGTCAGCTGGCGGTCAAGGAGATCGCTCGTGACTCCGACCTCGTGATCGTGGTCGGGTCGGGCAACTCCTCCAACTCGGTGCGACTGGTCGAGGTCGCGCTCGAGGCGGGCGCCCGCGCGGCGCACCGGGTCGACGACGCCTCCGAGATCGACGAGGCCTGGCTCGACGGGGTGCGCACGGTGAGCGTCACCTCCGGCGCCAGCGTGCCAGAGGCGCTGGTCCAGGGCGTGCTCTCCTTCCTGGGCGAGCGCGGGTACCCCGACGCTCGGGCGGTGCACAGCGCCGAGGAGTCGCTGATCTTCGCGCTGCCCCACGAGCTGCGGCGCGACCTCAAGGCCGCCGGGCGGAGCTGAGCACCCGGATGGCCCGCTACGTCGACGTACACCCCGAGAACCCCCAGTCCCGCCTGCTCGACCAGATCGCCGACGCGCTGCGCGAGGACCAGCTGATCGCCTACCCGACCGACTCGGGCTACGCGCTCGGCTGCCGGCTCGGCAACCGCGAGGGTCGGGACCGGATCCTGCGGATCCGCCGGCTCGACGAGAAGCACCACTTCACGCTGATGTGCAAGGACTTCGCCCAGCTCGGGCACTTCGTGAAGTTGGACAACTCCGCGTTCCGCTCGATCAAGGCCGCGACCCCGGGGCCGTACACGTTCATCCTGCCGGCGACCCAGGAGGTCCCCCGCCGGCTGATGCACCCCAAGAAGCGCACCGTGGGCGTCCGGATCCCGGCGCACGTCTTCGACCAGGCCCTCCTGGGGACCCTCGGTGAGGCGCTGTTGACCAGCACCCTGATCCTGCCGGGGGAGACCGAGCCGCGCAGCCTCGGCTGGGAGATCAAGGAGGAGCTCGACCACCAGGTCGACGTGGTGGTCGAGGCGGGCGAGACGCTGGCCGAGCCGACCACCGTCATCGACTGGTCGGAGGGCTACCCCGAGGTGCTGCGGGTCGGCGCCGGCGACCCGGCCCGCTTCGAGGCCGCCTGAGACAGCACCCGCTGGCGTACGGCGAGGATCGCCAGGCAGAGCAGGTAGCCGGTGACCAACGCGCCCGCGTGGTGCGACAACCCGGAGACGACCGCCTGGATCACGCCGTCGCCCGGGTCGGCGATCAGCTCGGGCCGGGTTGCCCCGAGCATTGCGAAGACCACCACCATCAGCAGCGGTGGCAGCACGCCGACGGTGAAGAAGTCCGAGGGCCGCACGGCGAGCGCGGTCGCGATGCAGAGCAGGACGAAGCAGAGGTCGAAGAGCACGCCGACGTGCCCGACCAGCCACCGGTCGACGACGACCGCGGTCAGGGCGAGCGCCAGCCCGAGCGCGACGACCTGACGGCCCGGCTCGCGCCCCTCCTCCCAGAGGGTCCGGCGCTGGCTCGCGCGCTGAATCGCCCGCTGACTCACAGGGCCACGGTATGGTCCGCGCCCGGATCGTCGTCGGCGGCGCGCCGTTCCACCGAGCGCAGCCCGGAGGGTGATATGGACCGGGCCGTGGCGTCGATCTGGCGCGGGCTCGGCAGCTCCTCGTCGGTCACCGAGAGGTCCGCGAACCGGCGGCCGCTGACCAGCACCCGCGACTCCAGGGAGCCGACCGTCTGGTTGTAGTGGCCGACCGCGGCGTTGAGCGAGCGGCCGAGCTGGTCGAGGTGGCCGGTCATGCCGAGCAGCCGGCCGTGCAGCTCGCGCCCGAGGCGGTGGATCTCGCGCGCCTGGTCGGCGAGGGCCTCGTGGCTCCAGCCGTGGGCGACCGTGCGCAGCAGCGCGATCAGCGTCGTCGGGGTGGCGAGCACGACCTGGCGCGCGGCGGCGTGCTCGATCAGGGTCGGGTCGGTCTCCAGGGCCGCGGCCAGGAACGACTCGGCCGGCACGAACAGCACCACGAACTCCGGGCTCTCCTCGAGCGAGCGCCAGTACTGCTTGGAGCCGAGCGCCTCGACGTGGGTGCGCAGCTGGGTGACGTGGCGGCGCAGGTGGGCGCGGTGCTCCTCCTCGTCGTCGGTGGAGGTCGCGTCGAGATAGGCGTCCAGCGGCACCTTGGCGTCGACGACCACCCGTCGCCCGCCGACGAGGTGTACCACCAGGTCCGGCCGGCGCGCCCCGTCGTCGAGGCGCACCTGCTCGCTGAAGTCGCACCGGTCGACGAGCCCGGCCAGCTCGACGGCCCGACGCAGGTGCAGCTCGCCCCACCGGCCGCGGACCTGCGGCTTGCGCAGGGCGGTCGAGAGCGACCGGGTCTCGCGCTGGAGCTGGTCGACCTGGGTGTCGAAGTGACCCTGCCAGGTGGCGCGGGCCCGATCGAGGTGGTGCATCTGGTCGCTGAGCCGGTCCAGGCCCTGCATGACCTCGGCCTGGTCGACCAGGCCGTCGGTGAACGAGCGCCGGGAACGGGACCACAGCACGCCGAGCAGGGCACCGAGGAGGCAGCCGAGCGCCAGCCCGACGAGGAGGGCGAGGAAGAGGGTCACCGCGGTCATGGAGCCAGCATGGAGGCCACCGCCGACATCGCCCGGGGAACGCGCCGCCATCTGCTGTAACGCCGTGTTACCCCTTCTGCCCACCCTGCTGCAACACGGTCGATGGATGGGGTAACACGGCGTTACAGCGAATTCGCGCCGCCCACCCGCAACCTCAGGACAGGTCGACGACCACCGGGGCGTGGTCGGAGGCGCCCGTCCCGGCCCGCTCCTCGCGGTCGATGAACGCCCCGGTGACCCGGGCGGCGAGGGACGGCGAACCGAGGACGAAGTCGATGCGCATGCCGCGGTTGCGCTCGTAGCGCTGCCGGTAGTAGTCCCAGTACGTGTAGACCTCGGGTCCCGGCGCGTGCGGGCGCACCACGTCGACGTACCCGTCCTCGAGGAAGGCCTGGAAGGCGGCCCGCTCGGGCGGGGTGACGTGGGTGGACCGAGCGAACTGCGCCATGTCGAAGACGTCCTCGTCCGTCGGGGCGATGTTCCAGTCCCCGACGAGCGCGACGTCCTGGTCGCGCCAGGCCTGCGCGGCGTCGCGCAGCCGGGCCAGCCAGTCGAGCTTGTAGACGTAGTGCGGGTCGTCGGGCTTGCGGCCGTTGGGCACGTAGAGCGACCAGATCCGTACGCCGCCGCAGGTCGCGCCGATCGCCCGGGACTCGGTCTCCGCCGCTCTCTGCACGTCCTTGGCCCAGCCGGGCTGTCCGGGGAAGCCGACCGCCACGTCGCTCAGCCCGACCCTGCTGATCACCGCGACGCCGTTCCACTGGTTGGCGCCGGCGACAGCGACCTCGTAGCCCCGCGCCTCGATCCCCATCAGCGGCAGCTGGTCCTCGCGCGCCTTGGTCTCCTGGAGCGCGAGCACGTCCACCTCGTGGCGGTCCAGGAACGCCTCGACGCGGTCGATGCGGGAGCGGAGGGAGTTGACGTTCCACGTCGCGATGCGCACGGAAGGCAGCCTAGTGAGGCAGCCCGGTGATTCGGGCCGGCCCGCCGCCTCGCCGTAGACTCGCCGCCCGTGGCTCTCACCATCGGCATCGTCGGGCTCCCCAACGCGGGCAAGTCCACGCTCTTCAACGCCCTGACCAAGAACGACGTGCTCGCGGCGAACTACCCGTTCGCGACGATCGAGCCGAACGTCGGGGTGGTCGGCGTGCCCGACGACCGACTGCCCAAGCTCGCCCACGTGTTCGGCTCGGCGCGGATCCTGCCGGCGACGGTGGAGTTCGTCGACATCGCGGGCATCGTCCGCGGCGCGTCCGAGGGCGAGGGACTGGGCAACAAGTTCCTCTCCCACATCCGGGAGTCGGCCGCGATCTGCCAGGTGACCCGGGTCTTCCGTGACGAGGACGTCACCCACGTCGACGGCGAGGTGAACCCCGCCAGCGACATCTCCACGATCCAGACCGAGCTGATCCTCGCGGACCTGCAGACGGTCGAGAAGGCGATCCCCCGGCTGGAGAAGGAGGCGAAGGGCAAGAAGGAGCTGGCCCCCGTCGCCGCGGCCGCCAAGGAGGCGCTCGCCCACCTCGAGGCCGGTACGCCGATCATCGCGACCGACATCGACCGCAGCCTGGTCCGCGAGCTGTCCCTGCTCACGGCCAAGCCGTTCATCTACGTGTTCAACTGCGACGCCGACGAGCTCGGCGACGAGGCGCTCAAGGACAAGATGCGGGCCCTGGTCGCACCGTCCGAGGCGATCTTCCTCGATGCGAAGTTCGAGGCCGAGCTGGTCGAGCTCGGCGACGACGACGAGGCCCGCGAGATGCTGCACGAGATGGGCGTCGAGGAGCCGGGCCTGGAGGTGCTGGCCCGGGTCGGCTTCGACACCCTCGGCCTGCAGACCTACCTCACCGCCGGGCCGAAGGAGACCCGCGCCTGGACCATCCCCAAGGGTGCCACCGCCCCCGAGGCCGCCGGCGTGATCCACACCGACTTCCAGCGCGGCTTCATCAAGGCCGAGATCGTCTCCTTCGACGACCTGGTCGAAGCCGGCTCGCTGCTCAAGGCGCGCGAGGCCGGCAAGGTCCGCATGGAGGGCAAGGACTACGTCATGCAGGACGGCGACGTGGTCGAGTTCCGCTTTAACGTAACCTGAAGGTTCGGCGGCGCCGGACGCGAACCATCACTTTCCAGTGAAGGCAAGTCACTGAGTCGCCGATGGCCGCTACTGTCACCGAACAGATGGTCACCGCAAGCTCGGCGGTGACTCAACGACTGACTTGGGACGGGGGACGGCGTGGCGTACTCCTCCAAGAAGCCAGCGACCCCAGCCGAGCGGGCAATCGCATCCACCGGCATCCCGGCCCGCCTCGACGCGCTCCTTTGGCAGGCGCTTGGCAACGGCGAGACTCCCGCGCTCGCTGATCTGGTCGCGTCCGCACAGGGGAAGCCACGCGAACACGTGGTTGCCGAAACCCTCATCGTCCAAGACGCCAATCCACTGGAGGTGATTCACCCCAAGTCGTTCGTCACTTACGTGGAACGCACAGTCGGTGGCGTCTCGGCAATCAAGGTTGACGACGAGCGAGGCGACTTCGTGCTGTCGGCTTGGCCGACCGCTCATGAGGGCGTCTTCCACCTCATCGCGTCCATCCCGTCCACCGACCCTCGCTGGGGCAAGGTGGACCGGTGGGTGGGCAAGGCACGCCCGCATGCCGTCCGATGCTTCCTTGATCATGACGACTTCATAGCCATCGGCACGGCACTCTCGGAGCACGACGAAGTTGAGGTTCAACGAGTCTCTGGTCGCAAGCACGAGGACCGGTCAACGTGGAATCGAAGTTTCCGTGCGTACGACGATGACCACCTCCGTCCCGACCACCGGGAGATGGTCGCAGAAGCCGAGTCCGTCGGCGTTTCGCTTCGGACCCTCCACATGCACGTCGGGGACGTCATGGACGTTGTCGTACGACGCGTTGCTGGTGCCACCTTCAACAAGGGTGACTTTGAGGTCTTCGAGAACCGCGTCCTAAGCCGCCTCGCACACGCTGCCGCGCGGCGCCGAGACCTCTTCGTTGATCGTGAGCGCCGCCTGAACGAGCCGCCCAAGCGGCCCATCGAAGTCCGCCTCGCCGCGCCGCTCTTCACCGATCCTGAGGCGACCGGCGAAGTCATTCACATGCTGGAGCGCACGAGCGACGTCGCCTTCGCCGTGGTGCACCGAAATCCTTACCTTCATGTCGTCGTGACAGACAACACCGACGGATCGAACTACGACCTTTTCGTTACCAGCCCCAGCGCGATTGAGATCCACCCCGGATTCCGCGCGAGTCTGGGATCTCTCACGCGGCTCTCTCAAGACCTCGGCGACTATTTCGAGGCTGACAACCTCCGCGAGACTCCGTTGGCTGAACCGTCGTCCATCTTCGACCTCATCGGCTGACACCAGTGGCGAGGTCGAGGCCGCGCACCAGCGCCGTGACACAGCAGAGTCTCCTCGACGACTACGACCTCTACGACCAGTACGTCGACGTTGTGTCTGCTTTCGAGTGGCTCTTCACCGGGACCATTGAGCTGACACCGACTGTCCGGCACTTCGAGCGCTATCCCCGGATCACCACGCCTGACGGCACAGTGGTGACTCCTGACTTCACAGTGCTGTTCCACGACGGCACCGGACTTGTCGGGGAGGTCGCGAAGATCGCCTTGCACGAGAACAGCGTCGACAAGGTGTGCGATCAAATCGGCAAGTACGCCCAGCTCGCACACCTTCCCTCAGACAGCAGAGGTGGTACGGCTCCGGTCACCGATCTCGACGTCCTCCAACTGGTGCCCGCGGAGGTTGGCCTCTCAGCGGTCAACCGAATCATCAAGGAGCGTTACCTCAATCCGGATCATGCCTACGCGCCACCGAAACCGCCTGTGATTGCCCAGTTCAGCCGATCCATCTTCCGAGACGACTTCCGATACACCTTCCAGCGGATCCCCGATCCCGACAACGGCACACTGCCTGTGAGCGAGGACCCGGCCACTATCGGCCTGCTCCTCACGACGGATTCCAACGTTCCGGCGCGCAAGTTCAAGGACGTCAAGGCCCGCCGGAAGTTCATGAACGACCCAATCAAGCCGCTCTACTTGGCGACCCACCTATGGACATCGACGTGGCCGACAGAGTACGGCTCAGAGACTGCTGACATCGAAGTCAAGCCCGCTGATATCGCAAACACCCTCCGGAAGCAGTACGGCGTCGGACGCGCTGCCGAGGTGAAAGCCGCCCTCGAACTGCTGGCACAAGCCGGGCTAGCCGCCGACAATGGAGACGGCACATGGGTCGTCTCCCGCAAGACACTTCGGCTGCGCGGGGAACGCGACATTCACCGCGTCATCGCGATCAAGGCAGGTCGACGCGACAGTCCGATCGTCACCCCTCGGCACCGTCGTCCCAAGTCGCCTCCCGAGACTGAGCAGGGTTCGCTGTTCTAGTTGCTGACGCCTAACTCACCAGTGCGGGTCCGGCGAGCCGGCCATCCAGTGAATGCCGATCACTTCCGAGGTCTTCCTGTCGCGCGAGACCTCGAAGAAGGCGTCGCAACCGGTGCATGACTGTTCATCTGCATCGAGGAGGTTGACCTCGTCGCAGGACCGACACGCGCCAACCGCCGAGCCGCACGAGTCGCAGATACCTCCGTCGCGAATGTCGCTGGCAGGGTCCTCGTCCAGAATCCAGACCCGGTCCCAGCAGTTCGGGTTCGGACAAGGGACAGTCCCGAGGAAGCGGGGGAGCACTTCCTCCCATGGCTGCACGAGCGTCAGGTGACTCAAGTCTCGGACCTCGATCCTCGGGTTCGTCGAAACCCTCGCTCGCGCCTCGGCGCCAGCGTCAAAGCCTCCGAAGGCGTAGAGGACGCCATGTCCGATCTGCATGTCGATGCACTTACCCACGAAGGCATCCACCGCCCCGATGCCGACCTTGCGGGTGGTGTACCGCTTGCACTCGAAAGCCACCTCGATGTCGACGCTCGCGACACAGCCTGTGGCGATGGCGTCCATTTGCCGTTCACGACCACTCATCCCGAGGCGTTTCACGTTGTGTTCGACGGATGAGGCTGGATCCGCCTTGGCGATGAAGTCCTTAACATCAATCTCAAACTGCTTCCACAGTGGGTCTCCCGGAGTGATCTCGTCTTCCTTGGAAAGACCCTCCTCCTCCTCCTTCATCGGCGCTCCCCGAGGTCGCTCTTTCGGCCGGAGTCACTAGGAACTCTTGACCCCTCATGGCCGAACCGCCTCAAGTTGGGCAGTTGACTGTGCACGCGCTTAGCGTTCCGCTTCCGGCGAGCGGTGACAACCGACACGACGCCGATCACGCGACTACCCCGCCCGTTACGGCTTCTGGGCCGAGGGAATTTAGGAACTCCACCGTTGACGACGGAATCACGTCGTGCATGACCGCGCTCAGCAAGAGTTGCTCGGCTTCGACGCACGACTGGACGGCCTGCCGAAGTAGCCAGAGGGGGAGCAGCAGGGCTACCAGCCAGATCACTGAAACACTGCTGAGCAGCGCGGTAAGAACAACGAGAGGTACGACGATCGCCGAACGGAGTTCTGACTCTGCTCGAATCCGGTCATACTCGAGAAACAGCTGCTCTTGCTCGACCTGCAGCTTGAGTGGCAGTTCACTCACCAGCTCTTGCTCGACGGATGCCTCGGCCATTCCCCACATAAGCCACGTTCGCGGGTCCACCTCATCGTCCGACGCGAAGTCCGAGTTGCTCATGCGGCGACGTCCCATCTGAGCCGAGCCGCTCTCCTGAATGTCGCGTGCCCACACCTGCAAGTGGGGCGGACACCCTCGGCCTCCGAAGGCGGACCATGTCAGATCTTCGGGCGCCAGTGATGCCCGCCGATGAAGCCAATGGCTGAAGTCGCCTCTGAGGTTCGCCAAGTCAGGCTCAACGCCGAATAGACGACAGACAGCCAGACGCTTCCAGTCGCCCACGTTGATCGGCAGACGGTGAGCTACGGCTCGGGTCGGAATGCTCGGAATGGCGCCGCCTGCAAGGATCGCGAGCAAGCTCAGCGCAGCGAACAGCGCGGGTTGGCCAACTAGGGAGCCTAGGTCGTGCAAGCGGCTCTCGATCACGTCCCCATCCCGTTGTGGCATCACTGCGCGACCGAGCGCGAGCCAGAGGATTATCAGCCAGAGCGCCCCAGCGATGAGGGGGGTGCGGGTGTGCCGTAACCCGGGCAGGAGAGTGGCAAGCACACCGCATCGTAGGACGTACATGGCGCCTCAAGAGGGAAGGCGACCCGGCTCCCTTAGACGTCCGCTGACACTCGAATCGGCTCCCGCGCCCAGCACTTGGCCATCCGGCTGACGGCGTCATATGGAGGTCGGTAGCCTCAGGCAGTGACTCGTCTCGAACTCGCGTGGCCCAACAAGGACCGCTTTCTGCTCGTTCCGAAAGACGACGATGGCAAACCGATCTGGGTTGAGCGGGACCATCCGGCAGCCGCCGAGGTCCGAGTTTCGGACTTCAGCAGTTCCATCGGCGACGTGGACGAGTCGAATCCCTATGCAGGCAACTTGCTTTTCACCGGCGACTCGCTAGATGTCCTCCGCATCTTGACGACAGTGCCGGAGTACGCACGGCACTACAAAGGCAAAGTGCGGCTTGTCTACATCGACCCGCCATTCAACACCGGGCAGGCATTCGAGCACTACGACGACTGGCTCGAACACGCGACGTGGCTCTCCTTCATGCGCGATCGTCTTCGACAGATCCGCGAGTTGCTCACCCCGGACGGTTCGGTGTGGGTGCACTTGGACGACGCCGAGGCTCACCACATGCGTGTGTTGCTCGATGAGGTGTTCGGCCCTGCCAACTTCCTAGGCAACGTCGCGTGGAAGCGCCGCAACGACCCCCGGAACACCGCGCAGTTCATCTCCGCAGACCACGACCAGCTACTGATCTACGGACGGGACGCCGCACGAGCGCGGTTTAACAAGCTGGAGCGCACCGAGGCGATGGACTCGGCCTACACGAATCCCGACAACGACGAGCGCGGCCCGTGGAGACGAGGAGATCTCGCCGCGCGCAACTTCTACTCACGTGGCACTTATGCGATCACTACCCCGAGCGGGCGCGTAGTCGATGGACCCCCCAGCGGGTCGTACTGGCGCGTCTCCGAGGAGGAACTGGCTCGACTCGATTCCGATGGGCGCATCTATTGGGGGCCGAGCGGAGACTCGCGGCCGTACCTGAAGAGGTTCCTCACCGAGGTTCAGGGAGGGCGGGTTCCGTCATCGGTCTGGCACCCTGAGGAAGTCGGATTCGTACGGAACGGCAAGGAGGAAGTCCGCGCCCTCGTGGGCGATGTCTTCGCCACACCGAAGCCAGAACGGCTGCTCGAACGCGTGCTACACATCGGCTCGGACCCCGGCGACGTCGTGCTCGATTGCTTCGCCGGGTCGGGCACCACGGCGGCGGTGGCGCACAAGATGGGACGACGCTGGATCACCGCCGAAGTGCTGGGGGAGACCGTCAAGGAGTTCACACGCCCGCGGCTTGAACTGGTCGTGAAGGGTGAGGATCCGGGCGGGATCACAGGCGCAGTTGGCTGGAAGGGTGGCGGCGGGTTTCGCTGCGTTGAAGTGGGTCCGTCGATGTACGTCGATACACCGTTCGGCGTGCTGCTCTCAGACGAGGCGACGAACGGCACCTTCGCCAAGGCCGTCGCGGGTCAATTGGGTTACGACTTTCAGCCCGACGCAGCCCCACTCTGCGGCGCTCAGGGACGCATGCGTCTGGCTGTGCTCGACGGCACGGTAGGCGCCGAAGAAGTACAGGCCGTCGTCGCCGCTCTCGCTGACGGCGAACAAGTTGAGATTGTCGGCCGTTCCGTACTGGACGGTGCTGCGGCGACGTTGCGCACGATCGCGAAAGGCTCCAAGATCACGAAGGCGCCCCGCGACCTTCTGACGGCGGCCCGCCGTATCCGTCGCCACGCCGACCGGGGGGGTGGCGAGTGATCGAATACGACGAGAGCCTCGTCGAGCAGGTCGCTCACACGCTGGATCTGCGCAGGCCAAACCGGGACGCCCTCGACGCGCTGGCGCAGGCCCTTGCGGCCGCCGAGACAGGCGCGGAACTCGTAGCCGACCTCGCTACAGGGGTGGGAAAGACGTACATCGCCGGTGCCCTGCTGGACTATCTCTACGCGTCCGGGCTGAGCAACGTCGTGATTGTGACGCCGGGGTCCACGATTCAACGCAAGACCGTGGACAACCTGACGCCCGGGCATCGTAAATACCTGCGTGGGCTGCAATCGAACCCGCTGGTGGTCACCCTCGACTCTCTTGAACGTGGCGAAGTCGGTGCGGCCCTCCAAGACACTGACCGCTTCAAAGTCTTCGTGCTCACTGTTCAATCCTTGCTGCGTCCGAATACGAACGACGCTCGACGGGCCTACCGCGAGCACGAGACGACCGGCGTTGCCCTCTACGACTATCTTCAAGCTGCCGACGATCTCGTGGTGATCGCGGATGAGCACCACGTCTACTACTCGAACAACGCCAAGAAGTTCCGGCAGGCAATCGAGCAGATGCACCCGCAGGCACTGATTGGCCTCACTGCTACCCCGCACGAGGCCGCCGAGCCGAAGATCGTTTATCGCTATCCGCTCTCGTCAGCGATCGCTGACGGCTACGTGAAGATTCCAGTTCTCGTCTCCCGGCGCGACGGCATCTCCGACCTGCGCACACAGCTCGCCGACGGCCTCACCCTCCTTGCCGCGAAGGCCGCAACAATGCGCGCCTACTGCAACATGACCAAGCAGGCGTACGCGGAACCGATCCTCTTCATCGTCGCGTCCACGATTGACGAGGCCAACGAGATTCGCGACACCCTCGCGGGGTCGGACATGCTCGGCACAGCTGAGCAGGTGCTGTTGGTGACGAGCGAGGAACCGGACAAGACACTCGCGCTGCTCGACACGCTAGAGGACCCCGATTCTCCAATCCGTGCCGTGGTCAGCGTGGGGATGCTGAAAGAGGGCTGGGACGTCAAGAACGTCTACGTCATCGCGTCTGTGCGGTCGCTGGAATCAACGCTGCTCACGGAGCAGGTTCTCGGTCGCGGGTTGCGACTCCCCTTCGGCACCCGCACGGGCAACCCAATGCTTGACACCGTGGAGGTGCTGTCGCACCGCTCGTTCGCGGCCCTGTTGCGGCAGGCGAAGGTGTTGCTTGAAGAGACACTCGGCAAACGCACCGAGGAAGCGACAATCACAACCAACCCAGTCCCGGGGATTATCGCCCCCGGAGTTCCGCTAGGAGCGGGTGATGTCCTCCCGGTGAACCCCGACGAGGCCGGAAGCATCTCGGTAAACCTCCCCGGCGTTTCGGCCGCGTACGCCGAGGAACACGACGGTGACGGTCACGCTCAGGTGCCGGGCCAGACTCACACAGGAATCATCTTCGCCACGCCGGAAAGCCGTTCAGATGCCGCAAGGGCGTCTGAGCAGGCTGTCGCCCACACCGTCGGGCCGACGCCGCAGCGCAGCCACTCGCTACCCCTGTTCATCCCTCGCGTGATCCGCACGACGAGGCGCGCGCCGTTCTCACTCGCCGACCTGGACCTGACGCAGGTCGAGGCGTTGGGTCGGCAGTTCGCCAATGACGAGGGCGAGTCCCTGCGCCGGACGGCACTCAATGCTGAATACGACCTAACCGGTGAAGCGCACGTTGTCATAACCGAGCAGCGCGACCGAGTGGCGGCGTCAGCGCAGCTAATCCCGTACGGCTCGATCGAGACCGACCTCGTAGGCCGCCTGTTGCGCACCGATGGGATCGAGGCGTCGGTGCGCGAAGCGAACGCCGCCCAGAAGGTCGCGCAGGTGTTCCTAGACGGTGCTCGCGTCACCGAGAGCACCCCGTGGCGGGTTGAGCACGGTCGGCTCGCGACAGCTCGCCTGACGGAATGGATCAAGCAGCGGCATGCTGCCACCCGGACGTGGATCGAGACCTCGGTGCTGCTCGACCGCTGGCCTGATCCGCAGGAGCGCATCGAGGTACAGCCGCCTGCCGACCGGCACCTCGTCACCTCTTCGTCCGTGTTTGCGCGGGGCTACCCGTACTCGGGGTGGGAGCGGTCCTTCTACGACGTGGTGCGCTTCGACGCCTACTCGACAGAGTTTCGGTTGGCTGAGCTGTTCGACGCCTCAAGCGGTGTCGAGTCTTGGTTGCGAGTTGACGAGCACGTACCGCTACGCATCGACTACTCGATGGGCGCCTATGGGCGGCAGTACGAACCCGACTTCGTGGTGATCGACGACGAGCGTGTCCACTGGATCATCGAAGGTAAGCGCGACAGTGAGGTGACGTCCGCAGTGGTGGAAGCCAAGCGCGACGCCGCCCGGGAGTGGCTGCGCGCCGTCAACGAGGACTCGGCGGTCTCAGACCGATGGGGTTACCTCCTTGCGTCCGAGTCTGTCGTTGCCAACTCGTCATCGTGGTTCGCCCTACGGAGGGGCGCTCAGACCTTCTCGTGACTGGAGTGTTGCCTTGGCGCGCGTGCGCGCGCGAAGGCGACACTTGCAAAAGTCGCAGAACTACTAGCCCCTTACGCGTGCGCGTGCGCGCGTAGGGCGTACTCCCAAAAGTCCCCAAAGCACTCGGCGGGCAACCTCGTCGTATCGCACGACCGGGCGCTCTTGCTGGAGCGGAGCGCGCGCTGCCCCAGTCGTCAGTAGATCGCGCCGCGGAGGGCGACACCCGCCTGACGAGGCAGGACGCCCTCCACGACGATCACAGTAGTGAACGTTTGCAGCGCAGCCAGCACGGACAGCGGATCGTCTAGAGCCAGTCTCACGGCCCCGTGTGTAGGACTCTGCTGCACCCAGTCGCCGACGTGCAGGGAGAGCAGGGCTGTTGCATGGGTAGACCCCATCACGCACCCGTGAAGTTCGCCTTCTAGTGCGGCGGGATGGATGCCAACACGGTAGAGGATTGAGTCGATCGTGCCCGTCACAGTGAACATGATTCCCGTTCGGTTGGTGTCGGCCTCACCTTGTGGTCGTACTTAGAGCATCGTCCAGCTTCATCGACTCCAAGGCGGCGCGAACCGTTGACGGGTACCACTTGGCTCCCCCGCGCGTGGTTGGGACTCCGTCCCGGTTAAGCCCGCCAGCGATCGCTGCTAGCGTCTCGCCCGCGTCCCGTTGGCGTGCTATCCGGCTCAGGGTTTCGATGGACGTCTTGCGGGGCCGGCCCAAGCGGACTCCTTGCATCTTCAGTTGCTGGAGGGCCGCGCTTGTTCTGGTGCCAATGAGTTGGCGCTCGTACTCGGCGAACGACGCCATGACGTTTGCCATGAGCGCTCCGCTCGGGGTTGTCGTGTCGATCGCCAGATCGAGGACTACCAGTTCCCAACCCTCTCGACGCGCTCGTTCCATGAGCATGGCGAAGTCCAGCAGCGACCGGGAGAGGCGGTCAAGCTTCGCGACTACGAGCACGGATGCTTCCCCCCGCGCGAGGGCTGTCAGCACCGCCGAGATTCCCGGGCGCCCAAGACTGCGGGCCGAGTGGCCTTCGTCTGAGATGTAGGTGACAGCAGGCCAGTTCCGGGCGGCGGAAGCCGCCTCAATCGCCGACCTCTGGTCCGCCAAGCCGAGGCCAGAGACCGCCTGCTCCTCTGTGCTCACCCGCAGGTAGCCGATGACAGCATCACTCCGGCGGCGTTTTCCCATGGACTCAGAATACATGAAACGGTCGTTTTGTGTATGCGTCTCGCCGAACTCCGAGCCGCTCTGCACCGTGCACGCCGCATCCAGAACGGTCTTAGGAACTGTGTCGCCGCTGCGATGCTCCACCTGCGATCTCGCTTCCGGGACGAGCTGTCCCGCTGGCACGCGCGCAGTCTTGGGGTACCGCCCACGACAACTCGCCCGGCCACACGAACGCACCATGCCGCGCCGCAGGTTCTGTGACTCGACCTCGACGAACACGCCGCATCCCTCGCAGCGACAGCGCCAGTACGTCGCGCCCGACGGTCGCGTCGCCGCCCGGTCGACGACGACCAGCCCGCCGAACGTCCGGCCACGGAGGTCGATGAGGACGCCCACGTCAACGCTCCTCGTTCGTGACGTCGCCGACCGCGCGCAGGTGGCGTATCTCGCCGGGCGCCTGCTGGGCCTCCAGCACGGCGAGCGCGGCCTCGCCCAGCGCATGCACAATCTGCTCACGCGTCAGCACGATCTTGTCCATGTCCTCGGTCTCCTCAGGGATGGATGGGGCACCGCTAACGAGAGCAGGGGCACCGTCGGCGCCCGGTCTAGGGGCACCGCTACTCAGAGCAGGGGGCACCCCTACTCCGCTCTCGGGGTTAGGTCGGCAGTTGAGGCGGTAGACGTTCGACCGCCGGGGCCGACCCTTCTCGCGAGGGCGCCCTGCCTCGACAAGCACGAGCAGCCCCCGGGCGTCGAGGTGGCGAAGCGCCGTGCGCAGGGCCGTCAGCCCGAGGCCGCTCGCTTCGAGTAGGGCGGCGCGGGGGAGCGTCAGTCGGTCACTGCCTCGGTCATCGGCGATCGTCGCAACGGCGGCGAGCAACGTCCGCTCGCTGTCGGTCAGGTCGGCGTCGGGGTCGGCCGCACGGTCTCGCGCCGCTTGGGCGACCTCTCGGGCACGTTCGTGCGCTTGGTCGCGAGTCCAGCGCGGCGCCTCAGCGACCTTCCTCGCTCCGCTCTCCCACGCGCGGGCAAGCCGGTCACGCGTGCGTTTGGGAGCCTCCTCGGTCCCGTTTCGCCGCGTGCGGGCTTGGCGCCCCAACGTTGACCTCGACTCGGCGAGCAGGCCGCACCAATCAGCCTCGCTCAAGCCGCGCTGCTGTGCCCACATGGCCGACGAGACGAGGGCACCGAACAGTCGAGCGCCGCTGCCCTTGGCAACCAACAGCTCGGCGGGCAGACCGTCGCGGACTAGGTCGATGCCCGTGGGCTTCACCGTGCGCCGCCGAGGGCAGACGAGACGATCTGGCGCTGCTCGTCGGTGAGTTCCGGCGCCGACCCGACGAGGCGCTCGACGTAGGCGTCGACGCTCTCCTCGGTGGTGCTGGTCATCTCGGTTCCCTTGCTGGCGAGTCCTACAGGCGGTGATGCTGGGTGGTGCGTCCTGTGTGGACCCGGGTCGCTCTCCGGGAACCGTCTTGCTGCTGACTACTAAAGCACGACCAGAAACGTCATGGAGAGATGAACATTGGCCTGACCTGCGCATACACGCTAAGCGTGTATGCAGCGGCGCCTACGTGTCGGCCCTTCGCGGGTGTCGTCGGGGCCAACTGATGGTCACGCGGGCGTCGAAGTGCTGGGTGCGCTCGGCGCTCGCCACTCGATGTGGACGGAGTCTGGGTTGAACGTCCTACTTCCGACGGGGGCACGCATGAGGCGGACCGAGAGTAGGGCGTCGATGACGGTGCGCCGTGCCCCTAACGAGGCACTGTCGAAGGCGGCGACCGGGTCAGGGGCATCGAGGATGCCAGAGGCGGCAGAGCCTGCCGTCAGGGCCGTCCGGCGGGCCTGCGCGGCGTCGAGTCGGGCGCGGGCCTTGCCCGACGCCTCGGCGTAGCGGCGCCCGTCGATGTGGCCCTCGTCGTAGTCGTGCTCAATCGCTGCGAGACGGCGGCGCTGGTCCTCGATCTCGGCAGTGAGAGACGCACTCTCGTCGTCGTTGGATGAGGCGAGCAGGTCACGCAAGTCAGGGCGGGCAAGCCGAGCACGGACTACTCGCAGCACGAAGTCATCGACCTGCCCGCGGGAGCGCATCAGGTGGGCGTCGGGGCAGCGGTACCGGGAGTTGTGGGTGCGCATTGGCTTGTCGCACTCGCCGCAGAGAAACAGGCCCGACCCGAGGTGGCGACGATGGGTGCCCTTGCGGTTTGACTTACGTGCAGGGTCGGCGAGTCGCGCGCGCACGGCGTCATACGTCGCCTCGGTGACGATCGGCTCCCACGCGCCGGGAACGCGCTCGCCGTCCTTCACGACCGGCGCGCCCTTGTACACCGACAGACCCGCGTATCGAGGGTTGAGCAGCACCGTGCGGACGCTGCTCGGGTTCCACGGGCGCCCCGACCGGGTCACGATCCCGCGGCGCTCAAGATCGGCTGCGATGGCCTTCAATGAGTCGCCCACGAGGAAGCGCTCGAACATCTCGCGCACGACGCTCGCCTCGACCTCATCAACGGTGCCGTCGGTCGCGTAACCGGTGAGCCGAACGCCCGCGGGCAGGCGTCCTCGCTCGGCGCGCTGACGCAGCGCTCGTGTCTGGCGGGCCGACTTGCGCTCGACCTCCGATCTGGCCACGGCTGCCTTGACCCGCGCAAACATGCGGCCTCCGTCGGTGCCGAGGTCAGCTTCGCCATTGGCCGTGACGAGTCGCAGCCCGCGCTCCTCCGCGGCGTCGATCCAATCTTCCAACTGGCGAGGCTGGCGCGTTAGGCGGTCGAGGTCCCAGCACACAAGAGCGTCGAAGGCGCCAGCATCGAAGTCGCTCACGAGGCGCTCGTAGCCGGGCCGTACCTTGGCCGCGTTGCTCGCGCTGATGCTGTTGTCGACGTACTCGCCGACCACGGTCCACCCCCGCAGGCGGGCAATTTCGAGACAGTCCTCGCGCTGGCGGTCGACGGCGAGGTGGTCACCGGTGCGGTCGAGGCTCACGCGCAGGTAGAGGGCGCAGCGGGTTGTCATGTCTAGAGGTTACATAATCGCGGCATCGGGTGGAGTTCCGCTTCAACGTGTGAATCGGCGCGTTTGCGCAGGTCAGACGGGGTGTGACACCTCCCAGTCCGCACGGAGTCCGCAAGAGTTTCAGCACGGTTCGCTGGATCGCGCTGTCCCGCCGGGCCGATCTCCGAACGCGGTGGTGAAGCGCCTCAGGTTCTGTGCCGCTCCTATGCGGGTTGCGGCTCTCGGTTGAGAGTCGCGTAGTGGGCCTGCTCGAACTCCACTGGGGTCATCATCCCAAGCGAGCCGTGCAGGCGCCTGTTGTTGTACCAGTCGACCCAGCCGGCGGTGGCGTACTCGACGTCGCCGATGGTCCGGTAGGGGCCGGCGTGGAAGACCGTGGTGCGGATGCACTCGGTCTTGTAGAGCCCGATCACGCACTCCATCAGGGCGTTGTCATAGGCATCGGCAACCGTCCCGATCGAGGGCCGGATGCCTTCCTCGGCGAGGTGTTCGGTGAAGGTGATCGAGGTGTATTGCGATCCGGCGTCGGCGTGGCCGATCAGTTCGCCGGGCACGATCGGGTGGCCCTCGCGGTCGCGTTGCCACAACGCCATTCGCAGCGGGACGTCGACCAACTCGACGGCCTTGGTGGGCGCGACGTTCCAGGCGACGATCTTCTGGGCGAACACGTCGAGGATGAACGCGACGTAGACGAACCCGGCCCAGGTTCTCACGTAGGTGAAGTCCATGACCCAGGTCCTGTTCGGCGCTTCGGCGGTGAAGTCGCGATCCAGCAGGTCACCGGCTCGCTTGCCGTCCTTGGCCGGGATCGTGGTCCGGATCCCCTTCGAACGCCGAACCCCTTGCAGGGACAGGGTTCTCATCGCCCGGTCCACGCTGCCGGGCGATGCCTCGGGCGACGTGCGCTGCACCAGCGCGGTCATCTTCCGACGCCCGTAGAGCCCCTCGGGTGTCATCCGGCGCACCCCTTCGTGGTCGACGGTCCAGGCCAGGTCACGGACCTGGTTGGTGACCTGAGCGTCGGTGATCGTCCGGGCTGCGACAAGGCAGTTGGCTTGTGCCCAGTCGCGGTAGGTCCGCGCGGCGATCTGGCAGCCCTGCTCGCGCAGGACCCGGCAGATCGACTCGACCGCGTGGCCCTCGGCCCGCAGCTCGTCGATGAACGCGACGATCAGCGATTGCGGGGGTCGAGTTCCCCCGCGAAGAAAATTGAGGCCCGGCGGAGGATCTCGTTGTCTTCCTCGAGCCGACGGACCTTGGCTTTGAGCTCCTTGATCTCAGCGAGCTCCTCGCTGGTTGCGCCCTGGCGCTGGCCGCCGTCGATCTGGGCCTGGACGACCCACCGGCGCACGGTCTCCTTCCCGAGGCCTTCGCGGCGTGCGACGGACTCGGCGGCCGCGGTCAGCGACGGGTACTCCGGCAGGTGCTCCAGCACCTGCCGCACGCACCGCTCCTTGACTGCGGGATCGATCTTCTTCGGCATGGTTCGCATCCTTCCAACTCAAAAGGATGCGGCATCAAACCTGGGGCGCTTCATGGAGCCAGACGGAACGTTTGTTCAGTGTGTTCGCGCGCTCGGACCCGAGGCCCTGACCCACCACAAACAAAGAACCGAGCGTGAAGTCAGCCCCGACCTCTGAAACTCGGGTCTGTGATGTGATCCGTTGGATATGACGCAGCGCGCCTCGTCCGCGACGACGTCGCGGACGCTAACGCCCGTTGGCTACCCCAGGGCGATTGCCGGACGGCGAGCATCGGCCAGCGATGGGCGCGAGCCCCCAGCTGAACGAGCGTGCAGCACGGACCAACGCCACAGCACCACGTCTACTACTGCGACCGGGTCACCGATCCAATCGGAGATCTCTGAGCACAGGCGGTCGACGTCATTACGCCCGGTTGCGGCGGCAAACCTCACCATGTGCCGGTCTGCCTTCGCGACAGATACGCCGATGTTCTTCGCAAGATGCCGCCAAGTAACCGGGCCGATGTAGGGCAACGAGCGAAGGAACGGTTCCAGGTCGAGGAGGGCCTTGCTAAGCCCAGCGTCGCCAAGCATCCTCACTGTCTCCGCGATCTCAAGGATCGCGTCGATCTTCCGTTCGTGCCCGAACACGTCGAGGCAGTGACGGCGGACCTCGGGTTTGTTGGCGGCCATTCGCTCAAGATCAAAGCCATGACACGCATCTTCTAGTCTGGGGAAGAGGCGACGTACAACGGCTTCCCTCATGCCCGCTGACAGCACGACCCAAGAAGCCTCGCTTACGAACTGTCGGGGTGTGACGGAGGACTGGGCAGTCTCAAACTGCCAGGCGACCTCATGGGCGAAGCCTCCGTCCAGGACTTCTCGCTTGGCCTTCAGGTAGATCCTGACTAGTTCGTCCGTCCCGACTACCTCCACGGGGTTCACAGGGTCATCCTGCCCCTTCGAGGGACTTGTTGGTCGGAAGCTGGACCGAGGCGCGGTCACGGAAGTCGCTGCCGCACTCTTCGACGCGCACGAAGGGCACCCATCCCGGGATGCTGGCTCAATACGCGGCTGACTTCCAGCTTGCGAAGGTGTGCTGACTTCAGCGGATTGAAGAGGACGTTCGGGATCTCTGGGAGACGTCCGGTGACGTCCCGATACTTCTGCGAGAGCAGCGCTTGGACCTCAGGACTGACCCCTGCGGCTGCCGCGTCGCGATAGTCATTCTTGAGCACGACGAGCTCCTTCACAGCTTCGCCTCGCCGTCGGGACGCACCTCTAGGATCCAGAACAATGTCCACCAGCGTGAGCGAGAACGTCGCAACTGCGAGCCAGCCAAGCCACGTCGTCCGACGGGCCTCCAAACCGAACAACTCGACGGAGTCATCGCCACCAGCGAACGCAAAGGCAACGCCGACGACGGACAGAACTAGCACGACGACTAGAAAGCCGGTGCCGAGTGCGCCGTACCAGTCGCGAAGAGATGCCTGCATGCTGATTGCCTGGTCGATAAGGCGAGCCTCCTTCTCCGTGTTCGATTCACGCCGTGACGGCGAATCCTCTACCGCGTCACTCATGAAGGATGGCTCGTAGATCATCAGCGTTCGTAACTTGGGCGAGGCGCGATGCTAACCGGCGGATACCCTGTCGGACCGTCTCGCGTAGAGGGCTGCCAGCCGGGCCCAAGTGACTGTCAATGTGAACCGACTGGCCGGTGATATCGCCGGTCGGGCGCATTACAACATCGGCGGTGTGCTCTATCAGGTGACGCAGCATTGACATGCGGTCACGCCGCCCCGAATAGCCCTTGAAAGCGTCAACCGCGATGGCTTCAACGTGGTATCCGGACAGGCGCTGCCCGTCCGGCAGCCCCGCCATCGCGGCCTTTGCAAGCTTGATAGTCGGAACGATCGCGCCACCGTTTGCCCTGTTCACTTCTGTCAACTTTTCAGCGAACTTGTGTGGACGGATATGACGCCAACGACTTCCGTCCTCAGACGCGATGGAGGTGTGGCCGTCCCGTTCAACCGCCGGCAGGAGCTGAATCTGTGAACCGTCGCGGTAAGTGATCGTGACCGCGAGGACGCCAGCGTCCACCGAAAGTGCGTCGCCAGCGGGGAGGCTGCCGGCAAGTGCCTGCCGTAGGCGCTCGACCAGTTCATGCGGAGCGGCCCCCTGATCGTTCAGTACGACCAGTGCATCCACGTCGCTCAGGCCGTCAACGTACGTGTGTTTCGCAACGCTGCCGCCGAAGAGAAGTCGATCCATCTCGAGTGCTCCCCCGGCCAAGGCCTCCGAGATTGCGTCTAGACGTTCCTGAACCAGCCCGACGTCTCGGTCGTTGTATGCCGCCAGCTCTTGCGCGAGCACGGCGTTGAGCTCGGCCTCGGTCTCCTGGCGGCGCAGATCTTCGCGGACACGTTGCCGGACGGCCTCCATCTCGCTGTCGCTGGGTCGCGAGCTCGATCCGCCGCTGCCGCCCATACGTCAGCCCTCCAACGCGAGCCTGGCTCGCAAGTCGTCGTAGACTTCTCGGATCCTGACGTGCCTGCTCCCGAGATGCTCATATCGTTCGGGCTCGGCCGCCCAACGCGCCAGGCTTCTATGCATCGAGCCTAGGGCCGCCAAGTTTGACATCAGCCGTCGCATCTCGCGTGTCTCCTCACCGTCGTCGGTGTTGCCTGTCAGCACGGCGAGCTGGTCGGGATGGGCGGATAAGTCCTCAACGTAGGCATACCGTAGCCAACTCAGCCCGTCGAAAATCTCCCCACCGGCCATGAAATACAAAGGTGTGTAGAGGGGATCGAGACTCCCGAAGACGTGGATCGGCGTTTCGCGACAGCCGCTGCCATCTAGCAGAATCCGTAGACGAGCAAGTGTGACGAGCCGGTCGAGCACGGTGCGGCCAAGTTCTTTTTCTGTCACGCCGATTACATCGAACGCCCGAAGATTTGGGGCGTCAAGCGTCAACGCGACAACGTCCAAGAACGGCTTCCGACCTTCGGGCTTGAGCAAGAAATCGCTCTTTAGGTGGGGCCTAGCTGCGAAGAAGCGCTGGGCGGTCTCACGCTGGGTTTGGTAGGTCGCCCGGCCGCTGTCCGGGTCTGCGAGGTCGATTGGCTCGTCGTAGCTGACCACAAGTAGCTCCCGATCGCGCGGGAGTCGGTCGGCGACCTCTTCAAAATCCTCGCGCGTAAACGTTCGGGGGGAGTAATGCCCGCGCCGAGTCTCGCCGGCCTCAAATTCGTAGGAGTTGAGCTCGTAGCCGCCGCTGTCGACGACCAGCAGTTCCGGCGTTTCGTAGATCGTCTGCCGGTGATTCTCTCCAAGAAAGAGTTTCGCTTCCGGCATTAACTGGTGGGCCAGGTCGTAAGCCGACACAAGCAAACTGTCAGTGAGATCCTGCGCAACTGACCGGAGCGACGTACCGGCTTCAGAAACTCCGTCGATCAGAGGGAACCCCTTGCTGGAGACGCTTGGGACGAGCAGCGGTCCTCGGAGCGGCCTGTCGGTGAGCCGGAGGTTTCGACTACGCGCCAGCATCGAGCAGTCTCCTATCTGCACAAGACGAGCAAGATCCACAGGGAGCCGCCGTCGTTTCACAGCTGTGCGTGAGCTCAATGGGCACCCCGTTTGCCACTGCAAGCTCGTATACCTGGGCCTTGTCCAGGTTGGAAAGCGGCGCGAGAAGCCCAGCGGTGCCACCGTGCTGTGCGTCCAGCAGTGCTTGCCACGAGCCCGCCCACGCTAGAGAACAGTCGGCGTATCCAGTTCCGGCGTGGGTACCGATCGCAACGAAGCCACCGCCTGCAACGCTCAACGCTGCGGCCACGAGTAGGTCGTTGCGTCCGAGAAATTCGCCGGAGGCGGGCGGAGCCAAACCTTTGATGACCACTTCCATCCATGGACTGCCGAAGTGGTTCGCGATGGCGCGGCTCGCTTGCCGTTCGACGTCGGCGACTGGTTGTCCGTAGTCGACCCAAACGCTGACCGGGCTGCGATTGCTGAGCATGGCGAGTACCAACGCACTGTCGACACCGCCGCTGAGCAAGACGCAAATGTCAGTCGCTGGGCGCTTCACGTCAGCACAATGTCATGAACCGAGGGCCCACGATGGACCAACTCGCAAGCAGATGTTGGATCCCCTCATCGACCCCGGTCATTCCCCCACATGATGACCTGGAGCCGACTGCTCAGCGACCAACCCCTGGATGCGACCGGACCCGTGAGCTCAGCCATCCTTGCCAGCACGGTTTCCCGCTCCGTCCCTTCTGGCATGATCCAGACCCTTTCAGGCTTCGTTTGTAGCCGGGATGTGATCTCGTCAACCTCGGCCAATTCCTCTGGCGACGCGACGACGAATTTGAGAACGGAATGAGGGAGGACGGAGATCGCCTCTAAGACCGGCCAACGAAGACGTGCCTGAGGTCGGCCACCGGCGTTCGCCAGCTTCGGGCTAACGACGATCAGTCGCACCGCATCCGCGAGCGGGCCCAATGGAAGCGAGCCGCTAGTCTCGAGCTCAACGGCGCTGCCGCTCCGAGTGACGGCCTCCGCGAGACGGGCAGCTTCGACGGCTTGGAGTGCTGGCTCGCCACCGGTGATGACGACAAGCGGGACCCCGAATGAGAGCGCTTTGTCGGCTACTTCGGCCGTCGGTTTGGCAACGAGCTCCGACGCGAGATCGTAACGACTGCTGTCCCATGTGTAGGAGGTATCGCACCAGACGCACGCAAGATTGCACGCGCCGAGTCGCACGAATGCGGCCGATTTGCCCGCGCTTGGACCCTCCCCCTGCAGCGTTGGGCCGAAGATCTCACTGATCAGCAGTTCTCCTCGCCCGGGGCGTCCGACGCCGCGCCACGTAGAGTCAGCTTTCGATGACAACGGACCCATCCTCCGTCTCCCACAACCGCAGCATGGTCCACGACAACCCTGCGGCGTCGAGCCGCTCCCCGATATGGACAGCGACCAACTCGGCAGTTGGATTCTCAAGCAGGGCATTCAAGTCGACGTGGTCCAAGCCGGCAGGGCCCTCTAGCACGTGTTGATCCACGATGGCGTCGACCTCGGCGAAGTCCATCACAACGCCGCGATCATCCAGTTCGCCAGTCACATGGACTTCGAGTACATACGAGTGGCCATGAATCCGGCTGCATTTCCCGGGATGCCACGGCAAGGTGTGGGCGGCCTCGAAACGGTACCGGCGAACGATGCTTATCCGCATGTCCGCAGGCTACGGCCGGTAGATGGCTCGACTGGGAGGGCGCGCCCTTCGACTCGGGCGTCGGAGGCGACTGGCGACTCGGGCGCACCGTGGCAGCAGTAATGGTTGCCGACCCTTGCTGCTGCTGCAGGTCGATCCGCCATCTATCTCGACGATTTGGGCGGCCAGAGTGGAGCGCTGTGACCGTTACCGGCTGATAGACGAGGCGACGCTCAAGTACATCTGCGATCAGATGCATGGCTCACTGACCCGTACTCGCCTCCAACCTCGGCGAGGATCGCGGCCGGCTTGCCCAGCGACGCGGCCATGATCGACTCCGCAGCCTTACGTGTGCGGTCCTCAGCGGTCGGCCAGAGGTGTGCGTAGGTGTTGAGCGTCGTAGTCGCTTTCGCGTGCCCGAGCGATCGTTGGACGGTCACAACGTCGCACCCGGCCGCGATGAGCCCGGAGGCGTAGAAGTGCCGCAGGTCGTGGAGTTTGATGCCGGACAGGCCGGCGTCGCGCAGCGTCTTCCGCCACCAGTAGCCGATGGTGTTCTGGTGCGGTGGGTCGTCGCCCTCCCCGGCGAAGAGCCACCGAGCCTTGCCGGTGGTGCCGTGAGCGCCGACGTGCTCGGCGAGCACGTTGACGAGACTGTCGGCGAGGTAGACGACGCGCTCTGAGCCGTACTTCGGTGCCCGTACGTCAATCGCCCCACCATTGACGCGCTGCACCTGGCGGGAGACCTTCAGCGACCTGCGGAGGAAGTCGACGTCGCCGAGCTGGACCCCGGCGGCCTCACCCAACCGCAGCCCGGCGAAGGCGCAGAGGGCGATGAACGGCTGGAAGCGTTCGTCAGCCACGGCCATGAGCTGCCTCACCTCCTCCGGCGCGGGGATCGACATGCCGACGTCCGCGCGACGGCCGCGGGGAAGGCGTACGCCGTCGGTCGGGTCGGAGCCGATCACCCGGTCCTTCACGGCGGCTCGGAACACTGATCTGACGTTGACGTAGCGCGTCTTGATCGTGCCGGGGGCGAGTCCGGCGGCGTTCATCTGCTTGATCCAGGTCTCGACGTCCGAGCGCCGGACCTGCTTCATCGGCTTCCCCGCGAAGGGCACGGATCTCGCCGCCAGTGACATCGCGAGCACGGTGCCGGGTGCCCAGACCTGGCGGGCCGACCACTCGCCGAAGAAGGCCGCGAACGTGATCCGGCCGGCCTTGGGGTCGGCGTACGTGCCGGTGACTACCGCCGAGGTGACTTGATCCAGCCACTGCTGGGCGTCGATCTTGCGGTCGAAGTGCCGGGCGCGTTCGTTGCCGGCCTCGTCGCGGTACCGCGCACGCCACTTGCCGTTGGCTCGCTTGGCGATGTTTCCCGCCATGGTGATGCTCCTTCCAGGATCGCGCCATCGTCTCTCTGAGATCCGACGGTGGGGCAGGGTCAGCGGTGGTTCTGGGGACGGTTGGTCTGCTCGGTGAGCCAGAGGATGAGGTCGGTGCGCCAGTAGCGGACGTGGCGGCCGACCTTGAAGCTGCGGGGTCCGGCGCCGAGGTGGCGCCAGTAGCGCAGGGTGCCTTCGGGAACGCGGAGGAAAGCGCAGGCCTCCTGGAGGCTGAGCATCTCGTCGCCGAGGCTCTTCGACGGGCGGCGGTTGTCGTCGGGGTTCATCTGCTGTGCGGTCATGGTGGTGCTCCTCGCTGGTCGATGAGGCCAAGCGGTTCTCGACCTCATCCAGTAGGTGTGCAGGCCCTCCCAATCGATGATCGGCGATATCCTGTGGCTGTGGACCCGCCGAAGACGGTCATCGAGATCGCCCGCAAAGCCGCGGGTGTCTCGCAGGCGCAGCTGGCGGTGTGGGCGGGGACCCAGCAGTCGTCGATCTCGGAGTACGAGTCGCGTCGCAAGTCGCCGACCCTGGAAGTGGTGGAGCGGCTCCTGGAGGCCGCCGACGCCGAGCTCACGATCAAGCCGATCATCGACTTCGACACTCGGCAGGACCCCGAGATCGGCCGGTACGTCGTGCCCGAAAAGCTCTGGTCGGTGCCAATGCCGGACTGCTTCAGCAAGATCCAGGTTCTGGGATACCTCGCCAAGTCCCGCCGACCGCTCGTCTGGGACCTGTCGAACGAGGCCGAGCGCATCGACTACTACCAGTGGGTCATCGGGCTCGGCGTCATCGACCTCATGCTCGACTCCGTCGATGGCATCCTGTTGATGCAGGTCTGGGATCGGCTGAACCTCCCAGAGGTGATCCGCGAAGCCTGGCAGCCCGTCATCGACGCGGCCACCGCCCCACAGGACATGCAGCCGCGCGACCCGGCCGGATTCAGCGCCTGGATCGCAGGAGAGATGGGCGTCGAGTGGCGGCCGGTCCGCCGGCGCAAGCGGCATCACTAACCTCAGATGCCGATCCCGCCGCCGGATGCCGGGGCCGGTCGACGCGGTTCCTCCACCGTCTCCTGCCGTGACAGGCGACGCTTCTGGGTGCCGTAGCGATCGACCGCCTCGATCGCCTGCCGCTTCGCGTGGGCCGGGCCGAGGTCGGCGCGGTCCCGGCCGAAGACCTCGACCCACAGCTTGCGGGCGTCCTCAACGGACTCGGCCACCAGGTGCGCGGTGTTGTCGAGTCGGCCTCTGGTCATTGCGACGTAGGCTGCGGCGGCGCCGGTGGTGTCGCCGATGGCGACGTGTGCTCGGTCGACGGTCTCGCCTTGTGCTCCGTGGACGGTGGTGGCGTAGGCGAGCTCGACGAACCTGTTCGCGTACTCCGTCGGGACCACTCGGTCGCGTCCCCGTCCGCGGAGTACAAGGCTGCCGTCCTCGCCGAAGCCGATGGCGGTCCAGGTCTGCCGGTTCGCGACTCCGAGGTCGGGGTCGTTGCGTCGGGTGGCGACCCTGTCCCCGACCCCGATCCGTTCGCCGCGAGCGGTCACCATCGACTCCGCCGGGTCGCGCGCGGGGTCGGCGCGGCGTTGGTCGCGGATCGCGGCGTTGAGGCTAGCCACGTGCTCGCGGGTGTCGGCGAGGACGAGGTCGCCGGCCGCTCCCGCTTCGGCGAGGGCGGCGGTGCGTTCGGCCTCGCTGGGATGGATCAGGATCGATCCGCGGCGGTGGAGCGCGTCGAAGACCGCGGCCGGGTGGTTGCCGGTGCGCATGCGCAGGGAGAGTGCGGCGTAGTCGGGGTCGGTGAACCGGTGCACCTTCTGCAGCGATACGACCGAGGTCGGGTGGGACCACGCGAGCGCGTGGTCCAGCACGCCTCCGCGGCCGACCGCCGGGAGCTGGTGTCGGTCGCCGACGAGGGCGACCCGTGCCCCGGCCTCGTCGGCGATCGTGAGGAGCGCGCGGGCGGTGTCCTGGTCCAGCATCCCCGCCTCGTCGATCAGCAGCAGGTCCCCTGGCCGCAGGCGCGCGGCCGCGTCAGGCGTGGTGTCGGGTCGGCGTGCCCAGTGCCCGTCGGCGTCCCAGCGCCAGCCGTGCTGGTGGATCAGCCAGGCCGCGGAGCGCCCGTCCGCGCCGGTCTCTGCGGCGGCGACCTCGGCGGCCTTCAAGGTCGGTGTCACCACCACGAGACGGTGCCCATGTCTTGCCAGCAGCTCCCGAGTCGCCCTCAGCGCCGTGGTCTTCCCGGCGCCGGCCGCGCCCTCCACGACCACGAGCTGGCCGTCACCGGCCAGGGCACCGACGACGGCGGCCTGGGTGGGGTCGACCCGCACCAATCCGCGACCTTGAAGACGGACCCGCCTGGCGGGCTTCTCGGCACGGCGAGCGAGGCGACCGACGACGTCAGCCTCGACGTTCACCACCTGCTGGGAGGTCAGCGACCGGACGTGCTCGGGCAAGTCGGGCGTCGCGAGCAGCCGAACACAGCGTGCGGCGGCGCGGGCGGTCACGTCCTCGGCGAGCTCGATCCGCGCTGCGGGCGTGGTGACCAGGTTGGTCTGGGCCAGCAGGAGCTCGACCTTGCCGCGGATGTCGGCGGTGTTCCACGCCGACCGCTTCGCCCCGAGCTGGGATACGACCCACTCCGCGGCACCGTCGCGGTCGATCCGGCCGACCTGCGTTGTCTCCAGCACGGCAGGGGCGGCTGGGTCGCGGTAACCCAGGGCACGCAGCTCGTCGTTCCATCGTGCGACCAGGTCAGCGCCGCCCGTGGGGACGACCTTGTCCGGCCGCGCATCGGCCCACGCCCGCCGGTCCCAGGCCTCACGCAGCCGCGGCCCCGGTTCCTCGCCGGGATGCTCGCGTCGCCACTCAGCTTCGTACCGGTCGATGTTGCGGTGGATCTGACTGGTCCGTGCGCTGAACGCCCCGACGTACGGCGCGAGCTGCTCGATCTCCCCGGTCTCGGGGTCCAGGGTGAAGCCGCGTGCGGCGAGGACCGCCCGGAACTCCGGGTCGGTGGCGACCGCGGCATGCCCGATGCCGTTGATCGCCTCGATCATGTCGCGCACACCCACCGAGTGCAGGCCCCGCCAGGCGCCGGCTGCGAACACGCGAGCGTTGACCTGGAGGTGCAGATGCCGGTGCGGGTCGCCTGCCCGCGACGTGTAGTGCCGGATCACCGCCGCCTCGATCCGCTCGACCGGTACCTGGACTTGCCGTCCGCGGGGCCCGACCCGGGTGGTCGCGTGCAGCGCGAGCCACCCCACGATCTGTTCCGCAGCACGATCCTGAGCTCCGTCAAGCGCCTCGGACACCTCGGGGTGCAGCGCAGCGGCCAACGACCAGGTCTTCGGGCCGTTGACGGTGACCTCGACGAACCGCAGCGCGTTCGCGTCCTCACGGACCCGACCCTTCTTGCACCCGGTGTCGATGTCGATCCCGGCGACCCACTGCTCGTACTCGTCGCCGTCCATCGAGCCAGCTCCCGCGACGCCAGCCGGGGTCGCGGTGAGCCGCTCGGCGACGCCGGTGCCTTCGCCGAGGTAGTAGTCATCGGCACGCGAACAGTCGCGCTCGACGTAGGCGCGCGCGGCCTTCGCCGCGCCGTTGTAGAACTTCACGCCGCCGTGCACCCGGACCACCGCCTCCACGACGTCCGTCGATAACCAACGGACCCCTAGAAATGCCGCGTGGGCCGCCCGATCACGGGCGACCCATCTACGAACCTTCGTAGCATGTGTGCCGCCTGAAAGGGAGGGGTGAAGGCAAGCGAGGGGGCGGGAATCTTGAGTGGATTCTGGAGGCCGTGAAGAGTCAATGGTTGCCAACGGGCTGGGGTATGGACGCGGGGCAGGGGACGATCACATGAGGACGTCTCTCCCCGACCTGGCCCGTTCCGTCGGCAGTGGACGGCAAGATGGCCATCGTGGAGACCTTCAAGCGAACGCCGCTCCAGCTGTTCAACCTGCCCCAGCACTTCGTCATCCCGCTGTTCCAACGTCCGTACGTTTGGAAGGAGGACGAGCAGTGGGAGCCGCTATGGAAGGACATCCGACGGGTCGCCGAGCTCCGAATGAATGAGCCGCACCTGAACCCGCAGCACTTCCTAGGTGCAGTCGTGCTTCAGGCGCACGACGCCGGCAGTAACCGGGTCACCACGTGGAACGTCATCGACGGGCAACAGCGGCTGACGACGCTTCAGGTGCTCATGGACGCCACCAGCGCGGTTCTCGCCCAGGCCGGCGCCGACCGATACGCCAGTCAGCTCGAGTCGCTGACCCACAACTCGGCGAACTTCATCCCGGAGGAGGAGAGCGGGCTGAAGGTCCGGCACCTCAACAACGACCACGAGGCCTTCGACGAGGTCATGGACGCTGAGTCCCCGGTGGATTACGCCAGCCTCAAGCACTCCGAGTCCCGGATCGTGAAGGCGCACCGGTACTTCACGACCGCGGTGTCCCAATGGCTCGGCGCCCCGGATGGCGATGACTTCGGCATCAAGGCCGAGCAGTTGGCGAGCGTGCTCCAGGCGGACCTCCAGCTCGTGACGATCGAGCTGCTGTCGTCGGAGAATTCACAGGAGATCTTCGAGACGCTGAACGCTCGCGGAACTCCGCTCACCGCTGCCGATCTCGTTCGCAACTTCGTCTTCCAGCGTCTCGAGGCCGAGGGTGGTGACACCAAGAAGGCCTACAAGGAGGACTGGCCGTTCGAGACGAAGTTCTGGACCAGGGAGATCAGCGTCGGGCGCTATCTCGTGAGCAGGAGCTCGCTGTTCCTCAATCAGTGGCTCATCGCCAGACTCGGTGAGGAGATTGGTCCCCAGTCGACCTTCAGTCGTTTCAAGTCGTACGTCGAGCACGATGCCGGCCACAAGATGGCTGACCTCCTGCCTGTCATCAAGGAGCAGGCGGAACGGTACGAGGCCTGGACGGAGGTTGCCGCCAAGCCGAGCGGCAACCTGAGCGTGGTCGAAATGGCTGTCTACCGCATGCAGGCCAGTGGGGTGGAACTGCTCAAGCCGCTTCTGATCTGGCTGCACGAGCCAGGCCGGAACCTTCCGCAAGAGACGATCGAGCGCATCGTCGAGGCGGCCGAGAGCTGGATCGTGCGGCGGCAACTCCTGAGGCTGACAGGTTCAGACCTCGGCCGGGTCGTGGCTGACATCATCAAGAGGCACAGCGGCTCGCCGGCCGACGATTTGGCCGATCGGGTCGTCACCTACCTGTCTCGCCTCAACGTAGCCAGCACCTACTGGCCAGGGGACAACGAGATCCGTGTCGCGCTGACGACCGAGTCGGCCTACCGCCGATTCCCACGTGCCCGGCTGCGCTCCTTCCTGGAGGCGATCGAGAACCACTACCGGGCCGAGACCAAGCAGCCACAGGCTGAGCGTTCTGGCTTCCCGATCGAGCACATCCTGCCGCAGAAGTGGCGGGAGAACTGGCCGGTCAGCTCACCCCAAGAAGAGCAGGAACGTCAGGAACGTGTCCACAAGCTGGGCAATCTGACCCTCCTGACGGGTCCGCTCAATTCGAAGGTCTCCAACGGTCCTTGGGACACGAAGCGCAGGGCCCTCTTGCAGCACAACACGATCAAGCTCACCGGAAGGCTCCTCGACTGGGTCGGCGACGCCGATTGGTCGGAAGCACAGATCGACCAGCGAACAGCAGCGCTCATCGACGTCCTGCTGGAAGTCTGGCCGGTCCCCGAGGGACACAACGGTCAGGTGGTGGACCCCCAGGCCAAGGCGCAAGACTGGATCGAGCTGAAGCATTTGGTCGATGCGGGCCTGATTGCACCGGGGGACAAGTTGATCGCCACTCACCGCGACTTCGCCGGGCGTGAGGCCGAGATCGGTGACGACCTCCGCATCCACTTGGACGGCAAGGCCTTCAGCACCCCGTCCGGAGCAGGACAGCACCTTCGCAAGAAGGCGACGAACGGCTGGTACTTCTGGGCTCTGGCAGACGGACGCCGGCTCCGGGACGTTCGGGCGGAGTTCTTGAGTGCCGCTTCCACCGACGAGGGACAACTCGAGCTGATCGGTGGCGAGCCGGAACCGGCCCCCGACGTACGGAGTTGAGAGAATCCGCCAGTGAGCCAGATGACCAAGGAAGTAGAGCGCACGGAGCTCCATCGGACCATCTGGCGCATCGCCAACGACCTCCGCGGGAGCGTCGACGGCTGGGACTTCAAGGCCTACGTGCTCGGGATGCTCTTCTATCGGTTCATCTCCGAGAACCTCACCGCCTACCTCAACAAGCAGGAGCGAGCGGCGGGCAACCCCGACTTCGACTATCGCCACCTGTCGAACGCCGACGCCGAGTTCGGTCGCGAGGAGACGGTCAAGGAGAAGGGCTTCTACATCCTTCCCCAGGACCTCTTCGCCAACGTCCGCGAGCGCGCCCGCCACGACGAGAACCTCAACGAGACGCTGGCCCGGGTGTTCAGGAACATCGAGGCGTCCTCGATCGGCGCAGACTCCGAGGAGGACTTCAAGGGCCTCTTCGACGACCTCGACGTCAACAGTTCCAAGCTTGGGTCCACGGTCGCGAAGCGCAACGAGAAGCTCGTCAAGTTGCTCGACGCCGTCGGCGACCTCAGGCTCGGCCACAACGGCAACACCATCGACGCCTTCGGTGATGCCTACGAGTACCTCATGGGAATGTACGCTGCGAACGCCGGCCGCTCCGGTGGCGAGTACTACACCCCGCAGGAGGTCTCCGAGCTCCTCGCCCGGATCGCCGTCGTGGGTAAGACCGAGGTCAACAAGGTCTACGACCCCGCCTGCGGCTCCGGATCACTCCTGCTGAAGTTCGACAAGGTCCTCGGCCACGAGAACGTCCGTCAGGGCTACTTCGGCCAGGAGATCAACCTGACCACCTACAACCTGTGCCGGATCAACATGTTCCTGCACGACATCAACTACGAGAAGTTCGACATCGCCCACGGCGACACGTTGACGGACCCGGCTCACTGGGACGACGAGCCGTTCGAGGCGATCGTGTCCAACCCGCCCTACTCCACGAAGTGGGCCGGCGACGCTGATCCGCTCTTGATCAACGACCCACGTTTCGCCCCCGCCGGAGTGCTGGCACCGAAGTCGAAGGCCGACCTGGCGTTCACGATGCACATCCTGAGCTGGCTCGCGGTCAACGGCACCGCGGCGATCGTCGAATTTCCTGGTGTGCTCTACCGCAGTGGCGCGGAGCAGAAGATCCGTAAGTATCTCGTCGACAACAATTACGTCGACACGGTCATCCAGCTCCCGCCGGATCTGTTCTTCGGTACGACGATCGCGACCTGCATCATCGTGCTCAAGAAGTCGAAGGCCGACAACAAGACACTCTTCATCGACGCTTCCGCAGAGTTCATTCGGCAGGGCAACAAGAACAAGATGCCCGCCGCGAACCAACAGAGAATCCTTGACGCCTTCAGCGCGCGAGAGGACGTCGCTCACTTCGCGAAACTCATCGAAAACGCTGCCCTGGAGGCAAACGGCTACAACCTCGCTGTCAGCTCCTACGTCGAAGCCGAATACATCCGCGAAGCCGTTGACATCCGCGAGCTCAACGCGGAGATCGGGCGGATTGTGAGCCGTCAGTGTGAGCTGCGTGCGGAGATCGATGCTGTCGTTGCGGACCTTGAGGAGCGCCGGTCGTGAGTCGCATCGATCGCCTCATCGCGGAACTCGCGCCGCAGGGGGTGCCGCTTATGCCGCTGGGTCAGCTTGGTGAGTTCATACGTGGCCGTCGATTCACGAAAGCCGACTACGTCGACTCCGGACTCGGCTCAATTCACTACGGCGAGATTTACACCGACTACGGCACGACCGCGTCATCGGTACATCGGTTCGTTCGTCCCGAGTTGAAGGGAAGCCTCCGCCTGGCTCGCCCAGGTGACTTGGTCATCGCGGCAACGGGCGAGAACGTACAGGAAGTATGCAAGGCGGTCGCTTGGCTGGGCGACGAAGAGGTTGCCATCCACGATGATTGCTACATCTTCCGTCACCAGATGGATCCGACGTTTGTCTCGTACTTCTTTCAGACCGCCCACTTCCACGAGCAAAAGGCACGGCTGGCCTCCGAGTCGAAGCTTGCGCGGGTGTCCGGTGCGAACCTGGCCAGGATCGTTGCTCCCGCTCCGCCACTGGAGGTGCAGCGAGAGATCGTCAGCGTCCTGGACAAGTTCAGAGCTCTTGAAGCCGAGCTCAAGGCCGAGCTTGAAGCACGGCGTGAGCAGTACAGGTACTACCGCGACGCGCTGGTGGCGTTCGACGCGCCTGACTCTCTCTCTCTCTCTCTCTCTCGCAGAGCAGGCTCAGATGGGCGAGACTGAGTGATGTTGCGACACTTCGGCGCGGCTCAGCCATGACAGCGACGTCTGCAGCTCTCGGCGACGTGCCCGTGGTCGCGAATGCTCCTGAGCCTGCGTACTTCCACAACGTGAGCAACCGCGACGGTGAAACAGTGGTGGTCGCCCGCTCTGGGGCATACGCCGGCTTTGTCAGCTATTGGCGGGGACCGATCTTCTTGACCGACGCGTTCAGTGTCCATCCACACGATGGGGTCTTGATGCCGCGATTCGTCTTCCACCTTCTCCGGGCCAGACAGGCTCAGTTGCACGCGTTCAAGGCAGGAGCCGGTGTGCCCCACGTAAGGGTCAAGGACGTCGAATCGTACGAGGTGCCAGTGCCCCCGCTGGATGTGCAGGCGCGGGTAGTGGAGATTCTCGACAAGTTCGATGCCTTAGTGAATGACGTGTCGGTCGGTCTTCCTGCTGAGATCGCGGCGCGGCGCAAGCAGTACGAGTACTACCGCCACAAGCTCTTGACCTTCCCGGAGCGAGCCGCGTGAACCTCGACGAGCTCGGCGTTCCCGGCAGCGCACCGCACTTTGAGCCGATCTCGGTCAGTGACGAGAGCACGGTCGTTGCTGAGTTCGTCCCTGACCCGAGCAAGGAATCGACGTATCAGTCGGAGGCTGAGCTCGAAGCCGCGTTCATCCGGCTGCTTCAGGAACAGGCTTACGAGTACCTGCACCTCACCTCGGCCGCCGCGTTGGAGGCCAACCTGCGCGTGCAACTGGAAGCCGTCAACGGCATCACGTTCTCCGAGGCTGAGTGGCAGCGCTTCTTCACCGAAACGATCGCCGGCCCGAACAAGGGGATCGTGGAGAAGACTGCGCTGGTTCAGGAGGACCACGTCCAAATCCTGCGGCGCGACGACGGGACGACGAAGAACGTATATCTGATCGACAAGCGGAACATCCACAACAACCGGCTCCAGGTGATCAACCAGTACGAAGCAGCCGGAGCCCACGCCACGCGTTACGACGTGACGATCCTGGTCAACGGCCTACCGATGGTGCACGTAGAACTGAAGCGCCGGGGCGTCGACATCCGTGAAGCCTTCAACCAGATCAACCGCTACGCCCGCGACAGCTTCTGGGCCGGCTCGGGGCTGTTCGAGTACGTGCAGCTGTTCGTGATCAGCAACGGCACGCTGACGAAGTACTACTCCAACACGGTCCGCGACTCCCATCTCGCCGACCAGAGGCAAGGCAAGCGGTCACGTCGGAAGACGTCGAACAGCTTCGAGTTCACCAGCTGGTGGGCGGATGCCAACAACCGGCCGATCGCCGACGTAGTTGGCTTCACCAAGACGTTCTTTTCCAAGCACACGGTGCTCAATATCCTCACGAAGTACTGCGTCTTCGACGTCGACCGCAAACTCCTGGTGATGCGCCCGTACCAGATCGTCGCCGCTGAGCGGATCCTGCAGCGTATCGAGACGTCGACGACGTACAAACAGTTCGGCTCGTTGGCTGCCGGGGGTTACATCTGGCACACGACCGGGTCAGGCAAGACGCTGACCAGCTTCAAGGCCGCCCAGCTCGCGAGTCGTCTCCCGTTCGTGGAGAAGGTGCTCTTCGTCGTCGACCGCAAGGACCTCGACTACCAGACCATGCGGGAGTACGAACGCTTCGAGAAGGGCGCGGCCAACTCCAACACCTCCACCAGCGTCCTGGCCAAGCAGTTGGAGGGCCCGAACGCGCGGATCATCATCACCACGATCCAGAAGCTCGCCAGGTTCGTCAGCTACAACCGGCAGCACTCGATCTACTCCTCGCACGTCGTGGTGATCTTCGACGAGTGTCACCGCAGCCAGTTCGGCGACATGCACTTGGCGATCACCAACGTCTTCCGCCGCTACCACCTGTTCGGCTTCACCGGCACACCGATCTTCGCCGAGAACGCCGGCACCAGCGGCAGCCCGCGACTGCGCACAACCGAGCAGGCCTTCGGGGAGAAGCTGCACACCTACACGATCGTCGACGCCATCAACGACCGGAACGTGCTGCCCTTCCGGGTCGACTACGTCAACACCCTCAAGCCCGCCGAGAAACTGACGGACGCTCAGGTCGCGGCCATCGACACCGAGCGAGCACTGCTGGCTCCGGAGCGGATCAACCAGATCGTGGGCTACATCCGCGAGCACTTCGACCAGAAGACCAAGCGCAGCTCCGCGTATCGGCTCGGCGATCGCCGGCTCGCAGGGTTCAACTCATTGTTCGCCGCCGCCTCGATCGACGCCGCGAAGCGCTACTACGCCGAATTCGCCCGGCAGCAGTCAGACCTGGCGTCAGAGCAGCGGCTCAAGGTCGGCCTCATCTTCAGCTTCACCGCCAATGGGGAGGAGGCCGACGGCCTGCTGGCCGAGGAGGAGTTCGAGACCGGCGACCTCGACGCGACCTCACGTGACTTTCTGGAAGGCGCGATCCGCGACTACAACGCGCTGTTCGGCACCAGCTTCGACACCTCGGCCGACAAGTTCCAGAACTACTACAAGGACCTCTCCGAGCGGTTGAAGAGCCGCGAGCTGGACCTCGTCATCGTGGTCAACATGTTCCTCACCGGCTTCGACGCCACCACCCTGAACACTTTGTGGCTGGACAAGAACCTGCGCTCCCATGGGCTGATCCAGGCGTACTCGCGCACGAATCGCATCCTGAACTCGGTCAAGACCTACGGCAACATCGTGTCGTTCCGCGACCTGGAGGACGCCACCAATGACGCACTGGCGCTGTTCGGCAACAGGGACGCCCGCGGCATCGTCCTGCTGCGGCCGTACGCCGACTACTACGCGGAGTACGAAAATGCCGTCGCCGAGCTCACCGAAGTCTTCCCGCTCGGGGAGCAGATCATCGGCGAGGCGGCGCAGAAGCAGTACATCGCCCTGTTCGGAGTGATTCTACGACTGCGAAACATCCTCACCTCGTTCGACGAGTTCGCCGGACACGAGCTGCTGACCGAGCGCGACTACCAGGACTATCAGTCGATCTACCTCAACCTGTACGCCGAGTTCCGCGGCGCCAAGGAAGCGGAGAAGGAGTCGATCAACGACGACGTCGTCTTCGAGATCGAGTTGATCAAGCAGGTCGAGGTCAACGTCGACTACGTGCTGATGCTCGTCGAGAAGTGGCGCGACGCCAGGGGCAACGGTGCCGACCGAGAGATGGACGCGCTGATGAAGATCCAGCGTGCGATCGACTCCAGCGTCACTCTGCGCAACAAGCGCGACCTGATCATGGACTTTGTAGAGACAATGACTGTGACCGGCGACGTCAACGACGACTGGCGGCGCTTCGTCGCCGCGAAGCGGGCTGAGGAGCTGACGAGCATCATCACTGAAGAGAACCTCAAGCCCGACGAGACTCACGCCTTCGTTGAGGCGGCCTTCCGGGACGGCGCCATCCCGACCATGGGCACCGCGATCACCCGTATCCTCCCGCCCATCTCGCGGTTCTCTCCGAGCGGCGGCCATACCGTCAAGAAGCAGGCCGTGATCGACCGGCTGCTCGCCTTCTTCGACCGCTACTTCGGGTTGGCCTGATGGCCCTTCCCGAGACTGATGTCCACCGCATCCGCCTCTGGGCCCTCGAGCGCGTGCCGAGCACCTGTGGGATCAAGTCAACGTCGAGGCTGACGTCTTCGAGCGCCATGTCGACATCGTCGAGGTGCGGCCGCCCTGGGATGGAGTCGGAGAGCGCACCCGGTTCCCCATCGCACGGCTGCGCTACACAAGGGCGACCGGCCTTTGGGCGATCTACTGGCGCGACCGCAACCTGAAGTTTCACGAGTACAAGCGCAAGCGCCCGACCAAGAACGTCCAAGCGCTCCTCGAGCACATCGAGAGGAGCGGCGACCCGATCTTTTGGGGTTAGCCAGTTGGTGGCACCGAGAGGGCCAGCTATCTCGGTTGCCCGAGAAGAAGTCCCCTGGACCTCTTGTCGCTGGCCTGTGACGCCATCGTAGTCCGGGTCTATGGCACTCGATCCCAGCCGGCATCTCTGCAGTTGGGCTCAGTATTGCTCGGTACGGTAGGCGCTGGTACTTTGGTACCCGAGAAGGAGGGCAGCGTTATGGCTACCGCTACCGCGCCGATCAAGGTCGACGCCGCCACTGACGAGCTCGTGTCGCACGCAGCTCACTTCATGTCCCGTTCGAAGAAGGACATCGTTGACGCTGCCGTGCGTGAGTACATCGATGCCCACCGCGACGAGATCAACGCCGGGATCAAGGCTGCGCTCGGCCAGCTCAACGGTACTGACGCCGCTGCTGTGTCGCTGATGACCGGCCTCAACGCCGACGAGCTCGACGACCTCGGCGGCCTACCGAAGTAGCCGTCGCATGGCCGTCCGCTGGAGCGTCGGACCTGGTCGCTAGATTCGCCACATGGTCTCGGAACCGATCGGCGTGCGCCCAACGAAACGCTGCCTCGGTGACCTCGGTGTTGAGACGCCAGACCTCGGGGTCCGCCTGGAAGAGATCGATCAGCCGGTCATCGTGAGCGCCCAGGCGGTCCCCGAACAGCGGGACGCAGGCGGCGCGGAGCGCGTCGTCGCGCTCACTGACCGCGTCTGGTTCAAGGTCAAGACCAGCGACAACCGCGCTGCCGTGACCGAACTCCGTGGCACTGATCTCCCGGACTGGGTGCGCCCGAGCCGAGGAGCCTGGTGGATCGGCGCCGCTGGCCGGCGTCAAGCGGACAGTGCTCAGCGCGACTTCTACGCCACGCTGCAGCGAGAGTGCACGACGGGGAAGACCGTCTCCTCGGCTCACCTGCTCCCGGCCGAGTGGGACTGGAAGCGCCTCGCTGCAGAGCAGGCCGTCGCGTGGCGGCGCGAGGTGAGGAGCATGGTCATTGAGCTCGTCGCGATGTCGCTGAAGAGCGGGCATCTCGCCGTCGCCGAGTTCCGGAACCATCGGATCAAGGCGCTCGTCCGGGCGGCGAACGGGCACGAGGCCTACCTCGCGATCATTGCCGAGGGAGTGCCCGACCCACAGATGTTCGCGTTGCTTCTCGACTGCGTTCCTGGAGTTGCGCCCGAAGACTGGCAGCCCGAACCTTCGCCCTTGGCGGAGATGAACCCCGGCTCGGGCGAGATCATCTGGTCGACGCTGTTCCCGTCCGAGATCGCTCGCGCGATCCTCGACCTGGACGGCGATGACTGAGGGCCAGCGGTCCGCAAATAGTCCGCAAGAAGTCCGGCGGAGACCGATCCTCGCCGGCGACGTCCAACGGTCCGATGATCGCGTTTCCGCAGGTCAGGCCGTGTTTTCCGGTGTCAGTCGCCGCTGTCCAACGACAGCCGAAACCCCGCGTGATCGTTCCGCTTCAACGTGTGAGTCGGCGCGTTTGCGCATCAGAGGGGTCGCCGCTGAAGACTTCGAAGTCGTCAACCTTGACGTCGGCAGACTTCGCGCGCATGGCGGGGGCTCAGCGTCCGCGAGATCGCCACGTTGGACCGCCGCGACTTCACCCGCCGTCCGGCCTCGTCACATCGGTGCTTTTCCCCTCCTGCCCGAGACGCTCGGGTGACCCCAGCAGTCCGCAAGTAGTCCTCAAGAAGTCCGGCCGGGACCGACGATCGCCGACGACGTCCAACGGTCCTGTCATCGTGTTTCCGCATCAGACTGTGTTTCTTGCGTCGGCGAGGAACTCCACCGCCGAGGTAGCCACCCACAGGGCGGCCAGGTCCGCGGTGGACTTCAGGCTACGGCCGGTGATCACTTCGACCTGGCGGAGGCGATGGCCGAGTGTCTGCCGGTGGATCCCCAACGCCTGGGCGGTCTCGGTCCACTTACGGTCGTTGGTGAGGTAGGCAGTCAGGGTCTCCAGCAGGCGCTGACTGCGCTCGGTCGGCTCGAGCAGGTCGCCGAGGACGCCGCGGCTCACTTCACGTGCGGCTTGGCTGTCGCGCGGTACGACGGAGCCACGTACCTCGTCGTAGTGAACGATCCGCTTACGTTCGAGGGTCGCGCCGAGGGCCCAACCTGCTTGCCGGCTGGCTTCGGCCAGTTCCTCGAGGGAGCGGAAGGATGTCGACACGCCAACGCGGGACGAGTCCAGAGTCGGGAGATCGAGCGCGCGCTCGAGGTCGGCGGCGTTGAGGCAGCAGGTGAGGCGGCCGGGCCTGCGATGCGGGAGATGCAGGATGCCGGCGGTGGTCAGGACCACGAGCGGGTCGCTCGGCTGGTCAGTTGCGACGGCGATGACGACGTACTCGGTCCCCGCAAGGCCGAGCTCGCGACTTTGGGCCAGGAGGTGCTCGATCGGCATCCGTCCGGCGAAGACCGATGAGACGAGCTGCTCGCCTCTGGCGGCCAGCGCCATCGCATTGGTGATCACGTTGTTGACTGCCGCGGTCACCGCCTGCTGCAGGTGGCCGACCGTGAAGGAGTCGAGCATCGGGGAGTCTTCTCCGACGAGCAGCAGCGCGGGACGACCGCTGGGCAGCGTCCAGGCCTTGACGGTGCCGGTCGACGAGGGGTGCATGGAGCCCGGATGCGCGTCGGGCCGGGATGCGGCCTGCCTCAGCTCCTCGACGACGGCGGGATCGGGGGCGAGCGATCCGGGGACGATGGGCGCGCCCGTTGCCACGTCGACGACCGACATGCGGACCCCGAAGATCCCCTCCATCCCGCTGGATCGCCGCGGCGGGCTCGGTGGCGACGGCCGTCAGTGACCGGTAGAGCCTGCTGAGCAGCAGCAGTTGCTGGCTCTGCTGCGCGTCGTTGGCCATGGAGACGGTCCGCGCGAGGCGGACGAAGGGGACCGGGTGCGACGTGGTCAGCACGGGGAAGCCGAGCAGCTCGGCCTCTTGCAGCATCGCGGGGTGCAGGGGCGGCGCCATCTCCTCCTCGCCGACGGTGATGCCGGCCAGACGTGCGCGATCGAGCTCCCGGATGAACTCGACCTGCGCGTCCTCCTGTGCGGGGATGCACAACCCCGTGGTCATCAGCAGCTCGTCGGGTCCGAGCCATCTCCACGGATCGGGCATCTCGCAGCTGTGCGCCCACAGCACCACCCGGCCCAGTCCCTGCTCGCCGGCGAGCAGGGACTGGCCGAGGGTGGGCATCGAGACGAGGTCCTTGACGGTGAGCAGCGCCGGCACGCCCCGAACGCTATACCGCAGTATCTTTCTCGGCCAGAAATTGATCATCGAGTCCGATAGTGAGACCTGCGTCACTCCCCCTACGGTTTCGCAACAGCGAGCGGCCGCCGTGCCGCGAACCGGATGGCGAAGGGATGTGGGAAGTGGTGAGCCTCGGGATCCGCGACGAGCTCGGACCGCTCAGTCGAACCTTCGTCAACGGCGAGGTCTCCTTCTGGCACCGACAGGCGGGCATGCCCGCAGCGCGACCGGCCCTGCCCGGTGATCGCCAGTACGACGTGGCCGTCGTGGGTGCCGGCTACACCGGGCTGTGGACGGCGTACTACCTCAAGAAGGACCAGCCGGACCTGAGGATCGCTGTGTTGGAGAGTGAGTTCGCCGGCTTCGGTGCGTCCGGCCGCAACGGCGGCTGGCTCAGCGCCGAGCCTCCGGGTCAGCTGCGCCGCTACGCCGCCGCGGAGGGCTGGCCCGCGGCTCGCAACCTCCAGCGCCACATGTTCGCCGCCGTGGACGAGGTCATCGGGATCTGCGCGGCCGAGGGGATCGACGCCGACATCGACAAGGCCGGCGTCATCCACGCGGCCACCAACCCGGCCCAGGAGAAGCGGCTGCGTGACCACGTCCGGGCTCAGCGTGCCGCGGGTTGGGGCCAGGACGACCTGGTCGAGCTCGACCGTGCCGAACTGGCAGAGCGGATCCGGATCGAGGGCGCGCTGGCGGCCCAGTGGAGTCCGCACTGTGCCCGCATCCAGCCGGCGAAGCTGGCCATCGGCCTGGCCGCGGCCGTCGAGGCGTTGGGCGTGGACATCTTCGAGGGCACGCGGGTCACCCAGATCCTGGCCGGGCGGGCCGTCACGGACCACGGAACCGTGAGCGCGGACCATGTGATCCGCGCGACGGAAGGGTTCACTGCCGGGCTCAAGGGGCAGCGTCGGGTCTGGTTGCCGATGAACAGCAGCATGGTGGTCACCGAACCGATCCCGGAGCACCTCTGGGCCCGGATCGGTTGGGATGGCGGCGAGGTCGTCGGTGATGCTGCGCACTCCTTCTGCTACATGCAGAAGACCGCTGACGGCCGGATCGTCATCGGTGGCCGGGGGATCCCCTACCGCTTCGGCTCCCGCACCGACAATCGGGGTGTCACGCATCCCACCACCCACCACCAGTTGCGGGACATCCTCGAGCGGTACTTCCCCGCGGCCCGCGACCTCGCGCTGGACCATGCGTGGTCGGGTGTTCTCGGCGTGCCCCGCGACTGGTGCGCCAGCGTCCATCTGGACCGGGCGACCGGGCTGGGTTGGGCTGGTGGCTACGTGGGGCACGGCGTCGCCGGAACGAACCTGGCCGGCCGGACGCTTCGCGATCTCGTCCTGGGACGGGACACCGAGCTGACCCGGCTTCCGTGGGTGGGACACAGGGTCCGCGGCTGGGAACCGGAGCCGCTGCGCTGGATCGGCGTGCGGAGCCTGTACGTCGCCTACCGTGCCGCCGATCGGCGCGAGTTCGCCGGCTCGCGCCGTACGGCGGCGATCGCCCGCGTCGCCGACCGGATATCGGGACGTTAGGAGCCGCCGCTCAGCCGTGACAGGGCCCCCAGGGGCCGGAGCACTAGGGAATCGTCTACGCCCGACCGTGAACCTTCACACGGTCGTCTGGAATGAGGAGTCTGATGGCAAGGTATGACGTGGCACCTTCGGAGGCGCCGACTGGTGGTGGCTCGCTGCGCTGGAACAAGGTCGAGTCCCGCTCGATCGACTACGTGCCGCTCTCCGAACGGCACGGTCGGCTGACTGATCAGTTCACGATCTGGTTCGCGGGCAGCGCGATGTTGTTGAGCCTCGCCACCGGCGTCATCGGCATCGGTCTGGGTCTCAACCTGATCTGGACGCTGATCGCGTTGGCGGTGGGGACGTTCCTGGGAACTCTTCCTGTGGCCGCGCACGCCAGTCAGGGCCCTCACCTGGGGCTTCCGCAGATGATCCAGAGTCGTCCCCAGTTCGGACGCTATGGCGCTCTGTTCATCTGGGTCGTCGCGTTCGCCGTCTACTGGGGCTACGTCGTGCTGGACGTGAACCTCTTCGGGCCCACGGCAACCCAGGTCGTGGGTGGCTCCAGGCCGGTCTGGGCGATCGTGATCGGCCTGATCTCCATGGTGATCACGATCTTCGGCTACCACTGGATGCACGCCGGGCAGCGCTGGGTCACGGTGGTCCTCGTCGTCGTGCTGGCGGTCTACGCGGTCGGCATCCTCACGGGAGGCGAGCTGCCCGCGGGTGCTCTCAGCCTGTCGACCGGGTTCCAGTTCGCACCGTTCTTCATGGTGATGTCGGCCGCCTTGGCCTACCAGCTCTCGTGGGCGTTCTTCGTCTCGGACTACTCCCGCTACATGCCGCCGACCACCAGCCACCGGGCGATCATCTTCTTCACGGCATCGGGTGCCGGCCTGGGCGTCTTCTCGATGGAGGCGGTCGGAGCCGTCGGTGCTGCCCTGTTCCCGTCCGAATCGGTCACCGTCGCGCTGGCGGAGTCGGGCGACACGGTCTTCAACGGGCTGGGCACCATCGTCCTCCTCGTCGGCGGTCTGGCGCTGGTCGTCTTCAACGCCATGTGCATCTACGGCGGAGCGTTGACCGCGATCACCGCGCTGGACAGTTTGCGGCCGGTGGCACCGACCCACCGGGTCCGCACGGGCGCGATCGTCGCCGTGGGGGTGACGGCCACGCTCGTGGGGGCCTTCCTGCCAGACGACTTCATCGGCACGACCTTCTACACGATCCTCGCCGTGCTGGCCTACCTGATGGGTCCGTGGACCGCGATCAACCTCACCGACTACTTCCTGGTGCGGCGCGGCCGCTACTCCATCACCGAGATCTTCAACCCGAACGGGATGTACGGGCGCTGGCACGCTGCAGGCATCGTCGCCTACGTCCTCGGGTTCGTGGTCATGGTGCCGTTCATGTACCTGTCCTTCTACGAGGGCTTCGCGGCGAAGTGGCTCAACGACGTGGACATCGCCTTCTTCGTCGGTATCCCCGTTGCCGCGATCGTCTACTACGCGCTCTCCCGCAACCTCGACCTCGACAACGAGCGCGCCGTCATCCGGCAGGCAGACGCGCACCTCGAGGAGCTCGGCGAGCCCATCGAGTAGTGCCGCCGCCCGGCGTGGCCGCCAATGGCCGACACCGCGCCGTACCACCGACGACAGCACCCGAAAGCAGGAACAGCACCATGGACCAAACGACGGAGTTCGAGCGCCTGAGCGGGACCTACTTCCACGAGGGCAAGCACCTCCCCAGCGGCTCCGCTGTCCATCGACCCGTGATCGATCCGGCGACCGGCATGACCCTCGGCTCCTTCGCGATCGTCACCCCAGAAGAGGTCGACGCGGTCGTCGAAGCAGCGAACCGGGCACAGCAGGGGTGGTGGAAGGAAAGCGCCCTGCACCGTGCCGAGGTGCTCCACGACGTGGCCCGCAGGTTGCGTGCCCTCAAGCCGGAACTGGCCGAGATCCTGACCCGGGAGACCGGCAAGCCGTTCAAGGAGAGCGCCGACGAGGTCGACTGGTCGGTCAGCAACCTGGATTACTACGCCGAGCTCGGACGGCACTCCATCGGGTCGGTTCTCGGGCCATCGATCGCCGGACAGACGCACTACACCCTCAAGGAGCCGATGGGCACCGTCGTCGTCATCCTGCCGGCGAACTATCCACTCCTCCTCCTGATCTGGGAGGCCGCGGCCGCTCTCGCCGCCGGGAACGCCGTTGTCGTCAAGCCCTCGGAGTGGGCATCTCTGACGACGCTGAAGCTGATGGAGATCTTCGAGCCGCTCCCGGCCGGCCTCGTGGGCTGTGTCACCGGAGGAGGCGGTGTAGGTGCTCGGCTGGTGGAGCACCGCAACACCCACCAGGTCTGTTTCACCGGGAGCGTTCCCACCGGCAAGGTCGTCGCCGAAGCCTGTGGCCGCCGGTTCAAGCCCACACTGATCGAGGCGTCCGGCAACGACGCCTTCATCGTGATGCCCTCGGCCCCGCTCGAGGTCGCTGCGCGAGCAGCGACCTTCGCCGCCTTCTTCAACTGCGGTCAGGTCTGTACCTCCGCGGAGCGGGTCTTCGTCCACGAAGACATCCACGACCAGTTCGTCGAGCTCTTCGTCGCCGAGGCCGCCAGGTTGCGCATCGGCAACGGCCTCGACCAGGTCGACATCGGCCCGATGGAGCACGCCGGCGAACGTGACCGGTTCGAGCAGGTCGTCACCCGGGCCATCGAACAAGGCGCCAAGGTCGAGATCGGCGGCGGCAGACCGTCCGACCTGCCGTCGGAACTCGACGGTGGCTTCTTCGTCGAACCGACCATCATGACCGGGGTCACCCCCGATATGGACGTCGTCAACGGTGAGGTGTTCGGGCCCCTCGCACCCATCGTCAAGGTGTCGAGCCTCGATGAGGCCATCCGCCTGACCAACGACTCCGACTTCGGGCTCGGGGCCACCGTGTACACCACCGACGCGGCCGAGATCCACCGCGCTACGAATGAGATCGTCTCCGGAATGGTGTGGATCAACGCGCCGATCCTCGACAACGACGCAGGGCCGTTCGGTGGCCGCAAGATGTCGGGAATCGGTCGGCAGCTCGGGAGCGAAGGCTTGGACACCTTCCGGCACACCAAGCTCGTCATGATCGACCCATTCGCTTCCCAGCATGACTTCTGGTGGTTCCCGTACGCCTCGGACGAGGCATGGCCGAGCTCCTGATGCCCTGGGCTGCTGGGCGGGAGGTCAACGCGCGTGACCGGACCGGTACCAACCTCGTGAACGGCAATCGCACGTTCGCAGTGGAGGACCCCGCCACTCTCGAGCTCATCGCAGAGGTGGCCGACCACGGCGAGACCGAGGCGCGGGCCGCGGTCGATCGTGCGCACGAGGCCTTCGCGGGGTGGTCAGGCACCTCTCCGCGGCAGCGTTCCGATGTGCTCCGACGCGCCTATGAGCTGATGCTGCGCGACGAGGGACGGCTGAGCGCTCTGATAGCTCGCGAGAACGGCAAGTCGCTGGCCGACGCAGCGTCCGAGGTTGTCTATGCCGCCGAGTTCTTCCGGTGGTACGCCGAGGAGGTGGTGCGCACTGAGGGCTCGTACGGCGAGGCGCCGGCCGGCGGTGTACGGACCATCGTGCACCACAAGCCCGTCGGGGTGGCGGCCCTGGTGATTCCGTGGAACTTCCCCGCCGCGATGGCCACCCGCAAGATCGCCCCAGCCCTTGCCGCGGGATGCACCGTTGTTCTCAAGCCGGCCGCCGAGACCCCGCTGACCGCGATCGCGATCGCCGACTTGCTCGCCGAGGCCGGCCTACCGGCCGGCGTCGTCGAGTTGGTCACCACCACCCACGCCGGCGCCGTCGTGACCGCGTGGCTCGAGGACGACCGGGTGCGCAAGGTGTCCTTCACCGGCTCCACCGGCATCGGCCGGTTGCTGCTGCATCAAGCCGCCGACCGTGTCGTCAACACCTCCATGGAGCTCGGCGGCAACGCCGCTTTCATCGTCACCGAGGATGCCGACCTCGTCGACGCCGTCGCCGGGGCGATGATCGCCAAGTTCCGCAACGGCGGGCAGGCGTGCACCGCTGCGAACCGGATCTACGTGCACCGTGACGTCGCAGACGCCTTCGTCGCGCTGGTCGGTGCCCAGGTCGAGAAGCTGAGCGTCGGTGCGGCGAATGACGGCAACATGATCGGCCCACTCATCAGCGCCGCGGCGGTGAGCCGCGTCGGTGCAGCCGTGGACCGGGCGATCGAGGAGGGCGCACGGGTCGCTGCGCGAGCACAACTGCCCGACGCACCCGGGTACTTCTACCCGCCGACCGTCCTCACCGACGTGCCCTCTACCTCCTCGATCCTGGCTGAGGAGATCTTCGGTCCAGTGGCTCCCATCGCGACCTGGGACGACGAACAGGAGCTGCTTCGCCAAGTGAACGGTACTGAGTACGGCCTCGCCGCGTACGTCTACACCGGTCACCTCGAACGAGGGCTCCGCCTCGGCGAGCGTATCGAGGCTGGCATGGTCGGCATCAACCGCGGCATCGTCTCCGATCCCTCTGCGCCGTTCGGTGGCGTCAAGCAGAGCGGCCTGGGCCGTGAAGGCGCTCGCGAAGGGCTCCGTGAGTTCCAGGAGACCCAGTACCTGAGTATCAGCTGGGACGACTGACCAGGCTCTCACGTCGGCCGGTGGGATCCGGTGCGCCGGGACGGGTTGCGACCGACGCGGCGGTCCTGGTCCTGGTCCTCGTCCGGGTGCCGCTGGTTCAGGTGCTGGTGGCCCAGCGGCTGAGGACGGTTTCGAGGGTGTGGGGGTTGACGGGTTTGGAGATGTAGTCGTCCATGCCGGCGGCCAGGCAGCGGTCGCGGTCGTCGTTGGTGGCGGAGGCGGTCATGGCGATGATGGGGGTGTGGTGGACGTCGCCTTCGAGGCGGCGGATCTCGCGGGTGGCTTGGTAGCCGTCCATGCCGGGCATCTGGACGTCCATGAGGACGGCGTCGTAGCGGGTGCGGCCCATGGCGGAGAGGGCGGTGACGCCGTTGTCGGCGACGTCGGTGGTGTAGCCGAGGTGTTCGAGGATGCCGACGGCGACGAGTTGGTTGATCTCGCCGTCTTCGACCACGAGGATCCGGCCGCGGCCGGCGGGGGTGGTGGGGATGTGGAGGGGGGTGTGGGGGCGGCGGGTGCCGATGATGTCTTGGAGGGTGGCGCGCAGGCGGGAGAGCTGGACGGGTTTGGTCATGGAGGCGGTGATGCCGACGGCGCGGGCGTCGGTCTGGCTGATCTCGCCGCCGGAGGTGAGCAGGGCCATGGCGAGGCCGGTCAGGGTGGGGTCGCTGCTGATCCGGTGGGCCAGCTCGAGGCCGTCCATGTCGGGCATGCACAGGTCCAGGACGGCCAGGTCGAAGGGGTGGTGGGTGCGGTGGGCGTCGGCGAGGGCGGCCAGGGCGTGGGGGCCGTCTTCGGCGAGGTCAACGTGCAGGCCCCAGGCGGTGAGCTGGTCGTGCAGGATCATCCGGTTGGTCTGGTTGTCGTCGACGACCAGGACCCGGAGGCCGGCGATGTCCTCGGTGCCGCGGGGGGTGCTGGCGGAGAGGTCTTCGGCCAGGCCCAGGGGCAGGGTGAACCAGAAGGTGCTGCCCAGGCCGGGGCGGCTGTCCACGCCGATCTGGCCGCCCATGGCGGTGACCAGGTGTTCGCTGATGGCCAGGCCGAGGCCGGTGCCGCCGTAGCGGCGGGTGGTGGAGGAGTCGGCCTGGGAGAACGGTTCGAAGAGTCGTTCCCGGTCGGCCTCCTCGACCCCGATCCCGGTGTCGGTGACCTCGAACCGCACCACCACACCGGCTTCGGCGCCGGCTTCGGGACCGTCTTGGAGGCTGGCTTCGAGGCTGGCGCGGACCAGGACCTCGCCGCGGGCGGTGAACTTGACCGCGTTGGAGGCCAGGTTGAGCAGCACCTGCCGTAGCCGGCTCGGGTCCCCGCGCAGGCAGGTCGGTAGCTCGGGGGAGCAGTAGGCCAACAGCTCCAGCCCCTTCGACTGGGCCGGCTCGGCGATCAGCTCGGCGACCTCCTCGACCACCTGGACCAGGTCGAAGTCGATGGTCTCCAGGTCCAGCCGGCCCGCCTCGACCTTGGAGAAGTCCAAGATGTCGTTGATGATCGTCATCAACGCGTTCGCGGCGCTGCTCACGCCCTCGGCGTACTGACGCTGCCGCTCGTCGAGATCGGTGGCCTCCAACAACCCGGTCAACCCGATCACCCCGTTCATCGGGGTCCGGATCTCGTGGCTCATCGTGGCCAGGAACGTCGACTTCGACCGGGACGCCTCCAACGCCACATCCCGCGCCGCCGCCAACTCCCGACGCGCGACGACCTCCCACTGGAGCATCCGGCCCATCCGCACGAAGGCGATGGCGACCAGCGCGGTCATGCCTACCGAGACCTCGACCACGTGCGGCGACCGCCCGATGGCCTGGTTGACGATCATGATGGCCGGCGGGACCAGCAGCGGCACGATGGCGATCCCGAGCCGACCCAGCGGGGCCCGGTGGGACGGCGGCTCGGCGGTCTCGGGTGTCGGGGGCGACACCGGGCGGAGCGTCGCGGTCGACATCAGGATCGCGCCGACCATCCAGCCGATGTCGTTGGATCCGGCGACCGGCTCGGTGACGTCCAGCCCGTAGTACGCGACGTCGGAGATCAGCCAGCAGACCGCTCCGAGCGCGAGCCCGAACCCGAGCCGCTGCCGGCTGTGGCGCACGGAGATGGCGCGCAGCAGCAGCGCCAGCAGCACCGCGTCGGCGATCGGGTAGGCGGCGAGGACGGCCTGCGTCAGCCGCGGCATGGTGTCGTCGGCCATGATCTCGCGGATCGACACGGTCCAGAACACCATCATGCTCACCACCACGATGGTGAGCGCGTCCAGCGCGGACTCGACGTCGGTGCTGGGCAGGCCGCGACGGCCGAACATCACGATCGCGACCGCGCCGCCGATGCCGAGGTAGCTGAGAAAGTACGGGATGTCGGCGAGTGAGACGTCGGGCTCCAGGCCGGACCACGCGTACAGGTCCCACACGAGGTCGCCGACGGCGGAGGCGGTGAGGCCGGCCGCGATGAGGCCCGGCACGAGCCGGGCCCCGGGCGGCCTCCTCGCGGTGCCGATCCAGGCGACCACGGGAGCGAGCCAGACGGCGGCCAGGTAGGTGACGTCGAACGCGGTGCCGTAGCCGACCATCAGGTGGGCGAACACGAGGACGGTCATCGCCACCCACAGGGCGACGACTGCCGGTGACGGACGTTCGACTCGCACGGTTCCCCCTCTCGGGGGAGCCTATCGGCCGGCAACCGGTCGAGCCCTGGGATATGCGGACCCGAGATCGCGGAACTGCGAGTCGGACACGTCGCCCCGGATCAGCCGGCGACCTGGAGCAGCTTGCGCCGCAGCGCGAGCGTCGCCCGGCTGTGCAGCTGGCTGACCCGCGACTCGCTCACCCCGAGCACCTGGCCGATCTCCGCGAGGGTGAGCCGCTCCCAGTAGTACAGCGCCACGACCACCTGGTCGCGCTCGGGCAGCTCCCGGACCGCGGCCAGGAAGCCCGGCGGGATGTCGTCGTCGGCGCCGGGCAGGTCGGTGGTGGCCCGCGGCGTGTCCTCCTCGTCGAGCACCGTCTCGAAGCTGACGACGCTGGTGTGCGCCGTCTGGCTGTAGATCTTGCGGAGGTCCCCGACACTGATGCCGAGCCGGTCGGCCACCTCGGCGTCCTTGGGTGCGCGTCCCAGGCGCCGCTCGAGCTCGGTCTGGGCGGTGTTGATGTCGCGGATCTTCTCGCGCACCGAGCGCGGCACCCAGTCCGCGGCGCGGAGCCCGTCGACCATCGCGCCGCGGATCCGGGAGACGGCGTAGGTCTGGAACTGCAGGCCGCGCTCGGGGTCGAACTTGTCCAGCGCGTCCAGCAGGCCGATCACCCCGTCGGAGACCAGGTCGGCGTGCTCGACCGCGGGCGGGAGGCCCGAGCGGACGCGGCCGGCGACGAACTTGACCAGCGGTGAGTAGTGCACGACCAGGCGGTCGCGGGCCTCGCGGTCGCCGTCCTGCTTGAACCGTTCCCACAGGCCGTCGACGGTGTTGTCGGTCTGCACGCGCACCTCCGGTGGTCGTGCTGGACAGGCTATCGGCTGCCCCGCCGATCTCGGCTCAGGCCACCCCGCCGGCGTACTCGAAGTGCCACGGCTCCGGGCGGCTGCCGCCGGCGGCGGCCCAGCCCGGGTGCACCCAGCCGTAGCCGGGGCCGTGCCCGAGCAGCCAGTCGTTCTCGGTGCTGCCGAACCGCTCGACGCCGCCGCACAGGTCGACCGCGAGCCCGAGCCCGTGCACGGAGGTGCCGGGGGAGGCCGCCAGGCCGGGCTTCGTCGCGGACACCCGCTCCTGCCCGGCGCGCGAGCGGTAGGAGTCGGTGATGCACAGCGAGGCGCCGAGGTCGTCGGCGTACGCCGCCGCGAGCAGCCGGAACGCGACCGCCGCGTCGCAGCGCAGCAGCTGCGCGCCGTCGGCGGTCGCGGGGCAGAGCGCGTCGGCCGGCATCTCGCCGTTGGGGTACGACGGGCGCGGCCGCTCGGGCAGGTCGAGGACGAGCGCCGGGTCGTAGGCGGCGCCGTCGAGCCGCACCTCGAAGTGCAGGTGCGGGCCGCTGGCGTTGCCGCGGGCGCCGACCAGGCCGACCGGGTCGCCGGCGCGGACCAGCTGGCCGGAGGTCACGTCGACGCGCGAGAGGTGGGCGTACCACGTCTCGACCCCGCCGCCGTGGTCGATCCGGACCAGGCTCCCGGCCCAGGCCGGGTGTTGCACGGTGACGGTGCCGGCGCCGGCGGCGACCACCGGGGTGCCGACCGGCGCGGCGAAGTCCAGGCCGGTGTGGACGCCGTCGGACCAGAGCGGTCCGGCGGTGCCGAACCCGGCGGTCAGCTGGTAGCTGCCCGGCGCGACCGGCAGGCCGAGCGGCCCGCCCGTGACGGTGTCCGGCGCCAGGCTGGTCGCTCCGCAGCTGCCGCCGGCCGGGGGCGCGGCGTGGTGGCCGCCGCTCTCGAGGCCGGCGCGGCGCACGCCCAGCACGGGCTCGGTGAGCGGCCGCACCGCCGCGACGCCGGTGGTGGGGTCGGCGGCGACGACCTGGTCGCGGCCGACGTACACACCGCTGGTGCCGAGGCCGTCGCGGCGGCTGCCGAGGACGACGACGTCGCCCACCTGCACGGACGCGCCGGGCACGGTGCGCAGGGCGTCCCACTGGCCGGGGACGTCGGCGGGCAGCGGCGCCACGGTCGCGGACGCCCCCCAGGCGTTCGCGACCAGGCCGCCGCAGGCGTACGCCGTGGGCTCGATCGCGCCGGGCACGTCCGGGAGCCCGACCCGGTGGAACGCGTCCGAGACGGCGCGGATCGCCTCGGCGGACAGCACGGTGATCGCCGGGGAGCCCGGCGGGTCGAGGACCGCGACACCGGGCGAGACGTCGTTGCGCGAGTCGCGCAGCGGCTCGAGCGGCTCGATCGGCCCGCGGGCGAGGTCCGCGAGGCGGGGCGGGACGACGGCGTTGGCGGCCAGCAGCCGGAGGTAGCGCTCCCAGGCGCGCAGGGCCCGCTGGTTGCGCCGGTCCTGGGCGGGGTCGGTGACCTCGTACGCCGGCTGGAACTGGGCCCGCCGGATCGCGGCCTCCGCGGCCTGGCCCGCGGTCCAGGCCGCCTCGACCCGCGCCTGGCGGCGCTCGGCGCGCTCCCAGGCGACCCGGGCGCGCTCGGTGTCGGCGATCCGCTCGGCGAGCGCGGTGTCGACCAGGTCGACCAGGTCGCGCGCGAACGCCGCGTCGTCGGCGGCCTCGGTGGCGCGGTCCAGGTCGGAGGGGCCGGGCCGGACCAGGTCGCCGACGGCCTGCAGGAAGCCGTGGTCGTCGTCGGCCACCTCGGCGCGCAGCCGCGCGGCCTCGGCCTCGGCGCCGGCGGCCGATTCAGCCAGCCGGTCGTGCTGGGCGCTGAGCGCCGCGACCTCGGCGCGGAGCTGCTCGTAGGTGGCCCGGGCGTCGTCGACCGACTGCTGGGCCGTGCTGCTCGTGGGCGTCGCGGCCGCCGCGGGGGCGGGGCTCGCCAGGAGCGTGGACCCGAGGGTCCCGACCGTCACGACGCAGGCCGCGATCCGCAGCAGGGGGCGTGAGGTCATGGTCCTGGGTCTATTCGTCGAGGAAGGCGATCTCCTGGAGCGCGGCGAGCGAGCGGCGCTCCTCGGGGTCGGCCGAGAGGCTGGCGGGGGAGGGAACGGGCAGGGAGGGCACCGGGAGCCCGGCCAGCGGCGGTGGCGCCGGAGCGACCGGTGCGGCGGGCACGGGTGAGGGTGCGGGTGAGGGTGCGGGTGCCGGGGGATCGGTTCGCGTCACGGCGGCGACGGGCGCCGGGGCACCGAGCAGGGTGCGGACCACCGCCGCCATCTCGCGCAGCAGCCGGGCCGCCTCGTCACGTTCGACGGTCGGTGCCGGCTCGCCGGTCACGATCTCCATGAGGTGTCCTTGGGTGTTGACAGGGGGTGGACCGCTCGTCGAGCGGTCCACCCCGCAACGTCAGAGGCTCGGCTGGATCAGCAGCCGGCACCCTTCGCGCTCTGGAGGCCACCGGAGGCCTCGAGGTACTTCCACTCCGTGCCTGCGGCGTTCGCCGTGGCGCCGGCGTTGTAGCCGGAGATGCAGAAGTTGCCCGCTGCCGGCGTCCCGGAGATCGTGAACTGGGTGTTGGCGTCGTGCTTCCAACCCGCGGTCTCCAGTGCGAGCTTGTCGAACGCGACCGTGCTGGTCGGCGAGTCCGTGGTGATGGTCGCGGCGACGGTTGCGGCGTTCTTCAGGTCCGACTTGATGCTGGAGTCGACACCCTTCTGGCGCTGGTTGAGGAACACGGGGATGGCGATCGCGGCCAGGATGCCGATGATCACGATGACGACGAGGAGCTCGATCAGGGTGAAGCCCTGGTCCTTCTCCTTCAGGGACTTCTGCATCCGAGCAAGCATGGTTGTTCTCCTGTGGGGGAAAGGTCGTGCTGGGGGTCGTGCGGGATCCGTACCGGCAGGCCGGCGGGCCGCTTTTGTCACCCACTGCTTCGGTGGCCGGAGCGACCGGCTTGAGGGCCGACCCAGAAATTTCCCGGCGCCGCCCCGAATCCCACGCCGCGACCTCAAGAGGGACCCCCGCGGCGCCGATGACCAGAGGTCAGGGACATTCCGCGGAGGGTGTCCGCCATCGGTGCTCGGAGGGTCCGTCGGTGTCGCAGCCTGACCGGGACAGCGGGTTCACGCTGATCGAGGTGATCGTCGTCGTGGCGCTCCTCGGTGCCCTGATGGCGATCTCGGTGGGTGGCTACGACCGCTGGTCCCGGGCCAGCGAGCAGTCCGGCACCGCTCGCGAGCTGCAGACCCTGCTCCGCTCGACCCACCAGCGTGCGATCACCGAGGGCACCGCGATGTGCGTGCTGTTCGACACCGCCAACGACGAGTACGCCGTGCACCGCGGCACCTGCGCCACCCCCGGCACGCAGGTCGACGGACCGTACCGGACCGACGGCGCCCAGGTGCACCTCGTCTCCCCGACCTTCACCGGCTCCGGCGGACCCGGCGTCACGTTCTACTCCCGCGGGACCGCCACGAGCGGGAGCGTCCAGGTGACCCGGACCGGCTCCGCGAAGGTCTACACCCTCCACGTCGAACAGCTGACCGGCCGTGTCTCGATCAGCTGACCGCCGCCGCGATGACGGGTTCACCCTCATCGAGATCATCGTCGCGCTCGGCGTGATCATGACGGTGATGGCCGCCGTGCTGCCCCAGCTGCTGGTCGGCATCAGGTCCGGCGAGACCTCCCGACTGGTGACCCAGACCAAGGGCGTCGCCCAGGGCCAGCTCGAGCGGATGCGCAACCTGCCGTATCACGTCGCCCCCGAGGCCGGCGACTACCGCGACGTGCTCGACTACTACTTCCGCAACCTCACCACCCCCGGACCGATCACCTGCACCGACCCGGACGGGCTCGCGATGCCGACGACCGCGTGGACCGGCTACGTCCCCGCCGACGGCGCCCGCTGCTCCTATGAGCCGCAGTCCGGGGAGATGTACCGCTACGTGGTCCCGCACCCGGCCACCGGGACCGATCCGCTCGCGGGCTTCCAGGTCGTCGTCGACACCCAGTTCCTCTCGGCGCCGAAGTCCGACGGGAGCTCCGACGTGCTCGCGCCGCCCTCGGGCTACAACACCCAGAGCGCGGGGCACGACAGCCCGGTCTCCTCCCAGATCGGCGTCACCGTGACCGTCCTCTACGACCGGCAGGGCATCACCCGGCCGGTCACGACGTACTCCCAGATCGCCGACCAGCCGGTCGCGGCCAGGCGGATCGACCTCAGCGCGTCCGCGGCCGCGGTCGACATCGGCTCGATCACGCCGACGAACGGCGCCGAGTCACTGCAGGCCGGGCTGCTCAGCCTCTCCGGTGCGCTGACCTTCGCGAGCACGGCCAACGCCAGCCTGACGGCGGCGTCCGCCGGGCTCGCGACCGGGGAACAGGGGGCAGGCGCCTCGACGACCGTCGCGGCGCCCTCCGCCGTGGGCATCCTGCCCGCCGCTGCCGGCGGGATCGACGGGACCTGCGGGCTCGCGTGCTGGGGCGCCAGCCAGGTCGACCTCGGCGCCGTGACCGCGACCGACGGGCTCCCGAACGTCGGCTCGGCCGCCAACCCGATGCAGGCCCGGCTCACCGACCTGACCAACCTGGGACTCTCCTTCGAGAGCGGCGCTGCCGCGGACTACCGGACCGGGCTGGGCCTCAGCCGTCCGCTGGTCCGTCTCGACGCCGGCGCCACGGCCACGAACAGCGGGGTCAGCGCGACCTGCGCGCCCTCCGGCACCGGGGCACCGGCCCTGGTCCGGTCCTCGGGCTTCCTGCGCACGACCCCGATGACCGACGCCACCCCCACCGCCGAGGCCTGTGCGGTGAGCTCGGCGAGCACGATCTCCCTGTTCCCGACCTCGTTCGCTCCCGACGGAGTGCTCCAGGTGGAGCTGGTCCGCGCCACCGCCCGCTGCGTGGTCAGCGGCGCCGGCCACGTGGCGCAGCCGCCGACGTTCGACTACCGGGTCGTCGTACGCCGGCACGTCCCCGGCACCGAGGCCGCGCCGGCCGGAGGCTACGACGACGTGCTTGCGATCACCCCCTCGCTCACCGCCGACGACCTGGCAGCGATCGACCCGGCGTCCTTCGACGTCGGCGGCGGCCACACCCTGGCCGACTACGTCGCGTCCTGGTCGGCGCTGGTGCCGGGCACCGTCGAGACGACCGCCGCGAACGGGCTGTCCGCGGTGACGCTGTCCGGGGTCCTCAAGCTCACCAGCCAGCCGATGCGGGTGCTGCCCGACAGCACCGTCGACCCGGCCTCGGCCGTCTCGCTCACCCTCGGCCAGGTCGGCTGCTCGGCCCTGGACGCGCGATGAGGTGGCTGCGCCGCCCGCGGGCCGACAGCGGGGTCACGCTCATCGAGGTGCTGGTCAGCATGGGCCTGTTCGCCCTGATCGGCTCGCTGCTCCTGGGCCTGGCGCTGTCGACCGACTCGGTCACCGCGAGCACCCGCACCCGAGCCGGCGTCACCGAGGAGACCCGGACCGCCATGGAGCGGCTGACCCGCGAGCTGCGGCAGTCGGCCGGGATCGAGGCCGTCACCCTCCCGGGGCCGACCTCCTCGATGGCGCTGACGTTCTGGACCGACTTCGACGGCGACGGCGTCCGCGACACCGCGGCCGCCGACCCCGAGGTGCTGACCTACTGCTGGTCACCGGCCACGCTCCAGCTCACCCTGGGCGCCACGACCGACTGCGACACCGCCCGGCCGGTGCTCGCGGCGACGGTCGCCTCGGTGGAGCTGGAGCTGGACAGCAGCGAGTGGGCGTACGACGCGAACGGCGACGGCACCACCACCTGGCTCGAGCTCGACCAGAAGGGCGCGCCGGTCGGCAACCAGAACAACCAGCCCGACGGGACCGAGCTGCTCCACATCGACCTGGTCGGCGTGACCATCACGGTCCGCGACGGCAGCGGCGAGCAGACCTACCACACCCAGATCGACCTCCGGAACAGGAGCTGACGGTGACGCGCACCCCCCCGACGACGTCCCGACCCGGGACCCGGCGCCGCGACGACCGCGGCTCGGCGATGATCCTGACGATGATGGCGCTCGTGCTGATCACGGGGCTCGCCTCGACCGTGGCCGTGCTCACCATCGACAACCTGCGCTCGTCGTGGCGGGCCCAGCAGGCCGGGTCCGCGGTCAACGCCGCGGACGCGGGCGTCGCGCAGGCGATGACCTACCTGCGCAGCGCCGGGGTGCGCCCGCTGCGCTGCTCGCCGGGCTGCACCGGCAACTCCTGGGGCAACAAGGACGCCCCGACGACGGTCTCGCTGCCCGGCGGCGCGGGCGAGTCCTACCGGGTGTGGATCGAGGCGGTCTCGCCGTACCCGGCCAACGACCCGGGCCTGTACCGGATCCACTCGACCGGCGGCGCGGCCGGATCCGCCTCGCGCACCGTGCTCGCGGACGTCAGCGTCACCACGACCGAGGTGCCGCGCGGCATCTTCGCCCACACGATCAGCGGCGGCGGCTCGGCGAGCGTCACCCGGCAGAGCGTGTTCTCGACCGGCTGCGTCTGGGAGCGCGACAAGATCGCGATGGTGCCGGGCCAGATCGACGTCGCGTACGGCATCCCGATCGGCGTGCACACCTCCGACTACATCACCACCGCCCACGGCTCGGGCCAGCACTGCTCCGAGACGCAGGGGGGCCTGATCCACGCGACCGGCACCGGCAACAACGTCACCTCGGCCCCGTGCAGCACGGCGTACCCCTATGACCAGGACCGGGCGGGCGGCAGCCTCATCGGCACCCCGTGCGAGTCCGTGCAGACCAGCTACCCCAAGTACTACGGGCCGCAGAATCTCGACGCCGGGCCGGAGGCCGACGTCGCCGGGTCCTTCGTCAAGGACGACGCCACCCTCGCCCGGCTGTTCAACCTCAAGGACCCCGCCCTCAGCCCGACCCAGCTCGACCAGCTGCGCAGCGTCGCGCGGGCCCAGGGGAACTACTGGACCAGCTCGACCGTGTGGTCCAGCCCGGACGAGGAGAACGCCGTCATGTTCTTCGACCTCACGAAGGGCTCGGACCTCGGCGGCACCGTCGACCTGAACAAGATCAGCGACACCGCGTTCGGTCGGGAGGCCAACCTGGCCGACACCGACCCCCGGTGCACCTCGCGCTCGCTGGTGATCGTGGTCGACGGAGGCAACGTGAAGGTCAACTCCAACCAGCGGCTGTTCGCCTCGCTCTTCCTCACCTCCGCCGCGCCCTACGGTCAGGTCGTGAAGGCCAACGGCACCGCGGACTTCATCGGCACGATCTACGCCGACAAGGTCAACCTGGTCGGCAACTTCGACGCCTCGATGGACACCTGCTTCCTCGCCAACACCAGCCCCGCCCTGCTCGACTTCCGGGCCGGCTCCTACCGCGAGGACGACCGCGGGCTCTCCTGACGAGGCTCCCCGCCAGCAGTCCTCAAGCCGACGGCCCCGTCGGCCGATGACCCTGATGACCCCTCATCAGTCCCGCGCTCGGAGGACCTGTTGAACGACGCACCGACGAACGGCTTCGGCCTGCCGCTGGCCGCTCGGCGCCCGACCGCGCCCGCGGACCCGTCGGCCCCTGCCCCCGCGCCGGTGGCCGTCCCGGTCGCCGCTCCCGTGGCCGTCCCGGCGCCGGTCGTCGCCCCGGTGGCCGCGGCCGCCGTCGTACCTCCCGCCGCTCCCGCGCCCGCCGGATCGGCCAACCTGAGCCTCGACGACCTGCTCATCCACGTGCTGCGGGTGGGGGCCTCCGACCTGCACCTGACCACCGGCGCGCCGCCGACCGTGCGGCTGCGCGGCGAGATGGAGGCCATCGAGGGCTACCCCACGCTGGACGGCGAGCAGCTGCGGCGCACGCTGTACGGCGTGATGACCGAGCGGCAGCGCAAGGTCTTCGAGGAGGAGCTCGAGCTCGACTTCGCGTACGCCGTGCCGGGCCACGCCCGGTTCCGTGTCAACGTCTTCCAGCAGCGCGAGCACCTCGGCGCCGTGATGCGGATGATCCCCTGGGAGATCGTCCCGCTCGAGGACCTGGGCATGCCCGAGGCGGTCGCCGGCTTCAGCGACCTCAAGCGCGGCCTGGTGCTGGTCACCGGCCCCACCGGGTCCGGCAAGTCGACGACCCTGGCCGCGATCATCGACCGGATCAACCGGACCCGCCGCGGTCACATCGTGACCATCGAGGACCCGATCGAGTTCCTGCACGAGCACCGCGGCTGCCTGGTCAACCAGCGCGAGGTCGGCTCCGACACCCACGGGTTCCGCGACGCCCTCAAGCACGTGCTGCGTCAGGACCCCGACGTGATCCTGGTCGGCGAGCTCCGCGACCTGGACACGATCTCGGTGGCGCTGACCGCCGCCGAGACCGGCCACCTGGTGTTCGCGACGCTGCACACGCAGTCCGCGCAGGACACCATCACCCGCGTCGTCGACGTGTTCCCCGCCGAGCAGCAGCAGCAGGTCCGCACCCAGCTCGCCGCGACGCTCCAGGGCGTCGTGTGCCAGACCCTCGTCAAGACCGCCGACGACCAGGGCCGCGCCGCCGCCGTCGAGGTGATGGTCTGCAACTCCGGCATCCGGGCGATGATCCGCGACGACAAGCTGCAGCAGATCCAGGGCGCGCTCCAAGCGGGCGCGCGGGACGGCATGCAGACCCTCAACGCCCACCTCGCCGCGCTGGTGAAGGCCGGCCGGATCACGTACGCCGCGGGCCTCGAGCACAGCTCGAACCGCGCCGACTACGACACGCTCGTCGCCTCCGACGTCAAGCGCGCCCCGGCCGGGTGGCAGTAGCCGTGGCCAGCACGACGACGCAGTACGCCTACAAGGTCCGCGACGCCCAGGGCCGGTTCACCGAGGGCAAGGTGGAGGCCGCCTCGGAGGCGGCTGTCGCCGACAAGCTGCGCGCGATGGGCTACGTCCCGCTCCAGGTGCGGCCCGCCAACGTCGGCATGCAGCGCGAGATCAAGCTCGGCTTCAAGAAGCGGATCAAGCCGCGCGACCTCGCGGTCTTCGCCCGCCAGTTCGCCACCATGATCGACGCCGGCCTGACCATGCTGCGGGCGCTCTCGATCATGGCCGAGCAGGTCGAGAACCCCGAGCTGCGCAAGGTGCTGCGGGCGGTCAAGCAGGACGTCGAGGCCGGGCACAGCCTGTCGTCGGCCTTCGGCAAGTGGCCGCGCGTCTTCCCGCCGCTCATGATCAGCATGGCCAAGGCCGGCGAGGCGGGCGGCTTCCTCGACACCGCGATGCGCCAGATCGCCGACAACTTCGAGGCCGAGGTCAAGCTGCGCAGCAAGATCAAGGCCGCGCTGACCTACCCGACCGTGGTGTTCTTCCTGGCGATCATCATGTGCATCGCGCTGCTGATCTTCGTGGTCCCGGTCTTCGAGAAGATGTTCAAGGACCTCGGCGGCGAGCTGCCGCTGCCGACCAAGATCCTGGTGATGCTCTCGGCGGCGATGAAGTACGTCGTACCCCTCGGCGCGGTGCTCACCGGTGCCCTCGTCTGGTGGTGGCGCCGCTACGGCCGCACCGAGCGGGTCCGCAACGTCGTCGACCCGCTCAAGCTCAAGCTGCCGGTCTTCGGCAACCTGTTCCGCAAGCTCGCTCTGGCCCGGTTCGCCCGCAACTTCAGCACCCTGCTCTCGGCCGGCGTCCCGATCCTCCAGGCGCTCGACATCGTCTCCGACACGACCGGCTCGGTGGTGATCGGCCGCGCCCTGGCCGAGGTCAAGGAGTCGGTGCGCCAGGGCGAGTCGGTGGCGGGTCCGCTGAGCCACCACGACGTGTTCCCGCCGATGGTCGTGCAGATGATCGCCTCCGGCGAGGAGTCCGGCGCCATCGACGCGATGCTCGCGAAGATCGCCGAGTTCTACGACGCCGAGGTCGAGTCGATGACCGAGGGCCTGACCGCCCTGATCGAGCCGCTGATGATCGCGTTCCTCGGCGGCCTCGTCGGGTCGATGATCGTCGCGCTGTACATGCCGATGTTCAAGATCTACGACATGATCGGATGACGGTGCGCGCACAGACCTCCGGAGACACCGTGCGTGCCCTGGTCGAGGGCGGCTGGATCACCCGCGACCAGCTCAGCGAGGCGGGCCGGCTCGCGGACGAGCGGTCCCAGACCGTGCTCGAGGTGCTGCTCGAGAGCGGCTGGGTGGACCGCACCACGGTCGTGCGCACCGCAGCCGCCTCGGCCGGCCTGGAGTACGTCGAGCTCACCGACTTCATCGTCGACATGGCGGCCGTGAGCCTGCTGCCGGCGGAGTTCGCCCGCCGCACCGGCGTACTGCCGCTGGTCCACGAGGACGGCGAGCTGCTGGTGGCCGTGAGCGTGCGCCAGGCGGGCGACATCGAGCTCAAGGACGACCTGAGCCGGCTGACCCGCAGCCGGGTCCGCTTCGCGATCGCCGGCCGCAGCGACATCGACGCCCGGATCAACCAGGTCTACCGCGCCGAGGGCGAGCTCACCGACATCACCTCCGACCTGGCGCCCGAGGACGAGGTCGACGACCTCAGTACCCTCACCGAGGTCTCCGACGAGGCGCCGGTGGTCCGCTTCGTCAACCTGCTGATCAACCAGGCGATCAACGACCGCGCCTCGGACATCCACATCGAGCCGACCGAGCGGGACATGCGGGTCCGGTACCGGATCGACGGGGTGCTCCACGACGCCCACCGCTCCCCGAAGAGCATCCAGAACGGGGTGATCTCGCGCCTCAAGATCATGGCCGAGATGAACATCGCCGAGCGTCGGGTGCCGCAGGACGGCCGGATGTCGGTCACCCACCAGGGCCGGCGCATCGACCTCCGCGTCGCCACCCTCCCGACCGTGTGGGGCGAGAAGGTGGTCGCCCGGATCCTGGACACCTCCAACACCCAGCTCGGCCTCGACGACCTGGGGTTCAGCAACGAGAACTACGAGCGCTACCGGGCCTCGTACACCAAGCCCTACGGGATGATCCTGGCGACCGGGCCGACCGGGTCCGGCAAGTCGACGACGCTCTACGCGACGCTCAACCTGCTCAACCGGCCCGACGTCAACGTGATCACCGTCGAGGACCCGGTGGAGTACCGCCTGCCGGGGATCAACCAGGTCCAGACGAACGCGAAGGCGGGGCTGACCTTCGCCTCCGCGCTGCGCTCGATCCTGCGCTCGGACCCCGACATCGTGCTGATCGGCGAGATCCGCGACCACGAGACCGCCCAGATCGCGGTCGAGGCCGCGCTGACCGGCCACCTGGTGCTCTCGACGCTGCACACCAACGACGCGCCCTCGGCGGTGACCCGCCTGATCGAGATGGGCATCGAGCCGTTCCTGGTCGGGTCCGCGCTCGACGCCGTACTCGCGCAGCGGCTGTGTCGCTCGCTCTGCGAGCGCTGCAAGCAGGCCTACCAGCCGGATCCGGCGGAGCTGCAGCGGATCGGCTTCCCGTGGGCGGAGGGCGCGGAGGTGCCGGTGCTGTACCGGCACGTCGGCTGCTCCTCCTGCTCGCAGACCGGCTACCGCGGCCGGATGGCGCTGCACGAGGTGATGACGGTCAGCGAGGAGGTCTCGCGGCTCGCCGTCGCGCGCGCGTCGACCGACGAGGTCGGCCGCACCGCCCGGGAGCAGGGGATGACCACCTTGAAGTCGGACGGCTGGCAGAAGGTGCTGCAGGGCCGCACCTCCATCGAGGAGGTCCTCCGGGTCGTCGCCTGACCGCTACCCCTCGGGGATGATCGAGAGCGCCGCGGCGGGGTTCTCCCGGTAGCGCACGATCAGCTCGCCGGTGGCCTCGTCGATACGCTCGTGCAGGGCGCGGCGGTACGTCGTCAGCTGCCGCTCGGCCTCGGTCAGCCGCTCGACTGCGTCCGCGACCTGGTCGGAGTCGTGCGGGTCGACCTCGGTGACCCACATCTCGCTGAGCTCGGGCAGCTCCGGCAGCGGGTCGGCCGCCCGGACGCTCACCAGCGCCCGGCGACTGCCGCCGGTGCCCGTGTCGCCGAGGATCCGCACCAGGTCGTCGACGGTCAACGGGTGGTCCGAGCGGGACCCGGCCGCCAGCAGGTCGAGCCGGGCGTGCACCAGCCGGCGCCAGTAGGACACCCGGTCCTCCTCGGCCTCGAGGCGGTGGCGGTAGGAGCGCAGGCCCTGCAGGTCGAGCCCGGCGAGCTGCTCGGACGCCATCGCGTCGACCACCGGGCGGCGGCGGGTGCCGCTCATCGGGGCGGCTCCGCGTCGACCAGGGCCGGATCGACCCCGGCGCGCTTCAGCATCACCGAGAAGTCGTGGGTGTTGGAGCTGACCAGCTTCGCGTCGGGGACCGAGACCGAGCCGTCGAGCACCAACCGGACCAGGTGCTGGTCGAAGGTCTGCATGCCGGAGTAGGCGCCGTCGGAGACGATGTCCGGGATCGTGTCGGTGCGGTCCGGGTCGGCGACCGCCTCGGCGAGCCGCGGCGTGTTCACGGCGACCTCCATCGCGACGACCCGGCCCTGGCCGTCGGCGCGCGGCACCAGCCGCTGGCAGACGATGCCGCGCAGCGAGCCGGCGAGCCCGAGGCGTACCTGCTTCTGCTCATGCGGGGGGAAGAAGTCGATGATCCGGTTGACCGTCTCCTTGGCGTCCGTGGTGTGCAGCGTCGACATCACGAAGTGCCCGGTCTCGGCGGCCGCGAGCGCGGCCCGGACGGTGTCGGGGTCGCGCATCTCGCCGATCAGGATCACGTCCGGGTCCTGCCGCATCGCGGCCCGCAGCGCCACCGCCCAGTCGGCGGTGTCGGTGCCGAGCTCGCGCTGGTTGACCGCCGCGAGCTTGTCGCGGTGGATCACCTCGATCGGGTCCTCGATGGTGAGGATGTGCACGGGCCGGGCCTCGTTGATGGCGTCGACCATCGCCGCCAGGGTCGTGGTCTTGCCCGAGCCGGTCGGGCCGGTGACCAGCACCAGGCCGCGCGGCTCCAGGGCGAGGCGGTGGATCACCTCGGGCAGGGCCAGGTCCGCCAGCGAGCGCGGCTCGTCGCCCACCAGGCGCAACACGCACCCGACCGCCCCTCGTGACCGGAACGCGTTGACGCGGAACCGGCCGATGCCGGGGACGGCGAGCGCGTAGTCGGCCTCGTTGGTGGCGCTGAAGTGCGCCTCGACGTCCGCGGGCATGGTCTCGCGGACCAGCTCCTCGACCTGCTCGGCGGTCAGCGGGTCCACCTGCAGCGGGACCAGCGACCCCGAGATGCGGATCCGCGGCGGGCTGCCGACCTTCACGTGCAGGTCGGAGCCGCGGTTGACCACGACGGCCTGGAGGAAGGGCGCGATCCGCAACGGGGTCGCGCTCGGATCCCGGGGGCTGCTCACGGCCCCTTGTGTACCACGTCGGCGTTGTCGTCGGTCCAGGTGCGGCGGGATCGGCGGGCGGTTTCCCCGGTTCACCGGGGATGTTGGAACTTCTGGCCCGAAGTTTCGGGTCAACAGTTCCGGTATCCCCGGTGAACCGGGGAAACCGACCCTCCGGTGAGGGCGGTCTGGCGCGGGCGCCACCGGTGCGGGACGTACGGCGGGCGCGGCAGCGAAAACCTCCGCGAACACGTCAAGTGGGCGGCTCGAGCGACCGATGACTCGGGTGACGCACTGCGCCCATCCCCCACGCCGTCATCTCGAGGAATCCATGTCACGCACCCTGGTCGGACTGGACATCGGCAGCTCCGGTGTCCGCGCCGCCGAGTTCGTCCCCGGACGCCGCCGTCCCACGCTGCGGCGGTTCGCGCAGCTCCCGCTGCCGTCCGGCGTGGTCCGGGCCGGCGTGGTCGCCGACGGTGAGGCGCTGACCGAGGCGCTGAAGGAGCTCTGGTCGAAGGGCAAGTTCGGCTCCCGCAACGTCGCCCTCGGCGTCGCGAACGCAGGTGTCCTGGTGCGCCAGCTCGACCTCGACTGGATGCCGCCGGCGGACTTCCGCAAGGCACTGCGCTACCAGGTCCAGGACGTGCTGCCGTTCTCGGTCGACGAGGCGAACCTCGACCACCACCTGCTCGAGGAGCTCGACGTCGTCGGCGAGGACGGTACGGCGCGCCGGGTCGCCCGGATCCTCCTCGTCGCCGCCTCCCGGGACATGGTCGACGCCTTCGTCGACTCCGCCCGCCGGGCCCGCCTGCGGATCCAGACCGTCGACCTGCTGCCGTTCGCGCTGCTGCGCGCCCGGACCCCGATGGTGCAGGACGGGCCCGCGGTGACCGAGGCGATCGTCGACGTCGGCTCCGACGTGGTGTCGGTCGTCGTGCACACCGCGGGCGTCCCACGCTACGTCCGGATGATCCCCGGCGTCGGCGGCGACTCGATCACGGCGGCCGTCCAGGAGCGGTACGACTGGACCTGGGAGGACGCCGAGCGGACCAAGGTGTACGTCGGCCTCCCCGGCCACGCGCACCTCGACCCGAGCCAGGCCACCGCGCTGAGCCCGCGCACCGACGGCCTCGACCACGCGGCCCAGCAGGTCGTCGACGCGGCCGCCCGCGGCTTGGCCGAGGAGATCAGCACGACCCTGGACTTCTACCGCGACTCCGCCGCCGACCAGGCCGCGCAGGCCGAGCCCGCCGGGGACGCCGAGGCCCGCACCGCGGGCCCCGTCGGCCGGGTGCTGCTCACCGGCTCCGGCGCCGCGCTGGGCGGGTTCGCGGAACTGCTCGGCCAGCGGCTCGCCGTACCCGTGGACCGCCTCGACGCGCTCGCCGGCGTCCGCGCCCCCGGCCGGCTCCGGCTGGCCGACGCCGACCTGCCGGCGCTGGCGGTGCCCGCCGGCCTCTGCGTGGGAGCGGCCCGATGAGTCGCAAGCGTTCGGAGACTGGGGCCCCGCCGGCCGTCAACCTGCTCTCGGAGTCGGCGTTCGTCCGGTTGGCGGCCCGCCGGCTGCGGCAGCGGTTCGTCGCCGGAGGAGTCGTGATGGTGCTGCTCGTCGGCGGCGCGTGGACCTTCCAGCACCTGCGGGTCGAGGAGGCTCGCAAGGTCGTCGCCGTGGAGCAGGCGGAGACGACGCGACTGACCGGGCAGACCCAGGTGCTCGCACCCGTCCGCACGTTCGTGAACGGCGTCGCGGTGCAGCAGCGCACGGTCGAGACCGCCATGGCCGACGAGGTCTACGTCTCCGACGTCCTCGACGGCGTGCGCGACGCGACCCCGCTGGGCGCGCAGATCACGACCGTCGCCGTGACGATCGCGGCGACCACCGGCGTCGGCGGCGCGCCCGTCCCGGGCGCCGCGTCGGCCTGTCCCGGTCCGGACCCGTTCAACACCCGCACGGTGGTCGGCTGCGTGACGCTCTCCGGTACGGCGGGCAGCCGCGCCGAGGTCGGCGACATGGTGATCGCCCTCGGCGCCTCGCACCTGTTCGTCGAGCCGTTCATCTCCACGACGACCACCGGTGACGGCGAGGCGGTGACCTTCAGCGGGTCGGTCGGCCTGTCGGAGCAGGTCTACAGCGGCCGGTACGCCAGCACCGACGCCACCGATGCCAGCACCAACGCCAGCACCGAGGGAGGCTCGTGATGGACCTCGCCACCCCGGGGGCGACCAAGCTCGTCGGCTCCCTCTCGCTCCTGGTCGTCGCCGGCCTCGGCTGGCTGCTCGTGGTCGGCCCGGAGACCGACGCCCTGGCGCAGGCCCGTGAGGAGATCACCACCGTTCGCGACCAGAACGCGGTGCTCACCAGCCAGCTCGCGGTGCTGGAGCAGCAGCGCGAGGGTCTCGCGACGACCCGCCGCGACGCGCGCCGGCTCGCGGCGCTGTTCCCGCCGACCGCGGACCAGCCGGGCATGTTCGAGGAGGTCACCGCGGCCGCCGTGGAGGCCGGCATCGGCCCGCAGGGCGTCACCACGCTGACCCCGACCCCGCCGGTCCTCGGCACCGCCGACGCCGCCGCCCCCGCATCGGCGGCCGACCCCGCTGCCGATCCCGCCGCCGACCCCGCCGCCGACCCCGCCGCGGCGCCTGCGACCGCGGGCCAGCTGCTGGCCCGGCAGACGGTGACCGTCGCCGTCACCGGGACCTACGAGGAGACCCAGCGGCTGCTGGAGAACCTCGAGCACATGCCGCGCGCCTACCTGGTCACCGCGGTCTCGCTGGCCAGCGGCTCCGAGGGCGGTGAGTTCACCACCACCATCACCGGCGACATGTTCGTGATGCCGCCGGTCGTGGACCCCGGGAAGACGCTCAATCTCTCCAGCACCACCCAGCCGGAAGGATGATCGTGGACGCACTGCCCCAGCCGCCCCTGGCCGTCGGCCTCACCCTGATCGCGCTCTCGCTCGTGGGCGCGCTGCTCCTCCTGGTACGCCGCCGGCGCGCCGCTGCGGCGGCCGAGCCGGCAGTGCAGCCGGTGATGGAGCTCGCCACCGACCCGGAGGCCGAGGCAGGGCTCGAGGCAGGGCTCGAGGCAGAGGACGAGGCAGCGGAAGAGGCAGAGTCGGACGCCGTGACCGTGCGCGCCCTGCGCGCCCAGGTCCGGGTGCTCGAGGAGGCGCTGGTCGCGGCCGCGGAGGCCGCACCGGAGCCGGCACCCGAGCCGACGATCGTCGCCGGCGAGGCGGTGGCGTCGTACCGCCGCCAGGTGCGTGCCGCCGTGCGCGCCGTCGCCCTCGGCGCCGGCAGCGACGAGGCGAGGTACGCCGTGGCGCGGGTCGCCGCCGCGATCGAGCGCCTGGACGCCACGGACTCCTCCGAACGCCCGGTGCTGGCGGCCGGAGCGGCCGAGCGGGTAGCGCCCGTGGCCAGGCTCGCGTCGGTGCCCCCGATCGCGGCCGTCGCCGCGGCCCCGGCCCCGGAGCCGGTGCTGCCCGCGCCGGCGGCCACCGAGATCGAGTACGAGATCCAGCCCGCGGTCGAGCCCGACGTCGAGGTCCACCTCGACCCCCACCCCGAGATGCAGCCCGAGATCCAGCCCGAGCCCGAGCCCGAGGCCTGGGCCCCCGCCCCGGTCGCGGTGCCCGAGACCGAGCTGGTGCTCCCCGTCCCGCCGCCGGCCCCGGCCGAGACCCGGCGCGGCCGGCGCCGCCCGCGCCGCCGTCCCGCCGCCTGAGCGGAGCGACCCGATGACCGAGACCCCCCACCACGACCGGCTGCCGGACGCGTACGCCGAGCTGTCCCGTCGGCACGCCCACGACGGCGACCTGCGGCTGGCCCAGCTCGCGGCCTGGGCGGGCGACGTCCACGTCCTGGAGGAGCTGCTCTGGGAGCACGGCCTCGCGCAGGCACCCGACCCCCTGGTCCAGCTGGCCGCGGTCGGGGAGTCGGTCGCGCTCGCCGTCGAGGAGGCCGCACGCGACCTGCCCGACGGCCCGCTGACCGCCCGCGCGGTGGTCGAGGCCGCCCGGGAGGCGCTGGTCACCACGTTCGACGAGTCGGTGCACGGGCTGCTGGTCGACCGGTTCGCCGACCTGGCCCAGCTCGACGAGGCCACCCCAGCCGCCGCGTCCCTGACGAACGCGCACGCGACCCGCCGTACGGGCGTGCGACCGGTCAGGGACGTGACCGCGGCGCCGAGCCGGGAGGAACGGCTCGCCGCCCGGCTCGTGGGTCGCACCGCCGAACAGCTGGCCGCCGAGCTGCGGACCACCGCGGCCGACTGCGCGACGATGGCCGGCCTGCTCGCGGCCGACGGCGAGCCGGAGGCTGCCGGGCGGCTGTCCCGGCAGGCCGACACCGCGGCGTTCGAGGCCCACCTGGTGGCCGCGGCCCTGGCCGCCGGCGACGAGACGCTCGCGACCGTCGACCTGCGCTGGGACCTCGCGGACCGCGGCGGGGACCGCGGCCGGCTGATCTCCGTGCTCGGCGCCGCCGAGCGGGACGCGCTGGCGCGCACGCTGGAGCCGGAGCCGGAGCCGGCGTCGTGACCCTGGCGTCGAGCCTCGGGTTCGGGCTGCTCGGCCTGCTGATCGGCTCGTTCCTCAACGTGGTCATCCACCGGGTCCCGGCCGGGCTGTCCCTGGTCTCGCCGGGCTCGGCCTGCCCGGCCTGCGCGCACCCGGTGCGGGCCCGCGACAACGTGCCGGTGCTCTCGTGGCTGCTGCTGCACGGCCGCTGCCGCGACTGCGCGGCCCCGATCGCCGCCCGCTACCCGCTCGTGGAGCTCGCCACCGCGGCCCTGTTCGCGAGCGTCGGCTGGCGGTTCGGCGCCACGCCGTACACCGCCGCCGCGCTGGTCGTGGCCGCCGCCGGCGTCGCCCTGTTCATGATCGACCTGGACCACCGCCGGCTGCCCTTCGAGATCACCGGCGCGATGGCGCTCGGCACGACGATCGCGCTGGCCATCGACGCGGCCCGGCACGGCACCGCCCCGGTCGTCCCCGCGCTGCTGGCCGCCGCGCTCTGGCTCGCCGTGTACGGCGGGATCTGGCTGGTCACGGCCGGCCGGGGGATGGGCCTGGGCGACGTCGCCCTGGCGCCGGTCCTCGGCCTGGCACTCGGCTGGCTCGGCTGGGGAGCCGCGCTCGTGGGCCTGGGCGCCGGCTTCGTGATCGGCGCGGCGGTCGGGGTGGGGCTGCTCGCCGCCGGGCGCGCCCGGGCCGGCGCCAGGATCCCGCACGGACCCTTCTTGCTCAGCGGCGCCGCACTCGGCATGCTCGCGGGTGGCCCGCTCGCCGCGTCGTACCTCACGCTCGTCGGCCTGGGCTAGGACGCGCGAGCGCGCACCGGCACGAACCCGTATGAACTCCTGAGAGCCAGTACGAACCGGTGGCCCGGGTGACTCAAGTGGCGGCCCGTCCGCACCGATGACCACACCAACCACAGGGGGGAGCGCTGGGGGAGCGCGGAGGGCATGACCGGTCCGGGGGGCGGTGCGGTCTACCGCAGAAGTCGGAATTTGTTCTAGGGCGGAAGGACCGGCGACTAGCATGACGGGGAAGGGTGCGGCGCTCGGTGAGCCGCTGGTACCACTCGCCTCGAGGACGGACGGTCTCCTGGCCAGTCCGCCGCCGTCCGGGGGAATGATGCGCGAGATCGACCAGGGCCAGCTGTTGGCGAGCATCGCCGCGACCTCCCACGACTGCATCCTCTCCCTCGACTCCGACGCCAGGATCCGGTGGGCGAGCCCGGCGACCGAGCAGGTCCTCGGCTGGCGCCCCGACGACCTGGCCGGCTGCGAGCTCGGCGTGTTGTTCCCCCGCGACGGCAGCGAGCTGCGCGACGCCACGGTCGCCCGGCTGCTCACCGGCGAGCAGGTCGAGCCGTTCATCGACGCCGGCGTCCGTCGCGACGGCTCCTCGTTCAAGGCGCAGGTCACCCTCGGCCCGGTACACGGCCCCGGGGACGAGATCACCGGGGTGATCCTGATCCTGCGCGACGTGACCGCCCAGCTGCACGAGCAGCGCGAGCTGGCGCTCGCCCTCGAGATGTCCCGCGCACACTTCGACCAGGCGACCACGGCGCAGGCGATCCTCGACCTGAGCGGCCGCCTCGAGTCGGTCAACCCCGCATGGTGCGACCTGTTCGGCCACGGCGAGGGCTGGTTCGCCGACTGCGCGATCATCGGCCTGGTCCACCCGCTCGACGCCGAGGACGTGCTGGCCCGGATCGCCCGGCTGCGGGCCGGTGAGATCGACTCGATCAGCTACCGCGGGCTGTTCCGCGACGCCGAGGGCGGCGACCTGCGGCTCCGGCTCGACGCGGCCCTGCTCCGCGAGCCCGGTGGCCGGCCGTACGCGATCGCGGCCTCGGTCGGCGACCCCGACGACCTCGACGGCCCCGGCGACCTCGAGGGCGGGGCGGGCGCGGTCGGTACGGCGGACGGGTCGGCGAGCGACCCCCAGGAGGCCCGCGGGCTTCGCGCCGAGGCCCTGGCCCGGCGGGCCTGGGACGCCGCGGTGGTCATGGACCGTCGGCTGCAGATCGTCTTCGTCGCCGGGGCGCTGGCGCGGCTGCTGCGCTACCGCCCCGACGAGCTGCTGCACCGCCGCGGCTCGGACTACGTCCACCCCGCCGACGCCCCCACCGTGTCCGGGATGCTGGGCCGGCTGCTGGCCGAGCCGCGCAGCGCCGAGCACGCGGTGCTGCGGGTCCACGACGGCGAGCAGCGGTGGCGCTGGGTGGAGGTGACCGCCACCAACTGTCTCGACGACCCCGAGATCGGGGGCATCGTCGCCAACGTCCGCGACGTCACCGAACGGGTCCGCACCGAGGAGGCGCTGAAGCTCTCCGAGGCGCTGCACCGGGCGATGGTCGAGACCGCCCAGGAAGGCATCATGGCCACCTCGCCCGAAGGCAAGGTGATGTTCGCCAACGAGACCGCCGCGGTGATCGTCGGCCGCCCGGTCGACGAGATGTACGGCGCGGACCCGCGGCGGCTGTTCGGGCTGCCGGACGCGGACTCCGACGACGAGGTCGCCACCCACGAGGTCGTCCACCTGCGCCCCGACGGCAGCGAGCGGATCCTGGAGATCTCGCTGCGTCCGCTCAACAGCCGCGACGGCCGGCTCGGCTCGTTGGTCTCGATCTACGACGTCACCGACGCCCGGCACGCGGAGCGGGCGCTGCGCCGTCGAGCCCTGCACGACTCGCTGACCTCGCTGCCGAACCGCTACCTGTTCCTCGACCGGCTCGAGACCGCGGCCGCCCGGCAGCGCCGCTTCGAGGGCCGGGGGACCGCCGTGCTGTTCCTCGACCTCGATGGGTTCAAGCAGGTCAACGACGGCTTCGGCCACGAGGCCGGGGACGCGGTCCTGCGGGAGGTGGCGGCGCGGCTGCTGGCCTCGGTGCGCGGGACGGACACGGTCGGCCGCCTGGGCGGCGACGAGTTCGCGGTGATCTGCGAGGACACCGGCAGCGAGGAGGCGCTCGTGGTCGCCCAGCGCATCCTCGACGCCCTGCACGACCCGATCCGGGTCGGCGACCACGACCACCCGATCGGGCTGAGCATCGGGGTGGCGCTGGCACCGCCGTACGACTTCGACGAGCTGGTCCGCCGGGCCGACGAGGCGATGTACCGGGCCAAGCACGTCGGCGGCAGCCGGATCGCGGTGGCCGGTCAGGACGACGGCGAGGGGCCGGTGCCCACGGAGTAGGCCCGGCACAGCGCGCCGGTCCGAGTCGCCTCCTCGGGGGACACGGCGGGGCTCCACAGCCAGCCCTGTCCCGCGTCGGCGCCGAGGCGGCGCAGCACGGCGGCGTGCGCGGGCGTCTCGACGCCCTCGGCGACGACCGAGAGGCCCATCGTGCGCGCCAGGTCGACGATCGAGCCGGTGATCGCGCGCGCGTGCTCGTCGGTGGCGACCTCCGCGACGAAGCTGCGGTCCACCTTGAGCACGGAGACCGGCAGCCGCCGCAGGTAGGCCAGCGAGCTGTGCCCGGTGCCGAAGTCGTCGACGGCCACCCGGAAGCCGTGTCGCCGCAGCCGTCCGAGCAGGTCCGCCGCCGCCGCAGGGTCGGTCATGGTCGCGCTCTCGGTGACCTCGAGGAGGACGTCCTGTGGGGCCGTCCCCGCCGTCTGGGCCGCCCGCAGGACGTGCTCCGCGAGCCCGGGATCGGCCAGCGAGCGCGCCGAGACGTTGACGGCGACGTACGCCGTCGGCGGCAGCGCCCCCGACGCGCGGAGCTCCGCGGCCTCACGCAGCGCCCGCTCGACCACCCAGCGGTCCAGGGTGGCGGCCAGGCCCTCGGCCTCGGCGATCTCGATGAAGGTCGACGGGGGCACCTGGCCGAGAAGCGGGTGCTGCCAGCGGCACAGCGCCTCGACGCCGACCACCTCGCCGGAGGCCAGGCCGATCACGGGTTGGTAGTGCAGGGCCAGCTCGTCGGCGGCCAGCGACCGGGCGAGCTCCACGCCGAGCTCGAAGCGCTGCTCGGACACGGCGGCCGCTTCGGCGTCGTACGCCTGGACCCGGGCCCCGCCCGCGGCCTTCGCCGCCCGCAGCGCGGTCTCGGCGCGACGCACCAGCGCGCCGGCGGAGGGTGCGGGGGTCAGCGCCAGGCCGGCCGACGCGGTGAGCGTGACGTCGCCGCCGCCGGCCGGGAACGGCGGGCGCAACGCGCCGAGGGCGTCCTCGCCGATCGCCCGGGCCTCCTGCTCGTCGACGTCCTCGCAGATCACGAGGAACTGGTCGCCGCCGAACCGGGCGACGGTGTCGGTGGGCCGAACCGCCGCCGCCAGGCGGTGTGCGGTGTCGGCGAGGAGGGTGTCGCCCGCGGCGTGCCCGCGGGACTCGTTGACGACCCGGAACCGGTCCAGGTCGATGAGCAGCGCCGCCGTGGAGCGGGTCTCGCGGGCGAGGGCGTGCTCGAGACGGTCGCGCAGCAACGCCCGATTGGGCAGCCCGGTGAGGCCGTCGTGGAGGGCGGCGTCGCGCAGCTCCCGCTCGAGCCGCCGGGCGTCGGTCACGTCCGCGACCATCGCCAGCGATCCCTCGACGGCGCCGCCGGCGTCGTCGAGGGGGGAGGTCGACACGACCAGGGACCGCCGGCCGCCGTCCGGGTGCCGATAGGTCACCTCGTGCCGCTGGGTCCCGTCGTCGGTCCCGGCGGCGAGCACCCGGGTCATCGGCTGCTCGTGCGGGTCGAGCACCTCCAGGACCGGGCGGCCCAGGATCTCCTCGGCCTCCAGCCCGAGGATCTCCACCAGGCGCTGGTTGACGTACGCCGAGCGGCCGTCGGGTGCGGTCACCCACAGGCCCTCGTCGGCGTTGTCGGCGATCGCGCGGTAACGGCGCTCGGACGCGCGCAGCGCCGCCTCCGCCCGGACCCGGTCGGTCACGTCGCGCAGGTTGCAGACCACGCCGCCGACGGAGGTGTCGAGCAGGTTCGTGGCGGTGAGCTCCATCCAGTGCCAGGTGCCGCGGTGGTCGCGGAGCCGGGTCGTCGTGCCCACGCTGCCGCCCGCGCCGACGACCTCCGCCAGCACCGCCCGGGCGCGCTCGACGTCGTCGGGGTGGACGTAGTCCATCGCGTCGTTCGCCAGCACGTCCTCGATCGCGTGGCCGAGGACGCCGGTCATCGCGGGTGAGGCGAACAGCACGGTGGCGTCGGGGTCGAGCACCACGGCCAGGTCGCTGGCCCGCTGCGCGAGCGCGAGGAAGAAGTCCTCCTGCTGCCGGCGCCGGCGCTCGACGCTCTGCAGCAGGCTCAGGTCCTGGTAGACCACGAGTGCGCCGCTCGGCCGTGGGGACCCGTTGCGCACCGCGGTGGCGCTGGCCAGGGTCGGCACCGGCCGGCCGTCGGAGCGGCGCAGGATCCGCTCGGCCTGGGTCGCGTCGGTCTCGGAGCGCAGCAGCCGCCCCAGGGCCCGGTCGGCCGCACCCTGGTCGGAGCGGTGGGCCAGGTCCCGGATCGGGCGGCCGGTGAGGCTTCCGGGTGGCCCGTCGAGCATCCGGGCGAAGGCGGGGTTGACCGCGACGAGCACGGCGTTCTCGTCGCACACCGCCTGCGGCACGGGTGACCGCTCGAAGTGCTCGGCGTACGACGGGCCGGTCAGCGGGCCGAACCGGCTCCGGCGCCGTGGGCGCAGTCCGTGCCACATGCGCGGCCGCCCTCCGATCTGCGGTCCCCCGAGTGGGACCGGGCGTGGGTCGGAAGGGTCGGTACCCGATCAGCCGGCGGTTGAACCGTCCGCGGCGAACAGCTCCACGACGGGGGCGACGGCCGGGCCGTGGGCGGCGCAGTCGGCCGGGTGGTCGCCGTACTCCAGGGTCAGGGCGGCGGCCTCGTGCAGCCGGGCCCGCAGGTCGGTGGAGACGTCCTGGCTGAGCAGCGGCCGGGTCACGTGGCCGAGCTCGGCGTGCACGCCCACCTGATCGCCGGCCGCGGCGAGGCGGCGCAGTGCGGAGCCGACGACGTGGTCGTAGCGGGCCTGGTCGAGGCGGCCGTCGGCCGAGGTGACCCGGCGCAGCGTCTCGTAGGCGTCCAGCTCGACCAGCTGTCCCCGGGCCAGTGCGGTGGCGTGCAGCGGGCCGAGCGAGCTGGCGAACGCCTCGCGGCGGGCCGCGGTGGTGACGACCAGCCAGGCCTGCCCGGACTCGATGCCGCCACGCAGGCAGCAGGTGGTGACCACGGTGGTGGGCGCAGACGGCTCGATGATCCGGCGCGACACCCGGGTGCTGCGCAACGGCGGGGCGGGGTCGGCGGTGCCGGCGGGCTGCAGGATCCGCGCCACCCGGGCGGCGGCGCGGCCGCCCGGCAGCTCGGCCATCGGCACGGCCGGGCTCCACCAGAACCCCTGGGCGCGGGCGCAGCCGAGGTCGCGCAGCAGCTCGCGCTGCTCGGCGGTCTCGATGCCCTCGGCGATGGTCTCGAGGCCCAGGCCCTTGGCGAGCCGCACGATCGCCTCGGTGATCGCCAGGTCCTCGGGCCGCTCGACCGCGTTGCGGATGAACGACCGGTCGATCTTCACGCCGGTCACGGGCAGCTCGCGCAGGAAGCTGAGCGAGGAGTAGCCGGTCCCGAAGTCGTCGAGGGAGATCCCGACGCCCAGGTCGCGGAGCCCGGCGAGGGACGCGCGGGCGGCCTCGGGGTCGCGGGGCAGGGCGGTCTCGGTGGCCTCGAGGACCAGGGCTGCCGGCGGCAGCCCGGAGCGGTCGAGGACCTCGCCGACTGTGTCCACCAGGTTCGGCTCGTCCAGGGAGCGGGCGGAGAGGTTGACCGCCACGTGCACGCCGGGGGTGAGCTCGCCGGTGGCGAGCGCGGCGGCGGTCTGCCGGCAGGCGCGGTCGAGGACCCAATGGTCGAGGTCGGCCACGAACCCGTGGGCCTCGGCGATCGGCACGAACGTCCCGGGCGGGACGGCGCCGCGGGTCGGGTGGTGCCACCTGGTCAGCGCCTCGAAGCCGACCATCCGGTCGCTGGTCAGGTCGACCACGGGCTGGAAGTGCACCTCGAGCCGGTCGTCATCGAGCGCGGCCCGCAGGTCGCCGGCCAGCAGCCGCTGCTCGCCGGCCAGGCGGGCCAGTGCCGGGTCGAAGACCTGGCTGCGGGCGCGGCCGCGCTTCTTGGCCTCGTACATCGCGGCGTCCGCGTGCTTGAGCAGGACCTCCGCGTCGCAGTCCAGGGGAGGGGCGACCGCGATCCCGACGCTGGCGCCGACCCGCAGCGCCCGGTGCTCGACCTGGATCGGTGCGCCGACGGCCTCGATGACCTGCTCGGCGAGCCGCCCGGCCGCCGCCACGTCGGTGTCGGGGCAGACCAGGACGAACTCGTCGCCGCCGATCCGCGCGACCACGTCGGTGGGGCGGGCCAGGACCCGCAGCCGGTCCGCGACCTCGGTGAGCACCCGGTCGCCGGTGAGGTGGCCGTGCACGTCGTTCGCGGCGCGGAACTGGTCGAGGTCCAGCAGCAGGGCGGCGACCGGGCGGCCACGGCGCCGGCCCTCGGCGATCGCCTGGGTGAGCCGGTAGGTGAGGAAGGAGCGGTTGGGGAGCCCGGTCAGCGCGTCGTGCATGGTCTGGCGGACCAGCTCGGCCTCGAGCTCGAGGCGGTCGCTGATGTCGCGGGCGACCACGACCATGCCGCTGAGGCCGTCGCGGTGGTCGCGCAGCCCGGTGACGCTGATCGAGACCTGCGCCATCCGGCCGTCACGGGTGCGTCGCAGCGTGTCCAGTCCCTGGATCGCCTTCCCGGCGCGGACCATGGTGAGGATCCGCCGCGGCTCGTCGGACCCCGGCGGGTGGAGCGTGGCGATCGGGGCGCCGAGCATCTCGGCGGCGGGGAAGCCGTACAGGGCCTCGGCCCCGTCGTTCCACGAGGTGACCAGCCCGTCGATCGTGGTGGTGAACACCGCGTCGGCGACCGACTCGACGATGCCGGTGAGCCGCGCGACCGCAGCCTCGGACTCCTGCAGGGCGGCCCGGACTCGGGCGTGCTCGACGGCCCGCCGGACCCGCCGCAGCCAGTCGCCGGTCAGGTCGGCCTGCTGGAGCACCAGGTCGGCGAGATCCTCGAGGGCCGCCGGGATCGTGGCGTCGTCGTCGACGACCAGCACCAGGGCGGCCGCACCGGCGTGGCCGCGCAGGGTGTCCGCGAGGTCGGCGGCGGCGACGTCGGGGGTGCCGACGTCGACCAGCACGCAGTCATAGGTGGAGGAGTCGAGGGCGACGAGCGCGGAGGGGAGGGTGAGCGCGTGGGTGACGAGGACGTCGCGGGCGACGGCGTTCGCGCTCGCCGCGACCGTGCTGCCCTCCCTCGACCCGTCGGTGACGACCAGGACCGTGGGCGGGCAGAGCGCCGATGGCACTCCTCCGCTCAACACCAGGAACTCCCTCCCAAGACGCCACTTCGGCCGGTCGGGAGGTTTCCGGAGGATTTCCACCCGAGGCGAGGTTCAGTGTGGCGTGTGTGACGGATGTTTCGCAGCAATTCGGACGAGCCTGTCCAGACCGGCCTTGTGCGAGGATCCCGGCTCGTGGACACCGAAGTGACCGATGTGGTCGTGGTCGGAGCCGGTCTCGCGGGGCTCGCGGCGGCCGCCGAGATCGCCGACGCGGGACGCCGGGTGGTGCTCCTCGACCAGGAGCCCGAGCAGTCGCTGGGCGGCCAGGCGTTCTGGAGCCTGGGCGGGCTGTTCCTGGTCGACAGCCCCGAGCAGCGCCGGATGGGCATCAAGGACTCGCGCGAGCTGGCGCTGCAGGACTGGCTCGGCAGCGCGCAGTTCGACCGCGAGGAGGACCGGTGGCCGCGGCGCTGGGCCGAGGCGTACGTCGACTTCGCGGCCGGTGAGAAGCGCGCCTGGCTGCGCGCGATGGGGCACCGGCTGTTCCCGGTCGTCGGCTGGGCCGAGCGCGGGGACGGCCGCGCGGAGGGGCACGGCAACTCGGTGCCCCGCTTCCACCTGACCTGGGGCACCGGCCCCGGCGTGGTCGAGCCGTTCGAGCGCCGGGTGCGCGAGCACGCCGCGACCGGCCGGCTCCGGCTGGCGTTCCGGCACCGGGTCGACGAGCTGGTGGTCGAGGCCGGCGTCGCGGTCGGCGTACGCGGCCAGGTCCTGGAGCCGAGCACCGTCGCCCGCGGCCGGGCCAGCAGCCGGGTCGAGACCGGCGACTTCGAGCTGCGCGCTCAGGCGGTCGTCGTCACCAGCGGCGGCATCGGCGGCAACCACGACCTGGTCCGCCGGACCTGGCCGGCGCGGCTCGGCACGCCGCCGCGGACCATGGTCTCGGGCGTGCCCGCCCACGTCGACGGGCGGATGCTGGCGATCACCGAGGCCGCCGGTGCCCGGGTGATCAACCCGGACCGGATGTGGCACTACGTCGAGGGCGTGCGCAACTGGGACCCGATCTGGGAGAACCACGGCATCCGGATCCTGCCCGGCCCCTCCTCGCTGTGGCTGGACGCGACCGGGCGGCGGCTGCCGGCGCCGTACTTCCCGGGCTTCGACACCCTCGGCACCCTCGCGCACCTGCGCACCACCGGCTACGACTACTCGTGGTTCGTGCTGACCCAGAAGATCATCGAGAAGGAGTTCGCGCTCTCCGGCTCCGAGCAGAACCCGGACCTCACCGGCAAGGACGTCCGGCTGCTGCTCTCCCGGGTGCGGCCCGGCGCGCCCGGCCCGGTCGAGGCGTTCAAGCAGCACGGCGCGGACTTCGTGGTCGCGGGCGACCTCGGCGAGCTCGTGCGCGGCATGAACCGGGTCGCCGACCCCGAGGCGCCCCGGATCGTCGAGGCCGAGCTGCGCGACCTGATCGAGCAGCGGGACCGCGAGATCGACAACGACTACGGCAAGGACGCCCAGGTGACCGCGATCCGCGGTGCCCGGCGCTACCGCGGCGACCGGCTGATCCGGGTCGCCACGCCGCACCGCCTGCTGGACCCCAAGGCCGGCCCGCTGATCGCCGTACGCCTCAACATCTTGACCCGCAAGACCCTCGGCGGCCTGGAGACCGACCTCGACGGCCGCTGCCTGACCGCGGCCGGGGAGCCGCTGCCCGGCCTGTACGCCGCCGGCGAGGTCGCCGGCTTCGGTGGCGGCGGGATGATGGGCTACAACGCGCTCGAGGGCACCTTCCTGGGCGGCTGCCTGTTCTCGGGCCGTACGGCGGGCCGCGCCGCCGCCCGCGCGGTCTGATCGGCGGACGTTCAGTACGCCGTGCGGTCCGCCTTGCCGAGCCAGGCCTCGAACGGCGCGAACGGCGCGGCGTGCGTGCCCTGCTCGACCCGGGTCGGCCAGGTCGCCCGGTCGCGGCCGAGCAGGTCGTAGAACTCCCGGTCGTCGAACCCGCCGCGGGCGGCGTCGTGGCGGTCGGCGGCGTACACGACCCGGTCCAGCCGGGCCCACAGCGAGGCGGTCAGGCACAGCGGGCACGGCTCGCAGGAGGCGTAGAGCACGCAGCCGGTCAGCGAGAAGTCGCCGAGCGCCGCGCACGCCTGGCGGATCGCGGTGACCTCGGCGTGCGCGGTCGGGTCGAGGTCGCGGGTGACCCGGTTCTGCCCCTCGCCGACCCGGACGCCCGCCCCCACGACGACGGCACCGAACGGGCCACCCCCGGCGGCGACGTTCTCCTGGGCGAGCCGGACGGCCCGCGCGAGCCACTGCTCGTCGGTCACGGCCTCCATCAGGCGCCCTCGCGGCGCACGGTCGCCTGGATCAGGCCGTAGGGCCGGTCGGCGGGGAAGAAGACCTCGCCCGGGTTGTCCAGCCCGAACGGCTCGAGGTCGACGAGGAAGTGGTGCTTGTTCGGGCAGGACAGGCTGACCTCGGCGACGTCGTCGTACCGCTCGAGGACCGCCTTGCCCATCTCGAAGATCGTCTGCTGCAGGGCCAGGGAGTGCGTGGTCGCGAAGGTCGCGAGCAGGGTGTCCCGGACCCCGGCGTACCGCGCGTCGAAGTCCACCTCGGTCGTCGCGTAGCGCCAGGTCGCGGCGATGCTGGTGGCGAGGATCCGGTCGGTGGTCTCCGGCAGCGTCGTGTAGCGGTCGCGCGAGAAGCCGTGGAACTCCGAGCCGGTGGACTTCAGCACGGTGCAGTCGGTGAGCCCGGCGGTGACCACCACCTCGTCGCCGTCGACCTCGACCGTCGCGGTGCGGGTCTCCCGCCCGGTGCGGACGAAGGAGTGGTCGTGGCCGGACCCGTCGGGCAGCCCGATCCGCTCCCAGGCGTAGGACTCGGCGTCGAACCGGCCGCCGGTGACCCACGCGAACCCGTCGGTGAAGTGCCGGGCCAGCCGGAGCAGGAGGTGCTCGGGCGCGCCGATGCCGTCCCGGGCGAACGCCTGGATGGTGTTCTTCTGGGTGTCGGTGGGGACGACCTGGCTGTTGTCACCGTGCGTGTGGCAGGCCTCGAAGTCACCGCGCAGCTGGGTGGTGATGCCGAGGTCCTCGATCGTGTGCCGCTCGCTCGCCCGGTCGACCCGCAGCAGCCGCACCTCGGCCTTGCCGTACTGGTTGGCGCCGAGCACGATCCTCGACCCGTCCGTGGTGGCCATCTCAGCTCCCCTTGTAGGTCGTGTAGGAGTACGGGCTCAGCAGCAGCGCCACGTGGTGGTGCTCCTCCTCGGCGTCGACCTCGAAGGCGACGTTGACCAGGGAGAAGAAGGTGTCGCGTCCCTGGGCGTCGAACCAGGCGCCGGTCTCGAACGTCAGCAGGTGCGGCCCGCTCTGGAGCTCGACGTCGAAGCGCACCCGGCCGTCGGCGTCGGTCCGCGAGGTGGCCAGGGTGCCGTCGCCGGCGACGAGGTGGCCGGCGAGGCGGACGTCGAGGCCCTCGGCCGGCACCCCGCGCCCGGCGTCGAGGACGTGGGTGGACAGCGTCGTCATGAGAACAGTCCTTCCAGTCGCAGCAGCGCGATCTCGCGCAGCTGGTCCGCGGTGACGGCCAGCTCGGTCTCGGGGTCGTTCGCGAGCCGCTGCTCGAGGAGCGCCAGGATCTCCTCGGCGTCGCGCCCGGCGGCACGCACCAGGAAGACCCGGCCGAACCGCTCCTCGTACGCCGCGTTGCCGCGCCGCAGCCGCTCGCGTAGGACGCTGTCGATGGCGACCCCGCCCTGCTCGCGGCGGGACATGGCGGCGCTGGCGCCGTCCGCGCTGGGCCGCTCGCCGATCCGCGGATGGTCCGCGAGCGCGTGCTCGACCTCCGCGCCGGTCCACGTCCGCGCCTGGGCGTCCGCGAGCGCGATCAGGCCGGCGACCCCGTCGTACGGCCGGCCGGCGACGAGGGCCTCGATCCACGAGTCGACGTCCGCGCAGGGGCGCACGGTGTCCGCCGCCTCGTGCGGCGGCAGCGCGTTGAACTCCTCGACCCGCACTCCCCCTCCTCGGTCCACGACCCTGGAGTTGCCGACGCCCGGCCTGACCGGAACGGCCGGTCCCGAGACGCTACGGTCCAAACGCGCGCCCGTCGAGCCGTTCGGCTAGGTCGGCCCACGGCCCGTCCGGGACCGGTCTGGGCCAGCATGCTTGACTTGCGGCCATGCGTTCGCCACGACTGACCCTGGCCGTGACCGCCCTCGCCACGGCGCTTGCGCTCTCCGCCTGCAGTGGCAGCGGCAGCGACGACGGCTCCGGCACCAAGGCCGATCCGAGCGACACCGCTGCGCCTGAGAGCCAGGCCGACTGCGAGGCGACGGTGAAGCTCACCGGCGACGTCAAGGCGTCGTGGTCCGGTCCCGGCTACGTCATCACCGGAGGCGGGAACCAGGCCTTCTACAAGACGAGTCAAGGGAAGAAGAGCGTGTCGATCATCCCGGGCCGTGGCGACGAGCCTGCCACACCAATCGTGGCGGCCGGTGGGACGACCTTCACCGTCCAGCCCGGGGAGGGCGAGGTTGACGTGGATCCCGACGGCGGTGGCGCCGAGGTCGACGCCGACGCGACCGCCACCAAGAAGGGCAAGAACGTCACGCTCCACCTGGTCGCGAGCTTCGACTGCTGAGCGCACTCTCAGATCAGACGAAGGCGACCGCGAGGAGCAGCGCTCCGACCACGACGGCGAGCGTGAGCACGAAGCCCAGCCCGAAGCCCGGCAGCGCCGACCGGGTGCGCATCGCTCGCTCGACCCGCGCCCAGCGAACCAGCGCGAGCACGGTGACCAGCGCTCCGAAGACCACGAGCATCACCGCGAGCGTCGTCCGCACCCAGGTCGCGCCAGGCAGGCCGAGGGCGTGGAGGGCGACTCCGCCGGCGAGCATCGCCATGGCGGTGCGCACCCACGCGAGGAAGGTCCGCTCGTTCGCGAGCGTGAACCGCGGGTCGGGCTCCTCGCCCGGCTCGTAGACCCAGTGCGGCCGGCGATCGGTCATGCGGCCATCGTGCCGCACCGCGACCCGGTCAGCTGAGCGGGATGAGCGCGCCGTCGCTGTACTGGACCTGGTTGTCGCTGGTGAGCACCAGGTGGCCGACGGCGAGCGGCCGGTCCCAGACCTCCTTGCGAACCACGGGTCGGTGCGACTGCCCGACCTGCCAGAGCCGTTTGGAGAAGTCGATCATCTTCGGGGCGAACCGGTGGTCGCGCAGGAACATGGTGTCGCCGAACACCTCGCCGAGCAGGTAGTTCGTCGACCCGTAGCCGCCGGCCGAAGCCATCTGGATGGTGCCTCCGTGCGAGATCTGGGTGATTCCGTCGCGGCGGCGGACGCTGATGTCGTGCACCTCGCCGTCGAGGTAGAGGTCGACGTGGTGCCGGGCCATGGTCCGCCAGAACGCCGACCCGGCGCCGCCGCGGTAGTACATGGCCGAGGATCCGTAGATCCGGACCGGCTTGAGCACCGGCACGTGTCCCTGGACCACGATCCAGTCGGTGCCGCGCCGCTCGGCCGACGCGAGGGTCCGGTCGAGCCACGCCAGCTGCGCGCGGTCGAGGTGGGCCACGACGTTGCGCTTGGTGTGCTCGAACACGTCGACGGTGACCAGCAGCACCTCCGGGTCGACGTACGTCGCGTAGGCCGTGTCGTGGGCTGGCCCGCGAGGCCGGTCGGGCACCCGGTTGGGCGCGATCACCTTTCTGGAGAAGGACGCCTTGAAGAGCTCGACGTTGTCGCGCTTGAACCTGTTCTCCTCCGCGTTGCCGCCGCCGCGCCAGGGGTTGTCGCCGATGTCGTGGTCACCGACCGCGGCGTACACCGGGAGCCCGCGCTGATCGAAGCGCTTGCGCCACTCGGAGAAGTAGAAGTCGGCGGCCCGCCTGATCGCGGCTTTCCGCTGCGCGTGGGTGCGGGCCGGACCGAAGAGCCCGGTGCGGTCGTCGTCGCTCACCCAGTGCCCTTCCACCAGGTCGCCGGCCACGAACACGTCTTCTGGGGCCTCGGACTCGAAGGTGTCGAGGATGGTGTCGACAGTCGCCGCGTAGGAGGAGTTCCAGGAGTTCGGCAGGCCGCGGTGCCAGGTCCGCAGCTTGCTCACGTCGGCGATGTCGGAGTTCATGAAGTCCGGGGAGGAGAGGAACCGGTAGTCCGGCTGGACGACCGGACGCTCCAAAGCCACACCGATCGAGGGGAGCGGCTGCTCGACGGGCCGCGGGTAGAGGACGGGCCGATCGGTCGAGGTCCTCGCGCCTGTCGCGGTCGACGGGGATGCATCCGCGCCCGGGGTGACGCCTGCTGCCAGGAGGGCGGCGACGCCGAGGGCGGCGAGGGCGGTGACAAGGGTGCGGACGGCCCGGCGGGTCTCCATCGCGGTGCGGCTCATCTCTCTCGGTAGGACCGAGAGTTCCCCGGGCCGTTCTGTGTCGGTTCCGCACACTGTCTCGGTTACGGACGGCGAGAGATGAAAAGTCGCCGGTGTGATCTGTGTCATGCCGACCCGCCGGCGGCCGCGCGCCGGCGCTCCCTAGGCTCCTGGCGTGAGCTCCGAGTTCGATCGCCAGGTCGCCGTCACCCGTCAGGACGACACGACGTACGCCGCCGATCTGGCCGCGGGCTGGGCCGTCGGCGGCGGGCTCAACGGCGGCTACCTGCTCGCCGTGATCGGCACCGCGCTGCGCCACGCGCTCCCGGACAAGCCCGACCCGGTCGCCGTGTCGGCCTACTTCCTCTCCGCCTCCACCGCCGGACCCGCCACCGTCAGCGTCGACGTGCGCCGCGACGGCGGCACCCTCGCGACCGCCGCAATCGACCTGCGGCAGGGCGACGACGTGCGGATCACCGCGCTGGCGACGTACGGCGACCTGGGCCGGCTCGGCGACGACGTCCGCACGACCGCGGACGAGCCGGACATGCCGCCCCCGGACCGGTGCGTGCCGAACACGATGGCGCCACCGGAGGTGCGCGCGATCGCGCCGCTGATGGACCGCTTCGACATGCGCTTCCACCCCGACCACATCGGGTGGGCCGTCGGCGAGCCGAGCGGCAACGGCGTCCTGAGCGCGTGGTTCCGCCTGGCCGACGGCAGGGAGCCGGACCCGGTCTCCCTCCTCCTGGTGGTGGACGCGCTGCCGCCGGTGACCTTCGACCTCGGGATGCCCGGGTGGGCGCCCACCCTCGAGCTCACCGCGCACGTGCGCGCCCGGCCGGCGCCGGGCTGGCTCAAGGTGCGGCACGCCACCCGCAACCTGGCGGGTGGGATGTTCGAGGAGGACTGCGAGGTCTGGGACTCCGCCGGCCGGCTGGTCGCCCAGAGCCGCCAGCTCGCCCGCCAGCCGCGGCCCTAGGTCGAGGCGATCGATCGGGGAAGCGTCACCCGGCGTAACCAAACGAAGATTCGAAGTAACGTCCGGCGGACCGCATCGTTTCCTGGGGTGTGCGGGTCGTGGGCAGGGAGTCCCGTGCACCGGCCAAGGCCGATGATCGTGGGCTGCCCCGAGTCGGCGTGTCCACGTGCGCGTGCGGGAGCGTCCCGGCGCGACCTCCAGGAGGAAACAGATGAGTCGCATCGGGATCAAGAGCGGCCTGGCCGTCACAGCCGTGACGGGACTGGCCTTGGCTGGACTGCCGCTGCTCGCGTCTCCGGCGTCGGCCAACCCTTTGTCGAACGGCATCGATCCCGACGCCGTGACGTTCTACAGCCAGTACGCGACCGGTGTCTCGGCCGAGAACGACGGCTCGAACTCCACGATCTCCCTCGTGGTCGGCGGCGGCTCGAACGTCAACTCGGTCCAGTTCCGGGCCACGCTGACTCCCGGCGGCACACCCATCAACATCGGAAGCCCGGTCGCCCGGAACGCCGACGGCGTGTTCGCCTTCGACTGGACCCCGAGCTTCCCGGCCGGGACCACGGCGGTGGAGTTCTCCGCGATCCCCAACACCGGCGTCGTCAACACCGTGACCAGCGGGGCCAAGATGGTGCTGAGCGACGGGATCGCGAACACCGTCGAGCTGAGCAGCGAGGGCAGTCTCGGAGTCTTCCAGAGCCCCTACGCCGCGGACTCCGGTGGCGACTATGTCGGTGTCTCCGGCACCACCTCTGACGCCGGCAACGTCGAGCTGAGCACGCGCAGCGCCAACCCATCGACGCCCGCAGGCACGGCCACCGCGTCGTCGACCGTCACTGCTCCGGCTACCGATGGCGCGTTCTCGGGTGTGCTGAACATCGACGGCTACACCTACTCCGGGGGTGCCGAGCCGAACCAGATCGCGCTCGGGGCGGCCACCCAGGGGGCGGGCGCCACCGATGACGTGGAGGCGTCGACGCTCTACGTGCAACACATCTCCACCGTGTCGACGACGGCCTCGCGCACCAACGTGCCGACCGGCGAGACGGCCGACGTCACCGTGACCGTGAAGGACCAGAGCGGCAAGCCGGTCGCGAACGCCCTGGTGGACTTCAACACGCCGGACGGCAGTGATCCCGACAGCCTGCCCGACGATTCGTCCACTGCCGCGGAACGCACCGACGCTCGCGGCGTGGTCACCTTCGAGAGCCTCGGGGCCGGCAGCTACACGTTCTACGCCAACACCACCTCCGAGGTGGACACCCAGAGTGCCGGCGATGTCGCGTCCGCGCCGGTGACGATCACCGAGTACACGCCGACGAACACCGCGCTGGTGGCCTCGACCGTGGACGGCTACCGCGACTTCGATCTCGATGAGGTGAGCGGCGCGGAGAACGGGGACGACTTCGTCGCCACCTTGAAGGACCAGCACGGTGAGCCGATCGCCGGCGAGCCGATCGAGTACAACTGGCACTTCGTGCCCGGTGGCGGTGGGACGCCGACCGACGGTGGGTTCACCAGCGCCGGCACCACCGATGCGAAGGGTCAGGTCGCCGTGCCCTTCCCGACCTGGGGAACCGCCGGCACCTACACGCTGAGCGTGCGGCGCCCGAACGTCAACGGGTCGGGGCTGCTCAACGGCACCCCTGTGACGGTCGACGTCGCGGAGTCCGAGGTCACGTTCGCCGATGGCGACGCCGTGGGCGCCCCGGTCAACGGATCGGTCACGATCGAGGGGACCCTCGCGCTGGTGGACGGATCCGGGCCATTGGGCGGGCGTACGGTCACCGTGAGCTACAACCCCGGGGTCGGTGGAGACGCCTCGTTCTCGACCGACCAGCCTGCCGGGACCAAGCGCGACAGCGCCGTCCAGGCGACCGCGGTCACCGCGGCGGACGGCTCGTTCGCGGTCTCGCTCACGGACCCCTCGCCGCCGCCGAACGTGCCGACGACGGACGAGAGCGGCACCCTCACGGCAGTGGCTGACGGCCTGAACACCGGCGACACCACCCCCGGCCCCGCCGACGCGACCGACAGCATCTCGGTCACCTTCCGCGAGACCCCCACGGTGAGCGGGATCGACATCGGGACACAGGTGCTCGCCCCGAGCGGAACGGGGATCACCGCCGCTGGCCCGGGTGTGCCCATCGACCTCGACATCACGGTGCGTGGTGCGGACGGGGACGACAACCCGAGCAACGACCCGAAGCTCGGCGACGTCCCGGTCCAGGTGAGCGTCGACAAGGGGTTCCTGAGCCCCAACGCCGAGTCCACCGACGACCTCACCCTCGCGTCCGGCCACGACAGCCAGGGCGACCTGTGGGGGTACTTCCAGAACGACGGCGCCGACGAGACCGTGACGACCGCGGACTCGGGCAGCGCGCTCGGCACCACGGGGCTGGTCGCCGCCATCGAGAAGGACGCCGGCTTCGACGACGACGGTCTCACCCAGCTGACGGTGACCGTGAAGGCGGGCGACGTCACGCAGAAGAAGACGATCACCTACGACGTCAGGGCGCTGCTGAACGCCGGGGACTCCTCGTTCGAGCGGGCCCAGGGCGAGCCGACGGGTCCGGTGCCCACCGGACAGCGAGTGGACTTCCAGCTCTACGTCCACGACCAGTTCGGCAACCTGGCCGGCGACGAGGACGCGCGGGTGACCGACGACTCCCCGATCGCCGACTTCGACACCGACGAGGCCCAGGACAAGACGCTGTCCGACTTCGTCAACTCCGGTCCCGGGGTGACTGCGTTCTCCGACGCACCGACCACGCAGATGCTCAAGGCGACGATGACGCCCGGTGAGGTGCTCGTCGACGCGGCTGGCAACGCCGCCGCCAACAGCAAGATTGTGGCCGTGGAGTCCGACCCGATCATCTGGGTCAAGCCGCCGGCCCCGATCGTGGCCAGGCTCTCCGGCCTCAGCAACGGTGGGCGCGCGGACCGGCTGACGGTCAACGCGCCCGCCGCCGCGGCGGGAGCGAAGGTCAAGCTCTACAAGGTCAAGCGCGGTAAGCGGACCCTCATCGCGACCGGTGAGCTCAACGCCAACGGCAAGGTGACCTTCCGGGTCAGGGACCGCAACGGCGAGCGCTTCACGAAGTACGTCGCCCGCGTGATGGCGACGGACACGACAAAGGGCGACACGACGAACAAGCGGAGGATCCGTTGATCGTCTAGCACCACCCCGACGGCACGGGTTCGCGGTGAGCGCCACCGTGGGCCCGTGCCGTCCTCGTCCTCGGGCTCGGGCCGCGGTTCAGCCCTGGAGGACGTCCCGGTCATGGATGGCGGGTCCCTGGCTCAGCCACCACTTCGCGCCGCGCTGGGTCTCTGCGTCCTCGGACTCGGCGAGACGCGCCAGCTCGGGCGCCCCGGCCATCCCGAGCGCAAAGAGCGTCGCGTGCCGCTCGAGACTGCGCGCGGACTCGTACCCGCCCGCGATCGTCGCGCTCTGCTCGGGTGTGAGTTCTCCGCCGAGGCCGGCGTTGACGAGCGCGCGGGCCCGTACGGTCGGGCGCTCCTCGACGATCGCTCGGTGCACGACGCCGTCACGCTGGCTGCTGTTGCCGACCCGCATCAACACGGTCCACGCACGTGCAGCGAGGAGGTCGTTGGCGTCGGCGGCGAGCCGCAGGCAGTGGCGCGCGGTGGCGGGTGCGTACGGCGAGGCGGCGAGCAACAGTGCCGCGTGGTGGCGGCGCCGCTTGTGTGAGTGCAGCAGCGCCTCACGGAGCAGGCGGCGCAGCATCAGGTCGGGCTCCTGGGCCTGGTGGGACGGCGTGTCGGCCTGGATCGCGGGTGCGAGCTCCGCCACGAGCGAGGCGGCCCGGGCAGCCGGGACCAGCTCGTCGTCGATCCGGGCCTGCGTCACCAGTCCGTACGCCCGCCGGGTGCGTAGCCCGCCCGCGACTCGTGCCCACGACTGCTCCGGCAGCCGTACGGCGAGGTCGAACGCGTCCAGCCGGCCGTCGAGGGACTCGCCGCGGCGCAGCGCGCCGAGAACGTGCGACTCCAGGCGCGGGAGCGCCGCTTCGTCGAAGTGCCCCCGCGCGAGCTTCACCGCGGCCACCGACGAGGCCGCCCGGCGCAGGTACTTGTTCTCGCTGTCGGCCGACAGCATTCGCAGCGTCAGCGCTGCAGCCGCCGGGTCCGGCACCTCGCCGAGGAGGTTGAGGATGGGGGCAACGACCTGAGTGTCAGGATCGGTGACGAACCTGCCAACCGCAAGGATCAGGTGCCGCTGCGCGTTGGGGTGGCGGATGAAGGCGGCTGCGGCCTCGTAGCGGCGTACATAGGCAGTGCCGACCGCCGATCCCAGCTCCGTCACGAGCCGGTGGCAGAGCCTGGTCCAGTCGTCCTCGCGGAGGAACACCCGCTCGAACCGGTTGAAGTGGTCGGTGAGATGGAGCCAGTCAGCGCCGGTCGCGCGGCCGGTCTCGGCGAGCTCGAGCAGCCGGTCCAGGTCGGGGTCGGACATCTCGGTGTCGCCCAGGAGGCTCTCCCGCGGGCTCGGGCCGGTGCCGAAGCTGCGGCGCAGGCCGCTGGCGACCGACACCAAGGAGCCCTCAGTCAGGCCGAGCACCGACTCGTACGTCGCGGCCACCCGGCTGGGTAGCGGCTGCAGCCCGGACTCCCAGCGCGAGACCCGGGAGGCGTCGACCAGGATGTCGCGGTCGCGCAGCGCGGCGATGAAGCCGTCACGGCGAGCGAGATCGGGATCGGGCCCGAGCACCCGGGCAACGGTCACCAGCCAGGCGATCCGCTGGTCGCAGCCGACCAGGCCGGAACTGAGCGCGTGCGGATCCTCCGGGAGCCGCTGCGGCCGGCCGCGCCGGCGCCCGGACGGTGGCGAGCTCTCCACTGACATGATCCCCCGATCGTCGGGTGTCGTGCCTGCACGTCCCTTCCACCCAGGAACATTTATTGCAGGTTTCCGACACGCCTGCAACAACAACACCGCGATCCGCGCGACCTCCCTAATGTCCTCCTTGGCACTCGGGATCCGTATGCGAGTGCTGCACACGGGGCTCTCGGGCCTCATGTAAAGGGGCGGGGGAACTTCCCGGTCCATTCACTCCGGAAGGAAACACAGCATGAACAGCAGCGGCATCAAGCGGGGATTGGCAGTTTCTGCCGTCTCCGCTATGGCGGTGGCGGGTCTTCCGTTCCTCGCCTCCACGGCCTCGGCAACCACGGTCGCGTCGACTCTTGGCGCGAGCGCCGTTGAGCTCTACGCCCCGCAGAACGCGGCGGCCGTCTCTACAAAGAACGACGGCCAGAACACCACCGTCTCGCTCCTCGCTGGTGGCGGCAGCAGCGTTAGCTCGATCCTCTTCCAGTACCAGTCCACCACGAGCGCAGGCACCTGGGTGGACGTGCCGGGTGGCCTCGTCTCTCGTGACGCCGACGGCGTCTTCAAGTTCGACTGGTCAAACCCGCCGTCCGACCTTGTCGCCGTTCAGGCCGTTTCGAACCTGAACACCACCGACGGTGAGGTCGTCGCACTGGCGCCGAACACCGCCACCACTCACACCGTCGAGCTGAGCAGCGAGGGTGCGCTCGGCGTCTTCGTCTCGCCGTACGCCGCGGCCGACGACTTCGACGGCACGGTCGGTAATGACAACGTGATCGGTCAGTACATCGGCGTGCACGGTACGACTTCCGGGGCTACCACCCCCGTCACGGTCTCGCAGGTCAGCCACGAGGGCCAGACCACCACCGACTCCGTGAACGCCACCTCGGCTGACGCGGACGGCACCGGCGCGGGCACCACTGGCGCGTTCGGCGCGATCATGGACATCGCCGGTTACGTGGCATCTTCGGGCAGCGACGCCAACCAGCTCGTCCTGAACGCGGCGACCACGGTCGGCGCGCAGACCAACACCGACGACGCTGAGGGTTCCACGCTCTACACGCAGACCATCACCACCGTCACCGCCACCCCGGAGTCGCAGAACGCGACCGCCGCCGGTGGTCAGGTCACGATCAAGGTGACGGACCAGAACGGCAAGCCCGTCGCTAACGCGCAGGTTGGCCGGTTCCTTCCGGACGGCCCGGACGTTGACACGACCCCGGACGAGCCGGGCACGGTGCTCGGCTACACGGACGCCAATGGTGAGCTGAAGGTCACCCAGACCTTCAACGGCACCGCGACGTACTACGCCAACACGACAGATGCCGACGTCTACAACCAGGGTACGGACCCCGCGGACACCGCATCGGTGTCGATCTACACGCCCAGGGTGGCGCAGGTTGTCATCAAGGCTCGGGGCGACCGCACCTCGTTCGACCTTGACGAGTTTGTCGACGGTGACGAGTTCACCATTCAGACGCTTGACCAGAACGGCAACGCCTACAACGAGGACGGCAACGCGGCGGACGGTGACGCCACCGAGGTCGAGTACCGCTGGATCATCGACCCGACCGCTGCTGGCGCTCCGACCCTCACCCAGGACTGGCAGACGGACGCGACTGACGGTGGCAGCACGTTCACCGTGCCGGCACTCGTCGACGGCGACCTGGCGGGCGAGTTCAAGAACCCGGATGGCACGGCCGCCGCGGCTGGCGACCTGCCCGCGGGCTCCTACACGCTTGAGGCTCGTCGGCCCAACGTCGGCCTCGCCGGCGGTCTCGTGAACGCCACCCCGGCGACGTACTCGGTGGGCGAGTCGGAGATCACCTTCACCGGTGGTGCCGACGAGAACGCGACTGTCAACGGCAGCTTCACCGCCACCGGCAAGCTCGCCCTGACGGGCACCAACGGCGCAGGACTGGCTGGCCGGTCGGTTCCGCTCGAGCTCACCGCCGGTGTCGGCGGTGCCGGTGACACCCGGTTCGCGCCGCAGTCCGAGCAGCCGGCTGGCGTGACGGTCATCGACAGCGACAGCGCCACGGCAATCACCGGCGCGGACGGATCCTTCTCTGTCAAGCTGACGGACCCGGCGGTTCCCGCCAACGTCACGCCCACGCCGGAGAACGACGTCCTCACCGCGGGTCCGGCGACCGAGGGTGCGGCCGACGGGTCGTCTCTGAAGGGCACCAACGGCGCGGATGACACTGTCACCCCGACCGCTGACGCGACCGGCGCGCAGAACATCCACTGGCAGAAGGCGCCTGAGGTTTCCTCGATCAGCATCACGATGAACACGCTCGACCCGTACAACGCGGCGTCGAACTCCGACACGACCACGCCCGCTCCCGGTGTGCCGGTCGACCTGGACATCGTGGTGAAGGGCAAGGACGGCGACACCGACCCGAGCAACGATCCCGCGCTGCAGGACTTCCCCCTCAACGTCAAGGTCAGCAACGGGTTCCTGAGCCCGAACGCCGAGACGGCGAACGACGCTGTTCTGGCCGACGGCCACGACAACGAGGGCGACCTCTGGGGCTTCTTCAAGAACGACGGCACGTCCGTGGACACCTCGACTGGGGACGCGAAGGTCGCCGGCGCAGTCGTGGCGATCGAGAAGGACTCCGGTTTCGACGACGACGGCATGGTCACCCTGACCGTGACGGTCACCGCCGGTGGAGTCACCGAGACCCAGGACATCACCTTCGACGACCGCTACATGATCAACCAGGGCGAGTCGAGCCTCGAGCGTGCGGCCGGCGAGCCTGCCGGTGACGTCACCGTGGGTGAGAACCTGGACTTCAACCTCTACACCCACGACCAGTTCGGCAACCTCGCTGGCGACCAGCAGGCTCGGATCTCGGACGACTCGACGGTGGCGGACTTCGCTACCGATGAGGACTTCGACTTCACCCTGTCGGACTTCACGACGTCCGGCCCGGGCGTGACCGCCTTCTCGGACGCTCCGACGACCCAGACGCTCATCGCGTCTATGTCCCCGGGTGCGGTTGTCGTTGGGCCGACCAGCGCCAACCCGGTGACGCAGAACCGGAACGTCACGGTGTCCTCCGCCCCGATCACCTGGGTCGCTGGCCCGCAGCCCAAGGTCGACCCGCAGCTCGTGGTTCGTGGCCGCGGCGGCAAGGTTGACCGGGTCAAGGCCAACGCGATCAGTGACGCCGCTGGTGCCCGCGCAACCGTGTGGGTCCACGGCAAGCGCGTCGGCAAGGGTGTCCTGAACTCGGACGGCAACATCACGTTCCGCGTCAAGGACAAGAACGGCAACAAGAAGACGCGCTACGTTGTCAAGATCGGTGCGACCACGCTGACCTTCGCCGACCAGGCGAGCAAGCGCATCCGCTGATCCGGTAGTTCGTCAACGGGCGGGCTCCGGGACAGAAGAGTGACTGTCCCGGAGCCAGCTCTCCCGGGGGCCCTGCTCCCGCAACCCCCGTACAACTGAAGCAACAAGTCGGGACACACAGACGCGGTCCGGGCCATTCTCTGTTTGCCGCTGCGCGAGAATGGTCCGGACCGCCTGTCTCACCCTAGGGCATACGGTCTCTTACGCCCGGCAACCAAGCGCCACCGAATCGGTGGCGCTTGTCGCATGTCTGGACAGACTTTGGGAGCGGTTCGAGCCTCCTCGAGGCCGCTCGCCCGGGACCGCCGTGGTCGGCGCCCTGCCTTCACTATCGGGGTCTCGACAAGCTCGACCGACGGCGGTGGTTTCGAGGCTCCTCGCTGGCGCTGGTTGCACCTCAACCACCGGGGCAGAGCGGGTTCCGCAGCGCGAGGATCCAGCGGCGCCGGGGGTGCTCGGTGACGGTCCAGAGGTGGCGGCCATCTGCTGAGGCGGCGAGATCCTCGGGGCCCATCGGGACCGCCCACCGGCGCTCTCGGTACGCGCCGGGGCGTCCGGTCCAGAGCGAGCCCGGGGTCCAGGGGCCGTGGGAGGCCGTGAACACGTAGGAGTCACCGGTGCGCACCACGCCCTGGGCGCGCAGCACGCCACCACCGGGCGCGTCGACGACCTCGATCGGGCCGCCGTCCGTGGCGAGGTGGACGAGGCGGCGGGTCTGGCGGCGGTCGCCGTACTCACCGACCACGAGCTCGCCGGGACGGTCGGGGACCGTCGAGACGAACGAGAACCGCAGCGGCTCCCCGGTCGCACCGGTGACCGCGAGCCGGTGCCGCACCGGCAGCACGTACCCGGCCTCGGTGCGCAGCACGTCGCCGGTGTCGGCGACCCAGAGTCCGGCCTTCGTGGCGGCGACGTGCAGCGTGGTGCCGCTCCACGCGAGCCCGCCGGCGTGCACGCGCAGCGGTGCATAGCCCTCGGCGGTGGGCCGGACCAGCGTCACGTGCCGGTAGCGGCGTGCCTCGAGATCGAGCACGCTGAGCCGGGACCCGCCGCCCGTGGCATACCAGGTGACGCCGAGGATGCGCGGCTCCGGTCCGGGGGAGACGCCCTGCGGCCACCAGGCCGGGTCCCGCCGGTCGACGGCGTCCCAGGTCCAGGCGCGGTGCCGCGACCGGCACGGCGCGACGGTACGCCGCAGCCGCCGGTCCAGGTCGCCCAGCACGGCGGCCAGGCCGACCCGCCCGCCGTACCTCTCGGCCAGCGCGTCGACGCCGGCGGCGAGGTCGTCGGTGCGGATGAGCAGCATCTCGGCCACGGTATCGTGCGACATTTGACAGACGCGGTGTCTTACGCACGGTGTTACATTGTGCCTATGGCGACGATCACCTTCCGCACCGATCCGGAGGTCGACGCGGCGCTCGCCGCCCTCGTCGTCGAGGGCCGGGACCGATCGCGGGCGATCCGAGAGGCCATCATCGAGGCGGCGCGGCGCGAACGCGACGACCGGCTTCGAGCCGAGGCGACGGCACTCGCCGCCGACCCCGAGGACCGGGCAGAGGCACGCGCCGTGATCGAGGACATGGAGTCGCTGCGTGCGTGGTGACGTCTTCGAGCTCCGCGTGCCGCGGGGGTCGCAAGGGCACGAGCAACGCGGTCGCCGGTTCGCGGTCGTCGTCCAGTCCGACCTGCTGCCGCTGTCGACCTGGCTGGTTGCGCCCACCTCGTCGAGTGCACGAGCGTCCGGCTTCCGGCCCGAGGTCGAGGTCGGCGGCACGGTGACGCGCGTCCTGGTCGAACAGACCGCGGCTGTCGACCCGCAGCGACTGGGCGACCTGGTCGGACACCTGACCGGTGCCGAGCTGGACGAGGTCGATAGGTCCCTGCGCATCGTGCTGGGCCTCGAGTGAGCGCAGTGGTGGGTGCGGCCATCCTGCGCGACGGGCGGGTGCTGGCGGCGCGCCGTACGTTCCCCGCCGAGGCGGCCGGGCGCTGGGAGCTCCCCGGCGGCAAGGTCGAGCCGGGGGAGACCCCGGAGGACGCGCTGGTCCGCGAGGTCGCCGAGGAGCTCGGCTGCACCATCGAGCTGACCGGCTGGCTCCCCGAGGAGGTCGCCATCGGCGACCGACACGTGCTCCGGGTCGCGCTCGCGCGCCTGGTGGCCGACGAGCCGACGCCACACGAGCACGACCGGGTCCGCTGGCTGGGCGCCGACGAGCTCGAGGACGTCGACTGGCTCGACCCGGACCGGCCGTTCCTGCTCGCCGTACGGGCCGCGCTCCTGGGATGATCGGCGGGTGCGCGGGATCTTCTTCGACGAGGACGACGCCCGAGCCGTGGTCGCCCGCCTGATCGCGCTCGGGTACGACGCGCACGCCGAGCGGGACCGGCTTGCGGGCGAGGACGACGACGAGGACCACCCCTGGGCGGTGCTGACCGACGCGCCCGCGGTCGAGCTCGAGCTCCTCGTCGAGCAGTACGACGGCTGGCTGGACGACGACGCCCCGGCACCACCCGCCCCGCCGCCGCTCGACCTGCCGAGCGGGCCGCGGAGGATCAAGCGGTCAGGACGAACCGGGAGCGTCTAGAGTCCCGAAATGGGAGCGTAGGGCTTCCCGAAACAGTAGTGTTGCGGGCATGGCCAGGACCATCCGTCCCATGCCCGGCTACGTGCGCCGCATCGTCGACGACGAGCTCGACGACCTGCTCGCCGGCCTTGCGGCGATCAGCATCGAGGGCCCGAAGGGGGTCGGCAAGACCGCGACAGCCGAGGTCCGTGCTACCACGACCTACCGGCTGGACGTGCCGTCCGAGCTGCAGGTCGTCCAGGCCGACCCGGATCGGCTGGTGGCCGGCCCTCAGCCCATCCTGATCGACGAGTGGCAGCACTATCCGCCGAGTTGGGACCTGGTGCGCCGTGCCGTGGACCGAGACCCTGCGCCCGCCCGGTTCCTGCTCACCGGCTCGGCCTCGCCCAGTGGCGCTCCGACGCACACCGGTGCAGCTCGAATCGTTCCGGTTCGCATGCGCCCGCTGTCCCTCGTGGAACGCGGCATCCCCGCCTCCGTGAGCCTCGGCAGCCTCCTCTCGGGTCGGCGAGGAGCGATCAGCGGCGCCACGGACATCACCCTGCGCGACTACGTGGACGAGATCCTCGCCGGAGGGTTCCCCGGACTGCGCGGGCTGCCGGCGCGAGCGCTGCGCGCCCAGCTCGACGGATACCTCCAGCGCGTCGTCGACCGTGAGTTCCCCGAGCAGGGATTGACCCTGAGGCACCCAGACACGCTGCGGGCCTGGATGCGCGCGTACGCCGCTGCGACGTCCACGACCGCGAGCTTCGAGGTGATCCGCGACGCTGCGATGCCGGGCGTCGGCAACAAGCCCGCGAAGAGCACGACTGTTCCCTGGCGCGACATCCTCGCCCGGCTCTGGCTGCTCGACCCCGTGCCGGCGTGGCTGCCGACGACCAACCTGTTCAAGGAGCTGGCCTCCGCGGACAAGCATCAGCTCGCCGACCCTGCCCTCGCCGCACGCCTGCTCAATGTCACCGCCGAGAAGCTCCTCGCGGGCGAGTCCGTCGGCCCCCAGGTGCCACGGCACGGGACCCTCCTCGGCGCGCTGCTCGAGGGCCTGGTCGCGCTCAATCTCCGCGTGTATGCGCAGGCGGCCGAAGCAGAGGTCCGCCATCTGCGCACCCACCGGGGCGAACACGAGGTCGACTTCATCGTCACGGGGAGCGACGGAGGCGTCGTCGCACTCGAGGTGAAGCTCTCCGCGACGGTCGCGGACACGGACCTGACTCACCTCAGGTGGCTGGCGAGCAGGCTCGGGAACGACCTGCGAGACGCGGTCCTCGTCAACACCGGGACGCATGCCTATCGTCGCGCCGACGGCATCGCCGTCGTACCTGTCGCGCTGCTCGGTCCCTGACCACTTGCGGAAGATCGGGCGCCCCTGAGCGGTTGTGGTCTCGACAGGCTCGACCACCGGACCTCCCTAGGATCACCCCATGACGTTCGACCAGCGGCTCCTCCTCGTGCACGCCCACCCCGACGACGAGTCGATCGGCCAGGGCGCCACGATGGCGAAGTACGCCGCCGAGGGCCGCGGCGTCACGCTCGTGACCTGCACCGGCGGCGAGATGGGGGAGATCCTCGTCCCCGAGCTCACCCACCTGGCCGCCGACCAGGAGGACCGGCTCGGCGAGCACCGGCGCGGCGAGCTCGACGCGGCGATGGCCGAGCTGGGGGTCACCGACCACCGCTACCTCGGCGGCTTCGGCACCTACCGCGACAGCGGGATGAAGTGGCACGAGGACGGGCATGCCGTCCCGGCCGACGACATCCATCAGAACGCGTTCTGGCACGCCGACCTCACCGAGGCCGCCGACCACCTGGTCGCGGTGATCCGCGAGGTGCGGCCCCAGGTCCTGGTCACCTACGACCAGTTCGGCGGCTACGGCCATCCCGACCACATCCAGGCGCACCGGGTCGCGACGTACGCCGCCGCTCTGGCCGCGGTCCCGTCGTACCGCAAGGACCTCGGCGCCGCTTGGGACATCGCGAAGATCTACTGGGGCGCGATGTCGGAGAGCCGGATGCGCGCGGCCCTGCGGGCGCTGCGCGAGGCCGGCGACACCACGGCGTTCGAGGGCATGGACCCCGACGGCCCGCTGCCGCCGTTCGTCACCGCCGACGAGGACCTGTCCGCGGTGGTCGACGCCCAGGAGCACGTCGAGGCGAAGCTGGCAGCGATGCGCGCGCACGCCACCCAGATCACCACCGACGGGCCCTTCTTCGCGCTGTCCAACAACGTGGGCAACGTCGCCTGGGGGCTGGAGTTCTTCCGCCTCGCCAAGGGCGAGCGCGGCGAGCTGAACCAGGACGGTCTCGAGACCGACCTGTTCGCCGGGCTCTGAGTCCGGCGCTGATCGGACGGGTCTGTCGGGTGTCGCGATGAGGTGGCTGGCGGCGCTCGGCCTGCTCGTCGCCGGCGCGGTGACCGGCGTCGCCGTGGTCGCCCTGCACCCGATCGGCTGGGGCCTGGCGCTCGGCCTCGTAGCCACCGGCGCGGTGGTCGCGGCCCTGCCCGCCGGGTGGTGGTCGCGGCTGGCGTTCGTCGTCGGCTGGGACCTGCTGGTCGGCTGGCTGACGTTCCCTCGGCCGGAGGGCGACTACGTGATCAGCCAGGATCTCCCGGGCTACACCGTCCTCGGTGCCGCCCTGGTCCTGATCGTCGTCGGCATCGCGACGCTGCCCCGGCCGCGCGGGTGCCGCGGAGGAGAGGCCTAAGACCGAAGAGGCAGGCGACGGACGCGCAGATGGTTGAGCGAGATCGAGACCACGGCGCCGACCCGTAGCTCATCCTCGACGGTCGGCAGGTTGGCAGCGAGAAGCGCGGCCTGCTCACGAGGGGTGAGCGCGTCCGCTGACCGAAACAGGACGAGTGATGGTCTGCCCCGTCCTGTCAAGGCGAGGATCGTGGCGAAGTCGCTGTCGGCCGAGACGATCGCTGAGCGCTGACCAGTCGCGAACGATGCGATCGACTCGTCGGTTGAAGTGCGAGACCGTGGTCTTCGACGTGTGTCGCGTCGAAGACCACGGCGCGGAGAAGCTCAGCGACGACGGGGGGAGAGATTGGCGTCGACGAGCAGCTTCATGCGGCAACGAACGGGAAGTCGCGTTGGATCGACTCCGTGGCGAAGGCCAGCGCAGCCAAGACGTCTTCTCGTTCCAGATACGGATAGTCGGCGAGCACCTGCTCGACCGGGCTTCCCGCTGCAAGCTGCCCGAGCACGGCCGTCACCGTGACCCGAGTGTCACGGATCGTGGGTGCGCCGGCCATCCTGGCCGGGTCGACCGTGATGCGGTCAGTGGACATGCTCACAGTCTAGGCGACGGGCGCCTCCTAGGATGGCGCGCGTGAATCAGCAGCCGACCGTGCCCGCCCGGGAGAAGGAGGGCGGCAAGGTCGTCCTGCTGATGCTCGCCGGGCTCGTCCTGCTGGCAGGAGCGGCGTACGGCGCGCTGTATCTCGCCGCCGGCGACAAGGTGCCGCGGGGCACCACGGTGGCCGGTGTCGACATCGGCGGCCGGACCCCGGCCGACGCCGAGGAGGTGCTCCGCACCGGGCTCGCCGACCGGGTGGACCGGCCGATCACGGTGGCCGCCGAGGGGGCGCGGAGCACCCTCGACCCGGGCGAGGCGGGCCTCACCGTCGACTACGCCGCATCGGTGGCCGAGGCCGGCGGCGGCCGCAGCTGGAGCCCCGGGCGGCTGTGGGACTACTGGACCGGCGGCGACGACCTCGACCCGGTCCTCGACGTGGACGACGCGGCCTTCGACGCCGCGCTCGACAAGCTCGGGGAGGACCTCGGCACCCCGCCGGTCGAGGGCGACGTGAAGTTCCGCGACGGCAAGGTCGTCGTCACCGACCCGGCCACCGGCGAGGAGATCCACCCCGAGGCGGCCCGACTCGCGATCACCACGGCGTACATCGCCGAGGACGCCACCGACGTCGAGCTCGAGCTGCGCCCGGCCGACCCCGAGGTGGACGCCGCCGACCTCCAGGAGGCGCTGGAGGCGTTCGCCAACCCGGCGATGTCCGGCCCGGTGACGCTGGTCTTCGGCGACTCGCCGGTGCGGCTCGACCCGGCCGACTTCGGCAAGGTCCTCGGGATGGGCGCCGAGGACGGCGAGCTGGTGCCGGACCTGCGGGAGAAGAAGCTCGTCAAGCTGGTCGACCGCGGGATCAGCCAGGACGGTGCGCCGGTTGACGCGACCGTCGCCCTGGTGGACGGCAAGCCCAAGGTGATCCCCGCCAAGCCCGGCGTCACTTACAAGCCCTCCGACGTCAGCGACGCCTTCCTCGAGCTGGTCGCCCGCGAGGGCGACCGCGAGATGAAGGTCCCCTCGACGGTCGCCGAGCCGGACTTCACCACCAAGGATGCCCGGGCGCTGAAGATCCGCGAGCAGGTCTCCACGTTCACGACGTACTACCCCTACGCGGAGTACCGCAACATCAACATCGGACGCGCCGCCGAGCTGATCGACGGCACCGTCCTGAAGCCCGGCGACGAGTTCTCGCTCAACGGCATCGTCGGCGAGCGCACCCGCGAGAACGGCTTCACCGAGGGCTTCATCATCAGCGACGGCATCTTCAAGGAGGACCTCGGCGGCGGCGTCTCGCAGATGGCGACCACGACCTTCAACGCGATGTTCTTCGCTGGCCTGAAGGACATCGAGCACAAGCCGCACTCGTTCTACATCGACCGCTACCCCGTGGGCCGCGAGGCGACGGTGGCCTGGGGCGCGGTCGACCTGCGGTTCGAGAACGACACGCCGTACGGCGTGCTCGTGCACGCGCACGTCACGCCGGCGACGTCGTCGTCCCAGGGCGTGGTGACCGTGTCGATGTACTCCACGAAGTACTGGGACATCTCTACCACCACCTCGGACCGCTACAACTACCGCCAGCCGGCGACCCGCACCCTGACCACCCCGGACTGCTACCCGAACACCGGGTACGCCGGCTTCGACGTGGACGTCACGCGCACCTTCCGCCGCCACGGCGAGGACGCCGTCGACCACACCGAGAAGTTCCACACCGCCTACACGCCCTCCGACACGGTGATCTGCAAGAAGCCCAAGCAGCGAGGTGACTGAGGCGACACGCCCGCCGGTTCTGGCTGCCAGGTCGGCCGTGACCGGGGCCGCCGCTGGTCGTTTGGCCAGACATGCGACTGCTGCTCGGTGCCCTGCTCGTCTCGCTCGTCGCGGCCCTCGGGGTGTCGGCGCCCGCCGGCGCGGACGGCGTACCGCTCCCGACCAACCCGTTCGGTGACCCGACCGGAGCCAATGACTGGTCGTGCGAGCCGGCGACCCAGCGGCCGCAGCCGGTGATCATCGTGCACGGCACCTTCGGCGACAAGAAGAGCCTGCTCGACGACCTGTCCGCGGCGATGGTGGCCGACGGCTTCTGCGTGTACTCCTTCGACTACGGCAACCGCGGCACGGGTGACATCCCGACCTCGGCCAAGCAGCTCAGCGCGTTCACTGCGAAGGTCCTCGACGCGACCGGCGCCGACCGGGTCTCGATGGTCGGCCACTCCCAGGGCGGGATGATGCCGCGCTACTACATCAAGTTCCTCGGCGGCGCGTCGGTCGTCGACGACCTCGTCGGCCTCTCGCCGTCCAACCACGGCACCACGATCGTCGCCGACCCCTCGAACCCGCTCACCGGTGGCCTGTGCCCTGCCTGCAACCAGCAGGCCGCCGGCTCGGACTTCCTGACCCGGCTCAATGCCGGCGACGAGACGCCCGGCCGGGTCAGCTACACCCAGATCAGCACCAGGCACGACGAGGTGGTCGTCCCCTACACCTCGGCGTTCCTGGCCGCCGGCCCGCGCACGACCAACGTCACCATCCAGGACTCCTGCCCGGCCGACACCGCCGAGCACGTGTTCATCCCGATGAGCCGGACCGCGATCGCCTGGGTGCTGAACGCGCTCACCCGGCCCGGGCCCGCCGACCCGGCGTACCGCCCCACGTGCGGTGCCACCGGCCTCCCGGGCGCCCCCTGACCGACCGCCCGCTGACCGGGGGCGGTTTCCCCGGTTCACCGGGGATGTTGGAACTTCTGGCCCGAAGTTTCGGCCCAACAGTTCCGGTTTCCCCGGTTCACCGGGGAAACCGACGCCCGGCGACCGTCCGGCGCGGTTCGTCAGCCCCAGTCCTCGGCGATGCGGGCTGCAACCGCCCGGAGGAGCCGCCGGGCCTCGCGCATGCAGACTGCCGGGTCGCTCTCCAGGTCGCTGAGGGAGTACACCCTGCTCAGGCCGGCCTCGCCCTCCTCGAGCTCCGACAGCTCGTTGCGCCCGGTCACCGCGATCACGGCTGCTCCGCGGGCGGCCGATGCCCGCGCCACACCCACCGGCCCCTTGCCGCGCAGGCTCTGCCGGTCCAACGAGCCCTCCCCGACGATGACCAAGTCAGCCGACGCAGCGACGACGTCGAAGCCGGTGAGCTCGAGGAGCAGCTCCGTGCCCGAGGCGAGGCGGGCTCCGGCGAGAGCGACGAGCCCGAAGCCGAGACCACCGGCAGCGCCCGCCCCCGGCAGGTGGCGGAGATCTCGGCCTGTCGCCTTGGCAACGGCATCGGCCCACGCTGTCATCCGAGCCTCCAGGGCCGCGACGCAGGGCGGATCCGCACCCTTCTGTGGCGCATACACGCGGGCCGCCCCTTCGGCTCCGGTCAACGGATTGTCGACGTCGCACGCGACCACCAGGTCGACCTCGCCGAGTTGCCCGTCGGGCCGAATCCGGGGCGGTCCGCCCCGGTGAGGGTGGTGACCGAGTGCTGCCACCTCGATGCCGAGCGCCGCGACCGCGCCGGCACCCCCGTCCGTCGTCGCGCTGCCCCCGGCCCCGACCACGACGTGGGTGGCCCCGCGGGACACGGCCGCGAGGATGAGCTCACCTACGCCGTACGTCGTGGCGCTCCAGGCGGTTCGCGGGTCAGGTGCCACCGGCAGCACGGCCAGGCCGGCGGCGGACGCCATCTCGATGATGGCCGTCCCGTCGCGCATGGCGAACGTCGTCGGGACGGGTCGCCCGAGCGGGCCGGTGACCTCGACCGCGACCGGGTCGAACCCGAGGCCGAGAGCGAGCTCGACCGTGCCTTCGCCGCCGTCGGCGACCGGGTGCCTGACGACCTCGAACCCTGGACGCTGCGCGAGTGCGCCGGCGATGAGATCCGCCACCTCGGCGGCGCGCAACGAGCCCTTGAACTTGTCTGGAGCCACGATGACTCGCCGGACTCGGCTCACGGCGGACCTGCGTCCCGGTAGCGAGCCGCCAGGGTCAGGTAGTCGGTGGCATTCTGCGCCAGGTCGTGGACCTCCTGGGCGGTCAGCTCTCGCCGGCGCCTGGCGGGGACTCCTGCGACGAGGCTGCGAGCTTCGAACTCCGTCCCCTCGAGCACCACGGACCCGGCGGCGACCAGGCACATCGGACCGATCCTGGCACCGTTCAGGATCACCGCCCGCATCCCGACCAGGGAACCGGCCTCGACCAAGCATCCGTGCAGGACCGCGCCATGCCCGACCGAGACGTCCGGGGCGACCGCCACCGGGAATCCGGGGTCTGCGTGCACGATCGCCCCGTCTTGGATGTTGCTCCGCTCCCCGAGGGAGATCGTGTCGCCGTCAGCGCGGATCACGCTGCCGAACCACACGCTGGCGCCACGCTCCACCGTGACCGCTCCGGCAAGGACGGCTGTGGGCGCGACCCAGGCCTCCGGGTGGACACGCGGCAGGTGATGTTCGAGACGGAGCCTCACGATGTGCCTGTCCTTCAGATGATGGCCACCGGGTCCAGCATCGAACCGGTGGTGCCCTTGATCTTCAGGGGCAGGGCGACGAAGAGGAACTCGTGGACGTGCTCGGCAGCCAGCTCCTCGAGGTAGATCCCCTCGAAGAGGTAGATGCCGTGCTCGATCAACAGCAGGGTGTGCACGGGCTGGGGGTTGGCCGGCGAGCCGGGGTCGGGTGCCGGCTGGACCTCGTAGGTCTCCGTGTCGCTGCCGGTGGCGACCACACCCTGTTCCAGCAACCAGCGGGCTGCCGACAGGTCGGGCCCGGCGGTGGTGTGCCTCGCCATCCGGTCGGTGTCCGGCCACGCGCTCAGGTAGCCGGTCCGGACCAAAACGACGTCGCCTCGGCGGACGGTGACGCCCTGGTGCCTGGCCACCGCCTGGAGCTGAGCGGCGTCGACGGGCTGGTGCGACGGGAGTGCGTCGACCCCGAGGTATCCCGGCACGTCCAACAGCACCCCGCGGCGGATGAACGGCGGCAACCTGCTGCCGTCTCCGACCGTGGGTCCGCGGTCGCCGAGATGTTCCTGGGCGTTGCCGCCGCCGTACCAGTGGTCGTCCTCGCCGATCGTCATGTGGGCCAGCGCGTCCACGTGCGCACCGCTGTGCGCGGTCCCGCTGACGTTCTCGGCCATGTACTGCAGGTTGACCTCGTTGTGGGGCCCCCACGGCTCGACGCCGTCACCGCGCAGCCCGGCGGGCGTGCGGTACATCGTCACCTGGAACGGCGGGTGCGACCCGAAGAGCGGCATCCCGGTGTACCGCGGCAGCGCCAGCGAGAACACCCGCCCCTGCTCGGGCAGCCGGAGTGCCGCCAAGACGTCGGCGGGGCTCTGGTGGCCTGCGGGGCCGACGTGGCGCAGGCCCTCCGGGGCCTCCGGGAACGGTGTGCTGGACAACGGTCGGCTCCTCCATGCGGGACTCAGTCGATTATCGATAGTAGGTGAGATGCGTCCCGGTGGGAACCTGTGCGCCTCGGCATGACGGCGAGATCTAGTGGCTTGACTCACACTCCGAGCACCCTTACCCTCGATTATCGATAAAGGTCTGAACCCTCGCAGGAGCGATGATGACGCAGATCATGCAGGCCCTGGTGGTGCGCGAGCCCAATGTGCTCGAGATCGCCGAGGTGCCTGTGCCCGAGCCCGGTCGCAACGAGGTCTTGGCGCGAGTCCGATCCGTCTCGATCTGCGGCACCGACGCCCACCTCATCAACGGTGACTACCCCGGGTTCTGGCCGCCGCAGTTCCCCTTCACCCCCGGCCACGAATGGGCGGGTGACGTCGTGGCCCTCGGTGAGGGTGCGGACACCTTCGGCTGGCGGGTCGGCGACCGGGTCGCGGGCACGAGCCACAGTGCTTGCGGCGCCTGCCAGAAGTGCGTCGAAGGCCAGTACAACCTGTGTGAGAACTACGGCAGGCCGGCGCTCCATGCTCAGTACGGACACAACGCGCAGGGGGTCAACGCCACCTATGCCGTCCACAACGTCAAGTCGATCTTCCGGCTGCCCGATGAGGTGAGCTTCGATGTCGGTGCCCTGGCTGACCCGGCCAGCATCGCCCTGCACGTAGCACGTCGCGGCAACATCAAGCCGGGGGACACCGTTGCGGTGACCGGTGCCGGCGCGATCGGCCTCCTCGCGGCTGACGCCGCACTGATCGATGGGGCCGCGCGGGTGATCGTGGTGGGGCGCGGCCACCGTCTGGAGCGGGCTGCTGCGCTGGGGTTCGAGACCGTCGACACGCGCACAGGCGACCCGGTCGCCGAGGTGCGTGGACTGACGAGTGGCCTCGGCGCCGACGTGGTCCTGGAATGTGCGGGCGTCCCCGAGACCCTGATCTGGGGGATGGCGATGCTGCGCCGCGGCGGTCGCTGCGCGATGGTCGGCATCCCGACCGAGGACGTCAGCCTGAAGTGCCAGCCCCTCGTGCTCGATGAGCTGGAGCTGGTCGGCTCACGCGCCTCTGCCGGTGAGATGCGCCGCGTCCTGCCCTTCATCGCCAACGGGAGGATGCGGGCCGAGGAGCTCATCACCCACCACTTCCCGCTCTCGGAGTACGACAAGGCGCTGGCCACGTTCAACGACCGTGCCAGCGGTGCGATCAAGATCATCGTCAACCCCTAGACCCACGGTCACGCGAGCTGAGAGGAGGGTTGGTGCGCTACTACCGTCCAGCGACCACCGCACAGGCGGTGGCCGCTCTAGCCGGCCAGCCGCACGCCTCCCGCATCCTGGTAGGTGGAACGGACCTCCTGGTCGCGGTGCGCCATCGGAGGGCGCAGCCCACGCTCGTGGTCGACATCAAGAGGGTGCGGGACCTGGTGCCGCCGATCACCGTGGACGAGCAGGGGATCACCTTCGGTCCCACGGCCACGATGAGCAACGTGATCGCCGACCCCACGGTCCGCGAGTGGTTCCCCGCTCTGGTGGAGGCTGCCGCGCTGGTGGGATCGGTGGCGATCAGGAATCGTGCCAGCCTGATCGCGAACTCCGCCAACGGATCTCCCGCAGCGGACACGTCACCGCCGCTCGTCTCGTTGAACGCCTCGGTCACGATCAGCTCGGTCTCCGGCGAGCGGACGAGCCCGCTCCGCGAGTTTTTCGTCGCCCCTCGCCGGACCCGGTGCGAGCCGGGCGAGATGGTGACCTCGCTGCGGGTGCCCCGGCCCGCACCCGGCAGCTCCTCCGCATTCGAGCGGATGACCCGCCGTCGCGGCGTGGACCTGGCGACCTGCAGCGTCAGTGCCGTCGTGGACGCGGACGGTGCCATGACGGTCGGGCTCGGAGCCCTCGGTCCGACCACCCTCCTGGGCGGACCGGTCGCACCGATCGACCTGACGTCTCAGGAGCAGCTGGAGCAAGCCATCGACGCCCTGCTGGCGCCGGCGACGCCGATCGGCGACGTCCGGGCCGGGAAGCCGTATCGGACCGCCATGGCTCGCGTGCTCGCCAGACGTACCGTCCTCCGGGCCGCCGGGCGCCGCACCGACCCCGACCGACAGACAGGGAGAAGCTCATGATCCCTACCGCCGACCCGTCCGCCGACGACGTCGGAGCCGACCTCGTCGCTGTCACGTGCACCGTCAACGGGCGGTCCGCCGGGTTCTCGGTGCCACCCCATCGCACGCTGATGGACACGCTCCGCTACGAGCTGGGTCTCACGGGTACCAAGACCTGCTGCGCCGAGGGGGAGTGCGGCGCGTGCACGGTGATCGTCGACGGCGTCACCGTGAACAGCTGCCTGATGCTCGCGGCCGAAGCAGAGGGCTGCGACATCCTCACGGTCGAGGGCCTCGGCGCAGGGGAGCCGAGCGGCCTGTGCGATCTGCAGGAGTCCTTCCTCCAGACCGGTGCCGTGCAGTGCGGCTTCTGCATCCCGGGCCAGGTCATGGCGGCGGAGCACCTGCTGCGCGCCAACCCGGATCCGTCCGTGGAGGAGATTCGGGAAGGGATGTCGGGCAACCTGTGTCGCTGTGCGGGCTACCAGCGCATCGTCGCCGCAGTCGAACTGACCTCGCGGAAGCGGGCGACCCGATGATCGAGCAGCAGGGCTCCGAACGGGAGGCACTGCGGACGGTGGGGGAGCCGATCCGACGCTACGGCGGTGCGGCCCGGGTCGCCGGCCAGCAGGAGTTCCTGGCGGACCTCCACTTCCCCGACGCAGCCGCAGTGGCACTGGTCACCCTGCCGGTGGCATGCGCGAGCGTCACCGGCGTCGACGGCAAGCGGGCCATGGAGATGCCCGGTGTGATCGCGGTGGTCAGCGCGGCCGACCTGCCGCAGCCGGTACCTCGCTTCGGCATCTCCCATCAGGATCGTCCGGTGCTCGCGGACGGGGAGGTCCTCTTCCACGGCGAGCCGGTCGCGGCCGTGGTCGCGGAGACCCTCGACCAGGCCGAGGCCGGCGCGCGGGAGGTCGAGGTGACCTTCGAGGAGAAGACGGGTGTCTACACCGTGGACGGGGCGTTGGCGGCCGGGGCCCCGCTCGTGAGGGACCCCTCCCTGCGCCCGGTGGAGGACGAGAACCGCGACTCCAACGTCCTGGAGACCGCGTTGTACGAGTGGGGCGACACGGTGGCTGCCGCCGGCGAGGCGGCGGTCATCGTGGAGAACACCTACACGTTCCCCATGGTGACCCACTTCCCGATCGAGCCGGGTGGCACCGTCGCGGTGCCCACGGGCGCGGGCGGCCTCGACATCTACTCCCCGGTGCAGCACCCCTATCTGCTGCAACGCACCATTGCCACGGTCACCGGTCTTCCGCTGTCCCAGGTCCGGGTCTTCGCCCCCGACCCGGGAGGTGGTTTCGGAGGCAAGCAGACCCCCAGGCTCGAGCCGCTGCTGGCCTTCCTGGCGCTGCGGACCGGTCGAACCTGCCGGCTTGTGCTCTCGCTCGAGCAGACCTTCCAGATGATGCGCCGTGCGGCGTGCCGCGTGCAGGCACGCACGGGCTTCGCCGGCGACGGGGCGCTGATCTTCCACGAGCTGGAGTGTGACTTCCTCATCGGGGCCTACGCCGACGTCGCTCCGCGGGTCATGACGAAGGGCAGCTACGTCGGCGCAGGTCCGTATCGGATCCCCCGCGTCCGCACGGCCTCGCGCGCTGTCTTGTCGAACACCACGCCGAGCACCGCCTTCCGCGGCTTCGGCGCCCCCCAGGTCGCGTGGGCGACCGAGTCGCAGCTGGATGCCGGTGCCCGGGCCCTGGGGTTGGACGGGCTCCAGATCCGCCGACGGAACCTCGTGAACATGGGTGAGGCGTTCTTCCGTGGCCCGTACGAGGCCACGGCGGACGGGCACTGGCACGAGGCGCTGGAGAAAGCGGCCGAGCTGGTCGGGTGGGGTCAGCCGCTCGCGCCCGGTCGGGGCCGGGGCATCGCGGTCGCCATCAAGCCCGGGGCGACCTCCGGTCTTTCCCAGAGCCTGGTGCGCTTCCTCGCGGACGGCAGCGCCATCGCCTACGCCGGCACCTCTGACATGGGGCAGGGCGCTCGGACGCTCTGGCAGCAGATCCTCGCTGACGAGCTCGGCAGCCCGTTGGACAAGATCCGCGTGGTGAGCGGGGACACCGGTGTCGTGCCCTTCGACCTGCAGACCTCGGCCAGCCGTTCCACGGTCTTCATGGGGAACGCGGTCCTCGAGGCGTGCCGTGACATCAGGAAGCGAGTGCTGGCGCTCTACGCCGAGTCGACCGGGATCGACGAGGAGCTGCTGTCCGAGGCCCCGGGCGTCCTGATCACCCCCGATGGCGAGCTCACCCTGCTCGAGGCGTCCCGCATCGCGCTGGGTGCTCTCGGTGGCGAGTTCGTCGGACAGGGAACCGCTCGGATGCGAGGCCGCAAGGGACACCCGCTGGGTGGTGATGCCGCCTTCTACGAGTTCAACTGCACGGCGATCGAGGTGGAGGTCGACCTCGAGACCGGCGAGCTGCTGCTGCATCGGCACGTGTCGGTCAGCGACGTCGGCACCGAGCTCAACCCCATCCAGGTCACCTCCCAGGACGAAGGCGCCTCGATCATGGGGCTCGGCCACAGCCAGATGGAGCAGCTGCTCCTCGACGACCACGGAGTGATCCGCAACCTGGGAGCACTCGACTACCGGATCCCCACGTTCAAGGACGTGCCCGTCGAGCTGATCACCCACGGGATCGAGAACCATGACGGACCTGGGCCGTACGGGTCGAAGGGGATCAGCGAGGGCGCGTTGCTGTGCACAGCCGGCGCGCTGGGCTCAGCGGTCAGCGACGCGATCGGCACGCCGATCCGTGACCTGCCGCTGACACCTGAGCGGGTCTGGACCGCGTTGCACCCTGATGTGACCGGCCGGCCAGGGGGTGAGGAGCACACCTAGCAGCCGCGCGCCACGCAGCAGGCGAATCGACGACGTCGCCGCCGTGCGTGCCGCGCACGGACAGGGCCCGTGCCACCGCACCGGGGGCACCACACCGGAATGCTTCCCACGGGTCTGTGAGGCAACCACAAACGCAAGTGATCGGAGAAGAGTGATGGAGCGCAAGGCTGTCGTGTGCCTCGCCGGGACCTTGGACACCAAGGGTGCGGAGTACGCCTATGTCAAGGACTGTCTGCTCGCTGCCGGGGTGGACGTCCACGTCATCGACTGCGGCGTCCTCGGGGAGCCGGGCTTCACGCCGGATGTCGACGCGGTGCAGGTTGCCGAGCGGGCCGGCATCCGTCTCGAGGACTTCCAGTCCGGGGTCGAGGGCGCCGGTGGTCGGGTCCTGGCCGTGACGAAGATGAGCGAGGGTCTTCAGCAGGTTCTCGAGGAGCTGGTGAGCCAGGACCGCATCGATGCGGTTGTCGGTCTCGGTGGGACGGGTGGCACCGACCTCCTCAGCGGGGCGTTCAAGAACCTCGGCCTGGGCTTCCCCAAGCTGATCGTCAGCACGATGGCGTCCAACAACACCCGTCCCTACGTCGGCCACTCCGACCTGCACATGGCCAACGCCGTCACCGACATCGCCGGGCTGAACAGCATCTCCAAGCAGGTGCTCGGCAACGCGGCGAACGGTGTCGCGGGCATGGCCATGGGGCGGGCGCGCATCCGGGCGCAGGCCGAAGCCAGCAAGCCGCTGATCGCCGTCTCGATGTTCGGCGTGACCACGCCGGGTGTCATGCGGGTTCGAAGCCGGCTGGAGGCCGAGGGCTTCGAGGTCGTCACCTTCCACGCGGTCGGCGAGGGTGCCGGCATGGAGCACCTGATCGACCAGGGCGCCATCGACGGACTCATCGACTACACGCTCCCCGAGGTGCTCAACCACTGGAACCACGGCATCTTCGATCCCGGGTGCGAGCGCATGGAGGCCGCGATCCGGTCGGGCATCCCGCAGGTGGTCGTGCCGGGTGCCATGGAGTGCTTCAACTTCGGCGCGGTGGACACGATCCCCGCCGAGTTCAACACCCCGGAACGCAATGTGCTGGTCCACAACCCGAACATCACCTCGCTCCTCGCCACTCCCGAGGAGCTCGTCAAGCTCGGCGAGTACCTTGCCGAGCACGTCAACCAGGCACCCGGTCCCAAGGCGGTCGGACTGCCGCTGGGCGGCCTCGACAACTACTTCAAGGAGGGCAGTCAGTGGCACGGCGTCGACGTCACGCCGCTGTTCGACGCCGTCCGTCGGACCCTCGACCCCGGCATCGAGCTCATCGAGATGGAGAGCAACATCAACGACGCGGAGTTCGCGGACGCGATCTTCGACCTGTTCATGAAGCAGTGGGCCGCACGCGAGCAGCCGGCCGCGGCAGTCGGGTGAGAGAGGTCCGGGCCGCACCCGCGCCGGAGGCCGGCGGCACGCCCGGCGGCCCCGAGGTCGACGTCGGCGCGGAGACCGTCACCGTGCTGCTCCTGCGGCATGCCCATGTCCTGGGTCACCGAGGTGACGTGCCCATCACCGACGAGGGGCACGAGCAGGCTCGGCGAGCCGGCGCCTGGATCGGGTCGGCCGGCTACGACGTGGGCGCTGTCCTCTACGGCGGCACCCGCAGGACCCGCGAGACGGCGGAGGGAATCGTCGACGGCCTCGGCGCGGGCGGCTCGCGCCGGACGGCGGTCCTCGACAGCTTCGCGCTGCGCAACCCGGACCTCTACGTGGGCGGCGAACGCGTCTCCATGGTCAGCACGGCGGCCGCGTTCGCCGAGCAGACCACGACCCTCACCGCCGACGACGTGAGCCGGGTGCCGTTCTTCCAGGAATGGCTGGCACACCCGGAGCGGGTGGGGTTCTGGGTCGCTCACCCCTCGCCCCCGGGCGACACCGCGGCAGCCGTGGCCCGGAGGATCCTGGCGTTCGCCGAGAGCCTTGCAGACGTGCCGGCCTGGCGTGGCAGGACGATCGTCGCCGTCACCCACTCCCCGGTCCTGCGGGCCCTGGGGCTACAGCGGCACGGCGTCGACCCCGGCGAGCCGGCCCTGGTCACCGGCTACCAGTTGTCGGTCGGGTCCGGCTCGGTCGGCATCGAGGACGTCGCGCCCGCGACGTCGTGAAGACAGTTCGTCGAGAAGGAGGTTCCGTGCCGGACGCGATCATCACCTGCGCCCCCACCGGGGCGATCCACACGCCCTCCATGTCCCCGTACCTTCCGGTGACGCCCCATGAGATCGCCGCAGCGGCGCTCGCGGCCGCCGACGCCGGTGCCGCGATCGTGCACCTGCACGTCCGTGACCCCGACGACGGGCACCCCGTCCAGGACACGGGGCTGTTCAGGGAGCTGCTGGCCGAGATCCAGGGCAAGTCCGACGTCGTCATCAACCTCACCACGGGCGGCAGCCCGCACATGACGGTCGAGGAACGGATCGAGCCGGCGATCGCGCTGGCGCCCGAGCTTGCCTCGTTGAACATGGGCAGCATGAACATGGGCCTGTTCCCCATGCTGGATCGGTTCCCAGATCTCGACCACGACTGGGAGAGACGGCACCTCGGGAACAAGGACCTCGTCTTCAAGAACACCTTCGCAGACATCGAGCGGATCCTGAGGACGTGCGGAGACCAGGGGACCCGTTTCGAGTTCGAGTGCTACGACACCGCGCACCTGTACAACCTGGCGCACTTCCTCGACCGGGGACTGGTGGAGCCGCCGCTGTTCATCCAGACGGTGGTCGGGCTGCTCGGTGGCATCGGAGCCGATGCGGAGGACCTGCTGCACCTGCGGCGGACCGCCACTCGTCTCTTCGGCGACCAGTTCGAGTGGTCCACCCTCGGGGCCGGTGCGGCCCAGATCCGGGTGGGAACGATCGCCCTGGCCCTCGGTGCCAATGCGCGGGTCGGCCTCGAGGACTCGCTGTGGGACGGCCCCGGCAGGCTCGCCGAGTCGAGCCGGGCACAGGTAGAGCGTCTCCGGGCGGCGGCGGCGGTCCTCTACCGCGACATCGCGACCCCGTCCGAGGCGCGCCGCCGACTCGCGCTCCGGTCGGCCGAGCGGAGCAGCGGTC